>JAHDCX010000034.1 GCA_020629635.1 Acidimicrobiales bacterium | reverse complement strand
TGAGGTGACCCCATAGATTCGGTCCGGGTGTTGTGCGGTTCTGTTGGCTCGTCCATTGTGGATAGAGCCGGAAAGGAACCTGTTATGGCAAGACGGAAACATAAACCCGAGGAAATTATCCGGAAACTGGCGGAGGGTCACCGGCTTCAGGCTGGTGGTATGGAACTGGTTGATGTGTGCCGCCAACTGGAAATTGCCGAGTCAACCTGGCATCGTTGGCTCTCACAATACGGAGGGATGAAAGCCGATGATGCCAAGCGGTTGAAAGAGCTTGAGTCCGAGAACGCTACGTTGAAGAAATTGTTGGCTGAAGCTGTCTTGGATAAAGAAATGTTGACGTATCTTAACGAGAAAAAATGGTGACCCCGGGCCGTCGCCGTCAAGCCGTTCAGGTGCTTGAAAACGAGTTCGGGGTATCACAACGACGAGCGTGTCGAGTGGTCGGCCAGCATCGATCCACGCAACGCCACCAACCCAAACCAAAACCATCAGATGAGGAACAAATCCGTAAATGGCTGCGAACGTTCAGCCGGGCTCGCCCTCGGTGGGGCTGGCGGCGAGCTTATACCGGGCTGCGGGCTGAAGGTTTCCTGGTGAACCGTAAGCGGGTTCACCGGCTTTGGCGAGACGAAGGACTCCAAGTACCAGCCAAGCGACGTAAGAAACGCCTTACTGGGGTCGGTGTTACTGTTGGGGCGTTGTCACCGTGTCAACCGGATGCTGTTTGGGCTATGGATTTCCAGTTCGATCGGACGATCGATGGCCGTCAAATCAAACTATTGAACATTATTGATGAGTACACGCGGGAGTGTTTAGCAATCGTGGTCGATCACTCAATCAGCTCAGAAAAAGTCGTAGCGGTTCTGGAACGGCTCGTGATCGAACGTAAAGCGCCGGAGTTCGTCAGGTTTGATAACGGGCCAGAGTTTGTTGCCTGCGCCGTAGCGGACTGGTGTAACACAGCCACGGTTGGGGCGATGTTCATCGACCCGGGATCGCCGTGGCAAAACGCCTGGATTGAATCGTTCAACGGACGACTACGAGACGAACACCTGAACCGATGGCAGTTCGACTCGCTCCTCGAAGTTCAGGTCTTAACCGAGGACTGGCGCAACGATTACAACACCAACCGGCCACACTCGGCATTAAACCAATTACCCCCAACCAGGTATCATCAAAACTGGGTCACGGCCCAC
>JAHDCX010000023.1 GCA_020629635.1 Acidimicrobiales bacterium | reverse complement strand
TCGCACTGTTCCCGGCCTCGAACATGTGTTCGATTGTAGTTGTTGGGGGTTGATTCCACAACACGGAACAGCGAGAAAGTTGAGGCGAATCCATGGGGAACCACCGAGCGAGTGCGAACGTCAAAGAAGCATGAGTCACCATCGAACGACCCTCGGATTGGCGCTTGGCGCTCTCCTCCTACTTCTGACGACCGCGTGCGGATCGACCAATGAGTTGGTGGCGGGCGACGACAGCGGAGGGTCGAGCGAAACAAGCTCGGCCTCGACTGGCGTGATCGCCCAAATCAGCGAGCAGGACCTCGACCAGGCTCGAGCAAACTTCGACGCAGCGAAGGCCGCGTGGGAAGAGCGCAAGCCACCCGGCTTCGTGTTCCGGGCCGGGGTGGAGTCGATCAACATGATCGAGATCGTGTTCGACGCCGACGGCGTCGCCGCGGCCGAGACCGTCGTGTTTGGTGAGGCCGACCCCGAAGGTTGGGCGTCCGTTCCGCGTTCGGTCGAGGAGGCGTTCGACGAGGTCGAGGAGCTGTTGGTCCGGTTCGAATCCGGCGAGTGGCCGGTCCCGGACCCCGATGACTGCGGAAGCCACTTCACCGCCGACTTCGACCCTGAGCTCGGGGCGCCCGGCTACTACGACACGTTGGGACCATGCGACGACGGCGTGGGAATCCGGATCGAGGTGATCCCCGAGGGGGTCGTGGCCGATGCACCCGTCATTGCGGCCGCGCCATGTCTCGAAACGGACTTCTACGGGACGTGGCAGTCAGTCGAGACGGACAGCAGCGCCGAGGCCGAAGTTTCGCTCACGCTCGCCGACGGTGGATCGTCGCTGACCGTCGAGGGCACCACTGAGCCCGTCGGCGAGTGGTTCTGTGCGGATGGCCAGATCGTCGCCATCCGTGACACTGGGGAGGAATGGCCGCTGGCGTCGATCAACGAAGACGGAACCCTGACCGTGTCGGGCGTGGCCGTTACGAAGACCAACTAGTGGGCCATCGCCGGGACGTGCTCAGGAGCTAAGGCTCAGGGGTACTTGACGAGGCAGAAGGGGTGGCCGGCCGGGTCGAAGTAGACGATCCAGTGCTCCGGGCTGGGTTGGACCGTAGCTCGTCGGGCGCCGAGCGCCTCGACGGTCGCGACCGCCGCGTCGTAGTCGTCCGGTGCGATGTCGAGGTGCGCTTGCCCTTGCTGGGCGCCGTCGGGCCAGTCGGGCGGCACGAAGGTGTCATTGCGTTGGAACCCGACGTTGGTGCCCGAACCGGTGTTGAGCTGCACCCACCCGTGTTCGACCGCTCCCCTGTCGTCGATCTCGCCGCCGATCAGCGACTGATAGAAGCGCGCAAGCGCCACAGGATCGGGACAATCGAGGGTGACGAGCGCGAGACGACCAAGTGCCATAGAACGCGCGCCCTCAGGCCTTCTTCACCTTGTCGGCCATGATGAGCACACCCCGGCCGTTGACTTTGCCGTCGATGGGATGGTCGCCGGGGATGAGCCGGATCGACTTCACCTTGGTGCCGACCTTGATGCCCCCGGCCTTGCCGTCGAGTTTGAGGTCTTTGATGATGACCACGTCGTCGCCGTCGGCGAGCAGGTTGCCGTTGACGTCTCGGACCTCGCCTGCGGCATCGGCCGGGTCGGGGTCGGTCATCCACTCGTGGCCGCACGTCGCGCATTCGAATCCGTCGACAGCCAGCAGCGGCTCGGGCATGGTGCAGATCGGGCACTCGGCGACGGCGGACATCGGCGCAAGCCTAGGCAGGGCCCACGCGTTCGGACCGATGGCGGCACTACGGTTAGCCGCCATGTCGGGGCTGAATGCGATCACATTCCACACCGCCGACATGGCCCGCGCCTGTGCCTTCTGGGAAGCCGCCGGTTTGGCGTATGCCTACGGCGGGCCCGACGCGGCCTTCACGTCCCTCAAGGCAGGCGGGGGCACCTTCGTGAACCTGCAAACGGTTAACGAGTACACGCCGACGTCGGGGTGGGGGCGGATCATCATCCATGTCGCCAGCCCGGACGACGTACATGCGGCGCTGATCGATGCCGGCTACACACCGCACGCCGAGCCGGCCGACGCGCCGTGGGGCGAACGGTACTTTCACGTGACCGACCCGGACGCCAACGAGATCTCGTTCGCTCGGCGGTTGGGGTGACGGTGAGGCGCGTGCGAATGATCGTGCGGGGTCGGGTCCAAGGAGTCGGCTACCGCGCCAACTGTGCCCGCTTCGCCGAGTCGATCGGGGTTGCGGGCACCGTCCGCAACCTTCCCGACGGGTCGGTCGAGGTGGTCGCCGAAGGTCCGCCCGACGTCATCGACGAACTGATCACCTGGTGTCGCCGCGGCCCGACGTGGGCGAAGGTGAGCAGTGTCGACGTGACCGACGCCCCCGCCGAAGGTTTGGCCAGCTTCCGGATCGTCTGAGCAGGGCGGGCGATGTCGCCACGTGTCTCTCCCGACCTATCAGCGATCGCTCGTGAGCCCTGCGAATACGACAGCGGTCGGCACGCCCCGGTCGTGGGCGATCACGTAGCGACACGTGTTGCGCTCTTCTGGATGCCAAGACGAGTTCTCGAGGACGTCGCTAAGCGCAGGTGTCGTGGTGCCGTAGAGCGCTTCCGTCACGTTGGCGTCAAGCTCGACAGCTTGAACAGTGGCCGCCGAATCGTCGGCCAAGCTGGGATCGACGTCCAGCACGGACCCAGTACCGAAGTCCTCCGCCATGACGGCCATCACCGCATCGCGGGTGGTGGGAACGCCTTTCGATTGAATGTCTTCTTGCGCCGTTTCGAGCAGCGCCCGGAGTTCGTCGGATGCAAATTCCGGCGGAAGGAACTCGAACATCTCAAGCAAGGACATGCAACGAAGTTCGAGATCGCCGGGCGGGCCGAGCAGCTCGGCCAACCGCATCGGGTCCATCAATTCATCATGAGCCGCCCGCAGGCTCGCTTCGACCGATCCACACCAGGCTGCATCAACAACCCACTGAACTCCGCCCATGACGAAAAGCTAGTCCGCCAGTTTCGTCGTCGTCGCCATCGTGAGAGTGCCCGCGGTCAGGTCCGGGGCGCGTCGAGTTGGGCTATCTGGGCTAGAAGAGGGCCATGTCCCATGACGTGTATTTCGTGGCCGAGTCGATGCGTGGGCGTTGGGACGAGGCGATGCAGCGCATCGAGGCGGAGACGGTGGCCGGCACGGCCGAGTGGACCGACGACCTGGACGCCGAGTGGAAGTCCATCGTTCGGGCAGCCCGGGCTGCCGTGCCGTCGATCGAAGTGACCGATCGCCGGCTTTCGCATCCGACGTCTCATGTCGAGCTGGTTGGGTATCCCGGTCAGATCACGATGACGGTGAGCTTGTCTTCGGGTCCGATCAAGGAGACGGTTTCTGCGCTCACCGAGATCGCCCGCGCAGTGGAGTCGTGTGCGGATCTCGTCGCCTAAGACATCCAAACGGGGTCTGCCCTGCTCGAAGACGGAGATGTTTCTGCTCCGCAGTCGATGGCCAGCGCGTCTCGGCTGCTTCTCGAGAAGCGTCTGTTGCCCAACGATTCGGTCGGCGGGACGTCGGGCATGTTCGCGTTGTTGACGAAGGACGAGCTGAAGGAATTGCGCTCCGTCAAAGGCGATCGCGGCCGGCGGGCCCATGTCGACGCGATGTTGCCCCAGCTGCCCAGCGAGCGGTTGTGCATGATCGGCCAGGAGTGGGGCTACCTCAACGAGTTGGGGCGAGAGGACCTGCCCGAGCTGGAGATCATGGCGTGGGCTGTCGTTCTTGAGTGAGGGCACCGCCCGCATGCCTCGATTGCCCGAAGGATCGCTTCCTTTGGTCCGACGGCCAGTATGAGCACACGATGGACCGGTGTTTGGAGTGGTGTAGCGCACTTCGGGGTACTCAGGGTCGCTCGAGAATCCGAGCAGCACGTCCTCACCGCGTCGCTTCACTCCGTATCCGCCAAAGTCCTTCACCGTCGGGGAGGACCGCCGGATGACCTGTACCGAGACGATCGCCGCGACAGGAACGGCGACCGACGCGACCGGCCAGACGCCCGCTCGAAGCTCATCACCAGCGATCTCGACGCGACATGCGAGCGCGAGAACTGCGGCGGGGAGTACGAGGCCGACAACCGTGGCGAGCACGGCAGAGGCCACCCGCTCTCCTCCTGACGCCGTCCAGGCCGCCACCATCAATATGACGAACGCGAGTCCGCTGAACACGGCGATCGTTACGGCCAGCCACGGTCGTGCCCGCCAACAGCGTTCGACCACCAGTACATGGGTCGACCTCATCTGAATACCCTTCTTCGGCGAACGTCGCATGTCGAATCTGGCGACGTCCTCTGACTCGCCGCATTCGTGGTCATACGTCGGGGTCTCGCGACTTTCCTGCGACCCACCTGCGACCTGGTAGCCATGGATGTTGTCGGCGTTGTCGAGGAACGTGAGCCGTGAACCGATGGGCGGGTTCCGCCGACCCATCCCGACTCAGGGGGAGGACGTCCCATGGGACGCTTTCGACAAATATCTCTCATTGCGGCACTGGCACTCGTCGCCGTTGCGTGCGGCTCGGATGCCGAGTCCGACCCGACCGCAACCGAAGGGGCGACGCAAACCGAAGAAGCCGAACAATCACCGGATACGACGGCCGCCGACACCGCGTCGGTAGACGACGACGCCGAAGAGCCAACATCCGACGCTGCGTCCGACGCACCAGTGCTCGAGGACGACCTCATCATCTTGTGCACGCCGCAAGAGGAGTGGTGCGAGGCCGCGACCGAGGCGTTCTCCGAGACCACGGGCGTGAACGCCGAGTACGTGCGCCTGTCCACCGGGGAAGCGATCGCCCGCTTGGAAGCGGAGGGTGATGACCCGTCGTTCGACGTGTGGTTCGGCGGGCCGAGCCTCGGTCCGGCGACGGCAGCGCAGAACGGTTTCATCGAGCCGTACGTCTCGCCAAACGCGGCCGACATTCCGCCAGAGCTCCAGTCGGGCGACGGAACCTGGACCGGCATCTACGTTGGTGCGTTGGGTTTCTGCTCGAACGCCGAATTCCTCGCAGACGCCGGCATCAGCGCACCGCAGTCCTACGACGACCTGCTCGATCCGGCGTTCGAAGACAACATCGCCATGGCCGACCAACGGACGTCGGGCACTGCAGCCACGGCTGCGGCCAACCTCGTGGCGCTTCGAGGCAGCGAAGACTCGGCGCTCGAATACCTGAAGCAACTCGACAGCAGCATCTTCCAGTACACCCGCAGCGGTTCGGCCCCCGGCCGTATGGCGGCTCAGGGCGAGGTTGGGGCGTCGGTGATCTTTGCCCACGACTGCGTGAAGTTCGAGCTCGAGACGGGCGTCGACCTCGACGTGTCCTTCCCGGCTGAAGGCACGGGCTTTGAGGTCGGCCAGGTCTCGATCATCGCGAATGCCGCCCACCCCGAGGCGGCCAAGGCCTTCGTCGACTGGGCGTTGACTCCACAGGCACAAGAGATTGCGGCCACGGTGAACTCATTCCAGATTCCGTCCCACCCAGACGCTGCCGTCCCAGAACAAGCGATTGCGTTGAGCGACGTTCCGCTGGCCGATGGTTACTCGGCACAGCTGGCCGAAGATCTTCGAGCTGGCGACTTCCCGGAGCGGTTCGCCAACGAGGTCCGCGGCGGGGCTGACGCCCCCGAATAGACGCACCGCGCGAACAAAGGGGCAGCGCTGTCCCCCTCCGAAGCGCTGTCCCTCTCGCTCGCTCCTCCGTCTCGATGAAAGGCAACCTGTGACCACACTCCAGCGACCACGACGTACGCCGGTCGCCCCGTTGATCCGCCGGATACGAGCCCAAGGTGCGTTTGGCTTGGCCGCGTTCGTGTCCGTCATGATCATCGTCGGGTTCGTCGTCTACCCGACTGCCGAGATCATCGGCCGTTCGCTCGGGGCAGATGGGCAGACGGAGTGGGACCGCCTTGCCGGGGCGAACAAGACCGTCTCGACCATCCGGAACACGATGATCCTCGGTGCATTGGTCGGCGTGATCGGGACGATCGCCGGGTTGGTCATGGCCCTCGTCCAGGTCAGGACCGATGTGCGCTTCAAGCGCACCCTGCACCTGATCACGCTGATACCCGTGATCTCTCCGCCGTTTGCCGTCGCAATGTCGGTACTCACGCTCTTCGGACGCAGCGGATTGATCTCCAAGGAGCTGTTTGGCCTTCGCTATGACATCACCGGGTTGGACGGGTTGCTGATCGCCTTGAGTATCTCGTTCATGCCTGTCGCGTATCTGAACTTCGTCGGGATGTTGCAGGCATTCGACAGTGCGCTCGAAGAAGCCGCCACCGACCTCGGCGGCACGCTGACCTACCGGTTCCGGACGGTGATCCTCCCGCTGCTCGCGCCAGGTATCGCCAACTCGTTTCTGTTGTTGTTCGTTTCGGCGATCGCCGACCTCGGCAACGCGGTGCTGCTCGGTGGCGGCTACGACGTGCTCGCAAGCCGGATCTACTTGGCGATCATTGGCGAATTCAACCTCGACAAGGCTGCCGTGTTCTCCGTGATGCTGTTGGTTCCGTCGCTGCTCGTCTTTGGCACCCAGTACTTCTGGCTACGCAAGCGCGAATACATCACGGTGACCGGAAAGCCTGTCGGCGAACCGAAGCCGATCGAGCAGCAAAGCGTTCGTCTCCCGCTGGTCGGGTCGGCGACGGTGATCGCTGCCTCGATCGTCTTGATCTACGGCTACATCGTGGTCGGGGCGTTCACAAAGGTCTGGAACATCAACTTCTCCCCGACGTTCGACAACATCTTGCTGGTGCTCCGAGGTGCCGGTCGTGAAGCACTCTTTGACACGATCCGACTCGCGCTCATTGCCACGCCCATCTCGGCGATCGCTGGTCTGATCATTGCGTTCGTGATCACGCAGCGGGACTTTCGCGGTCGTTCCCTGTTGGACTTCGCCTCGGTGCTTGGTGTGGCCGTGCCGGGCACGATCATCGGCATTGGCCTGCTGTTGGCGTACAACGAGCCGCTCCTCGGGGGTCTCATCCCGGAACTGACGGGCACCGCAGCCATCCTCGTCCTCGCCTTCACGATCCGCAGCCTGCCCGGCGTGGTGCGCGTGGCCGTGGGCGCACTGAATCAGCTGTCGGGCACGCTCGAGGAGGCGTCGATCAGCTTGGGTGCGACTCAAGCCCAGACCTTTCGCAAGATCATCCTCCCGCTGATCCGGCCGGCGATGTTCTCCGGTCTCGTCTGGAGCTTTGCCCGATCGATGACGTCGTTGTCGCCGATCATCTTCCTCGTCACGCCGCAATGGCGAATTATGACTGCGCAGATTCTCAACGAGGCAGACCAGGGGCGCTTCGGCAACGCCGCTGCCTACAGCGTGGTCCTCGTCACCGTTGTTCTGTTCGCCATCGGCGTGCTTGCGGCGACGACCGGGTTCCGGTCCGACGCGAACGCGCTTGCAAAAAGGAGCTCATCATGACCGCTGCACCGAGCGTTCCGATCCGAACGAGCGTCGAGTCGAGCGTCGTCGAAGTGTCCGGGGTCCAAAAGGTCTTCGATACCAAGCGCGGTCGGCACGAGGCGTTGAAGTCGATCGACCTCCAGATCCATGACGGTGAGTTCTTGACGATCCTCGGGCCGTCGGGATGCGGAAAGACCACCCTGTTGCGGATACTGGCCGGTTTCGAACAGCCCACGGCCGGTGTCGTGGCGCTCGATGGCGAGCCGATCAACGACGTGCCCGCGAACAAGCGTCCGATGGCGATGGTGTTCCAGAGCTACGCCCTCTTTCCGCACCTCACGGTGTTCGAGAACATCGCCTACGGACTTCGGATTGCGAAGACCCCACGGGACGAGATCGAAGAACGAGTCGGCGTGGTCATGTCGATCATGGATCTCGCTGGACTCGAGCAGCGGCTCCCGACGCAATTGTCCGGTGGCCAGCAGCAGCGGGTCGCACTCGCACGGTCGGTCGTGATCCGTCCGCGGGTCCTGCTCTTCGACGAGCCGCTCTCCAATCTGGACGCTCGCCTTCGCGAACAGATGCGCTCGGAACTGCGGCGCATCCAGCAGCAGTTGGGCATCACGAGTGTGTACGTGACGCACGACCAGACAGAAGCGATGGCGATGTCTGATCGGATCGTCGTGATGAGCGAGGGCCGGATCGAACAAGTCGGTGCGCCTCACGAGATCTATCGCCGACCGGCGACGCTGTTCGTCGCCGACTTCATCGGCAAGGCGAATGTGTTGCGGGCGAGTGCACTCAAGCGATCCTCGGAAGGCCTGTCGGTCTCGGTCCTCGGCACCCACCTGCAGCTCCACGATCCGGGCGGCTTGGACGAAGACTTTGTCCTCGTGCTTCGGCCCGAAGACGTGACGCTGACTCCTCTCGACTCGCCCAACGACCGCAACATCACTGCGAAGGATCGCCACATCCAGGCGCCGGGTTGGGTTCGCCGCATCGAGTACCTCGGCGCCGCAACACAGTTCACGGTCGAGCTGAACGACGGCACGTTGCTGGAGGCGATGCGCAGCCACTCGTTGGCGCGGGACAGCGTTGGTGATCTGCCAGGCGAGGGTGACGGTGTGCTCGCAATGGTGCATGCCGATGCGCTTCTCGCGGTGAAGCCCCGACCATGACGCGAGGGGGCATCGCCCTCGAGCCGTGTGGCAGGATCAGCGAAGCTGGCAAAGGAGCCTCCGATCACCGCACTCGCCATTGCCCTGGGAGTTGCGCTCACCCTCGTGGCGCTGGCCCTGTATCGAACGCGTCGCGAGCTGAGCTCGGCTCGGACCCGCCTCGCGACAAGAAGCGAGCAGTACTCCGTTCTGGCTCATGAGATCAAAACCCCGTTGGCGCTCATCACCGCAACGACGGAGATGATGCTCTCGGAGGTGCCGGGCCCATTGTCTGGTGATCAGCGTGCGTTCTTGGGCGAGATCGACCAGTCGACCGCCCGAATGCTTCTCTTGGCCGACAACATCTTGACGGAGACCCGGCTGCAAGCCGGCGTCTTCTCGATCCATCTTGCGCCGACCGACGTCCGCGACGTTGTTCAGGAGGTCTGGCGGTCGATGCGTCGCCTCGCCGAACTCCGAGACCAACAACTCGCGCTCGACTACCCGCGGGTGCTGTCGCTGGCGATGGTCGACGAGGCGCTGCTGCGCCAAGCGATCACGAACCTGGTGCAGAACGCGATTCGGCATACCTCCGTCGGTGGCACCGTCACGTTGCGGACATTCCAGAACGAACGCGAGATCGTGATCTCGGTTTGGGATGATGGCGCGGGAATGAGCCCTGAAGAACGCAAGCGTTCGTTTCGCCAGTTCGTATCGCATTCCGGCGGCACGGGTCTTGGGTTGACGATCGTCGAGACGATTGCGTCGCTTCATGGTGGCACCGTGGCCGTCGACACGTCCCTCGGAAAGGGTGCGGCGTTCCTTCTCAAACTCCCCCGGGAGATGGTGTGACGGGGTCTTCGCCGATCGTGCTCGTCGTCGACGACGAGCAGCAGTTGCTCGCGTTGACCTCGTATGCGCTGCGCACCGCGGGGATGGAGGTCGTCGAGGCACAGACTGGTGCCGAGGCGATGGCGGCGTTCGACGAGTATCCGGTCGACCTCGTCGTCCTCGATGTCCTTCTGCCCGACGCCAACGGTTTCGACCTGTGTCGCCGAATTCGGCGCCGCAGCGAGGCACCGGTGCTGTTCCTCACGGTTCGTTCTGACCAGGAAGACGTGATCGCCGGGCTCCAAGCGGGCGGAGACGACTACCTGGCGAAGCCGTTCAGCGTGCAGGAGCTCCTCCTGAGGGTGAGCGCCATCCTGCGTCGCACCCACACCGCAGAACGAGAGCTCCAGGTCGGCGACCTCCGGTTGGTCCTCGAGAGCCACAGCGCATTCGCCAACGACATTCGGATCGACTTCACACCGCTCGAGTTCCGGTTCGTCAAGTACTTGGCGTTGAACGCTGATCGGATCATCCCCACCACGGAGCTGGTCGAGGAGGTCTGGGAAGTGAGCGACCTCGGGGCACACGACCCGATCGTGAAGAGCGTGGTCTACCGCATCCGACAGAAGCTCCGCTCGGTGCCGGGGATGACGGTCACAATCCGAAACGTCCGCAGCGTCGGTTACCAGATCGCGCCGAGCGATTAGGCGGTTGGCTGTCTCGGCGAGGTTCAGCCAATATCGGGCGCCTGCGCCTCGGGCGGCGTGTGCCTCGGGCGGCGTGTGCCAGGCCGCTCGCAGGCCGAAGGACGTTCGTCAGGCCGAGGGTGTTTCGTCCACCGCTCGGGTGGTTGAGCGCAGCGGTCGCCCGGCGAGCTTCGTCAGCGTTGTGAACGCGGCGGTGACCGGCAACATGACGGCCGCATAGGCCGCGAGCGCACGGACCACGTTGATCTGAAGATCTTTAACGCCAGCGAGCTCTCCAATGACGGCTTCAATGCCGCCGACGCTTCGACTCGCGGTGACTGCGAGTGCAATCGCGGCTCCGAAGAGCAGGACCATGGAGTACGCCCTCACGAAGGATTGGCGCGCAAGGACCACGATTCCCCCGATGATCGGCAGTGAGAGGGCCGAGTACCAGAGCGCAACGATCAGCGGATCGATCTCTGCCTCGATCGCGAACACGTCGCTGATGACCGCTTCGGTTTGTGCGATCGCCCCGCTTGCGACCGCCCACACGCCGAGGGCGAGGCCAAAGAGCACGGTCATGCCGTATGCCCGAGGCACCGTCGTTCGGGTTGCAAAGACAAGGAATGTGGCGACAAGGGCTGCGACGACAGCGAAGAGGCCGAGGATGGCGATTCCGGCAAACCGGAACTCTTCGAGCGCGAAGACTTCCGCCACGAAGGCTTCGGTCGACCCGATCAGTCCAGACCATGATGCGACCCACCAACCGCTGATTGCGGCGAGCATCATGACGCCGTAGGAGGCCAAGAACGAGCGAGCGGCGTCTCGGTATCGCGGTGAGCGAATGGCGAGGAGCGCCAGTGACCCGACGTCGAGCAGAGAAAGCGGGTGGCCGTCCGCTTCTCGCTGATCGAGGTGGGCGCGGAGTTCTTCGACGCGCGAATCGGTGCCGCTTCGTTCGACGATTCTGCGGGCGAGTGCGGCTGCCAGTCGGTTCATCGTGTTCGTCCTTCTACGTCGCCGGGTTGATGTGGCCGATTCGGCCGAGAGCCGCGGCGGCGGTTGCGGCGCGGCGCTCGGCTTCTGCTGTCAGCGTCTCGCGACCCGCCCTCGTCAGTCGGTAGTAGCGGCGGACCCGACCGTCGACCGCTTCTTCCCGGTCGAGTTCGACGAGGCGAGCATCGACCAGCTTGTCGACGGCGTGGTAGAGCGCTCCGGGCCGAGGGGTGTAGTGGCCGTTGGAGAGCACCTTGATCTCTTCGGCGACGGCGTAGCCGTGCAGCGGCTCCTCAGCGATCGCCGCCAGGATCAGGAGACGAAGCTCGTTGAGACGCATGCGCCACTATATACCGAGCTTCGGTATATCACAAGCGACTGCGATTCGCCCCGCCGGATCTCTCCCAGGCGGATCAATGAGCTCGCAAAACTGAGGACGCGTTCGTCTCAACCTCTCGATCGGGTACCGGCCACCGTCAAGTTCGAGCAAGAGCAGTGGCTTGATGCAGTCGCTGATCACGATGGGTCGCTGGCGATCGCGGCCCGGTAGCCGGGGTCGCTCCAGTAGTCGACGAGCTCGATCTCGTTGGTCTCGATGTTGTGGACACCGAGGATGGAGATGGCGCCGAAGACCGGGTCTGGATAGGTGAAGACGCGGACCCGCGGGTCATTCACGAACAGCAGCGAATCGAAGTCTCGACCGAACTTCTCGGTTGCGCGGGCGATCGGACCCTGCCAGAAGTCGAACTCCGAAGGTTTGCCGCCTGCGGTTCGCTCCAACGGATGAGCAACCGATATCTGGTCCGCGAGCGCCGCAGACACGACGACTGCTCGACGCGGCATGTGGAGCTAGAGGTATTGCGCTTCGGCTGCGATCATGCGCTCACGGGCGGTTGGTGTGATCGCTTGGGCCGCGTCCATGAACACCGCGTCGTAGGGGATGGTCTCCCCTTCTTGGGTTGTGCGCCAGCCGGCGTCGCGATGTGATCGGTCGCTGACCTGCGATGCGTTCAGCTCGCGGAGCTCATCAGCAACGGACGAGATCCGGGCGATCTCTTCGTCGGAGAGGAGGTCGTACTCCATCGTGCTGCCGGGAACGAGTCGGTGTTCTTCGATCCCGGGACCGACCTGTCGGACATCCATCTCGAGTAGCCCGTCAGCGATCATCGCTGCGCGGACGGGGAGCAGCCGGTACGGCGTGGGCCCCATCCGACGGTGCACGAACTCGGCACCAGAGATCGCTGTACCGGTGTCGCGGTAGTGCCAGAACTCGGAGAAGTACAGAACCTTGTTCAGCTTGGTTGCGCCTGCGCTTGGGTGATCGGCGATGCGGGACGCGGCGAGGTGAAGTGCCTGCCGAAACTTCGCTTCGTCGTATTCGGGAACCACGTCGAACACCTCCTTTCCCCAAGTTAGTTGAGGCGTCTGACATCGACGCTGCGACTGTCACGCAAAGAGCACTGGTCGCCGGCACTCAAGCTCCTCACCCAGCTCGTCGAGCAAGCGGACAGTTGGCAGCACTCGCAGGCTTGGCGGTAGAGATCGGTGGCGACCTCAGCCCGCAAGGCGAAGGCCGAGTTCGGAGTCTGCGCTGGCAACACCGGCGGTACCGCCTCACCGACGGGCTGACGTCAGAAGCCGAGCAGCGTCCGGAGTGGGTCGGCGAAGAGCACGAGCGCGCCGAGTGCGGCCATCAGGTAGGTCTGCAGGTTGAAGCGGGAGTCGAGCTTGGCGTCGAGCAGGTCGATGCGCCGATCGAGCCGGGCGATGTCGCCCTGGACCAGTCCGAAGCGATGGTTCATCTCGGTGAAGCGTCGGTCCATGTCGGACGACAACGCATCGAGGCGAAGGTCGATCGAATCCAAGCGTCGGTCCATGCTGTTGAGCCGAGAGTCGACTCCGTCGAGTCGAGACTCGACACCGTTCAGGCGTGCGTCGACAGCGTCGATCCGGGCATCGACCCCGGAGAACCGCTCTCCGTACGAGCCGATCGCCTGCGCCATGTTCACGTGATCAACGCTAACACTGTTGATCTTCATCTCGAGCTGCTGCCGCAGCCGATCAAAGTCGTCGTTCGTGAGGGCCATCAGACCTCTTCCTTCATCATCGATTGGAGGAAGGAGCGACCCTTCGAGAAACCCTGAAGCTACGTCGCCGGTGTGACACCATCGATCGGATCGTGCAGATCCACGGCGGCGCTGTTCAGCCTGCGAGCGCGATCGCTTCGGTGGTGAGCGTTGCGGAGCGGTCCTCGACGCACGGTCCGACGAGCGTTTCGAAGTTGATCAGGTTCTCTGCTCCGGAGATGAACAGCACCGTGATCATGACGTCGTCCTTGGTGGCCACGAGCATTTCCCGATCCGACCACCCGACCTCTCCTTGTCCGCTGCGCAGCGACCAGTCCCCCGTCTCGATCGTGGCCCGAACGCTCTCGGCATGGCCACGCACCCAGGAGGGACGGTCGATCCATTGCCGCTCGGTGAACGTGCCGACCATCGCGTCTTCACAGTGCTCGCGGAGCTCCGACGAATACGGGTCACTCTGGTCGAAGTCGATCCCAGCTTGCTCGAGCAATGACATGTTCTCGGTGCAGGCCCGGTCCCGTAGGGACGCCCGCTGACGATCGGCGAACTCGTCTTGGATCATCGAAGACCACACCGGCATCGTGAGGAGCGCGGGCACGACGATCGAACCAATGATGAACGACACGACGGCAGGGGTGTCGGTCGTGCGCTGCACTTGGCGAGCGCGCCCCAGCTGCCAAACGAACAGCCCCACCACGGGCAGCACCACCACGGCGCCCACCATGTTGATCGCGTCGTCGTTCGACGGTGGCGAGTCGAATGCCCACATCAAGATGACGGCGCCCAGAAGCAGCCCAACGGCGAGAACTGAGACGACTGCGACCCCGAGTCCCCGCAAGATCCAACCCGCGGCGCCGGGAGATCCCTCGACAGGCGCTTCGATCTCGACGTCGGACTCGATGTCCATGGTTCCTCTATCGGGTCACCGAGGCCGATCGGTGAGCGACCCGCGGAACGTACGCCGGCGTTGGTTGGTGCGGACCGCACAACGAGTTTCACCGCGACGGAAAGCGGCAGCGGCTGGCGATGAAAGGGCAAAGCAACGAAGGAGCCATGCAATGCCCCGCAGCCAAGCGATCATTCATCTGACCGGAGTCACGAACGGCTCCCTTTGCGAGATCGACTCGTACGAGTTCGTCGACACGCGGAACGAGGCTTACGGCAACGACGAGCAAATCCTCTGGCTCCATTGCGTACGTCCGGGCGGCGTCGCCCGCGAGTCGGACATGTTCGTGGTGGAGATGCGGACCGAGAACCGCTGGAGGAACGCGTCGTTCGTCCGTCGGCCGGGCGGCGACCACACCTTGTACGTGTCGGAAGAACGCTTGGTGTCGTCGCTCGACCTGATTCGCAGCGAGAAGCCGGTCTATTTCGACAGTCCGCAGCTGAGCTACTTGATCGACCTCGGCTGGTGGGAAGCCGACGAGACCCAAGCCGGAGGCGTCTTCTCGCCCGAGGAGGTGCTTGCCATTGGGTGGAACGAACTGCAGAACTACCGTGCGCGCGATCGCGGTGACGCCCCGGCAGGCGAGAACGAGTTCTTCGACTACGAGGAAGCCTGGCGGTGGTCGCTCGTGGTGATCGAGGAATCCCCCGGTGAGGCGGGATCGGCCGATCCATCGTTGCCCGGGTATGTGCTCCGAATCGACGCCGAGATCGCAAAAGCGGAGGCCCGTCTCGCAGAGGTCACGAGAACCTTCGAGATCGAGTGGCGGGGCCGCATCGAGGAGGTCTCGCTGTACACGGAAGCCGATATCGAACGAGCACGAGCCGACCTCGAAGAACTTCAGACAATCAAGGCCCGGTTCGAACCGCGTTGACGATGCCGCGCACCTCAATGTCCGGTAGATCGGGCGCGTGGGCGGTCCATCCTCAGATCAGCCCGCCAGTTTGAAGTTGGCGATGAGCCAGGCGTGGACGGCGTCGACCGTGGTCAGGCCGATCGAGGCGAGGGCTTCGACGATGTCGGCGCCCGAAACGATCGCCACCGGATGCCCGTCTTCTCGCACCTCTTTGTATGCCTGCTTGGCGACGACCGATGTCGTGACCATCACCCCGTACTGCCGGTGCCGTAGTCGGGAGATGAGACGACTCATCTCCCGCACGCCAACGGTGTTGCCGGGTGCGTAGCACTTGGCTTCGAGGGCGAAGTCGAAGCTGACGCGGTCGCCCATGGGGCCGAGCGAGTGGCGGCCGATGGCGTCACGGCCGCCGTCGACGCTTGCTTGGGTGATGGTGATTTCTTCGGCTGCGGGCTCGATGATCTGCCAGAGGCGTGCGGCGCACGCTTCGAAGGCGGTGGGTTGTGCGGCGAAGTAGCCGTGGATGGCTTCGAGGATGCGGACGCCTTCGGCGCTGGTGGGTGTTTGTTGGGCGACGCTTCGGTGTTCGACCGTCTTGGGTGCATGCAGCGGCCGGTAGCCGCCGGTTGCGGCCCATTCGCCCCAGGCGTGTGGTGCGTTGCGGGTGATGCGTTCGCCTCGCTCGAGGTCGTCGATCCACTTTCGGGAGACTTCGGCGACGTCGAGGATGGTGAACACGGCCCGGTAGTTCTGGAAGCGTTCGCCTTCGGTGGTGCGCCAGATTGCGACGAGGTCATCATCAGGTCCGATGTCGGGGGCGCCGGGTACAGCGAGTCCGAGGAAGCGAACGGATCGCCCTCGCCCGGTCTTTTCGAACACGAAGAAGGGCGGCACATCAGGGTTGGCGTCGTGCAGCCGGCCGAAACACTCACGAAGGAGTTGGTTGCCTCGCGTGGCGTGCAACCGCTGCCCGGGTTTCTTGTTGTCGCCGAAGTAGACGAACCGGCCGGTGTGGGGATCGAGCAGATCGGGCCAGTCGGGGTCGTGGCCGCTCGTGTAGAGGACGACGGCTTTGACCTCGAACGGGTTGAGCGTGCCACCGAACCGGAACCCGCCTTGGTTGCCGACCGGCAGGAGCCGGGAGATCGGGTCATCGGACGTGTTGCCTTTCGACCCGCCCGAGTACTCGGCGCCCACGATCAGGTCGCTGGTCTCCAGCTCGTCGAATGCGAACGTGGTCACGTGACGGACGGTAGCCGGCCGTGGGTGGCGCCGGTCAGTCAAGTTGTGGCTGATGGGCACCGTGCTCGATTGCGCAAGGGCTGCGGTTTCGGCGTCGAGCTCTAACGTCCAGTCGCAGATGAGGCAGCGCACGTTCTCGCCTTCACCCCAGCTTGTGTGTCTGAAGTGAAAGCCGGTCGCCCCGGCACGGTCTCAGTCATGCGGTCCCAACGTGATCTTGTGGGTCGTGTGAGGAACGGAGCGCATTGGCAACGTCAAGACTGACTTGGAGGAACTGGCCAGGGTCGATGGTGCGCAGTGGCACCCATCTGGCCGGGCCCTCGATGCTCTGTCCGAGGAGGTCGGCAAGCGGAGCAAACGCGTCGTTGCGGTAGGTGGTGCTCCAGAACGTCCAGTGTCCTCGCACGATTACCTCGCCGTCTTTGATCGCGAGTGAACTCGGGCCCTCGTGGAGTTCATGGGGGTGGAGGTTGACCTGCCCGCCAGGTTTGCGCCCGAACCACAGCTTGCCCCCGCCCGTCGCTTCGACTGCGCCGAAGATGGCTTCGACCGCGTTTCGTTCGGTGTCGTCGGAGATGGCATCGAGGAAGCTGTCCCGGGTCCAATCTTCAGTGGATGCGTTGGCCTTGCGTTCGGCGCGGGCGATCTCGGACGGGGCGACGACAACTTCAAACTGTGGTGCCGGTGCGGAGTCACCGATCCGAAGGAAGCGGATCCGTACGGCGTAGACGCCAAAGGCGGAGTCAGTTCGTTTGTTGAGCCACCGGAGCGTCTCGACGTGTGGGTCGGTGAAGTCTTCGGCGATCCAGACGACAACGTCGGCGCCGACCCCAGCCGAGTAGGTGAGCACTTGGCCAAGGTGCTTGTGGTCGCTGGTGCCGTACTGGTTCTCGATGGCAGCGACCCGACCGTCGTCGGTGTGAGCCCGAATGTCGAGGAAGTACTGCCCGACGGGCACCTCCGTATGTTCTCGGAGAAGCGCAGCGAGTTCGGTATTGGTGTCGCCGAGCGTGAGATCGATCCCGATCGCGCCGCCGAGCTCGTCGATGTGTTCGGCAAGCCACGGGGTAAACCCCGTCGCTTCCCCACCGATCGCGTCCGAAGCCCGAATCGTGGAGACCCGAGCGAGGTTGTGGCTGTCGAGTGTCATGCTTGGCGACCTCCAGGAGTCGTGCCGTCAGGCTTCGACCTAGCTTTCGGCGGGGCTGCTGATCGAGATGAAGTGATCGCGCAGCTCCTTCATCGATCTCCCGCTCGCCACCTGCCACGCGAGCCAGCCGTCGTAAGCCGGGACGTCGGCTGCATCCATCGCAGCACGCGATAGTGACGGGAAGACCCTGCCGTCGTCGAGCTGAATCTGGCCGGTCGCCGTGACTGTGGCTCGATAGACCTCGCCGAGCCTCGGCCGCTCCCAGGTGAGCTCCTCTCCGACCGAGATGATCCCACCGTCGATTAGGTCCGAGACCTCGATTCGTCGACCATCGACCGTGTACTTCCTTGGCGCTGCTCGAGGTGCTGCCAGGGTTTCTTGGACGGGCATTTCGGGCTCGTGGTCAGACTCGACGTCGACGAACCGGCGCTCTTCCTGATCTGCGTACACCGTGACCCGAAGGACGGTAATCGGGAGATCGCTGTCGGTCAGGAAGCTGAGTGCTCCGTCGGTTCGGGCGTCGAAGTCTCGGGCGACGAGGACGACGCGTGGTGGCCGCTTGATGAGAGTTGGTGTCGTGGTCGAAGTGAACTCGATCCAGGCAGGGAAGAACTCGCTGCTGCCGCCGTGGTACATGGCCGCGATCTGGTCGAGGCTCGTGCCTCGCGCCCAACCTGCGTACTCGAGGCATTGAGCGAGCTGCTTGCGATCAATGTCTCGCTTGACCTCGATAACCACCACGTGGCCGTCGCTGTCGAGGGCGATGATGTCCGGCCTCAGCCCGTCTCCGATAGACGGTTGGCGGGCGACTGGCAGAAGGGGTTCTCCAGTAAAGGCCTCGAGATCTGACCAGAGCAGCGACTCGATCTCTCGCTCATACAGATCTGGGCCCGCCTGCACTCTGCGGAAGGGAATGAGTTGATCGTCGCCGATCTCGAAGAGGGGCATCGCTGTCTCCTACGGCTCCAGTTGTTTGATCGTGTCGAAGAGGCGGTCGGTGTCTTCGGTGGTGAAGAGGTCTTCGGGGCCTTCGGGGGCGAGGCCCATGTAGGGCTGTTCGTAGAGGCGGCCGGCTTCGACGACGCCTTTGTTGGTGAGCTCTTCGATGAGCATCTCGACGAATCGGATCTGTTTGGCGCTGTAGCGCTTGTCGTCGAGAAACTCGGCGAACTTGGTTTGGCAGGCGGCCCGGTCGAGCCCGATGAGCGAGCGCACGAACAGTGCGAGCGATCCGGCTCGTTCGCTGGCTTCGTCGAAGCTGGCGTCGTCGCCTACTCCTGCGGCCACCAAGAGTCGCTGGAGATCGGCCTCGTCATCCGCGGTCAGCGGATCGCCGGATCTGACCTTGGCCACCACGGCTTCGCCCAGGTGTTCGCCGAGCCAAGCTTCGGCGCGTCGGCGGAAGTCGGCGAAGGGCGTGGCGGGCATGAATTCCACGCCGACGGCTTCGCCGATCTCGTCTTCGATGTCCGTCGTGACCGCGACGCGGTTCTTGCGGTCGACCAACAGCACGAGCGCCCGCAGTTTGCGACGCATGAGTTCGAGCTCACGGTAGGTGACGTCGATCCACCATTCGTCGGACTGGACGGCGTTGATGAGTTCGATCTCTTTGGCGACCGCCGGGATGTTCTCTTTCACCTCCAGCAGTCCGCAGATGGCGATGATCCGTTCGCGCGCCAGCTTGAACGGTTCGTCGTTGAGGGCGCCGAGCTGGCAGTTCATGACCATGAGGTCGAATCGGCGGGAGTCTTCGGGGTCGGGCGGCATCTGATCGGGCAGCGGTGCGAGGTCTCGCATGAGCGAAGCCTTGTCGACCTCCACAGCGGCAGAGTCGGCCCAGGCCGTGGGTTCGGAGTACTTCTCGACGAGGCGCAGGTGCTGGCGGACGAGGAAGTTGTTCTTGTTCATCGACGCCACGGTCTCGTGGAGCAGTTCGGCGAGTTCGCGGTGGTCTTGGCCTTCGCCGTCTTGGGCGAGGGCGTCGAGGATCTCGACGCGGCCGGCGAACAGCCGCTCGCCGATGGGGCGACTCATGCCCGGTTCAGCAGCGTCGGGGTTCTCGCCGAAGTATTCGAGGTTGCTGCAGTAGTCGAAGACGGTGAAGTGGGTCTTGTCTTGACCTGGGGCGAACAGGTCGGGGCACAGGCGGGTGCCGCGACCGATCATCTGCCAGAACTTGGCCTTGGACCGCACCGGCTTGAAGATGACGAGGTTGACGCATTCGGGTACGTCGATGCCGGTGTCGAGCATGTCGACCGAGATGGCGATGTGGGGCGCCGAGTCCTTCTTCTTGAAGTCTTCGATCGCCTTGGCTGCGTCGTACATGCCGTGGGTGATGACTTGGGCGTGGCGTCCGGCGTCGAGCGACGGGTAGTGGACGTCGAACCGCTCTTTGATGAAGCGGGCGTGGTCTTGGTTCTTGGCGAAAATGATCGTCTTGCCGATGCGATCCCCACCCGCGACTCGGACACCATTGGTCATGAGGTGTTGGAGCACCTTGTCGACCGTGTCTTCGTTGAAGAGGAACTTGTTGAGCTCGCCAGTGCTGACGTCGGGCGGGGTGTCGCCGCCGTCGTCGATGAGGCCGTCTCCATCGTCGTCACCCCAGCCGGACTCTTCGAGTTCGAGCTGTTCTTCTTCGGTGAGGTCGTCGTAGCGGATGCCTTCTCGCACGAACTTGAGCGGCACGGACACGCCCCGGGGCGGCACGAGGTAGCCATCGTCGATCGCTTGGTCGAGTGAGTACGCGTCGGTCGGGAAGCCGCGTTCGAGGTCGAACAGGCCGTAGGTGTCGCGGTCGATCTCGTCTTTGGGCGTGGCGGTGAGCCCGACCAGAAGCGAGTCGAAGTGTTCGAAGATGCCCCGGTACTTGCGGTACACGGAGCGGTGGGCTTCGTCGATGATGACGAGATCAAAGTGGCCGGGCCCGAACCGGTGCGTGCCGTCGGGAAGGCGTTCGTCGATCTTGCCGACCATCGTCTGATACGTCGACACATACACCCGGGCGTCCTTGTTCGGGTCGGTCAACAAGTTGACCGGGTCGATGTCGGGCAGGTGCTCGGTGAACGCTGCGGCTGCTTGTTTGACGAGCTCTTGGCGGTCGGCGAGGAACAGCACCCGCTTGACCCAGTTGGCCCGCTGCAGCACGTCGGTCAATGCGATGATCGTGCGGGTCTTGCCCGACCCGGTCGCCATCACGAGCAGCCCTTTGCGGACCTTGTGCTCGAACGCTTCGGTCATCGATCGGATCGCACGCTTCTGGTACGGACGCCCGGCGATGTTGCGGTTGACGTCGATCGTCGACAGCGCCTTGCGTTGCGTGCGATGCCCGATGAGCCGTTCGAGCTCGTCGGCCGTGTAGAAGCCCTGCACCCGGCGCGCCGGGTAACCGTGGGCGTGGTCATCCCAGATCCAATGCTCGTAGCCGTTGGTGTAGAACACGATCGGTCGTCGACCGAACTCGGCCTCCAACGCATCGGCATACAACGCACCCTGCTGCTCGCCGACCCGAGCATCAGCCGTGGTCTTCTTCGCCTCGACGACAGCGAGCGGTAACCCGTCGTCGCCCCACAGCACGTAGTCGACAAAACCGTTCGTCTTCTTCGTGCCCTCCGGCATGGTGACCGGATACTCCCGGTCACGTTCCTGATTGAGCGGCCAACCTGCCTCTTCGAGGTAGAGGTCGATGAGGTAGTCGCGGGTCTCGGTCTCATCCAGCGCCTCGTCGGCCATCGGCACCGCCACGGCCGCAGCCTTGGCTTCGGCGATCTGCGCCATCAACGCCGCGATCTGCGCGTCCTTCTCCTCGACCGTCTGCGCGAGGTCAGCCGCACGCTGACGCGCGAGCGCCGTCTCTTCGACCTCACGTTGAATCTGCTCTTCGAGCTCCTGGCGTTCCTTCAACGAACGCCGGACGGCTTCATTCGGGCGGGGCAGCTTCTGCGGCGAGAACGAAACCCGCTCGGGCTTCTCGGCACGGCCGTAGGTGTGCACGAGCCAGTAGCTGAGCTTGTAGAGCGCCTGCATCACGTCGACCGCTTCGGCCTTCGACGGCGGCTTCGCCTCGTGCGCCGCCCGGTTGCCGACCCGCTGAATCTTGCGAGCCAGATCGAACAACGACCCGCCATACAGCGACTTGAACTCGGGAACGTGCAGGTACTCGTTCAGCTTCTGCTCGTACGGCATCGGGAACGACGGGTCGTACCGGAACACCCAGATGACGATCGACTCCAACGTCTTGCGCGCATACAGCCCACACGCACCAGGATCATCGAGCGCATACTTCTCCGCCCGCTCCGCCAGCTCGAACTGCTCTCGAAACTCCGGCTCCAGAAACCCGAACTGCGACATCACAACTCCCCCGAAAACGCCCGCTGCTGCAACGAAGCGAACAACGTATCCAGTCGATCAAGTGAGAGCCGTTGTTGATGAATGTGATCGACAACCTGAGCGGAAGCCTCAACAAAGCTGGTCTGCTCGACTGTTGATGGCAACAAAAGCGGCGTCGACTTGATCTGCTTGATGTTGAGCGTCGGTTGGCTGACCGTCCGAAGTTCGTTCTCGAAGTACCGCTGGACGAGCGGAGTTCGAAGATAGGTCGCCAAGTAGGCGCGCTCGACGAGTCTGTCGTCGGCCGGGACTCGAGCGACTGCCCTTGCGATGTTCCAGCCACGCTCTGCTTCAGATGCGAGGGCAACTGCACCTGTCGACCCGACACACGAGACAAGCACCTCGTCTCCACGTAGCCGTGAGCGCCCGTACTTGGCTTCGATATCCGGGTCAATCAGCTTGATGCTTCCGTGGTCGATCGCCCCGCCCGTCAGATCAGACACGCGAACGAGCGGGCAGCCGTTCGGGAAATCGCCCCCGGGCTGTACCACGCCGTAGTTGATCTTGTCGCCCGGCCGAACAATGTCGTTCAACTCATGCTCAATGTGCCACTCGGCAGGGTCGCCGAACATGTCGATGAAGATGGCTTGGGTGAGGGTGTCGACCTTGGCGAGGGCTTGGCGGCGTTTGGTTCGGAGCTCGTCGGCCGCATCCAACACCGCCGCAATCCGCCGCTGCTCCTCAATCGGCGGCAACGGGATCTCGATCGCTCGGATCGTCTTTGCCGAAAGATGCTTGACCGTGACAAAAGGAGTGTCGCGTTCGATCGCCTTCAGAGCAGCCGGTAAAAATCGATAGAGGTACTGGTCGTCCAGGTGGTCGCTAGTCGACTCGATCCGGCACACCCGCTGGTTGAGGAGTGCCTTACCTCCGTTCCATCGTGCGCAGTTGAACTCGCCATCCATCCCGATCAGGATCTCGCTGTCCTTGACTAGAAACTTCTCGTCGTAGTCGCCGCTGTAGAAGGTCTCCGAGCGCCCGCGAACCACATCCCGAATTCGTATGACCGGCAGATCACCGTCCTCACCGAACCGTTTCGACTTAAAGGCGAACCCACTTAGGAGATCAGTCAGCTCGCCGAGGGGGACCGTCCTCATCCCAGCATCGCCTTGAGGTCGGCGAGGCCTTGGGTGATTTCGGCTTCGAGTTGTTCGAGGTCGGCGATGATTTCGGCGGGGGCGGGGTAGTCGATCTGTTCGTAGACGATTTCCTTGTAGCGGTTGATGGAGAGGTCGTGGTCGTTGTCGGCGATCTCGTCCTTCGGCACACAGAAGCTCTGCTCGGTGCGGGCACGCTCCTGTTCGGCGGCTGGTTCGGTGCGGAGGGTGTTCCAGCGGGTGAGGGCGTCGGGCAGGTTGTTCTTGTCGTGTTCGTCGTCGGCGAGTGTGGCGGTGGCGCCGAGCTTGTCGGCGTCGAGCAGTTCGGTTCGTTTGTCGTCGAGGCTGAAGCCGTCCGCTTGGAGGTCGTAGAACCAGACGTGGTCGGTGCCGCCCGAGTTGGTCTTCGTGAACAGCAGGATCGCCGTCGACACACCGGCGTACGGCTTGAACACACCCGACGGCAGCGAAACGATGCCGTCGAGCTTCTGATCCTCCACGAGGATGCGGCGCAGTTCCTTGTGGGCCTTGGTCGAGCCGAACAGCACACCGTCGGGCACGATCACCGCCGCCCGGCCGCCCGGCTTGAGCAGACGGAGGAAGAGGCTGATGAACAACAGCTCGGTCTTCTTCGTGCGGGCGACGGCAAGCAGGTCTTCGGCGGTGCCTTCGTAGTCGAGGCTCCCGGCGAAGGGCGGGTTGGCGAGGATCAGGCTGTAGGCCTCGGTGTCCTTCGGGGCATCTTCGGACAGCGAGTCCCGGTAGGTGATGTTGGGTGAGCCGACGCCGTGGAGCTGCATATTCATCGACCCGATGCGCAGCATTGTGTTGTCGAAGTCGAAGCCGTTGAACATCGCTGTGTTGAAGTGATTGCGACTGGTCTCGTCGGTGAGGGCTTCGGGGTCGTTGTCTCGGATGTACTCGCTCGCCGCCACCAGGAAGCCGCACGTGCCCGATGCCGGGTCGCAGATGGTGTCCTTCGCTGTTGGCGCCATGAGCTCGACCATGAACTCGATGATGTGACGGGGAGTGCGGAACTGGCCGTTCTGACCGGCCGTCGCGATCTTGGCGAGCATGTACTCATACACATCGCCCTTGGTGTCGCGATCCTCCATCGGGATGGCGTCGATCCCGTCGACCGCCTTCTGGAGCAGGTTTGGGGTGGGGATCGTGAGTCGGGCGCCCTCCATGTGGGCGCCATGGCTCGTGTGGGCAGTGCGCTCACGCAGGAACGGGAAGACGAAGTTGTCGAACGTGTTGAACAGGTCCTGAGCTGAACCCAGATTGATCAGGTTCGACCAGCGCATCTGCTCGTACGGGATCGACCGGTCGGTGCCCTCCGGAGTGAAGTCACCCTCGGGGAACGGGACATCCGTTGGGAGGGGTTGGCCGGTGCGGTTGGCCTTGTTCTCCTCGCGGGTCTGGGTCTCGTCGAGCCCCTTCACGAACAGCAGGTACGTGAGCTGCTCGATCACCTCCAGCGGGTTGCTGATGCCCCCCGACCAGAAGTCGTTCCAGACCGAATCGATCTGGCTCTTGATCTCACCCGTGATCGTCACTCGCTACCTCTGCTCGGTATCCGCTCGTTCAACAAGCCTCGCCTCAACGTAATTGGCCGTGGGGCTGGATTCGGGCCCACTCCATCCCAATCCGCGCCGCCAATGAAGAGCGATCCTGTCAGCAGCTTCGGAGACGACCCAGACCGCGGCGATCTCAGCGTCAAGTTGCGGATCCTCATCTGGCAAACACTCAGAACCCACCAACATCGGAAACACCAGTTCTGGACAATCAACGGCACCCCACACGAATAGATGCCGTTCCATGCCCGGAGGCGCCTGTTTCAGCTTCTCAAGGTTCTTTTTGACCTCCTCCTCAACAAGCCGATTGAGGTCATCCGACGAACTTGACCCGAGAAGATCCTCGGGGCCGACGATCAACTGGCCCGGGTCACCTCGGGCGCACCGGTACAGATCCCGAACACCTCGACCTCGGATACCAAGCCAATCGCTGTCGTCCTCGCGGCAGGGATAGATGCCGCGCCCGAGACTCTCAAGCTCCGATATCGGGCCCGCAAGCCAATCCAGTTGCTTGACTCGAACCCTGGGCGAGACGCGTGCAACCCAGCATCCCTCCACGCCCGCAAGTACGGGAGCCACTGACTTCGCAACTTGGATCCGCTTCGAGTCGACTCGCCGCGTTACCTCGAGCGCAATCCTGCGACCTGCTGCTTCAACGACGAAATCGAACATGAGATTCTCGCTCCCGTCGTCGTGCTTCTCCCAAGTTCCCTCGAGGACCTGGGCGACGTGTTCTGCCGCTTGCTCTTCGTTCGTGTCGTCCCAGCCCTGCCCAGCCAACTGCTCAACCAACCTCACGGGACTGGATGTGGCTCACGCTCGAGAACACTTCACCCGTCACTATTGGCCTTCCATCAAGACACGGTGTCCACTTCGCCAGAATGGCAAACACGCCGGCTGAGCGAGCTGGGTGATTTCACCCGAGGAACACGTGAGGGCGTCGTCGGCGCCGCCGAACCGGCGAAACCAGGTGAACTTGCTCGTGGCGCAACCAGCTCAGCACGGCCAATCTGGACCCATTATCCAGAGCCTTCTCGAATGCAACCCCGGCCACCTTCTTCCCCGCCACCGCCAACGCCGCTCACGCCGCCGCCTCCACCGCCTTCCACAGGCGGGCCAGCGAACCACGCACCTCGACGGTTCTGGCGAAAAAGACGGTTTCTCATTCCCGCTGGCTTCTTCGCCAGCGTCGTCGCCATCAGCTCCACGGTCGAGCCGGAGCAGCAACCGGGTGAGGAGACCGTCGAGGTCGCGGGCCTCATCGCAACCACTTCCACCGGAGCAGCGTCCTCGCCCTCCACCACCCTGGTACCAACTACGTCCACCTCAACCGCTGAGCCATCGAGCCGATCGTCGTCCTTCGCCATCGCCCCCGCCGCCCACGCCGAGGTCGTCACCGCGTTGAACGCGGGCACCGAGGTTGACGCATTCGCTCCCGAAAGCCCGTACGTCCGCGACGACTACACCGGTGGCGGATGGCCCGACTCCGACGGCGACTGCCAATCCGACCGCCACGAGATTCTCATTGCGGAGTCGCTCGTCGAAATCACGCTCGAAGACGGCGGTTGCAGAGTCGAGACCGGCCGCTGGATCGACCCGTACACCGGAGACGAATACACCAGCGCCGACGACGTCACCATCGACCACTTCGTTCCCCTCTCCGCCGCACACCAGGCAGGAGCGTGGGCCTGGACAAACGCCGAGAAGCAGGCCTTCGCCGTCGACATCGGCTTCGACCCCTCCCACGCCGTCGTCGGGCCCGACGCCAACCAAGCCAAAGCCAACCACGGCCCCGACACCTGGCGACCATCACTCGAGACCGCCTGGTGCCACTACGCGATCGACTGGATCTCGGTCAAGACCCGATGGGGCCTCGCCTACACCGCCGCCGAGAAAGCGGCCCTCGTCGAGATGCTCGACACCTGCACCATCGACGACACCGGCACCTTCGAGCCCATGCTCGCCCGTCGTGACGCACCAGCGGAGGCGACCACACCCACCACCACTGCCCCTGCGCAGACTGCCGACTCGCAAGCCGACGAACCCGTCGTCGACGAATCGGCCCCGATCGTCCAAGACCGGGAACCGCCGAGCCCGTCAACAACACAAGAATCAACAACCACGACTCGACCATCCACGACAACAAGCACCACCACCACCACCACGACGACAACAACGGCTGCACCGACCACGACCAACGCCCCCACGACCACGACCACGACCACCATCGCCGACGCGTCGTGCCATGCCGCGTACTCGCCGTGCATCCCCAACAGACCCGGCGACGCCCTCAACTGCGGCGACATCCGCGTCCGTGTGACCGTGCTCAACCCCAACATCGACCCTTACCGCCTCGACGGCGACAATGACGGCATCGGCTGCGAGAGCTATTAAACGCACACTCCCCTTCGACCCGTTGTCACACGTTCGCGCGAGGCTCATCGGAGGCCTCGTGGAACGGCCGCACGTTCCTCCGCACACCCCACCCCTGTACGGGCACCCGAGGAACTGAGACACTGAACATGGCCATCACCGAACAAGACCGCCGAGACCTCTTCAACGGACCTCGAAGAAGCCATCGGCGCCAAACCGGCCAACAAACTCATGGAACTGCTCCCCAACCAACCCGCTGCACAGCTCGTGACCCGTGCCGACATGCACGCATCGAGCACCGAACTCTGCGGCGAAATGGCAGAACTGCGCGGTGAGATGACGGAACTACGCGGCGAGATGGCCGAACTGCGAAGCGAGCTCCGCAGCGAGC
This sequence comes from Acidimicrobiales bacterium, assembly GCA_020629635.1. Taxonomy (GTDB): domain Bacteria; phylum Actinomycetota; class Acidimicrobiia; order Acidimicrobiales; family SHLQ01; genus SHLQ01. The sequence goes on along the minus strand of JAHDCX010000023.1, from coordinate 14,946 downwards.
TGGCCGAGCTCCGCGCCGAGATGATCGAACGATCGCCCTCGCCAAGGTCGAGACCCAACGGCTGATCGTCGCTGGCATGATCGCCAACGCCGTTGCCGTGGTCACTGCGCTCATCGCCTGACCACTGCACCCGTTCGGTTCCTGTGGCGGCGAGGTACTCGCCAGCGTGTAGCGCCTCGGGCTTCAGCCGTTCACGCGGCCAACTGTCCGAGCCGGAGCAAGAAGAACACGGCCGCAACGCAGACGAAGGTGATCCGTGCCCGGCGATCGTTGCCCCACCCGACAATCGCTCCAACGATCACCGGAATGAACAATGAGCCGACCGCCGAGCCGATGGCGAACGCTCCCGAGCCGCTCAGGAGCCCCAAGAGAAACCCCTGAAGCATCAGAGCTACCGCGGCGATCGTCGCCACGATGTTGAGACCCCGGAGATCTTGATCCTGTGGATCGACCTTCGCTGCCGCCGGAGCTGGTGGCGGCGGAAAGGCGTTCGCGGTTGGCGGCGGAGGCAGATCTCGCGACACTTCATCCATGTTTTCAATTCGACCGTCTTGCCGAATAGTTGAGTCCGCCTTGAGTGAGCGCCAATCGGCACCGACTATGGATGGGTGCGGCGAATGGTGACGATTCGAATCCTCCTCGCCCTCGCGGCTGCGCTCATCTTCAACTGACTGTCACACCGCCGCGCGACGCTCGGGGCATGTGCATGATCTGCGAAGGACGAACCCACGAAGAAGCCGCCCGCTGGCTCGAGCTCACCATCGTCACCCACGGATGGGCGGTGCTCGGCGTCGAACCGGACGACCCGGCCGACCCCACGGGCAGTTGGCTCTACACGGTGGGCGCCACCGAGAGCTTCGGCGTGCCCGAGCTCATCATCACCGACCGGCCAGTGACCGAAGCCCACCACGTCCTCAACTGGGCGGTCGAAACGCTCCGCGACAGCGGCACGCTCGCCGATCTCGCGGCCGACGACGTCGACTGGGCCCCGGTGCACGACCGGCACCTGTCGACCGACCTGTTCAACCAGTACTTCAACCACTACGAGCGCTGGCCGGCGGCGGGCCGCGTGATCCAGCTGTTTCCGTCCACGCTCGAACACTGCGCGGCGTGCATTCGGGCGAGCTCGACCGATCTGTCCGATCCGAGCTCCCGGGTCGATCAGAACCCGCCGGGCTGGGCCGACTCGTGAACCCGCCTGCTCACGACTCTCTCGACATACATCAGGCATACACGTATGCTCAACGTATGCCTTACGATGTAGAGCCGCAGAAGCCGAAGCGAAAGGCGATGTTCCTCGGACCGCAAGCACTCGAGGACCTGGCCGCCACCTCCGCCCGTCGACGAACCGAACGTCAAGCGATGGAAGAAGCGCTCGCGCTGCTCGCCGCACGAGACGCGCAGCTCGACGCCATGGCCGACTTCGTCGATTGGGCGAAGGCCGAATGGGGCGAACCCTCGACCCAAGCCCACGCCCGGGCCGCCGCGATCCTCGGAGACACATGATCGTCGACGCCGGGGTCTTCATCGGACTCGACAACCCCGCCCAACGCGACGTCATCGTGGCGCTCATCCAACGCCTCCATGACCGGCGGGCAACCCTTCACACCACCGAGACCGTGCTCGCCCAAGCATGGCGCGACCCCGCTCGCCAGGTAGCCATGACCCGGCTCGTCAAGGCGATGAACCTCCTCCCGTTCGGCGACGCACGAGCGGTCGGCGTTCGTTGCGCCGAAGCAGGCACGAGCGACGTCGTCGACGCGAGCCTGGCCGTCTGGGCCACTGTGCTCGACGAGACAATCCTCACCACCGACCCCGACGACATGGCCGCGCTCCACGCCCCACACGTCTCACTCTGAGTCCTCGGCCCGCGGGCGCTGAGCCTCGTTTGCGCTCGACGTATCGTTCGTAGCTCTGCCAGGAACACGGACGTCGCTGTCGTACCGACATGCAAGTCTCAGCGAATGACCAAACTCCATTCACCACAGCCATGGAACAGGTAGCGTCGTCCCCATGGACTCTCCCACCGACGTTGCGGCAACGAATCCCAACAAGCCCACCTCGCTCGCAGAGTTCACGCGCCTTCTGTACGAAGACCCCCCGCAGTCAACAACATCGACCATCGAACAGACCGTCGCTGGCATCAGAGAAGATCGAGACGCCGCGAAGGACTAGCGAGCCCACGCGATGATCGTCGTTGCCGACGCTTCGGTACTCGTGACGATGCTGACCGACTTCACCGACTCCGGACGCGCCGTCACCGAGTGGCTGCAACAACTGGCCGGCGACGACCCCGAAGTCTTCACGATTGCCAACTTCACGCAACTCGAGGTCGTGAGCGCGATAAGCCGACAGGTGCGGGCTCAGCACCTCGAACCCGATGCGGCGGATCGCGCAATCCGCCTGTTCCAACAGCTTCCCAGCCAGCGGCGAACCATCTCACTACCGATGGCGCGCCGCATCCTCGAGTTGCGCAACAACTTCTCCGCCTACGACGCTGCCTACCTCGCCCTCGCCGAAGCTCTCCAGAGCGAGACGTCGAGGCCAGACGTCGTGGTCGCCACCTTGGATGCCAAGCTCGCAGGAGCCCCGCCGAACGTCCTCCTCACCCAGGTCGAGCTGTACTCACAAGCCGTATGAGACGGCTGGCGTCGCACCCTGCGGACGACAGCGCAGATACGACGTCGCCGTGGCACTCGATGCCGCAGAGCCGAGCGCTGTTCGACCAAATCCTTCGCTCGGCCCGGTGGACGCGGGCCTGACCTGGCGCTCGACCCGCCACGTGACCGAAGCTTCATTTCGCATGCAGTGCAGCTATATTGCATGCATGCCCGCAGTCACGATTCGCGACGTCCCCGACGACACCCGAGACATCCTCGCGTCGAGAGCCGCGCGCAACGGACAGTCACTGCAGGAGTATCTGCGAAGCACGCTCATCGGGCTGGCCGCAGAAGCCGACATTGACGAACTCGTCGCCAACGCCCGCCTCCGAAAGACGGCGACCGGCACCAACCTCAGCCCCGACGACATCCTCGGGCACCTCGCCGCCGACCGAACATGACCGCCGTCGTCGACGCGTCGGTCGTGCTCGCTGCGCTCATCACGAACGACCCGATCGGAGCCTGGGCAGAACAGCAGCTGACCTCGCACGGACGCCTCGTTGCCCCCGAACACCTTCACGTCGAAGCGGCCAACGTCCTTCGCCGAGCTCAACTCGCCGGACAACTCGACCCGAGCACCGCCTCGATGGCGTTCGCCGACCTCCGCCGACTACCCGTGCGCACCATCGCATTCGATCCGCTCGCCGAACGCATCTGGTCGCTGCGCTCCACCCTCACCGCGTCCGACGCCGCCTACGTCGCTGCAGCCGAAGCGCTCGATGCGCCGCTCCTCACGCTCGACCTGAAGATGGTCAACGCCTCCGGAACGACCTGCACATTCGTTCACCCCTGACCACATCCGGCCCAAACAAGTTGCGCCCGACCGGAACACCTGAGACACTCACGAATATCGAAACTGCACGAAAGGCTTCGAATGTCCGAGAAGGTCTCCATCGACATCGACGCCGCCGATGACCTCAGCGACGCCTACCTCCACGCCAGTCGCATCATCGGCGACGTCGCCGACGACATCGGGGCACTGATCGCCGAAGCCAACCAACTCCTCGATCACTGCGTCAGCAACGACATCGTGGACACCCTCCACCACGTTGCCGGCGACCTTCAACGCGACCGCGACGATCTGCGCTGGCGAGCCACGTACCTCCAATCCATCGACGGGCCGATCGACACGAACGGACGCCGCTTCGACTTTCTCCCAACCACGGCCGACACCTCCCCGCCAACGAACGCTCCGGCCGCCGCCGAACGGGTAGCCACCCTCGTCGGCACGTGGACAGGCGCCGACGGCCAGCCCGCCACCGTCGACGACCTCGAAGACATCCGCACGCTCCTGACCAGCGTCCAACACGACCCCGCATGGCTCGGCCGCTTTTTCCGCGACCTCGGCCCAGACGCCACCTACCAACTCTCGGCGATGGTCAGCGTGCTGATGCGCGAACAGATCACCAACGAATCGCTCCACCAGACCGAACCATCCACGTTCGATCCTTCGGCGTTCCGCCACACCCTCGCCGACTCCCTCGCCACCGCATCACACGTCACCGACCCCCACCGAGGCCACCCGACCAGCCGCGCATCGACCCGGCCCCTCCTGCTCGGCGACGACTGGTTCGACGAACTCCGCGACGCTGGCACCACCTACCACGGCGAAGTCGCCGCCGACTGGGTCCACCTCTTCGACACCGACAACCGAATCCGCACCGAATGGACCACCGCCCTCGCCACCACCGGACTCGAGATCGCCGACGGACAACACCAACTCGAGCTCGCATACATCGAACGCAAAGACCCGCACACCGGGCTCTGGGTCCTCGACACGCCCTCTCCACGAGAGGGCGAGCTCCTCCAGATCCTGTTCGACCCCGCCCAACACGACCCCCACATCGCCGCGACCGTCCTCGTCGACCCCACCAGCAACGGACGAACCGGCGCCCAAATCGTCGCCGCCCGCACCCACGACACCACCGGCACCGCGCTCGCCAACCTCACCCTCGCCGGCACCACCGGCGCGATGAACGCCAGCATCACCAACGGCACCGCCACCGACCCCGCTCTTGCCGAAGAAGCGATGCGCGCCACCGGCGCAGTGATCGAAGCCATCGGCCACGAACAAGCGCACAACCCCGATCGCCAACCCTACGAAGGCGCTCGCACCCTCGCCTTCGGCGAGATCATCGTGGCGGCCCTTCCCCACTTCATGAGCGTCGGCGACACCGGCCTCGACACCGCCATCTACACCGAAGGCCAGCCGATCCCGTCTGCCTCATCAGGCATCGAAGTCGAAGCCGACAATCTCGGCTACGCGTTGGGCGCACTCTTCCGCAACGAACCCATGCGCAACCACATCGGCGCCGAAGCCAACATCGCCATGCGCCAACTCCTTCTCAACCCCGACCAGGGCGACCACCAAGCCGTCGGCGAGATGAACGGCGTGCTCGTCTTCGCCCTCAACAACGCCAACATCAGCGCCGCCGACGCCCAGCAAGCCGCCATCGACAACTTCAACTCCACCGCCGACCAAATCTGGGACACCTTTGAATTCGTCGCCGACGAAATCCCCTTCGGCAAGCCCGTCGTTCGGGTCGTGCGCGAAGCGACCAGCTACCTCGATGTCGTCGGCATCGACCTCCAACAAGAGGTCATCGACGCCGCCTTCGAGTCGAGCGGCATCGACACACCGCTTCCCTCGCCCGAACAGGCCCGAGTCGAAGCCCAACTCAACCTCGACAGCGCCTTCCGCAACGCCAACCAAACCATCCTCGCCGCCGAACTCGACCGCACCCAAACACTCCTCGCCAACGGCACCCCCGTCGACGACCTCCCCCAGACCAGCATCACTATCCTCGACGAGATGGAACGCGCCTTCGGCCCCGATTTCACCCCAGGCCAAACCAACTACACCGACCTCTCCCTCAACCCCACCCACCAACACCGCCTCGCCAGCATCGCCGAGAACCTGGACAACATCCCGGGCTTCTCCAACCACCTGAGGGCAGCAAAAGGTGGCGTCCTCGAGGCTCTCCAACGGTGAGGTTCTCAGTTCTTTTCGCAATCAGCGCAATCATCCTCTCGAGTTGCGGATCTGAGCCCGACCCCGAAGCACAGGAGCTCGAGAGGCTCATTCAGATCCGAGAAACGCTCTCCGAATGCGAGCTCCACGCAGGCGGGCACGACTCGGTAGCAGCTGTCGCCGAGTTGTTCGACGAGCTCCAAGACACCGTTCGAAACGAAGGAGTCGGCGCTCTCACTCGAGACCAAGAGATCATGTTGCGCGCGCTTGAAGAAGAAACCCGAATCAACGGATTCACGCACACCCCAGTCCACTCGGTCGGAGCCTTCACCCCGGGTGACACAACCGTCGACCAGTTCGTACGCACAACCGGCATTCGCGAGTTCCTGCGATACACGCTCTTGGTCAACGAAATCGTTGGCTTCGAGCGCATATTCGAAATGGTCCCAGATACTGGCTTCCACCTCTTCTTCGAATGCGATGCGCGTGCCTCGGATCTGCTGAACACCCTGTGCGACGACGGGGATGGCGAAGCGTGTCGACGGCTCGAACAGGCCGCCACCCGAGACCTCGACCGCATTGCCGGAGCCTGCGAACTCACCCCGTACCTCCTCTTCTGCGACATGGAAGACCGGCCGCCACTCGACCTCCCACCACCCGACGACACCGAATAGCCAGCACTCGAATCGTCAGGTCACGTCGGCCACGGTCAGCTCCGCTCCCATCACGAAGTTGTACGAGTCGACCAACAACTGCATGGTCACCTCCAGCTCCTCGGGGTTCTCCGGCGTGAAGATCATCGTCACACCGTCCCAGAACCCGTCGCGGTCCACCCAAGGATGCAGCTCACCCCACGCCGTCTCGTCGACCTCGATCGCCCGCTCCACCGGCAACCACACATGAAGACTTCCGTCGGGATGGATGTGGGCAAACTCGCCAGGGCCAAGCAGAATCTCCCGCCGGACGATCGAACCACCATCGGTGACCACCAGGCCGCGTGCCCCAGTGGAGACCGAAGAATCCCGCTCCTCCACGCCGGGAAAGAGAAAGGCCCGGCGGCGCAGCTCGTCGTCGACTCCCGGAACCGGTACGGCGTCTCGCTGCACATGGGGAACGCTTCCACTGGTCTCGCGGCGAGGGCCCTCCCGAACGGGCAACGCGGCCGCCAGTTCGGCGGGCTCGTCGGCCGCTGATGTGGTGGACGTCGGCGTCGAGGCCGAGGAATCGTCAGCCGGAGCCTCTGATGCCGCTGGTCGCTCGGCAGTCGAGGTGGTCGCCACTGGCTCGCCATCCTCGGGGCTGCTGCTCTGACTCGTCGGTTCTGTGGCCATCTCGCTCGTGCAGGCGACGACCAACAGCAAGAGGACGACGAGGCGTGTGAGGTGCAACCGCATACTCCCGTACTAGCGATTGCGCCCGGCGAACCCGCTGCAACCAAGCCCGGTCGGCTCGTTTTGTCGCATCGCAACCCTCAAACGACAAGATCAGACCACTTGGCCGCCGCCTCCACTCGCAGCAGAGGCGACGGCCCACGTGGTTAGCGCTTCGGACTAGTCGCAGCTCTCGGCTTCGTCGAGGCCGCCGTCACAATCTGGGTCCGGAGTCCAGTCCGGGTCGAGGAAGTCGAACGGATCGTCGTCTTCGTCGTCGTCTTCCTGATCGTCGGGGATGCCGTTGCCGTCGCCGTCGATCTCGTCGCGGTCCGGGTCGAGCGGATCGATGTCGACTGCGTCTCCGGTGCCGTCGTTGTCGTCGTCGAGGTCGACCACATCACGGATGCCGTCGCCGTCGGTGTCGGTGATGTCCACGCCGCTCTTGCTGTCGTCGAGTGGAGCCTCGTCGAGCACGTTCGGCGTACCGTCGCCGTCCAGATCGTCGTCCAATACATCCGGCGTGCCGTCGCCGTCAGTGTCGTTCTGATTGGCCAACTCCGGCACGAGCTCGCCCGTCTCCGGATGGGGCACGAGCGACATCTGGGACCCGCCAGAATTGTCCTCCGGGTTGAACGAATACACCGGCGTCTCACAACTGAAGCTGCTGCAGCCGTCTTCTTGGCGGGCGTCGTCGAGCTCGATCCCGTTGTACGCCGCTTGACGAATCTCCTGCTCGAGGACCTCACGAAGCACCGTCGGGTTCAAGGGTCCACCCGCTGCACTCCGCGCATCGGCCACGGCGCTTGCTGCGTTACGCACCAGGTCGGCCTGCATGTCGAGCTGCTCGTACAGATCAAGATCCACACCGAGCCCGCGGTCCTCGGGCAACTCGTACGAACCCACCAGCAGCGGCGACCCCAAGCTCGCCATCACGTAGTTGAGCTCCATGGCTTGGGCCGTATAGAAGTTGGGGCCCCGCTCGCCACGGAACTCCGGCAGCGCTCCCGGCAAATCGCCCGGCCCGCCACTTCCGGCGATCCATCCGCCGATCGTTCCGGGGATGTCGGTGAGCATCGAGTACGCATTCCAGATCGCCGCACCGTCATTGAACTGGCTGATCTCGGCCAGGACGTCCTGGTACTCATGCGTGATCGCGTACTGCGTGTCTCGATCGACCGGTGCCGCGACCACGTTCGGCGTGTTCGCTTGCGCGGGCGGCGTCACTCCCGCAGACACGTCGAGGTCGACACCATCGGCGCCGGCCACGTGATACCGCGAGTTCGCCGACCAGTTCCTGTCGACGACGTACCCGCGGGTCGTCGTCGCGATCAGCTCGCCATCTCGGAACACGCGGTAGCGATCAGCTTCGGGAGAGTCGACCTGTTCCCATGCGATGAGCACATCGTTGTCCTCGGTGAACGCCGCCATCACGATCTCGGGTGCGACGTCCTTGCCCGACCGGCTGTGGCCGAACACGCTCGCGTTCTTGCCGCCGGCTGCCGATACGGCGGCACCTTTCGGCGAATGCGTCTGCTCACCGTTGCTGAGCTTGATCCACGCAGCCACCTCGTAGGTGGCCAGGGTCGTGGTGGTGAACGACGTGGTCGTCGACGTCACCGACCGGACGTAGGTGCCGTTGCGGTACACGTCGTACCCCTCGGCAAACGGAACTCCATCCCACCGCAGCTGCACCGACGTCGGCGTCGTCGTCGCCCACAGGTGCGCCGGCGCCGCAAGGTCCTCGAGGTCGCCCTGGAAGAAGGAACCATCGGTCACGAGCGGCTGCGACTTTGGCGAGAAGACCGACGCATCGGCGTTCACCGACACGATCTCGTAGGTACGACGCGCGAGGGGCGCCACCTGGATCGACGTGCCGGAGACCGTTGAGCTGTAGTCGCCGTCGACGTACACGTTGTACTTCGCCGCACCGTCGACTGCGTCCCACTCGACGAAGCCCAAGAGCCCGACCATGAGTCGGCTCTGGTAGCGAAGGTTCCGGGGCGCGTCGAGGCTCGCCGCTGGCGCGGGTGCCGGGTCGGGCGTGCTCACGGGCGTTGGGGGTGTCGGTGCAGCGGTCGTCGGCACAGTGGTTGGCGAATGCGAGGCGACGGTCGGGTTGCTCGCCTCGACCGGGCCGGAGCACTGCCAGCCCCCCGGCACCCAATCGCAGCGAAACTCCCACGTCTCCTCAAACGGCCGCCCACAATCGGACGCATAGTTGCGCTTCGCGGTCGGCGCATCGCCGTAGACGCCACCCACACCATCAGCACACGTGCCGGAGTCTGCCGTCACCGCCGACGGCGCAGCCGGAGCGGGCGCGGCCGTCGTTGGTGGGGTCGTCGGCGTGGGCGCGCTCACTGGAGCATCGGTGCGAGAACCGGGGCCGGAGCACTGCCAGCCCCCCGGCACCCAGTCGCAGCGAAACTCCCACGTCTCCTCGAATGGCCGCCCACAATCGGAGGCATAGTTCTGCTTGGCTGTCGGCGCATCGCCGTACGTATTCGTTGTGCATTGACTGGTCTGCGCCCCAGCCGGACTCGCGCTGGCGAAGGCCAGCACGCCAGCCAGAAGGCACAGCACCATCGGCGCTGTCAGGCGTCTCACGTTTCTCACGGTCGTTCTCTTTCTGATCGATGAGTGCACGCACACTCACCGGTCACACGCCCGACGACCCAGCACGGGGGGACAAGCGCTACGCATCACACACTCAGACTCCGGATCCACGAACCGGCCTTGAGCAGCCGCTACACCAATGACCATGAGCGATGGCGGGAACCATGAGCCGAGCGAGCTGACGCCGCCGCCCATTCCTTCTCCTCCGCCAGTACCCCCACCGCCACCGGCCTCTGGGCCGTCGTCGCCGCCCCCGCCGCCTGCGTGGCCGGCCATGCCCCAGCGAGTTGCGTCGACCGCAGCAGCCGAGCTGCTCGAGACGATCACCCCGGACGCCAAAGGTGACCCCCGCTTTGGGACCACCTGGCGGACCGCCTTCCCGAGCGGAGCACAGGCGCTGGTGGCCCTGCCCTTCGTTGCGCTGATGGTCTTCGGGTTCGCGACCAGCTGGTCAGACATCGTCCCGTCTCGCGAACAGGTCGAGCGCAACCGCAACGCCATCGCCGCCTACAACCGCAGTGACTACGACCGCGTCGACGAGCTTGTCAGAGAAAGCGTGCTCGAAGACACCCGAGACGTGAACGCCCTCATCGCCGCCTACTGCGCACGCGTCGAACAACAACGGCTCGACGACGCTGCTGCAGCGATGTCGATGGCCGTCGACGCTGGCGCAAGCGAAAACACCTTCGCCTGCTTCGACGAATCGAGCGCGCCCGGCATCGTCGTGCCGGTCGGCAGAGTCTCGAGCGCGGTCATTCCCAACACCGCGGTCAGCCGGGAGGCGTACGCGCAACTTGGAGACATGAGCGAGTTCCTCGTCTACGGGTCTGGCCCACTCCCCGACGTTCCACAACAACCCGTCGTCACGATCGCCTGCGACGCCATCGACCTTGGGTACGACTACGTCGCCTATCGATGGATTCAGCTCGACGCCGAGCTCGGCTTCCTCGACGAAGAGATCCCTCGAACCGTCCACGCTCAGTGCGGCGACGGCCTGATCGACTGCGACGACACCGGCTGCTTCATCACCCGCGAGTTCGCCGGCGAAACGAATCGAGAACGTATCGGCGAGACGGGATTCGAGAACGAATGACGCTCGATGCAACCGCACGCACCCTTGCTCGTCATCGCGGCGTCGACCACGTCGACACGCTCGATCTGCTCGGCGCGTGCCTCGCCCACCACAGCACGCTCGACGAACAGCTACACGCCGCCGGCTTCGGCGGCTACTCCCAACTCCGCACCTGGGTACCGGAGTATCCGCCACGTCGGGAAGCCCGCTTCCCTCAGCGAGAACACGAGGCGCCGGCACACAACCTCGGTCGATTCGCCATGCGACTCCTCCACGGATTCCTCGGCAAAACCATTCGCTCCTGGATCGGTCAACGGCGGCGGGCAGCGGCGAGCTCGGAACGCGAAGACTTCACCGCCGAAGCGAACGCCGTGTGGGAGCTTGCCACCGAGCTGCGCCACGGCGACGTACGGCCGGAAGATCTCCTCGAAGCGTTGAGCGTCGGTCCGGGCACCCATCGCTGGTACGTCGGCACCGACCGGCGCCTCCTCGCCGCCATCGCCCGATCCACGGCCGGGCGGCTCCGCATCGCCGACCGCATCGTGCTCGGTCTCGACATGCCCGCACGACTCATCCGTCGCGGCGCAAGCGCACTATGGCGAAAGCGTCGGTGGTCCGTCGGCGTCGTCGTCGGTCGCCTCCTCTGGAGCACCATCGCGGTGTTTTGGCTGATCATCCGGCTTGTGCTTGGCGCGGCCGGCTGGTTGGCCGCCGCCGGGATTCTGCTGTGCTCGCTCCCGTTCGCACTCGTCATTCGCCAAGGCGTCGCCACCGCGACGAGGACCCGCATCCGAACGCTCAACCCGCTCCTTCGGCTGGGCGGAAGCGTCGAAGTGACCGCACCGGCACGAGCAAGCCGAGTCACGTCCGCCGTGCTGTTGCCCCGAGCCCTCAACTTCATGGTCGGCGTGGCCGGGCTCGTCCCGTTCGCCTACGCCGGGGTCGCGACCGGCCGCCGCCCTGCCCCCCACATCATCAGCCGACCCGAGCTGCTCTCACGCGAGATCAACGGCTTTCCCGAAGGCCCGTTCTTGCTCGTCATCGAATCACAGCGCACGTACGGCCTGCTCGGCGGATCGTTCTTCCTCGCGATGCTCGGGCTCCTTTTTCTCTCCGTGCCCACCGCGAGAGAAGCCGACCTCTCTTGGGTGCACCTCCGTCACGGCGTCGGCAACAGACCCTGGCTCGCTCGGCTGATGTGGCCGCTGCGGACCACGTCGACGCTCTTCGAGTCCGTCGAACGACTCTTCTTCTGGGGGGTCGGGCCCGTCTATGCAGCCGCCGGCCTCGTGCCCCTCATCACCGGCTACGTGCTCGCGTCTGTGCTCTCACGTCTGGTGCTGTAGCGATTGCCGCTTGATCACCCGGCTCGACGCATCGATCACCGACATTCGAAGACACACCGACCGCGTGATCCTCGGCGGAGTTGTCGCAAACGTCATCGCCGCAGCCGGGCTCGCCTGACCCGGTTCGTCAAGGCCGGCGCCGGTCTTACGACCAGAACCCCGTAGACGGGTCAAACCCGCTGGCCTTATTCTCGGTCGATGGACGCCGGCGATGACAGCGCCTCTCGCCTGAACCCCCGGAACGCACTCGACACGGGTCGGAGGGTCGCCGCTTCAGCGCGGGATGTCTACGAGGCCCGTCGAACGTCACCGCCACTGCCACAAGCCGCTTTGGACGAGCGCGTATTTCCGGCCGCTGGTGACCTGGACCTCGAAGTCGTCGCGTTGCTTCGACAGCATGATCATCTCGCTGAAGCAATCGAGCCGATGACCATCGACGGCCTGGGGATTGATGCTGACGCCGTTGAGATCGGCCGGCTCCTTGTCGCTGGACACCTCCATGGACTGGCCTCAAACCTCGAGTTCAGCCGGGACCCGGATCTGGTTCAGCGGATGGAGAACTACCTCCACTGGCGCATCCAGACAATTCACGATCTTCTCGATCTCCCGCGACCACACGAGGCTCGATTCAGCGCCTCGACCGTCCTCACCGCACTCACGAGCGACTGGTCCGTCGCGCAAAGAACTCTTCTGCTGATCGAGCTGGCCGCATCCAACCCATTCGAACCCTTTGACATCGCTCTCGAGAATGATTGGCGACTCTCGGGTCTCACGTATGTCGCCGAGCTCGTCGGACTGTTTGCTGACGACGCAGAACGAGTGACCGACACCTTCGCCGAAGCATCTCGGGCACACACGGCCATCTCCGCAACACGCGTCGGAGCCATGGGTATCGGCATCGCCGCGGCTGCAGGGGTCGGCGGATTGGTGGCCGCCCCTGCGATCGGAACGGCACTCGGCGGTGCTGCCGGATTGAGTGGAGCAGCGGCCACCGCCCACGGCCTCGGTCTACTCGGCACGATGGCTGGCGCCAGCGCCCCCGGAAGTCTCGTCACGGGCGGCATGTGGCTCGTAGCCCAGGCAAGCGCGATGGCTGGCCTCGTCGCCGGTGCAGGCGGAACCCTCCTGTTCGAACTCGGCGCCGCTCGCACACAAGCCGAACTGATCAAACTCCAAACCACATACAAGCTCATCCTCCTCGACCAACAGCGCAACGAAGCCGCGGTCATCGACGTGCTTCAACACATGGAGGACCGCATCGCGCAGCTCGAGTCGCTCCTCGACGAAGAACGAAGCATCAGCGACCCCGACTCACCGCGAGTCACAGAACTCGAGGCCTCACTTGATGCAGCACGAGCAGCGGATAGCTGGATGAACAAACTGGCAGAGATCGAAGACGACGGTTCCGTCAGTGTTCGACTCGACGCCGTCAACCTCCGCCTCGACCGTCTCGGCTCGCGAACGACCGCTCAGCGCCCCGAACTACACGCACGATTCGCCGAGATGGCGGGCGTCGAACGAGACCGGATCGAGGATCGCATACGATGCCGCTTCCGATTGCGAACTGAGCTCGACCAGTGGGACGTCACCACCGCAGTTGCGATCGGCATCACGGCAGCGGTACTCGACGCCTGCCTCCTCGACTCCCCCTCCAACCCGTTGACTGCGAGACTCCGTGCGGAAGCCTCGACTCGCAACAACAACTGGCTCGCAAACGTCGCAAAGGTGCCCTTCGACCAATCCATGGGCGAAGGATTCACGCCGATGAACCATCGCGCCCTCACACCTGGACACGACCCGCTCCTCGGATTCGTCTTCGGCACGCGCGACATACTCGCCTCCACGATGACTCGCAGCGACATCGACGGCTGCGTCCAGTTCGTCGACCGGCTCGGCTCGATCGACCAGAGCCTGACAACCGCCGCTGCCACCCAACTCGCGCATCTTCTGTCCGACGTCGCCACACCCGCTGGGCTCCCACTCCCAGGCTGGGCAGCACTCACCTTGCATGAGGCCACCGCTGCACGGGCGGTCGAGATGTATCGACAGGGCTACGACACCTGGCACCTCGCACCGATGACCCTGCCCGTGGCTGCGATCCATGGAGCGACGTCCGTCTACTTCGCTCTGCGAAGCGACACCGACTTTCACCCGGACCGTCGAGAAGGCGTGCGCTACGTCGCCCACCTCGTCGCCGCTACCGGCGACCTCGCCGCGCTACTCGCCACTAGCGGCAACCCTCTGGTCATCAACTATGCGCTTTGGCTTCAGCTCGTGCGACTCTCGGTGAAACGAACCCGTCGCCGAATGATCCGTTCATCCACGATCGCTCACGACGACGTCACCCACAACCAGCACCTTCTCAACCACGGTTGGACTGCGCTTCTCCCGCCCCCCGCCGAGGGCCGCGAATGACCAGGGCGAAAGGGCTCGAGGCCGGACGACACGGACGTGGCAGGTCACGTTGGTGTCTGACCCCAATGTGACTGGGAAGAGGGTCCGCTCGCAAGGGGACACGCGCCGTCAGACCACCCACCTACGCTCGGCGCCACGGCCTCGTGGAACGGCCCGCTCAGTTCCTCCGCAGATCCAGCCCTCTGTACGGGCACCCGAAGAACTGAGACACTGACATGAGCACCACCGACAAAGCCCGACGCGACCTGTTCGTCGCGTGGGAAGCCCACATCGGCACCGACAACGCCACCACCGCCATGGAACTCCTCCCCCGCCAACCCACCCACGAACTCGTCACCCGAAGCGACATGCACGCCTTCGGCACCGAACTCCGCGGCGAGATGGCTGAGCTCCGGGTGGAGCTGAAGAGCGAAATGGCCGAGCTCCGAGCCGAACTCAAGAACGACATGGCCGAGCTTCGATCCGAAGTCCGACAGGAGATCACCCGGCTCGACGC
>JAHDCX010000033.1 GCA_020629635.1 Acidimicrobiales bacterium | reverse complement strand
TGATGCTCCTATGTCAAGGAGTTGAGGTCGTGGAGGAGGATTCGGTGGAATCGGCGGGCGAGGGCTCGCTTGAGACATCGACGGATGTGGCGGTCGGTCTTTCCTTCGCTGCGTCGTCTCTCGATGTACGCCCGGGTTTCGGGGCATCGTTGCGATCTGACCATGGCGACGGTGTGCAGCGCCTGGTTGGCGTGTCGGTTCCCGCCCCGGTTCAACCGGTGCCCTTGATGCTTGCCCGAGCTGGCCTCGACCGGGCTCGTCCCGCACAACGCCGCGAACGCCGCTTCGCTATGCAACCGTTCCGGGTTCTGCCCCGCAGCGATCACCAGCTTCGCAGCAGCATCAGGACCAACCCCGAACTCATCGAGCAGGCTCGGGACCATCAGCTCCAACAGGCGCAACAGGTCGGCTTGGGTTGCCTTGATCTCGGCGGCAAGCGTGAGCCAACGAGACGCTAGATCCCGCAACGCTCGACGGATCGCTGTGAACGGATCATGCACGAGCCCCGGCCGCCAACGCGCACACACCTTCACCCGCTGTTTGGTCGTGAGACCCCGTAATTGTTCCCGGATCGGTTCCGGGGCCACCAGCACCAGGTCTTTCATCTGGTTCCCGGCCTGAACCTGGGCCTTGACCGCGGATCGGCGAGTCACATGCAGCACCCGAACGGTCTCGACCATTCCGGTCGTGTCCTTTGGGACGGTGGCCGCTTCTGTCGACAGGACTGCTCGAGCCGCCGACTCAGCATCGGTCGGGTCCGATTTACCGCGACGGCGGCGACGTTGCCGGTTCGGGCGATCCACCTCGATAACGGTGATCCCGGCCTGTCGCAGAAACCGAACCAACGTCGCCCCATACGCTCCGCAGCCCTCGACCCCCGCCCGTTGAAACGACCCAAACCCGCGGGCCCAACACAACAGACGGGTGAACCCGCCACGTGTCGTCTCGATCTCGAGCGTGCCCAACACCCGACCCAACCCGTCGACGGCGACCGCCGTGTGTTGTTCGAGATGCGTGTCGATCCCGACGATCACCTCGCTCACCGGGTCGATCTCTGATGTCATATCCATTGGTGTCCTCCATCTGGTCAATCTGTGGATCGACACCGGCCGGCCGGGACGGCGGACAGGACACTTGGGATGCAGGCCAACGCTCCTATCAGGTCACGTCCGCCCGAACGGCCGGCGCCAACAACCCCACGAGCAAACGACAGCCGACAGATCAGCCAACAGACACCATCGTCAGTCACACCCAGAGTCAGACCAGACGCTCACCCGCAAGGCCCACCCATCCTGAACCAAGTGTCACACCCC
>JAHDCX010000002.1 GCA_020629635.1 Acidimicrobiales bacterium | reverse complement strand
GCTGCCCAGCACGCAAACGGCCGGGCACGATCACATGCTGCCCAGCACGCAAACGGCCGGGCACGATGTGCCCGGCCTCTGGCGCCTGCGTGGTTGAGATTCGACTCAGCCGGCTTCGGTGTACCGATCCCCCAGATAGCGATCGACGTCATCGGGGCGAAGCCGGTACGACCGGCCCACCCGAACCGCCGACAGCTCTCCGGCTTTGATCAACCGGTACACCGTCATGGTCGACACTCGCATCAGCTGTGCCACTTCTGCGACCGTCATGAATTGCCGACGTTCGTCGAACTGACTCACGTTGTTCAGGCCCCTTCTCCGCTTGCGCTGCCCGAACGTAGTTCGCTCACAGAAGAACGCAAATGGAGACCATCGAATCTCCAAAAGATGTCGACGCGTTCGCGCGGCGGGCGCGAAGACGGCCGCGTTCCGACCGATTTCAGGCGCCGAGTTCGCGCGAACGTTCGACCGCGGCCCGCACCACCTGCGCCACCAACCCAACGAAGTCGGCGTCGTCGAAGACCCCCAGGCCCGCAGCTGTCGTTCCGCCCGGAGACGTGACGTTCTCGCGAAGCACGCCGGGGTCTTCGCCGGACTCGCTCAGAAGCCGTGAGGCCCCCAGCAGTGTCTGACGGGTCAGGGCGTCAGCCACCTCGGGGGTCAGACCCTCGGCGATGCCGGCGGCGGTGAGCGCTTCGGCGAGACGAAAGACATACGCCGGCCCGGACCCGCTCACGCCCGTCACGGCGTCCATGTCCCCCTCGTCGACCCGGACCACCATGCCGACCGCGCCAAGGATGGACGCCGCCCAGTCAAGGTCGGCGTCCGTCGCGTGCGACCCCGGAGCAATCGCCGCCGCACCCGCGCCAACGAGCGCAGGCGTGTTGGGCATACAACGCACGACCGCAGCTCCCGGAGCTGCGGCTTCGATGGTCCCGGTGGTCACCCCCGCGGCGATCGACAGGATCCGGCGACACCCGGCGCGGTGGAGCGATTCGGCGACCTCGACCACGTACTGGGGCTTCACGGCAATGACCGCGTCCGCGTCTCCTCGACCGCTCGCCTCGATCCGCTCGGCGACCACCACTCCTTGGAGCACATCGGCGAGGTGCTGGCGTCGACCCGGATCGAGTTCGACAACCGTGATGTTGCCCGGATCGGTCCACGCCGACGCAACAACACCGCCGACGAGCGCTTCGCCCATCTTTCCGCCACCAACGAACTGGACGTGAGGAGAGCTCATGGGCCAATCCTCCCACCTCGAGCCGCGGCGTGCGCGCGAATCTCACCGGCAGCGCTCAACTTCCCCGATGAGCTCGCCGGTGAGATCCGTGAACATCAAGGTATAGGGCAATGCACCGAAAGGCAAGGGAATAATCGAAAGGCTACAGAATGCTACGAACGGTCCTCCGGGGAGAATCGAGACGCGAAACCAAGGCGCAGGGCCGGTTGGAAGCATCGCTCCACGGTCGCCCAGACGGTGCCCAGAATTCGATCGAGCGCCTCGTGGTCAACCGCGCGCAGGTCGATTCGCCCTTTGAGGAAGATCGCCTCCTCCCCGCCGACGGTGAAAGCCAGCTCTCGCAGGTCGTCGTTGCGCCGGAGGAGATGCGCATAGAACTCCGCGTGATTCTCTTCCGGCGCAGGCATCACGTACGTCTCGTACGCGAGGGTCCGTTGCCCGAGCGTGAACCACACGGAGTACACGTCCTTCGCCTCGCCGAGTACACGAACGAACCAGCGGTCGTCCCGCTCATCGTCTGCGACGACCGCGGCGACCACCGGGTTCGCTTCGAGCGCGGCCAACCACGCCATCAACTGATCGTGACAGGCCGCGCGTTCTTCGTCCGACGGGGGTGCGAACTCATCCATTCATGAACACGATGTCAGAGCATCGGCGGCGATGAGCGACTGGTAGATCGTGCGCAAGCGATGTGCGAGCCCCGACCAGGGGTAGCCGCTTGCCATCTCTGCCGCCGCCGAGCCCAAGGAGGCTTGGAGCAGCGGGTTGGCGAGGATCTCATCGATGGCCGAGGCGTACGCTGCCGGATCGCGGCTGTCGATGAGGCGGCCGGTGACCCCGTCGTCGACGAGCGTGCGGAGCCCGCCGACGGCTGCAGCGACAACGGGGATGCCGCACGCGGCGGCTTCGAGTGCCACGAGGCCGAACGACTCCGATCGGCTCGGCATGACGAGGACATCGGCGGCTCGGTAGTAGGTCGACAGCGCCCAGTGCGGTTGTGGATCGACGAAGTGCACGCGGTTCTCGAGGCCGAGTTCATCGATGATGGCTGTCAGCTTGGCCACCTCGGCTGCGCCATCTCGACCACTCGCGCCGCCCACGATCAACAGTTCGGCCGATCGGTTCTCGAGAAGCCCCATGGCCGAGACCGCAATGTCCACGCCCTTCAACGGCTGGATCCGTCCGACAAAGAGCACCACCGGCCCGCCCTCGTAGCCGATCGCCTCGCGGGCTCCGGCGGCAGGACCCGGAGCGAAGAACGCCCGGTCGACCCCGGGCGCGACAATCTCGACCTGATCGGGGCTCGCTCCGTAGAGCTCGATCAGCTGACGGCGTTCCTCGGGCGCATTGGCGATCAGCACGTCCGAACACGCCACCACCCGGGCCTCGGCATCGACCCGACTCGAGGGCTCCGGGTCACCCATCTCGGCCTTCACCCGAGCGAGGGTGTGGAAGGTCGTGACCAGCGGGAGGCCCAGATCATGTTTGAGCCGATGGCCGACCTCGCCGGACAGCCAATAGTTGGCGTGAACGACATCGACGGGATGCTGGTCGAGCCACGAGCGCATCCAGTTCGTGAAGTCGTCGACGACGCTCGGCAACTCCTCCTTCGTCAAGCGAGTCGCCCCCGCCGGGACATGGACAACACGAAAGCCGGGTTCGATCTCGACGATGTCGTCCAAATCGTCGTGCCATCGCCGGACGAACACGTCGCAGGCGACTCCGGCCTGCACCAGGGACGACACGAACTCGCGGATGTAGACATTCATCCCGCCACTGTCGCCGGCACCCGGCTGGGTGAGCGGTGACGTGTGAAGCGAAATGATGCCGGCTCGCATGTCGTGTCTCAGGCTCCCATCCTGCGCCTGGCGACATCGAACATCGCCACCGCACCCGCCGCAGAGACGTTCAGCGACGCCACCGCACCCTGCATCGGAATCGACACGAGTTGATCACATCGTTCCCGCACCAGACGGCTGAGACCGGCACCTTCTGCACCGAGCACGAGACACAGCGGCTCGCGAGCGAGATCGACCTCGAAGATCGAGCGATCGCCGGCCTCGTCGAGACCCATCACCCACACTTCCGCCTTCTGCAAAAGCTGTATCGCGGCAGGAACGCCCTGGACGGAAACGATCGGGACGTGCTCGACCGCACCCGCCGCCGTCTTGGTCACGGTCGGCGACACCCGGACGCTGCGATGTCGGGGCAGGAGCACTGCGTCCACCCCGGCCGCGTCCGCGGTGCGAAAGATCGCTCCCAGGTTGTGCGGATCGGTCACCCCGTCCACCATCACGAGAAACGGGACATCGGTGCCACGGAGAACGTCGTCCAAGTCGACCTCGACAAGCGGTGCGGCCTCGGCGAGGACCCCCTGCGCCGACTCGGTGTCGCTCAGCGCATCGAACGCACCGCGCCCGACTTCTCGAACCGGAACCCGCTGTTCGGCAGCGAGCTCTCGAATGTCATCGAGGATCGGCGAGGCATCCAGCCCACCGACGAAGACAACCTCTCGGACTTTGCGGGTTCCGGCCAGGAGGAGCTCCCGAACGGCATGCCGGCCCTCGACGCGCTCCCCGCCCGGCCCCTTGGCACGCCGGTTCTGGCCGCTTCCCGACCCCGGCTCTGCGAGCGAATCACGAATCGGCGTCGTCCCGCGTTGGCCTCGACCACCGGCGCCACGACCCTTCTGTGGTCGGCCGCCTTTCCGCTTTGGCGGCGGTGTGTTCCGTCGGCCCTTGGCCACGATCTATCGGGAAAGTCCGACCGACCAGTTGCCGGCGTCGGAGATCACTTGGACGAGCGAGACGCCCGGCTTTGCGACCGCTTCGGCCGAGAACGGCGGGGTCTCGCGGGTCTCGAAGCGAACTTCGTTCACGAGGAGGTCGCGACCATCCGAAGCGGAGGCACCGATGACGGCGAAGTGTCCGTACCCATTCCAGTCAGCGGAGAAGGTGGACCCGGGTGCCGCCGCCGGCATGAAGAAGACCGTGTTGCCTGATCCCGAGAAGTCCGAGCCGACGGTGCGCACGCCGGCACGATCACCGAAACGAACCGTCCAGTTGCCGCCGCCCGAGTCGACTTCGAGGAGTGCCGGTTCTCCCGCGAACATGAAGATGCCCTCGAAGCGGTCTCCCGCGACGCCATAGCTTGCGAGGTGTTCTCCGTCGGCGTCGAAGGCACGGATCCCGAGGGAGTCGAAGTTCTGCCGGCCATCAAGCTCGACTCGAGCGACGTAATAGTCGTCGCATCGATCGATGAAGTCCCAGCAGTAGCGCAGGACGGAGAAGGAGCTCGGGAGATCGATGGCCGCAACTTGGTCGCCGGATCCCTTCACGAGTTGGTAGTTGCCTCGACACAACGACACGCGCATGTCGTCCATGTCGACGGTGCACTTGTCGGAGCCGGCGTTTCCGGCGATGCGATCCACGCCGGTACCGCCGATGAGTGTGTCGTTGCCTCCCTTGCCGAAGAGGCGATCGCCGCCCGCCCGGCCGAGCAGGGTGTCGTTGCCGCTTCCGCCGATGAGACGGTCGTTGCCTTTCTCCCCATCGAGGAAGTCGTCGCCGCCGTTGCCGTTGATGCGATCGAGCCCCGACCCGCCGCAGATGACGTCGTCGCCACCAGCGCCGGCGATCGTGTCGTGACCGCCGAGGCCGACGATCACGTCATTGCCGCCCGTGCCGGTGATGATGTCATCGCCTTCGGTTCCGACGATCGTTGCGGCACGTCCGTTGCAGGTGTGGTTGGCGTCTTGGGCGGCGACGCCGATGGCCGAGACCGCGATCACGGCGGCGACTGCGGTCACGAAGAGTCCGAGAACTTGACGATGATGACGCATTGCGTCCAACTCACTTCCCTTTGGAGAGCGTCACAACGCTACCGACGTACTCCGGAACGCAACAATGTGGCCTCTGGTCCTTGGTCACGTGTCAGGTTCGCCGGACGAGCGCCGAGGCCCAGCAGGCAATGCCCTCGTGCCGACCAAGCGCGCCAATCCCTTCGGGACGCTTGCCCTTCACGGTCACGGGCGCGCCCACCGCTTCGGAGAGTCGCTCCTGCATCTCGGACCGACGGGGGGCGAGCTTTGGACGATCGAGCACGACCGAGCAATCGGCATTGAGCGGCGACCATCCCGCGGCGCGAATGTCCGCAACCGCTCGCCGGAGCAGCTCGATGCTGTCGGCGCCGGCGAGCGCCGGATCGGTGTCGGGAAAGTGTTGGCCGATGTCGCCCATGCCGCACGCGCCGAGCAGGGCGTCGGTGACCGCGTGGGCGATCACGTCTGCATCGGAGTGCCCCGCAAGTCCCGGACCAGCGTCGGCGAAGGTGACCCCGCCGAGCACCATCGGACGGTCGGCGTCTTCGGAGAACGGATGGATGTCGAAACCCTGGCCGATTCGAAGCTCGGGGTTCGTGGGGTCGGAGTCCATGGAATCGAGGATGGCGCGGGCGATGGCGAGATCCTCGGGGTCGGTGATCTTGCGATTGGTGGTCTCGCCGTCCACGAGCTCGACGGTCTCTCCGAGGGCGGCGACCAGTGTTGCGTCGTCGGACGCCTCAGCCTCGGACTCGTGCGCGGCACGCAGCACCGAGGTGCGAAAACCCTGCGGCGTCTGCACCGCTCGCAGCGACGACCGGTCGAGCGGGGCTGCGGACGCGTCGATCTCCCGGATCGTGTCCGCAACGGCCACGGCAGGGATGGCACCAGCAGCGCCAGCGCGTAGGGCGTCGAGCACGCGACGAAAGAGGGCCTCGGTGGCGAGAGGCCGCGCGCCGTCGTGGACGAAGACGTAGGTCGAGTCCGCCGCCAGGCGTAACCCGGCCCGAACCGACGCAGATCTCGTCTCGCCTCCCGGCACGACCTCGGTCGGACACTCCGCCCGAATCGACGACCGCGTCTCGTCCACCACGTCGGCCGGGACGACGACCACGATCTGATCCGCCACCTCGGCCGCAGCATCGATCGCATGTTGGAGTACCGAGCGTCCGCGAAGCGCCGCAAACTGCTTCCGGGACCCGAAACGATGACCCGATCCGCCGGCCACGATCACGGCCGCAACGCGCTCGGAAAGCGCCGAGTCTCCAGTCGAGTGGCTCATGTCACTATCATCGCCGATGTCATGGTTGATGCATCACTTCTGTCCTCGGTCGATCTCTTTCGAGACGTCGACCCCGACGTCATCTCATCGCTCGCCGAGTCCGCCGTCGAAAAGTCTCTCTGGCGGGGAGACGTGCTCTTCAACGAGGGGCAAGAGCCCGACGCGCTCTACATCGTGATGTCGGGCCGAATCGCGATCGCCAACAAGTCGATCGACGGACGCGAGTCAGTGGTCGCCCTCATGGAGGATGGCGACCTCTTCGGCGAGATGGGGTTGTTCGATGGTCTCGGGCGATCCGCCGAGGCTCGGGCTCTCGAACCGAGCCGCGTCGCGGAGATCCCCTATCCCCCGGTCCGCGAAACCTACGAGCAGCATCCAGAGCTGTTGTGGCGCGTCGTCGACATGTTGGCGCGTCGGCTCCGGTCGATGGACGAGGCACTCGCCGACTCGGTCTTCCTCGACGTGACGGGCCGCACGGCCAAGCGCCTGCTCGAGCTGGCCGGCGAGGAGGACGAGTTCACCCTGCCGATCACCCAGGAAGAACTGTCGGGCATGGTCGGCGCCAGCCGCGAACGAGTGAACAAGGCCATCTCGGCCTTCATCCGGCTCGGCTGGCTCACGCAGACCGATCGCCGCTACACGATCACGAACCGCAAACAGCTCGAGATCCGCTCACGCTGAATCTGCGGGCAGATCGCGCTCGTACATGAGGACTTCTTCGTCGGGCCCGTACGGCCGTCGGCGCTCGACGCCCGAGAAACCAAATCGTTCGTGGAATCGATGTGAGGCCGGGTTGTCGGGAATGGTGTTGACCTCTGCGGTGAGCACCGACTTGTTCGCCTCGATCGCCCAGGTCTCGAACGCTCGATAGAACGCCTGCCCGAGACCCTGACCCCGGCCTCGTTCGGCAATTGCGATGCGATCGACGTAGGCGAAGGTGTCGTGACGGTCGTGAAACCACCAATAGTTCGGGCTCTGATACGTGGTCGACGTCTCGTCGAGGCCGACAACGAACCCGAGCAATCCCGCTTCGTCGGTCACGACGCGAAAGAACGGCGCCGCGGCGACCAGAAGGTCGAGCTTGGCGCCGTCCATCGGACCAACCTCGGGTTGGCAGGCTGCGTTGAGTTCGAGCACTGCGGCGGCATCGGAAGCGTCGTAGTCGCGCATTCGCCGCAGCCTAAGGCGTTCTGTGGACCGACAGCCCCGGCTGGAGGGGCTACCGGTCCACAGAAGCGCTACTGGCTGATCGCGTCCAGGACGTTGAGGCGTCCGGCGCGACGGGCGGGGAGGAACCCGGCGATCAGTCCAGCGATAGCGGCGACACCAACAAGCACCGCGAGTGACAGCCACGGCACGGTGAGGTTGTCGAGAATCTCGGCGGGCGTGGCGACCACGACGAGGACACCGAAGATGACCCCGACGACCGCTCCCAACAAGGCGCCGACCATCGAGACGATTGCGGCTTCCCACCGCACCATGCGCTGCATTTGCGATCGAGTCATGCCGACCGCACGCAGAAGGCCCAGCTCGCGGGTCCGCTCGAAGATCGAGAGCGCCATGGTGTTCACGATGCCGATGAAGGCAATGAGGATCGCCAACCCGAGGAATCCGCTGAGCAGCTGCAACAAGAAGTCCACCTGACCGCTGATCTCCTCCCGGTAGTCCGCTGCGGATTGCATGATCACCTGGGGGAAGTCGACCTCGATCTGATCGATGACCGCATCGGCCTGCTCGGTTGTGAAGCCCTCTGCGACGTTCGCCGCGATCCAGTCTGGGTTGACCTGGTCGCTGATCGCCTCGTACACGGCGTCGTTCACGATGATGCCGCTGAAGATCGAGCCGTCCTCGAAGACGGCCACGATCTCGACCGTCGCCATCTCGTCGTTGTCCGTGCCGATCTCGATCGTGTCGCCCAGGCTGACGCCGAGCTCGTCGGCGACCGACTGGCGCATCGCAATGGCGTTGTCGTCGATGTCGGTCCAGGTACCCGATGTCAGGTCGAGGTCGAAGAGGACGTCGATCCGGTCGGCTGGCATGTTCCCGACCTCAAACCACACTTCCGGATCTTCGAGAAGCGGGTCATTGGACTCGGCGAAGGTTCCCCAGTAGCGCAAGCCAGTCACGTTGCTGAGCTCGTCGCTCTCCTGCAACGCCGTCAGCGTCGCCTGTGGCACCGACCCCGACTCGGTCGAGGCGAAGGCGGCGTAGTCGGCACGCACGGTCGACTCGAGGAGCTCGTTGAGGTCGGACTTCAGGGTCTGACCGACGACGAACGCCATCGACACGAGCGACAGGCCGATCATCAATGCGGCGGCGGTGGTCGCCGTTCGTTTCGGGTTGCGGGCCGCGTTCTCTCCGGCGAGTCGACCCGGTGTCTTGTGGATCAGCGCCACGGGCCGTGCGAGCGTGCGGGAGATCGGACCGGCGACAGTTGGGCTGAGCAACGTGATGCCGATGAAGATCACCGCCGCGCCGAGGCCCAGGAGCGTCAGCAACAGTGCCGTTGAGTCGATCCCGCCGAAGAGCGCGACGCCCGTGGCGATCGCGCCGAGAAGGGTCAGCACGGCGCCGAAGATGATGCTGCGTCGTCCGGCGTCGCCGGTCTCGGCATGTCCGGCGATTGCGGTGATCGGCGAGGTGCGTCCTGCCCGACGGGCGGGAGCCCAGGCCGACAGCATCGTCACGCCGATTCCGACACCGAATCCGATGAGCGCAGTCGAGAGCGACAGCGGCTTGTCGAAGTCCGGGAGGCTCGCGCCGATCGCGTTGAGTGCGGCCTCCATCCCGAAGGCGAGCCCGAGACCGACGACGAGTCCGATCGCCGACGCGATCGCTCCGACGACGAGCGCCTCAGCCAGCACAGCCCGTCGGACTTGTTTGGGAGTAGCGCCGACGGCTCGGAGGAGTCCGAGCTCGCGGACCCGTTGACTCATCACGATGTTGAACGTGTTCGCAATGATGAAGATCGACACGAACAAGGCGATGATCGCGAACGACCGGAGGACCCACGCAAAGATGCCGACGAACGCGTTGAAGTCTGCGCGCTGCTCGGCATTCAGATCGGCGGTGTCCAAGGTCTCGTAGTCGTCACCCAGGGCAGCCTCAATATCGGTTCTGATGTCGACGACGTCGCGAGTGCCGTCGGATGCAACGACAATCGCATCGAACTCGTTCTCCTGGAACAGGGTCAGTGCGACGTCTTTGTCGAATGCGAGGAGGGTTGCGCCGTTGAGGGTGTTGTCCTCGCCGAATCGGAAGGTGCCGACAAGCTCTGCGCTCGTCCGTCCGTCGGTCGTGGGCACGATGATCTCGTACGTCTCCCCGATCACGAAGCCTTCGTCGGCGGCGGTGGTCATGTCGACGACCCATTCGCCCGGGCCTTCCGGTGCACGTCCCTGCTCGATCGCGCTCGGATTGAGCTGGTTGTCGACCGTCCAGCCGAACGCGAGCACGGGCGGTCCGTTCTTGGTGAGGACCGAGCCGTCGTCTCGGATCGGAAGCACGGTGTTGTCCCAGGCTCCGATCTCGCCCTCCGCGACGCGGACGCCATCGATGGCCTCGACGGTCGCAATCTGTTCGTCGGTGATTGGGACGTCGGCATCGGGCCGGATCTCGATGTCGGTGCCATCGACGATCTCGGCGGCGAGACTTCCAAAGCTGTCCTGCAGTCCATCCGAGAGGATGTTTGCTGCGGAGATGAATCCGACACCGAGCACGATGGCCAGCGCGGTGAGGGCCAGGCGAACCTTGTTCGCGGCCACGTTCTTGCGGGTGATGTTCCACATGACGGCCGCCTCAGCTGTTCGTCGCCGCACGGAGGTGGGCGAGGATGGCGTCTGCGTCGGGGTTGGCGAGCTCGGAGACAATTCGTCCGTCTGCGAGGAAGAGCACCCGGTCGGCGTAAGACGCCGCGACCGGGTCGTGGGTGACCATCACCGTGGTCTGGCCATATTCGTTCACCGCACGACGCATGAACGAGAGGATCTCGGCGCCGGTGGTCGAGTCCAGGTTTCCGGTGGGTTCGTCAGCGAAAACAACGGCGGGACGTGACGCGAGCGCTCGAGCCACGGCAACTCGCTGCTGCTGCCCGCCCGAGAGTTCGTTTGGCTTGTGGCCGAGACGCTGCTGAAGACCGACGGCGTTGACCACCGCATCGATCCACGCTTCGTCGCGGGACGCCCGGCCGAGGTCGAGGGGCAGCGTGATGTTCTCCTCGGCGGTCAGCGTGGGGATGAGATTGAACGCCTGGAAGACGAAGCCGATCTCGGTGCGGCGAAGCAACGTGAGATCTCGTTCGTTCAGACCTGAAAGATCCGTGTCCCCGATGAAGACCTGACCGGAAGTGAGCCGATCGAGACCGGCGAGGCTGTGCATGAGCGTCGACTTCCCCGAGCCCGACGGGCCCATGATGGCCGTGAACTCACCGCTTGCGAAGGAGACGTCGACGGAGTCGAGTGCGGTGACTTCGGTGTCGCCGGAGCCGTAGATCTTGGTCGCGCCGACCGTTCGAGCGGCGATCTGCCTCGTCGGCGCCGATCCTGGGGCCGTCGGAGCTGGTGCGGTCATGGTCATCACGGTTCCTCCCGTTGGTCGATCCGCCGAGTGCGCAATCGCCTGTACTCAGTGTCGGGAAACCGCGTGGCTGCGTCGTCGGGCTGTGGGTTGGTCGTCGAGTCCTCCTGGCGGGTGGCCCATGGACCCAAGCGGGTCCTCCCCTGGGGGGAGAACCCTGAGTGTCGGGATGAGGGCAAACCCCGAGACGAAGCGCGTCCGCTCAGGCGGATCGTTGACGAATCTGCGTCGGTACCCCGAGACGGATGAGCTGCATCGCCTCGGCGACGGTCTCGGCACGAATGCCGACGATCCCCTGAGGAATCGGAGGCGCTCCCGCAGGAATGACGGCCGAGGTGAACCCGACGCGTGCCGCTTCGGCGAGGCGACGCTCGATCTGCGCCGTCTGGCGCAACTCGCCGGCGAGCCCAATCTCCCCGCAGGCCACCAGCCCTCGGGGCAGGGGTGTTCCGGTCGCTGCCGACGTCAGGGCGAGCGCCACCCCGAGGTCGGCGCCCGGCTCGTTGATCTTCACACCTCCGACCGCCGAGGCGAACACATCCGCCTTCCCGAAGTCGAGCTCGGCGTGTTGTTCGAGCACGGCAAGGATCAGCGACAACCGTCCAGAGTCGAGACCTTGGGCTGATCGCCTCGGCGAGGGAATCGACGAACCGGCGACGAGCGCTTGAATCTCGACCAACAGCGGCCGGTGGCCATCCAACGTCGGCACGACGACCGAGCCCGCGACTCCGTCGGGTCGATCGGCGAGGAAGAGCCGGCTCGGATCGTCGACGGAGACGAGCCCGGACCCCCGCATCTCGAACACCCCGAGCTCGTCGGTGGCGCCAAATCGATGCTTCATCGCCCGGAGGAGACGGAGCGCATGGTGGCGGTCCCCTTCGAACGCAAGGACGGTGTCGACGACATGTTCGAGCACGCGAGGTCCGGCGAGTCCGCCATCTTTGGTGACGTGGCCCACGAGAATGGTTGACATTGCACGTTCCTTCGCTGCGGCGACCAGTCGATTGGCGCAGTGTCGTACCTGGCTGACCGATCCTGGGGCAGACGAGAGCTCGGGGTCATGCACCGTCTGGATGGAGTCGACGATCACGAAGTCGGGGCGGATGTCTCGACAGGCATCGATGACCGACGGAAGTGACGTCTCGGCGTGGAGCCAGAGACCGTCCACCACCGCATCGAGTCGCTCGGCACGGAGGCGAACCTGAGCCGCCGACTCCTCGGCGGACACATAGAGACAGCGTCGACCCGACCGCGCGAGTGCAGCGACGGCTTGGAGCAGAAGCGTGGACTTGCCGATTCCGGGTTCGCCGCCGAGTAGCGCGACCGAGCCGACAACGACGCCTCCGCCAAGCACGCGGTCAAGCTCGCCGATGCCGGTGGCGATCGCTGGATGCTCGCTGAGCACGACATCGCCGATGGGGATCGGAGGCTGACGGGGCGCGCCCAGAACTCCGGTCGTTGGTGCGGACGAGGCACGCTCCTCGGTGTGGGTGTTCCACGCACCGCAGTCAGGACACTGCCCCACCCACTTCGGGGCCTGGTGGGCACAATCCCCACAGATGAAAACGGTCTTCGACTTGGCCATGACACGACGCTACGAACCCCCTGTGACATCGACCTGGGGAATCCCGTGGCGCTGGGGTCAGACCCCAAAACTCACGAGGAGCTCAGCGGCCGCCCATCACCTCCGAGAAGGTGACCAGCCAGTCGACCCCGAGTTCCCTGAGTACCGCCGGATCGGCTTTGTTGACCAGGACCGAACTGCCGAGCACGACGATGCCGTGCGCTTCGAGAACGTGCTTCGCCGCCCGCAACGAGGAGCCCGTCGTGATCCAGTCGTCGACGAGCAACGCGCGTCGCGGTCGCGCCGATTCGAGATCGAAGCTCCGAAGCTGAAAGGTCTCCGACCCCCCACGCCAGGTCGGCTCCGACTCGATCACCACATCCGCGCCGGGGTGATTCCGATCGTCTTTGCGGGCGAGCACGAGGCCCGCGTCCAGTGCGGTCGCCGTCAGCGCCCCGACGATCGGACCTCTGGCTTCTGGTGCCACGACGAGGTCAACACCACGATCGACGAACGGCGCCGCAAGCGCGGGGCCCAGTGCGGCGAGGAGGTCCGGCTGGCGAAGCACGCCGGCGACGTCGGGGTGATCGTTGACCAAGGGAAACCGGCGCCGCAGTTCGTCGATCAGCCAGGAGCGCAGGTGATCCATCGGTCCGGCGCTCATGTTCGCCCGGCGGAGAGCAACCGCTTCAGCTCGCCTCGGCCCTCGTGGATACGTGACTTCACCGTGCCGACCGGAACGTCGAGCAGGGCGGCGATCTCGCGGTATTCGAGCTCGAGAAGGTCGCGCATCATGACCGGCTCGACGATACGTCCATCCATCGAGCTGGCTGCGTCCAACAGGTCGAGTCGATCGCCAGCGAGCACGCTCGGCGACGAGCCGGGAGTCGGCTGGGTCGGAGGGGGTTCGCCAGAGGTGATGTGGCGGCGGAGCGTGCGGTACCAGTCGATGCACGTATTGGTGGTGACCTGGTGAAGCCAGGTCGTGAAGGTCGATCGTCCGTCGAACGAGTCGATTCGACGGCTGACGGCGAGCAAGACCTCCTGGGAGGCTTCTTCGGCATCGAGTGGGTTGGGAAAGAAGCGGGCGGTCTGGCGGTCGACGAGTGGGGACACAAGCACGAGTAGTTCGTCGAGCTCCGCCGCGGACTGCTTCGAGGAGACCGTCGCAGCGAGCTTCTCGATCCGGGCTCGGTCGGATTCGTGCAACACGACGTCAGCGTAGAAGAACGCCGAGTCGTTGGGCCGCACGATTTGCCGCCCGTGGACCGGAGAGAAGACGTACGAGGAAGAGGCCGTCGATGAGGGCGATCGCGGCCTCGGCTTCGGCACGTCGATCGGCGGTAGTTCCCTCGAGGAGTTCTGCCACCCAGGCAATCCATCCGTCGACGAGTGATGGCACGAGGCTGGCGTAGGGTTCGACGCCAACCGCGGAGAGGCCGTTCGCCTCGAAGAAGAGGGCGAAGATTCGATCCGAGTCGGGCGTGGCGAGGACCGGCCAGGCGCGTGCCACGATGTCGCGGTGATCGGTGGCCTGATCGGCCAGCACGGGTCCGAGTTGGGCCTGAAGTCCGGCCCCCATGGCCATGATGACCTCGCTGATCAGATCGTTCTTCGACGGGAAGTAGTAGACGATCGTGCGATCGCTGATGCCCAGTCGCTTGGCGAGGCGTCCGAAGGTGAGCTGACTCAGTCCGTCCTCGACCGCTGCGGTGAGCGCGGACGCAAGGATCTCGTCCTTGGAGTGCTTGTGACCCATGCAGGTCGATCGTAGTGACCGCTTCAGATATCTTATTGTAGTAATCACTTCAATCGAGGAGCGTTCCTATGACGACCAACCTGACTGCGCAACAAGCGTCGGACGTGTTTCGACGCCCGGCCGATCGTCACATCGACGTCGGCAACGGGTCGGTCGCGCATCGTGTCGTCGGCGAAGGCCCGGACGTCATCTTCAGCCACGGGTGGCCGGTTACCAGCGCGACGTTCCGTGGTCTACTTCCTCACCTCGTGCCTCATGTCCGTTGCCATCTCATCGACCTGCCAGGGGCGGGTGACTCAATCTTCGACCGACGCATCACACCGAGCCTGACGACCCACGCCGAGGCACTGCGGCACGTCGTCGACGAGCTGGATCTCGAGCGGTTCGGCGTGGTCGGCCACGACAGCGGCGGCATGATCGCCCGACTCGCCTTCGCTGACGACACCCGGGTCCACGGGTGGGGATTGATCGACACCGAGCAACCACCGAAGGCGCATTGGCGCTTCTCCTCCTTTCTCCGGGTGCGACACATTCCCCGATTCGAAGAACTGCTGACCCGGGTCGCCAACCACCGTCGGCTCCGACGCAACACGTTCGTGCTCGGCGATTGCTTCCACGACAAGGCGTTGCTCGACGGGGAGTTCGAGGAGTTCAACCTCCGACCGCTTCTCGACGACCCCGACCGACGCTGGGCCGCCGGAGAGTTCGGACGCAACTTCGATCTTGATCGCTTCGCCGAAATGTCGACCTGTCACCGAAAGATGACGGCGCCGGTGCAACTCGTTTGGGGCGAAGACGACCCGTTCTTCCCTGTCGAGTGGACCAGGCGGATGATGCCCGAGTTCGCAGGCCCCGTTGCGCTGGAGGTCATTCCTCGGGGGAAGCTCTTCGTCCACGAGGAGTTCCCCGAAGAGACAGCCACGGCGCTGCTCCCTGCCGTTTCCGGCGCGTGGCAATCGGACATCGCAGGCTGATCCGACGCCCGAAGCCCCACGCTGCTCTACTCGACGGATGGAACTCAACGGTTCATCGATCGTCGTCGCCGGAGCCAGCGGCGTGCTGAGAAGCGAGATCTCCCTTCGCTTGGCCGCAATGGGAGCGCACCTGACCCTGAGCGGGCGCAGTGTCGACAGGTTGCGGCGCCCAGAGTTCGAGGATGCCCATCTGGTCGCTGCCGACCTGCGAGATCCGGCGGCGAGCAAAGGACTGCTGGATGCGGCTCTGGCCGCGCATGGGCGGGTCGACATGGTCGTCAATGCCGCCGGCGTGGTTGCCTTCGGCAGCGTGGACGAGCTCGACAGCGACACCCTCGAAGAGCTGTTCATGACCAACGTGTTCGCTGCCGTCTTCTTGTCGCAGGCGACGCTCTCGGTGCTCTCCGAAGGTGGAACGATCGCGCACATCTCGGGTGTGATTGCGGAGCAGAACTTCCCGGGCATGGCCGCGTACGGGGCGTCGAAGGCGGCACTTCGATCGTTCAACGAAGGGTTCGGGCGAGAGGCTCGTCGTCGAAAGATCCGGGTGCTCGACATCCGGCCGCCGCACACCGAAACCGGTCTGGTCAATCGCGCCATTGCTGGCACCGCACCGGCGTTTCCCGAAGGGCTGTCACCGTCATCGGTGGCAGAGGTCATCGTCGGGGCCCTGGCGGATCCGACCGTCCGGGACGTCCCCGCGGACCGCTTCGGGTAGAGAACCGCAACGGCCGCCCGAGTCTTCGTCGAAAGAAGACCCGAGCGGCCGGCCCTTCAGACCCACTGGGGTGGGGTATCAGCTGCGCAAGCAGCAGGTCGTTACAACCCGAGCGGGATGAGGACTCGGTTGATGCCGTGGATGACACCGTTACTGGTCTCGATGTCGGTGAGCGGGTTCTTGATCCGCGGGTCCATCAGCGACGGAGCAGCATCGACCAGATGGCGACCATTCGCCGTGAAGCTCGCACCCAACAGCGTTGGGACCTCAACCGAACCAGCCGCCTTGATGTCGCCATAGAACGTCGACCCAGGGCTCACGTGATACAGCAGCACGTTGGTCAGGACCGGAATCGGGTCGCCGTCACCGAGCACGGTGAGCTGCTCGACGATGTACGCGAACGCCCCAGCCTCGTCATAGCCACGCTCGGCATAGCCCAGGTCACGAGCCAGACGCACGAACGCCTGATCCGTCGGAGCAAACACGGTCAGGTCAGCCGACGGGTCAGCGACCGCACCGACGAGATCCGCAGCGATGAGCGCCTGAATCAACATGTCGAAGTCGCCGTTGTTGCCGTCGAAACCGTCGAGGCTCGACACGGCAATCGCCGTATCGGCGATCGTCGGCAGCTCGGGCTCGGGCTCACCGCCGATGTCGACGGGGATGAGGACTCGGTTGATGCCGTGGATGACACCGTTACTGGTCTCGATGTCGGTGAGCGGGTTCTTGATCCGCGGGTCCATCAGCGACGGAGCAGCATCGACCAGATGGCGACCATTCGCCGTGAAGCTCGCACCCAACAGCGTTGGGACCTCAACCGAACCAGCCGCCTTGATGTCGCCATAGAACGTCGACCCAGGGCTCACGTGATACAGCAGCACGTTGGTCAGGACCGGAATCGGGTCGCCGTCACCGAGCACGGTGAGCTGCTCGACGATGTACGCGAACGCCCCAGCCTCGTCATAGCCACGCTCGGCATAGCCCAGGTCACGAGCCAGACGCACGAACGCCTGATCCGTCGGAGCAAACACGGTCAGGTCAGCCGACGGGTCAGCGACCGCACCGACGAGATCCGCAGCGATGAGCGCCTGAATCAACATGTCGAAGTCGCCGTTGTTGCCGTCGAAACCGTCGAGGCTCGACACGGCAATCGCCGTATCGGCGATCGTCGGACCAGATTCGCTGGCCGATGCAGTGGTGGCGAGCAGCGTTGCTGGCAGGGCGAGCAGCGCCACGGTGGCGACAGCTCGGCGGAGGATTCGGACAAGTTGCATGAGGATCTCCCTCGGTAGGCATCACTTGCCCGGCACTACGGAGGGTGACCGCCCGATGGATGCAAGAATGTGCCGCGTGCCCCAGTTCCATCCTTTCTCTGATCCGATCGACCTCTTGTCGAACCCGCCTCGAGTCATCGAGTCGGGCGACGGATGCTGGATCGTCGATGCCGACGGAAATCGATTGTTCGACGCGGCGGCTGGCCTGTGGTGCGCGTCGCTTGGGTTCAGCAATCAGCGGCTGATCGACGCCGCGACAGCGCAGCTATCGACGCTGCCCTGGTACCACAACTTCATGGGGCGCTCAGCAGGCGCTGCGGAGCGGTACGGCACGGCGTTGGCGGAGAAGTTGCCGGACGGCATCGACCACGTGTTCTTCGGTTGCACTGGGAGCGACGCCGTCGATTCGGCCGTCAAGATCGCTCGCTTCTACCAGAACGCACGCGGCAAACGAGACAAGAAGCTGATCATCGCCCGCGAGGAGGGGTACCACGGGTCGGGCCACAACAGCGCGGCGCTGTCAGCCGCGTCGTACATGCACGAGGACCTCGACGTCCCGACCCACGGAGTGATCCGTGCCGCGTCCACCCACTATCGCCGTCACGGCGCCCCCGGCGAGACCGAAGCGCAGTTCTCCACTCGCCGCGCCGAGGAGATCGATGCACAGATCCGTGAGGTCGGCGCCGATCGGGTGTGCGCATTGATCGGTGAGCCCGTCATCGGCTCGGGGGGCGCAATCATCCCACCGAAGGGCTACTGGGAATCGGTGCAGGAGGTGCTCGACAGCCACGACGTGCTGTTGATCGCCGACGAGATCATCTGCGGGTTCGGTCGCACCGGCCGATGGTTCGGCTCGCAGACCTTCGGCATGCGGCCGCACCTGATGACGATGGCGAAGCAGATGTCGTCGTCGTACTTCCCGATCTCTGGTGTTGGCGTGCACGACGACGTCTACGGGGTCGTCGCCAAGCACAGCCACGACCTCGGCCTGTTCGGCCACGGCTTCACCTACGGCGGCCATCCGGTCGGCGCCGCGGTGGCGATGGAGGCCCTGACGATCTACGAAGAAATGGACATCGAGACCCACGTCACCGAGCTGGGCACGCACCTCGGGACCCATCTCGATCGGATCGCGCAGCGCTCGGGCGTCTTCGACGTTCGTCGGGTGGGCCTGCTCGCTGCGATCGAGTTCGACACGGTCGGCGAGCTCGGCGAGGTCGGCGGGCGTATCGGCACGCTCGCCGAACAGAGGGGCGTCATCTTCCGGATCCTCGGCGACACGCTCGCCATCAGTCCGCCGCTCGTCATCACTCCTGAGGAGATCGACATGATCATGAACGTTCTCGAAGAGGTGCTCGACGACCTGGCGATGGTCTAGCTAGCTGTCTAGCTCAGGAACCACTCCTGCCATCGAGGTCCCAGTTGGCGAGCATTTGTTCTCGTGCCTCGGCCGCCATTCGACGGAGTCGCCGATCGTCGCCCGAATAGGTCTGCACGAAGTCGTCGTCGGTCGCGGAGCTCGCGGCGATGTCCGACGCGAGCCACAGGGTTCTGCACAGCGGATTCGCCAGGATCGAGACGACGACGGCGACGACCGCGCAGATCGTGACGACGACGAGGGCCGGCCAATCGAGCCAGATCAGTACGCCGAAGAAGAGTCCAAGCGACGCGAGTCCGGACACGATGTAGTTGAGGACAACGGCGTTGAACCAGTACCCGACTTCGCGTGAATGGATGCTCCCGCACACGGCGCAATAGCGCGGCGTGCGGAACAGATTCGACATCTGGCCCTCCCCACAACGGGGGCATCGCAGCCTGAGCGCGCGGGAGAACAGCGTTCGGCGGTCGACGGGATCTCGCCGTGGCGGAGGAAGGCTGTTCACATCCTCGACGGTATGCGCGAAGCTTTCGCCCTCCCCGCTTCAACGAACAACGAGGACGCTCCGATGCAGGTGACGGTTGCTGCGACGCAGATGGCATGTTCGTGGGATCTGAGCAAGACCCTCGACAAGGCAGAGTCGATCGTGCGTGAGGCGGCCGCAGCTGGCGCGCAGGTGATCCTGCTGCAGGAACTGTTCAGTCGACCGATGTTCATGTTCGGCGACATGAAAGGCGAGCACTTTTCGCTCGCCGAGGA
This sequence comes from Acidimicrobiales bacterium, assembly GCA_020629635.1. Classification (GTDB taxonomy): domain Bacteria; phylum Actinomycetota; class Acidimicrobiia; order Acidimicrobiales; family SHLQ01; genus SHLQ01. The sequence goes on along the minus strand of JAHDCX010000002.1, from coordinate 408,589 downwards.
TCTCGAGGGTCCGACCGTGAGTCGAATGCGTGCGCTCGCTGCCGAGCTCGAAGTCGTGATCCCCTGCGACTTCTTCGAGCGCGTCAACAACGCGTACTACAACACGGTCGCGTGCATTGACGCCGACGGGTCGATCCTCGGCCGATACCGCAAGAGCCACATCCCGGGCGGCCCGCCCAACTGCTACGAGAAGATGTACACCAACGTCGGCGACACCGGGTTTCAGGTCTGGGATACGGCGTACGCAAAGATCGGCGTCGGCATCTGTTGGGACCAGTGGTTTCCGGAGGCCGCCCGGATCATGGCCTTGAAGGGCGCTGAGGTGCTGTTCTATCCAACGGCGATCGGATCGGACTGCCACGACCATTGGCAGCGGGTGATGCAGGGCCACGCCGGCGCAAACCTGATGCCGCTGGTGGCGTCCAACCGGATCGGCACCGAGACCGGCGATCTCGGCTCCACGACGTTCTGGGGTCGTTCGTTCATCACCGACCACACGGGTGCCATCGTGCAGAAGGCCGACGAGACGACTGAGGGGCCGATTGTCGCGACGTTCGATCTCGACGAGATCGCGGCGGCCAGGGCCGAGTGGGCCGTGTTCCGCGATCGCCGGCCGGATCTCTATGGCCCGTTGCTCACCCTGGATGGGGAGACCCGTTGCTGATCAGGTTGGGATGAGGGTCAGGGTGGGGTTGTCGATGAGGACGCCGTGTGCACTGCCGTTCTTGCTCGCGAACGAGAGCACGGCCTCGTTGGCTGCGACGGCCGGCAACTGGACCGTGTAGGTCCGGGTTTCGTCTCGCGGCAGATCGACCTCGAGGAGGCTGATGACCTCGCCGTTCCACAGGATCTCGAGGGTCTTCACATCGGGCCCGCCGTAGGCGTTCTCGGCGAGGTCGATGCTGAGGTTGTACGTCTGGTTCGGGATGATGTCGACGGTTCGCTCGATCTTGCCGGCGCCCCATCCGTTCATGTCGATGAAGTTGCTGGCGATGTCGAGATCGAAGGGGCCGCGGTAGTTGACCGTGGCGTCGATCGTGCCGGAGACGACGGTCCATCCGCCGAAGGAGTCGCCGGTTCGGTGGGTGTTCCAACTGCCGTCGTCGGCGTCGTCGATCGTGAAGGAGGTGGCTTCGCCGGTCACGGATCCGCCGGCGAGCGAGTTGCCGCTCCCGCTGTTGGCCGAAACGGTCGCGGCGTTGCCGAGTACACCACTGCTTCCACCCGCACCGTTGGCCGCAGATGCCGTCTTTTCGGTGGAGCCGTTGATGGACACCGGTTCGGAGCCAAGTGCCTGATTGACCGTCGACGACGAGTCATCGCCTCCGATGGTGCGGCCGACCGCCATCAGCGCGCCGAGCGCGATCACGGCGATGAGCGAGATGATCAGACCCATTTCGACGCTCGTGGCGCCACGTTCGCGATCCATGGCCAGATGTTCGGCATGTTTCACCCATCGACCGCAGTGCCATATGGCCCAGGCGTGGTGGCGGCACAGTCGAATAAGCGACGGATCACCACGCTGGGCGATTCGTTCAGATCACGTACGGAAGGAGGCGGTCATGCAGTGGCATGGCCGCCTCCAAGACGGGTTGTAGATGCGGCAACAGCTCGACGTCCTTGGCGACGTATGGCTGCCAGCCGGTCGACCGGTGCACGCCGTGGTACCAGTGCTCCGCCCAGATGCCGTCTTCGGGTTTCGGGCCGGCCGGCCACGTCAGCATCGCCGGATCGAAGTCGATGCCGCACGCCTGGCACACCGCCCCGAGCACCTCGGCAGGGTCTTCGAGCAGGCGACGGGTCTCCACCACGATGGGCTCCTCCCCCATCGAGTGCAGCGACTCGAGGATCTCGACGAGCTCGACGAATCCGGTGTCGTCGAGGGTGAGGTCGGGCAGCTGCACCTGGAGCGAGGTCAACATGTCGAGCGGATCGCGCGTCAGCAGGATGTTGCGGAACTCCGGCAGAAACGACCGGTCGAGGTCGATCAGGTGCTTGGCGATCTGCTTGAAGAACACGACCGGCGTGTCGTAGTCGCCGAGCATGACGTCGCGAACCACGGCCTCACCGTCTGTGTCCTGCGAGGCGAGTACGTCAGCATCGCCCGGATGCCTCCGCCCGCTGACCCGCAGATAGTGGGCATAGATGGGCTCGTCGACCACGGTCGTGTCCGACCGTTCGCGCCAGCTGTACATCATCGCCGTGGACAGATTGCGCGGCCCCGACCACATGTTGATGCGGACGGTCACTCACGGTCCTCGTCGATTCGGGCCTGCACATCTGCGGCGATCGCCGCTCGGTAGAGCTCGACGAGCCGTGCCGTCATCGGACCGGTTCCGGTGCCATCGCCGATCGTGCGACCATCGACCTCTCGCACCGGCGTCAGACCCCCGAAGGTTCCGGTCACGAACACCTCGTCCGCGTCGTACACCTCGGTCAGAGAAAAGTCTTTCTCGTACGCCGGGATGCCGGCCTCTCGGGCGACTTCGAGCACGAGGGCACGGGTGATACCCGGGAGGTTGTAGAACCCGGTCGACGTCCACACCTCGCCGTTGCGCACGATGAAGAAGTTCGTGGCGTTGCAGGTGGCCACGGCGCCGTTGGGGTCCAGCATCAGGGCTTCGTCGGCTCCCGCGCCCACAGCCTGGATCAGGGCGATCACCTCGTGAAGCTTGGAGTGACAGTTGAGCTTCTGGTCGAGCGTGTCCGGCGGCGGGCGGCGCACGGTGGCGGTGAACAGCGAGATACCTTCGGTTGCCACACCGGGGTCCGCTTTCTTGTGCTCGGCGATGATCACGACGTTCGGCCCGCCGATCACGTTGGACGGATGCTGCGAGGGGGTCTTCTTGTCGCCGCGGGTGATCATGAGGCGCACGTGGACGTGATCGTCCATGTCGTTGCGATCGACGGTGGCCCGAAGGGCAGCGACGACGTCGTCGCGGGTCCCGATGTCGAGGTGGATGGCTTTGGCCCCAGCGAAGAGCCGGTCCAGGTGTCGGTCCAGAAAGGCGAATTTGCCGTGGTGGAGCCGGATCCCCTCCCAGATGCCGTCACCAACGAGGAACCCGGAGTCGAACACCGAGACCTTCGCGTCGTCCCGGTGGAAGAACTCGCCGTTGATCCAGATCTGCACGTCGGCGTTGCGTTCGTCGGCCACCGCAGAGTGTGTGCTCTTCGTCATGGCCTCATGCTCGCAGGTGCGGGTCTTCGAGCGACAGCCCGGCGACCCGGGGAACACTGATCGGCAGTACTTTGTCGAGATCACCACCGATCGAATCGAGCTCGACCAACTGATCGCCGAGTTGTGGGGCCGCGCCTCGTCTCGCCTCGTCGTCGGACTCGACGGTCGAAGCGGGGCAGGCAAGTCGACGATCGCTCGTGCGATCGCGGCCACCTCCGACCTCGACGTTGCCGTCATCACGGGTGACGACTTCTATTCGGGCGGAACGAACGAGCCGTGGGATCGTCGAACCGTGGATGAGAAGCTCGCCTCGGTGATCGATTGGCGGGCGCAGCGGACCGTGCTGAGCGATCTCCGCGAATCGGGCATCGCCGAATGGCACCCGTTCGACTTCGGCCATCCCGACTGGGCGGACCCTGCGGCCCGCACCTCGATGCCTCTCACGCGGATCCGCCAAGGCGACCTGACGGTCCTCGAGGGCGCATACTCGTGTCGGCCCGAGCTCCATGATGTGCTGGATCTCAAGGTGCTCGTCGACGTCAATCTCGGCGAGCGCAGGCGGCGACTCGCTGATCGAGATGGCACTGCCTACCTCGACGATTGGGAGCAGCGATGGTTGGCTTCGGAGAATCACTACTTCTCCAAGGTGATGCCACCGGAGCGATTCGACCTAATCGTCAACGCTCGCAGCTAACCCATGGTGGGGGTCGTCAACGGACGAGGTTGCCGAAACGGTGGAGGGTCGTGGAGATTGCTTGTTCTTGGACGTAGTGGAGGAGCTCGACCCGTCCAGACCCGAGCACTGGTTGGGCTGCGAGATAAACGGCGACCTCGGCAGCTGCCTCGTGATCTTCAGCAATCGGTGTCTGTCCGACGATGCGCACACGTTCAATGCCCGCCGCTCCGCATCGCGGAATGAACGCGGCGAGGGTTTCACTCGATGCGGGCCGAACGAGCGTGACACCCGCGGTGTTGGCGGCCGCCTCGACGAGATCCCGCTCGTGGTCGGTGGCATCCGCCCCGAACCACACGCCAACGCTCTCGAGCGGGCGGTAGCGGAAGACGTTCGATTCGCAGAACAGTCCGGTGGGGTCGTGCTCGACGGCGAAGTGGGTCCGCCACTGGTGATCGAAGTCGTGGGCCCGATCGTCATCGGTCGAGGTCCACGTGCCCAGTTGCGCCACGTAGTTGAGTCCGCCCGCCTTGGCCCCAGGCCCGATCGACGATCGTTTCCAACCACCGAAGGGCTGGCGCTGCACAATGGCGCCGGTGATCGGGCGGTTGACGTAGCCGTTGCCGACCTCGATCGTGTCGGTCCATTGCTCGATCTCGATCGGGTCGAGGGTGTGGATGCCCGATGTGAGGCCGAAGTCGCCGCCGTTCACCAACTCGATGGCCTCGTCGAGTGTCTCGACGTGGATCAGCCCAAGCACCGGTCCGAAGCACTCGGTGCGATGGAACCACGATCCGGGAGCCACGCCGTCGCGCACGCCGGGGCTCCACAGGTTGCCCTCGATGTGTCGTGGCTCGACCAGCCAGCTCTCTCCGGGATCCAGCTCGGTGAATGCTCGCTCGAGACGCCGGTTCGCCGGTCCGATCAGCGGTCCCATGTTCGTCTCGATGTCGTGTGACGCGCCGAGCTCGATCGACTCGACGGCATCGACCAACTGTCGGACGAAGCGTTCGCTCGCCCCAACTCCTCCAACGAGCACGGCAATGCTGGCCGCCGAGCACTTCTGACCGCTGTGCCCGAAGGCGCTGGCGACCAGGTCGGCCACGGCGAGGTCGACGTCGGCGTTGGGGGTGATGATGAGCGCGTTCTTGCCTGAGGTCTCGGCGAACACCGGCAGGTCGGGCCGCCACGACCGGAAGAGGTCTGCCGTTTCGCTCGCTCCGGTCAGGATCACGGCGTCCGCGTTCGTGACGAGATGCCGGCCGATTTCGTCGTCGGGCGTGCGGACGAACTGGAGCACCTCTCTGTCCACTCCGGCCGCCCAGCACGCTTCGGCGACGATCTCGGCACAGCGCGGCGTCTCGGGTGCGGGCTTGAACACGACGGCGTTGCCAGCAGCCAAGGCGGCGAGCACGCCTCCAGCCGGGATCGCGACCGGGAAGTTCCAGGGTGGGACGACGGCGATCACGCCCAGCGGAGCGAACGCCAGGCCGTCGCGGTCGAGTTCGATCGCTCGGTCGCCGTACCAGCGGGCGAAGTCGATCGCTTCGCACACCTCGTTGTCGGCTTGGGCAAAGGTCTTGTGCCCCTCGTGGAGCATGGCGGTAATGAGCTCACCGCGGCGTCGGGCGAGCTCGTCGCCAACGCGGTGCAGAAGCCGCTGTCGTTCGGTGAGGTCCGAGGTAGCCCAAAGGCCCGCCGCGGCGCGGGCGCGTTGGTAGATCCGATCGATGTCGGCGATGGCGGTGGTGATCGGGGCGTGGACGGGGTCGGGCACGCTGGCGCCGACCTTCGCGATCCATTCCTGATTCCCGGGTCCGGTCGGGTCGGTCTCGGGCTCGTTCACGAAGGGCTCGCCGATCACATACGCCGGGATCGGTGCGAGCGTTCGGTCCTGTGTGCGACGCCGACCGATCGACGCCGAGTCCATTCGGTCGAGCGAGGCCCGGAACGCCGCTTCTTGGCTCACGAATCCGTCGCTGCCAGGCGAGAGGTCGAACACATGCCGAAGGAAATTCTCATCCGCAGCGTTCTCCTCGAGTCGGCGGAACAGGTAGCTGATCGCCACATCGAAGTCATCCGAACGCACGGCCGGGGTGTAGAGAAGGAGCGGGTTGGCCGGGTCGGTTTCGCAGGCCAGCACCCGCGCCTGCGCTGGGGCCATGCCCTGCAGCATCTCGAACTGCACGCGGTCAGCGACGTGTCGTTCGGCGGCCAGGAGGTGGGTCCAGGCGACGTCGAAGAGGTTGTGGCTGGCGAGACCGAGACGGATTCCGCGCATGCGATCGTCGTGGAGCAACCAGTCGACGCACCGCTTGTAGTTGGCGTCGACATCAACCTTCGTCTCGTACGGCGCCTGTTCCCATCCGTGCATGGCGGCGTCGACTCGTTCCATCGCAAGGTTGGCTCCCTTGACCAGGCGAACCTTGATCGTTCCGCCACCGGCGGCGGCACGCTCGTTCGCCCATTCGGTGAGGCGTTGCAGGGCACGCAGGGCGTCGGGGAGGTACGCCTGCAACACGACCCCGGCATCCATGTGGCGTCGCTCGTCGGTTCCGAGCACGGACATGAAGGCGTCGAGCGTCAGGTCGAGATCGTGGTACTCCTCCATGTCGACGTTGATGAACGTCACGGGGTCGGCGGCCGCTGCGTGGTCGAACAGAACGGCGAGGCGTTCGGTGACTCGCCGGAGGCTGTCATCGTGGGCCCAGTGGTTGAGCTGTGATGCCACGGCTGACACCTTGACCGACACGTAGTCGACGTCGGGTTGATCGACGACGGCGAGGAGTTCGTCGAGGCGGCGTTCGGCTTCGCGTTCGCCGAGTACGGCTTCGCCGAGCAGGTTGACGTTGAGGGCGAACCCGTCGGCGCGTGTGGCGGCGAGGTGCGCAGCGAGCTGGTCTGGCTCGGCAGGTGCCACGAGGTGACCAACGATCTGTCGCATGCGCCTCCTGGCGAGCGGCATGACCACACCCGGGATGTGGGGCGCGAGGTGACGTCCTGCGCCGAGCAGCGCCGCATCGATCCGGCCGAGGAAGGCTGGCCGGCTACGGGTCGACACGACTGAGGTCAGCTGGTCGGCCGCGACCCGATCGTCGTCGGGGCGAACCACTCGGTCGACGAAGGCCATGACGAAGCCGACGGACTCCTCGTCGGTGACCACACCTTCGAGCCGGTCGGCCGCCTGGCGTTCCGCTCGTGTCGCCGACTGCTCGGATCGGCGAACCCAGTCGGCAACGAGATCGACGGCAGCGTCGGCGAGAGATGGTGGAGCGTCCATCCACTCATCGTGACGAAGCGTCGATTCGCCGTCTTGTACGATCCGCTCACGCGGCGCCGGAGCCACATATCGGGTGCTGGTACGTTCGCGACGTGGACGACGTCGAATCGATGCACACCGCCGGGTCGGACTGATCATGGTCGGGGTACCAGCCCACGCCGACGGCTCGATGTTCGCATGCCAGCCCGAGCTGCTCGGCCTGTTCGAGACGCTCATCAACGTGATCTTCTGCGCGAAGGACCTCGACGGTCGCTATCTCGAGGTCAACTCGGCGTTCGTTCGGCGCACCGGCAAACGGTCCATGCGTGAGGTGGTCGGCACCACAGCTCGCGACCACTTCATCGCTGAGCTCGCCGAACGGTATGAGGAGCAAGACCGGGAGGTCTACGCGTCGGGCGAGCCGCTGTATGACCAGCTCGAACTGATTCGCCGGACCGATGGCGAGCTCGGCTGGTATCTGACCACCAAGATCCCCGTCCGCAACGGCGACGGCTCGGTCATCGGGCTGGTCTCGGTGAGCCGAGATCTCGTCGCGCCATCCGACGACAACGTGGCCCTCGAGTCCCTCAAGGGAGTCGTGTCGTACGTGCAGGAACGCTTCGGTTCGACGATCCGGATCGCGGAGCTGGCCGACATCGCCGGGTGCAGCGAGAGCCAGCTCGAACGACGCATGAAACGAGTCTTCGGGGTGAGCGCGGGCCAGCACATTCTGCGGGTCCGGGTCGAGGCCGCCACCCGCCTTCTCGCCGACTCCGACATGGCACTCGCCGATGTGGCCACAACGTGTGGGTTCTACGACCAGTCCGACTTCACCCGCCGATTCGCTCGCCTCACCAACATGACTCCAGCGCAGTTCCGCTCGAGGCTCGCGCCGAGGCCGAATGACTGACCCCCTCCTCGGGGTTACGGACACATGCTTCGCGTCGCTGCCATCGCTGTCGCCCTCGTGGGGCTCGCGGGATGCGCGTCGGCCGAGGTTGCAGACACCGTTTCGACCTCGGTCACCTCACCGGCGGACGATCCACCCACGGTCACCACCAGCTCAGAGGTCCCTGTCCATGCTCCAGATTCGTCGACCGCTTCGCCCCCGGCCACTGCGGAGCTACCAGACGACGAACTCCACTTCGTGGGTCGTGCGGACCTCAACGCCACCGGCAACCGGATCGTGCTCGGTCGCGGCACGCTCGATGAGCCGCCGGTCGTCGTCGAGCTGGCGGCGCCCCCTCGGTGGGTCGTGCCGAAGGGACCGGGTCGAGGCGATGGGTGGGTGATCGCCCTGGAGGGAGGATCGATCGTCCTGTGGAGCGAGGACGACGGGCTGCGAACCATCAATGACCGGTGGGAGTCCGAACCGTTCGCCTTCTCCGAGGGGGTTGGTGTGCTCTCCCCGACATCGGGTCAGTCGATGTTCGACAACCCGCTACCCGATGGCCGAGTGGTGCAATCACGTGACGCCGGGGTGAGTGTTGCCCTGGTCGACCCGACCGATCGGTACGCCCACGGCGTCCTGGGCGACGATCTCGAAGCCAGCGGTCTCGAGATCCTCCGCGACGGAGCCATCCGCATCGTTCTCGAGGATGACGTGATCGAAGGAATCGCCCCGATGCTCGCCGACCTCGACGGAGGCGGCGTTTCGGAAATCGTCGTGACCCAAAGCAATGGCGACGACGGCGCGAGACTCGTTGCTCGAAACCTCGATGGTGACGTGGTCGGCGAGTCCGCGCCGATCGGCCGTGGCAACCGGTGGCGCAACCAGATCGGCGCGGGTCCACTCGGTCCGAATGGCGAGATCGAGCTCGTCGACATTCGTACTCCCCACATCGGTGGCACCGTCCAGTTCTTCCGGCTCGTCGACGGTTCGCTTCAGCAAGTCGCCCGCCAAGACGGCTTCACCAACCACGTGATTGGCTCGCGCAACCTCGACCTGGCAGTGATCGGCGATGCCGACGGAGACGGGCTGCTCGAGGTGATCGCTCCGGCCGACAATCTGCGCGAGCTCGGCGTGATCACCCGACGCTCCGATGAGTCCGATGGGGCAACCGTCGCATTCCGGGTCGACCTCGACGGACGCATGTCGACCAACCTCGGTGCTGTCGACCATCCGGATGGGACCACGTCGTTCGCCGCCGGAACCGAAAACGGTCGCCTACTCATCTGGTCGGGTTGATGGGCAGTGCCCACGCGCTTTCCCAGAACGCGAGAATCTCGAAGCCGTACTGCTTCATCAACCGCCAGGCGTGATCTCTGAACCGGGCGTGAACGCCGCCTTGTTGTGCTCGAAGATCTCATAGGTTCGAAGCTGATGGATCATGCCCTCGAATCTATGCGCGGGTCCCGCGGGACCAGCACGGGTGGTCGTCTCCGGGGGATCGAGCCCGCGTGGTGAAACGGAAATGGGGACCTTGCCGACCCGACTGATTCGGCGTCTCGAAGCCAAGGACACTTGGAGGAAAGGCGGTTCTCAATCTGACTGAACCGGTCGCCACCAGCCGACTCTGTCGGTGACGACAGAGTAGCGGTGGAGTGTGACAAGGACCCAGAGATTGGCTTTCCGGTGCCGCAAACTTGCGGGTCCCGCGGGACCAGGGTGACTCCTCAGCCAGATGGTGGCCGACCGGAACGCTTTTCGGACCTGGCCTCCGGGGTGGAGCGCGGCGCGCTCGTGGTGGGTGGTGGGCCAGCGAAGCGAGTGCCTTCGGGATCGGTCGCCCAGTCGGCGCTCACGTCCCAGCGGCCGTCGAAGACGACGTCGGCGAGTGGGAGCCGACGGACCGGACCGTGCTGTCCTTCGGGACGGCCGAGCGGGACGATGCCCATGATCGCGGCGTTGTCCGGAAGACCGAGCTCGGCAGCGAGACGATCCTCGACGCTGCGGTGCCAGCCGGTCAGCACACCCCCGTAGCCGAGCGCCCGAGCCGCGAGGAGCAGGTTTTGCACCGCCGGGTAGACCGAGGCGCCTTCGAGCGGGTTCGGCGGGCGGTGCCGTAGCAGTACCGGAATGATGATCACGGGCGCGTGTTCGACGTTGGCGACGAGGTGCTCCATCGCCGCCATCTGGCGACCTTTCCGAGTCTCCGGATCGAGCGCCGAACCCGATCGATAGTTGGCGTCGTCGGCCTTCGTTCCCCAGCCATCGGCGAATCCTTCGGCGATGATCCCCCGAGCGGTCGCCGTCTCCGGCGTGTTGCGGAGCACGACCCATCGCGTCGGCTGGCGATTCGTGCCCGACGGTGCTCGGGTGGCGTGCCACAGCATGGTCGACAGGTCGGTTTCGGGGATCGGGTCGGGCCGGAGGCGCCGGATCGCCCGCGTCGTCGCCAGGCCGTCGAGCAGACCGAGCTCGGCTGCCGGATCGAAGCTGGCGTCGTCGGTCACGTGCCGAAGACGAGGTTGGCTGCGGCGACGTCTTCGAGTGCGAAACCGGCCGACTTGAACATCGTGATCTCCTCGTCACTCGTCCGCCCCGGATGATCACCGGCCACGAGTCCTCGTAGATCCGACGCCAGATCATCCGTCGTGATCAGTCCCGACTCGAGCGGCTGTGCGAGGTCGCCCGCGAGGATGCCGTCGTCGTAGGTGTCGACGAACACGGTGGCCCGACGAACGACGTCGTCGTCGGTCTCTCGCATCTGTGGCGTGAACGCGCCGATCAGGTCGACATGGGTGCCGGGTCGAAGCAGTGCACCCTTGACCAGGGGCGACGTCGACCCGGTGACGCAGGTGATGGTGTCGGCCTGAGCCACGGCGTCGTCGAGATCCTCGTTGACCTGGACGGTGATGCCATCGAGCATCAGCTCACCCGCAACGGCGACCGCCTTGTTGGCGTCTCGGCCCCAGATCACGATCTCGTCGTACTCGCGGACCGAGGCATGCGCGCGTGCGGTCATTGGCGACAGCGCCCCAGTGCCGACCACGAGCAGCCGCCGGGCGTCCGCGCGCGCGAGCCGTTTGGCCGCAACGGCAGAGGCCGCAGCGGTCCGCCGAGTCGTCAACTCGTTGCCATCGCAAGCGCCGAGGAACACCCCGGTGTTTCCGTCGAAGAGCACGACGCCGGCGTTCACCGTCGGCAGCGACAGCGCTCCGTTGTCCGGAAAGAAGGTCACCACCTTCACGGCGATGACGTCGCCAATCACCCAGCCGGGCTTCAACAGCAGAGCGCCATCGTCGCCGCCAGGCACCGGAACCGAATGCACCGTTCGCTCCGGAGCGAACGCGCCCTCGGCGAGCACGACTTCCTCGATCGAGGCGATCAGGGCATCCCACGGCAGAGCTGCGGCCACCGCCGCACCATCGAAGAATCGAAGCTCGGTCATGGCGCGATGCTACGACAGCCCAGCTGCCGGATCCGATGGGGCCGATCGATATGACGACAATCAGGCAATCATGACCTGAAGCAGCTGGGAGGGGTGTTCGGCGGCCAGAGTCCATGTGCTGCCGCTCGGCACGGCGATCGAGTCGTCGGGCTCGAGGAGGACCCGGTCGTCGCCGGCGGTCAGATCAGCGGTCCCGACGAGACAGACGAAGAGGCAGACCGTCCCGTCGTGAGCTTCGGTGATGGTGGACCGCCTCTCGCCACTGCGGAGCTGTCGAACGTCGCCCACTCCGCTGGTCGCCTCGGCGAACCCTGTCGGCTGGCACTCCCACCCGTCACCGACGGCCACCCACTCTGCCTTCATGCCATCGGCGAAGGCGTACCGCTGCCCGCCGAAGCTGCGGCTCGGGTCGCCGACGCCGTTCGGCAACGCGAGGTCATGGTCGACGAAAGTCGGATGCTCTGCCGGGGACACGACCTCGATCACCTCGCAGCCACCGTCGCTGGCGAGCACTCGATGTCGGATGTGGGGCGGCTGCAACACCGTGTCCCCCTCGTGCATCCAGAAGGGGTCACCCTGGTCCTCGTACACCACCTGCACCGACCCTCGGCGGACGTGGATCACCTGAAAGTCGATGTCGTGATGATGCACGTAGTCGGGCACCGGACCCGGCGTCGGGATACGGATATGCGACGCGATCACGTGCCCGCCATGTCGCTCAGGGATGAGGTCTCGGTACTGCATTCCCGCCCGGCCGTCGCCCCATGCTCCACCGTCGGTCGCTCCCGGCACGAACACCCAGTCGTCGTCGAAGGCGACCTCGGACTCGACTTCGTCCTCGCCAATCGAGATCACCGTGCCGTCACGCTCGAGCTCGGCACGGCGGGGCGCATCCGCTGGCGTGATCATTCGCAGGCGGTAGCCCACTTCGATCAACGCATCGATCTCGTCCTGCAACGGCTTCTGTGGACGCTCAGCCCCCATATCGGCGCCTCCGGGTCCACAGATCCCGGGGTCAGGCCTCGCCGAGGTAGGACTTCCGGAGGTCCGGGTTGGCGAGCAGGCTGTCGGCCGAATCGTCGAGCACGACCTTGCCGGTCTGGAGCACCCAACCACGGTCCGCGATCGAGAGCGCCATGTTGGCGTTCTGCTCGACCATGAAGATCGCGATGCCCTCTTCGTGGATCTGCTGAATCAGTTCGAAGTTCGTCTGCACGAGCGCCGGAGCGAGACCCATCGACGGCTCATCCATGAGCAGCACCCGAGGGCTCGCCATCAGGGCACGACCCATCGCGACCATCTGTTGCTCGCCACCGGAGAGCGTGCCCGACTTCTGGTGCATGCGTTCCTTCACCCGGGGAAACATCGTGTAGATGCGCTCGAGGTCGTTCGCGATGCCGTCTTTGTCGTTGCGAAGGTACGCGCCGAGCTGCAGGTTCTCGAGCACCGACAGGCGCTTGAACAGGCGTCGGTTCTCCGGAACCATCGTGACGCCGCGCTCCACGCGATACGAGGTCGGCTTGTCGTTGACGACCTCGCCGTCGAGCACGACCTCGCCCGATGTCGGCGTCACCATGCCAAGCAGTGTTTTGAGCGTCGTGGACTTGCCCGACGCGTTGCCCCCGAGAAGACACACGAGCTCGCCCGGATAGATGGCGAGGTTGACGTCCTTCAGGATGTGCACCGCGCCGTAGTGCGTGTTGATGTTGCGGAACTCGAGAATCGGCTTCGTCGCTTCGGCGGTGCTCATGACTGCTTCTCCAACGGACGGCCGAGGTATGCCTCGATGACTTCGGGATTGGTCGACACTTCTTCGAAACTGCCCTGGGCGAGGGTTTCGCCGTGGTCGAGACAGACCACTCGGTCGGACACGTCGCGCACGACGTTCATGTCGTGTTCGATCATCACGATCGTGAAGCCCCACTCGCTGCGCAGCTTGCCGATCAGGTCCGTGAGTTCGGCAGATTCCTTCGGGTTCATGCCCGCGACCGGCTCGTCGAGCAGGATCAGTCGCGGCTTGGTCGCCATCGCCCGAGCGATCTCGAGGCGACGACGGTTGGCGTAGCTGAGCACCGACGCCGGCTGCTCGAGTCGGTAGCCGACCAGTCGTGAGCCGAAGAACCCGAGCACCTTCTCGGCGTGCTCGCGGATCTCGCGCTCCTCACGACGGAACCCGGGCGTGTTGAACAGCGCACCCCACACGCCCTGCTTGGTGCGACAGTGCTGGCTCACCATCACGTTCTCGAGGATCGTCATGTTGGCGAACAGACGCACGTTCTGGAAGGTGCGAGCAATGCCCCGTTGGGTCACCTGGTTCGGGTCGAGCCCGATCAACGACTCGCCTTCGAACAAGATGTCGCCGCTGGTCGGGGTGACCATGCCGGAGATCATGTTGAAGAAGGTGGTCTTGCCGGCGCCGTTCGGCCCGATCACGCCCACGATTTCGCCTTCGTCGACATGGAAGTCCAGATCACGCAGCGCATGCAGGCCACCGAAGGTGACGCTCAGTTTCTTGATGTCAAGGAGACGCTCGCTCATGCCGGTGCCACCTCCGTGGCGACCGCGTCGCCCTCTTCGCCTTCATCGTCGCCGGTGTCGACTTCGCCCTTGAGCCAAGCATCCTGCAAGAACTCTTCTTGGTGAAGCTCGCGGCTGCGACGGGCATTCGGCACCAGGCCTTCGGGCCGTTTGAGCATCATCCAGATCAACAGTGCGCCATAGATCAGCAGCTTGTACTCGCTGAACTCCTGGAGCAGACCGGGCTGCTTCGGTCCGCCGAGCACGCCGATCAACACGAGCGATCCGGCGATGACGCCCATGATGTTGCCCATGCCTCCGACGATCACGACCACCAAGATGATGATCGACACGAGGATGAGGAACGACGTCGGGAAGATCGAGCCGACCTTCGCCGAGAAGATCGCTCCCGAGAACGACGCGAGCACTGCGCCGACCACGAACGCCATCAGCTTCATGTTGACCGTGTTGATGCCCATCGCCTCGGCAACGCTCTCGTCTTCGCGGATCGCCATCCATGCCCGGCCGAGGCGGCTCCGCTCGAGTCGCCACGACACGTAGATGGCGATCGCCGAGAAGAACAGCACCAGGTAGAACACCGAGCGTGGATTGACGCCCGTCACCGTTCCGAGGAACCCGAAGTCGGCCCCCTCGATGTTGGTGATGCCCTGTGCGCCACCGAAGTAGCCCTTGAGCCAGTCCGAGAGGAACAGGAGGCGAATGATCTCGCCGAAGCCGAGCGTCACGATGGCGAGGTAGTCGCCGCGCATCCGGATCACGGGTGCGCCGATCAACAAGCCGGTGAGCGCCGCAAAGATCATGACCAGGACGAGGGCGATGATCCAGCCGCCCACGACCGCCTCGCCATCGTCGGTGACGAACAGCGGCACCCAGCTGGGCCACGATTCGCCACGACCGGCCGAGGTCAGGACGGCCGTGGTGTATCCGCCGACGGCGAAGAAGGCGACGTAGCCGAGGTCGAGGATGCCGGCCAGTCCGACCACGATGTTGAGGCCGAGCGCCAGCAGCAAGAAGATGCCGACGTTGGCCAACAACTCGTTGACGATCTTCCCGGTGAAGAACGGCAGGATGATCAGCGCCAGCGCGATCACGACCATGCCGATTGCGCTCGACGTGGTGCGCTCGGCGACGGGACGATCAAGGTAGGCCTGGCGTGCGGCCTTCACCCGTCCTCGGGTCACATACGAACCGAGGAGCGAGAGCCCGGCGGCCACGACGCCGACGAAGATCACACCCTGCAGGCGGAGGCCACCGGTCTTTGCGTAGACGAAGTCGAGCAGACCGTCGAACACCGAATCGACGTTGGGACGGCCCGCGTCGGGATCGTCGCCGAAAAAGTTCGACAGTCGCCCGGGATCGGCGATCGTTTCACCGAGGCCGCCAAGCAGGTCGTCCACGAGGAACTGGAAGATCGAGACCGCAACGATGGCGAGCAACGCTGCCACGATCGCTTTGCGGATCGGGTCGCTCATCAACCGGAGTCCCGCACCGAACATCGCGAGCAGCCCGGCCAGGAGCGGCCACGCCCACAGCGCAAAAGTCCAACCTCGGTTGAACGTGAGCAGGATGTAGAGGTCCTCGTTCCAGTTCACGAGCGGGTCGCGCATGCCGTACGCCGGCACGCCGTTCTCTGGGTTGATCTCGCGATCCCATGCCAGAAGCATCGTGAGGACCGACACGCCGAGCCCGCCGATCACACCGACCACGAGGCCGGTCACGAGATCGTGGGCGCCGCGTTTGGTGGCCGCCATGCCCTCGAGCACGACTTCGCTCCCGACGGCCCAGCCCAACAACAGTGGCCACAGGAAGAGGGCGACGTAGCCAAGCGAGAGGCCCTGCCCGTCGGGGTGGTTGACGTACACGTCCGGGTTGATCCAGTACAGGATCTGTCGCCCATCCATGCCGACGGGCATGCCGACGAGCGAGATGAAGACGAGGGCGAGCGCAAGGAGGCCGCCGAACCGGACGGCCTTGCTGCGGTCGATCTCGAAGGCGCCCTTGACGACCTCGGTCGCCTCGCTGAGTCCGTCGGCCAGTTCGGTCATGGCGACGTCTGCGGTGATGTCGCTCATGCTCGATCCTCCGCGCTCAGACGCTCGCCGAAGAGGCCGGTCGGCTTCACGAGCAGGACGAGGATCAGCAAGGTGAACACCACGGCGTCACGGAGCTGCGACGGCCCTTCGACACCGAGCGGCTCGAGCAACATCAGCGGCGCCAACGCCTCGGCACCGCCGAGCGACACACCACCGGCCATCGCGCCGCCGAGGTTGCCCACACCACCAACGACGGCAGCGGTGAACGCCTTGATACCGGGGAGGAATCCGGTCGTCGCAATGACCGACTTGAAGAGGATCCCCCAGAGGATTCCGGCGATGCCGGCCATGGCACCACCGACGGCGAAGGTGGTCACGATCGTACGGTTGACGTCGATCCCCATCAGCGAGGCGATCTCTTTGTCCTCGGCCACCGCCCGCATGGCCTTGCCCGTCTTCGTCCGTTCGACGAAGTACCACAGCCCGGCCATCGAGATGGCGGCGACGATGATCACGAGCAGCTTCTTGACCTCGATACCGAGGCCCGGGATCGTCTCTTCGAGCCACTCGGGGTTCGGCGGATACCCCTTGGCGCCCGGGCCGAAGAGCAAGATGACGGCGTTCTGGATGAAGAACGAGACGCCGATCGACGTGATCAGCGGAATCAGGCGCGGGCTGCCTCGCAGCGGGCGGTAGGCCACCCGTTCCATGATCACCGCCGTCGCAGTGGCGACAAGCGTGCACACCAGGATCGTGAACAGGATGACCGGGATGAAAATCCAGCCGTCCCACCAGCCGGCCTCGTCAAACTTGGTCGACATGATGAAGCCGGTGAAGGCCCCCACCATGAACACTTCGCCGTGAGCGAAGTTGATGAACCCCAGGACGCCGTAGACCATCGAGTAGCCGAGGGCGATGAGTCCGTACATGGCCCCCTGACTCAGGCCGGTGACGATCAGGCCCCGAAACTGTGGCCACGTCAGGCGGGACGCTTCCTCGCCGTCGTGGGTCCATTTCGCAAACGCGTTGCCCGGGTCGATTTGTTGAGCGATGAAGGCGAGCAGGCCGATCACGATCAGCCCGATCAGCAGCACCCGAAGCAACAGGAGGAACCAGTCCACCCCGGTTCTCGGCGCTCCCTTCACACGTACAGCAGCCGTCACGTGGCCACTCCCTCCATCATGTGGGGCCCGCACCGTTGCAGCCAGCCCCGTAGACCGTCTTAGAGCTTGGGGTCAACGCTCCGCTTGAGCAAATCGCGACCCGGCAAAAACCGACGGTGGCCTCACCCCGATTCCGGAGTGAGGCCACCGCCTCAACAATTGATCATCGGCGGGCGTATGCCCGTCGGATCACGAGGTTCAGCTCGGGGCGTACTCGAAGACCACGTTGGCCTTCGATGCCTCGATGTCGGCTGCACTGTCGTGCTTGATGACCGTGATCTTCTGCGAACCGCAATCGCCAAAGGCGTCGCAGTTGATCGTGCCGATGATGCCGGCGTAACCCTGAATCGAGTTCAGGTGATCGCGGACGCCCTGGCGGTCGATGACCAGGTGGCCGTCGCCGTCCACGAACGACGCAGCGTCGATGGCGTCGAGCAGCATCGCCGTGGCGTCGTAGCTGTGGCCCCAGAAGGCGGCCGACGGTGCTTCACCGTTGTTGGCCTCGTAGGTGGCGAGGAACTCGTCAGCCGAAACGCCGGTGCTCTCGTTGGTGTTCGCACCGAAGCGGACGTCGGGACCCGAGAAGTGCATGCCCTCGGACTGCGCGAGCTCCATGAAGCCGTCGGTGAGGAGGCCGTCTGCGGCAAGCAGGATGGTGTCCTCGAGACCGGCGACGCCGGGAGCCTGGTCGGCAACGAAGTCGCCAGCCGGCTGGAAGATCGGGAAGAACAGCGCCTCAGGCGAACCTGCAGCAACCTCGGTGAGGACCGGCACCATGTCGGTGTCTTCCTTGGCGACACCGACGACGGTGGTGACGGTTCCGCCGAGCGCCTCGAAGGCGTTGGCGAAGGCGTCAGCCAGACCGTTGGTGTAGGGGTCGCCGTCGTGGATGGCGGCAGCCGAGGTCAGGCCCAGCTCGTTGTAGACGAACTCGGCCATGGCGGCACCCTGGAACAGGTCGTTGTGCGCGGTGCGGTAGTAACCGACGTGGTAGTCGGGACCCGCGTTGCCCTGCTGGTCCGAGGTGAGGGCCGGCGAGGTGTTCGAGCCGGAGATCATGACCATGCCGGCAGCGCTGATGAGCGGCGCAGCTGCGGTCGCAGCACCGGAGCACGAGGTACCGATCACACCGACGATCTGCTCGTCGGCAACGATCTGCTGAGCGGCAGCCTGGCCACCGTCGGCCGAGCAGAGATCGTCGAGACCCTGGCCCGACGTCACGCCGAAGCCCTTGATGTCGCCGTAGTCGGCAACAGCCTGCTCGACGCCACGCTGGTTCGGGAGGCCGAGGAAGGCCACGTCGCCGGTGATCGCGTTGAGCGAACGGATCTGGACTTCTGCGCCTGCTTCGACGACAACCTGGCCGAGGGAGCCGTCACCGAGGTGATCGGCCATGGCCTCTTCCTCCATGGCGTCTTCCTCTTCCATGGCGTCTTCTTCTTCCATGGCGTCTTCGTCGTCGGTCACCGCGTCTTCGACAGCGTCGGCGGTGTCCTCAGCGGCGTCTTCGACAGCATCAGCAGCGTCTCCCGCTGCGTCCGCGGCGTCGCTCGCCACCTCATCAATGGTTGATCCACATGCTGCTGCCACCATCGAGAGCGACAGGAACATGCCAAGGATCATGAAGAGTTTCTTCACGTTGGCCCCTCCAAGGGATTTGATTCCGCGGCGGCTCCGAAGGGGCCACCCCGTTGGTCAGCCGATCAAGGTAGCAGTCATTTCCGAGCCGGTGCAGTCGCGGCGGGCTTTGCTACGTTCCGGACATGACGCCGAAACACGTCGATGTCGTGGTGATTGGAGGCGGGATCGCCGGGGCGACCGCCGCTGCGTCACTTGCCGAAACCCACGAGGTCGCCCTCCTCGAACAAGAGCAGGAGCTCGCCCACCACACGACGTCGCGTTCGGCAGCCGTCTACATCGAGAACGAAGGCGGGCCGATCTTTCACCGTCTGAGCACCGCCTCGCGACCCTTCTTCGAGGATCCTCCCGGCGCGGATCACCCGATCGTCGAGCCGATGCCCGTGCTGTCGATCGGCGACGAGTCGATGGCCGATGCGCTCCGCGACGAGGCCGCCGAGGCTGGTCGGATCACGCCGACGCTGCGCTTCGTCGAGGGCGACGAGCTGTTCGACCTGTGCCCCGTACTGCGACGCGGCACCGTCGCCGCCGGAATGTACGAACCCGCCGCAGGCACCATCGACGTGATGGGCCTCCATCAACTCTTCGTCCGCCGGGCGCGCCGGCACGGCGCCGCAATCGTCCGTTCTGCGCGTGTTCAGACGCTGACTCGCCACGCCGACCGCTGGCATGTCGGCTCTGAGGCGGGCGAGTGGACCGCCGGCGTTGTCGTGAACGCTGCAGGCGCCTGGGGCGATCAGGTCGCGGCGATGGCCGGCGTCGAGCCCGTGGGCCTACAGCCGAAGCGGCGCACGGCGTTCCACGCCCCCACCAACGCCGACATCGACGGCATGCCGTTCATCTACTCGGGGATCCCCGAGCTCCAGTGCTACGCCAAGGCTGAGTCCGGTGGCCAGCTCCTGTGCTCGTTGTCCGACGAGACCAACTCCGACCCCTGCGACGCCCGTGCCGAGGAAATCGACGTCGCCCGAGCGATCGACAACCTCAACGCGCTCACCACGCTCGACATACGGTCCGTTCGCACCACCTGGGCGGGGCTGCGCACCTTCGCCCCCGACCGCAACCCGGTGTTTGGCTGGGATGATCGTGTCGACGGCTTCTTCTGGCTCGTCGGCCAGGGCGGTTGCGGCATCGTGACCAGCCCGATCGCGGGAGAGATCACCAGGTCACTGCTCGAGACGGGCGACCTCCCGGAGTCGACCGTCGCCCTCGGCCTGACGAAGGAGATGCTCGCCCCCCGCCGTGACGACGGTGTCTGAACCCAGAGGGTTCGATGACGGATCCGAGCCGTGGAGGGGCGAAGCCCCGGGAAGCTCAGCACGAGCGAGGTCGAGGAAGAGAACCCAGAGGGTTCGATGACGGATCCGAGCCGTGGAGGGGCGAAGCCCCGGGAAGCTCAGCGAATCTCGACTGGCGTGGATTGGGGGTGATGGCAGGCCACCCAGTGGTCGGGGCCGTGCTGGGTGAACTCCGGCACGGTGGTCTTGCACACCTCGGTCACGTGGGGACACCGAGTGTGGAAGCGACAGCCTTCGGGCGGGTCGAGCGGCGACGGCAGTTCGCCTTCGAGACGTGCGCTCGCGTTCACCCCCGAACCCGGCACCGCCGCAAGCAGCGCCTGGGTGTAGGGGTGTGCCGGGTTGGCGAACAAGGCATCGGCGTCGCCCACCTCGGCGACCCGCCCCAGATACATCACCATCACCCGGTCCGACACGTTGCGCACGACGGCGAGGTCGTGGCTGATGAACAGCATCGTGAGGGCGTGCTGGGTCTTCAGGTCGTCGAGCAGGTTGAGGATCTGCGCCTGGACCGAGACGTCGAGCGCCGAGACCGGCTCGTCGGAGATCAGCACCTTGGGGTCGAGCGCCAAGGCCCGAGCGATCGAAATGCGCTGGCACTGGCCGCCGGAGAATTGGTACGCCTTGCGATCGCGATACTGCGGGTCGATGCCGACCTGCTCCATGAGTTCGACGAGTCGAGCGTCGCTCCACACGCCTGCGGTTCCCCAGATGTCGACGCCCTCACGGATGATGTCCCACACGGTGCGCCGGGGATTGAGCGACGAGATCGGATCCTGAAAGATCATCTGCAGGTCGGCACGAGAACGCCGGAGTTCTTCCTTGCTGATCTCGGTGAGATCCCGATCGGCGTACATCACCGAACCCGACTTCGGCGGCGGCAGCTGAATCATCGCCTTGGCCGTCGTCGACTTGCCACATCCGGATTCGCCAACGATGCCCAGCGTCTCCCCCTCGGCGACATCGAATGACACGTCGCTGACGGCCTGGACCGTTCCGCCGCTCGTGTTGAACTCGACGACCATGTTCTCGACACGGATCAACAGATCGTCACCCCGCAGGGGTGCGGTACCGACACCGACCATCAGGCGTTCACCTCCTGAACAGCGCCGGCCGAACCACGAGGGTGGTGGCAGGCAAACACGTGCGTCGTCGATCCGGGGACGGGCATCCGGTCCGGGATCGCCGTCGAACACTCGGGTGTTGCATAGCCGCATCGGGGAGCAAACGGGCAGCCGGTCGGCTTGATCGACAGATCCGGCGGGCTCCCTTCGATCGGGGTCAGGCGCGTCCCACGCTCCATCGTCATGTCGGGGATCGACCGTTGCAACGCCTCGGTGTACGGATGCGCCGTGTCCGCAAACACCTCGCCCGTCGTCGCGGCCTCCATCAGCCGGCCGCCATACATGACGGCAATCTCATCGGTGCGATCCTTGACCACGCCCAAGTCGTGGGTGATCAGGATCATCGCCATGTCCCGCTCAGCCTTCAGCTGATCGAGTAGGTCGAGAATGTCGCGCTGCACCGTCACGTCGAGGGCGGTGGTCGGCTCGTCGGCGATCAGCAGCGACGGATCGTTCGCCAACGCCATGGCGATGACGACACGTTGGCGCATGCCGCCCGAGAGCTCGTGCGGGTACTGCTTCATCCGCTTCTTCGGGTCTGGGATCCGGACCAGTTCGAGCAGCTCGAGCGCTTTGTCGTCGGCGGCAGACGAGGACAGCCCGTCGTGGTACTTCATGCCCTCGGTGAGCTGAGCCGAGATTCGCTTGACGGGGTTGAGCGACGTCATTGGGTTCTGGAAGATCATCGCCACGTCGACGCCGTAGAAATGCTTGCGCCGATCGCTCGGAAGATCGAAGACGTCGAGCCCGTCATAGGTGACCGATCCGCCGATGGTCGCGGTGCGGGGCAGGAGCCCCATCACGGTCTTCATCGTGACGGACTTGCCGGAGCCGCTCTCCCCCACGATGCCGAGAGCCTGACCACGTTCGACCGAAAGGTTGACGTTGTTGACCGCGTAGACGGGGCCCTTGGGGGTGTTGAACGTGACCGAGACGTCGTCGAGTTCGAGGAGCGGGGCCATCAGAACGCCAGCTCCTTGGCGTCGAAGACCTCACGGAGCCGGTCACCAGCAAAGTTGAGTGCGAGCACCGTGAGGAAGGTGACCCCGATCGGGAACAGTGCCGCGTGGGGCCCGGCTTCAAGGTGTTCTCGTCTCGATCCGCTCTCGAAGATCTGTTTGCCCCAACTCAGCCCGTCGGCGGTCGAGATACCCAGGAACGCCAAGGTGCCTTCGGCGACGATGGCGATACCCATGCCGAGCAGCGCGAGCGCCGACATCGGGATCACGACGTTGGGGAGCAGCTCGCGCAGCACGATGCGCGAGTCCTTGGCGCCAAGGATGCGGGCGGCCATCACGAAGTCCCGTTCGGCAAACACGAGCGTCTGTGCCCGGGCGAGTCGCCCCACCGGAGCGATCGCCAAGATGCCCAAGGACACGGAGATCCACAGGAACGTTCTTCCCAGCAACGTCGTGATCAGGATCGCCAGAATCAGCGCCGGGAACGACAAGAGGATGGTGAACAAGAAGGACACCACGGTGTCGAACCACCCCCTGAAGTAGCCCGCGATGATGCCCAGCGTCCCGCCCACAACAAACCCGATGACGATGGCGACGAAGCCGACGAGCAACGAGATTCGCGAGCCCCAGATCGTCAGGCTCAGCACGTCTCGGCCCGTGTTGTCCGAACCGAACCAGAGGCCAGGTTCGGGGCTGTCGAGACGACCCGCGACTGCGGTGTCCTCGGGATGGGCGAGAGTGAACACGCTCCGGTCGGGGTTCGCTCGGGCCTCACCACGTTCCAGCGTGAACAACGGTGCAAGCAGGGCGAGCAGAACGACGAGTGCCAGCCACCCGACGCTCAGCCAGAACCCGAGTCCGAGTCGCCGGGCAACCGACTTCGCCTCGGGGATCGGCGACTCGTCGGGAGGCGACAGCGCATTGGATCCGAGATCGGTGGTGACGGCGCCGATGTTGGCGCCGGCCTGCATCTGTTCAGCCATCGAGCTTCACTCTCGGGTCGAGGTACGTGTAGAGGATGTCGACCAGCACGTTGATCACGACGAAGATCACCGACACGATCACGACGATCGCGAGCACGACGGGGAAGTCATCTCGGATGATCGCCTCGATGACCGCCCGCCCGATACCCGGGATCTGGAAGTACTGCTCGACGACGATCGACCCGCCGATCAGCGCCCCGGTGTTGATGCCGAAGACGGTGAGCATCGAGAAGAGCGAGGGTCGCAGGGCATGGCGAAAGAGCACATGGCGATCGCTCATGCCCTTGGCCCGAGCAACGGCGATGAAGTCTTCCTGCAGCGTCGAGATGAGGTCGGTCCGCAACAGTCGCTGGTAGGTCGCGATCAGCGGGATCGCGAGCGACACCGCCGGGATGAACAGCGACCACAGCCGAGAGCCAAGGTCCGTGTCGTCGAAACGCAGCGGGAAGATCTGGAAGCGCACCACGAACAGCCAGAACAACAGCACGACGAGCGCGAAAACCGGAATGCCGAGCATCCCGAACGAGACGACCGTCGACGACTTGTCGACGAATCGGTACGCCCGCGACGCCGCGAACACCGCCCAGGGAATCGAGATCACCACTGCGATGATCTGGGCGTACACCATCAAGAACACCGTGACGGGTAGGCGATTGGCGAGTTCGGTGCTCACCTTGATGTCGTTCTTGAAGCTCCGACCGAAGTCGCCGGTGACCATGTCGCCGAGCCAGCGTCCGTAGCGAACGAGGAACGGATCATCGAGGTAGTACGTCTCGCGCGCTTCGATCAGATCCGCACGCTGATCCTCGGTCAGATCGGCCGGGTCCGCCGTCGCAATCGGACCGAGGATGTTCGTCAGTGGGTCGCCGAGCAGGTTCATCGCTGCGAAAGCGAGAAACGTCACGGCGAGCACCACCAGCGCCATCTGTGCAAGTCGCTTGAGAATGTACAACCGGTCCCCCTCGGCGGTCGTCTGTTGTCAGCTGAGCGTCGTCGCTGTTCAGCCCAGCCAGGTCGAGTGGACGTGGTTGACGCCGCGCAGACCGCAGATGATCGTGTCACCGTTGATCGTCTGGGCATCGCAGAGACCGTTGACGTTGTCGTTGGCACCCGTCGTCCAGATCGTGGGCGAGATCACGAGGTACTGGCGAGAATCGTTCAGGTCCTGCTGAATCTCTTGCCAGATCACCTGACGTTCTGCCGGGTCGTCGGTGACCCGCTGCTGCTCGAGCAGGGCGTCACGCTCGGGGCTGCAGTTGCGAGCGAAGTTCAGCGAAATCGCGCTGATCGTCGAGCAGCTGAAGAAGAACTCCTCGAGCCCGGGATCGAGGAAGCCGTGGTAGCGCCACGTCGCCACGTCGTACAGGCCGAAGAGCACCTCGTTGATGTGCTCGTCCTGCGGGATGACCTGGTGCGTGACGTTGAAGTACTGCGCCCAGCCATCCGAGATGACGCCGTGGATTTCGTCGAGGACGAGGTCTGGGCCGTTGTTCTGGTACTCGATGTTCACCTTGCCGTCGGTGCAGCTGGCGGGCACCTCGGCGCAGTATTCGGCGATGAGCGCCTCGGCGGTCGCCGGATCATCGGTCGTCTGGGTGATCGATGCGTCGTGCCATTCCGAGCTCGGCGGGAACAGTGAATCCGACGGCACCCCGATGCCCTGCTGGATGAAGTCGGTGTAGATCGCACGGGGGAACGCCGCCGTGGCGGCCTGACGGACTCGGAGGTCGTCGAAGGGAGCCTTGCCGGCGTTGAAGATGAGGAAGAAGTCTTCGTCGGCTCGCTCCACCCGACCGATCGAGTCTTCGTTGCGGAAGGTCTCGATGCTCTGCACGTCGGTCACGTGCACGACATCGAGGTCGCCGGTGAGCAGACCGTCGGTTCGGGTCGATGGCTGCTGCATCGGGAAAAAGTCGACACCGTCGAGGTAGATCTCCTGATCGGTGCGCCACCAGTCGTCGTTGCGGACCACGCTCGTCACCTGGTCCTGTGTCCGGCTCTCGACCTTGAACGGGCCGGCGCCGATTGGCATCTGCTGGAGGCTCGGATCTGCGGAGATCGCGTCGAACCATGCGGGCGACGCCATCATGCCGAGCTGCGAGGCGAAGTAGGCCGGGATGAGCGAATTCGACCCGTTGGCGTTGATCCGGACCGTCAGGTCATCGACCTTCTCGAAGGGCGTCTCCGGGTTGAAGAGCGGACCGTAGAACAATCCAAGCAGCGGAGACTTCTGCTGCTCCTGCAGGTTGCGGATCACTGCGTCGGCGTTGAGCGGGGTGCCGTCGTGGAAGTTGATGCCTGCGTGGAGCGTGAGGTCCCAGCTCGAGAAGTCGTCGTTGGGCGTGAAGCTCTCCGACATGTTGTTGACCCACTGCTCGTTCTCGTCCCAGATGGTGATCGTGTCGAAGATCGCGGCGCCCATCAGGTCGGCGCCGGGGGCGAACGGTGAGGCCGCCGGGTTGAGGTCGGCCGGGTCGGACTCGAATCCGTAGCGGAGGATGCCGCCGCTGACGGGACCAGACGAGTCGCCGCCCTCTTCGGCCTCGTCGGTCTGGAGGTCCGAACCGTCGGCGCTCGCGTCAGCGCCGGTGTCGGTTGCCTCGACATCATCGGAACCACCGCTGTCACCAGTGTCGCTCGACGACGAATCGGAGGCTGTCGAATCTCCGTCACCTTCGCCTCCGCACGCCGATGCCACGAGCGCGAAGGCAAAGAAGATGGCCAACAAACGGCGGGCACGCCTCGAAAGTGTCACGGAAGTCTCCCCCTGGTGTGACGCAGCTCACATCTGCGAGCGGCTCTCATGGTCCACTACTTACCAGCGGGTAGCAAGTCGGGTCAGGCATACGGCGTAAGCTCCCGCAGCGATGACCGAAGCATCGAGCCGAGCGTGGATGTCCGAGGCCGCCAACGAGCGAGTCGCCGCCATACGCCGATCCCAACACGGCGCCTCGACGGCAGCGACACGGGCGCGAATCGACGAGCTGATCACTCGGAATCGCCAGATCCACGAACGCGAGTGCCTGAACCTCAATCCGGCGACCAACGTCATGAACCCGAGGGCCGAAGCGGCGCTCGCTGCCGGGCTCGGATCACGCCCCTCGCTTGGGCACCCGGGGCACAAGTACGAGATGGGGCTCGAGGCGATCGAGGAGCTCGAGGTCATGACCGGTGACCTTGCGTGTTCGGTCTTCGGCGCGGCCCACGCAGAGTTCCGAGTGAGCTCGGGAGCGATGGCCAACCTCATGGCTTTCATGGCGTCCTGCCGTCCCGGCGACACGATCATTGTTCCGCCGCCCGCCATCGGCGGCCACGTCACCCATCACCGGGCCGGCGCAGCCGGCTTGTACGGCCTCGAGATCGTCGAGGCCCCGATCGACCCGACCCGGTACACGATCGACGTCGAGGCAATGGCCGAGCTCGCCGAGCAGACCCAACCCCAGGCCATCACGGTCGGGGCAAGCTGCAATCTGCGTCACCATCCCGTCGTCGCGCTCCGCCAAATCGCCGACTCGTGCGGTGCGACGCTCATCTTCGACGCCGCCCACCTGTGCGGTCCGATTGCGGGAGGCGCATGGCCAAACCCGCTCAACCAGGGCGCCCACCTCATGACGATGAGCACTTACAAATCGCTCGGTGGCCCAGCCGGTGGCCTCATTGTCACGAACGACGAGTCTGTCGCCGCGCGACTCGACGCCATCGCCTTTCCGGGACTCACGGCGAACTTCGACGCTGGACGCTCGACGGCACTCGCGATCACCCTGCTCGACTGGCTCGAACACGGTCACGCCTACGCCGGATCAATGGTCGAATCGGCCGACGTGCTCGCCACAGCATTGGCCTCGCTCGACGTGCCGCTCTACACAACCGAGGGTGGCGTGGTCACCGAGTCGCATCAGCTGATCGTCGACGCCACCCGTGCCGGCTTTGAGGGGCCCGACGGGCCCGGCCAAGCGGCAGCGGTCCATCTTCGACGCGCAAACCTGCTGGCGTGCGGCATCGGACTCCCCGACGGAGACGGCCTACGCCTCGGCACCCCCGAACTCGCGAGGTGGGGTCTGACCCCGGCGGACATGCCACAGGTCGCCGAGTTCGTTGCCGCGGGCCTCGGAACTGATCCGGAAGCGGTCGCCGAAGCCGTCACTACCTATCGGGCGGGCTTCGATCAGGTGCACTTCTGCACCTGACCCGAACCCCCGACGAGCTACTTCTTCTTTTTCCTATTTTTCTTCTTCTTCGACTTCGTGCCGCGGGCCGCCGCCTTCTCGGCGGCCTTGGCGCGACCGGCGGCCTTCTTCGCTTCCTTGCGCGCCTTGACGACCGCAGACTCGAGCTCGGCGACCCGTGCCTCGAGACGGGAGAGCCGGTCATCGGGCGCCGGCGAGGCGGCGGACCCACCCGAGGATCCGGCCATCATCGCGAGCCCATCGGGCACGGCGGACTGCGCTGCAGTGATCACCTTCGACGCGGTGGCTTCGCTGAGCCCTTGCACCTGCGCAAGGGCGTCGGTCGCTGCGTCGGCGACCTTCGGCACCGTGTCGAATCCGGCCGCGGCCATGCGCTCGGCGAGCGCTGGGCCGATGCCCTTGATCGAGGTCAACGGGTTGGACGTGAGTGGATTCGCCATACTCCAGCGTGCCACGCGCCCACGGCCTTGGCCATGGGTGGGTCACCCGACGGCGACCGACCCGCCGTCGACGAGCCGACCGATCTCGACCGTCGACAGGCCGAGTTCGCCGAGGATCTCCTCGGAGTGTTGACCGAGTCGGGGGGCTGGCGACGGCTCGACGCAGAGCGCTCCGTCGAAGGCGATCGGCGAGCCGGGAGTCAGATACTCACCGATTCCGGGTTGGTCGACGGCGCGGAACATCGCGTTGTCGAGCGAGCATCGAGGGTCGTTCTCGACGAGCTCGGAAAAGCTCTGGTATGGGCCCCAACACACGCCGAGCTGGTCGAAACGCTCACGCACCGTCGACAGCGACCGGGCGGCGATCCACGATCCGAGCACCTCCGCGATCTCGCTTCGGGCAGCGAAGCGATCCCCTTCGACCGCAAAGTCGAGTCCGGTTCGCTTGGCGAGTGCCTCGATTGCCGTCGACGCATCACACGCGTCGACGAGCGACCGCCACTGGCGGCCGCTGATCGCAACGGCGTAGACGTGATGCCCGTCGCTGGTACCGAACATGGCACCAAAGGCGCCGTACAGGTCGTTTCCGTACCGTTCGCGCTCGGTACCGAGTTTCTGTGCCTCTGCGACGTGGCCCAGCGCTGCGACGGCTGCGAGTGCGACGTCGAACAACGCCAGGGTCATGTTGGCCCCGTGGCCGGTCCGAAGGCGATGCCGATCGGCGGCCAGGATCCCGAGCGCCGCGGTCTGCCCACAAATGACGTCCCACGCGGCAAAGACGTGGTTCACGGGGTCGGGGTGATCGACCGGTCCGGTCACCGCCGGGTATCCGATGGCCGCATTGACGGTGTAGTCCAGCGCGGTCGTTCCGTCCCGGTTTCCGGTGATTGCCAACATGACGAGGTCCGGCCGCTGGGCGACCAGCGACTCCCACGACATCCAGCCTCGAGCCGGAAAGTTGGTGAGGAACGTTCCCGCCTTCGCGATCAATGCGGACAACAGCTCCTGGATCTCCGCATCCCGCAGATCGATCGCCAAGGATCGTTTGTTCTTGTTCAGGCCCGCCCAGTACAGCGAGGCACCGTCCTCGGTGAGCGGCCACCGGCCATGGTCGAGCCCGCCGCCGATCTGATCGAAGCGGATCACGTCGGCACCCAGCTGGGCGAGCGTCATACCGCCACTCGGCGCAGCCACGAAGGCGGACCCTTCGATCACCTGGAGCCCGTCGAGCGGCGGGATCACGGACGAAACACTTCGGAGATCGTCATTTCGGCACCCTAGGCCGTACGGCACTGACCGGTCATTCGCAGCTCATGTCCGCTCCTCGACCCGTCGACAACCCCGACATGTCCGGCCCGACACAAACAGCAGAAACCGGCGCGGGATCCGCCTGGAAACGGCGCCCCGTCGCCGGAAGACTGCTCAAGATCGCCATTCTCGCCGGTCCAGTCCTCATGACGGTCGTCTACACCATGACGATCTCTCGGCTGCTGCCGGCAGCGCGCCTCGGTATCTCGCCGATCGTCTGGTGGCTGCTCGTGGCCGGAACGTCGATCGCCGTACTCGTCACCGTCGAACGGCTGCTCCGCCAGTTCACACCGGTGGCTGCACTGATGATGTTGTCGGTGACCTTTCCCGACGAGGCCCCCTCCCGGTTCGGGCACGCGCTGCGATCCGGCACCGTCACCCAGCTGGCAAAGCTGCGAGACGATCACCTGGCGAATGGCAGGTTCACAGACGAGACGACCTACTCGCAATACCTCCTTGCGCTCGCCGACGCCATCGGCCAACACGACCGCTTGACCAGAGGCCATTCCGAACGGGTTCGGGCCTATGCGGATCTCATCGCAGAAGAACTCGAACTTTCGGACCTCGATCGCCGGAAGCTCCACTGGTCGGCGTTGCTCCACGACGTCGGAAAGCTCGATGTACCAGCGGAGATCCTGCAGAAGCCGACCCGTCCGACGACGGCGGAGTGGCAGATCATCCAGGCCCACCCGGCGGCGGCGCGTGCGTACCTTGCACCGCTGGAGCCGTGGTTGGGCGAATGGCTCGGCGCCGCAGACGAACACCACTGCCGATTCGATGGAACGGGCTATCCGACATCGTCGGAGGGCCGATCGATCTCGCTCGCCGGCCGAATCGTGGCCGTTGCCGACGCCTTCGACGTCATGACGAGCAAGCGGACCTACAAGGAACCCCTCGCGCCAGAGGACGCCCGAGCCGAGATCCTGCGGTGCGCCGGATCTCAGTTCGATCCGGTGGTCGTCAAGGCATTTCTGAACGTCGGGGTGCGACGACTCGGGTTGAAGGCGAGCCCGCTTGCCTGGCTTGGGCAGTTGGCCGGCGTCGACTGGACGGCGTTCGGTGGCTCGACCTCGGGTATCGGAACCGTTGCCGCCGGGTCGAGCCCGGCAGCTGGGGCGGCGGGAGGCGGACTCCCGTCGGTCGTCTCCTCGCTCGGTTCGACAGCGCTCGCCGCGGTGCCCCAAGCCGCCGCCGCGACCGTCATCATCGCCACCGGCGCCGTTGACGTCGACCCCGGCCCAACGGATCCACCCGCCATCATTGCCTACGAGGATGACCAAACCTCCGCCGCCGAATCCTCCGAGCTCGGACAGGACGAGCCGGAATCACCCGCCAGCTCGATCCCCGAGACATCAACGACGAGCACGACGACCCGGCCGACGTCGACGACGACCACCACAACGAGCACGACCACCACCACCACCGTTTTCGAAGCTCGCCCGACCCTGCAGGAAAGCGAGGCGTTCGGCGATGTCGTCGTCTATGGCTGGTCTGCGCCCGGTGGAGACGGGGCAGACGCGGTGGTGATCTTCAACTGGTCGTCTCGCACGATCGACACGACGGGTTGGCGGCTCTCCAATGGCCTCCCAGGAGAGAACCCGCTTTTGAATCATGAGCTTCGGACCCAGTCCATCGACCCCCAGGAGGGGGTTCTCGTGACCGTCGGCGACCTCGACGAAGCACTTTCGCTCTTGCGGGAGAGCGATCCGTTCACAGGCTGGATCGACCAGCTCATCCCCGGGGACACTCCGCTCGCGACCGAGGATTTCGCCACAGCGCTTGAACAGGCGATCGGGGCCGGACTCGGACCTGACCAGGTCGCCCAACTCTTCGACGCGCAGTTCGGCCTCCCGATCAAACTCGAGTTCGTGCCCTCACTCGCGGGCGTCGCCGTCCTCAATGAGGAGGGTTTCGAGCTGTGGCTGCTCGACGGAGACGGCGCGGTCGTCCACGGGAACGGAGCAGAACCACCGGTTGATCGCTAGGCCGTGGCGACCAGCACGATGACGACCACGAGCACGACCACCAGCGCCACGACGATCGGGAGGAATCTTTTGAAGACCGCGTCACCTGCCACGTCGAGCAGGTCGAGCGCATCGTCGTCATCGGTTGATGCAGCAGCGTCGACGGCGGGTGTCGGCCCGTCATCGGCAACCTCAGACTCCGCCGCCGGCACCGCAATCTCCTCGTGCTCCGGAGTTGCGGCTTCAGCGCTCGCCTCGGCGATGGCCTCGACGGCCGCGGGTTCGGCGATCTTGTTTTCGAGACACTCGGCAAATTGTCCGAGCAGCTTCTCGGAGACGTCCTGCATCACGCCTCGCCCGAACTGGGCAACCTTTCCGGACACCTTGAGGTCCGTGATGATGTCGACCCGGGTCTGGTCGCCCACGGCTTCCATCTGTGCGGTGATCAACGCCTGAGCATTGCCGGCACCTCGGGTGTCACGACCCTTTCCGGTGATGACCGCTCGACGGGCGTCTTCGTCCTTCTCCACGAACTCCGCCGAGCCCTTGTACTCGGCCGTGACCGGCCCAACC
Organism: Acidimicrobiales bacterium; assembly: GCA_020629635.1. Taxonomy (GTDB): domain Bacteria; phylum Actinomycetota; class Acidimicrobiia; order Acidimicrobiales; family SHLQ01; genus SHLQ01. Next base: position 376,934 of record JAHDCX010000002.1, on the reverse strand, counting down.
TTCACCTTCACGCCACCCGAGTACACACCGTCGGTCTCGTCGGTCAGCTTGGCACCGGGAAGACATGGAGCGATCTCCGGGATGTCGGTGAGCAGGTGCCACGCCTCGTCGATGGGTGCATCCACGGTGAAGCTGTTCTCGATCTTCATGAAAGTTTGCTCCTCACGCCGGCCAACGAGCACCGGTGTCGCGAACACTACGTCTCGCGGAGAAAGTCGGCGACTTCGCGAAGCGACTCCACCGCTTCGGGCAGGTGCGAGTCGAACTCGAACACGTGCCAGAGTCGATCCCAGACCATGCATTCGACTCGTACGTCGGCCTGGCGCAGCTTTCGGGCGAGACGGAGGCACCCGCCGAGGAGAAGGTCGTTGGAGCCGGTCGTGATGATCGTGGGCGGGAGGGCGTCCATGTCTCCGAGCAGAGGCGACACGGTCGGATCGGTTGCATCGCTTCCAGCGACGTACGCAGCGTCGATGTCGAGAAATCTCGAATAGGAGAGCGTCGGGTCGGTGCGCAAACTGGGCCCGAACCCACTCCGCGACGTTCGAAGGTCGACGGCGGGTGACAGGAGCGCCAGCCGATCAGGCCGCCGCCCCTCGCGGCGTGCCCGTTGGGCGACGCCGAGCGCCAAGTTCCCTCCGGCGGACTCACCGCCAAGCCACAGGCGGCCGTGACGCCCGTCGTCGGCGAGGCCTTCCCATGCCGACCAGGCGTCGATCGTGGCTGCGGGCCAGGGGTCTTCGGGGGCGAGGCGGTAGGACGGAAGAACGACTTCTGCGCCGGTTCGTTCGGCGATCGGACCGACGATCTGCAGCTCGCTTCGCGGCTCGCCCCAGACGAAGCCGCCACCGAAGAACCACATCAGACGGTCAGCGGTCGCCTGTGCCAACTGCGAGCGGACCCGAAGGCACGGGACACCGCCGACCACGTCGTCGGTGAGCTCCAGCTGGTGGCGATCGATTGCGGCGCTCGCCTCGGCGACCCAAGCCCTGTTGGTCGCTTGGCGACGTTCGATCAGCTGCTCTGGGGAGTACCGCTCATCATCGGGGGACCCATCGGTCAGCTCGGCGAGTGCTTCCGGGCTCGGACCGGCATCATCGCTCATCGGGCGGTGTACCCACCGTCGACGTGCACGATCTCGCCGGTCATGTAGCTGGCGGCGTCGGAGGCGAGAAACACCACGACCCTTGCGACTTCGATCGGTTCGGCCAGTCGCTTCATCGGGATCGTCGCATCGGCGAGAGCTTGGAGGTCGGCGGCGGTCGGTACCGACTCGCGTTGGCTCGCGAGCATCGGCGTGTTGACCTCACCCGGAGCAACCGCGTTGATCCGGATCCCGTCTTCGATGTGGTCGAGCGCCATGGCCTTCGTCAATTGGTGGACGGCACCTTTCGACACGCAGTACGCGGTGACCCCAGCCGCCGCGACCCCACCCCAGATCGACCCGAAGTTCACGATGCAGCCGCCCGTATGTCGCAGATGAGGGATTGCGGCCCGACTCAGAAAGAAGACCCCGTCGACGTTCACCGACAGGACGCGTCGCCAATCGTCGTCTTCGGTGCCGAGTGCGTCGGCGCGGTGAATCGTCCCGGCTGCATTGACGAGCACGTCGAGCCGCCCCTGCTCCGCAGCGACGCCATCGATCGCAGACCGACAGAACTCGGCGTCGGCGACGTCGCCGACGTGCACCGAGAGTCGTTGGGCGCCAATGGTGGCGGCGTCGTGTTGCAGTCCGTCCAAGCCGGAGGCGTCGCGGTCGACCGCGGCGACCGTGGCGCCGAGCCGGAGGAATTCGAGCGCGGTGGCACGGCCCATGCCCGATGCTGCACCGGTGACCGCCACCACCGAATCGGACCAGTCACTCGTCATCGGGGATCCACTCCTCGGTTCGTACGCCGAGTCCGTCGGCCAGGCGGTTCACGTAGGCGTAGTAGCCCACCACCTCGGCAATGTCGAGAATGTCGCGGTCACTGAAGCCTGCCGACCGCAGGCTCACGAGGTCGGTTTCGGTCATCTCGCCTGGCGTGTGAGTGAGCTTGACCGCCCAGCCGAGCATCGCCTGTCGCTTGGCGTCGACGGGTGCGCTGCGCCAGTCGTCCCGGATCGCCGCGAAGAGCGCATCGTCCTTGAGGAGCCGGCGCAGACCGCGCCCGTGATGCACGACTCAATAGTGGCAGTGGTTCTCCAGGGAGACGACGAACGCGAGGAGTTCGCGTTCAACCTTGCGGAGCGACGCCGTACCGGTCATCGCCGATCGATAGAGGGCGTCGTGTGCACCCAGGCCGGTCGGGTTCAGCGAGTGCACCGCCATGATGTTGTCGATCCGCCCGTGGTCCCGGTCGATGACGTCCTCGAATCGCTCGGCGAGACCATCGGTGGTCGGCCAGTTCTCCTCCGCGATCACGCGGATCCAGGCTCGTTCGTCGGTCATCGAAAGCGGAACCCCTGAGAATCGAGATAGCCGCGCATGTGTGGGCGGCTTTCCTTGCCGAGCAGTGCTGACATGTCGGTGCTCCAGGCTCGATCGACCTTTCCGCCAGTCCGTTCTCGGTAGTACGCGCGCATCGTCTCGTCGTACTCGCCGATCCCGACACGATCGCCGGAGTCGTCGTAGCGCTCTTCTTTGAGGGTGATTGTGAGCGGCAGGCGTGGCTTTCGCTGCGGGTCCTGTGCCGGGTGACCGATGCAGAGCCCGAAGAGCGGCATCACCTGCTCGGGGAGCTCGAGCAGTTCGGTCATCTGTGCAGGGTCATTGCGGATCCCCCCGATGTAACAGATTCCGAGTCCGAGCGATTCGGCGGCGACGACGGCGTTCTGCGCGGCGAGCGCACAGTCGACCGTGGCGATCACGAAGTGCTCGGTCACGCCCGGCTCGAAGGCGCCGCCGCCAATCTCGCAGGCCATTGCCGAGCGATGCAGATCGGCGCACCAGACGAAGAATGCCCCGGCTGTCTCGACGTAGGTTTGGCCGCCGGCGAGCTCGGCGATTCGCCGCCGAGTCTCGGCATCTCGAACCCGGATCACGGTCGTGCCCTGAAGATTGGACGAGGTCGCCGCTGCAAACCCTGCGGCGATGATCCGCTCGATCGTCCCGTCGTCGATCGGCTCGTCGCTGAACTTGCGAATCGAACGATGAGCCATGAGCAGATCAATGACGTCCATCCGGCGATGCTAGCCATGGCCGAGGTGCGCAATGATGGGGCGATGACGGTCGATCGTTTCCCGGACATGGATGCCTACGGACTCGTGGACGTCCCGGGCTCGGCTGTGGCGGTCGGGCCGGTCCGTGCGGCCAAGAAGGTGCTCGAGCGCACGACGACGGATCTGGCGCGTCACGTCACGTATGCGCTGGCGGTTCGGGCGATCGACGGAACGGGAGCGGCGGTCTGCCTCAATGGCGATCCAATGGCTGACGATCGCGACCGGGTCGTGGAGCAGTTCGTGGCGGCCTCCGTCGAGTGGTCGACCACCACCGGTTTCCGCGCGACGCACGGCATGGGCCTCGACGCTTCCCTCATCGATCCGCTGTTGACCACACCGCCGGTGACGGTGAGTGAGGCGACTGCTGCTTCCGCGGTCGGCGCGCTCGGGTCTCCCGATGGACCGATCGTCATCGCCAGCCCGCAGCCGGAACCCGAGGTCGAGTCTCGCCTCGCGGCTCGCGGGCTCGAGTCCTCGACGGCCTCGCTCGAGGACGCACTTGCGATGGACGGGGCGACGGTCTTCGTCCGCTGCCGCACGGGCGACCTCGACCACGGATCGCTGGACGGCATCGCCGCGTCGAGAATCGTCTCGTTGACGCCGTCGGCGACGACGGCCCGCGGTCTCGCTTTTGCCCGTCGGTCTGGCTGTGTGGTGGTCCCGGACTTCATCTCGGCCGGCGGATGGGCCCACGCCTGCGCAACCGGCGCTGACGCCGATGACATCGCCGCGACTGCCGAGGCGTTGGCGGGTTCGCTCGCAGGTTCCGGCGTGGACAGCTTCGTTGCCGCCGCCGAGCTCGCCGAAACCAATCTTCGTACCCGAACTGCAGATCTCCCGTTCGGCCGCCCACTGGCGCCCTGATCACCTCGACCTCAAGGATCTTCGATGACCGACACCGCTCCGGCGCCCGCTGCCAAGAAGCCTCGATGGACCTTCCAGTGGAAGGAGCTGTACGACGAGGTGATTCAGTCCGGCCTGTGCACGGGGTGCGCGGGCTGCGTGATCGCGTGTCCACATGACGTGATCGGCTACCGGCATGAGCCGGGTGCGTACACGCCGTTCCACCTCGAAGACGAGCTTGGTGCCGAGAACTGCCTCCACGGTGAGAAGGGCTGTACGTCGTGCACGCGTGCCTGTCCTCGTTTTCGGAATTGGGAAACCGAGGCGGACATGCATCTGCATGGGAGGACCCGGGACGACGAGGAGATGTCGGGCATCTACTCGGACATCTTGTTGGTCCGTGCGAGCGATGATCACGTCTACGAGACCGGACAGGATGGCGGGTTGGTCTCGGCGATGTTGATCTGGTTGTTGGAGAACGACGTGATCGATGCCGCACTGACGAGCGGCGTCGAGTCGCTCCCAGACGGAAGCCCGGGCTGGAAGGCGGTGCCGATGGTGGCCACCAATGCCGCAGAGGTTTTGCGGGGCGCGGGGAGCCGGTACACGTACTCAGCGAACACCATTGCGTTCGACGAGGCGAAGGAGCGCGGGCTCGATCGCCTCGCTCTGGTGGGGATGTCCTGCCAGACGTCGATCGCTCCGGTCATGTGGCACCGCCGGGTCGGCAAGGTGTCGAAGCCGTTCAAGCTGAACATCGGATTGTTGTGTTCGAAGAGCTTCGACGACTCGATGTTCGACGAGTTGTTCGGGGTGAAGTACGGGCTTCGCAAAGAGGACATCGCGAAGATGAACATCAAGGGCGTCTTCCAGATCTGGATGAAGAACGGCGACTACCACGAGATCAATCTCAAGGAGTGCCACGCCTGGACCCGGACGGGCTGCAATCACTGTCCGGATTTCGCGGCTGAGCACGCAGACATCTCGACCGGGGGCATCGGCAATCTCACCGATTGGACGTTGACGATCGTCCGGACCGAGATCGGCAGGGCGGTGATCGCGGGGATGATCGAGGATGGCGTGATCGAGACTCGCCCCGGAGACGACGATCCGGCGGCGGTTGCGTTGATGCACCGTTTGGCGACGAACAGCCGCAAACGCTGGCCAGATTGGGCAACCGACGAGGCACGAGTCGGGATCGGGTAGCCGAGGCACGAGTCGGGATCGGGTAGCCGAGGCTGGCGTTGGAATTTGGCATCGTAGGGTCAGGGTTCCCCGACCCCTGCCTCCGGAGGAACGAATGCACCCCAAGCGAATCCTGTCCATCTCCCGTTTCGCGGGCGTGCTTGCGTTGTCGCTCGTCCTGTGGGCGTGCGGAAGCGGTGACACCGAGGCGACGTCGTCGACCGATGCGGAGGTGACGACAACGTCTTCGGTAGCCACGACCGACGCGCCCGACACCACGACGACCACCGCCGAAACGACCACCACCGAGGCCGAAACCACCACCACCGAAGCCGAAACCACCACCACCGCGGCCGAGACCACGACGACCGTGGCCGAAACGACCACGACCACCGAAGCCGAGACCACGACGACTGTTCCGCTCACCACGACGACCGTGGACAGTCCTGATGGTGGCGCCCTCTACGCAGCGAACTGCGCAAACTGCCATGGAGCCAGCGGAGGAGGAGGACGAGGACCCTCGCTCGTCGGAATCGCAGCGATCGGCGACGACGTCATCCGTGAGACGATCATCAACGGACCCGGGGCGATGCCGGCGTTTGGCAACCGCCTGTCGCCCACGGAGATCGACGCCGTCGTCGTCTACATCTCCACGACGTTCTGACCGACGCTCAACCCACCTCGTCCGTGGCGCGGACCCAATGCTCATGGAGTTCGGCGTAGACGCCGTCCGACGACGCAAGAAGTTCTTCGTGCGTCCCGTCCTCGACGATCCGTCCTTCGTCGAAAACCAGGATCTGATCGGCGGCCTCGGCAGTCGACAAACGGTGGGCGATCGAGATGACCGTTCGCCCTTCGGAGAGCCGGTCGAGGGCGCGGGTGAGGATGAGATCGGTCTGCGGGTCGACCGACGAGGTCGCCTCGTCGAGGATCAGCAGTCCCGGATCGGCCACTGCAGCTCGCGCAAACGACACCAGCTGGCGCTCTCCCACCGACAGCGCCGAGCCTCGCTCCCCGACCGGCGTCGCCAGACCTGCGCTCAGCCGAGCGATCCATGGCCGCAGTCCGAGTACCTCGATCGCCCGGTCGATGTCCTCGTCGGTCGCCCCGACACGGCCAAACGCAATGTTGTCTCGAATGGTCGCATCGAAGAGGAATCCGTCCTGGGGCACGAAGCGCACCCCGGCCCGACGGGTGTCTGCGCTCACGGCCCGGAGGTCGTGTCCCCCCAGGTGCACCGTGCCTGCGGTGGGGTCGGCGAGTCGCGCGAGGAGTCGCGCAAAGGTGCTCTTGCCGGATCCGGTCGCGCCGACGATCGCCACTCGCGAGCCCGCGGCGATCTCGACGTCGACGGATTCGAGCACGGGTACGCCGTCTCGATAGGCGAAGCTGACGGACTCGGCGACGATTCCCAGCGGCCCGGAGGGCAGGTCCACTCCCGACTCGGGTTCGAGGTCCTCGACTGGCGTTTCGAGCAGGCCGAGCACCTTTCGCCACCCGGCGACGGCTTGCTGGGCGTTGTTCAGCGTCTCGCCCAACTCTGCGATCGGCGATTGCAGGATCGTCGTCAAGACGAGCAATCCCACCATCTCGCCAGCCGACAGACCGAGCGCCTCACGAGAGGTCCAGCCGACCAGGACCAGAACCGCCATCATCACTGCGGCGATGAGGTCGCCGATCACGAAGACACTGGACATGTACCAGTTGGCTCGAAGTCCCGCCCGATACCGATTCTGCGATGCGGCATCGATGCGGTCCGCGGTTCGTTCTTCGAGCGCATAGGCACGGACGACCTCCGCACCGATGAGCGCTTCGTTGTAGGCACCGAGCAGCTCGCCGATCGCGGTCCGTCGAAGGTCGTGTGCTTGGGCCATCCGCGTCTGCATCCAGCGCAACAACCTGGCAACGGGCAAGAACAGCACGATCGCCAACAGCGCGAGGGGCCACGAATACCACGCCATCGCGATGAACACTCCGACGACGACGATCGGTTCCACCGCCCAGACGAAGAACCCCCAATCGATGAAGCGTGACAGCGCATCGACGTCGCTCGTGACCCGTCCGATGAGGACGCCGGTCGACTGTTCGGTGTGATCGGCGTGAGACATCCGATGAACGTGGCCGAACGCCTGATTGCGTAGCGACTCGAGCGACGCTTCGGCTCGGCGGACCAGTCGCATCCGTGCGAACGACGAGAGCGCCACGGTGCAAAGGAAGACGATGATTCCGGTGATCGCGAGTCGCCACACCACGCCGAAGTCGACCTGGCCGCTCGCCAGCCCACCCCGATCGATGGCCTGCTGGATGACGATGGGCGTCGTGACCTGGCCAGCGGCCACGAGGGCACCCATGAACAGTGTTGTGCGCGCGCCCTCCAGGAGCTGCGGCGTCGTGCGCAAGCCGCGTCGGATGACCTCGATCGTCGTCGCCTGGTCGATCGGCGTCATGATCCGTGCTCGCTTGCATCGGCCGCCTCGGCGTAGGCGAGGACGAGCGATCGATACTCGTCGTTCTCGAGCAGCTCGGTGTGCGTGCCCTCCGCAGCGATGCGTCCGTCGACGAGGTGGACGACGCGGTCCGCGCGTTCGATCGTCGCAAGTCGATTTGCGACCACGACCAAGGTCGCGTCCACCTGGTCGCGCAGCGCCGCGAGGATTCGCTGCTCGGTTGCGGTGTCGACGGCGCTGGTCGCGTCGTCGAGCACGACGAGGCCGGCGGGGCGGACCAGGGCGCGGGCCAGAGCGATCCGTTGTCGCTGACCGCCCGAGACCGTGACGCCCCGCTCTCCGATCTGCGTGTCGTACTGCGCGTCAAGCCCGATCACCCACTCATCGATGGCCGCCGCACGAGCGGCGACACGAATCGTGTCGAGTTGCGCACCGGCATCCGGGTCGATGTTCGCCCGAATGCTCTCGGCGAAGAGAAACGCCTCTTGGAACACCAAGGTGATCCGGTCCGCTCGGTCACGGTCACTCCAACGGTCGAGCGGAACGCCGTCGATCGAGATCAGCGATCGGGTATCGTCGAGGACGCCGGTCAACGCAGCGCACAACGTGCTCTTGCCGCTCCCGGTTGGGCCGACGATCGCCAACATCTCACCGGGTGCGACGGACAGGTCCGGGATGTCGAGAGCCAGCTCGCCCGGGGTCTCGGGCCATGAATGGACGAGCCCTTTCGCGGCGAGTGCGGCCGGCCCCACCGTGGTGCCAGTCCACGGCTCGGCTGGCTGCGTCGGAAGCTCGGCCTCGATCACCGGTGAGAGCCGATTCCAGGCGACGACGGAGGGGATCAGCTCTTCGAGGAGAAAGCCGAACACCAGCATCGGGATGGCGAGCGCGTTGAACAGCGCGGCCACCTGTACGAGCGCCCCCGGCGTCATCGATCCGGCGTCGACCCGGTATGCGCCGATGATGACGACGGACAGGATCCCGATCGTCGGCAGGGTCGTCAAGAAGGCGTCCATCACGATGCGGATCAGGGCGACTCGCTCCCGGCGTTCCCGCAAGGCATGTGCCGCATCGCCGAACCTCGCCATCTCGGCGTCGCGACGACCCAGCGTCTTCACGATGAGGGCGCCCTCAAAGCTCTCGTGCGCGATGCCCGCGACCCGGGCGACCTCTTCTTGCATCTCTGCGAGCGGCCGCTCGACCGCCCGGCTGTACGCCGTGTTCACAACGAACATGAGCGGAAAGAGCACGAGGGCGACCAACGCCACCCAGACGTCGATCAGCAGCAGGCTGATCGCCGACGTGACCGCCAGGACGATCACGCCGATCGAGAACGGGAGCGGGTGCAGCGACTGCGTCAGGACGGTCACGTCCGCGTCCACATGGGCGATCAGTCGACCTGTCGGAAACCCTCGCAGCCAGGACATCGGCTGCCCCAGGTATTGGCGGGTCAGCCCGGCCCTGGCCTGCATCTCGGCCCGTTCCGATGTCATGCCGGCAAACCAGCGGCGACTCACCACCCCAACCGCCCGAAGCACCGCAACCGCCAGAATTGCTGACGCGCCAAGCACGGCAGACCTGGGGGGATCGAGGCGATCGGGGTCCTCGACCGCAATCACGACCTCGTCGGCGACCCACCCGAGCACCCAGGCCGCCAAGACCGTGCAGCCAGCGAACACGGCAGAACCGGTGATCGACGCGAAGAACGGCCCGTGATTGGGCGCGACCAAGCGGCGTACGAGCCGGAGTCCGGCGCGCGTCGTGGGGCGTTCGCCCTCGCTACCGTCCGCCCCCGTCACCATCCTCGTCACGCTAGAGGCCTGAACGAACGGATCCGTCGCGCCGTGTGGACGCGACGGATCCGCCGTTCGCCCGGAGCCGACATCGTGTGGGGGGAGCGTCTCCGAGCGGTGAAGTTCGTGGGTTGTTGGTGTCAGACGGAACGGCGCGGCAGGTTCGCTGCCTTCAGGACCTTCCCGTCCGGGGTGATCAGTCCGGCCTTCGAACCGAGCGACAACGTGTTTGCGGCGAAGAGATCCGCTTCGTTGATCATCACCCAGCGGTAGCCGTCGACCTTCTTGACTCGCTTGAACGCTGCCTTCATGTCCTCGGGAGCGGCGGCCAGCACCATCGATCCCTTGTCGAAGACGAGATCGGTCGCACCCGACTCATCGGCGGTGGCGCCAAGATTCGCCTCAGCAGCGGCGCGCATTCCGTCATGATCCAATCTCACAGCTCTGCCTCCGGTGTCGTCAGAATTCGTTCGATCTCTGCGAGCGCTCCCGTGGCAGCTCCAGAGTCGGCTCCGTCCACGGTGATCTCGACGGTGTCATTCGCGGACGCGCCGAGCGCAAGCAGCTTCATGATGCTCGTCGCACTGGCCGACTTGCCGTCTTTGCTGATCTCGATCGTGCCGTCGAAGCCTTTGGCGAACTCGACGATGAGGGTGGCGGGACGTGCATGCAGTCCGCCCTCCCCGGAGATTGTGACCGAACGAGACGCAGCAGCCTCATCCTCGTCCTCTGCGAAGGCGTTCAAGGTCTCGAACAATCGATCGCCATCGGTGGTCGTCCACAGCGCCTCTGCGGTCTCCTCGTCCTGGAGGACCTCGGCGATGTGGCTCAGCACAGTGACGTGGTCGTCACCGGTGGCGGCGAGCCCGATGATGAGATGTGCCGTACCGGGACCCCAGTCGACGCCTTCGGGATACTGCGCCACGACGATGCCCGTGCTCCGGACAGCGTCACGGCTCTCGAACGTTCCGTGCGGCATGGCGACGCCATTGCCGAGATAGGTCGACACGTTCTGCTCGCGCTCGAGCATGCCGTCGACGTATGCAACATCGATGTGACCGCGGGCGGCGAGCTCCGCGCCCACAAACCGGATCGCCTCGTCTCGGGTGGTCGATTCGCGTCCGAGGTGCACCGCGTCTCGGGTGAAGATGGCGGCCTCTCCGTCGATCGTGCTCATCAGAGTGCCGACTCCACGGCTTCGCCCTTCTTCAGGGTCTCGACGAGGCCTTTCACGGCAGGGTCGCCGAAGAACATCATGAAGGGCACGATCGCTGCCTCCGGGAAGTTCTGTCGTGCCTGCTTGGCGAGCGATTGATGCGTGACGATCACGTCGGCGTGGCCAGGGACCTGGGTCACCGGTGCGTGGATCACCTCGATGTCGAGCTTCGCCTTCTTCACCATCTTCTTCAGCTGGTTGGCACCCATCAGACTGCTTCCCATACCGGCTTCACAGGCGAAGACGATCAACTTCACGTCGCCTGCCGCCTTGGTCACTTTCTCGCTCATCGTTCCTCCACGTAGATCTGGGACTTGCTCCGCCTGAGAGGCGACGACGCCCGGGGCCCAACCGAACCCCGAGCGTGCATCGCGTATTTCCGAGTTGAATCAGGCGGTCGCGCCCGGGATGTCCACACCCGGCACGTTCGGAACTCCGCCACCGATGTCGGCGACTTCGTCGATCTCGGTGTCGGTCATCTCCTTCACCGGGAACAGTCGCAGCAGCGCAGAGCCGACCACGAAGGACATGATCGCTCCAACGGCCACGCCGGCATAGACACCGAACGCCGCTCCACCGTCCGTTGGTGTACCGGCGATGTAGGCGAAGATCGAACCCGGGGATGGCACGGACGTCAACCCTGCGTCCGTCGCGACGAAGACGAGGTCGGCGGTGATGCCACCGGCCCACATCGCCACGATCATGACCGGGTTCATCAGCACGTACGGGAAGTACACCTCGTGGATGCCACCGAAGAAGTGGATGATGATCGCGCCCGGTGCGGACAGCTTGGCCAGGCCCTTGCCGGCGAAGAAGTACGCCCCGAGGAGACCGAGTCCCGGTCCGGGATTGGTCTCGAGCAGGTAATAGATCGACCGGCCTTCTACGGCCACCTGCTCGGTACCCAGCGGCACCAGCACACCGTGATTGATCGCGTTGTTCAGGAACAGCACCTTGGCCACTTCGATCGGGATGTCCGCGAGCGGAAGCAGACCAGCGTCGGCAAGGCCGTCGACCGCATTTCCGAAGACGTTCGCAAACCAAGCCATGATCGGACCGACGACGTAGTAGGCGATGAAGGTCAGGATCACGCCGATGATTCCCTGCGAGAAGTTGTTGAACAACATCTCGAAGCCAGCGGGTGTGCGGTCCTCGAGGAACTCGTCAACCTTCTTCATGACGAAGCCGGCGAGCGGGCCGATCACCATGGCGCCGAGGAACTGCGGCGGCTGGATGGTCAGAACTTCACCGTCGTCGGCCGTCAGTTCGCCCTGCGAACCAATCACACCCATGACGGCGATGGCGGCGAGCACGCCCCCACGGTGACCATGGACCAGCTTGCCGCCGGTGTAGGCGACCAGAATCGGCAGCAGGTAGACGATCGTCCGTCCGACGAGCGGCTCCGTGAGCTCTCCCCAGATTTCGGCGTCCTCACCTCCGGCGACTCCCAGCTTTGCGAGCCATCCCGTTGGAATGACCAATGCGGTGATCAAGCCCCACGCGATGAATGCTCCGATATTCGGAATCACCATCGCGGCAAGCCAACCACCGAAGCGTTGAATTGCTTGCATGTACGTTTCTCCCCCTCGTTCGTTTTGGGTCACGAAATACTCCCGTAACGCGTGTGACGTCCGCCACTTCCAAATGGTCGGTTCGGGTTTCCGTCAACCCGGTCACCTCGCGCTTTGCAATCTCGCCACGTCTGTGGTCGCGAGTGTGGAGGTGACGTCGACGTTCGAAGAACGTTGGAAAATCAGAGAATCTCGTTGAGGTTCCGAACGTCCTGCGCCGAGAGCAGCGGACTCACGACAAAGACCGGCGCACCGAACTCCGTGAGTGGCACCGTCGAAATGACAACGTCGAATTCGCTTGACGTGCGCCGCTCATACACGGACTCGGACAGCACTTCGACGAGCGACAACTCCGGGAACTCCGCCTGCAGCCGCGAAACGAGGACCCACGCCGTCGCCATGCCGCTCGGGCACACGACGAGTGCGCGTTTGCGTGGGCGGAGGTGGGCCCGTTCCATCGCGCCGGAGAGATACATCGTGATGAAACCGACCTCGTCGTCGTGCACGACCGATCCGAAGTGCTCCGACAGCAGCGCCGCCGCTTCGTCGGCGACCACCTGAACGTCGGGATACCGCTCCGCGACTTCCGCTCGAAGCGGATTGTGCACAGGGAGGCCGTAGCGCAAGCGCACGGACAATCGGTTGAGATGCAGCGTCAGACTGCGGCGAAGTTCGTCATCGTCCGCAAGGCTCGCGTGCAGGCGCTCGGTAGCGAGGTCGAGCACATGACTCACCAAGACATCGATCTCCTGCGAACCGGGAGTGATGCTGCTCAACGCCTCGAAACCCAGGAAGTACTCCGTGAGGCCGGCGACTTCCTCGTCGCTCCACAGACCGGGGTCATTTGTCGACAGCGGTTCGATCACCGTCCGGACCACCTCGGAGGCAGGGTGGTCGATCGAGGACAGGAACTGCCCCGGCTCGAGTTCGATCCGACAGCCCTGCTCGATCCGGGCCTGGGTGATGGCGACATACAACGCATACACGAGCTCGCCGTTGCCAGCAGCCAACCGCTCGTGCAGACCGCTCTCGGCAAGCGCCGTCGATGCCGAACGAAACGGAAGCCGCTCGAAGCGATCGCGGAGCCCGGCAGGCACTCGGACGTGCACCAGATGCGCATCGGAGAAGTCGGTATTCGCCAGCTCGGCAATGACGTCAGGCGGCACCGCCTCCAGGAGCAGCTGGACGATCGCCCGTCGGATGCGCTGCTCGGAGGCGACGAGGGCGATGCCCTTCCCGGGTTTGCGAAGCACAGGAATTCCCATGCGCTCGAGCCAGGGTTCGCATCTGCGGAGGTCGCGGCGTGCCGACGTCTTCGAGACTTCGAGATCCTCGTTCAGCCGGTCGAGCGAGATCGTTGACGGGTGGGCCCAGAGCAAGGCGTCGAGCAGGAGGTGCTCGCGTTCATCGGGCGCGTAGACTCGAGGGGCCTGCGTCCGATCGTCGAGATCGAGGTCGATGGCCGCTCGTTGGGTGTCGTCGGCGATGACGGAAAGCCCGCTGCCGCGTTGCCGGACGAGTTCGACACCGTGGGTGCGGAAGTAGTTCTGGACTGCGGAGAGCCGGTAACGCACGACACGTTCGCTCAACCCGAGGTCGGATGCAAGGTCGAGTGTCGACCGCGGGCGGTCCTGCGACATCAACCACCGGACAATGCGGATGACGCGACTGTCGAGCGGCGCACTCACGGGTCGACCATGAGCGCCCCGACCCGCTCACGCAGCTCGGCGGCCGTCGCCGCCGTCCACACCGCCTCCGTGATCGCTTCGCGGTTCGCCGGATCCTGCGCAAGCACCGTCGCCCGAATCAGGTTGACCGAACCCGTCGACACCGAAAGCTTGTCGATGCCGAGCGCAGCGAAGACCACCGCCGAGACGGGATCGGCTGCTGCCAAACCGCACACCGACGACGATGCACCGTTGGCGTGAGCACCATCAGCCACCATCGCACAGAGCCGCGCCACCGCCGGGTGCATCGCATCGTGCAGATCGACGAGGCGACCGTCCATCCGATCGGCGGCCATCGTGTACTGGGTCAGATCGTTGGTACCGATCGAGAAAAAGTCGGCTTCGCCGGCGTATGCCGCTGTGGTGAGCGCCACCGACGGGACTTCGACCATCACGCCGACCTTCACGTCTCCGACCGCCACGTTGGCTTCGGACAACGCCGCTCGGCACGCGTCCAGGCGGCCTCGTACCCAGCGCAGTTCCGCAACGTCGGCGACCATCGGCACCATCAGCGCCATCGAACCGTGGACCGCAGCCCGAAGGACCGCTCGGAGCTGTCCGTCGATCAGATCCTGGTGGGCTTCGTAGAGACGGACACCACGGACACCGAGAAAGGGGTTCTCTTCGGACGGCATACCCAGATAGTCGGCGGGCTTGTCGCCGCCAATGTCGAAGGAGCGGATCACCACTTCGTTGTCAAAGCTCTCGACTGCGTGGCGGTACTGCTCGTACTGCTCGTCCTCGGTCGGTGCTGCCGGACGATCGAGGAACAGGAATTCGGTGCGATAGAGCCCGACACCATCCGATTCGACGCGGGCGGCCGCGTCGACGTCGTCAGGACCGGCGACGTTCGCCGCGATCGACATCGCGTGCTCGCCGTAGCGCACGGCTTGGCCCTGCACTTCGTCCACCCGCGCCCGGAGCTTCGCTGCCGCCGCTGCGCGGGCTTCAAAGTCCGCTCGAATCGAGTCGTCGGGGTCGAGCTGAAGGTCACCGGTACTGCCGTCGATGGCGATCGAGGACGGATCGGTTTCCATCAGTCCGCGGACGCCGGTCACGCAGGGGACTCCAAGCGAGCGAGCGATGATCGCGACGTGACTCGTTGCGCCTCCCGTCTCGGTGACGAGCCCGAGGACGAGCGAAGGGTCGAGTTCGGAGGTCTCGGCGGCAGACACCTCGTGAGCCACCAGGACGCTTGGTTCGACGAACGCC
Source organism: Acidimicrobiales bacterium (assembly GCA_020629635.1). GTDB lineage: Bacteria > Actinomycetota > Acidimicrobiia > Acidimicrobiales > SHLQ01 > SHLQ01. Next base: position 361,739 of record JAHDCX010000002.1, on the reverse strand, counting down.
ATCGACGGACGCTCGACCCCTGCCATCGTGCACCCGATGGCGTGCATGACTTCGCCGACGTCGGCGGCCCGCTGAGCCAAGTACGGATCCGGCAGCGAGGCGAGAAGATTCCGCAGGGCCTCGGTGGCACGCGCGAAGGCGTCGTGCAAGGTGGCCCCAGACTCCAACTCTTCGGCGACAGCGTCGGCGATCATCTCGTCGCCAGCGATGAGACTCTGTGCCTGGAGCACGTCAGCCGCTTCATCGCGTCCGCCTGCCCGAACTCGCGCACTGGTTTCCATGAGCTCCGCGCTGACCGTGGCCGCGGCGGCGTTCACTGCGCCGATCGGATCGTCGACGTCGGGAATGTCGGGGTCGACGTGTCGAAGCATGACCACCGGGCCGATGGCGATCCCGGGACTGGCGGCAACTCCGGAGAGCTCAGCGGTCGGAGACATTGAGGTCCTCCTTGAGGGTTCGGTAGATGGCTGCGCCTCCGACGAGCGTGATGCTCGTCGTGACGCTGAGACCGACGACGGCGCCGGCGATCGTTCCCGCCGTGAATTCGAGCTCCTCCGAGCCGAAGTTTCCGAGGGCGGCGCCGAAGCTCGCCCCGAACAGATTGAAAATCGCAAAAATCGACGCAAGGGCGAACAGGCCGAAGCGGCGCCCCTCCGTGAGGCGCACCGACGTCCCCAACGCGAGCATGCCCTTCTTCGAGGCACCGTCGGCGATCACATAGCCGTAGAACGAATACAACAGGACGATCAAGATCAACAGCAGTGGCAACCCGAAGATCCGGTAGCGCACCCCGAGCAGCACACCCGCCCAGAAGAAGACTGATGCAATCGCCTGTTGACCGAAGAGGTCGAGTCGCTGGAACGGGGCACGAAGATCGGCCTTCTCGCCATCGGCCGCCGCGAGCGCCCACGAGTACCAGGGATACGCGATCGTCGCCGCGATCAGGAGTCCGACGAGTTCGACCGCAAATCCCGCCCACACCCGATCGTCATCGAGCAAGCCCTGCGCCGGAAGTCGAAATGCCCCGTACACGCCAAGCGTGGCCAAGGCCCCGAGCGTGAGCGGAACGAGATTGCGGAAATAGCCCGACACGCCGCTGGCAAAAATCTCCCGTGGGTTGATCCCGAACGGTTTGACGGCCATCAGTCCACCCCCAGTCCGCGGTCGAGATCCGCGGTCACGACGACAGCAGCTCGATCGGCGGCATCGGCAGGGGGAAAGGATGTCGTCGGCGAAGCAACGGCAGCCCGGCCCCACGCCACACCTTCGGCGAGTGCGTCCGGACCGATCATGCCAGCGGACAACACCCCGGACAAAAACGCATCGCCGGCGCCGACGGTGTTGCGCACGTCCTCGGCTGCAGCGCAGGCGTGCCACACCCCATCCGCCGTCGCCAGGATCGCTCCGGCTGAGCCCATGCTCGCCGCAACCGCGGAGAGCCCCTCGCCGATGAGTTGCATTGCTGCGTCGACGACGTCGCCCAGCGTGTCGACCGGCGTCCCGGTGACGGCAGCCAGCTCGTGGGCATTCGGCTTGATCAAGGCGACGCGAGCTTCGATCGCCGCCTCCAATGCCGGCCCACTGGTGTCGAGCGCCAGCAACGCCCCACAGGAGGACACGGCGTCGTTCACGCGCTGTACGAACGACGCGTCGACTCCGGGCGGAAACGATCCCGCCATCGCGACCCACTCCCCCGCGGTGAGCCCATCGACCGTCGCCGCGAGCAGGGCGTCGAGATCATGCTCGCCGAGCGTCGGTCCGGCCGCATTCAATTTGGTGGTCGTCTCGCCGTCGATGATCGTGACGTTCGTTCGAATCGGCTGATCGATTTCGACGATGACACACGGTGGACCACCATCGGCCTCCACGAGCGCCCGCATTCGAAGTCCATCCGACGCGTTTGCCGGAAACACCGCCCGTGCGGCGACTCCGCCGCGGACGAGGGCCTTGGCCACATTGATGCCCTTGCCGCCGCCTTCGATCGTGTCGCGAGCGAGACGATGAACCTCTCCGCGCGTCAAGAGATCGACCTCGACGGTTCGATCGAAGCTCGGATTGCAGGTCAGGGTCGTGAGCACAGCGGACCCCTCAGGCGTGATAGGCCTCGAAGAGGAGCCGTTCTGCTTCGGCGGTCCAGACACCGTTGTCCAGCGCGTCGCCGATCTCCGGGTGAGTCGCGGCGAGTTCGTCGAGGCCCGTCAGCTCGAGCCCCTGCAGTTGCGGGAAGATGACGACCTTTCCGGCATAGTCGCCTTCGAGCAGCGCTCGAACCCCTTCTTTGCCCGCTTCGATGCCCCCAACCGCTGCGAGGGCACGGCCTGGCGACAGCGTTCCGGCCTTTGCCTTGTCCAGAACAGCAACCTGGTCGTCGATAGACGAACCCGACGTTCCGGTGTACTGCCGAGCCGAGAGATACACGCTGCTCATGTCCAGTGGTGCCAGCGTGCCGTTTGGTACTCCCGCGAAAAGCACGAGCATCCCATCGGGGCCGAGCAGGTCGGCGGACGATGCCATCACCGGTCCGACGGGGACCGAGACGACAACGTCGTCTGCCCCAACCCCATCGCTGTGTTCGAGCACGAGGGCCCGAACCGAGTCTGCGTCATCGCCGGGATTGTGCAGGATGAACGTGCGGCCCTTTTCTTCGGCCAAGTCGGCAAGCATCTCCCCTGCCGCAGCCAGCCGATCATCGTCGAGGTCGATGCCAATGATCGTCGAGGGTCCGTCGACCTTCTCGATGGCGCGCTGCATGTGCATCTGGCCCATCGGACCACCGGCCCCGATGAAGACGGCCACGCCGCCAGCCACCATGTCGGCGCGATTTCGATCCTCGCCCCATGCCTCGCTCACGTCGAGCGAATCGGTTCCCATGAACGCGGTGTAGTGATAGTGGAGGCGTCCCACGTCGATGAGTGGCTTGTCGCTGAGCGGGACCGTGGAGGCGATCGTCATGGTTCCACGGAACGCAATCGTCTTGGCCGCCTCTTCGACGAGCCCGGGATCTGTCGGGCTGAGCAGAATGATGTCGTCGAAGCCCGCTCCCTGGGTGATCTCTTCGGCGAGCGCCGCAACGTCAGCAGCTCCGATGCCATTGCGAACAATGACGTCGGCGCCATCGGGGAGATTGGCGTCGATCAAGGCACGATCCTCGGGCGCGACGTCGGAGAGGACGATCGTCGTTGGCGTACCGATTCCACGGGTCGAGTGGTAACCGCGACCTGCACTCGAACCGTGCAGCCACAGCACCCCGCCTTCGGCGGGGACGAGACGACGGCGCTGGGTGTACGAAGCTTCGACGCAGGCCCATGGTTCCGAAAGGGCTGCCGCGGCATACCCGATGTCGTCGCTGAGCGGGATGACATAGGCCCCATCGTCGGCATCGAGGACCTCAGGACCGATGAGGTGGTACTGGATGAGACCGCCCGGAATGGTGTAGCCATACGCCGTTGCCCGACCATCGACGTAGATGTCGGGTTGGATCGCGAGACGCTGGCCTTCGTGATACACCTCAGAGAGGTCGGCTCCAACTTCGACAACCGTCACCGACACCTCATGTCCGAGTCGGGTCGGCTCCGTCTTGAGGTCACGGCCATAGAGCTTGGGATGATCGCCACCCTGGTTGATCAACTTCACGTCCGAGAAGCACAGGCCAACGGCATCGACGCGGACCAGCAGTTGGTCTGCAGCCGGCGATGGCACCTCGACAGCCTCCGGCGCGCCGTCGATGCCGATCGCATCGAGCCCCTTGCCGTAGGTGTTCCAGGCAAGGTTTGGAGACGGAAGCGGCGTCTCCCCGGAAGCGAAGTCGACGAATGACCATTCGTTCTCAGCCATGGTTCCCCCTGAGTCGGCGTCGCCCCAGCGGCGAACACCACCCCCCAACGTGTCGCGCTCGAGTGACCGTTGGCAAGTGGCAGATTGGCCAAGACCGTCTCCGACATCTCGTCGACGGTCCGCGAAGGTCAGGCGGCGCGCTGATGCCGGATCTGCTCGATCAGCTCGTCATGGATCCGATCGAGCTCCCGCCCATAACGGGGAGCAACCGTCACTCCCACCTTCTCGTGGTCATTCCACATACGCACGACGCACAGCGAGCGACCACCTTGATCCACCTTGCCCCCGGCATCGCTCAGGAACGGGTTCGCGCCTTCCTCCTGAACGACCTCGACTTCGGCCTCCCAGATCGGAACTCTCGTCGTCCGGAAATAGTTGCGAATCACGACGTGCTCTCGATCAACCCGAAGTTGCATCATCGCGACGCGCGAGACCAGACAGATGCCGATGAGGACCCAGGCGATCGACAACGGAGTGGGGTTGTCGAACGCTCGGAGGAAGGTCGGGATCAACAGAACTGCCGCAAACCCGACAATCCACGGAGACACCTTCGCAATCGTCATGTCCCCAACGGTAGAACTCGCATCCATGCGACGTAGGTCGGCATGACCGAAAGATCCATGAACCCTCGAGACCGCGGTCGCTTCGTCAGCGGGACTTGGGATCGAGGGCGTCTCGGAGGCCGTCACCGATCAGATTGACGCTCAACACCGTGAGCGAGAGCAACAGCCCCGGCCCGGCCACGAGCCAGAAGTTCAAGGTGATGCGGTCCTTCGCCTCGTTGAGGAGGCGGCCCCAGGTCGGGAGCTCGATGGGGAAACCGAGGCCGAGGAACGACACCGCGGACTCGGTGAGAATCGCCAGTGCGATACCGAGCGAGGCAGCCACGATCACCGGGCTCAACACATTCGGAATGATGTGCTGAGTCAGGATGCGCGACGTACGAGTGCCAATGCTGCGACTCGCAAGGATGAACTCCTGCTCTCGGACGGACAACACTTCGCCGCGGACGATCCGGGCGGTTTGCATCCAACTGGTTCCGCCGATGATCCCGACCATCAACACGAAGATGCCGAGCGAGTCACCGATCGCGTCCTGCATCGGGTCTCGGAAGAGCACGACCGTCACGAGCAGGATCGGAAGGAGCGGAAGCGACAAGAACAGGTCGGTCAGCCAGACCAGGAGAAAGTCGAGTCGGCGGACGTAGCCGGCGAGCACCCCGACGAGCACGCCGATCACGATCGAGACGATCATGGCGACGAAGCCCACGAGCAGCGAGATTCGCCCACCGAGGAGCGCCCGGGTGAAGGCGTCGCGGCCGAGATTGTCCGTGCCCCAGATGTTGGGCCAACCAGCGGTCTTGTTTGCGTTGGCGGTGTCGAGCTCGTCGAGGTTGAACGGCAGCAGCAGAGGTCCGATGAAGCAGCCGAACGTGATGACCGTGAGGATGACGACGCCTGCCATCGCGCCTTTGTGTTTTCGGAACTGTCGCCAGACGTCGGAGCGCAGCGATCGGAACTCGCCGAGATCGTCGACGACGTCGGCTGCCGTCTGCGCGGTGGCGGGGGCCTCGGAGTGGGTGTCAGTCATAGCGGATCCTGGGATCGAGGATGCCGTACAGGACATCGGCGATGATGTTGAACAACACCACGAGCACGGCGAAGATGAACACGAGCGACTGGACCATTGGAATGTCGGTGCGCTGGATCGAGCCGAGAAGCAGCTCGCCGAGGCCGTTGATGCGGAAGATGTTCTCGGTGATGATCGCTCCGCTGAAGATGCCGGGGATCTGCAACGCCAGGAGCGTGACCACCGGGATCACACTGTTGCGAACAACGTGGCGGCGCAGGACGGAGCCTTCGCTCAAGCCCTTCGACCGTGCAGTTCGGACGTAGGACTCGTTGAGGTTCTCCAGCACCGAGCCGCGAGTGAACCGCCCGAAGGTCGCGGCGTTGAACAGCGTGAGGACCGTGACCGGCATGATCAGCTGCTTGATCTGGAACCAGATCGATTCCCAGTCGAAGAAGACGACGTCGTGGGTGGTCTTGTAGAAGGTCGGGAGCCAGCCGAGCTTCACCGAGAAGAGCCAGATCAGGAGCGGCCCGATCACGAACACCGGCACCGAGTAGCCGAGCAGCGTGACGATGGTGCCGAGATTGTCGAATATCGAGTATTGCCGGTACGCCTGCAGCGTGCCGATCGGCACGGCGAGCATGAAACCGAAGATCAGGCCGAGGCCCATGACCCACAGCGTCTGTGGGAGCCGCTGATACACGGTGTCCATCGCGGGCGAGCGGGAGCTCCACGAGATGATTCGATCTCGTGATTCGCAGTCGCCGAAACACGTCCCAGTGGCTTGCTCGAACAGATGAATGGGCTCGTTGATGATGAGCTGGCGAGCCCAGTTGAGGTATTGCTGCCAAACCGGATCGTTGAACCCGAGCGACTCGCGGATCTGCTCCCGAATCTCGGCTGGCACCGTCAGGGGGATCTGACTCGTCGGGTCACCGGGCGCCAGGTCCAGGAGCAAGAACACGATCACGGAGATCGCAAAGAGCGAAAGTACCGACAACATCAGTCGGCGAATGACGAAACGAAGCATGCGGTCGGCCCCCCTGCCTTGCGACCGGTCGAGGTGGATGGGTGGGGGCCGAAGGCCCCCACCCGGAATTACCTCATCGAGGGTGAATCAGCGGGGCTGGATCAGCCCGCGCGGGTCCACTCTTCGATGTTCCAGTACTCGCTGTCCCAACCGTTGAGCTCGCCGGTGTTTTCGATGTTGATACCGAAAGCGGAGGCGTTTGCACGGTGGATGAGCGGGATGATGGCCGTCGTGGAGACCGCATCGTTGATTTCGATGGCGAGCTCGTTCAGGCGGGGATCGTCGAGCGCCGTGGAGAGCAGCTCGTCGATGAGGCCGTCGACCTCAGCGGAGTTGATGCGATAGATGTTGTCGCCGCCCCAGCTGGTGCCGGAGGTCGGGATCTTCTCGCTGTCGAAGCCGTTGAGGTACGCACCGGCGTACGGGTTGGATGCACCGTTGGTGTACATCTGCATCGGGGTGAAGAACTTCCAGATGCAGACGTCGCTGGCGCACGTTCCGTCGAAGAAGAGCGAAGCGTCTTCGTTCTTCATGTTGGCCTTGACGCCGATCTGCTCCCAGTAGCTGGCGATCAGCTCCTGGTTGGACTGACGCACCGCGTTGGTCGACGTGACGTAGTCGAACTCGAGCGGACCGTAGCCGTCGGCTTCACGGATGCCGTCGCCGTCGGTGTCGAGGTAGCCGAGCTCATCGAGGATGGCGTTGGCGCCGTCGATGTCCTGCGTGAGGCAGTAGTCGAGGTTGGTGCTCGACTGCACGCCCACCGGCCAGATGTTGCAGGTCGGGCGACCCGAGGGGCCGTAACCGACAGCAACCAGCTCGTCACGGTTGATCGCGATCGAGAGTGCCCGGTTGAGGTCGGGGTTGTCGACGAACAGCGGGTTTGGCGTGCCCTCAGACGGGGGATCCGCGAACGGGTCCGTCTGGTTGAGGGAGATGTGCTCGACGTTGGCCGTGAAGGCCGAGGCGAGACGACCGTTGCCGGCGGCTTCCATGCCGGCGAGGATCTCCGGGGCGACCTGGAGGTTCCAGGCGTAGTCGGCTTCGCCGACCTCGAGGACCGAACGTGCGGCCGACTCGGCGTCGCCGCCGCCCTTGATCTCGACGGTGTCGAAGAAGACCGACCCGCGGTAGTTCGGGTTGGCGGCGTACACGGCGGTGTCTTCCGGACGGAAGTCGGTGACCATGTACGGGCCGGTGCCGACCGGAGCGAAGTTCTCATCCGAGCAGGACTTGGCCGCAGCACCCACGCAGTCCGCGAACTGGGCGGCCTGGAGGATCGGGCTGGAGTACGAGACGAACGGCTCGAACGGGTACGGCTTGGCGGCTTCGAAGGTGAGGGTCACCGAGAAGTCACCGTCGGCGACCACGCTGGTCACGTCGGTGAAGGTCTCGTTCGAGCAACCGGTCTCTTCGTTGGTGCAGTACTCGTACGTGAACACGACGTCGGCCGCGGTGAACGGCGTGCCGTCCGACCACATCACGTCGTCGCGCAGGGTCCAGGTGATCTGCGTCTGATCCTCGGAGATGCCACCGTTGCCGGCGGTCGGGATCTCGGCGGCGAGTGCCGGGACGATCTCACCAGCCGGGTTGATCTCTGCGAGCGGCTCGAGCACGAGCGAACCGGCGAGGAGATCCTTGGTACCACTCGAGAGGAGTGAGTTGACCTGCGACGGTGCCTGCCACTGGAGCATGGTCAGGTTTCCGCCACCACCGGAAGCGGCAGGCTCTTCGGCCTCCTCTTCCATGGCGTCATCTTCTTCTTCCATGGCGTCATCTTCTTCTTCCATGGCGTCGTCTTCGGTGGTGTCCTCCGTGCCCGTGTCATCGGTCTCGGTGGCACCATCGTCCGTGGTGGTGTCCTCACCATCGCTACCGCATGCTGCGGCAACCATTGCGAGGATCGCCATCACGGCGAGCAACCTCTTCCACTTACTCATTGGATGTTTCCCTCCTACCGGCCTCGCCGGTGGTCATTTCTGTTCGGCACCGACATCCGCCGGTGTTTGGTTGTCAGTCACCGGGTTCTCCGGTGCCGATCTGGTGTTGTCCCGCTTCAGCGAAATGACACGCCACCCAGTGTCCGGGTGCCGCCTCTCGCCATTCGGGCTGCTCAGCTTCGCACCGGTGTTCCGCCAATGGGCATCGCGTGCGAAAACGGCACCCGCTGGGCGGATTCGCAGGACTTGGCACGTCGCCTTCGAGGATCACCCGTTCGCGGATCGACTCGATCACCGGGTCGGGTACGGGCACGGCCGAATGCAACGCCTGCGTGTAGGGGTGCAGGGGACGTTCGTAAAGGTCGTCGACCGGACCGAGCTCGACAATCCGGCCCAAATACATGACCGCCACCCGGTCGGAGATGTGGCGAACCATCGACAGGTCGTGGGAGATGAACAGGTACGTCAGGCCGAGTTCGTCCTGGAGCTCTTCGAGAAGGTTGACGACCTGAGCCTGAATCGACACATCGAGTGCGGCGATGGGTTCGTCGCACACGATGAACTCGGGATTGAGGGCGATCGCGCGAGCGATACCGATGCGCTGGCGCTGACCACCGGAGAACTCGTGGGGGTACCGGTTGGCGTGCGTCGGATGCATGCCGACGAGCAGCAGGAGCTCGTCGATGCGTTCCTGGCGCTGCGCCTTGTTCATCTTCGTGTGCTCGACGAGCGGCTCGCCGATGATCGAGCCGACGGTCATCCGGGGGTTGAGCGAGGCATGCGGATCCTGGAAGATCGTTTGCATCCGAGGCCGAAGCCCGCGGAGCTGGCCTTGGGACATCTGCGCCAGATCTTGGCCGTCGTACATGATCGAGCCAGCGGTCGGATCGTCGAGTCGCAGCACGACCCGGCCGGTCGTGGTCTTGCCGGATCCAGATTCGCCGACGAGCCCAAGGGTTTCGCCACGGTGGATCTCGAAGCTCACGTCGTCGACGGCTTGGACGTGTCCGACGGTGCGTTTGACGATGCCCTTTTTGATCGGGAAATGGCGTGCGAGGCCACGGACCTCGACCAGGACTTCGGCCTCGCCAGTTCCGTCGGCAGCCGACGCCGGCATCGTGTCAGTCACGAGGAGCTCCCGCTTCGAGATCCCAATGGCAGGCCACACGGTGGCCGACCGATACCTCGACGGGTTCGGGGATTTCGCCCCAGCACCGGTCGAACGCATGCTCGCAACGCGGAGCGAAGGAGCACCCAGTCGGCTCCTTGAGCATGTTGGGTGGTTGGCCGTCGATCGAGTAGAGCTCGTGACCCTTTTGGTCGAGACGGGGCAGCGACTTGAGCAGGCCGATCGTGTATGGGTGCAAGGGCCGGGCGTAGAGATCGTTGACTGGCGACTCTTCGACGATGCGTCCGCCGTACATGACGATCACTTTGTCGACGAGGCCGGCGACGACGGCGAGATCGTGGGTGATCCACACGACCGCGGTGCCGAAGTCTTCGCGCAGTTTCTGGAACTGGTCGATGATCTGCGCCTGCACCGTGACGTCGAGTGCGGTCGTCGGCTCGTCGGCGATGATGACTTCGGGGTTGCAGGCAAGCGCGATGGCGATCATCACGCGCTGGCGCATACCGCCCGACAGTTCGTGTGGATAGTTCTTCATCCGCACCGACGGTTCGGGAATGCCGACGATCTCGATCAGTTCTTCGGCGCGGGCCGTGGCTTCCTTCTTCGACATCGTGGTGTGACGGCGAAGGCTCTCGACGATCTGCTTGCCGACGGTGATGACCGGATTAAGCGAAGTCATCGGATCCTGGAAGATGAAGCCGATCCGCCCTCCTCGAACGTTACGAAGATCGTCAGCGTCCATCTCGATCAGGTTCTGACCGTCGAAGATTGCCTCACCGTTCTCGATATACCCGGGCGGCATCGGAATGAGCTGGAGCAGCGACATCATCGTCACGCTCTTGCCCGAGCCCGATTCGCCGACCACTCCCACGAACTGACCCGGCTCGAGCGAAAAGCTCACACCGTTGACCGCATGCACGATGCCGTCCGGGGTTTTGAAGCGCGTCCAGAGGTCGCGAACGTCGAGAACTGGTGCTGTCATCAGGTGACCGCTCCGTACGGTGCCGCCGTCATCTGCGAAGGCTTATCACGACCGCACCCAGATGCAAAAAGCGCGGCTACCAAGCGGTAACGCGTCCTTAACACAGCTTTCTCCCATTGAATCCTGTCGCCCGAGTAGTGACAGACTCGCCAGATGATCGATCCGAAACTTCTCGAACAGGTCCGGTACCGCTGCATCGGTCCGACCCGTGGTGGGCGAGTGGTTGCGGTGGCGGGCCACCCAACCGATCGCAACGTGCACTACTTCGGCGGCGTCGCCGGTGGGGTCTGGAAGACCGACGACGCCGGGCTCTATTGGGAGTGCATCTCCGACGGACAGATGGCGACCTCGTCGGTCGGCGCTCTGGCCGTCGCGCCGTCTGATCCCAACGTCATCTACGCCGGTATGGGCGAGTCGACCATCCGAATCGACGTGACGCACGGCGACGGTGTGTACAAGACGACCGACGGCGGCGGCACCTGGACGCATTGCGGCCTCGAGGCGACTCGTCACATCGGCGCGGTCGTCGTTCACCCTGACGATCCCGACACCGTGTGGGTGGCCGCACTCGGCCACGCGTCGGTGCCAAACCCCGAACGCGGCGTGTACAAGAGCACCGACGGCGGAGCGACCTGGGACCTGATCCTGCACGTCGACGACTCGGCCGGGGCGGTCGACCTGTCGCTCGACCCGACCAACCCGCGCATTCTCTTCGCCACCATCTGGCAGGCCCGACGCACCTTCTGGTCGATGGATTCGGGCGGCCCGCACTCCGGGCTCTGGCGGAGCATGGACGGCGGCGACACCTGGACCGACCTCAGCGAACAGCCGGGCATGCCCGACGGACCGTTGGGCAAGATCGGTGTCTCCATCTCCCCGGCCCGACCCGAACGCGTCTGGGCGATGGTCGAAGCTGGCGGCCGGAACCGCGGCCTCTACCGGTCGGACGATCGGGGCGAAAGCTGGACGCACCTCACCGCCAAGCCCGAGCTCGCGTGGCGACCCTGGTACTACATGCACGTCATCGCGCACCCGACCGATCCCGAGCAGGTCTTCGTGATGAACATGAAGGCGTGGCGGTCGATCGACGGCGGCGCGACGTTCGGCGAGTTCACCACGCCCCACGGCGACACCCACGACCTGTGGATCGATCCGGCCGACCCGGAGCGGATGATCGGCGCCGACGACGGCGGCGCGTTCGTGTCCCTCAACGGTGGCCGATCGTGGTCGTCGATCTACAACCAGCTGACCGCGCAGTTCTACCACCTGGCCGTCGATGACCAGTTCCCCTATCTCGTCTACGGATCGCAGCAGGACAACAGCTCGATCGCCGTGCCGAGCCGCACCTACACCGGCGCGATCAGTTGGGCGGACTGCTACCCGCCCGGCACCGCCGAGAGCGGATACATCGCGCCCAAGCCCGGCGACCCCGACATCGTCTTCGTCGGCTCGATCGGGTCGTCACCCGGCGCTGGCGACGCGCTCCAGCGGTACGACCACAAGACCAAACAGATCCAGCTCGTGTCCGTCTGGCCCGAGGCCTACCACGACGGCAATTCGTCCGAAGTCCGCTTCCAGTGGACGTACCCGATCGTGTTCAGCCCACACGATCCCGACGTCATCTACGCCTGCGGCAACAAGGTGTTCAAGACCTCGAACGAGGGCATGGCGTGGGATCCGATCAGTCCCGACCTCACCCGCGCCGACCCCGACACCATGGGCGTGTCGGGCCCGCTCACGATGGACACAGCTGGCGCCGAGATGTACGCCACGATCTTCTCGTTCATCGCGTCCGCGCACCGAAAGGGCACGCTCATGGCGGGCTCTGACGACGGGCTCGTGCACGTGAGCCACGACGACGGCGAGACCTGGACCGACGTGACGCCCGGCGACCTGCCACCCAACAGCCAGGTCACGATGCTCGAGGAGTCACCGCACCGAGACGGCGTCGTGTTCATGACCGTTGCCCGCCACAAGATGGGCGACGGCGCACCCTACGTGTACGTCACGGACGACTTCGGGGACACGTGGCGCCGCATCGACGACGGCCTGCCCGACGGCGAGTTCTGCCGAGTCGTTCGTGAGGATCCCGATCGTGAGGGGCTGCTCTACGTCGGCACCGAACAGGGCGTGCACGTGTCGTTCGACGACGGAGGATCGTGGCAGCCACTGCAGTCCAACCTTCCGGTATCGCCGGTCTACGACCTCGTGGTGAAGCACGGCGATCTCGTCGTGGCCACACACGGCCGTTCGTTCTGGATCCTCGACGACGTCACCCAGCTCCATCAGCTCGCCGACGCGTCGGCGACCGAGACGTCGTTGTTCGCACCGTGCCCCACGGTGCGCACCCCACCCCACATCTTCGCCGGATTCTGGGGTAGCGACGCCGGCAAGAACTATCACGTCACCCTTGGCCAGAACGCCACGTTCGAGCTCAACGTGGCAGAGACCGGCCACAAGACCAAGCGCCTGCTGGACGCGGGCACCGACATCGAACCCGGCGTGCGTTTCACGTACCAGCTGGCGACCGTGCCAGACGCTCCCGTGACGCTGACGATCACCGGACCCGACGGCGCCGAGGTCGACACGTTCACCTCCGACATCCCGGCAGACAAGGACGACCGTGTCGGCCTGTATCTCACCGCCACCGAGGGCATGAACGCATTCCAGTGGCCGATGATGCACCCCGACGGCGTGAAGGTGTCCGGCTCGGAGTACCACGGGCGGCCGAAGGGTCCGCTGGCGCTGCCGGGCACCTACACGGCGACGCTGACCGCAGACGGCACGGAACACTCGCAGACGTTCGAGCTCGTCATGGACCCCCGGGTCGACGTCGCAGATGGCGCGCTGCAGGAGCAGTTCGACCTGTTGATGGAGATCCAGTCGACGCTGTCGGCCATCGCCACGGCAGTCAACGAGAGCCGATCGATCCGCACGCAGCTGTGTGCGTGGATGGGCAGGACCGACGACGAAGCGCTGTCGGCCGAGATGGCGACAGCCGCCGATGCGTTGCTCGAGGTCGAGGGTCGCCTGATCCAGGCGGAGCTGACGTCGCCCGGCGATTCGCTCAACTACCGCGAGATGTTGTTCGAGAAGTTGAGCGGCCTCGAGCCGGTCGTGTCGAGCGCCGATGCCGCACCAACGGCGCAGTCGCATGCCGTGTTCGCCAAGCTCAAGGCCGAGATCGACACCGAACTGGCCGCGCTGGCCGACGTTCGCGCCGGTGCCGTGGCCGAGGTGAATGCGAAGTTGACCGCCGCCGGCGTCGACATCATCGGCATCTGAGCGTGGACATCCTGGCGGCGCTCGGCGTCCTCGTACTCGTCTACGTCGCGTTCACCGTGTCGGCTTCGGCCGGGCTCGGCGGGTCGCTGGTGATGGTGCCGACGCTCGCGCTCTTCCTCGGATCGAAGGAGGGCGTTGCGTTGGCCGCGCTGTTGCTCGCCGCCAACAACGTCTTCAAGATCGGCGCTTATCGACAGACCTTGCCGTTCCGCAAAGCGATTCCCATCATCGTGTTGATCATGGCAGGAGCGGCGTTGGGGTCGACGATCCTCGTGCGCGCGCCCGAAGTCGTGGTGACCGTCGGGGTCATCTCGATGTTTGTCGCGTCGGTGATCGCCGAACGATTCGATCTGTCGAAGCTGCGTGCGGGTTTCGCACCGCTGCTGGCGTTCGTCTCGGGAGCGTCGAGCGGATTCTCCGGGACCTCGGGGCCGCTCAAGGGCGTCGCGATCCGCAACCTTGACCTCGACCGACGCCACTTCGTCGGTGCCGCATCGTTGGCGTCATTCGCCGGCGACGCCACGAAGACGGCGATCTTCGCCGAAGCTCAACTGTTGAGCGGCACGAGCCTCCTCGTCTCGGGCGCCGCGTTGCCCCTCATGGCGCTCGGCACGTGGACCGGCTCGACCGTCAACGAAAAGGCCGGCGAACGCAGCTTCGCCGTGCTCTTCTGGACCGTCATGGCCGGCTACACCGTCCGCCTCGGCATCTTCCTCGCCTAATGGGGTCAAGTCTGACATAGCAAGAGGTCGTCGCTTCGCGCCGTTGGTCTGACCAACCTCTTGCTATGTCAGACCTGACCCCATTTTGGTTAGCAGAAGGGGCGGAGCTGGACGTCGGCGTCGACCATGCGGCCGGGGAGTTCGACCTGCCAGGTGCCTTCGTTGATCCAGGCGGCTTTCACCGTCTCGCCTGCGTCGACCTGGTCTTGGGGTAGGTACGCCCATGCCATGCCGACTGCGGCGTCGACCGTGTGGCCCCACATGCCGTCGGTGACGTAGCCGACCCGGACGCCGTCGCGATAGAGCGGCTCGTGGTGATGCAACAGCACCGACTCGTCGCTGACGGCGACTTGCACGAGCCGACGCGTGACGCCTTCGGCCTTCTGCTTCTCGAGCGCAGCACGACCGATGAAGTCGGCTTCTTTGTCCCACGCGACGGCAAACGACAGCCCGGCTTGGACGGGCGAGTCATCTGGGGTGACCTCGTGGCCCCAGTGCCGATAGCCCTTCTCGAAACGCAGCGAGTTGAGCGTGTGATAGCCGCACAACTCCGCGCCATGCGCCCGACCGGCAGCCCAGATGGTGTCGAACACGTGCACGGCGAAGTTCGCCTCGACGTAGAGCTCCCACCCCAGCTCGCCGACGTAGCTCATCCGGTTGGCCCACACCCACGACGATCCGATGTCGATCATCTGGTTGGTGGCGAACGGGAACGCCTCGTCGGACAGATCGGCGGTCGTGAGCGGCTGGAGCAGGTCGCGGGCGTTCGGCCCCATCACCGCGATGACCGCATAGCCGCCGGTCACGTCGGTGACGGTTGCGTTGGCCTCGCCGCCGGGATGGTTCAGGATCGCTTGTTGGATCGAGTGCAGATCGCGGGCCCGGGTACCAGCACCGCCGATCACCCAGAAATCGCGCTCGCCACGACGGCTCACGGTCAGGTCGGCTTCGATGCCGCCCTTCTCGTTGCACCACTGCGTGTACACCGACTCGCCGACCTCGCCGGCAACGGCGCCAGCCGACATCCGGTCGAGCACCGCCGCGGCGTCGCGTCCTTGCACGTGGAACTTCGCGAACGACGTCAGGTCGAAGATGCCGACGGTGTTGCGCACGGCGTCGTGTTCGATCTTGTTGGCCTCGTGCCAGTTCTGACGACCCCATGAGTATTCGAACACCGGCTCGATGCCAAGCTCGGGACGGGCGAAGAACATCGGGCGTTCCCACCCCATCGTCGAGCCGAAGCAGGCGCCGTGCTCTTCCATGCGCTGATGCAGCGGCGAGCGCCGGAGGTCGCGACCGGTCTCGTACTGGCGATGGGGCCAGTGCGGCGCATAGAGCAGGCCAAGTCCCTCCACCGTGCGATCCCGCAGAAATCCCTCGGTCGAGGCGAACGACTCGAAGCGACGAATGTCGACGTCGGAGAGGTCGAGCTCGGGTCCCCCCTCGGTGATCCACTGCGCCATGGCCAGGCCGACGCCGCCCGCCGACTGGATGCCGATCGAATTGAACCCTGCCGCGACATACATGCCCGGCAGATTGGGGGCTTCGCCGAGGATGTAGCTGTCGTCGGGGGTGAAGCTCTCCGGTCCGTCGAAGATCAGCCGGAGACCGGTCTCGTGAACGATCGGGATCCGATCGAACGTCGGCGGCAGGTACTCGGCGAGATGGTCCGCGTCGGGGTCGAGGCTGATGAACGATTTGTTCGTCGGCGGCGGGCCAGCGGCCGGCCACGGGATGGCGACCGGCTCGAAAAGGCCGACCAGCATCGAGCCGCCGGCTTCGGGCTTGAGATACGCGAAACGGTCCGGGTCACGAAGGATCGGCCAGTCCTGGTCGCATCCGTCGATCGGCTCCGTGACGACGTAGTAGTGGTGCGCCGCCATCAGCGGCACGTTCACGCCCTGCTTGGCAGCGAGGTGACGGGTCCACAGACCGCAGGCGAGCACGACTGAGTCGGCTTCGATGCGTTGTCCGTCTTCGGTGATCACGCCGGTCGCTCGGCCGTCGGTCACGATCACATCGTCGACGCCACACCCCTCGAACAGTCGAGCGCCACCGTTGCGGGCACCGCGCATCAGCGCCTGGGTCACATCCGACGGGCCGACGGCGCCGTCTTCGGGCAACCAGATGGCGCCGACGACGTCGCTGACCTCGCACATCGGGAACTTCTCGGCGACCTCGTTCGGACCGATCTCTTCCGCGATCACTCCGAGATACCGAGCCATCGCGGCGGTACGACGCACCTCTTCCCAGCGCGACTCGGTCGTCGCCAACTGGATTGCGCCCGGCGCACGGAACCCTGTGGCCTGGCCGGTTTCTTCCTCGAGGTTCTTGTAGAGCTCGAGGCTGTACTGCGCGAGGCGGGTCAGGTTCTCGGTTGCCCGAAGCTGCGCCACGAGGCCCGCTGCGTGCCAGGTCGTGCCACCCGTGATCTCGTGCCGCTCGAGCACGATCACATCCGACACGCCGGCCTTGGTCAGGTGGTACGCAATCGACGCACCAATGATTCCGCCGCCGACAACGACGACCTCCGCCCGTTCCGGCGGAGTGGAGCTCGCGGCCACACTCAACCTCGCAGTTCGGCGTTGGATGGGTCGAACACCGGGCCGTCGAGGACGGTGGCCTTCTTCATCTCGCCGAGGATCAGCACGCCGAGCTCGGTGCCGGGTTCGGCATGGTCGGCCGTCACGTACGCGAACGCCAAGCTCTTGTCGACGGTGAAGCCGTAGCCGCCCGACGTCGTGAGGCCGATCGCCTCGGCATCACCCGCGGTCGATGCAAACACGCCCTCGCCGCCGACGCAATCTGCGGCACCGTCGACGTCGAGGCCGCCAGCGTCAACGTCGAGGTAGACGAGCTTCCACGGGTTGCCCGTCGACGGACGATCAAGAGCGTCCTTCCCGACGAACTCACCCTTGTCGCGCTTGACGAAGAACTCGACGCCGGCCTGGACCGGGCCGATGTCGTGGGTGAGCTCGTTGCGGGTCAGGTACATCTTCTCGATGCGGAGCGAGTTGAGCGCGTGGCCACCGAAGTCGGCAATGCCGTGCGCCTCGCCTGCCGCCCACAACGCGTCATAGACCGGCTGCATCTGGTCGACGCCCATGTGGAGTTCCCATCCGCGTGCACCGGTGAACCCGACCCGTAGCCCGTAGACGTCGACGCCCGCGATGCTCATGGGCTTGGCCGAGAGGAACGGGAACGCCTCGTTCGAGACGTCGGCATCGGTCACGGCCGACAGCACGTCGCGTGACTTCGGGCCGACGAGCACGATCACGCCACGCTCGGTCGAATGGTCGGTGATCGTGACGTCCTCGCCTTCGGCGACTGACTGCGTGAGCCAGTCGAAGTCACGGCACTCACCCATCGCACCAGAGATCAGATAGAAGCTGTTCTCGGCCGCTCGAGTGACCGTGATCTCGGTCTCGATGCGGGCGTTGTCGTTGAGCACGTAGTTGAGCGCGATGCGCCCGTCCTTGCTCGGGATGCGCCCTGTCGTGACCCGATCGAGGAACGTGTGGGCGTCGGGCCCGTTGACCTCGTACTTCGAGAACGCGGTGAGGTCCATCATCGCCACGCGCTCGCGCACGGCCTTGCACTCGTCGGCCACGGCCGGGTACCAGGCCGGACGACGCCAGCCATGGGCGTCTTCGAGGGGCTGGCCCTCGGGGACGAACCACTTGGGCTGCTCCCAGCCGTAGAACTCGGTGAACATCGCCCGCTTGTCCTTGAGCGTGTCGTAGAGCCCCGATGTCCGCACGGGACGGTTGGCGAGGCGCTCCTCCCCTGGCGGGTGCACTCGGAACATCCACTCGTAGTCCTCGACGGACTTCGGGTCGATGTAGTCGTGGTCGGCCCACCCGAACCGGCGCGGGTCGTAGTGGCGCAGGCTCAGCTCGGTCTCGCCATGGACCATCCACCGGGCCAGCTCACGGCCCGCACCTGGACCCCAGGCGAGACCGATCGACGAACCGGTGTTGAGCCAGTAGTTCTTCAGCCCAGGCGCGGGGCCGAGCAGCATGTGGCCGTCGGTCGTGTGCGTGATCGCCCCGTGCACGACCCGCTTGATGCCGACCTCGCCCATGATCGGCGCCCGGTTGAAGGCCTCTTCGAGCCAGGGGGCGATCTTGTCGTAGTCGGCCGGGAACAGCGGGTTCTCCGCTTCCCATGGCACGCCGTCCTTCCAGATCTGTTCGGCACCCGTGTGCTCGTAGATCCCGATGAGACCGGCGGTCTGTTCCTGGCGGATGTAGCCCGCGGCACGGTTGTCGCGCATGACCGGCATTTCCCAGTCGGGACGCTCGGCGAACTCGGGCAGCTCTTCGGTGACGAGGTAGTGGTGCAGCACGTTGGCTTGCGGAACTTCGAAGCCGCTGAAGTGCGCCACCTGGTCGGCGTAGCAACCGGCCGCGTCGACGACGTGCTCACACACGACCGTGCCCTGCTCGGTCACCACCTGCCATTCACCGTTGGGGAGCAGGTTGACCTCGAGCACCCGGTTGCGGCGGCTGATCGTCGCGCCGTTGGCCCGCGCGCCTGCGGCAAAAGCCATCGTCACGCCTGACGGATCGACGTGACCCTCGCCCTCGGTCCAGATGCCGGCGAGCACGTCATCGAAGTTGTAGAAGGGGTTGATCTTCTGCAGTTCCTCTGGCGGGAGGAGTTCGATCGGGTACCCGATGTAGCGACCGACGCCCAGATGGGTCTTGAGCTGGTCGAGTTCCTCGTCGGTGTACGCCACGCGGATGCCACCCGGCGTGTGCAGGCTGAGCTCTTGGCCGGTCTCGATTGGCAAGGTCTCGTACAACTCGAGTGCGTAGTTGGCGAAGGCCGCAGTGGTGTAGTCGCCGACCGACCGGGTGATCTGGCCGGCCGCATGCCACGTCGAACCCGACGTGAGCTCGGCCTTCTCGATCAACAACACGTCGCTCCACCCCTCTTTGGTGAGGTGGTAGAGCATCGACGCTCCATGAACACCGCCGCCGATGACGACGACGCGTGCACGTTCCAACATGGTTGGCTCCTGTTACTTGCTGCGGGCTCACAAAAGGCTCGCGCCGCAGACTGGTTGTCCGTGGCTTGGGTTGTTCTAGCTGCGGGCTCGCAAAAGGCTCGCGCCGCAGACGACTGCTACTTGCTGCGGGCTCGCAAGAGGCTCGCGCCGCAGATGACTGTCCGTTGTTTGGGCTTGTTCGTTCTACTTGTTCGTGATCTGGCGGGTGAGGGCGCCGTCGACAGCGGCGACCAGTTCGTCCATGTCGGAGGTGGAGCTGATCAGCGCAGGGGCGAAACACAACGTGTTGTTGAATCCCTCGAGCGAACGAGCCGTCGCACCGATCACGACGGCCGATTCCTTCATGCAGTCGGCCACGACCGCCTGGACCACCGACTCGGGCATCGGCTCGCGCGTCTCCCGATCGACGACGAGCTCGGCGCCCTGGAACAGACCCTTGCCTCGCACGTCGCCGATGCAGGGATGCTTCTCGGCGAGTTCGTGGAGCTTGCCGTGGAGGTACTCGCCCATCCGGGTCGAGTTCTCGAGCAGTTGCTCCTCTTCGAGGATCTCCATGTTCTTGAGCGCTGCGGCCGGGCCAGCGGTACAGCCGCCAAAGGTGGAGATGTCCCGGAAGTGGCTCATCGGGTCGTCGGGGTCGCTCTTGAACATGTCGAAGACCGCTTCGGTCGTGACGGTGCAGCTGATCGCGGCATAGCCGGACGCAACGCCCTTCGCCATCGTGACCATGTCGGGCTCGACCCCGTACTGCTGATAGCCGAACCACGTACCGGTACGGCCCATCCCGCAGACGACCTCGTCGATGATGAGCAACACGTTGTACTGCTTGCAGATTTCCTGGACACGCTCCCAGTACCCGGCGGGCGGAACGATGAGCCCGCCTCCGGCGGTGATCGGCTCGAGGATCAGTCCACCAACGGTGTCCGGACCCTCGCGCAGGATGGCTTCTTCGATCGCGTTGGCGGCGTGGATGCCGTACTCGGTCGACTCGCCGAACTGCGAGCGGTACTCGAGGCAGTGCGGCACTTCGACGAAGCCGGGCGTGAACGGGCCGAACTGACCCTTGCGCTGATCCTGACCTCCGGCGGAGAGCGCCGTGATGGTCGTGCCGTGGTAGTCCCGCTCGCGGTAGAGGATCTTGTACTTCTTGCCGTCGTAGTGGTTGTGGCTGATCTGGCGAACGATCTTGAAGGTCTTCTCGTTCGCCTCGGAGCCAGAGTTCGAGTAGTAGACGCGGCTCATTCCCGGCATCTTCTCGATGAGCCGCCGAGCGAACTCGGCGCCGACCGGCGTGCCGACGGAGCCAGCGAAGTAGTTCATCTCGACGAGCTGATCGCGCACGACATCGGCAATCTCGGTGCGACCGAAGCCGACGTTGACCGTCCAGACGCCTCCGGACACAGCATCGAGGTGCTCACGGCCGTCCTGGTTCCACACCCGGTTGCCTTCGCCGCGCACGATCATCAGCGGATCCTGCGTCTCGAACTTCTTGTGTTGCGTCATGTGATGCCACACATGCGCCTTGTCGGCCTCGATTGCGCCCTGCAGGGCATCGTCGATGACAGCCATGGGTGTCCCCCTTCCGATTGTGAACCCCTCTCGGGGCGGTTTTGACCTCTAGCGGATTAGTTAGAGACTCTCACTTTCGTGTGACCTCGGTCAAGACGCGGCCGATCTGTAGCACGCTGTTCACATGAACGACGACGCCCGTTTTCAACCAGCCCTCGACGCGCTCCTCCGCAACGACGCTGGCGCCATGGCCGCGGCACTCGATGCGGACCCCGACCTCGTGCGCGTTCGGTGGAACGACAACACCGTGCTCGAATGGTGCACCCAGCCCCCACATGGCATCTCGCCGGACGTCATCGCCCTCCTCATCGAGCGAGGCAGTCCACTCGATCGCGCCCTCAATCTCGCGGCGTGCTTCGATCAGTCAGGGCTCGTCGCGCAACTGCTCGAGGCAGGCGCTGATCCAACAGCTCGCGCCGATGCCAACATCACCCCGCTGGAGTCGGCCGCGTACCACGGCTCGACCGCTGCAGCAGATGTTCTGTTGCCCCATGGACTCCACCGACCGTCGCTGTGGCTTGCCGCTGCGAGCGGCGACCACGACGGCGTTCGATCGCGACTCACCGGTAGCGGACCAGCCGATCACGTCTTCGGGGAGACCAGACCCGACTGGGCGAGCGTCGGCCGTGACCCCGGCGTCGCGCCGAACGCGGACACCCAGGAGATCCTCGACGAGGCGCTGACCTTTGCCGCCGCGAACGGACGCATCGACGCCCTCGAGGTTCTTCTCGCGGCGGGCGCAGACATCGACGGCCGCCCATATCGAAACACGACTGGACTCCATCTCGCCATCCAGTTCGCCAAGGTCGAAATGGTCCGACACCTCGTCAGGATCGGAGCCGACACCTCCATCCAGGACGACACTCACGGCGGCGATGCCGCGGGCTGGGCACACGCCTGCGCCGACGATTCCCCCGACCGCCAGGCCATCCTTGATCTGCTACCCCGGCCGCGGTCACTTCGGGGTCAGACACCAACGTGACCGAACCGATCCAAGGAGCAGATGGCATGAAGCGGTGGAGCCGCGACGACATCGTGGGAGCAGCGTTCACCGACAGTGCGTCCACCTCACACGCACCGATCGGGTCGTACTACACCGATCCCGCAGTCCACGCGCTCGAGCTCGATTGCGTGTTCGGCCACGAATGGAACTACGTGGGCCATGCGAGTGAGGTCGCAGAAGCGGGCGCCTATCTCGTGCGCACGATCGGACGCGAGTCGGTGTTCGTGATCCGAGACTCCGACGACGAGATCCGGGCGTTCTACAACGTCTGCCAACACCGCGGCCACCAACTCCTCGATGGCAGAGGCTGCACCAACGTCGTCGTCTGCCCCTATCACGCATGGAGCTACGCACTCGACGGCGCACTGAAGGGAGCGCCGAAGATGCGAGAGGTCCCCGGCTTCGACCGCTCCGACGTCGCGCTCGCGCCCGTCCGACTTGATGTGGTCGCGGGGTTCTTGTTCGTCAATCTCGACGACGCCGCGCCGCCGCTCGCGGAGATGGCCCCACGATTCGAACCGATCCTGCGCTCGATGGTCGCCGAGCCGGAGCAGCTGCAACCGGTCAAGACGAAGGCCTTCGACATCGCCGCCAACTGGAAGATCGTGACGGAGAACTTCCTCGAGGCGTACCACGTCGAGTTCTCCGGCCCTGCGCACCGGGGGCTCGTCCGAATCATCGACACCGCCACCTACGAGTTCGACATCGACGGAAGAACGATCGAGTACCGAGCGCGTGGAGGCGAGCCGGGCACCCTGCCGTACGACAGCAATCCCGACGACGCCTTCGTCGACGCGCCCGGTCCGCCGTTCCACCAGGTCTTCCTCTTCCCGCACATGACGTTCTCCGTCTTCCCCGGGACGAACATGTTGTTCGTGTTCAACATGGCGCCGAATGGCGTCGACCGGTGCGCCGAGGAGATCACGTACTTCAGCCTCGACCCCGACCTCTCCGAACCGAGCGCCACCGCCGAAGATTTCGTCAGCGAACAGCTCAATGCCGAGGACATCGCCTTGGTCGAAGCGGTCCAGCGTGGCGTGGCGAGCGCGGGCTACCGACCCGGGCGGCTGATGGTCGACGCCGAGCAACGAGCGGGATGGGGCGAACAATTCGTCCACCACTTCAACACGCTCAACCTCGCAGCCCTCGAACGTCAGGCGCCGTGAAGACCGCCAGAACCTGTTGCTATGTCAGACTTGACCCCATCTAGAGGTCGGTGCCGTACATGTGGCCGAGCGGGTCGGCGAGGAGCTCGAGGCGTTCGCCGTCGGGGCCGTTGAAGTAGATCGACGTCTTGTGCTCGAACACGATCTCGATGCCGGCGCCCTCCAGCCGGCTGCGCAGTCTCGCCTGCTGTTCGGGCGTCACCGAGATGGCGAGGTGATGCATCGACCCGAGGACTTCGGCGTACGGACCGAGATCGAGATTGGGGAAGTCGAAGAAGGCGAGCTGGTTGCCGTTGCCGATGTCGAAGAAGAAGTGGGTCGACCCCTCGTAGTCACGGTTCTCGAACAGCTCGGTCAACGGGAACCCGAGGATGCCCTGGTAGAAGTCGATCGTCGCTTGGACGTCCGACGACAGCAGGGCGAGGTGGTGGACACCACGAGCGGAGGACTCCGGCCGATCCGACCGGTCGGTCAGGTTCCTTGCCCGAAGGGCCTCCCACTCGCGGTGTCTGCTCATGTTTCGATCCTACGAATCGGCCACGCCATCGTCAGGCCGGGACAGCCTGGATCTCGAGCTCGATCGCGACCTTGTCGGAGATGAGCATGCCGTCGAGCCCGACGGGCATGTTGAACTCGATGCCGAAATCGCTTCGGGCGATCGAGCCTGCGGCCGAGAACCCGGCTCGGGTCACGCCGTAACCGTCCACCGTCACGCCATGAAACTCGAGGTCGAACGAAACGGCTTTTGTCTTGCCGTTGATCGTCAATTCGCCGACGAGCGCGTCGTCGGAGACGGACGTGGACACGAACGTCATCTGCGGGTTCGCCTCGGCTCCGAAGAAGTCGGTGCTCTGAAGATGGCCATCGCGGTCCGCGTTGTTCGTGTCGACCGAGGAGAGCTCGACGACGGCCGACACCGAGCTGGCGTGGAGATCGTCGGCGATCTCCAGCGAACCGCTGAAGACGTTGAACTGCCCCCGGACCTTTGTGAGTCCGAGATGTCGCACGGTGAAGCCGATCGAGCTGTGCGCGGGCTCGACGTTCCACGTGCCGCTCGTGAGGGTGGGGGTTTCGATGGTGGTCATGAAGGGTTCTCCTGAGGGATTTTGATTCAAGATTGAATTACTACCTGGGACGATACTTCAATCTTGAACTATGTCAACCCCCTGCTACGGTGAAGCCGGGATGAGCACAGACGACACGCCATGGCTCGACGACGACGAGATGCGGCTCTGGCGATCCTTCGTGGTCCTCGCACTCGGGCTGCAGGATCGATTCTCGAGCGAACTCCACGCCGAACACGGACTCGACTTCGACGACTACGAAGTCCTCGTGCACCTGAGCGAGGCACCAGACGGCCACCTCCGGATGAGCGACCTTGCCGAACGAGTTCTGCAATCGAAGAGCAGGCTCAGCCAGCGCGTCGACCGAATGACCGAGCGCGGCCTCGTCGAACGACGCAAGTGCCCCGACGATCGCCGCGGCACCCTCGCGTCGCTCACCGATCTCGGCTGGTCAACGATCCGGGCGGCCGCTCCCACGCACGTCCACCAGGTGCGACGCGATCTGCTCGACCACATCGCCCCGACTGAGCTTCCCGCCGCCGCAGCAGCACTCGAACGTGCCGCGCTGGCCTTCCGCGACGGAGCGCCCCTCTGAGGACTCAGCGATGCGAACCCGGCTCGAGACGCGGAAGCCGACGGCTCCGCCGCTTCGGGATCATGTCTCGCATCTCTTCGAGATTGCCAAAACACAAGAGCCGGTCGTTTGCCTCGAGACCAAACGTCGACCGGGGATTGGGAATCACCTTCGTGCCGCGCTGCACCGTGAGCACCTGAATGTCGCGTTCGTCGAGCCCGCTGTCCCCCAGGGTGCGCCCGACGAAGCTGCCATCCTCACGGACCAACAGCTCGGCGACTCCGTACCCCGTCGACACCGACAACTTCTGCCGAACGTCGAGCTCGGGAAAGGCGACCTGGTTGTCGACGTAGTCGATGATCGTTCGGGCGATGTCGATCCCGGTCGCTCGCTCGATCCCTTTCAGCCCCGGCGAGGAGTTGACTTCCATGACGAGCGGCCCACGGTCACTCTCGAGCATGTCCACACCGGCGACGCGCAAGCCCATGATCTGCGCCGAACGGACCGCAGTGGCGGCGTACGCCGGGTCGAGTGTGATCGCGTCGGCGGTTCCACCGCGGTGGAGGTTCGATCGAAAGTCGTCGCCGTGCGACGTCCGCCGCATCGCCCCGATGACTCGGTCGCCGACGACGAAGGCGCGGATGTCGGTCCCGGCGCTTTCGGCCACGAACTCCTGAACGAGCACGTTCTGCTTCGTCACCTGCAGGGTTTCGATCATCGCCTTCGCGACGCTGAGGTCGGGTGCGAGCATGACGCCGATCCCCTGGGAGCCCTCGAGCAACTTGATGACGACCGGAGCCCCTCCCACCCGCTCGATCGCCGGAAGGATGTCGAGTCGGTCGCGGACAAACGTCGTTGCGGGCATTCCGACGTGGTGGCGGGCCAGGATCTGGTGGGCGTGGAGCTTGTCTCGGCTGTTGCGGATGCCCGCGGAGGAATTCGTCGTGTAGACGTCCATTTGCTCGAACTGTCGGACGACGGCCGTGCCGAAGTACGTGACCGACGCACCCACACGAGGCAGGACCGCGTCGTAGTCCGAGAGCTGATTGCCCGAGTAGTGAAGGTCGGGTTCGTCACCGGAGAGATCGATCGCGAATCGAAGGGTGTCGAGGATGCGGACCTGATGTCCGGCCTCGATCGCGGCGAGCTTCAGGCGTTGGGACGAGTAGCTCCTCGGCTCTCGTGAAAGGATCGCAAGCCTCACTACACTCCTGCCCCGTTGGCGCGACTCGTACGCAAGAGTGTCGCGAGGTCGCCCAGTCAGCACAAGACGAGCGCACACTCGGAAACGACGGAACCGTGGCCACCGCAGACAAGAACCCTGCGACCAAGACGAAGAAGCCCAAGAAGTCCAGCCCGAAAGCGACGAAGACCACGGCCAAGAGCGCCCCGAAACGGACCGCGCTCGAGATCGGTGGAACCGTCGTCGCAGCGGGCACCCGCGCCCAGGTCGAACTTCCGGTCAGTCAGCTCATCACCGGCGAGTCGTTGTCGATTCCGGTCGTCGCGCTCCACGGGGCGAAGGACGGCACGTCGGTCTGGATCAATGCGGCGATCCACGGCGACGAGGTGAACGGGGTCGAGATCGTGAATCGGGTGATTGCCGATCTCGATCCAAAGAAGCTGTCGGGCACGCTCCTCGCCGTGCCGGTCGTGAACATCCACGGCTTCATCACCGGCGACCGCTACCTGCCCGATCGCCGAGACCTCAACCGGTCGTTCCCCGGGAGCGCCAAGGGCTCGTTGGCGAGCCAGGTCGCCCACCTCTTCATGGAGGAGATCGTGAGTCGCTGTGAGGTGGGTATCGATCTCCACACGGCGAGCGACAATCGGACGAACCTTCCCCAGATCCGATGCAATCTCGACGATGATCGCACTCGCGAGCTGGCCGAGGCCTTTGGTGCCCGACTGATGATCCACTCGAAGAATCGCCCCGGATCCCTCCGGGGAGCGGCGACCAAACAAGGCAGAACAACCCTGCTCTACGAGGCGGGCGAGCCGCTCCGGTTCAACGCGGAGGCGATCGGCGTTGGGGTCTGCGGGATCCGCCGCGTCCTGCACGCTCTCGGCATGGCGAAGTGGAAGGGCAATCCCGCCCCGGAACCGATCGTGTCCCGCAGCACCGGATGGGTTCGGGCCGGCAAGTCGGGCATCGTGCGGCTCGAGGTCGAGATCGGCGACACGGTCGAGAAGAAGCAGCAGCTCGGCACGATCATCGACGCCTTCGGCAAGCGGCTCTCGACGATCCGCTCGACCCGCTCAGGCATCGTCATTGGACGGTCGCTGTACCCACTCAGCAACAAGGGCGACGCACTCGTGCACGTCGCCAGCCTGTAGGCGACACTCACGCAGGGTTGCTCAGCGGAGGCTGAAGGTCTCCTGCGGGAGAAGAATGCCGTCGAGCTCGGCGGCGATCCGGGGCAGATCGAGATGGTCGGGCACGGCGCAATGGTTGCTCTTCAGCATCTCGATCACTTGGCGATCCTCGCCGATGATGATCGAGCCAGCCGTTGTCGGGGTTGTGCGACCTCTGGACAGAAACAGCGCGCCCTGGACCGGGATCGAATCTCCCACGAGGTGGCGAACGTGATCAATCCGAGCATGGAGACCGGTGAGCAACAGGTTGGCGTTTGCGCCCCCGACGTAGACGTCGCTCCCACTGATCCGAACTCGGCCGCGCATCTCGGCGCTCCGAACGACGGTGATCGCATCGTTGGCGATGATCACGTGATCCATACGACCGTCGGTGCCCGGCACCAATCGGTCGCTCAGAACCTCAATCCGGTTCCGGCGGTTGCTGTTGTCGAACTGCGACGTCTCCGTGACCATGTCACACAAACGACACAATTCTGACATTCCTTTAACGATTCGTTGCAGCCGATTCGTTGCTGGTCGATCGATTGCGGTCGATCGATCGCGCCCTCAGGTCAGGGAGCGAGCACGTTCATTGCCTCGAGCGCCCGCTTGTGGCAGACCGGCCATTGGGTGTTCGGACGAGTCTGGGACCACCACCACTTCGTGACGGTGTCCTGCACCTCGGCGGGCACCAGGTGCGGCAGCACGCCGACGTACTCATCGAAGCCAGCTCCACGAGCGGCCGCATTCCACGTTGCGGGAAGCCACTGCACCCCGCCGTAGAACCCGTTGCCGGTGTTGATTGCGTGGTTGGTGGTCGACTCGCAATGCAGCATGGCAGCCAGACCGACATCGGTCAGCAGCGGCCAGCCGAACGAATTGGTTCCTTGAGGCGCCTCGCCGGCGGGGACGGGGTCACCGGCCGGTGGCGGCGGCTCCGTTTCGGTGAACACCTCGGTGGTCGCGGTGCTGGTCGCCTCGGCTTCAGCGTCCTCGACCACCAGCGGGTCGCCGCCGAGGTCGAGCTCACAGCTCCGCAGGTTGTCGCCGTCGTCGTCGTCGCACCGGTCGACGCCCCGACCGCCGGTCACCCGGTCCTTCTTCAGGTCGCCGTCCAAGATGTCCGCGCCGATGCCCCCAAAGATCTGGTCACGGCCAGCGTCGCCGCTGATGATGTCCGCGCCGCCCTTGCCGAAGAGGCGATCCCAGCCGGGTCCGCCCGCAATGCGGTCGTTGCCCTTCGATCCGTTGATGCGATCGTCGCCACGGCCGCCGAAGACGACGTCAGCGCCGCCGCCTGCGTGAATGCGATCGTTGCCGTCCTCGCCCGAGACGCGGTCGTTGCCGTTGCCGCCGTACAGGGTGTCGTCACCCTCGCCGCCGACGACTCGATCGTCGTCGTCGCCGCCGTCGAGCAGATCGTTGCCGCTGCCGCCGTTGAGGTCGTCGACGCCGGGGCCACCGTGGGCCTGGTCGGTACCGGTACCCGTGTTGATGATGTCGTTTCCATCGCCACCGCAGATGATGTCGCTGGCGCCCGCACCGGTGAGCACGTCATCGCCACCGAGTCCGACGATGTAGTCCTTGGTCGTGTTGCCGCCCACGAGCACGTCGGTGCGGTCGGTTCCGATCTGCACTCGATACCCCTCGGCCTCGGCGGCCTCCGGGGTCAGACCCATGCACACAATTGCGTCCGTGGCGTTCTGGGCCGTCGCGGGAGCGGCGAGGACCGTCGGGATAAGCAGGCAGGCAGCGACGGCGGCGTGCCGGAGTCGCGGAGTGGGCATGGCGGATTCACCTCGGGGGATGGCGTTCGAGAACAGGGGGAGTTCTCGTCACAAGACCCATCGACGGTAACAGTTCGTCACCAAAGTGAAACAATCACCCCCTTCGCGTGGGTGAGGTGACCCACCTGTCGGGCGAGGCTCAGATGTTCGGGATGAGGTCGAGAATCGCCTGCTGCTGATCGTCGTTGAACCCGTAGATCAGGTTGCTCCCCTGGCTCAGATCCGGCGACAGCACCATCATCTGGGAGTTCGCCTGGACGCCGAACACCTGCCACGTCGCAAACGAGGGGTCCCACAGCATCGTGAAGGACTCGACACCCGTGTGATCGATGAAGTCGCGGGCGTACGCAAAGTCGTCCTGGGTGCCGAGACCGACCACCTGGATGGAGTCACCGTGTTCTCGAGCGAACTGCTCGACGGCCGGCCCTTCGCGCCGGCAGGTCGGTCAATGCGGGGAGAAGAACCAGAGCAGAACCGGTCGATCACCGTCGACCGCCTCTCGCAACGTGGCGATCGATCCGTCCGCGACGTCGAGCACCTCGATGTCTCGAACATCGCTCGCCGCCGACTCCAGGTCTCCGAGGTTCGCCTCGGCCTGGGCAATCGCGTCTGCGTCCGCTCCCGAAGCCCCGGCATCTGCACCGGAGGTGGCGACGGAGTCTCCCCCGCACGCGACCGCCAAAACCGCACTGGCACCAGCAAGAAGCAACCGGGCGCGCGTCCACGTCGTCTGCATGGTGGTCACAACCCCCGGAGTGTCTGCCGTATTCGCGGTCTGACGAGGTTTTTCATTCGGCGGTCACGAAGTCGATCATCGACTCGACCGCATAAACCAACGGTTGTTGCAGGTCGGTGTAGGTCGAGACGGTGGCGAGCAACTGCTTCCAGAACAGACCAGCGGGACCCGGATGGCCGAGCGCGGCCATCACACCGGACTTCCAGTCGACGCCTTTGGGAATCGTCGGCCAGGCGTCGATGCCGAGCGTGGCAGGCGCGATCGCCTCCCAGACGTCCACATACGGATGGCCGATCACCAGGACATCGGGATGGTGGATCTGCGACGCGAGTCGCGACTCCTTCGATCCATCGACCAGGTGGTCGAGCAACACGGCGAGGCGACGACCGGGCCGGGGACCGAAGCCGGCCACTCGATCCGCTAGATCGTCTGCACCATCCATCTGCTCGACCACGACGCCCTCGATCCGGAGATCGTCACCCCAGACCTTCTCGATCAGCTCTGCGTCGTGAATCCCCTCCACCCACAACCGACTCGGCCGGGCGATTCTGGCCGGGGTGGGCCCGGCAGCGACCGATCCCGACGCGGTGAGGCTCACCTCGCCGCTGTCCGTGGGAGGCGGCGGCTGGCGAAGCGCCACGGGTTCGCCCGCGATCAGAAACGATCCATCCCGCGGCTCGAAGGTGTGGTCCCGTCCGTGACGATCGCGGATGACGATCTGCTGCGGTTTGAATCGCAGGATCGCACCCACGATTCCCGTTGCCCGATGCTCGACGACGACCCCCATTGCGGCGGCCACCGTGCGATGGTTCGGACGGGAGTGACGGGGAGCATCGACGTCGATCGGCTCCGAGAGGATTCCGTCGGTCATTGCTCGATGCTCCCACATCGCTCCAAGGCTTCGGTGCCACACGAGCGCCGGTAGGGTCACGCGCGATGTTGGAGCAGGAGGAGAACGCCGGACCATCGATCGTCGGCCGAGTACTCGGAACCGACGACGCGACGCCGCTCGAGTTCTGGGTGGCGGTCGCAGCGGGTGCGCACCTCCAGCTGGACGATGTCGTTGCGCTCGATCGCATCCTCCCCACAGGTGAGCAGGTCGCCATCTACGGGATCGTCGGTCAGGTCCGGGCTCGACACGAAGGCGCCACGTTCGACTCCGACGTGTTCCTGATCGCCGACGGCGTCCTCCCTGCCGAGGTTGCCGAGGCCGCGCAAGTGCAGGTGACGCGCATCGTCCCGGAGACGTTCGTTCCGCCTCTTCCCGGGACCGAGGTTCGCAAAGCGAGCGACGCAGAACGTGACGCGGCACTCGACTTCGACGGCGTCGAGCGTCTCCTTCCCGCCGGACTCAGCCGAGAGAACGAACCCATCCACCTCGATCTCGACTTCCTCGACGGGACGAAGGGCGCCCACGTCAACATCTCCGGGATCTCCGGCGTGGCCACGAAGACGAGCTACGCCACCTTCCTTCTCTACTCACTGTTCTCGTGCGGTGTGCTCGGCGCCGACGCGACGAACACGAAGGGACTCATCTTCAATGTGAAGGGCGAGGACCTCCTCTTCCTCGACGAGCCCAACACGCAACTCACTGCCGATCAGGCGGACCGCTACCAACATCTCGGTCTGGCCCCGGCTCCGTTCCCGAGCGTTGGCATCGTTGCGCCACCGCGTCGGAACGACCCTCATGCGACGCCCGCAACGGGAGCTCGCACCTCGGGGGTCCGACCCTTCTTCTGGACAATCGACACGTTCTGCCGCGAAGGGCTACTCCCGTTCTTGTTCGCTGACGCCGAAGACGAACGCCAGCAGTACACGATCGTCGTGCAGTCGGTGACCGCCCAACTCGCATCGGTCGTCAAAGGCGTGCCGTCGGCCGACGGTGCAGTCCGCATCGATGGGGCGACGGTTCGGACGTTCGGCCAGCTCGTCGACGTCATCGAACGAAAACTCATTCCTGACCACCCCGACGAAACCCCCGATCCTCGATGGACCGGACGCGCGGTCAGCGGCGGCAGCATCAACGCGTTCGTCCGCCGCCTCGCCTCGGCCACTCGCCACCTCGCCCATCTGATCCGCGCCGACGTCGAGGGAGCACCCGACTATCGCCTCAACCTCGACGCCAACCAGCTCACCGTCGTCGACATCCATCAGCTTCACGACCGGGCGAAGCGTTTCGTGGTCGGCGTCGTGCTGCGACAGGCCTTCGAAGCCAAGGAGGCCTCAGGTGTCGCCCACCCCCTCCAGTTCATCGTCCTCGACGAGCTCAACAAGTACGCGCCCCGCGATTCGTCGAGTCCGATCAAGGAGATCCTCCTCGACGTCGCCGAGCGCGGACGCTCCTTGGGGATCATCTTGATCGGCGCCCAGCAGACCGCGAGCGAGGTCGAACGCCGAATCGTCGCGAACTCGGCCATTCGGGTCGTCGGCCGACTCGACACGGCCGAGGCCGGACGAGATCAGTATGGCTTCCTCCCCGGTGTCCAACGCCAACGGGCGACCATCCTCAAGCCGGGGACGATGTATCTCAGCCAACCCCGACTCCCGATACCGCTGCTGCTCGAGTTCCCGTTTCCGGCATGGGCGACCCGCAGCGCCGAAGCCGGAGCCGCGCAAGGCAACTTCGATGACCCGACCGACCCCTTCGAGCGTCTCTGATCGATGCGAATCCTGCACACCTCCGATTGGCACGTCGGTGTCCGTATGCGGGGTCGGAGCAGGCTCGACGAACACACGGCGGTTCTCGACGAGATCGTGTCGATCGTCGACCGCCACGACGTCGACGTGGTCGTCGTCGCCGGCGACTGCTTCGAGTCCTCGGCCCCAACCCCTGAAGCAGACGCGCTCGTCTGGCAGACGTTCCTTCGGATCGCCGCACGTGCGCATCACCTGATCGTCATCACCGGGAATCACGACAACGCGAAGCGCTTCGCCGCTTTGGCACCATTGCTCGAGCTCGGAGGAGTGACCGTCGTCAGCGAACCGGTGCGGCCAGCTGATGGCGGCACGAGGACCGTGGACGTCGCCGGTACTCCACTCCGAATCGCCGCCCTTCCGTTCGTCTCCCAGCGTTCAATCGTCCGTGCGGATGAGCTCATGGCGGCGGCGAGCTACGAGCATCGGCAGCACTACACGGAGCGCTACAAGGCGCTCGTGGACGTGCTCACCGAGGACTTCGACGCCGACGCGGTGAATCTCCTCGTTGGCCACGCCCACGTGGTGGGCGGCGCAGCCGGTGGCGGCGAACGAGCTGCCCACGTTCGCGACGAATACGCCATACCGGCGACGGTGTTCCCGGCGGCGGCGAGCTACGTGGCACTCGGACATCTCCACCGGGCACAGAAGATCCCCGGGGCCACGGCGATCCACTACTGCGGAGCGCCGCTCGCGCTCGACTTCGGCGAGGACGAGTCTCGACGCCAGGTCAATCTGATCGATGTCGAACCGGGGCTGCCAGCTGCGGTCACCGCCATCCCG
This sequence comes from Acidimicrobiales bacterium, assembly GCA_020629635.1. Taxonomy (GTDB): domain Bacteria; phylum Actinomycetota; class Acidimicrobiia; order Acidimicrobiales; family SHLQ01; genus SHLQ01. The sequence goes on along the minus strand of JAHDCX010000002.1, from coordinate 328,500 downwards.
ATCGAATCCGGCCGACCCCTTCGGACGCTGCGCGGAAGTGTCGAGGAACTTGCCGCACACGCGACCGCCGACCGGCCGGCGTCGTGGGTCCGAGCGGTCGTGACCGAGCCTCGCCGTGTCGACCTCCACGACCGCGTCCGCGAACTCTTCGGGGACGACCTCGTGGAGGTCCTCGTCGACGCTCCGTCGACCTCGCCGACGGAACGACTCCGGACACCGCGCGCCGGGCGATCTCCGCTTGAGCTCTTCGATGCGTTCTGCTCCGACCAGAACATCGAGGACGAGCGTCTGCACGCGCTGTTCGCCGAACTCCTCGAGGACCACGCGTGAGGCCGGTCCGACTCGAGCTGACGGGCTTCAGCGCGTACCGGGCCACGACGGTCATCAACTTCACCGACGCAGATCTCCACGTGTTCGTCGGTCCGACGGGCGCAGGGAAGTCGTCGGTCATCGACGGCATCGTCTTCGCCCTCTACGGTGCCGTCCCCCGGTACGGCAAGAACAACGTCGTCGCACCGGCCATCAACCAACTCGCAACCGAAGCACGGGTTCGCCTGGATTTCTCGATCGGGTCCACCCCGTGGACGGCGGTCCGAGTCGTCCGACGGACGGCAAGCGGTGCCTCGACCAAAGAGGCTCGCCTCATCCGAGGTTTCGGCACCGACGATGAAGAAACGGTTGCCGGAAACACCACCGAGCTCGACGCCGCAATCGTCGAGCTCCTCGGGCTCACGGTCGACCAGTTCACGAAGACGGCGATCCTTCCCCAAGGAGCGTTCGCTCGATTCCTCTCCGACCCCCCGGCAGAGCGCCAGACACTCCTCCGTCGATTGCTCGGCATGGAGCGGTTCAGCGCCATGGCCAGTGCAGCACGGGCCCGAGCCACCTCCACTTCGACCCGCTCGGACACCATCGCTGCCCAACTCCACCGCCTCGACGTCCCGAGTGAGGACGAGCTGCGGGCCGCAGAACAACGACTCGAGCAGCTCGCCGAGCTCGACGCCGAACTGTCGACCGCCGTGCCTCGCCTTCGGGACGCCTCGCACGAACTTGCACGCCGCCGTCGCCAACACGAGGAGTCGGTCGAGGTGACGGCTGCGCTGGCAGCGCTGCGGCTTCCCGACGGCTTCGAAACGTTGGCCGAACAACTCGATGCGCTCGACCTCGAACACGACGAGGCCGAACGATGTCTCGTCGATGCCCGGGCCGAACTCGCCGCGCGGGAAAAGGGACGGGTCGACGAGGCGCTCATTGACGAGTGGAGAGATGCTCTCGCTTCCTGGACGTCGATCCTCGACGCACAACAACGCGTCGAAGATCGAACCGCCCAGATCGCCGAAGCGACCGAAGCCGCGGCCGCTGCAGCAGAGACGGCACAGGTCGCCGCCTCGACCCTCGACACGGCGACGCATCATCTCGAACACGTTCGGCAACATGTTGCCGCCGTGTCGCTCCGCGAAGCCCTCGTCGTCGGCGAACGCTGCCCCGTGTGCAACCTGGCCGTCGAGCATGTCCCCGACGACGACGGCGACGGGCTGGTCCTCGACGACGCCCGGATCGCCGTCGACGCGGCTCGGAATCGTCGCGACGACGCGGTGAAGACCGCCTCGACCGCGGACGCGACGGTGCTCGCCCTCGTCAATGAACGAGACGACCTGGCTGCTTCCGTTGACGCACAGCGACACACGCTCGCCGCCAAGCTCGACGATCTCCAGAACCGAGACGAGCAAGAGCGTCTCGATGTCTCGATGGATCCCGGCCTGGCCGAACGGATCGCCGCTCGGCTCGAGGACGCCACAGTCCAACGAGACCGCGAACGACTGGCGGCAGACCAGCTCGCTGCCGCGTTGTCCCGCAGAGATGCGATCGACGCCCGCCGCGCCGCCCACGCATCAGCGGAGGCAACGATCGCCGAGATGGTGTCGACGATTCGCTCCCGTTTCGGATCGCTTGCCCCTCCTCCAGCCGAGTCGACGCAACACCGAGTCGAACTCGCCGAGCTCGTCCGGTGGGCGGAGACGACGGCGCAACAACGACACACCGACGAGGCCGAGATCGGTGAGCAGCTCGCCGCAGACGATCTCGAGCTCACCGACGAGGCACGATCGTTCGAACGACGGGCGGCGAGCCTCGGAGTGACGACGGATTCGCTCCCCAACGATGTCGACGAGCTCCGCGCCGCCGTCGGAGCGGCGCACGCCACGATCCTGACCGAACATCGTGCTCGAAACGAGAATGTTGCCCGCGCCGCGACCCTCGCCGCAGAGATCGCCGAGCTCGACGAGGCAACCGCCGTCGCCACCGAGCTGGGGCGGCTGCTCGGCGCACGGGGATTCGAGCAGTGGCTGCTCAACGACGTCGTCGCAGATCTCGCCGCGCGAGCCTCGACGCATCTGGTGCGACTCGCCCGAGGCAGATGGACGATCGACGTGGTCGACGGCGAGTTCGTCGTCATCGACCATCGCAATGCCGACGAGATCCGGTCGGCCAGAACGCTCTCCGGTGGCGAGACCTTCCTCACGTCGCTCTCGCTCGCACTCGCGCTGGCGGACTCGATCGCCGAGCTGTCGGTCGAAGGTGCGCCGGCGCTCGAATCGATGTTTCTCGACGAAGGCTTCGGGACGCTGGATCCGGAAGCACTCGACATCGTCGCCAGCGCGATCGAAGAACTCGGCGCAGACGGACGCATGATCGGCATCGTGACCCACATCACCGAACTCGCCGAACGCATGCCGGTCCGTTTCGAGGTGACCAACGAATCCGGCGCAGCGTCCGTCGCCCGCATCGAGGGGGATCGATGAGGTTCGCCGTCGAGGCGTGGGACCCCGACTACGGCACCGGAGTCGACGCCGAAGGACTCGATCCATCGACCGATGTGGTGGACGCGTCGCTCGAGGTCGCGACGAGCCGCTGGCATCCGATCCGGCCGCTGGCGCCGTCCGTCCCGGACACCGTGTGGTTTGTCGACGGAGTCCGGCGGATCGACGCCCGGATCTGGGTGTCCGATGATTCCGCTGGCGGGGTGATCGCCGGCTCGTGCGCAACCGTTGCCGCAGGCACCGTCGTCTGCACCGACCGCAACGCAACGGTCGACGAAGTGCGGGTGATGCGTGGCGTCTTCACCCCACCGCTCGGTGATGCCACAGCGATCGAGACCGACGCGGGGCGCTACGAACACGTGACGGTCCGTTCGGCGTCACCGGAGGACCTGTACCTCGGGATCCATGAGGAGATGACGAGACTCGAGACCGCGATGATCCCCACAGATCCGGCGGCAGACGACCTGATCGTGTTCGACGGTCCGCTGCGGGGACGAAGCACGCCACGCGCCATCGGCTACATCAAGACCCAGCACGTCCAATATCTCGAGACCGCAGACCAGTCCGTTGTGCCCCGCCTGGAGCCGGGCGAACGAACGCCGCTCTTCCGGATCGGATCGTCGAGCTTTGCCCGCTGGAGCTGGTATGTCCGGCTCCCCGGACCACGGACGCACGGCTGGGCGGGGGTCATCCGCGCCGAAGCCTCGACCGCCTGGTGTCCCGACGTCGCCGAGGCGATCGAATTCGCCGACACGGTTGCCGCAACGCTCCCCCGCTTCGCCAGCGAGCCCCACAAGGAGCCTCGCGCTCCGCAGAACCTGTACCCGATCACCGGTCTCGAGCATGCTTTGCGACGCCGTCTCGGTGACCAACGACTTCTGCAACGGGCGTTGCGGCAGGCGGCACGATGACGCCGGTCTCGACCCCTCCGATCTCACCAGAGCTCGCCGATGCGGGCCTCTCCCTCCAGGCGGCCATCGCGCTCGACGATCTCGACCCGACCAGTCGGGACGCACTTCGAGACGCCGGGATCGACCGACGCCAGTGGGCGACGCTCGTCCTGTTCGCCCAAGCCGGGTCCCGCCTGTGGGACCGTCACGTCGTGGCTGCGACGGATCTTGACAATCCCTTCGACGAGACCGCCGAGCAGCTCGTTGCCGACTGGATGGCACGGGAGCACCCGACCCATCGGTGGCACACCGTCTACCCGGGTGAAGCGCTGCTTCCGCTCGGCCAGCTCGCTCGCCGCGTCGGTTGGGGATCGACGTCACCGCTCGGGCTGACCATGCACCCGGTTCACGGTCCATGGATCGCCCACCGGATCGCGATCGTGACGTCGTTGCCGCTGCAGACAAACGCGACCGAGCCGCCAGACCACGCGTGCGACACCTGCGCGGGCACCCCGTGCGTGTCCGCATGTCCCGTTGGGGCGGTCCGGCTCGACGCCATGCTCGACCTCGAAGCGTGCGGCCGGCATCGGCTCGCACCGGCATCTGCGTGCGCCCACCAGTGTCTCGCCCGAAACGCCTGTCCGACCGGAGCAGAGGATCGGTACGGGCCCGAACAGATGCAACACCACTACGGAGCCGGCCTCGAATCGATCCGGCGCTGGCTGGAACCGGGATAAACCCTTCGACAACCCGGCGACGGAGGGTTCGGATCCGGGATTGGTCTATAGCGTGGTCTGGATGTCCGGACGCGTGTTGGCCCCCGACGACCTGCTCGTCAGCTGGACCAGCGAAGGTTTCGTCGCCTGGACGGCGATGTCCACGAGCAGCCGAGACGTCTCGCACCTCGTCGGACGGGTCCTTGGCAAGAGCCTCGTGTCGAGCGCATCCGATCGGCCGGAAAGCCACGACCTGACGTCCGAGGCGGCCGAGACACTCGGACGGGATCAGATCAGTGCCGTCCGGCTACCGACCACCGAACTCGCCGAGTTGTGCCGAACACGGCGGCCGTCGGCGGCACAATCCGCTTCGGTCGCCTGGCTGATCGATGCAAGTCGACTGGCTGCCGCCCTCATGGAGTCGGGTCGCGTACTCCCGGGGTTTCGGAGCCTGGGCCTGCGGTGGCGCAGCACGTGGCGGCGGGTCGCGGATCCGATCGGCGACGCCCAGCTGACTCGACTCACCGACACGATGCCTCCGGTCATCGGCGCGGTCGACTCGTCCGCCCGATCCAGAGACGTCCTGGTCGAGGCAATCGTGTCCACATTGCTCGACGCCCTCTGCCGCAACCGTCTCGACGAAGCGGACTGGCGCCCGCCCCTTCCCCGAAGCCGCGCCGCCGACGTGGTGACGTTTCGTCGAGCCGCCGCCACGTTGTCCGGTCCGGACGCCGTGTTCGTCGCGGACAGCATCGCCCAGGAGCGCTTCGTCACCACGATGGCCGACCGGCTCGCCGAGCTGCACTCGAGACTCGAAGGGGGCCCTGCGGCGCACCTCTCCGCCGAGCTCGTTGCGCCGGAGCCGGGCGGGGACCGATGGCGCCTCGAACTCATGGCGACCGACGATCGAGGACAGCGTCGGGACTTCTCCGAGCTGTGGGCGATCGAATCCGACGATGACTTCGGGGGTGGCGCGGATCTCCGCCCCTTGCGCGGAAGAATCCGTCTCCTTCTCGAGCGGCTCGGCGATCGACGCAGCGTTTTTGCGTCCATACCCCCGGACCGTCCGCCGGGCGTCGTCGAGCTGCACCCTTCTGACGTGGCCGAGCTGCTGGACCAGGCGGACCCCGTCGATCCGAGTGCCCTAACGATCGTCGTCCCCGACGGGATGCAGATCGCCGCACCCCGGGTCACGGCGCGCGCCGCCCCAGCTGCACCGGACGCAGTTCTGGATCGACCACGAACCCGGGTCAGCGACGCGATGCTCGACGTTGATTGGGGATTGGCACTCGGTGACCTCGATCTGACCGCCGCGGAGATCGAAATACTCGCTGCGGGGTCCGCCGAACTGGTCAACCTGCGCGGCAACTGGGTGCGTGTCGATCATGCGCAGCTCCGCAAGACCCTCGACCGTCTCGAACGACATCGGCTGGAGGATCACACCCTCACCCCAGCAGGCCTGCTCCGCGCCCGAATCGCCGATCTCGAAGATGCTGAGCAGGACCTGTCCGCCGACGGGTGGTTTGCCGAGCTGTTGCGGGGCCTGCCCGACGAGCGTCTCACCGAAGCCGAAGAACCTCCCGGTTTCACCGGCGAGTTGCGCCCGTACCAGCGACGAGCCCTCAGCTGGCTCCAGTTCTTGGGACGCTTGGGGCTCGGCGGGGTGCTCGCGGACGACATGGGTCTCGGAAAGACGCCGACTGCGCTCGCACATCTCCATGCGCGCTCGCTCGGTCGGCTCCACGACGACCTCGACCATCGACCGCACCTCGTGATCTGCCCACTGTCGGTCGTCTCGAACTGGCAGGCGGAAGCAGAGCGGTTCACCCCGCAGCTGTCCCCGCTCATCGTCCACGGCCCCGAACGACCGAAGGGCCAGGCCCTGATCGATGCGGCGATGAGTCACGACCTCGTCATTACGACGTATGGCACCGCGGCGAGGATCGTGGACGAACTCGAGCCGATCGAGTTCGACGTCGTCGTGTGTGACGAGGCCCAGATGATCAAGAACCACACCACGAACGCCGCACGTGCGGTGCGATTGCTCCGATCGGAGCAGCGAATCGGTCTGACCGGCACCCCGGTCGAGAACCGACTCACCGAGCTGTGGGCCATCCTCGATGCGTGCAACCCGGGCATGCTCGGCGGGATCAGCTGGTTCCGTCGAACGTTCGCCTCGCCGATCGATTCGGGCGACGTCGAACCGCTCGATCGGCTTCGCCGACTGACCGGACCGTTCGTGTTGCGTCGCACCAAGGCGGATCGCAGCCTTGTGCCGGACCTCCCGGACAAGATCGAGTCGACGGCGTGGGCGACGCTCACCGCCGAACAGGCGGGGCTCTATCAGGCCGTCGTGACCGACTTCAACGAACGGGCGGCGACCGCGACGGGCATGGAACGGCGAGGCCTCGTTCTGGCGACGCTCACTCGACTCAAACAGGTCTGCAATCATCCGGCGCACCTCCTCGGCGAAGGCGACGACGGTGAGCTCGCCGGTCGCTCGGGAAAGCTCGAACGATTCGACGAGTTGGTCGACACTCTCCTCGAGGCCGAAGAACGGGCCATCGTGTTCACGCAGTACCGGGAGATGGGTGACCTGCTCGTCCGCCACCTCGGCGAACGACTCGGCCTCGACGTTCCATTCCTGCACGGCGGAACGACGCGGCGTGGACGAACCGAGATGGTGGAGCGATTCCAAGATGGCTCGGGCCCTCCACTCCAACTCGTCTCGCTGCGCGCCGGGGGTACCGGGCTCAACCTGACGGCCGCCAGTCGCGTGATCCACTACGACCGGTGGTGGAACCCCGCCGTCGAGGATCAAGCGACCGACCGGACCTGGCGTATCGGGCAGACGCAGACGGTCTTCGTCCATCGCATGGTGTGCGCCGGGACGCTCGAAGAACGAATCGACCGCATGCTCGACGAGAAGCGGGCGCTGGCGTCGGTCGTCGTCGGGAGCGACGACGCGTGGCTCACCGAATTGTCGACCGACGAGCTCCGCGAGCTCGTCCGCCTCGACGAAGCCCGAACCGGTGTCCTCGACAGCTCGGACCGTACGGAGGCACCGACATGAGACGGCCGCTTCGTTCCGAAGCGGCCCGCGCGGTCGCGGCGCTCGCAATCGAGCTCGGCGATCCGGGGAAGATGGCGCAGGCACGGCGTCTGCACCGCACGGGAGCCGTAATTGAAGTGGGCGTCGACGTCGGTCGGGTTCGCTGCGTCGTCGCCGTGGACGACGCCAGCCAGGCCATTGTCGAACTATGCCATCACGGCACAGATCCCGCAGGCGCCGTGCCCGATCCCATGGATCTCGAAACCACCTGCAGTCTCGATCCCGACGTGGACATGTGCGTGCACCGCCTCGCGGCCGTGCTCGGGTTCGCCGAGGAGATCGAGGCCACCCCAGACGTTTTGGGGGTCTGGGTGTCGGGTCCTCCCGGGGCGGAGGAAGCTGCGCCGCCACCGCCGCATCGACACCACCCGTACTTCACGGGCGATCACCGCCTGCTCGACGAAGACGAGCTCCCGCCGCTCCCCTTGGCCGCCCCTGAATCGTTGACGATCGAGGGGCTCGACGTGTGGCCCGTGCTCCTCGACGCTCAGGAGCGAGTCCGCACCGCCGTCACCGACTGAGCTCGGCCAGCACCGAATCCACCGTCTCGGCATCGGCAGCGTCGAAGACGATCGAGACCCCGGAGCGATCTCGCAGGATCTCGGCACGGACGCCTCGCAGGATGAGTGCATCGCGAACCCGAACCGCGTCGACAACCGGGTCGAGACGGCGCTCCAGTCCGCCGGCATCCCGGAGGCGCCGGGCGCTCTGGCTCCGAGCGGCGACCGCGGCTTCGCGTGAGCGAAGGGTGTTGCGACGGTGCACCGACGGAGCCACCAACAACACGACGAATCCCAGCGCCATCACGGCGACGATCACCTGGGTTGGCGACATGTTGGTCTACGGCGTCGATGCGGTGTTCGAACGTGGCATCCGTGCCGCGTCGTTTGCCTGCCAGAGGGCCGATCGCAGGATCTCGCGGTCGCGGAGCTGCTGTTCGGAAATGAAGATCCGAACGAGATCGGGGCCGATCGACTCCTCGTGTCGCGCGTAGACCTCGAAGAGGCGCTGGCGCTGGCGATCCGTGAGCAGATGAACCGGGATGCGCAGCGCCGCCTGTCCGGCGGTCTCTGCGTACTCGCACAGATCGATGAGGCTGTCGCGTGCCGACATGCCCCACTCGTGCATCGGGTCGCTCGCGAGGTGTGCGAGCAGGTCGAGCGCGCGAGGCAGGGCCAGACCGCGGCTCTTCTCCTCCCCCGCGAGGCGCCCAGCCGCCGTTGGCCGGACCGCCGCGTCGAGTGCGGGCACGATCGCGAACTCGTGTGCGAGCTCGAGCACGTCTCGTTCGGAGTCGACCGCCGAGAACAGTTCTTGGTGGGTCTCGTAGCCTCGCTGGCACAACTCGACGAGTTCGGTCCGAGCGTCGAGGTCTCCCTCCTCCAGCTGGGCCCGAAGCCGCCGAACGAGGTGGGTGAGGCTCTGACCGTCGGATTGTTGATCGAGGATCCACCGGAGCTGATGGTCGAGCCGCTGTGGCAGGACCCGATCGGCGAACAGATCGAGGTCGCACACCGTCTCGGCGACCGACACGCAGTAGTCGACGAGACCGATCACATCGTCTCGAGGGTCCTCGTCAGCGAGGTATTCGTAGAACACGTCGGTGACCTCGTTGGTGAACTGCTCCGCCGTCAGCTCGGCCCGGCGACAGCGATCACGCAGCTCGTCGACGGCTTCGACCGTCTCGGTGTAGCGGGGTGACGACATGATGACGACATTGTTACACCACCCAGTGACAGTCGCCGTGGTGGGCGTCGGTGAAATCTTCCCGGCGGCGACCCGATTCGGCGGCGCATCGTTGTGACGGCAACGATCGGACCATGGAGTCGCTTCCTCACCTCGTTCATCACCTCGCCGACCTGTTGGTCCGACGGTCGCTCGATGACGACGAGGCCCAGACTCTTCGCCGCGAACTCGAAAAACTCATCGAGCAGGTCGAGGCGATCGATCCCCAGTCGCTCGAGGAGCGAAAGGCCCGCTTCGTCTCGCGCATGGCCACGTCGGGCGACGATGTGACGGATCAGGCGATGTTCGAGTCCTTTCCGGAATCGCCGTTCAGCGGCTCGCAGAATGCGCTCGCCCCAATCGACATTCAGCTCCGCCGGGACGGCGACGACGTCGTCGCCGATGTCGTCGCCGGTCCAGCCTATGAAGGTGCGCCCGGACGGGCGCACGGCGGCTTCGTGGCTGCGGTCTTCGACGACGTGATCGGCGCTGTCCAGCGCTTCCTGCCGATCAATGGATTCACCCGAACCCTCACCGTCGAGTACCTCCGGCCGTTCCCGCTCGAAAATGCCGCAGAGGTTCGAGCACGGCTCGTGGATCAGGACGACACGACCTTCGAGCTGACGAGTGAGGCCACCTTTGAGGGCCGCATCGTCGCCCGCGCCCATGCGGTCTTCACGACCCTCACGAACAAAGAGTTCGCGGATCGTGCCATTCCGCGCCACCTCGAACCCGAAGGGTGACCGCCCGCTCGTTTTTTGCCGCACTCGAAGCTCGCGGTACCGTCGCGACATCCGTTTGTCTCCTCACCAGGCGAAGTTCATGGACCCCAAGACGCTCTACACGCTCACCAAAGACGGCATCAGCCCGCTCGAGCTGCGGACCGACATCCGCAACGATCTGACACCGGCGCTGTGCGATCTCGTCGCCAACACCGCCGGTTCGCTTCGGATCGGCGCCTGGGATCAGCTCGATCACCACGATCGACCCGCTCGCCTCGAACTGATACCGGACGGCACGCTCCGGTGCACGGTGATCGATGACCTCGCCGGGGACGAGCTCGAGCTCACCCAACGCATGACCGACATCGACAGCTGGCTCGATTCGCTCCAACTCCGAGACCTGGCTGGCCTGTACGGGGATACAGCGACCTTCTACGAGGCACTCCTCGACCTCTCCCCGAATGCCACGATCTCGCTGTCGGGGTCTCATTTCTTTGTCGTGATCACGGCACATGCGCAGCGACTGGCGATCCTCGAAGCGACACTTCCCGGCGTCGACGTCGAGCTCTATGAGATCGACCTGTTCGACGGCGGCGAGGCCGGACCCCTCGTCGTCCGCCGCCGAGACAACGGAGCGGAGCCCAACGTGACCGTCGTCGGGGAGTCGCCCGAGCCTGAGGCGGTCGACTCCGTCGAGCCCCCGGCTCCGCCCGTCCCCGACCTCGTCGAGGGCGAACCTTCCACGGTCGAGAGCGACGCCGAGTCTGGAGCACACGACGAAGCCGAAGTCCACGAGGTTGCCGAGGCGCACGACACCGCGGGGAACGAGACCGTCGAGGAGCCGGACGAGGCTGAGCATCAGGACGAAGCGCTCCTCGGTGATGACGGCGCCGACGACGACCCCGCAGTGGACGGCCACGACGACGCGGTCCACGAAGGCGCCGAAGGTGGCGACGAGTCGGTCCACGACGAGCAGGCGGCGGACGATCCTCCGGCCCCGACCGGCGACACGGTTCGCCTGACGCCGGACCTTCACACCTCGGAACCCGAATCATCCAACGAGGTCATCGACCTCCGGGACGAGCAAACGACCACACCAGAACCCGTCGACCATGATCTCGATCCCGGTGCCACCTTCACCATCGACCAGCTCCCTGGCCTCTTCGACCAGACAGGCACCGCACTGCGGTCCATCAGCGACGAGATCTTCACCGTCGACGAGGAGGTGGTTCTCGTCGACAAGCTGCCGGAGCGGAGGCGTCGCCCCTCGCCGTTCGAGAATCCCGGACGGTACCGGTGGGATGCCGAAGCCGATCTCTCTGACGCGCTGCAGTCCGAGCTCGAGGCCGGACCCCGGACCCTGCATCTCTTCGTCGAATCTGACCGCCAGCCCGGATACGCGACCTATGTCGGCGTCCTGACCTCGATCGACGCCGATCAAGGCGGTCGAACGGCGTCGGCGCTGTGGTTCGACATCGCACCCAAGGTCGGCCCAGACCTGTGGCGAGTCTTCCGCAAGGGGCGCCTACCCGATTCGGTCACCGTCGACGCCTGAGGCGCCAGACCGGTCAGGCGTCGGTACGCCGACGGCCGAAGAAGCTCTCGAAGCCGTGCACGATCGGGTGCGGTGACGACGATGGCAGCTGCGCACCCGATGGCACGAACATCGCCGTCGACATTCCCAGCGACCGAGCCATGTCGAGATCGTCGATCTGATCGTCGATGAGCAAGCTGTCGGCGAACTCCACGCCCGTCATGCGGCGAAGCGCCTCGAAGAACGCCGCATCAGGCTTCCGGGTCCCGATCTCTCCGGACACGACCCAGGTGTCGACGTGGGTGTCGAGATCGAATCGCGCCCGGATCGCCTTGGACCACGACACGGCGTTGTTGGTGATGACGGCCACCCGCAGGCCCCGTTCGTGCAGCCGGTCGATGAAATCGAGCACGCCAGACCGCAGGCGGAACTCTTCGGTGTAGGCGAGGTCGAGCGCCCCCGAATCGGTGTCGAGTCCGAGCGCCTCCCAGAGTTCTGATGTCGACAGTCGACCGAGGCTGGCCGCTCGGAACGCGTCGTTGATCTCCTGCAGCGATGCCTTCGAACCCCGTGACCGGACGAACGGCACGAGTCGGGCGCCGATGTCGTTGGCCTCGTCATAGAGAACCCCCCGAGCATCGAGCACGACCAGCTCGAGCCGCGGCGGACGTTCGCGCGGTGCCGTGGCGGTCTTGGGTTCGGAGGTCGGTCGATCGGGTCGACGCATCTCGACCTTGTCGTCGTCGCGTCCCGAGCTGCGTCTCCCCCCGAGCCTCGCCAGCACACGAAACACCAGAAGCGTCGCGAGCAGGGCGAGGGCGACGAGGGCAACCGCCGCCCAGATCCGCGGGAGCCGATCCTCGACGCTCGACGTGGCATCGAGCGTCGTCGGAAGTGGATCGGTCGGCCGGACTTCCCACGTCGCCGTCTGCCCCTCGATGAGCGACGTGTTCGCCTCGACGTTGTTCGGCAGGGTCACGTTGACGGTGAGGTTGACCGTCTCGTCCAACGGGCGACCGGCCGCCGCCTCGAGCTCCGCAAGCGTCAGACCGAGCGGACCATTGAGACCAAGCCCGGTCAGGGTGTCGTCGCCGAAGGTCTCGAGACTGATACTCGGATCCACCGTTCCGGAGAAGTTGTAGGTGGTCCGAGCAAATGTTCGGGTCTGCTCGACGCGAAAGTCCGTGAAGAGACCATTGGGCCCGGCGATCTCGTCGAGGACCCGCTGAAGCAGATCTGGCGAGCCATACTCCTTCGTGGCCGTGACTACGACCGCCCCGCCGGTCTCGGCCTCACGCGGCCCTTCGACCACCCAGCCCGCGGCAGCGAGATCTTCGACCCGAAGGCCGTCCCGCAGCTCAGGGGCAGCCTCCACGATCTCCTCGTCGAAGGCTGTCGTGAGCCGCACCGATCCGGATCCGTCGTCCGCCACATCGATGTCGACGACTGCGTCGACCTGACAGGCGGACGCCACGAGCGCGACGAACGCGACCACAAGCAACCGACGGAGGAGCACCACGGCCGACCACGGTAGGCGGTACCCCCGTCAACAGCCATTTCGGATCGGTTCCGGCTCCGTGTCGATGGACACGGAGCTGAAACACCCGATTTGTCGCGCTCCGTGGTGGAGCGTCGTGAAATCAGACGGTCTGCTCGGAATCCTCGAGCTCTTCGATCGGCGGAGGCTCGAAGCCTTCGATCGCTCGGAAGACGATCATCTGCTCGCCCTCGTGCTCCGGATCGTCCTCGACGTCCACGATGATGATCTCACCGGCCCGGAACTCCTTGTACAGGAGCTTCTCGGAGAGCGGGTCCTCGACGAGGCGCTGCAGCGCACGACGAAGTGGACGAGCGCCGAGCGTCGGGTCGTAGCCCTTGACGGACACAAAGTCCTTCGCCGCATCGGTGAGCTCGAGGCCCATGCCCTGGCCAGCCATCTGCGTGGCGACCCGGGAGATCATCATGTCGACGATCTGACGGACCTCTTCTTGGCTCAGCTCGTGGAAGACGATGGTGTCGTCGATCCGGTTCAGGAACTCCGGACGGAAGTGATCCTTGAGCGCATCGTTGACCTTTTCCTTCATGCGCTCGTAGCTGACCGCCTGATCGGCTTTGGTGAATCCGAGATTCGCCTTGCGGAGATCGCGGGTACCGAGGTTCGAGGTCATGATCAGCACGGTGTTGCGGAAGTCGACCGAGCGACCCTGGCTGTCGGTGAGGCGACCCTCTTCGAGGATCTGCAGGAGCGTGTTGAAGACGTCCGGGTGGCCCTTTTCGATCTCGTCGAAGAGGACGACCGAGAACGGCTTGCGGCGCACGGCCTCGGTCAGCTGGCCGCCTTCGTCGTAGCCGACGTAGCCGGGAGGCGAACCGACGAGGCGGCTCACCGTGTGCTTCTCCATGTACTCCGACATGTCGAGGCTGATCAGCGCCTGCTCGTCGCCGAAGAGGAACTCGGCGAGGGTCTTGGCGAGTTCGGTCTTGCCCACGCCAGACGGGCCCAGGAAGATGAACGAACCCGACGGACGCTTGGGGTCCTTGAGCCCGGCACGGGTGCGGCGGATGGCCCGCGAGACCGCCTGGATGGCATCCTCCTGGCCGATGACCCGCTTGTGGAGCTCGTCTTCCATGCGGAGGAGCTTCTGGGTCTCTTCTTCGGTGAGCTGTTGGACGGGAATGCCAGTCCAGAGGCTGAGCACGTCGGCGACGGCCTCTTCATCGACCTCGTCGAACAGATCCGTGCCAGCGGCCTTGATCTCGGCCTCGACCTCTTCGCGCTTGGCCAGCAGTTCCTTCTCGCGGTCGCGGAGACGACCGGCTTCTTCGAACTGCTGCTCCTCGACGGCGACCTTCTTCTGGCGGACGACGTCGGCGATCTCGGACTCGATCTCCTTGTATTCCGGTGGCGTGTTCATGCGCTTGATGCGCAGACGCGACCCAGCCTCATCGATCAGGTCGATCGCCTTGTCCGGAAGGAAACGGTCGGAGATGTAGCGGTCGGCGAGGTTGGCCGCGGCAACAAGCGCCTGATCGGTGATCGTGACGCGGTGGTGCTCCTCGTACCGCTCACGGAGACCCTTGAGGATCTCGATCGTGTGCGCCACCGAGGGCTCCTCGACCTTGACCGGCTGGAAGCGACGCTCGAGCGCGGCGTCCTTTTCGAGGTGCTTGCGGTATTCGTCGAGCGTGGTGGCACCAATGGTTTGGAGTTCGCCGCGAGCCAGCATCGGCTTGAGGATGCTCGCCGCGTCGATGGCACCTTCGGCAGCGCCCGCACCGACGAGGGTGTGGATCTCGTCGATGAAGAGAATGATGTCGCCGCGGGTCTTGATCTCCTTCAGAACCTTCTTGAGGCGCTCCTCGAAGTCGCCGCGGTAGCGGGACCCAGCGACGAGGGCACCGAGATCGAGCGTGTACAGCTGCTTGTTGCGGATCGTGTCCGGAACGTCGTCGTTGGCAATCGCCTGGGCGAGACCTTCGACGATCGCGGTCTTGCCGACGCCGGGCTCACCGATGAGCACGGGGTTGTTCTTGGACCGTCGGGAAAGGACCTGCATGACCCGTTCGGTCTCGCGGGCACGTCCGACTACCGGGTCGAGGCCCTTCTCGCGGGCAACCTGCGTGAGGTTGCGGCCGAACTGATCGAGCACGAGCGAACCGTTGGCGTCGCCGCCGCCGCTGCCGCCAGCAGTCGCACCGGCCTTCTCGCCGCCGGCCGAGGAGGACGAACCCGAGCCGCCACCTGCAGGGCCGGAGTAGCCGGACAGCAACTGGATGACCTGCTGGCGCACCCGGGAGAGATCGGCGCCGAGCTTGACCAGCACCTGTGCGGCAACGCCCTCACCCTCACGGATGAGGCCGAGCAGGATGTGCTCGGTGCCGATGTAGTTGTGACCGAGCTGCAACGCTTCTCGAAGCGACAGCTCGAGCACCTTCTTGGCGCGTGGCGTGAATGGGATGTGTCCGCTGGGCGACGAGCCACCCTGGCCGATGATCTCTTCGACCTGGCTGCGGACGGCTTCGAGCGAGATGCCGAGCGATTCGAGTGCTTTGGCGGCGACGCCCTCACCCTCGTGGATGAGGCCGAGCAGGATGTGCTCGGTGCCGATGTAGTTGTGGTTGAGCAGGCGGGCTTCTTCCTGCGCAAGCACCACGACCCGTCGAGCACGATCGGTGAATCTTTCGAACAACGATTTCTCCTTGCGACCTGGTGTGTGGCCGAGTCTACCGAGGCGCTCCGACGCCGCACGTTCGAGTGGAGGTGCGTCCATCTGAGCCAGAAGACCCGGGCCATTCCTGCCAGTCGGCAGGACCTGTTCAGGGGTTAGCGCTGTGCATGGGCAATTCATTCCCGCCGGACGTTCTGCGCCTGCGTCCGACTTGGTGCTCACTTGGTTGCGCGTCGTTTCACAAGGTTCCGTACGCTTGGGCCATGTCGACAACGAGCCCGCTGGAGCAGGTGCCGACGCTCGCTGCCGACCTCACGCGGGTCGAAGCAGAGCTTCACGAATCGGTGCAGACCGACAACGAGCTCCTCAAGGACATCGCGTCCCACCTCATCTCTGCCGGTGGCAAGCGCGTCCGGCCGGGGTTCTGCATCACGTCCGCCGCCGCGTCATCGGTCGAGTTCGCTCCGGCCGAACACGACGTCATCCTCGGCGCCGTCGCCGTCGAGCTCGTCCATCAAGGCTCGCTGTACCACGACGACGTGATGGACGCTGCGACAACGCGCCGCGCAGTCGAGAGCGTCAACTCGAAGTGGGGCAACCAGCACGCCATCCTCGCCGGGGACTTCCTCCTCGGCCGAGCGTCGGAGATCGCTGCGTCCCTCGGTACGGAGGTGGCGGGGCTGCTGGCCAACACGATCAGCCAGCTGTGCGACGGTCAGGTTCGCGAGCTCGAGTACCTGTACCGGGTCGACCGGACCGAGGAGTCCTATCTCAAATCGATCGACGGCAAGACGGCGTCGCTGCTCGCAGCAGCGTGTCGGATCGGCGGCATCGTGGCGGGGCTCGAGCGGGACCGCATCGATCTGCTGACGACGTTCGGTAGCGCCTATGGCCTGGCGTTTCAGATCGTCGATGACATCCTCGACCTCACGGCGACCGATGAGGAGCTCGGCAAGCCCGCCGGCAACGACATGATCGAAGGCGTCTACACGCTGCCGGTCATTCGGGCGATGGCCCATGGCGAGGTCGGCGCCGATCTCCGCCAGCTGCTCGGACGCCCGATCGACACGACCGCACGGGACGAAGCCCGTGAGCTGGTCAAGGCCAGCGGAGCGCTGCGTTCAGCCCACGCCGACGCTCGCCGCTACGCCGATCAGGCGACGACGGCGATCGATCCCTTCGCCGAGACCGCCGGCGGCGCAGCACTCAAGGCCGCCGCCGACCACCTCGTCGACAAGGTCGAAAGCCTCATCGTCTGAAGCAGGCGGAAGTCAATCGTCAACGACTTCGCTCGGCAGCGTCAAGGACACCGTCATGCGGTCAATCGCCGGCGAGTTGATCGATGATTCGTTGATTCGCTGCAATGAAGTCGACTTCCAATCGATCTCGCACCTCCACGAAGACCGAGCTCAGGTGAAACGGCGGAGTATGTGCGTCGCACTCGAGGACCAAAGCCGCCATCTCGAGCTCGTGGGCCTGGAGTTGTTCGAGCTCTTCATTGACACGCACAAGGAAGTCCTGACTCAGAAGAGGGCGTTCTCCCTGCGGGACGACCGCGTCATCAGAGGCGGAGACGTCGAACACCACGACGTCCTCATCAGTGCCCCAGAATTCCTCCTCCACCCGGTCAGGCACGAGCGGCCATGTTGTCGGTCTTGAACCACCCGAGGATCGGATTCGATCCGATCGGCGAGGCCGCTCAGAAGCCGCCCAAGCTCGTCCTGTTCGACCACCGCCGCACGCTCGCCGAAGATGGATGCTGAAGCCGTCGCAAGGCAACCGCCAGAGCCATCCACACCCGAGCCGTACAGCGCTTCTTGGTACGCAACCGCGTCGACGCTGTCGAGGACTTCGATGACGCCGTCCTCCCCCACTCTTGTCGGGAGCGGTTCGGTGTCCTCGCCGGATCCGAGGCGCGAAACCTGTTCGAACTGGAGATCCGCCGTTGTCACGCGGGTCGTGATGCCGAATCCGAACTGGCGAACCCAATCGACGGAGCTTCGGTCTGCGTCCTCTGCAGCAGCGGTTTGGGCGGCGTCGTATTGGGCTCGGACGTTGACCGGCTCGTAGTCGAATCCCTTTTTCGACATACATCGGGCGATCTCGGCGTGTAGTTCCTCGAGTCTGGAGAGGTCGGCCTCGACCAGCTCATCACGAGCCGAGAGGATCTCGTCGAGCGGCGAGACTGGGGCGGAGAATCCTCGTTGCGTTCGCGGCGATTCCCGACCGGTTGGCATGCCTTGAGGTTGCACGTGTTGCAGCCACACCAACAAGCCGAGTTCCGGGGGCTGACCAAAGTGTCACACCCCCTCCGTAGTGTTTCGTTCATGGCCACGTTGACGTTTGGAGGACCCGTCGAGTTCGACCTCGACCTCGTCCGCACCCACGTCAATGCCGCCTGCAACCACCTCGCCAACGTGCGCGCCGACCAACCCGTGCTCGACGCCTTGGGCGACATCCGTCGGCACGTGACGGCGCTCGAAGCCGAGACGCTCGCCGCCATGAAACGGGCTGGTGGCAGCGACCGAAAGAACGAATCCGCCGTTCGCTCGACAGGCGTCACCAAGACGGAGGCGAAGCGGGCCGCATCACGCGCCAACGCCGTCAACACCAACCCCGCACTCGCCACCCAACTCGCCCAAGGCGAACTGAACGAACCCGAGCTCGACGCCATCGCCCACGCCAACGACGAGACCAACGGCAAAGCCGCCAACTCGGCCGAGCTCACCAAACGGGTCCGCGCCGCAGGCCCCGACCGCGCCAAAGCCGTGGCCAAGGAATGGGTCGACGAACAACGAACCCAGAACGACACCGACACCCGATACGCCGAGCAACGCCGCCGGCGCACCGTCAGCCGGTTCACGACGCGTCGCCGAACGGCCGCGATCCTCTTCGAAGGCGACGACGAAACGATCGACCAGGTCTGGGATGCCATCAGCGCCGACGCCAACGCGCTGTACCGAGCAGACGGCGGACGCGACGTCCCGACGCACAAGCACCCTCGCACCCGAGACCAACGCCGCTTCGACGCCTTCGCCAACCGCGTCCTCCGCTCAGCAGGCCCCGATTCGGTTTCGGAAACCGGTTCGTCAGCCGGCTCAGCCAGCCCCAAGGCGACCGTGCACATCATCACGCACCTCGCCGACTGGACGCCCGACGGCCCGCTGGAGGGGTTCGACCTCAGTGGTCGTCGACTCCCCCGAGCCGTTCTCGACCGCATGCTCTGCGACGCCGACGTCGTCGGGACGGTGTTCGACACGACCGGCGAGATCCTCTTTCACGGCCGCACCAAGCGATTCGCCACTCCCGCCCAAATCCGGGCGCTCATCGCCCGCGACCGAGGTTGCGTTCTCTGCTCGGCGCACCCCAACCGGTGCGAAGCGCACCACCTGACCCCCTGGGAATCGCCCGCACGTGGCGAAACCAACGTCGACGAGCTCGCGCTTGTCTGCGCCGACTGTCACCACCACCTCCACGACAACAATCTGACCCTCGAATGGGCGACCGGACCGCCCACGAGCCGCGGACACCCAACCCGCACCTGGCGCACGCGACCCGCCCTTCCCCACGAGATCGCACTCCACCGAACCGCCGCCTGAATACCCGCATGGGGTCAGGTCCCAACAAGGAATACCCGAGCGGGATCAGACCCCAACAGGTAACAGGCGCGCGCGACTTCGATCGGACATCGTGTTGCTACTTGTTGGGACCTGACCCCACCTCGAGGACCGGTGGGTCAGCCGAGGACCGAATCGACGAGCGCCTTCGCTTCGGTCTGGACGTGGGCGAGGTGGTCGGCGCCGAGGAACGACTCGGCATAGATCTTGTACACGTCCTCGGTGCCGGAGGGACGGGCGGCGAACCAGGCGTTCTCCGTCTGCACCTTGAGCCCGCCGATCGACGCACCGTTGCCCGGAGCCTCGGTCAACGTCGCCGTGATCGCTTCGCCCGCGACCTCGGTGGCGGCGACCTGATCGGGCGAGAGGCCCTTGAGCGTGGCCTTCTGCTCGCGGCTCGCCGGCGCATCGATCCGGGCGTAGGCGGGGGCACCATGCTCGGCAGTGAGCCGCGCATAGTGCTCGCTCGGCGACGAGCCCGTCTTGGCGATGATCTCGGCTGCGAGCAGACACAGGATCAGGCCGTCTTTGTCGGTGGACCACACGGTGCCGTCATGACGGAGGAACGACGCACCGGCCGACTCCTCGCCACCGAAACCGACCGAGCCATCGATCAGCCCCGGCACGAACCACTTGAAGCCCACGGGCACCTCGATGAGGTCACGGCCGAGCGACGCGGCCACCCGATCGATCATCGAACTCGACACCAGCGTCTTGCCGATCGCCGTGCTGGCGCCCCAACCCGGCCGGTTCGCGAACAGGTACTCAATCGCCACCGCAAGGAAGTGATTCGGGTTCATCAAGCCGCCATCGGGGGTCACGATGCCGTGGCGATCGGCGTCGGCGTCGTTGCCCGTCGACACGTCGTAGCTGTCACGGGCCGCGACCAGCGAGGCCATGGCGTTGGGCGACGAGCAGTCCATGCGGATCTTGCCGTCCCAATCGAGGGTCATGAACCGCCACGTCGGGTCGACCTCGGGGTTCACGACGGTGAGGTCGATGTTGTGCGTCTCGGCAATCGCCCCCCAATAGTCGACCGCCGCGCCGCCCATTGGATCGGCACCGATGCGGACCCCCGACGACCGGATCACGTCGAGGTCGACGACCGCGGGCAGCGACCCGACATAGGCCCCGAGGTAGTCGTGGGTGTGCGTCGTGTCCGCCGAGCGAGCCGCAGCTTCGGACAGCCGCTTCACGTCTGCGTTGCCGCCGCGGAGAAGTTCGTTGGCGCGGTCGGCGACCCAACTCGTCGCATCGGTGTCCGCAGGGCCGCCGTGGGGCGGGTTGTATTTGAAGCCGCCATCGCGAGGCGGGTTGTGCGACGGCGTGACAACGATGCCGTCTGCCTGACCAGCGCCGTCTCCCCGGTTGTGCGCCAGGATCGCAAGCGAGATCGCTGGCGTTGGCACGAAGCGATCAGCGGCATCGACCATCACCGTCACGTCGTTCGCCGCCAACACTTCGAGCGCCGTGGCGTGCGCCGGTTCGGACAGGGCGTGGGTGTCCTTGCCGATGAACAGCGGTCCATCGATGCCCTGGCCGCTTCGGTACTCACAGATCGCCTGGGTCGTGGCGGCGATGTGGGCGTCGTTGAAGCTCGTGTCCAGCGCCGAACCACGGTGGCCCGACGTTCCGAAGCTGACCTGCTGGCCCGGATCGTCGAGATCCGGCGTCCGGTCGTGATACGCCGCAAGCAACGCGTCGACGTCGACGAGATCCTCGGGCAGGGCGGTTTGGCCGGCGCGCTCATGCATGGTGGGTCCTCAAAAGGTTCAGGAGAGACGACAGGGGATCAGGAAGCCTCGAGGATCTCGAGGAAGTGACGGGCCCAGGCCGCCGACGAGTTGGTCTCGATCGCCGTACGAAGCGCCGTCATCCGGGCGGATTGTTCTTCCATCGGCATGAAGACCGCGTATTCGATCGCTTCCTTCAGCCCATCGATGTCGTACGGATTGACGAGCACGGCATCGCCGAGCTCGTGCGCAGCTCCGGCGAACTCGCTCAGCACGAGCACGCCGGTCTGATCGAAACGCGTCGCCACGTACTCCTTGGCGACGAGGTTCATGCCGTCTCGGAACGGCGTCACCAACATGACGTCGGCGAGGCGGTAGAAGCCCATCAGCTCGTCGAATGAGTGGCTGCGATGCAGATAGTGCACGGCGGGCCGGGCCATCGTCCCGTGCCGACCGTTGATCTCGCCCACCATCTGCTCGACCGCACCGCGAATCTCGGCGTACCCGTTGACGTTGCTTCGGCTCGGCTCGGCGATCTGGATGAGCACCGTGTCGTCGGCGCTGACCCGATCCTCCGACAACAGCTCGTTGTAGGCCCGAAGGCGCCGCTCGATGCCTTTGGTGTAGTCCAGTCGGTCGACACCGAGCAGGACCCGGCGCGGTTGGTTGAGCTGCGCCCGCAACTCGGCGACCTGGTCGGCAGCGTCCGCGGTCGAGGCGCCCGCCTCGAAGCGATCGAAGTCGATCCCGATCGGCAGGTTCCTGGTCCTGACCGTTCGACCGCCGAAGGTGATGTCCTCGTCGCCGACCTCGGTCTCAAGATCGTCGGAATCGATGACCCGCGGGACGACGTGCCGGAAGTTGTGCGCCCCCACTTCGCTCTGGAACCCGAGCAGGTCGGCGCCGAGCAACGCCCGAATGACCCGACTCCGCCACGGCAACCGCAAGAACAGCTCGCGTGCCGGGAACGGCGTGTGAAAGAAGAATCCGATCCGAAGATCCGGACTCGCCTCGCGCAACATCCCGGGGACGAGCTGCAACTGGTAGTCGTGCACCCACACGACCGCATCGGGTTCGGCAACACTCAGGACCGCGTCGGCGAAGCGTCGGTTGACCTTCACGTACGCGTCCCACCAGGTCCGGTGGTATTCGGGTTGGCTGATTGCGTCGTGATAGAGCGGCCAGAGGGTTCCGTTGGAGAACCCTTCGTAGTAGAGCTGGACGTCGGCGCCCGTCAGCTCGACCGGATGCAGGTTGATGCCGTCATGGGTGAACGGTTCGGGTGCGGAGCCGGCTGCCCCACTCCAGCCAACCCACAGCGACTCGGGGCGCTCCGCCATGACGGGAGCGAGGGCTGACACGAGACCTCCGGGGCTGGTCGCCCAACCCTTCTCCCCGTCCACGGTCACCCGACGGACGGGGAGCCGGTTCGCCACGACGATCAATTGTCTTGAGCCAGCCATGTCGAGAGTCTGTCACGGCTGTCCGTTTGACCGGACCAATGTTTCTTCGCCAATCGGACTTCGGCGTCGGCGCCACGTCGTCCGCTTCCTAGCGTCCGACGGACACCACCCACGGGAGACAAGCGCCATGAGCGACAACTGGGGATTCGAGACCACGCAGATCCACGCCGGGCAGGAGCCCGACTCGGCAACCGGCAGCCGCGCCGTGCCGATCTACCAAACGACGTCGTTCGTGTTCAACGACGCCGAACACGCGCAGAACCTCTTTGCCCTGGCCGAGATCGGCAACATCTACACCCGCATCATGAATCCCACGCAGGGTGTGCTCGAGGGTCGCCTGGCCGCCCTCGAGGGTGGGATCACCACCGCCGTTGGCCTACCGGGCGCCCTCGTCGTCGCATCCGGCCAGGCCGCGGAGATGCTCGCCATCCTGAATCTCGCGGAGGCTGGCGATCACATCGTCGTGTCCAGCTCGCTGTACGGCGGTACCTACAACCTGTTCCATCACACGCTGCCGAAGATGGGCATCACTGCCACGTTCATCGACGACCCCGACGACCTCGGCGCTTGGGCCGATGCGGTCCAGGACAACACGAAGGCGTTCTACGGCGAAACCATCGGCAACCCACGGGCCAACGTGCTCGATATTACGGGCATCTCTGCGGTCGCCCACGACAATAACGTCCCGCTGATCGTCGACAACACCGTCGCCACCCCGTGGCTCATCCGTCCGATCGAGCACGGCGCCGACATCGTCGTGCACTCCGCCACGAAGTTCATCGGCGGACACGGCAACTCCATCGGTGGCGTGATCATCGACGGCGGCACATTCGACTTCGGCGCAAGCGGACGACACCCTGCCCTCACCGAACCCGACCCCAGCTACCACGGCCTCCCGTACTGGTCGGCGCTCGGTCCAGGCGCGTACATCATCAAGGCCCGAGTGCAGCTGCTTCGAGATCTCGGGCCCGCCGTGGCGCCGTTCAACGCCTTTCTGTTTCTGCAAGGGCTCGAGACGCTCAGCCTCCGCATGGAGCGCCACTCCCAGAACGCCCAGGCAGTGGCCGAGTTCCTCGACGCCCGGCCCGAGGTCACCAATGTGGCCTTCGCTGGGCTCCCCACCTCGCGGTGGTACGACCGTGCGAAGTCTCTCGGGGGCGGCAAGGGTCACGGGTCGATCGTGGCGTTCGACCTCGCAGGCGGCACCGAGGCCGGCCAGGCGTTCGTGGGTGCACTCGAGTTGCACAGCCACGTCGCCAACATCGGCGACGTCCGATCGCTCGTGATCCACCCCGCCTCCACCACCCACAGCCAGCTCACGCCCGAAGAGCAAGAGGCCTCTGGGGTCCGTCCCGGCCTCGTCCGGCTGTCCGTGGGACTCGAGACGATCGACGACATTCTCGCCGACCTCGAACGAGGCTTTGCCGCTCTGTAGGTCGGGCTCTCGCGCAGTCGGCCTGGGCCATTTGGCTCATGAACGTCGCGCCGTTGCCGATGGGTCGGCATGCGGCGGCTCACACTCTTCTTCTTGATCCTCGCTGCCGGCGTCGCTGGCTGGACCACAGCAGCTTCGGCGTGCGGCGGATTCTTCTGTCAGAACTCCCCCGTCGACCAGGTCGGCGAACGCATCGTGTTCACGACGAACGGCGATGGCACGATCACGTCCCTGATCGAGATCCAGTACTTCGGCGAAGCCGATGACTTCTCCTGGATCCTGCCGATCCCCGAGGCCATCGGCGCAGACGCGCTCGACGTCCCCGACGGCGGTCAAGACGTCTTCACCGAGCTCCACCAGCTCACAGACGTCCAATTCATCAACCCCGACCTCCCAGACTGTGCACAAGAAGATCTCGAGATGATGGCGACGGCGGACGACGCAACCGCGGAGTCCGGTGTCGAGATCTTCGGAAGCGGCGAAGTCGGGCCGTTCGGTTTCGACATCATCGGCGCCGAAGATCCGGACGCGCTCGTCACCTGGCTGCTCGACAACAACTACCGCGTCACGCCCGACATGGAGCCCCTCATCAACGCCTATGTCGATGACCGGTTTGCCTTCGTCGCCATGCGGTTGCTCGACGGCGAAGATGCCGACTCGATCGAACCGATCGAGATCACCTACCCGGGCACCAACCCGATGATCCCGATCAAGCTCACCGCCGTCGCCGCCCAACCGAACATGCCGATCTGGGTGTGGTTCTTCGCCGACGCCCGCACCATTCCGACCAACTACGCCGAGATGACGATCGCCACCGAAGAAATTGGATTCAACTCCTTCGGCGGCAACGACTACACGTTCCTCGTCCAGCAGCGGGCCAATGCCCTTGGCGGTCAAGCCTTCATCACCGAATACGCCGGACCGAGCGCCGAAGTCGGCTTCGATCACCCGTGGCTGCGAGCCAAGGCCGAGGCCCACCCGTACTTCACGCGGATGGCGACCTGGATCGACCCCGAGGAAATGACGCTCGACCCCGTCTTCGCCACCGACGCCACGCTCCCCGACGTGTCCAACGTCCGCGATGCAAGCGGACTCGACGGCCTCTACACCTGCGAACGAAACGGCGAGGGAGGCGGATTCTTGAGCGGGCTCTTCAGCGGCTCCGGCGATGCGATCGACCCCTTCGACGAGACCGGACAAGTCGTCGCCTTCACGCCAGAGACCTCGCTTGCCGACGCCCCGGCCGATGAGCTGACCGCTGCTCCGAGCGCCGAAGACCAAATCAGTGGCGGCGGCATCTCGACCTCGGTCATGGCCGCCGTGATCATCGCCTTCATCCTTGGCGCGGGCGCCGCCTTCGTGTTTGCCCGACGTTAGGGACTCGTCAGCGGGCGCCGCGCTGCAGCAGCACCGCGGGCACGGTCTTCGCGAGTATCTCGAGATCCTTGCCGAGTGACCAGTTGTCCACGTACCAGCGATCGAGTTCGTCGAGCTGATCGAAATCCGTGTCCGAACGTCCAGAGACCTGCCAATGGCCTGTCATGCCCGGCGTGACGAGCTCACGATCACGGAAGCTCGGCGGTGCCGCCAGCACCTCGGACTCGAGCAACGGACGCGGCCCGACGAGGCTCATGTCGCCCTTGATCACGTTCCAGAGCTGAGGGAACTCGTCGATCGACGTCTTGCGCAAGAACCCGCCGATCCTGGTGATCCGCGGATCCCCCGTCATCTTGAACACGGGTCCCTCATGATCGTTCGTCAGATCGATCTTGAGCGCCTCGGCGTCGGTGATCATGGTCCGGAACTTGTAGATCGTGAACAACCGGCCGCCCTTGCCGACCCGCTGTTGCGCGAAGATCGGCGATTCACCGTCACTGACTCGGATCGCGAGCGCGACTGCGCCGAGGAGGGGCGACAGCACGAGCAGGATCGCTGACGCCACGACGACGTCGACCGCACGCTTGATCAGAATCCGCCAGCCGGATCGGACCGCCGGGCGAATCGTGATGGTTGGCCGTCCCTCGACATGGCCCACCCGCACCCGGCGCGGGGCGATCTCGCCGAGATCGGTGAGGATGACGTCGAGGCCTCGACGATTCAGATCCCGACTGAGGGGAGCGAACTTGTCGCCCCGAAGACCGGACATGCAGAACAGCACCTGATCGATCTCATAGCGGTCCGACAGGTGAGGGAGGTCATCGAGCGAACCAAGCGCCATGTCCGCAACGATCGGAGGGACGTCGGCGTCGAGTCGATCGAGAACGAAGCCGACGACCTCGTGCTTGTGGGACCGATCCTGGCGGAGCGCCGTTCGCATGGCGACGGCCTCGCGCGCCTGGCCCGCCACGATCACCCGATTCGGATACACCCGACGCATTGCGCGCAAGCCGTGATGGAGGACGAGGAACGCCCACCAGAGCGCACAGACCACAACGACCCACCGGCGTGCGCCCTCCCCGATCGCCACGACGAAACCGGCCAGGGCGAAGGCGGTTGCCGACACGAAGACGGCCTGGGTGACAAGAGCCGTGGTCGCCGGCCAACGTCGATTGTGCGCACGGTCGTAGAGACCCTCCCAGCCGAGCCAGCCGACGATGGCGATGGCGATCGGCACCCCCTGACGCACCGAGTCCGACGTGGTCAGGTGATCGGCCCCCCAGAGCACGGTCGTGACGAAGACGATGATTCCGAGCAGGGCGACGAGGTCGAGGACGGCGTGCCCGATGCTGCGCGCACGCGTACGGGTGCGCCTCGGGCTCTCGGCGGGACGACGCTCGTCTCGAACCGAGAACGTCTCGGCAACGCCGTGGACTTCGCTGCTCACTTGGCGCCTCGGGCGAGCAGGACCGCCGGGACGGTGCGGGCGAGGATCTCGAGATCCTGACCAAGCGACCAGTTGTCGACGTACCAGCGGTCCAGTTCGTCGAGCTGATCGAAGTCGGTGTCCGAACGGCCCGACACCTGCCAACGCCCCGTGAGACCGGGCTTGACGGCGTGGCGATCGAGGAAGCTCGCAGGCGCAGCCTCGACCTCGTGAATCGGGAGCGGACGGGGACCCACCAGACTCATGTCGCCTCGGAGGATGTTGACCAGCTGCGGGAGTTCGTCGATCGACGTCGTCCGGAGGATTCCGCCGACCCGCGTAATTCTCGGGTCTCCCGTCATCTTGAAGACGGGACCTTCGTGGTCGTTGGTGAGATCGATCTGCAGTTGCTCTGCGTTCATCACCATGGTTCGGAACTTGTAGATGGTGAACGGCTTGCCGCCTTTGCCGACCCGTCGCTGCGTGAAGAACGGATTGCTCCCGTCTTCGATCAGGATCGCCACTGCGGCGATCGCCATGACCGGTGCCGTCAACAGCAGTCCAACGGTGGCGCCGATCACGTCCACCGCACGCTTGACGGCGAGGTGCCAGCCGCCGAGCGGTGGTGGGGTGATTCGTAGCAGGGGTCGGCCAGAGACGTTTCCGAGATTGACGCGCCGAAGCGCGACGTTCGATAGTCCGGTCGAGAGCGCAACCTCGATCCCCCGGAAGTTCATGGCACGGACCAGGGTCGCGAATCGTTCTTCGGCTCCAACGGCGCCCATGCACATCACGACCAGCTCGGTCTTCAGCTTCTCGGCGACGTGTGGCAGCTGGTCGATCGACCCGAGCGCCATCCGCGAGACGATCTCCGGGACGTCATCGTCGAGACGGTCCACCACGAAACCCTGAACGTCATATGCGGTTCGTCCATCCGCGCGAAGCGCGAGGCGAACGGCGAGCGCTTCACGTGTGCTGCCCGCAACGATCACCCGAACCGGTTCGGTGTTGAGCGCGGTTCTGCGTCGCAGGATCAGGCGGAAGACCCCGAGCGCAAGGATCCAGCCGCCCGTGACGAGCACCTGCCAGAGCCGAGCAGGTGCTGCGTCGAGGAGCCAGTTGCCGACGACCATGGCGAGCGAAACGCCGATGATCGACTGGAGGAGCAGTTCGGCGTTTCCGTCCCAGCGGACGGATCGATTGACCGCATAGGCCCGCCGCCACCACAGGCTGAGCGGCAACACGATCGCCCCGATCAGGCCGATGCCGAGCGGGTGCGGCTCGCCGAGCGCGGCCGAACCCTCGGCGAACCACGTCGCCAGAAGCACAACCAGGACCGAGAGACACACATCGCCGACCGCCAACGGCGTGCGGGTCGCCCGGGGGACACTCGCACCGACCATCGATCCCCGAGTGTACGCCTCGCGTTGCGTGAGCTGAGAATCGGTGGTTCTCACGTTTCGTGTTGTCTGCTTGGATGCGTCAGGAGGCGCCATCGAATCCTCATCGAGAAACAGGCCCGCTCGAGCGACCGCGCGGTCGTCGCTCCCATCGCCAGGTTCGAAATCGTAGGCGACGACACCTCACATCTTGTCGATGGGTGGCCAGTCGACGATGCACCTCGACGGTGGACCACCGTCAGCGATACCGGAGGACGTCCAGCGCCCGTTCGGCGAACGACTCGGTGCCGATGACGAGTCCCGGTACGACCGGGCGAGACTGGTTGAACACGAACGCACGCCCCGAGGAGTCCACCGCGACCAGATCGGCGGCCTTCGCCACGCCGACCGGCGCGCAGACGTCCCATTCGTACAGCGGTGCGTCGTGCACATACAGGTCCGCCTCGCCGAGTGCCACCAGCGCGGCCTTGACCCCGGCCGAGGAACAGGCGATCAGGTCGGCGTCCAATGCCTCGGCGAGGAGACGACCGTCGTTCCACGAACGTGATCGCCCGGTGACGATCACCGGACGATCACGAGCAGGAGATGGACGCCCAAGGGCCAAACTGCCGCTGCCGAGAGTCGTCCCCAAACCGGGAACGGCGACGGCCGCAGCGTCGACCCGACCGTCGATCGTGAGGGCAACGTGCACCGCCCACTCTGGGCTCGCCGACCCGAACGACGACGACCCATCGAGAGGATCGACGATCCACACCCGACTCTTGCCGAGGCGTGCGCCGTCGTCGTGGCCCTCTTCGGACAAGATCGCGTCGTCTGGTCGAGCGGCCCGAAGTGCCTCGACGAGAAACTCGTGACCGTCGCGATCTCCTGCGTCTTCGAGGTCCCAGCCGATTCGGCGAGCACGACGAGCGGCCGTCTGCATCGTCGCGAGCCGCTCGGCGGCCTCCGCGGCCAATCGATGGGCGAGCTGATGGTCGCTCTCGCTCACTCCGTCTCGGACGAGTCCGGCTCAGCGGCGATTGCGTCCGAGTCAGTACTCGCCACCGAGTCGACCTCGCCTTGCTCTGGGCGAAGGGTCGGGAACAACACGACGTCACGGATCGTCTTCGAGTCGGTCAGCAACATCACCAGGCGGTCGATTCCGATCCCCAGGCCACCCGTTGGCGGCAGTCCGTACTGCAGCGCACGGATGTAGTCGCGATCCATCCCCATCGCCTCGGCTTCGCCGGCGGCGCGTTCGGCCTCTTGGTCTTCGAAACGGGCGAGTTGCTCATCGGGGTCGACGAGCTCGGAGAAGGCGTTGCACAGCTCGCGGCCGGCAACGATTGCTTCGAATCGTTCGGTGAGTCCGGGATGTTCGCGGTGATCGCGCGACAGCGGCGAAACTTCCTTGGGATAGTCCGTCACATAGATCGGGCCCCAGAGCTTTGCCTCGGTCGTCTTTTCGTAGATCTCCAGAATCAGCTTTCCGGGTCCGTACCACTCCTTGACCTCAACGCCGAATTCGGTGGCGATCGCGGCGAGCGCATCGCGATCCATGTCGATGCTCAGCTCCCGACCGGTGTGCTCCGCGATGAGTTCGATCATTGTTGCGCGGCGCCACGGCGTGGAGAGGTCGAGCTCCCGGTCACCGTACGAAATCGTGGTCGATCCACAGATCTCGACGGCGAGGTGGCTCACGAGGTTCTCGACGAGCTCCATGATGTCGGTGTAGTCCGCATAGGCCCAATAGAGCTCGAGCATCGTGAACTCGGGGTTGTGCCGGGTCGAGATGCCTTCGTTGCGGAAGACCCGGCCGATCTCGAAGACCCGCTCGAAACCGCCGACGGTGAGACGCTTCAGGTACAGCTCCGGCGCAATCCGCAAGAAGAGATCGAGATCGAGGGCGTTGTGATGGGTCGCGAACGGACGAGCCATCGCGCCGCTTGCGACGTGGTGGAACATCGGCGTCTCCACCTCGATGAACTCGCGGTCTTCGAGCCAGCGACGAGTGAGCGACAGGATTCGGCTCCGGTCACGCAGCGTCCGACTCGACTCCTCCGAAACCCAGAGGTCGACGTAGCGCTGCCGGTAGCGGGTGTCGGGGTCGGTGATGCCATGCCACTTGTCGGGGAATGGACGCCGTGTCGGTGCGAGGAGCGTCCAGGCGCTGGGCCGGATCGACAGCTCACCACGTCTGGTCTTGATGACCTCGCCCGTGACGCCGATCCAGTCGCCGAGATTCAAGCTGCTGAATCCCTCGAAATCGGGTGTCGTCTTGGCGGGTGCGAAGATCTGAATCCGCCCCGTCGAGTCCTGCAGAACCCCGAACACGATCTTGCCTTGATCTCGCTTCAGCATCAGGCGGCCAGCGACCGTTGCGGTCACGCCGGTCTCCTCGCCATCGGCGATCCCGCCGTGCTCAGCGAGGAGCGAGGCGGTGGTGGCATCGACGTCGAATCGATACGGAACCTCGGTCGTCGGCTCGTTTTCGGGACTGTCGCTCATGATCAGGTGTTCCGTCCGTGGACGATCCGCAGACCGTGCAGCGTGAGGTGGGGTTCGAGGTGGTCGATCGTCGACGCTACCGGCGCAATCACCGGTGCCAGACCCCCGGTCGCAACGACTACCGCCTCACCACCGAGCTCATCCTGGAAGCGGCCAACCATCCCATCGACCGAAGCGGCGAATCCGTACAACGCCCCCGACTGCAGCGACTCGATGGTGGACTTGCCGATCACGTTGCGGGGCTCGACCAACTCGATCGACCCGAGCGCAGCGGCGCGCCCCGTCAGCGCATCCATCGAGATCTCGATCCCGGGGGAGATGGCCCCTCCCATGAACTCACCGTCTGCAGAGACGATGTCGAAGTTGTTGCCGGTCCCGAAGTCGACGATGACGGCGGGCCCGCCGAACAGTTCGTACGTCGCAATGGCGTTGGCGATCCGGTCGGCACCGACCTCACGGGCGTTGTCGTAGAGAATCGGCATGCCGGTCTTCACCCCGGGACCGATGACCACGGGGTCGACGTCGACGTAGCGCTCGGCGAAGCCCCGGAGCATGGTCTGGACGCGCGGCACCCCCGAACAGACCGCCATGCCTTCGATGCGGGCGATATCGATGCCCGACAACCGGAAGAACCCCCCGAGAAGCGACGCGAACTCGTCGGCCGTGCGCTCGTGTGCGGTACTGACTCGCCAGTTCTCGACGAGCCCGTCACTGGCGTCCACGCCGGCCGCGTCGAGGTCGTAGACGCCGATCACCGTCTGGGTGTTGCCGACGTCGATGGCGAGTAGCAACGGTGCCGTCACGTCGTCGCCCGCGCGTCGATGTCGAGGCCAATGTCGAGCGTGGGTGCACCGAAGCAGAGCTTCGAGGTCGAGATCATGTCGACGCCCGTGTGGCTGACTGCGTCGATCGTGGTGAGGTCGATGCCCCCGCTCGCTTCGAGCAGCGGCCGGCGACCCTCACCGCAGAGCTCGGCGACGAGCCCAACAGCTGTTCGGAGTTCATCCGGGCTCATGTTGTCGAGGAGGATCGCATCGGCACCGGCGCGGGTGGCTGCATCGACCTGGTCGAGACGATCCGCCTCGACGTGAATCGTCCGGCCGGGCCAACGATCTCGAGCCAACGCGACGCCCGCATCGATCGACATGCCCATGAGATGGTTGTCCTTGAGCATGATCCAGTCCGACAGGTTGCCCCGGTGGTTCCGTGCACCGCCGGCTCGCACTGCAGCCTTCTCGAGCGAACGAAGACCGGGCGTGGTCTTGCGAGTGTCCCAGACCTTCGCCGACCCACTTGCTGCATCGACATAGCGGGCGGTGTTGGTCGCGATGCCAGAGAGATACATCAAGAAGTTCAACGCGGGGCGTTCGGCGATCAAGATCGACTCGAGCGACCCGGTCACGGACCCGATCGACGCCAGCTCCCCGACTCGCTCGCCGTCGCTGGCTCCCCAGTCGATCTCGAGATCGGGGTCGACCTGGCGAAGCACCTCACGAGCGCACGCCGTCCCGGCGACCACGCCAGCGTCACGAACCACGAACGTTGCGGTCGCCGTTGCTCCCGACGGCAGCAACGTTGCGCTGAGATCGCCGAGTGGGGTGAGGTCTTCGGCCAGCGCACGGGCGACGACCTCACGCACGTCGTGGCGGGGAGGATCGAGGTATCGGGACACGGCGCAAAGATAGCGTGGTCGCTTGATGGACCTGCTCGTCATGACGACTTCCGACACGCACGTGGCCGTCGACTCGACAAACGGTGGTCGGCTGTCCTCGATCAACGTGGGTGGCCATGAGCTGCTTGTCCAGGCGGAGCCCGATCCGCTCGCGTGGGGGGCATACCCGATGGTTCCCTTTGCCGGACGAGTCCGCGAGGGTCTCCTGGACTTCGATGGCCGGGCACATCAGCTGCCTCAGACGATGGGCCACCATGCCATCCACGGGTACGGATTCGTCTCCCCGTGGAGTCGCGTCGACGCCACCGTGATCGAACATCACTTCGCCGAACCATGGCCGTATCGGGGGCTCGCCCGACAGTCGTACGAGCTCACCGACGACGCCCTCACCGTGACCATGACGATCGAGGCCATCGACCGCCAACCCGTCTGCATCGGCTGGCATCCCTGGTTTCTGCGCAACATCGGCAACGGGTCCGCGCTCGAGCTCGAGTTCGACGCCGAGTGGATGTACGAAATCGACGACGAAATCCCAACAGGGCGCCGAGTCCCCATGCCTGACGGCCCCTGGGACAACTGTTTCACCGGGGTTCGCTCCGCACCGCGCCTGCACTGGGGGGCACTGACCGTCGAAGTGACGTCGACGCTCGATCACTGGGTTGTCTACGACATGCCCGAGCACGCCCTCTGCGTCGAACCACAGTCAGGTCCACCGAACGAGATCAACTCGAACCCCCGCGTCGTCGACGCGAACTCCTCATTCGAGGCCTCCATGACGCTGAGCTTTTGCTGATCCTCGAAGCGGATCACGAGCTTTGCTGATCCGCAAAGCGGATCAGAGCTCGATCACGATCAGGTCGGTCGGTTCGGTGGATTCGGCCATCGGCAACGGCTCGATCGATCGCCGCCGACCAACGACGTGCACGAGCAGCAGCTCTCCGGTCTCGATCTGCACGATGCCTTTCGCCCGCATGACCGACGTCGGCAGCTCGTCGAGCAACCGATCGAGCTGGGCCCGAGTCGTCGTCCCCGGAATCGGGATCACTCGAGTTCGGTGTTGGTCGAACAACGAGGCGCCCCGACCGATGTCTTCGATCGGCCGGCGAGCACCGAGGCCGACGAATCCCGCCGCCGCATGCGCGCTCTCTGCCGCGACGATCGGCACGCCGGGAACGGCCTCGGCAACCCGGTTCGTGACCCTTCGGCTGGTCTCGGCCGGCACGAGGTCCTGCTTCGACAGCACGATCACGTCTGCAGCCCGAATCTGCGCCCACACGGCGTCGGCCACGACGGAGGTCTCCGCGACGAGATCGTCAAACCCGTCGGCGTCGACGAGCACGACGGTCGAGTCGTGCACAAAACCGGGAGTCTCCACCAGACTTCTGGCGGGACGAGGATCTGCGATACCGCTCAACTCGACGACGACGTGCTCGGGCGGTTCGGCACGCTGACGTAGCTGTCCGAACGCCTCGAGGAAGCCGTTCTTCAGGCTGCAGCAGACGCAACCTCCCGTGAGATCGAGCGTGTCGGCGCCCTGGCGCTCGATGAGCCGGGCGTCGACGTTGATGTCACCGACATCGTTCACCATCACGGCGATTGGGACATCGGTCCGGGCGAGCATCTCGTTGATGATCGTGGTCTTGCCAGCGCCGAGATACCCACCGAGCAGCGTGACCGGAACCCGGCGACCGTCCCACGGCGCATACACCGGCTCGACGAAGGTGATCTCGTCCTCGTCGAGATTCATGCGGGCACCGACACGCCGATGTTGTCGATCAGCCGCACATTGCCGAAGCGAACGGCGGTGAGGAGACGTATCTCCCCGCGAAGCGATTCGGGGACGGCGAGCGAATTCGCATCGACGACCGCCACGTAGTCGGGATCTTCGGCGTGCTTCGTCGTGCCGAGCTCGGCGCGGATGACAGCCTCGACCGCTGCGGGGTCGCGCTCACCCGACTCGATCGTGCCGGCACCCTTCGTCAGTGCCCGATGGAGCACCGAGGCCTCGCGTCGATGGGCCGGAACGAGCCGACGATTTCGACTCGACATCGCGAGTCCATCGGGCTCGCGGATCGTTGGCATCCCCACGACGTCGACCGGCTGATTGAGATCGAAGACCATCCGACGGATCATGGCGAGCTGCTGAAAGTCCTTCTCGCCGAAGAAGGCCGCGCAGGGTCCGACGATGTTGAACAACTTGGTCACCACCGTGGCGACGCCGGCGAAGTGTGTTGGGCGGTCGGCGCCCTCCCACGGTTCGGTCACGACGCGGAGCGAAACCGTGGTCCAGATCGGTTCGGGGTACATGTCCCGAGCAGAGGGCACGAACAGCACATCGATGCCCGCTTCCTCCGCGAGGCGTGCATCGGCATCGAGGGTTCTCGGATAGGAGTCGAGGTCCTCGTCGGGCGCGAACTGCAACGGATTGACGAAGATCGACGCCACTCCGACGTCACAGCGAGCCGAGGCCGTCTCCATGAGCGAGCGATGGCCATCGTGGAGTGCGCCCATCGTGGGGGCGAAGCCGACGGTCCGACCGGCCGAGCGGAGCGAGTCGAGGTGACGACGGGTTTCGCGTGGGTCGTGGACGATCTCCATCTGGTGGAGGCTATTCGGGCGACTCCTCGCTCGTTCGTCAGCGACCGCGTTCTGCAGCGAGCCGTCGGGCCAATTCGGCGCCGGCGTCGTATCCGCTGAGCTCATCGCTGGCCGTCCGCTCGAGGGCGAGACGATGCCGTTCGATCGTCTCCTCGTCGCCTCGCGATGCCGGGCCCGTCAACGCCTCCGCCGGACCGAGGCGGCGGACACCTTCCAGCGCGCTCGCCGCAAGATCCAGGTACGGCTCGAACGGCACCCCGATCGACTCCGCGATCCGCTTGGCTTGCGCGAGGACGGCGGTCAGATGGTTTGCGGCGATCGCACCTGCCGCGTGGTACGCGTCACGATCCTCGTCGGCGATCTCGAACCACCGACCCGACAAGGCTTCGGCCAGTTCGGCACACAGCGGGTCGCCACCAACCCCGAACCAGCAGTCACGAAGCGCGAGCGCACCGAGTTCGGGATTCGGCAAGGAGACGAGCGGGTGCAGCCCCCCACGGCGGTCGTGTCGCCCGAGCACCTCGACTGGCGTCGCTCCGGACAGATGGATCACGGTCGCCATGGCGGGTTCGATCCGGGCAGCCACGTCGGCGATGGCACGATCCGGTGTGGCGATCACGCACAGATCGACGTCGAGCGCGGCATCGGCTGGATCATCCCCTCGGCCATACCGCTGCGCTTCGACCCATCCGAGTTCGGCGAGCGCACTCGACATCGAACCACCGGCGCGGCCCGATCCAACGAGCGAGAACCGGCGACTCACTCGACCGGCGGCGTCCACGGCCACACGACCTCAGGACCGGGGTCCACGAAGTGATCGGGAATCAGGTCGGGCGCCAGCTCCCGGAGGGGAATGAGAACGAACGCTCGCTCGAACATCCTCGGATGTGGGACGACGAGGTCGTGCTCGTCGACTCGTTCGCCGTCGATCCACAGGACGTCGACGTCGAGCGTTCGAGGACCCCAACGTTCCGCGCGGATCCGTTCCGCCTCTTCTTCGCGCTCTCGACAAACGGCGAGGAGCTGCCGCGCGGTTCGATCGGTCGCCAGCTGAACAACCACGTTGAGATAGTTGTCCTGGTCGGGGCCGCCGACCGGCGCGGTCTCCCAGATCGAGGAGACTTTGACGACGTCGGGCAGTCTCCCGATGGCGTGATTGAGGTGAGCCCAGCGATCTCCGAGGTTGGAGCCGAGCCCGAGAAAGGCCCGTCGAGTCACGACTCGTCACGCTCCCGACGGACGGTCACTCCCGAACTCGCCAGGTCTTGAGGCACTGGTGGCCGAAGCTTCCTGATCGTGACCCGAGTGGCCGTCGCTCGCTCGTCCTCCAAGACCAGCGCGGCGACATCGGACGCAAACCGTTCGAGCAGGGCGTATCGCCGATCGTCCGCGAGTGCTTGGACCGCCGCGACCACACCGCCGTAGTCGATCGAGAGCGAAAGGTCCTCGGTCGCCGCCGCGGCCGACACATCGAGATCGATGTCGAGGTCGATCTCGAAGGGCTGTCGCCGCGCCTCTTCTTCGGGCAGGATGCCGCAGAACGCCATCACGCGATGTCCGCGCAACTCGATGGTGTCGGTCATGGAAGGTTGACGTCGTCCGGATCGATCGAGGCGGCAAGGGTGACGATCTCCCGACCGAGCGGGCCGATGGGGCGGGAGAGCAACTGCTCGACCGTGACGATCGCCTTCGGCTCCTCGGGGACCATGCCGGTCCAGACGAGATACCCAGCGATCGCCCCGGTGAGATGGTCTCCGAGCTCTTCACGGTGCATGAGGATCTTGAATCCTTGCGTCGTGAGCGTTTGGATGTCGCTGTACAACGCACCCAGAAATCGGCTTCCGTCCTCGGGACCTCGGAAGGGCCGATGGATCCACGACACGTCTTCTTCGTCGTAGTTGTGCAGATTCGCGTTGTTCGGGATCAGCGAGAGAATCCGGTCGAACCCATTGACCCGGGTCCAGATGATCTCTTCCTGGCGACGGACTCGCCGGTGCGCATCGCCGTAGCCGCCGAGTCGTTCGCAGACGGCAAGGCGGTCACGCAACACCCAAGTGAAGTGGCGCGGCTCGATCCCGAGCGCCCACTTGCCTTTCAAGCGTTGGCTTCCGGCCATGTTCGTCCTTCCGGGTGCGGCGACTGTGCGCGCAGCGTCTCGCCGACGGCGAGCCTGTTGCATCGTTGCGCATTCCATCATGCCGCGCAGAATCGGGCTTCGCTCGATTGGACGGTTGTCATGTGGCGAGTCGCCGAGCAACCGCCACCGTGGGTGCGACATCGTGGCATCGGACCACCCGAGCACCGCACATCCACGACCAGGCGGCCAGGAACACCGAGGCTTCGAGACGGTCGTTCGGGGGCGTCGGAGCCAGCTCGTCTTGGCGTGCTCCCTCGTCGGTATCGGCAACATCGGCGTATGCATGGATCAGACCGATGAACCGCTTCCGGCTCACGCCAACGAGCACGTCGGTGCCGAGACCGACGATCGAACGCAGCTCTCGCAACAGCCGAAGATTGTGCTCGGTCGTCTTGCCGAACCCGATCCCCGGATCGATCCACAGGCGACCCACCCCTGCAGCGTCACCACGGCGTCGTGCGTCGAGCAGGAAGGAGGCGACCTCGGCAACGACGTCGTCGTAGGTCGGGTTGGTCTGCATGCTCCGTGGCTCGCCTTGCATGTGCATGGCGATCCACCCCGCAGCATGGTGGCCGGCGACGCTCTCGAGCGATCCGGTGATGTCGTTGAGGATGTGCGCCCCCCGTGCGAGTGCGGCATCCGCGACCTCGGGCTTGGCCGTGTCGATCGAGATCACGCAGCGGTCGGCGAGTCGCTCGATGACGGGGAGGACCCGACGCATCTCCTCGGCAGGGTCGACGGGCTCGGCCCCTGGTCGGGACGATTCGCCCCCCACGTCGATGATGTCGGCGCCATCGGCGAGCATCGTTTCGGCGTGGGCTACGGCACGGTCGACGGTTCCCCAGCTCCCGCCGTCGCTGAACGAGTCCGGAGTCGTGTTCAAGATGCCCATCACGAGCGGTCGGGCCTCGGCAAGACCCGCCAGTCGGTCCGGGGGCACGGTCATCGTTCGAGAAAACGCATGGCCTCGAGCCGCGTCGAGACGTTCTCCCGGAAGATCCCGTGTACGGCGCTCGTCACGGTCGATGAACCGGGCTTGCGCACTCCGCGCATCGACATGCACATGTGTTCGGCTTCGACGACAACCAGGACGCCCGCGGGTTCGAGCGCGGTCTGCACGGCGTCGGCCACCTGGCGAGTCAGCCGCTCCTGCACCTGTGGACGCCGCGCATAGCCGTCGACGAGGCGGGCGAGCTTGGACAAGCCGGTGATCCGACCACCGGTTCGGGGGATGTAGGAGACATGTGCATGGCCGTAGAACGGCAGCAGGTGATGCTCACACATCGAATAGATCGGGATGTCGCGCACCATGATCATCTCGTCGTGATGCACGTCGAACACCTTGTAGAGATGCTCCTCAGGGTTCTCCCGCAGACCGCTGGTGATCTCGGCGTACATTCGTGCGACCCGGGCTGGGGTGTCGAGCAGCCCGTCGCGATCGGGGTCCTCCCCGATCGCCGTCAGGATCTCCCGAACAGCGGCTTCGATTCGAGCGTGGTCGACCGTCTCGCCCTCCGCGTCGAGCGTGTCGTCGCTCGAGCCGGCATGGTCGTGGCCGTCATGGTCTGGCATCTCCGTGGCTTCCTTCCGCCCGCATCTGTTCTGCGGGTTGTGGGGATGTGATCGTCGGTCCGGTGCTCGGCGGTGTGGTCGCCTCGAGATCACCGGCGGTTCGGTCTACTGAACCACCGACGCCAGCCAGAATTTCCTCGAGTGCGTCACCCTCGAGAGTTTCGTGTTCGATCAGTGCCTCTGCAAGGCGGTCGAGAACCTTGCGATGCAGGGTCAGCAGCTCGCGGGCTTCGTCGTGCGCCGCATCGACGAGCACCTGTACTTCCTCGTCGATCACCGAGGCGATCTCGTCGGAATAGTTGGCCTCGTGGGACATGTCTTTGCCGAGGAAGACCTCGCCGCCACGTTGCGTCCCGAGCTTCTGCGGGCCGAGCCGCTCGCTCATTCCGTACTCGGTGATCATGGCGCGGGCGATGTCGGCGACCCGCTCGATGTCGTTTGCCGCGCCGGTCGTCGGATCCCCGAAGATGATCTCCTCGGCCGTTCTTCCGCCGAGCAGCATCGCCATCTCGTCGGTGAGCTCCGATCGGTTCTGCAGGTAGCGGTCCTCTTCGGGGAGGGCCAGGGTCCAGCCGAGCGCTCGACCGCGAGCGATGATCGACACTTTGTGGATCGGGTTCGTGTTGGGGAGTACGTGGCCCACCACGGCGTGACCGGCCTCGTGGTACGCGATGATCGATTTCTCCTTGTCCGACATCGCCCGGGTCTTGCGCTCGGGTCCGGCAATCACCCGGTCGATTGCGTCCTCGATCTCGGCTTGAGTGATGAGACGCTGGTCCCGACGAGCGGCGAGCAGCGCCGCCTCGTTCAACAGGTTGGCGATGTCGGCACCGGTGAACCCCGGCGTGCGACGTGCAATGACGTCGGTTGACACGTCGTCAGAAAGCGGCTTCCCCGCCGCGTGGACCTCGGCGATTTGTCGCCGGCCCGCCAGATCCGGCCGATCGATGACGATTTGTCGGTCGAATCGCCCCGGCCGGAGCAAGGCCGGATCGAGGATGTCCGGACGATTCGTGGCAGCGATGAGGATGACCCCCGTCGTCACATCGAAACCGTCCATCTCTACGAGCAGCTGATTGAGTGTCTGCTCGCGTTCGTCATGGCCACCGCCGAGACCAGCGCCGCGA
Source organism: Acidimicrobiales bacterium (assembly GCA_020629635.1). GTDB lineage: Bacteria > Actinomycetota > Acidimicrobiia > Acidimicrobiales > SHLQ01 > SHLQ01. The sequence continues at coordinate 288,769 of JAHDCX010000002.1, read as the reverse complement.
TGACGGCCGACCGCGTCGATCTCGTCCACGAAGATGATCGCCGGAGAGTCGGCCTTCGCCTGTTCGAACAAGTCACGGACCCGGCTCGCGCCGACGCCGACAAACATCTCGACGAAATCGGACCCGGAGATGCTGAAGAAGGGCACGCCCGCTTCTCCGGCAACCGCCCGAGCCAACAGTGTCTTGCCGGTCCCCGGTGGACCGTACAGCAGCACACCCTTGGGGATCTTGGCGCCGATCGCGGTGAACTTGGCGGGGTCGGCGAGGAAATCCCGAATCTCGGAGAGCTCTTCGATCGCCTCGTCGACTCCGGCGACATCGGCGAACGTGACCGTCGGCTGATCCTTCGACATCTTGCGCGTCTTGGCCCGACCGAAACTCATGATGCCGCGGCCACCCTGCATGCTGCTGAACAAGAAGACGAAGACGCCGATCAGCAGCAGGATGGGAAGCATCGAGATGAGGATGCCAACCCACAGACTCTCATCCTGGCGATCGATGTCGAGGTCGATCTCGGGCTCGGCCGCCCGCAGCTCCGTGAACAGCTCGTCCGTCGATTCTCCCGGGAACGACGCGATGAACGACTCCTCGACGCCAGCGTCGTCGGCGCGAAACGTGCCCGAGATCTGATGAGACCGGTCGAGCACGGTCGCCTCGGCGATTCGTCCCTCGTCGATGGCCGCGGCGAGCTCCGAAAACGTGAGCTCCGTTGGCTTCGGGTCTCTCGTGAGCACGAGCGCGATCAGAACGGCAACAGCGATGACGCTGCCGACCAGGACCATCGTGGAGCGTGAGAGCTTCTTCACGTTGTGGACAACCTATCGAGTTGGAGGGAGACGCCGGCAGCGGTCAGTGGCCGCCACCGCCGTCGAATTCCGCGATGTACGGGAGGTTTCGATATCGGCCGGAAACATCGAGTCCGTAGCCCACGACGAAATCCGGCGGAATCTCAAACCCGATGTAGCGCAGACTCTCATCCACCTTCTGGCGGCCCTCGCGCACCAACAACGCGCAGACTTCGACCGAAGCGGCCCCTCGATTCGCCAGGTTGCGACGGAGATACGACAGCGTGAGACCGGAATCGATGATGTCCTCCACCACGATCACGTGGCGGCCGGCGAGGTCTTCGTCGAGATCCTTGAGGATGCGCACCACGCCCGACGATGTCGTGGCGTTGCCATACGAGGACACCGCCATGAAGTCGATCTCCACGGGGAGATCGATCGCCCTCGACAGGTCCGCCAAGAAGATGTAGGCGCCACGGAGCACGGCAACGAGCAGCGGTCGCTCGCCCGCGTAATCCGCCGCAATCTCGGCACCGAGCTCGGCGATCCGAGCCTGGATCGCAGACTCGGAAACGAGCACTCGACCGACTTCGTCGTCGACCACCCGGCCTCCGTGGACGGGGCGCTCCTCGGACATGGCTCGCACCCTACTTCGGCGAACGTTGAAGCTCTAAGCGGTGATTCGACCGTGCGATCCGATGACCGCCGGGGACCTCCGCCGCCACGACCTCTCCGGCGACGACGCGCAGGACCCGTTCGATCGCCGCGTGCCCGACCGCATGCTCGGTACCGGTTTGGTCGCTGATCCATCGCTGGACCGCTGCGGCCGCAACCGGGCGAGGCGCCGCACGCAGTTGGGCCGTGTCGGTGGCGTCGAGTGAGGACGCCATCTCCTCAACCAGTTGCGCCGCGCTCCGAGAGATCTCCGCCGTCCGACAGAGCAGCGGCACGACGTCGCGGCCGGCGATCGCATTCATCGTCGGAATCAGCTCGTGCCGGACGCGATTGCGCACGAACCGCGGATCGTCGTTGGCCGGATCGTGCAGCGGCTGCAGGTCGAGGTTCGCGCAGATCTCCTCGGTGTCGCGTCGCCGAAGTCCGAGCAACGGACGGCGAACGCCGGGACGCATGGCCCCCAGGCCGGCGAGACCCGCTCCGCGCATGAGATTGATGAGCACCGTCTCGGCCTGATCGTCGAGGGTGTGCGCGGTTGCGGCATCGGAGCCGAGCACTCCGTATCGGGCGGCCCGAAGCCGCGCCTCCAGGTTGGCTCCCGGCACCACCACGACGGACTCGGCGCTGAAGCGGGCGCCGAAACGGTCGGATGCCGCCTCAACGACGAGCGCATCGTGCGCGCTATTCGGGCGCTGACCGTGGTCGACATGAACGACCTCGACGTCGCAGCCCGCCCGGCAGGCCAACACGAGCATCGCAAGAGAATCCGCGCCTCCGGAAACACCACATCGGAATCGTTCGCCAGGGGCGGGAAACGTGCACTGCCCAAGCCAGCGATCGAGCGGATCGTCGCCCGACATCGTTCAGGCGACGACGGGTTCGGGCGTCTCCATGCGCTCGATCCACCGCTCAGGCTCACGGATCTCCGCAAGCGAGGGCAAGAACTCGGGGGCATCCCAGACTCGGGTCATGAGCGCATCACCGCCATGTGTTTCGACGGCCTCGATGAAGGCTTCACCCTGGGCGTACTGCTTCATCTTTGCTTCGAGGCCGGCGAGTCGCTGGATGAGCAGGACGAACTTCGATGCGTTCTGTCGGCGTGCGTGGAGCACGCGGCCGAAGCGCTCGGCGCCTTGCACATGGCCGATGCCGGCCCGGTCCATCGTGACGTCGCCGTGTCCTTCGAGCAGGCTCATGAGCCCGCCGATCTGATCGAGCAGCGCCTTTTGCTTGTCGTTGGCGAACACCCCGGTGAGCCCACCGTCGGCGAGCGGGTCGCCCCCGCCGCGCTTGGTTTCGATGGCCGACTTGATTCCCTCGACAAATCTTCCGGGATCCGGGTCGACGTCGTCCATCGTTTCGTGCACGAGACCGAGAAAGTGATCTCGCATCCACGGAACGCCGGTGAACTGCGCGCGGTGGGTGACTTCGTGAAGGGCGAGCCAGAGTCGGAAGTCGCGTTCGGGGAACGCAAACCGGTCTTCGATGGCCGCGACGTTCGGGCCCACGTAATAGACGATGTCCTGCTGGTCGGGTTCTTCGTCCTCGATCACGAGCAGGTCGTACTGGCCGAGCACCTTGCCCGACATCCAACCGAGCATCATGCCAACCTCGGCACCAGCGACCTTCGGCCCGACCGAGAACCGACCCGTCTCCTGCGCCATCTGGTCGAGCATCGGCTTCAGGAGGCGTTGAAAGGCCTTGATGTTTGCGTCGACCCACATCGACCGATCGGCAACGCGACCTCGGGCGGCCCCGGCGGCGGAGCTCAATCCGGTTTCCGCAGCGACCAGGCCTTCGGCGAGCGCAGTGAACTCATCGAAGTCCGCGTTCATCCGAGCGCGTGCTTCGTCGTCGAGTTGTGGCTCGTCGCGATTGACCTTGGCGGCAATCGACCGAGCGACGTCCCAGTCGACGGCCGACGTCACTGCTTGCGCTGACCTCGAGGCGGATATTGCTTGGAGGTGACGCTGTAGAGATAGCCGCCAACGACGGCCACGATGGTGAGAATGGCGCCCGCTACGAGGAACGGCGCGATCCAGAACGTCCAAACGACGGCGAACATGACGACGAGTGTAGGTCAGTCGAGGTCGAAACCGAGTGCTCGGGTGATCCGGTCGCGGACGTCGTCGGGCATCGGGTCGATCGCCTTCGTGGCGATCGTCGTCCGGAGCTGCATCTGGAACGCCTGGGCGGTCTGACACACGGGGCAGGCGGCCAGATGTTCGCCGAACGCTGCCTGCTGGGTCGGGGTCAGCTCACCGTCGAGGTAGATCGAGAGATTCGTGTGGATGTCCATGCACGACACGGCACGCGGCAGCGCCGCCGGTGCCCCGAAGCGAGGCGTCGGCTCGGCGTCGGCGAGGACGTCGATGCCGAGCCACGGCTGCGTCCGGGCATCGACGAAGGGCTCGGAGGCGGCGAAGACCGCCGACTGGTCAACTGGCGGCAGCGCGTCGGGACGCTCTTCATTGCTCATGGTGATACGACCTCCCCGTCGGACATCACGAAGTCACGGTTGGTTCCGGGTCCGGAAGCAGGTTCCGTTCCTCGGCCAAATCGTGCAACTGCTTCTCGAGGGCTTTTCTTCCCCGATGGATCCGACTCATCACGGTTCCGATCGGGATTTCGAGAATCTCGGCGATTTCTTTGTAGGCAAACCCCTCGACATCGGCGAGCAATACGGCAATACGGAAGTTCTCCGGGATCGCCTCGATGGCCGCCTTCACCGTCTCATCGGTGACCGACGACAGAAACGCCTCTTCGGCGCTCGTACCGAGCGAGGACGATTGTTCGCCGCCGAGCCGGCGGTACAGGTACATGTCTTCGACGTCCGCGATGTCGGACTCGTCGGGCCGACGTTGCTTGGAGCGATAGCGATTGATGTAGCTGTTGGTGAGGATGCGGTACATCCAGGCCTTGAGATTCGTGCCCTCTTCGAAGCGGTCGTAGGCGCGGTACGCCTTCATGTACGTCTCTTGGACGAGATCCTCGGCGTCAGCCGCATTGCGGGTCATCCGCATCGCCGCCGAATACAGCTGGTCCATGAGGGGCATTGCGGATTCGGCGAACGTGGCCTGGTCTGCCATTCGGGCGAGCATACCGGCGCGCGGGTGGCGAAGATCGGTCGAGCTGCGACACTGGGCCCGTGGGTATCGCACGAAAGTACGTGGAGAAGAAGGCGGCCGAGCGCCTCCCGACACCCGTGCTCGATGCGGCGGGCAAGGCATTGATCGAGGGCGTCGATCGAGCGGTCGTGAGTCGATGGGACCGTGCCGTGCAGACGGCCCGAGGGGCACCGGGGCTCGACGCCGCGGCCAAGAGCCGGGCGATCGCGTCGCCGATCCGCAAGCGCATGACGGCCCTCGGCGCCGCTGCCGGGGCCACCGCAGCCGCCCCGGGCGTCGGAACGAGTGTTGCGGTCGGGACGCTCGCCGCCGAGCTCGGCGTCGTTGCGTTGCAGACCACCGACATGGTGATGGCGATCGGTGCCGCGCACGGCCACGAAGACGCGACCCCGGAGGAACGTCGTGCGTGGGTGCTCGCCGTTCTGGCCTTCGGCGACGATGCCGCAGAGGAGTTCGCGAGCTTGGCGCGAGAGATGGGTCTCAACGTCGAGGACGGGCGCGCGATCGACATTGCGAACGAGGCGATCGGCGGTGGCGCGGGCCAGATGGCGACGATCGACGCGCTCCGGCGGATCAACACGACGCTCGTCGGTCAGGTTCTGAAGAAGTGGGGCACTCGTCGCGGCGCCGCAACCGTCGGCAAGTTGTTGCCGTTTGGCGTTGGTGCAGCGGTCGGCGGCAGCGCCAACTGGCTGATGTTGCGGGAGTTCGCGAAGCAGGCCGAACGCTTCTTCGCCAACTACGACCGCGAGTTCGTTCGTGGCATCGCCCACCCATCCGATGCGCTGCGAAACTCGGCGATCGAGGTCGACGGAAGCCCGGGCTGACTCAAGAACGACGGTTTCCGGTCGATCCGCAAGGGCATGGGTTCGTCGAATCAGCAGGACGTGTCACCACGTTCCAATCATCGCTACGACTTCGAGGTCCCGATGATCATGGAGTTCGGCAACGGCTTCCTCCGAACCCCCGACCGTGTTGACGCGGTCCTTGTGGACCTCTCCCAGGGTGGTGCCGCCATCCTCTGCCCCCCAGACGGCCGCATTCGGGAGCGAAAGCGCTATCGCGTGTGGGTGGATGATCACGCCGGGATCATCGAGATCCGCAACATCGTTCCGATCAACGACGAGTGGGTACGACTCGGCGTTGCGTTCAAGGGACTCGGGCTGGAGTTGCAGGAACTCGTCGCGGACACCCTGCAGAACGCCCAGTTCAGGAGCTCGCGAATGCCCGCCCCGGGGACCCACGGCGTCGCCTATGCAACGGTCCACGAGGCCGAAGCGATGCAGGACGGGAACGAATCCGACGCCGCGTAGGGCGCAGACCGGTCGTCCAGGACGCCGGCTAGAGGGGATCGACGAAACGTCGGCCGTTTTCCTTCACGTGCTCGGTCCAGCGTTTGCCGTCCCAATACCGCTGTTCATGGCGCCCGACGGGGTCCTCGAAGAACCCCGGCCGACGGAGCTCGAATCCGGTCCGACGACTTCCCATTGGTGGAGTCGCCGGGTTGCTGGCGGTCGCGGCGTGCTTTGGAGCGCCGGTCCTCGACGGTGGAGTTGCATCCGGTTCGGGCCGATCGCGGAGCTTGCGTGCTCGCTCTGCGGCGCTGGAGGCAGCCGAAGTCGGTTCGACGACATCGGTACGGACTGGCGGCGATTGAGGAGGCGTTTCGGTTCCGAGATCGCGGAGGTCGAGTGTCGTGGCCGCGTCCCCGGGGTCGTCGACGCGGGTCGGCTCGACGCTGGCATGCGCCAACGGGACGTTGCGGTTGCGGTGTCGCGCGGCGATGACGGCGACCACAACTGCCGCAACAGCTGCGGTCAGCAGGATCGTCGCCAGGATCAGTGCGATCCAGTCCACGACGGCAAGGGTTCCGAACACGACGCGGAAGCGTTGTCGCGTTCTGGGGAGTGGGCAAGATCGCTGTAGCGAACGTTCTGAACCTGCTTCGACACTCCACGTGTTACTCTCACCTCTTGAGGCTCCCGCATCGCAACAAAAGGTCCTTTCCCCGCCCCACTCTGTGGCAATCCCGGCCTGCGACCACGACGACACCTCCAGTCAAACATCTTTGCACTTACATGACAAAAATGTTTCGGAAAGATTACTGCCCGAGCCATTGCATTCGTTCCTAATGTCCACGAGCAAGCCGCCGACGAGTCTTCGTAGGGAATCAAGACCACCTGATGAGGGCCAGATGGACCACAACACACTGAGCGGGGCACCGGCGTGGCCCGAGATGTCGACCGACCTCAGCTCCGCGCGCGCCGCGGCACGGACGATCACGCTCGACACGGCTCGCGCGTCTGACGACGGCCGCCTGATCGACCTGACCAGGAAGCTCGACCAACTCGGCATCCGGATCGACGGCATCGAACAGGACGCGCTCAACAACCGCGTCGGCGCCGAAGTCGCCGAAGAGCTCACCGCGGAGTTCTCGACCATCCGCCGCGAACTCGGCGGAACCCGCGCCGAGTTCGAGCAACTCAGCCACCGCGTCGCCAGCACCGAAGAGGATCTCTCCACGTCGATGCTTCAAACCATCGACGGATTCGAACAGCGGATCGCCAAGATCGAAGACGACCGCCTGCACTCCGGCGATGACGTCGGCGAAGTGATGGAGATCCTCGAGTCGGCCCTCGGTCGAATCCAGGACCTCGACGCTCGGATCTCCGCAATTGGCGAGGACCAGTTCACGACGAGCGCAGAGCTGCTCGCCACAGTGGGAGACCTCGTGGGCGAGGTCACCGAGCTCAAGGCACACGTTGGCGCACTTTCCGATCCCGCCGCCGTCATCGAACATCACGCCGAGCGACTCGACGACGTCGACACGAAGCTGGAGACCGTTGCGACCGACATCGCGTTCCTCAAAGCGCACGCCGAGAACGCTCCCGACGCGGACCCGCGCGTCGACGAAATCAACGAGCTGACCAACGATGCGGTGGCCCTCGTCGCCGATGTGGCGATTCGAGTCGACGCACAGGACGCACACATCGCCGCGGCCACCGAGTCACTCAGTCAGATCGAAGTCCAAACCGGCGAAGTCGTGGGACGCGTCGACGAGGCGCTCGAGAACATCGATGCCCTCGACTCACAAGTCCACGACCACACGACTCGGATCGACCACACGCACGAGCGCATCGACGGAACGATCGGCAGGCTCGACGAGCTCGCAGGACGCGTCGACGGCGCCGCTGCTGCCACCAACGAAACGGTCGAGCGGATCGATGCCGCCCATCACCGGCTCGACGAGACCGGGGAACGAATCGACGAGTCTCACGGTCGAATCCACCACGTCGACAACCGCGTCAACGAGACCCACGGCCGAATCGATGACGTTCACGCCCGGATCGACGCAATCGAACAATCGACAAGCGATCTCGATCGCGCTGCGGCAACCGACGAGCGCCACGAAGCGCTCTCCGCACAGCTCGACGAAACCACCTCACGGCTCGGAGAGACCTCGGGGCGGATCGACGAGACCAACCAGCGCCTGAGCGAAACCACCGAGCAGGTCAACAGCACCACCGCACGGCTCGACGAGACGGTCGGGCGCGTCAATGGCGCCCACGAACACCTCGGCGCTGTCGATCAGCGGCTCACCGATGGCGAAGCCCAGATGGGCGAACTGTCTCGACTCGTCGACGCCGGCACCGAACGCATCAACGGTCTCGAGTCCGCACACCAGGCGATCACTGCCCGGGTCGAGCAACTCGAGAACGGCGACGAACCGAGCGCGTCGGCCACAGAACTCGAGAAGTACACGATCCGTCTCGACGACATCTCCGAGCGCGCCGTTCTCGCGGAGAAGCGTGTCGACGACCTCGCACAGCAGTCGACCGAGCAGAACGAGCGAATCGCGGGCATCGAAGCCACAGTGACCGACGACGTCGAGGGCCGCGACCAGCGGCTTCTCGAGCGCATCGACGAAGCGCGCGCTCGACTCGCTGAGCAGGAGCAGGCAACGGCGGATCTCCGCGACGAGTTGTCCGAGACCGCATCGGTGCTTTCCAAACAGATCTCCCAGGTCGCGGATCGCCCCGCCGAGTCCTCCGTCGTCGACGATGCACGAATCGACGAGATCGAAGCCTCTGTCGCACGCGCCGAGGGTCTGGCGAGTGAAGCTCACGAATTCTCCGAAAGTCTGCGACAACTTCAGACCGAGCTCGTTCAGGCGATCCAGACCGAGATTCGAGGACAGAGCGCCCGAATCACGGACGCCGAGTCCAAGCTCGAAGACACCCTCCGCACGGTGTCCCAGCTCTCCGACATGCAGGGCCGCTCGACCTCGGTCGACGCCCAGCTGACCGATTCGGTCGTCACGACCAACGAACACGTCGATGCGACGAACGTCGAGGTGGCCAAGCTGCACGGTCTTCTCGAGGCGGCGGTCGCCCGCATCGACGAACTCGAGCGACACGTGGCCGATCTCTCCCCCGCCGCCGATCCTCGCCTTGCCGCGCTGGCCGGTGACGTCACGCCACCAGAGAGCGAGACCACTCCGACGGCGTCGGTCGGCGATCTGGTCGGCATGGCCTCGGAGGATGACGTCGACGAGGACGACTGGTTCGTGGCGTCCTACGTCGAAAAGAAGAAGAAGCGTTTCGGTCGCTGAGCGGACGCCCGCTCAATCACTCGCTGAGCGGACGCCCGCTCAGTCACTCGCTGAGCGGACGCCCGCTCAGTCCCTCAACGGCTCTTCGGTCAGCCGTCGACGCCGGATCGCACGCGGACTCGTCGTTGCGGATCGGCCCTCACCCCATCGGCTACGGGGCGCCTCGTCGACGTTGGGCAACGACGGGACCGGAGGTGCTCCAACGGCGATGACCGGTTCGTCACCCGTCAGATCCAGAAAGGTTGCGGGTTCCCGCTCGTCCGGTTGCCGCCCGTTCTCACTCATCGTTGTTTCCATCCCGCAATCAGCCGCCATGGGTGGACGCTAGTCCACGGCGCGGGCCGGTGGCCACCGTACGTTGTCACGACGTCGGCGAGGATTCACCGAGATCGACGACGACGCCCCAGTGATCAGACCCGGGAGGTCCGCTGCCGCGAGGAGTGCCGAAGCGCTCAGCGCGAAGTGGATTGCCGAGCGGCCGAGGCCGCGGCCACGCGACGAGCACATAGTCGATGCGGCGCTGCGGCCACGCGGAATCGACAACGTGTTCGTTCGCATCGTCCCAGGTGATCCCGTCGCCTTCACCGACCAGCTCCCACGCATCTGACCAGACCGTGCCGTCGAGGTACGGCTGACTGCGCCCGGTCAGGCGGCGAAGCTCGTCGCTGTCGGGAACGGCGTTGAGGTCGCCGAGGAGGATCGGCGGATGACCCGCATCGTCGGAACGTCGCTGACGTTCGATGAACTCCGAGACGACCTGAAGCTGGCGAACGCGTGTCGCCGACTCGTCGAATCGGTGCGAGAGATGCGTCGTGAAGACGTCGACCGGCCCGAGTGGGGCATCGACACGGGCGTGGAGCACTCGACGGATGTCGGGACCGTCTTTGGCAGGCAGTGTCTGCTCCGCCGTCGAGAGGATCGGCCACCGGCTCAGGATGGCGTTTCCGAACTCCCCGCGCGGGTGCCCCGACGGCGCTCCTCCCGAGAACACCGACGCCATGTCGAGGGCCTGAGCGAGCTCGTCGACCTGAGCGGGCCAGGTCTCCTGCAGAGCGATCACGTCTGCGCCCACCGACCGAAGCTCGTCGAAGATCACCGCTTGTCGCGGACGCCAGTCGCCGAAGCGCCACCAGACGTTCCACGTGGCGACGCGCATCAGGGTCCGGACTGGCGAAGCACGAAGTCCACGCCCGCGTCGACTGCCGCGACTTGAGCCGCCACACATTGCTCGGATGTTGCCGATTGGCTGTCGGGGTAGACCTCTGTGGTCGAGGTGAATCGGGCATCGGTCATCCCGGCACACAGGCCGAGCTCGGAGAACGGATAGTTGATGACGCCTCGCTGAGCGACGTCGGCACCGATGATCTGGCCGGCAGCATCGGGGGGTGCGATGTGGGTGACGGCTTCGACTCCGTCGATGATCGCCCGCTGAAAGTCCGGCTGCGGATTGTTCGAGTCGCCGACGGTGTAGAAGCCGTCGGGAATGGTTCCCCGCTCGAGTATCTGCCCATCTCGAGCCGCGAGCGCCGGGCGGAACTCGAGCTCGTCGCTGTCGGTCGTCTCATGCAGATCGAGGTGCATGACGAACTCGTCGGTCCGTGACTCGACGAAGGCCATGAGCGACGCGGCCTCCTCCGAAGGGCTGCGGCGATGAAAGGACCGATTTGGGTCGATCGCGTTCGGGTTCCAGCGATTGATCACTTCGTACCCCCACGGGCTCACGCAGGGGGCGATGACGAAGTGCACACGGGGCGGGCTGGATGCTGCCGCCTCGGCCACGGCCAGCGCGCCCATCACCCCGCTCGTCTCGTATCCATGCACTCCTCCGGTGACCAGGACCGTCGGGGCATCGGGGTCTGGACAGCCGACAACGACGGCCACCAGTGGGTACCGTTCCTCGTCGAGCGGGAGTGCTCCGTACTGGATGACCTCGGCGCGGCTGTCGAGCGCATCGATGCGGGCGAGAACGTCGTCGTGGTAGCTGCGCTGGATCGACTGGGCGTCGAACCACGCTCGCCGCTCGTGGGTCCCCCATGGCTGTCCGGGCGTGCCAATCGGATAGAAGCGTTCCATCGACGCCGAACCTAGTCGTCTGGCCGGTCCGGTCAGCTCGAATGCGTGACGATCTCGAACCAGAACCAGGCCACCGCAACAAGGACCCCCACCCCGATCGCCCGCTTCATCGGTGGCTGATCGACTTCCACGACGCCAGTCTCGCAGGCATCGAAGTCCGACCCTGACCTTCTCGGCAGCGGCTCTCTGTGGGGGCGGACAAGGTGCCTGCTCTACGAAGAGCCCGAGAGGAGAATCGAACTCCTGACCTACTCATTACGAATGAGTTGCTCTACCGACTGAGCTACTCGGGCGGACCCACAACGCTAGCAGCGGGGTCGGCGATCGAGACCGGTTCGTGAGGCCCTGACTCACCTCGGCGCCCAGTTCGGCCGATCATGGGAAGCGTGGAGGAAACCGCACTGCACCTGGTGCCCGAACCAGACCCGGACGCCGACGTTGCGCTCGTGCGTCTCCGCGCCCGGATTGCGACCGACATTGCCTCGGACCGTCGGAGCGACCACGTCTTCGAGACCCTCATCGCCGAGCTCGACCATCGAATCTCCGGCGGACGTTCGGCAATCATCACGATCGATGACGCCGACCAGAGCCGAGTCCGTGCGTCCAACCTCCCACCGGCCATCGCCACCCTGATCCACGGCGCCTCACGCCGCCGCTGGTTCGGCACCTGGGACGCGGCGATGCAACGCCGCGGCGAAGTCCTCGCCATCGAGGTCGCCGCGAGTTCGCTGTACCGGGAGCACCGGGGCACCTTCGTCGAACACGGTATGCTCGCGGCACGCGCCGTACCGCTGACAGGTCGACACGGGATCGTCGTCGGCGCATGCGTCACCTATCTGGATCAGTCACGGGTCCTCGAACCGTCCGAGGTCGACCTGTTCGACGAAGTCACGTCATTGGCCGAACTGGCGATCATCCATGATCAGTCGAGGCAGGAACTGCTCGATCGGATCCGGCACGACCCGCTCACCGGACTCGAGAACCGTGAAGGGCTCGAAGAAAAGCTCCGGCGGGCGCTCGACACTGCACGGGGCCACGGCTGGAACGTCGCGGTCCTGTTCGTCGACATCGACGATCTCACGCTCGTCAACGACAGCCTCGGCCATGCCACAGGGGATCTGGTGATCGCTGAGGTCGCCGACCGAATCCGACGCCAAGTCCTGGTCGGGGACACCGTCGTTCGATTCGGTGGCGACGAGTTCATCGTGGTGCTCGAACGCATCGACGCGATCGCCGAAGCGGTGACGACGGCCGATCGAATCCGGACGGCCATTGCCCGTCCACTTCGAATTGCCGACACCGACCTGACGATCACCGTCTCGATCGGCCTCACCATCGGTACCGGCGACCGCACCGCACTCGAACTCATCGACGAAGGACACGCAGCAGTCGTTCGGGCCAAACAGGCGGGCCGAGGAACCAACGCCGTGCACGACTCGTCGCTCGATTCACTTGCTGGTGACCGTCTCGATCGGGAGGTACGGCTCCGTGAGGGCATCGACCACCACGAGTTCGTCCTGTTCTGGCAGCCGAAAGTCCGGCTGGAGACGGGCCGAATCGTCGGGGCAGAGGCCTTGGTCCGCTGGGAGCACCCAGACCGCGGCATCCTCGGACCCGACGATTTCATCCCGACGGCGGAACGAGCCGGGCTGATCGACGATCTGAGCGACTGGGTCGTGTGGCAGGCCGTTCGAGAGGTCGCGGCGTTCGCCGACGTCGACCCCGACTTCTCCGTCGCGATCAACCTCTCGGCATCCCAGTTGACCCGCCCGGACATGCAGTACCAACTCGGCGCGGCCCTCGACAGTTACGACGTGGCTCCAGAACGCGTCATCGTCGAACTCACCGAATCGTCGCTCGCCGATGACACGGTCGCCGAGCGGATGGACGACCTTCGGTCGCTCGGCGTTCGTCTCGCGATCGATGACTTCGGGACCGGCTACTCGTCACTGGCCTACGTCCAGCAGCTTCCGGTGTCGATCGTGAAGGTCGACCGCGCGTTTCTGGTCGGACTCGCGGCTGACGGTTCGGGCGCTCCGGTGCTGTCCGCTGCCGTGGCGATGGCCCACGCCTTGGGACTGTCGACCACCGTGGAAGGCGTCGAAACACGCTCCCAGCTCGCCGGTCTCCGGAATCTCGGAGTCACGTGGGCGCAGGGCTACCTGTTCGCCGAGCCAGCGACGCAGGCATCACTGGTTTCGAGAATGCTCGACGAATCCAGCCGTTGGTGACCGGCTGACCGTTGCTCAGAGGTCGCGGTGTTGCTCCAGTGCAGCAATCACCGTGCGAACCGCGTCGCCGACCATCGAGCCATCCGAATAGTCCGACACGTCCCAGATGAGATCGACCGCTGCGGCTGCATGGTCGCCGTGGGCGACCACGTGGATGTCCCCTGGCTGGGAGGGTCCTTCCGTCGGCGCAGCGTTGGTCGGACCAGCGGCAAAGGACACCCTGGAGAGCTCGACGGCACCGTCCTCGCCCGGGACCGGGGTGACGCTCATCATCTGATGCGTTCCTGCTTGGGTGCCGAATACGGCCACATGACCATCACCGGCGGTATGGACGTCGAGCAGCGTGGCTCCATCGGCGACGAGCGCCGAGATTCCGGAACCGAGTATTGGACTTCCCAGACGAGCACCCCAATCCAGATCACCCCACGACGCCCGGGTCGCTGCGACCATCGATCCGAAGAGATCGACAGACTCCGCGGCGGGCTCGAGGTCCGGTTCGGGATCCGGTTGTGGCGCCGATTCGGGGTCGGGTTCGGCCTCGATGATCACCTCCGGCGAAGCCGAGTCGATGCCGGTCACCTCGTCCCCACCGGGTTCGGCCGTCAACGCTTCGATGCGAGCGCCGACCGAGTCCAAAGGACTCTCCTCCGAAATCTCCGGCTGCGCGATCGGGGCCGGCGCGGCAGGGAAGGTTGCGACGTCATCGATGATCGGCTCGGCGATCGCTGGCTGGATCGGGTCGACGACAGCGTCAGGCATCGAGCTCCCGACGACCGCCGCACCCGCTGCGGCAGCGCCCGCCGCTCCAACACCGAACAACCCGGAGATCCCTGCGCCGTCAGCCTCGTCGGCGGTTGCCGCGACGTCGTCCTCAACCTCGGCTGCCGCCGCTCCCCAACGGTTGCTGGCGTCGGAGGCGGTCTCGGCCATGTCCGGTGCCGCGTCGGTGAGCGACTCAGCGGTTGAGGAGTGGTCGACCCATCCGTCATCGAGCACCTCGGAGGCTGCGTCGGTCGCCGACCCAGCGGCGTCACCAACTCCACCATCGACGAGCAGACCCGAATCGACGGACACCGTTCCGACGGCGTCGGCGTCCACGTTCGCCATCTCGGCGAGCGGCTCGTCGGAGGCGACCGGGTCCGCGACCTCGAGGTCGGGCTCGACGACATCCTCCACCGACTCGACGGCACTCTCGACGTCGATGTCGCCGTCATCGGCACTCGCCTCGCCGAGCGGAATCGCCTCGGCGTCATCGCCGGGAGGTGGCGGCTGATCATCGGCGGGAAGCCCCTGAAGAAGTTCCATGAGGCTGTCAACCGAATTGAACGGCACCCAGTCGCCCTCACCGGCCCACCACACGAGCGTGCCTGGGTCACGCTGACCCAAACGAATGCTCTCGATGATGGAGCGCATTGGATAGGGACCAGCCTGTGCGCCGTTGTCAACGGCGAATGAGACCATCTCGTCGAGATCGGGAAGTTGCCCGGACACGTCTGTTCGCTCTCCTTGGCTGAGCCAGTTCTACCAAGCGATGTCTAGCAAACATCACTAGCGTGTCGGCGTGATTCCCCTGGTCTGTCTCGACGTCGATGGCACTCTTGTGGGAAGCGAGGGGCAAGTCTCCGACGCAGTGTGGTCAGCGGCCTCCGCAGCGCGTGATCGGGGCCAACATCTCGCCCTGTGCACCGCCCGCGGCGCGTTCGGATCATCGTGGGAAATGGCCCAGCGACTCGACCCCACCGGCCACCATGTCTTCCACGCAGGAGGCGCAGTGGTCTCGGCACTCGATGCATCGGCGACGGGTTCCACGATCGACCACGAGCTCGTCGTCGACCTGATCGACCTCGGCGTTTCTCGGGATTGGGTCACCGAGCTCTACTCAGCCACCGACTACGTCGTCGATTCGACCGCGGGCCTCGCGGCTGACCATGCCGACCTGATGGGCACCGCGCACCAACCGCGTCCCGTTCGAGATTTCGTCGACTCGAACGACATCGTGCGTGTCCAGTTCGTGGTCCAAGAATCTGAGATCACGGCGGTCATCGAGAGCGTCGCCCGAACGGGGCTCACCGCGACTTCCGCGACCTCACCGATCATGCCCGGCGCGGCATTCGTCTCCGTGACCGCAGCCAACGTCACGAAGGCCACCGGCATCTCCGCGATTGCGGCGCTCTTGGACCTCCCGATGTCGGCGGTGATGATGGTCGGCGACGGCCACAATGATGTGCCGGCGATGCACGCCGTCGGGGTCCCTGTGGCGATGGCCAACGCCGAGCCCGAGGTGCACCGCCTTGCGAGCCACATCGTCGGACATGTCGATGCCGATGGTGCTGCGGAGGCGCTGGCGTTGTCCGCCGAGCTGGACCCCGTGGACTAGCGTCACTTCCCAATGAGCGAGCACACCGAGATCGTCGCCGACGTCGCCCGCGACGACGCTCGTATGCCGCGCTGGGTCCCGCGGGCGATCGCCCTGTTCTGGCTCGGGCTGATCGCCATCTGGATCCTCCAACAACTCTTCGAGGACCTGTCCGGGTTTCTCGTCACCGTCCTCATCTCGTTCTTCTTCTCCTTCGCGTTGGAGCCCGCCGTCAACTGGCTCGAACGAAAGGGGGTCTCGCGGGGCCTCGGGACGCTTGCGATGTTCCTTGCTGCGCTCGTCGTGATCGGTGGCTTCAGCTTCCTCGTTGGCAGCGTGCTCGCCGAGCAAACGACAGGTTTCGTCGACGACGCGCCGACGCTGATCGACGATCTGGAGATCTGGCTGCAGGACAACGTCGACGAATCGATTGCGCTCGACCGGGCTCGGGATCAGTTCCTCTCCGACGATGGCCTCGGTCAGCAACTCACTGGCCTGGCCAACAACGTGGTCGGGATCGGCGCCACCGTGATCGGCCTCGTCTTCCAGATCTTCACGATCGCCCTGTTCACGTTCTACCTGACCGCCGACGGCCCCAAACTGCGACGCACGATCTGCTCCAGACTCAAGCCCGAACGTCAGCGACGAGTGCTCGGTGTGTGGGATCTCGCCATTCAAAAGACCGGTGGCTACATCCTGTCGCGAACGGTTCTGGCCACGATCTCCTCGCTCGTCACCTGGATTGCGTTCTCGCTGATCGGCGTCCCATTCCCGCTCGCTCTCGCCGTCTGGGTAGGCGTCGTTAGCCAGTTCGTCCCCGTCGTCGGCGTCTACATCGCCGGTGCGCTGCCCGTGATCCTGACCTTGATGGAATCGCCGCCAAAGGCTCTCTGGGCGCTCGCGTTCATGGCCGCCTATCAGCAGTTCGAGAACTACCTCTTGGCACCACGCGTTGACTCTCGAACGCTTCGAATCCACCCGGCCGTCTCGTTCGGTTCGGTACTCGTCGGAGCGTCGGTCCTCGGCCCTGTCGGTGCCCTCCTCGCCCTTCCCGCTGCGGCGACCGCCACCGGCATCATCTCCGCAACAGGAGAGCGCTACGCCATCGAGGAGGGCCCGCTCACCCGGGTGGGCCTTGACGACCAACCAACGCGGCCGTCCGTCGTTCCCGACACGCTCCCGGTCCACGAGCTCGACGATCTCGAGACGCCAGACGCTCCCGGGCCCGAGCTCTAGCCCTCAGAGCGCTTTCAGCCGCTCCAGGAGGCCCTGTGGGCCCAGCCCACCAGTGTGCACCTCGGTAGAACCGTCGGCGGACACAAAGACCATCGTCGGCTGAGAGGTGACCTTATAGTTCGCCCAGACCGAGCCCGGGTCCTCGAGCACGTGACTGATCTGGGTACTCATCGCCTCGATGAACTCCCGACGATCGGTGTCGTCACCGTCATCGGGATTCGGCACGCCGATGATCGGCACATCGGTTGGCTGTCTCGTCACCCATGCGACCGCAGAGGCTTCTTCGCGACAGGTGCCTCAATGCGCGCCCCAGAACCAGAGGACGTGTGCCGAACCCTCCGCTGCCGCGATGGCGTCGCGACCCGACGGTAGGGGTTCTGGTTGGAGCGCCACCGCCGTGGACGACGGTGGCGCTCCGCCAATCGACGTCGTCGTCAGCTCCGGACCGGGCGCGCTCGAACACGCAGCGGCGAGCATGGCCACCAGCAGAAGCGCCACTCGGGTCCCCATCACGTCGAGGGTAAACCCGCCCGACTGCCAGCGCATTCCGATTCCCGACGGTCGGCTCGCAACAGGACGAGCCGTGAAAACGGGAAAGACCCGGGCATGACGCCCGGGCCATTCCATTGATCGAATGATCAGCGAATCACTGAATCTTGATCTCGATGTCGACGCCCGCCGCGAGGTCGAGACGCTGGAGCGAATCGACGGTCTTCGGCGACGGTTCGACGATGTCGAGGAGGCGCTTGTGGATGCGCATCTCGAAGTGCTCGCGGGAATCCTTGTCCTTGAACGGACCCCGAACCACCGTGTAGCGGTGCTTCTCGGTGGGAAGCGGGATCGGACCCCGCACCTCCGCCTGCGTACGACGCACCGTCTCGACGATCTGCTTGGTTGCCTGATCGATCTGGGTGTGGTCATACGCCTTGAGGCGGATGCGGATCTTCTGTGATGCAGCCATCGGTCAGTCGCCTCAGATCACTTCGTGATCTTGGTGACAGCGCCGGCGCCCACGGTACGTCCACCCTCACGGATGGCGAAGCGCAGACCCTCGTCCATGGCGATCGGAGCGATGAGCTCGACCGTCATCTTCGTGTTGTCGCCGGGCAGGCACATCTCCGTGCCCTCGGGCAGCGTGATCGTGCCGGTTACGTCGGTGGTCCGGAAGTAGAACTGCGGACGGTAGTTCGAGAAGAACGGCTTGTGGCGGCCGCCCTCTTCCTTCGACAGGACGTAGACCTCGGCCTCGAAGTCCGTGTGCGGGGTGATGCTGCCGGGAGCGGCGAGCACCTGGCCACGCTGGACGTCTTCCTTGTCGATGCCACGGAGAAGGGCGCCGATGTTGTCGCCGGCCTCGCCGCGGTCAAGCAGCTTGCGGAACATCTCGACACCCGTGCAGGTGGTCTTCTGGGTGTCCTTGAGACCAACGATCTCGATCTCGTTGCCGGTCTCGATGACGCCCTGCTCGACCTTGCCGGTCACCACGGTGCCACGGCCGGTGATCGAGAACACGTCCTCGATCGGCATGAGGAAGGGCTTGTCGATGTCGCGCTCGGGAAGCGGAATGTAGCTGTCGACCTCGGCCATGAGCTCCATGACCTGGGCGCCGGCGTCGGCGTCGCCCTCGAGGGCCTTGAGCGCCGAAACCTTGACGACGGGAGTGTCGTCTCCGGGGAACTCGTACTTGTCGAGGAGCTCACGGACCTCCATCTCGACGAGCTCGAGGAGCTCCTCGTCGTCGACCATGTCCACCTTGTTGAGGGCGACGATGATCTTCGGCACGCCCACCTGGCGGGCGAGGAGGAGGTGCTCACGGGTCTGGCTCATCGGGCCGTCGGTGGCGGCGACCACGAGGATGGCGCCGTCGACCTGGGCGGCGCCCGTGATCATGTTCTTGATGTAGTCGGCGTGACCGGGCATGTCGACGTGTGCGTAGTGCCGGTTCTCGGTCTCGTACTCGACGTGCGAGACGTTGATCGTGATGCCACGCTCGCGCTCTTCCGGCGCCTTGTCGATGTCTTCGAAGGCGGTCGCTGACGAGCCTTCGACGTTGTCGCCGAGGACCTTGGTGATCGCTGCGGTCAACGTGGTCTTTCCATGGTCGATGTGTCCCATGGTTCCCACGTTCACGTGGGGCTTGGTGCGCTCAAAGGTCTCTTTGGCCATGACGGTTTCCTCTGTGGGTTACTTTCTTGCTTCTTTGATTGGTTGATTCGCCGATCACTCGCCCCGAACGCGAGCGACGATCTCTTCCTGAACAGAGGCAGGGGCCTGCTGATAGGAGTGGAATTGCATGGTGTACGTCGCGCGCCCCTGGGTGCGCGAACGCAGGTCGGTACTGTATCCAAACATCTCCGACAACGGCACCAGAGCGTTGATGACCTGGTTGTTGCCTCGCTGTTCGGTTCCTTGCACCTGGCCGCGGCGAGAGTTGACGTCGCCAACGACATCGCCGAGGTAGTCATCGGGGGTGACGACCTCGACGTCCATGACCGGTTCGAGAAGAACCGGGCCGGCGGACTTGGCTGCCTCACGGAACCAAGCGTTGCCAGCGATCTTGAAGGCCATCTCGGACGAGTCGACGTCGTGCGTCTTGCCGTCGTTGAGGGCGACCTTGCAATCGACGACCGGGAAGCCAGCGAGCGGACCCGAGGTCATCGCCTGCTGAATGCCGTCGTCGACCGGCTTGATGTATTCCTTCGGAATACGGCCACCGGTGATGTTGTCCTCGAAGCTGTAACCGCCGCCGGGGCCGGTGGGCTCCAGATCCAGTACGACCTCGGCGAACTGGCCCGAACCACCCGACTGCTTCTTGTGGGTGTACTTGTGGTTGGTGATCGTCTTCGAGATGGTCTCGCGGTAGGCCACCTGCGGCTTGCCGACCGTGGCGTCGACCTTGAACTCGCGCTTCATGCGATCGACGAGCACCTCGAGGTGAAGCTCGCCCATTCCGGAGATGATGGTCTGACCGGTCTGCTCGTCGGTCTCCACCTTGAAGGTGGGGTCCTCTTCGCCGAGGGCCATGAGCGCCTTGCCGAGCTTGTCCTGGGCTTCTTTGTCCTTCGGCTCGACCGCGACGTGGATCACCGGATCCGGGAACTCGAGCTGCTCGAGCACGATCGGCGCACTCGGGTCGGCGAGGGTGTCACCGGTGCGGGTGGCCTTGAAACCGATGCCCGCCGCGATGTCGCCGGTGTTGACGACGTCGCGATCCTGCTGGTTGTTGGCGTGCATCTCGAGGAGACGACCGATGCGCTCCTTCTTCTCGGTGCGGCTGTTGACCACGGTGCCGCCCTTTTCGAGGCTGCCCGAGTAGACGCGGAAGTAGGTGAGCTTGCCGACGAAGGGATCGGTCATCACCTTGAAGGCCAACGCCGAGAACGGCGCCTTGTCCGAAACCTCGCGGGTCTCGGTGTCACCCGAGCGGGGGTGTACGCCTTCGACCGGCGGCAGATCGACGGGTGCCGGCAGGTAGTCGATGACCGCGTCGAGCAGCGGCTGCACGCCCTTGTTCTTGAAGGCCGTGCCATTGAGGATCGGGACGATGTCTCCGGCGAGCGTGCCCTTGCGGATGACTGCCTTGAGCTCGTCGACCGAGATCTCCTCGTCGCCGAGGTAGCGCTCCATGAGGTCCTCGTCGAGCAGCGACAAGGTGTCCATGAGTTCCGCGCGGTACTCCTCGGCCTGATCGGCCATGTCCTCAGGGATGTCTTCGACGTTGAACGTGGCGCCGAGATCCTTCTCGTCGACGTCGCTCGGCCACACGAGGGCCTTCATCTGGACGAGATCGATCATGCCGGCGTAGGCGCCTTCGGCGCCGATCGGCAGCTGGAGCACGGCAACCTGGTCGGTCAGGCGCTCTTTGATCGTGTTGAGGCAGAAGTAGAAGTCGGCGCCCGTGCGGTCCATCTTGTTGATGAAGCACATGCGCGGCACGTTGTACTTGTTGGCCTGGCGCCACACCGTCTCGGTCTGCGGCTCGACGCCAGCAACACCGTCGAACACGGCAACCGCGCCGTCGAGCACGCGAAGTGAACGCTCGACCTCGACCGTGAAGTCGACGTGGCCCGGCGTGTCGATGATGTTGATCTTGTGGTCGTTCCACATGCAGGCGGTGGCCGCAGAGGTGATCGTGATGCCACGCTCCTGCTCCTGCTCCATCCAGTCCATCGTGGCGCCGCCGTCGTGGACCTCACCGATCTTGTAGTTGACGCCGGTGTAGTAGAGGATGCGCTCCGTCGTGGTGGTCTTGCCCGCGTCGATGTGGGCCATGATCCCGATGTTCCGGGTCTTTTCGAGGGGGACTCGCTTCGCCATGGTTCTGCTCTGTGTCTCTTGGCTCTCGGTGGGTGAAATGGGGGGATTCGGGCGGACACGCCACGACCGGGCGCACAACGCCCGGTCGAAAGGAAAAGTTTATCCGCGGTCGCGCCAAAGGCGCTGATTGCTGCGGGTGGAGGTATGCGATGGCGTGAAGCCGGGGTCTGCGGGGATCACGCCAAACATCGTCGCTACCAGCGGTAATGGGCGAACGCGCGGTTGGACTCGGCCATCTTCTGGAGGTCCTCGCGCTGCTTCACCGACGCACCGACGGCATTGGACGCATCGAGCAGCTCGTTGGCGAGGCGCTGGGCCATCGAACGCTCCCGACGATTGCGGGCGTTGTTGACGAGCCAGCGAACGGCGAGCGTGTTGGCGCGGCGGGGACGAACCTCGACCGGCACCTGGTAGGTCGCGCCACCGACACGGCGGCTACGAACCTCGAGCTGTGGCCGGGTGTTGTCGACGGCACGCTTGACGACAGCAAGGGCCTCGCCGCCGGTCTTCTCCGCGATGGTGTCCATCGCTTCGTAGACGATGCGCTCAGCGGTGGAGCGCTTGCCGCGCTGGAGGACCTTGTTGACGATCTGGGTGACGAGCACCGAGTCGTAGACCGGATCCGGGGTGAGCTCGCGACGTGGTGCGGCGTTCTTGCGCATCGTCAGCCTTCCTTCTTGGCGCCGTAACGGCTGCGGGCCTGCTTGCGCTCCCGAACACCAGAGGTGTCGAGCGTGCCGCGGATGACCTTGTATCGAACGCCGGGCAGATCCTTCACACGACCGCCACGCACGAGCACGATCGAGTGCTCCTGGAGGTTGTGGCCTTCGCCGGGGATGTACGCCGTGACCTCGATGCCAGTGGTCAGGCGCACGCGGCAGACCTTGCGGAGTGCAGAGTTCGGCTTCTTCGGGGTGGTGGTGTACACGCGGGTGCACACGCCACGCGCCTGGGGCGCTCCCTTGAGCGCCGGCGTGGACTCCTTGCGGCGCTTGGACTGGCGGCCCTTCCGGACCAGCTGATTGATCGTTGGCATCGTTTCGACGTTTCGTTTCGAGTTGGCGTTCTGGGGATCGGACTCGGCGGGCCGACCCGGTCCGGTGTTTCGACTTCAGTGCTTCGACATGAGGCCGGAGACATGAGGCCGGACACGCGGCGACCCGGAGCTCTGCCCCGGGCCAGCAGCCGAGTCTATGTGTCGCGCGTCGCGATCCCACAACTTCATCAACTTCGTCGATCGAATTCTCATCTCACCCGTCTGCGAGCCGATCGGGCAGGCAATGACGGAGCAGGATCGGGTCGACGGCAATTCGGACGGCAGACGCGCTGCCGTGACCGTGCGCGCGATCGCACTGGTCGCACCCGCCGTGGTCGGCTTCGGCGTGGCATGGGCGTTGTTGCGTTCGCTCAGCCCCTTCCCGTCAAACGCCCAACGTCTGCTGTGGGTGGTCGTGGCGATCATCGTCGGCATTGGCGCGAGTGCCATCGCCGCTCGAGTCGTCGAACGCCTCCTGCCGCGGACGGCGCTGTACGAACGGGCCGTCCGATTCGACGAAGCGCTCGACTCCCGGTACCGGGACTCGCTGCGCCGGCACGCAAAGATGCGGATCGCCGGACCCGAGGATCAACTCGCCGAGGTCGAACGGGTCTCCCGAATCATCTCGAGGCTCCTCTCGGACCTCACCCGCCACGAGCGGCTCACCCGCGGCCACTCCGAACGAGTCCGAGCGTACGCCGCGCTCATCGGCGAAGAACTCGAGCTCGACGAGGGGCGGATGGAGCTGCTCTCGTGGTCCGCCGTGCTCCACGACGTGGGAAAGCTCGACGTCGATGCCGGCATTCTCACCAGTCCGGACAAGCCGAACACTCGCGAGTGGGAAATCCTCCGCCGCCACCCGCACGCCGCAGACCGCAAGCTCCGCGAGCTGCACGGGTTCTTCGGGCCCGACATCGCCGACGGAGCCCTCCACCACCACGAGCGCTGGGACGGCAACGGATACCCGGACGGCATCGCGGGCACGGACATTCCGATCATCGGTCGCATCGTGAGCGTCGCCGATGCATTCGACGTGATGACCCATGCACGTTCCTACAAGAAGCCCTTCCCCATCGAGCACGCCCGGCGCGAGCTCCTCGCGAACCGCGGGACCCAGTTCGACTCCGACGTCGTGGATGCCTTCTTGCGAATCGGCGAAGAGAAGCTGCGTGACATCCGCGGATGGAGCGTCTCGCTGACGGGCACCTCGATCGCCGCAGGGGCGGTCGCCCTCACCTCCACCACCCAAGCCGCAGCGGTCGTGACCTCGATCGCCGTCGGTGTCGTCACCGCAGACGCTCCGGTCGTCGAGGTGACACCAGCCGTCGTCGCGTTCGACGACACCGACGAAACGTCGGAGTCGACTTCGACGACGTCGATCAGCCCGACCACGACCGTTCCGGTCACGTCAACACGCGTCACCACGACTACAACCACCATCCCACCGACCACGACCACCACCGTCGGGCCAGTGGAACGTCGCCTCACCTACACGGTGGAGCCCGTGGTGATCGACGGCGAAGCACGCAGCCCCGAGTCCGACCGGCTCGACGTGCTCCTCGATGACGAGCTCACCCAATCGATCGACCTCGAAGCGGGTACGACAACCGTCGACGTGACGATCTCGGTTCTGCCCGACGGACGACCGTCGATCGTCACCCTCGACCTCTACGACGGCGATCGCCGCCTGTCGCGGGAGCTGGTTCGGATTCCGGACTGATCGTGCCGACGCGTCAGTTGCGGTGACGGTTGACCGCGGAGACGACGGCACGCATCGACGACGTGGTGATGTCGGTGTGCATCCCGCACCCCCACAACTCGACCCCGTCGATCTGCATCTCGATGAAGCTCACGGCAACGGCGTCCTTGCCGGATCCCTTCGAGTGCTCCTGATAGTCGAGCACTCGAAGGTCGTGTCCGGAGAGCTCGCTGAACCCCGACACGAAGGCCGAGAGCGACCCGTTCCCGGTGCCCTGGACGACGACGGCCTCGCCGTCTGCGGTCATCCGAGCGGTGAGCAACGTCTTGTCCTCGCCCTTGGCGTTCTGCGCCGACTCGAACCCATTGAGCACGAACGGCCCGTCGGCACCGAGGTAGACCGCATCGAACTCGTCGTAGATGTTCTGAGCGGTGAGTTCCTTGCCGGTCCGGTCGGTGATGCCTTGGATCACCCGGGTGAACTCGATCTGCATCCGCCGAGGGAGGTCGAGGTGATGTTCGGCCTTGAGAAGGTACGACACGCCCCCCTTGCCCGACTGGCTGTTCACCCGGACCACGTCTTCGTAACTGCGGCCGACGTCTTTGGGATCGATCGGAATGTACGGGACCTCGAAGAACGGTGAATCGCTTCGGTCGAGAGCCTCGAAGCCCTTCTTGATCGCATCCTGGTGGGAGCCGCTGAAGGCGGTGTAGACGAGATCGCCGACATAGGGGTGCCGGGGATGGACGGGCAGCTGGTTGCAGTACTCGGCGGTCCGACGCAGTTCGTTGATGTCGGAGATGTCGAGCTCGGGGTCGACGCCTTGGCTGAACAGATTCATGGCCACGTTGATCACGTCGACGTTGCCGGTCCGTTCACCGTTGCCGAACAACGTGCCCTCGACCCGATCGGCTCCCGCCATGACGCCGAACTCCGCCGCAGCCACACCCGTGCCTCGGTCGTTGTGAGGATGCAGGCTCAGGACGATCTCGTGTCGACGAGCGAGGTTGCGGTGCATCCACTCGATCATGTCGCCGTAGATGTTGGCGGTGCTCATCTCGACCGTGGCCGGCAGATTGATGATGACCGTGCGCCCGGTCGGATCGAGGATGTCGATGACCTCGTCGCAGATCCGCTTGGCGAACGGGAGCTCGGTGCCGGTGAAGGATTCCGGGCTGTACTCGTAGTGGACCTTGGTCTTGGGGATCGTGGACTCGAGCTCCCGGCACAACGCCGCACCCTTGACCGCGATGTCGACGATGCCGTCCTCGTCGAGGCCGAACACGACCTTTCGCTGCAACGTCGACGTCGAGTTGTAGATGTGGACGATGGCCTGCTTGGCCCCGTCGATCGCTTCGTACGTGCGACGGATGAGCTCCGGTCGGCACTGCGTCAGCACCTGGATGGTCACGTCGTCGGGGATCGCTCCCTGCTCGATGATCTCGCGAACGAACCCGAAGTCGGTCTCCGACGCGGACGGGAACCCGACCTCGATTTCCTTGAAGCCGGCGTCGACGAGCGCCTGGAACATCTTCCACTTGCGCTCCGAGTCCATCGGCTCGATGAGCGCCTGATTGCCGTCACGAAGATCGACCGAACACCACAGCGGGGCCTTCGTGATCGTGGCCGACGGCCACGTGCGATCGGGCAGGTCGATGGGGGGGAACGGTTGGTAACGGTGCGCCGGCATGGACGACGCGGTCTGTGCAGCTCGACTGCTCATTGGGGATCTCCTGACGATGATGCGAACGGTGGGAACGTGAGTCGGCCCGGCGGTTCGGAGCGAACGCTCAGAACGCCGGGCGGATAAGTCGCAGCACGAGGAGTCGATCAACCATTCGCCGTCAAGGTTACCCGGTCGCTATTCGGCCTGCGGCACTGAGGTGATCGACCCATAAAGTCCAGTCACCTTTCGTGGTGGAATAGAGTTGCGTCGCCGCATGGCGCGGCCGCGTCACGACCCTGAAGAGAGCTGGACATGCGCCGTTCTTCCACCCACTTCCTCGCGATCGCGCTGCTGTTGCTTGGCGTTGTCTACGCGCTTGCGATGTCGGCGTCGCCCGTCTCGGCAGCCGCCAACGACGGTGAGTTCGAGCCGCACCCGTCGCTCGTTCCCGAGACTCCACAGAACGGGTACCCGATCATCCTCGACACCCCGCTGCTCACCGCTGGTCGGGGCCGCCAGACGATCGGCGTCGACATGATCGGCCAGTACATCGTGAACGGCGGAAGCTTCATGCAGATCGAGCTTCGTGACGGCACCATCGTCGATCAGCCGTACCTGGCGATCTTCGACTCCGAGACGAGAGACCTCGTCTGCACGGACCTCGACGTCGACGACGAAGTCTGGGCGATCGCGCCGGGACCGAACGACAACACCGCGATCATCGGCGGCCGGTTCGACAAGATCAACGGCGCCGACGGCATCGAACGCACACGCAACAAAATCGCCATGGTCAACCTCGAGACGTGCCAGGTGAACAAGTCCTGGATCGTGAGCGGCCTCAACGGCAAGGTCACCGAGCTCGCCGTCAGCGGCAACCGCCTCTTCATCGGTGGTGACTTCTCCTCGGTCGAGGGCCAATCGATCGGCAACCTGGCCGAGGTCGCCCTCGACAGTGCCGCGCTCAACCCGAACTTCTCCTTCGACTTCATCAACCCGCTGAGCCGAACGATCGTCGGCCTCGAGGCGTCGCCAAACGGCCAGCGTCTCGGCGTGGTCTTCCGTGCCGACGGCATCGACGGCAACACGATGCGAGGCACCGCAATCATCAACATCGCCAACGCCAACAGCCCGTCGCTGACCGCACACCGCATGACGAGCAGCATCGAGGCCTGGGACCGGGTCGACAAGATTCAGGACGGGGCCGTCGCTCCGGACTTCTCTGGCTTCGCCATCGCGATGGGGCCAGCGACCAGCGCCGACTACGTGTACTTCATCAACAGCGGCGAGTCGCCGAACCAGTTCCGCTGGCAGAAGTACATGCGTGACACCACCTTCGGCGTCGACATCTCCAACAACGCCGTCTACGTGGCCGGCCACTTCTGCTTCATCGACGGCGGTCCCGGTGCGAGCGTGGTCGATGAGCCGAACGGCGGGCCGGGCACCTGTACCGGAATCCTCATCTCCACCGACCCGAACGGCAATCCCCTTCCCAGTGGGGTCTTCCGCACCCAGGCGGCCGCGCTGAGCCTCACCGACGGAACCCCCCTCGACTGGAACCCGGGCAACAACGCCAAGCGCGGCGCAACGGCCGTGACCGTCGTGAGCCGCGGCCTCCTGATCGGGTACGACGGTGATCGAACCAACGACGTCCGAGTCGGCACGACCGCCTTCTTCGACTTCGGCGCCCCGACCGACCCTCGACTCGACCAGACCTGCACGGCGCAGGTGACGGCTCCCGGTGAGGTCACCATCAGCTGGACGGCCGTCGAAGGTATCGACGACTACGTCGTGCGCCGCAACGCCGGCTGGGTCGCCTCGCCCGGCAACGTCTTGAGCTACGTCGACACGCCGCCGCCGGCGACGCACACCTACTACGTCCGCACGTTCCTCGACGGCGTCCGGTTCGACACCGAGTGCACGCCGACCGTGACCGTCACGGCGACCACACAGACGTGCACCGCGACCCTGAATGCCGACGAGTCGATCACCGTCTCGTGGACGCCGATCGCCGGCGAAGACACCTACAGCGTGCGCCGAAACGGCGGATGGGTCACCACGACCGGGGCCTTGACCTACACCGAAGACCCCGGTCCCGGCACCTACACCTACGTCGTTCGATCCCAGATCAATGGCTTGCAGACGAACACGACGTGTTCGCCGACGGTCGTGATCGACCCGCAGGGTCCCGCACCGCAAACGTGCACCGTGACCAACAACGCCGACGGCTCGGTGACCCTCGACTGGACGGCGATCGCTGGCGAAACCTCGTACCAGGTGCGCCGCAACGGCGGTTGGCTGGCCTCCCCCGGCGCGGTGCTCACCTACACCGACACCGACGGCCTCGCGGCGCCGAGCTACGTGATTCGCAGCCGCCAGGGCGGCGTCACGACGAACACACCCTGCGTCTGACCTCGAACGTTCGAGAACCGGCGCGACCCTCGACCACCGACCGGTCGGTGTCGCGCCGGGCTCGACTCTACGATCGGCGCGATGCGTGAGCTGACCGATCCACATCTCGACCCCTCGGTGGCGGCGCGCTACGACGATGCCCATCGCGACGCCTTCGAGCCGCTCCGGGTGAACCCGATCGTGGACGTGTTGGCCGAGGCGGCCGCCGGCGGGTCGGCGCTCGAGTTCGCGATCGGAACGGGCAGGGTCGCCTTGCCCCTCGCCGAACGCGGTGTCGACGTCAGCGGAATCGACCATTCTGCTCCGATGCTCGATCAGCTTCATGCCAAGCCTGGTTCCGAACACATCCACACGTCGCACGGCGACATGATCTCGACACGGTGCGGCACCGATCACGGCGTCGTGTTTCTGCTGTTCAACACGGTCATGAATCTGCAGACGCAGGACGATCAAGTGCGGTGCTTCGCGAACGCTGGCGCGCACCTGCGTCCTGGCGGCCGGTTCGTGATCGAGGTGATGGTGCCGGAGGTGCATCTCCTCGGAACATCCGGAACACAGGTCCCGTTCGCCCTGAGCGACACGCATCTCGGCATCGACGAGTACCCGGACCGCGCCCGGCAAACCCTCATCTCTCACCACCTGTCGGTCGGCGAGGATGGCACGGCGAGACGCACGTCGGTGCCGATGCGCTACGTGTGGCCGAGCGAACTCGACCTCATGGCCCAGCTCGCAGGACTCCACCTCGAGCATCGCTGGGCGACCTGGGACAAGGCTCCGTTCACCAGCGGCTCGACTGCCCATGTGAGCGTGTGGACGAAGACCTGAGCGCAGGCTCGCCCGACGGCAGTTCGGTCACCACCGAACGGGCGCAAGGACTGACCGGTAGGTCCACCACGACGGCAGTTCGGCACAGCCGAACGGTGGAAGCACCGACCAAAGGTCCCCCACGACGGCAGTTCGCCACAGCCGAACGGTGGAAGCACCGACCAAAGGTCCCCCACGACGGCAGTTCGGCGCAGCCGAACTGTGTAAGGACTGACCGGCAGGTCAGTCCGACAGTGGCGCGCGTCACATCTATCCGCGAGACTCTGGTCACACGCCAGAAACAATTGAGGGGACCATATGGATGTATCCATGACCGTCAACGGTTCGACACACTCGAGTGACGTCGAACCCCGGACCTTGTTGGTCCACCATCTGCGGGACGGGTTGGGCCTGACCGGCACCAACATTGGTTGCGACAGTTCGTCGTGTGGAGCATGCACGGTCCACATGAACGGTGAGTCGGTGAAGTCGTGCACGGTGCTTGCGGTACAGGCGGACGGTCAGGACATCACCACGATCGAGGGATTGGCCGACACGGCTCGCGCCGATGGTTCGTCGACTGGTGACATGGATTGGCACCCGATGCAGGAGGCCTTCCAGCAGTGCCATGCCCTGCAGTGCGGCTACTGCACGCCGGGCATGGTGATGGCGTCGGTCTCGTTCTTGAAGGAGAACCCCAACCCGACCGAAGCCCAGATCCGTGAGGGCCTCGAAGGCAACCTCTGCCGTTGTACCGGCTACCACAACATCGTGAAGGCTGTGGAGAGCGTCGCCGGAGGTGCCTCATGACGGCAACCATCGGATCCCGGATGCTCCGCAAGGAGGATCCGAAGCTTCTCACCGGAGAAGGCAAATACATCGACGACATCCATGCGCCGGGCGAGCTGTGGATGGGCATGGTTCGCTCCACGATGGGGCACGCGACGATCGCCTCGATCGATACCTCCGAGGCCGAACAGATGCCGGGCGTGCACTCGGTGTGGACCGGAGCATCGCTGACTGAAGCCGGCCTGTGCGCCGCTCCGCTCCCCTGCGCGTGGCCGGTCACCGAAGACATGGTCAACCCGGCGCACCTTCCGGTCGCCGTCAGCGAGGCCAAGCACGTGGGCGACATCGTCGCCGTCGTTCTCGCCGACAGCCGCTACGGCGCCGCGGACGCCGCCGAGAAGGTCATCGTCGACTACGAGCCGCTTCCGGCGGTCGGTTCGCTCGAAGCAGCCGTCGCCGATGAGGTGATGGCGCACAGCGACCTCGGCAGCAACAAGGCATTCCACTGGCCCCTCATCCCCGATCCCGAGGGAACCGAGAAGGCGTTCGCCGAGGCCGCGCATACCGTGTCGGCGAAGTTCGTCCAGCAGCGTTTGATTCCGGCACCGATGGAGCCGCGCGGTTGCATGGCGATTCCCTCGCCGGCGGGTGGCGAGGTGACCTTCTACTCGGCCACCCAGGTTCCGCACATCCTCAAGGTGATGATCGCGGCCACGACGGGCATCGCCGAGTCGAAGATTCGGGTGATCGCTCCCGCCGTTGGTGGCGGATTCGGCGGAAAGCTCAACGTCGACGCCGATGCGATTCTCTCCTGCTCGCTCGCGAATCATCTCGGCCTCCCGGTCCGGTGGACCGAGTCCCGCACCGAAGCCGCGGGTTCGTCACATCAAGGACGCGGCCAGATCCAGCACATCGAGGCCGCCGCCGATGCGGATGGCAAGATCACCTCCGTCAAGGTGCATCTCGACGCCGACATGGGCGCCTACATGATGCTGATCACGCCGGGAGTTCCGCTGCTTGGCAGCTTCCTCTACACGGGTGTGTACGACATCCCGAACCTGTCGTTCACCTGCGACGGTTGGTTCACGAACATGACGCCGACCGACGCCTATCGCGGTGCCGGGCGCCCTGAGGCCAGCTACGCGATCGAGCGGATCATGGACATGATGGCGCTCGAGGTCGGCATCACTCCCGAAGAAATTCGGGCTCGCAACTACATCGCCGGCGGCGAGAAGTTCGAGAACTATGACGCCGCCTCGACGCTGGTCTTCGACTCGGGCCACTACCGTCCGGCACACGACCGGGCGCTCGAGATGGCCAAGGTCGCCGATCTCCGTGCCGAGCAGGCACGTCGCCGCGATGCTGGCGAAGCAAAGCAGCTCGGCATCGGCATGTGCACCTATGTCGAGATCTGCGGTCTCGCGCCGTCGAGGGCCCTCGGTGGCCTCAACTACGGAGCCGGAGGCTGGGAGCACGCCACCGTGCGGCTGCTGCCGACCGGCAAGGTCGAAGTCGTCTCGGGTTCGACCCCACACGGTCAAGGCCACGAAACGGCGTGGAGCCAGATCATCGCCGACAAGATGGGAGTCGATCCCAACGACGTCGAGGTGCTGCACTCCGACACGGCCAAGAGTCCCCTCGGCCTCGACACCTACGGTTCGCGTTCACTCGCTGTTGGCGGCGTCGCGATCGCGATGGCCGCCGACAAAGTGATCGAGAAGGCCAAGCTGATCGCTGCGCATCAGTTCGAGGCGGCTCCCGAAGACGTCGAATTCGAGAGCGGTTCGTTCTCGGTCGCCGGCACTCCCGCGAAGAGCGTGCACATTCAGGAGCTCGGCTTCGCCGCCTTTGCCGCACACGACCTGCCCGATGGGATGGAGCCCAACCTGCAAGAGCAGGTGAGCTTCGATCCGCCGAACTTCGCGTTCCCCTTCGGCACCCACGTCGCCGTCGTCGAGATCGACACCGGCACCGGTGGCGTCGAGCTGATCGACTACGTGGCAGTGGATGACTGCGGCACGCAGGTCAACCCGTTGATCGTCGAAGGACAGGTCCACGGTGGCATCGTGCAGGGCGCCGCGCAGGCGCTCTTCGAAGTCGCCAACTACGACGAGGACGGCAACATCACGAACCCGTCGTTCATGGACTACCTCGTGCCCTCCGCGGCCGAGATGCCCTCGATTCAGTTGGACTCGACCGTCACCCCCAGCACGAGCAACCCGCTCGGCGTGAAGGGCGTCGGCGAAGCCGGCACGATCGGATCCGCCGCCGCCGTGATCAACGCGATCTGCGACGGCCTCAGCCCGTACGGCGTCACCGACATGGAGATGCCAGCCACCCCCCAACGGGTGTGGCAAGCCATCAACAACTCGAATGGAGGTGCCGCGTGATTCCCGCAGCATTCGACTACACCGTGGCCGAATCGGCCGACCATGCCATCCAACTCCTCGGCGAGTACGGCGACGAAGCAAAGCTGCTCGCTGGCGGCCACTCGCTGATCCCGATGATGAAGTACCGGCTCGCCACGCCGACCCAGCTGATCGACGTGGGTCGTCTCGACGACCTGTCGTACATCCGTCGCGACAACGGCCACATCGCCATCGGCGCCATGACGAAGCACGCCCAGTTGGAGACGAGCGACGTGCTCGCCGCCGATTGTCCGATGCTTCAGCACGTGGCGGCGCTCGTCGGCGACCCGTCGGTTCGCCATCGAGGCACGTTGGGCGGCACGCTCGCCCACTCCGACCCCGCGTCGGACCTCCCGGCCGCGGTGCTCGCCCTCGGCGGCACGATCGTCGCCAAGGGGCCCAACGGACAACGCGAGATCGCCTCGAGCGAGTTCTTCACCGGGTACTTCGAATCGGTCCTCGCCGAAGACGAGATGATCGTCGAAGTCAAGGTGCCGGCGGGTACGGCGGGATGGAACTACCAGAAGTTCAATCGGCGGGCCCAGGACTGGGCGATCGTCGGCGTGGCCGTCGCAGACGGCGGTGCTGGCATCAGCCTGGTCAATATGGGATCCACTCCGATTCGAGCCACCGCCGCCGAGGAAGCCCTCGCCGGCGGTGCCTCGATCGCAGACGCAGCAGCGCTTGCGGCCCAGGACACCGACCCGCCCGAAGACCTCAACGCCGACGGCGAGTACCGCGCGCATCTGGCACGTGTACTCACCCAACGTGCGCTGGAGGCCGCGAACGGGTAAACAAGGTGCCTCTCTCCATCACCGTCGACTTGGGGGGACGGTGATGATCGTCGGCTGGTACGCCAGCTGACACTTCAGCGGGGCTGGCGTGATCCGGGGGGTTCACGCCAGCCCTTCTGTGTTTTTCGTCGCGGACGTGCTCGAAGCACGGACCGCCCACGTGAGCGCAACCGCGGCGCCGACGGTCTGCGCGGCGATCGTGACCCACATGAACGTCCGGGGGACGGCATAGTCGGGCTGCCATTCCCAGGCCAGGGCGTAGGTGACTGCTGCCGCGAACGGCAGTGCCGTCACGAGCGGTAGAAGCGCGTGTGGCTCGATGCGTCCGGAGAGTCGATCAAGAATCGTCGGGGATCCGCTCATGACTCGGCGCCGTCGCATGAGCCAGATCTGCAGTGCGATGTAGCTGATGAACATTTGGGATCGCCCAGAGGTAGGCAAAGCTCCAGGAGATCAGGAACATTGCGACCCACAGCACCCCGACGACACGGAGCCAACGCGGGAGATCGAATGAGGTCTGCCACGTTCGGTCCAGGACGAGGTGCCCCAGAGCGAAGAGCAACGAAAAACCGATTGCGTAGAACGCGAACTCCGTGGCGCTGAGAAGCTCGAGTGTTTCGTGTTGCGCGAGCAACTCGGGGTCTTGGGCGTTCTCCGGGATCCACAACGTCGTCGACCAAAGCCCCCAGAAGACCCCCAACGCGATCATCGTCGACCACAACATCCCCATCCGTCGAGACAGCAACATCCAACGAACCCCGAAAAGCGCCGCGCCGGTTGCGAAGAGGCCATGCCAAGCCGTGAACCACAGCGGAAACACCGGCACAAACGGTCCGCCCGAGTACAGCACCGGCGTAAGGACACCTTCCGTCATGTACGCAAAGACCGGAAGCGCGAGTACGAGCGATGCCACATCATCCACCGCGAACCGGTGAAGCACCCAGAAGAACGCCACGACGCTGGTCGCGTAGTAGGCGATCACCTCGAGGTGAGCGATCGGACTCGTCGTCCAATACCAGAAGACTCGCTCCGCACCGGTGGTCACGACCGTCGAGGCCGCAAGGACGAAGGCCACAGCCCGGATGTTGCGATGGGATCGGACCGCTCGACGCGAGCTGGCGGTGGCAGTAGTCACGCGTCCACGGTGACAGAGGACGAGAAGAAGTCCATCGGGGACAACCCGGAGGCGACTCCGAGATAGGTTGCTGGGCCATGGATTACCTGGACATCGTGACCACGGAGAGCTCGGCCTTCATCAACGCCCTCGTCGATCTCGACGCGCCGGTGCCCCAGTGTGGGGACTGGACGATCTTCGATCTCGGCGTGCACGTGGGGAGCGTGTGGCAGGTCGCGACCGCCAACGTGGTTGGGGGTGGTGCGCAGTCGCCGCCGGCGGACCCGTGGAACGAGCGGGAAAGGGACGGGTTGTTTCCGTGGCTGCAGGACACCCGTGCCCGCATCCTCGAGGCGCTGGCCGCGGCTGATCCTGACGCACCGGCGTGGTCGTTCGCTGCGGACCAACAGACCGGTGCGTTCTGGCTGCGGCGAATGGCCCACGAGACCGTCGTGCACCGCTGGGATGCAGAATCCGCACACGGCGAGACCTCGCCAATCGACCCGATGGTCGCCTCTGATGGCATCGACGAGTACACGATGGTCGGCCTGCGCTGGTCGATGCGACGCCCGAATCGGATCTATCCGTCGGCGTCATTCCATCTGCACTGCACCGACGTGGAGGGCGAGTGGACACTGGTCGGCGATGACGGTCCAAACCTCACGGTCACTCGCGAGCACGCAAAGGGCGACGCGGCCGCTCGCGGTACGGCTGAGGCCCTGCTCTTGTGGATCTGGGGGCGGAACGGCGGCGACGTGCAGTTCTTCGGTGACGAGTCCGTGGCGCACACCTGGCGTGAGCTCGCACCATGAGCCCGACCCTCGATCTCGACTTCGCCCGATCGCAGTTTCCGGCCTTCTCCGAGCCGTCGCTCGAGGGATGGGCGTTCTTCGAGAATGCGGGCGGCTCCTACGCATGCCGTCAGACCATCGAACGGCTCGACGGGTTCTATCGGCGCACCAAGGTGCAGCCTTACGCCCCCTATCCCGCGGCAACGACCGCGGGACAACAGATGGACGATGCGTATGTTCGTCTTGCGGGGCTGATGAATGTCGGCGATGACGAGGTCCACATCGGACCATCGACCTCGCAGAACACCTACGTGTTGGCGCGGGCATTCCGGACGGGCTGGTCAGACGGTGACGAAATCGTCGTCACGAACCAGGATCACGAGGCGAACACGGGAGCGTGGCGCCGCCTTCAAGAAGAGGGCATCGTCGTGCGCGAATGGAGGATCGACCCGGGCTCGGGCCGCCTCGATCCGAGCGATCTCGCCGATCTCCTCAGCGACCGCACCCGCCTCGTTGCCTTCCCTCACGTGTCCAACATCGTCGGCCACGAGAACCCGGTCGCCGAGATCTGCGCAACGCTCTCGGCCGCAGGGATCGTGTCGGTCGTGGACGGGGTGTCTGCTGCCCCGCACGGTCTCCCCGACGTCGGCGCGCTCGGGGCTGATGTCTATCTCTTCAGCTCATACAAGACGTGGGGGCCGCACCAGGGCGTCATGACGGTTCGGCGCTCGGTGTGCGACTCGCTTGCGAACCAGAGCCACTTCTTCAACGACCGATCGATTCGCAAGCGTCTCGTGCCGGCGGGTCCGGATCATGCGCAGGTAGCGGCCCTGGGTGGCGTGTGCGATTACATCGATCTCCTCCATGAGCATCACTTCGACGACGGCGCTCCGTCCGCCGAGCGCGGTCGCCGCGTGCACGATCTGATGCGAGCACACGAAACCTCCACGCTGGCTCCTCTGCTCGAGTATCTGCGCGGCCGCAGCGACGTCCGGATCCTTGGACCGGAGCACCACGACGAGCGAGTGCCGACCGTGGCCGTTGCTGTGCCCGAACCGGTGTCGGTGGCAAAGCGCCTGGCCGATCGACGGATCATGGCGGGCGCAGGCGACTTCTACGCCGTCCGCTGCCTCGAGGCCATGGGAGTCGACCCCGACCCTGGCGTCTTGCGACTGAGCTTCGTGCACACGACGAGCCCGGCCGAGATCGCCCAACTCATCGACGCTCTCGAGTCACTTCGGGGTCAGACACCAATGTGACTGGTCAGGCGTTGGCGGCGCTGTCGGTGAGGACGAGCGCGCGGGCTTGGGTGGGCAGCGTCGCCGGAATCGACGGGTCGTTGTCGAAGAACTGCTGGAGGGCGCCCTGCTTGGACTCGCCCGTGATGACCCAAAGGAGTTCTTTCGCCCGGTCGAGGACCGGCCAGGTCAGGGTCATTCGGCGTCGCCCGTTGTAGAGGCCGGTGAGCGCCACGTCGACGTCGTCGACGCCGAGGACGTCGTCACCCGGAATGAGCGACGCGGTGTGACCGTCTGAACCCATGCCGAGCTGCACGAGATCGAAGACGGCTGGCGAGCCCGTGACCTCGTCAATGAGTGCGGCGTACTCGGCGGCCGCCGCAACCGGATCTTCGGCCGTGACCGGCATGAGCGCGAGTCGGCCAATCCTCTCTGCCACCGCGGGATTGGCGAGGATGGTCTCGTCGAGCATCGTGGCGTTGCGATCAGCGTCGCCATCGGGCGCGAGCCGCTCGTCGACCTGGAACAGGTGCATCCGGCCCCAGTCGATGTCGTTGCGCTCGGCAAGCAACTCAAGCATCCGCCGCGGCGTCGATCCGCCAGATACCGCCCAGACAAACTGTCCTCGTTCGGCGATGGCACGGGCCGATGCCTCCACGATGGCGTCGACGGCGCGACGGGCGGTGGCTTCGGGATCGTCGAGGACTTCGACCTGCATGTCTCCTCCTTGGGCGACCCCAGTCTCGCCCACGAATCGAGCGATACGGTCGATCATGGAAGCGCTAGCAGCGCGTCTCCAAGCCTGAGGGGAGCGGGGCGACGGCGTCGGCTTCGGCCGGACCCCATGACCCCGACGGATACGGCAGCACCGGCGCGGCCGGCTCGAGCATCGGTTCGACGATGCGCCACGCCTCCTCGACACCATCTTGTCGGGCGAAGAGTCGCTCATCTCCCACCAGCGCGTCGGCGATCAGTCGCTCGTACGCGTCGGGCCCGTCTCCTCCGAGCTGCTCTTCGTAGTCGACGGTCATGTCGATCGCCCGGCTGATCATCTCGAGGCCGGGCACCTTGGCCTGCATCGTCATCGTGATGTTGTCGTCCGGCTTCATGCGGAATCGCAGCACGTTGGGGGCCGGACACGTGTCCTCGTCGGCGAAGAGCATGCTCGGCGGTTGCTTGAACTCGACGACCGCCTCGGTGATCGTGCTGGTCATGGACTTGCCGGCACGGATGTGGAAGGGCACACCCGCCCATCGCCACGAGTCGATCTCGAGGGTCATCGCCGCAAACGTTTCGGTGTCGGACCCCTCGGCGACACCTTC
The DNA here is from genome assembly GCA_020629635.1 of Acidimicrobiales bacterium. Taxonomy (GTDB): domain Bacteria; phylum Actinomycetota; class Acidimicrobiia; order Acidimicrobiales; family SHLQ01; genus SHLQ01. The sequence continues at coordinate 251,286 of JAHDCX010000002.1, read as the reverse complement.
CTCGTCGAGGTAGCCCTCGACCTGGCCTCGGACCACCTTGGCCGGGTCGAGCGGTTTCATCGCCTTGAACACCTTGACCTTCTCGTCGCGCATCGCGGCGGGGTCCTTGCTCGCCGGTGGCTCCATCGCCATCAGGGCCACCATTTGGAGGAGGTGGTTCTGCACCACGTCACGGATCGCGCCGACCTCGTCGTAGAAGGCACCCCGCCCCTCGATTCCGAATGCCTCGGTCATCAGGATCGACACCGAGGCCACGTGGTTGCGATTCCAGACCGGTTCGAGCATCGAATTGGCGAACCGGTACACCATCAGGTTCTGCACCGGCTCCTTGCCGAGAAAGTGATCGATCCGGAAGATCTGGGACTCATCGAGGTGCTTGTGCAGCGTGGCGTTGAGTTCCTTTGCGGTCGCGACGTCTCGGCCAAACGGTTTCTCGACGACGACTCGGCCTCGCTCGGTCATGCCGACCGACGCCATGCCCTCGACGACGTCGTCGAACAGGAACGGAGGGATGGCAAGGAACGACACCGGCACCTGAGCGCCCTCCGTCAGCTCTGCCACTCTCCCCCAGGTCGTTGCATCGGTGTAGTCACCGGAGAGATAGCGGAGCCGTGCACAAAGGCGCTCGAGCGCATCCTCGTCGACGTCAGTGACCTTGGCTCGAATCGACTCACGGGCGCGGTCGCGGAGGTCGTCGTCGGACCATTGGCTCCGAGCGATGCCGACGATCGGCATGTCGGCGCGCCCTTCGAGCGTCAGCTCGTAGAGCGCTGGGAAGAGCTTCTTGCGTGCCAGATCGCCGGAGGCACCGAACAGCAGAAAGGCGTCGGCGGATGCCGGCTCGGTCACGAGTCGGCCTTCTTCTCGTGGTGTCCGCCAAACTCCTTGCGCATCGCCGAGACGACCTTGTTGGTGAAGTCGGCGTTCCCGCGGCTCGAGAAGCGGTCGAACAGCGACGACGTGATCGTGGCTGCCGGGACGCCGAGTTCGACCGCGGCCTGCACGGTCCAACGGCCCTCACCCGAATCGGACACTCGCCCCTGAAACGCGTCGAGGTTCGGGTCGACGGCCAAGGCGTGGGCGGTGAGATCGACCAGCCACGAGCTGATCACCGACCCGCGGCGCCAGACCTCGGCGACCGCTGCGGTGTCGATGTCGTAGCGGTAGTACTTCGGATCACGAAGCGGCGTGGTCTCGGCGTCCTTGATGCGTTCTTCGGTTCCGGCGTCTGCCGCCTCGAGGATCCCGAGTCCTTCGGCCATCGCGGCCATCATCCCGTACTCGATCCCGTTGTGAACCATCTTCACGAAGTGTCCGGCCCCGTTCGGGCCGCAGTGCAGCCAACCCTTCTCTCCGGGGCGGAGCGGCGCGCCGTCGTCGAGCGTTCGTTCGGCGACGTCGACGCCTGGTGCCAGCGTGTCGAAGAGCGGCTCGAGCACGGAGACGGCTTCGGGCTCGCCTCCGATCATCAGTGAGAAGCCCCGCTCGAGGCCGTACACGCCACCGGACGTGCCGATGTCGACGAAGTGGATGCCCTTGTCGGCGAGCTCCTCTGCCTTGTCGACGTCGTCCTGCCACATCGAGTTGCCGCCGTCGATGATGATGTCACCCGCCTCGAAGTGCTCCGCAACGGCGTCGACGGTCTGTCCGGCAAAGGCCGCGGGCACCATGACCCACGCGACTCGGGGCGCCTCGAGTGCCGCGGCAAACTCGGCCAGGTCGTAGGCCGGGGTCGCGCCCGTCAGCGCGACCACTTCGTCGACGGCTTCCGCGTTGATGTCGTAGGCGACCGCATGATGTCCGTCGCGCATTGCTCGCTGCACCAAACCGGAGCCCATTCGGCCGATGCCGACCATCCCGAACTGCATTGCTGTCTCCTTCGTCGCCTACGACGACCATCTTGACGCCCGGACGCCGGCGGCGCCCGGAAACTCCGTGGAATTTGCAAACCCGTGCCAAGCTGCGTTCATGCCCGACGATCACCCGGCGGCCGCGCTTCGTGTCACCGTCGACCCGAAAGAGGCAGAACTGACGGTCTTCCATTGCTTCGAGTTGGGGGCTACCGCGATCGGCGAGCAGCGGGTGGGAGACGTCGTCGAACTGACGGTCGGGCTCGACAGCACCGCAGCAGCCGATGCTCTTGCGGGGGCACTGCCCATGTTGGTCCGATGCCAGCTGGAGGCACTCACCGTCTCGGCAGACGACCGCTCGGGACGTGCCCCCCTGGTGGCCGAGACCATCGCCGACGGCTTCCGGATCGTCCCGGTCGGAACGGCCGACGATGCAACCGACGAGTTGACCCGAGTCGAGATCGACGCAGGACCCGCCTTTGGGCACGGCGGGCATCCGTCCACCAAACTCGCACTTCGTGCACTCGACCGACTCGAGCTCGACGGTCGCAAGGTGCTGGATCTCGGTACCGGCACTGGAGTCCTGGCGATCGCTGCGGCGAAGCGCGGCGCAACCGTGACCGCGGTCGACAACGACCCGTCTGCGATCTCGGTGGCCGCAGCGAACATCGCTCAGAACGACGTCGGCGAGCGGGTGAACTGCGTCGAGTCAGACGCCACGATTGGCTTCGACGAACACGACGTGATGGTCGCCAATATGACCCTGTCCGGCCAACGGATCGTCGCCGACACACCGGCACGCACCGAACCGATCATCGTCCTCAGCGGCCTGCTGTGTCGACAAGTTCGATCTGTCGTGGACCTCTACCCACAGCACGACCTGTGCGAGATCCTCAGCGAGGGCGATTGGGCAGCGGTGACGCTGCGAACCGCCGCGTCCGGTTGAGACTCAGAACAGCCCGGGGTCTGCAGCGAACAGGAGCCATGCTCCGACGGCCACGAGGCCGAGCAGCGTGAACACGATCAACAGGTAGGCGAGCTGACCGACCCACGTCGGCAGACCTGTCTTCATGGTCGGGTGCGCTTCGCGGCTCACACGGAGGAGCTCACGTTCCTCTGCGAGCTGCGACCGGCGTCGATCACGACGTCGACGCGTCGTCGTCCGAGCCGAGGTCCACTCGCTGCGAGCCTGCTTGCGTCGCATCTTGCGTCCGGCGCGACCCGTCGACTCCGCGACGCGGAATTCTTCCCGCATCTGTTGTCGCACGATCAGTTGACGAGCTTCCGCCGCAATCTCTTCGGTCGTTTTGCGGGTTGGCCCGCGGACCAGTTCTGCGTCGATCGTCGGCGGGGGGTCGACTACCACGCTGAACGACGGGGGAACGGGAGGTGGGGTCGAGGCCGGAGACTCCGACTCGGTGTTGCGCAGATCGATGACCCCGCCGCTCCAGACCGGCCATGGGTCTGGCTCGGTCGCCGGATCGATCGGGACGAGATCTGCTCCGGACGGCGCGTCGGTCACCTCATCGACGTCACCGACGACGAGGGTTGGCCACGCGTGGGTCTCGTACTCGTCCTGATCGAGCAGCGTGTCATCTTCGACGGGAATCACCGGCGGCGGCAGCACGAGCGAGGCTGGCTCCTCCTGTACCAGACCTGCGTCGACAAGGTCTGGGTCATCGACGGTGCGGACGGTCTCGCCATCGACGGGAACCGCCGGCTCCGCGACTTCCGGATCGAGAAGCGTGGCTACGTCGGATTCGGTGGTCTCGACGGGCTCGGTGGCTTCGACGGATTCGGTGGTCTCGACGAGCTCGGTGATTTCGTCGAGCTCGGTGGCTACCTCGGATTCGGTGGTCTCGACGAGCTCGGTGATTTCGTCGAGCTCGGTGGCTACGTCGGATTCGGTGGTCTCATCGAGCCCGGTGGTCTCGTCGAGCTCGGTGGGTGGTTCATCGACCACCGTGGATTCCTCGATCGCGGCGACCGGTGGCGTGGGAGTCACCACCTGTCCGGCCCGAAGCTCGGAGGCTCGACGAAGCAACTCCGTCCGCCGCTCGGCCAGGCGGGCGAGGCGATCGTCTGCCGCCGAGAGCGCGTCCGTTGGTGGGGCGATCTCCCGGTCTCGAAGGTCGATCGTGCCGTCGGCTGACGGAGCGACGGGCAACGCCTCCCCGACTGAATCGAGGGCGTCGATGAGGAGCCGCTGGCCTTCGAGCAGGGCGTCGATCGCCGCGTCGATGCTCTCATAGGCCCGCCGGCTGATGGAGCGCAGCGCGTCGACATCGTGCTCGATCCGTGCCCCAAGTGCATCGACGCCCGCACGCTGTGCGACGAGGGCAGCCTGCTGCGCCAAACCCAGCTGATCGCGTACCGACAGAAAGCGTGGCGTCGCTCGAACCTGGATCGGGAGATCGCCAATCACGTGGCGCAACGATCGTTCGTCACTGAGCACCAGCGCTGCGACCCGAGAAGTCCCGTTGGCATCAGACTCTTCTGGGGCCGTGATCGCCTTGCGGAGAACTCGCCACGCGCGCACCGACTCGAGATCACTCTCCGTGGTGAATCCCGCCACATGGCGGCGCGACGTGTCCGTCATGCCCGCGTGTCCTCCTACTCCGACGGACTGAGTGTACGGGTGGCGGGCGCGCCACTCAATGTCCACCGTCGGTTCTCTCGACGTGGCCGTGGTGACCCCACCGAATCGGGGCAAAATGGGCTCGACGCGGCAAACGCTCATCTCCGCCGCGATCGAACCGAATGGACCAGCAATGAGTGCCGACGGGACGCCCCCTGAGTATTACCCCCTTCGATGGAAGGTCGCGGACGCTGCAGAGGACCTTTGGGCCCTCCATCGCGCCAAGCTCTTCGTCGCTGCACTCGCGCTGCTCGTGGGTGCCGGGGCCATCTACTTCGTCACGACTCGCGACGATTCCTCCTCCACCGAAACCGCCGACCAGGTCGACGACGCAAACACCGATCCGACCGGACTCGACTCGGGGGTGCCCCTCGCGGACGACCCCGCAACCGACGACGACCCCGGAGACACGGCATCCACCACGACATCCACCACCGAAGCTCCAACAACCACCACTGAAGCACCAGCGACAACGTCGACGTCCACCACGACCACGACGGTCTCGCCGCGGCTCGCGGACGCCGAGACGGTGGCCTCCACTGAGGCGGGCGCGGTCATTCAGCTCACGACGTCGCAGGTCCGACTCGTGGGTGGGCTCCCGAACGATGCCGTCGCCGACGAAACCGTCACGCTCGCGGCAGCGATGTTCCCCGACGCCGAGATCGTTGACGAACAGATCGTCGACCCGTCGTTCTCGACCCCCGATGTCGTGACCTTCCGGCTCTCGGCTCCCGACCTCTTCGGATACAACTCGGATCAGCTCAATGCGGCCTACCTGCCACTCATCGACCAGATCGCGGCGGCCATGGTGGCCGCGGACGAGTGGAGCGTGGAAGTCTCGGGACACACCGACGACACCGGTCCATCCGATGGCAACCAACGGTTGAGTGAGGGTCGGGCACAATCGGCAGCCAACCGTCTCGTGGCCCAAGGCGTGAGCTCGGGACGGATCACGGTGGTGGGACGTGGCGAAGAACAGCCCATCGCCGACAACGGCAGCGAGGCCGGCCGCCTCGCCAACCGCCGCGTCGAATTCGCGATTACTCGCTGAGCCTTCTCGGCTCAGTCACTCGCAGAGCCTTCTCGGCTCAGTCACTCGCAGAGCCTTCTCGGCTCAGTCACCCGCAGAGCCTTCTCGGCTCGATTACTCGCTGAGCCTTCTCGGCTCAGTCACCCGCTTCGGTCTGCCCACCACGCGTCGAGACGACGCTCCAACTCCTCGCGCGACAGTGCACCCTCGGTTCGCTTGAGTTCGAGCAGCATCCGGACCGCCTCACCGACGGCCGGCCCGGGTGGCATCCCGAGATACTCCATGACGGCATTGCCATCCATGTCGGGACGTTCTGCCGCACGCCGATCCGCCTCGGCGAGCTCGGCGATTCGACGTTCGAGGTCGTCCATCGCATCCTGAATGCCCTGCGCCTTGCGCTTGTTGCGGGTCGTGCAATCGCATCGGATCAGGTGGTTGAGATCACCGAGGAGCGGCCCCGCTTCTCGGGCGTAGCGCCGCACCGCCGAATCCGACCACCCATCGCTGTAGCCCTTGAACCGACCGCTCAGACGGACCAGCTCGCTGACTGGCTCGACGACGTCGTCGTCGAAACCGAGTGCACCGAGGCGTTTCGTGGTCATGCGCGCCCCAACGGCTTCGTGATGCCGGAACGTGACGCCTCCGTCGCCGATTCGACGAGTTCTGGGCTTGCCCACGTCATGGAAGAGCGCCGCCAGGCGGATTCGAGCGTCCGGGCGGGTCTTCGACACGACCGCCACCGTGTGCGCCAGGACGTCCTTGTGGCGATGGATCGGATCCTGTTCCATCCGCAGCAAGGGCAGTTCGGGCGCGATGGTGTCCATCCGCCCCGAATCGAACGCCGCCCACAGCGAATCCGTTGGATCGTCTGGTCGAAGAACGTCGAGTAGTTCTTGGCCCTCGGTGCTCACAGTCACGGCAAGCAAGGATACCGAGGCGACCTATCGTGTTGAGGTGACCGACCCCGCCGGACCACCGCCGCCGTCCGCCCCACCCGTGTCGACCGATCCGTCCGTTCCCGGCGACGGGTCGGCCCGTCCGGAGAACCCGATCGCCATCGCCGGCTTGGTGTGTTCGGTTCTGGCGCTCATCTGTGCGGCGATCGTGATCGGCGGCGTCATCGGAGTCGTCTCCTTCGCGCTGTCGGCGATCGGACTGCGGAGGGCCCGACTCGGCGCTCGGGGCCGGGGCGTCGCGATCGGCGGGATCGTCCTTTCGCTGTTGGCGATCGCGATGTCGATCGTCGCCCTGCTCATGATCCTCTCGGCCATCCGAGGCGAGGACACCGTGGTCGACGGCATCGCCACGACCTCGTCGAACACCCGCTACCCGCCGCAATCCGATCTCGACGACGTGCAATGTGAGACATCCCGGTCGGGGGCGATCGCTCGTGCCTTCGTCACGCTCACCAACCGCTCCACCGGTCCCTCGATCTACGAAGTGACGGTGGCGTGGGACTCGCCAGACGGCCGAATCGAGACGTTGGTGTCGAGCGAATTCGTCGACAGCGACGAGACGATCGAGCTCGATGCGCTCGAACTGACCGGCCGCGGCGAGCCGGACAGCTGCCGGGTCACGAGGATCGAGCGGTCAGGATTGCCCTTCTTCAATTGACCGCCGGCCCTCACCCACGAGCGAACGCCGCCGATGGGACTGCATGTCCGATCGACGCACCATGCTCAAAACCGGCGCGGCGCTCTCTGCGACGGCGTGGGTCGCGCCAAGCGTGCTCTCCCTCGACCGGGCAGCGGCCGCGTCGGCCTCAGAGGACTGTGAACAACCCGCCTTGTCGAACGGTGCCGTGTGGGAGGACAATCCGCCCGCCTCGCTCGCGGAGGGCGGCCCACTCGACTCGAACACCAACACGTTCGTGTGGCACGAGCAGGGACCGGTCGAGCTCACCCAGGCGCTCGACGTCGACCGCGTCACCGCTGGCAACTTCAGCGGCAGCTCGAACGAGAACCAACAGATCGCCGCTGGAACCTGGATCTGCTCCTATTTCGTGCATGGCGATCGCCTCGACGATGGCGGAACCCTGACTGGCGCGATGACCTTCAGCAACCAGAACATCATCGGCTTGATCTACCGGAACGGAACGATGAACGCGTCGTCGTTTCTCGAGCGGTCCGGCGTGACCTACGAGTACGGTCCGATGGAAGGGAACGACAACATGTCGCTCACCCTGACCCCCGGTGCCCACGCGCTGAGCTGGTCGATGCGGTTCGGCCCGCATCTCGATCAGATTCGTGTCATCACCAGCTGTCCGTAGCGAGGGCAAATTCGCTTTTGGTCGCTCGAGGAGGCGTGCCCTAGGGTGACCGCTGCGGTGCGGAGCAGGGGCCCTGATCAGCGGGGCCTCCATGGAGACACTGACCACCCAGAACGCGACGACGCCTGACGTCGCTGCACGTCATCTCGTCGTGAACGAATTGCATCGCCCGATGGACATGGATCGGGCACTGGCCTGGTTCAACGGCATCCTCGCCGGTGACGATTGGGGCATGCGCGATCGGGTCGAGGTCGTGGCCGACGACGGACATCGCACGGTGCATCTCACCGCGTGGGGAAGCCGCTGGACGCTCGAGATCGACATCGAGGAGTCACGGGTGCTCGGTGGGGTGATCATCAGCGCGCGGATCACCGACCCCGCCGTGGGCTATGCGCTTCCCGAACTCGCCGGCCTCGCGAAGGCGCTCGTCCCCTAGCTCGCGCTGCCGGGCGCCCGCAGGGCGCGAACTCGCAGCGATCAATCTGCGCATGAGCGCCCGCAGGGCGCGAACTCGCAGCGATCAATCTGCGCATGAGCGCCCGCAGGGCGCGAACTCGCAGCGATCAGAACGTGACGGTCTCGTCGAAGACCATGCCCTGCTCGAGGGTGCGATGGACTGGACACTTCTTGGCGATCTCGGCGAGACGGGCCCGCTGCTCGTCGTCGAGGTCGCCGTCGATGAAGATCTCGGCCTCGACGTTGTGGAGGAATCCGGTGGCGTCGTCGTCGCAGTGTTGGCAGTCGTCGGCGTGAATTCGTTCATAGGTGTAGCTGGCGCTGACGGAGTGCAGTGTCCAGCCTTTTCGGGCGCAGTAGTAGGACAAGGTGATGCACGTGCAGGCGCCCAGCGCGCCCAACAGCATCTCGTAGGGGTTTGGGCCGGTGTCGGTGCCGTTGAGTTCCGGTGGCTCGTCGGCGGTCCATACGTGACGCCCGTTGCGGATCTCCACAACGGCGCCGCTGGTCAGATCTGCGGTGATGGTGGTCATGACTGAAGTCTTTCATCGAGCTCGTCGATAGGGCGGGGACGCCGAAAAACGTCGGCATCCGACAAGACACAAGATGACGAATCTGTAACAATCTTCATCCAGCTGTTTTCCAGCGTCGCCCGCCCATGTCTCGCCGTTTCGAACCCGCCGCCCGTCTCCTCGCTTCCCTCGCCGTCATTGCCGGCGTGTGGTTCTTGAGTCCCGCCGCGGGCGCACAGACCGCCGAGACGGCCGACCCGCCCGAACTGTCCACGGCGATCGGTGTGCCGTTCATTGGTTCGTACGACGTCTGGTGCACGAGCCGCAATCCCGCGCCGGGGACGCTGTGCCGCAACCACCATTCGACTCCGGCGATCGATTTCGGCATGGACCCGGGCACCGAGGTTCGAGCCTCGGGCGGCGGGGTGGTCGTCGACGCCGATTCGATGTGCGTCGGAACGGGCTGGTGCAACGGCGGAGCCGGCAACAAGGTCGTGATCGAGCACAGCGACGGCACCTTCAGCAGGTACCTGCATCTCACCGATGTGTTCGTCGCCGTTGATCAGGTGGTCGAAATTGGTGCGCTCGTCGGCACGTCCGGTGTGACCGGGCAATCGAGCTCTCCGCATCTTCACTACGACGAGCAGTTCCCGATCGGGACCCGTATCCCGTTCGGGCAATGGATCGGCTGTGTCGACGACGAGCCGGTCGTCTATCCCGACGTCTTCGGAACCACCGACTGGAATCTCGTCGAGTTCGGCTCGGTCGTGCGCAACGACGGCTACGACTGTCTCCGGACCACGTTCGGCGCCGGACCGGCCGCCCGTGTTCTTGCCGGACAAGGTTCGATCGGCGTTGTCGTCGAAGACGACCCCATGCCGCCCGAACTGTACGAAGCCGAGTTCCGGGTGGACGACGGGGAGCCCGAGGTGGTCCTCTTCGCGGCAACGGGCCTCGTGCGACACGAAGTCGGCGATGCGGCGATGGTGACGGTGCGGGTCCGTCGAGTCGGCGGCGACGTCGTCCAACCGTGGGGGGCGCCCACACTCCAGGCTCTCGAAGACCGGCCGCTGCTCGCCACGTGTGACCGCCTGTATGTGACGGCTGACGGCCTGATCGGGACCGATCGTGCCGACGTGCTCGTCGGCACCGAGGCCGCCGACCAAATGCGTGGCGGCGCCGGCCCAGATGTGCTCTGCGGTCTGGACGGAGACGACGACATCGACGCTGGCGGCGACGACGACATGGTGATCGCAGGCGACGGAGACGACGCGGTGAACGGGGGCGACGGCCACGATCGTCTGTTCGGTGGCGACGGCGACGACGAGATCGCTGCGGGGGCCGGCCGTGACCGGGTACTCGCAGGCAACGGTGCGGATCGGGTGTTCGGCGAGCACGGACACGACCGGATCTTCGGCGGAGCGGGCGACGACGAGATCTTCGGCGGCGACGGCCGAGATCGAATCAGCGGCGACGACGGACACGACATCCTTCGGGGCGAGGGTGGTGCCGATCGCATCTTCGGGCGAGACGGACGAGACGTGCTTCTCGGCGGGCCGAGCGACGACCACCTCTCCGGCGGAGCTCGTCAGGATCAGCTGTTCGGCGAGGTGGGAAACGATCGCTTGATCGGCGGCAATGCGATCGACACGTTCGACGGCGGCGAAGGCATCGATCGTTGCTCGATTCACGTCGAGTCCGAACCGCGGGAGAACTGCGAATGAGTCTGGTGATTCGTCGAACGATCGGTCTCATGGCCGCCATGGCCGCACTGGTCATCGCCGCGACCGTCATGTTCGGTTCTGGCGCGACCGTCGGAGCGAACACGACGTCGATCAACACGTTCGACCGAGCGGCCGTGCAGGCGAGCTGGCAGAGCCAGGTGGCTGGCCAGTTGACCGTCAACCATGGATGGACCGGCGACGAGGACCGTTGCATCGCTGGCGACGCGTCGGCGGCGTACGACGCGGCAACCTTGCAGACGATCAACTGGTTCCGGGCAATGACCGGGCTCGCTCCGGTGTCGGAGGACCCCGCCATGTCGCGTGAGGCACAAGCCGCAGCGTTGATGATGCATGCGGGCTGGTCGCTGTCGCACTATCCCGCCCAATCCTGGCCGTGTTGGAGTCAGGCAGGCGCGGACGCCGCCGGATCCAGCAATCTGACGCTCGGCGTCGCGGGCGCTCGGGGCGTCATGGGTCAGATCGAAGATCCCGGCGCGTCGAACGTGGCCCTCGGCCATCGCCGTTGGCTGTTGTATCCCGCGCTCGAGCGTGTCGGTATCGGCAACACGTCGAGTGCATCGGCCATCGCACTGTTCGACGGCATCGGCGCACGGCCCGCCACCAACCAGTGGGTGTCTTGGCCGCCGCCCGGCTATGTCCCAGCAGACGCCGTCTTTCCCCGGTGGTCGCTGTCCCATGCCGGAGCGGACTTCTCGAACGCATCGGTTTCGATGACCGAGAATGGTCAGGCGGTCGACGTCCGCCTGCTGCCGGTCTCGAACGGATTCGGCGACAACACGCTCGGCTGGGAGCCCGTGGGCATCACGCCCGACCGCGGGAGCGACGTCCGCTATGTCGTGACGGTGCGAAACATTCGCGTCGATGGGCAGGCCGTCGATCGACGCTGGGAGTTCGTCGCTTTCTCCGCCGACGCCGCACGTCCCACCTCACCAACCGCCGTGACCCATCAGTGCATGGGCCGGACCGCCACGATCGTCGGCACCGAAGGCCGGGACCGTATCCAGGGCACGAACGGTGACGATGTCATCGTGTCGCTCGGCGGTGACGACCTGATCAACGCTTTGGGCGGCAACGACGTCATCTGCGCCGGTGGTGGCGACGACATCGTCAACGGCGGCCGGGGCGACGACGCGATCGCCGGTGGGGCCAATCGGGATCGGCTGCGGGGCGGTCCCGGAGACGACACGATCATGGGAGAGACCGGCCGCGACGCGGTGGTCGGCAATGCCGGTCGAGACACGCTCATCGGCGGCGATCGTCTCGACACCCTTCTGGGCGGCGGCGGTCGAGACGTTTGCTTCGGCGAGGCGGTGACCGCCTCGAGCGCCTACGACGACACGTACGAGTCGTGCGAAGGCATTCGCCGCTGACTCAGCGACCGCTGAAAAAGAAAAACCAGGCGACGGCGGCGACGACGCCGAGGATGACCGCGACCTTGAGGAACCCCTTGATGGCTCCCCAGACCGCTCCGCCGAGCGCGGCGAGTCCGATCAGCACGACGACTGCGGTCAATCCGGGGCTCATCGACGCGGCCTCGACGAGGGTGTCGGGCACCTTGTCTGCGACCGAGTCGGGGAGCTGTTCGACCACGTCGGTGGGGATCTGGTCCCGGACGCCGTCGATGATTTCTTGGCGGATGTCATCGGGCAGCGCCTCGAGGACCTCGGGGTCGAGATCTTCGATGTCTGTCGATTCGTCTGACTGTGCGATCTGGGCCATCATTTACAGTCTCTCATCTGCGGCCCAGCCGCTGGTGCCACCCCTGATCGAACGATGAACGCCCGCCCTTCTCTCGGATACTCGCCGCGCTACCAAACAAGTGGTCCCTCCCGGCGGGGGCCCGACCTCCCGATCGGCACCATCGCCATCGCCGGGGTCGTACTTGCCGTACTCGTTCTGCTCTGGGTGATCGGGCAGGGAGCGAGCACCGACGAGGTCTCCGCCGATGAGACCCGAAGCGATCTGACCGCCATCGTGAGCCCCGCGTTGACCCGGGCCGGCTACAGCGAAGTCGTCGTGACGAGCGATGGGCGGACCGTCACGCTGACCGGCGAGCTCCCCACCCGTGCCGACGTCGTCGCTGCGAATGCGGTCGCCAACTCGATCGCCGACGTGGCCTTCGTGGTCAACAACCTCACCTATGTCGGTGAGCCGGAGTTCCCCGAGTTCGAAGGCGAAGAGACCGTTGCGTCTGGTCCGGTCGGCGGTTCGGCGGTTTCACGAAACGACCTGCTCTTGCAGGCACAGCTGTCCTCGATCGCCGCCCGAAACCCGATCACGTTCGAGACGGGTAGTCCGGACCTGACCGAGGGGTCCCAGAGCACGATCGTCGATGTGGGCACCATGCTCATCGACAACCCGCTGATCGAGATCGAGATCGGTGGACACACCGACTCCGACGGTGACCCCGAAGCCAACACGCTGCTGTCGCAGGCGAGAGCCGATGCCGTGAAGGCCGCTCTCGTCACGGTCGGGGTCGAGCCGGATCGCCTCGAGGCTGTCGGCTACGGGGCCGACCTCCCGGTTGCGAGCAACGAGACCCGTGAAGGCAAGGCGCTCAACCGCCGCATCGAGTTCCTGATCAGCGGCTGACAAACCCTCAGTCACGTTGGGGTCAGACACCAACGTGACTGACCGATCGACCAGTCGCCTCAGCGTCACTCAGGTGTGAGAACCGACTCGTGCTGCAGCTTCGCTGGGAGCAACGCGGCTGCGAGGACGCGTCAGATTGCGGCCTGAGGTGGCTTGGGGGCGGGTAGCGGCCGGTTTGGGACCGGCCGTGAGATCAGCGCTCTTCGCGGAAGACGACGTGCTTGCGAGCGACGGGATCGTACTTCTTGAGCTCGATCCGCTCGCGGGTGTTTGTCTTGTTCTTGGTCGTCCAGTACTGGTAGCCGGTACCGGCAGTCGACCGCAGCTTGATGATTGGGCGCTTGTCGCTGGCCATCAGATCCGCTGTCCCTTCCGACGCATGTCGGCAACGACGCTCTCGATGCCGCGCTTGTCGATCGTCTTGATGCCCTTCGTCGAGACGGTGAGGGTGATCCACTTCTTCTCAGACGGCAGGTAGTACCGCTTCTTCTGAATGTTGGGATCCCAGCGTCGGTTCGTGCGACGGTGCGAGTGCGACACGTTCTTACCGAACGACGGCTTCTTTCCGGTGACTTGGCAGACGCGTGACATGGGTTCGATCCTCGTCGATGAGCAGCATCCCAATCTACCGCTGGTCGCGTGGGACTCCACATCGACGAACAAACATCGCGCGATCTGCTCGATGGGGCCGACGCCCACGCGGCACGCCATCGATACTCGGGTGCATGGTCGTCGACACGCTTCGTTCCGTCACCGACACGGCGTTGGAGGCGCTGGTGCTGCCGAGCTTCAGCCGCATCGGACCCGCCGTCCGGCGCAGACTCTTCGATTGGGCCCCGATCGCCGACGCCTCCGGGCGGCGCATCGTGATCACCGGGGCGAACTCGGGCCTCGGTCGCGCCGGAGCTGAGCTCCTGGTTGTTGCCGGCGCCGACGTCGTCGTGGTGGCCCGCAACGAGGCACGCGGCCAGGCAGCTGTCGACGAGCTCAATGCACTCGATGCGTCGGGCTCGGCGACGCTCGAAATCGGCGACATGTCGTCCTTGGAGTCGGTGGCGGCGCTTGCCGAACGGCTTCTCGCCGGACCCCCGATCGACGTGCTCGTTCACAACGCTGGCGCGCTCCTGGAGGAGCGACAGGAGTCCGTCGACGGCATCGAGATCACCCTTGCCACCCATGTCGTCGGCCCGTTTGCGCTCACCGAGGCGCTTCGGCCATCGCTGGCGAAGGGATCAGACCCCCGAATCATCACGATGGCCTCTGGCGGTCTCTACTCGCAGGGCATCTCGCTCTCCGACCTCCAGAACGAGAAGGACTACACCGGCACGAAGGCCTACGCCCGGGCGAAGCGCATCCAGCTCGTGACGAGTCGACGCTGGCAGGAGATCCTCGAACCCCAGGGCATCTCGATCTTCACGATGCATCCCGGCTGGGCAGCGACTCCAGGTGTTGCGGACGCGCTCCCCGCGTTCGACACGGTGATGGCGCCATTGTTGCGTACGCCCGAGGAAGGGGCCGACACCCTGGCGTGGCTCGCCACCGAGCCGACGAGCGAACTCGGCAATGGCGGCTTCTGGCTCGACCGTGGCCGACGGCCCGAGCATCGGCTGCCGAAGACGAAGGACGCCGACGGCAAGCTCGACGAGATCTGGTCACGCCTGGAAGAACTCGCGAAGACCGGGCCAATCACCTGACCGACCCGACCTCCGGGGAGTTCTCGGAGAAGAACCCGGCGATCAGCCGGTGGCGCCGAGCGTGACGTCGATGCTGATCGGCTGACCGTCACGAACGACGGTCAGGGTGAGCGGCGTACCCGGCGGATTGTCGATCACCTGCGCCCGCAACTCGCCGGAGCCTCGAGTGGCGTCACCGTTCACGCTCGTGACGATGTCGCCGACCTCGAGACCCGATGATTCGGCTGCGGTGTTGGCGAAGACCTGGGAGATCTGTGCTCCTGCCGAGCCGTTGGACGGCTGCGTGGTCTCGACTCCAAGCCGGGCGAGTTGCACGTCTTCGCCGCTGATCAGCTGGTCGGCGACGATCATCGCCAGATCGATCGAGATGGCGAAGCCGACGCCGGAGCTGTCGCCGTCTTCGGTGAAGATCAGATCGTTGATTCCGACGACCTCACCCTGCAGGTTGATGAGGGGCCCACCCGAGTTGCCGGGGTTGATCGGAGCGTCGGTCTGCACCATCGAGACCGTGTTGACCACACGATCGACGGCACTGATGATCCCCGCCGTGACCGTCTGGTCGAAGCCGAACGGGGAGCCGACAGCCACGGCGAACTGGCCCACCTGCACGTTGTCGCCGTCTGCGAGCGGTGCGGGAACGAGCTGGCGGCCGCCCGGATCGACCCGGACGACGGCAACGTCGGTCGGCTCGTGGGTGCCGACGACCACGCCGTCCACCGATGACCCGTCAAAGAAGGTGACCCGGACATCTGACGCGTTCCCCACGACATGCGCCGCGGTGAGAATTGTGCCGTCTGCATCGATGATGACCCCGGTGCCGAGGCCGTTGGCGAGCTGCAACTGCACGACCGAGGGCCGGATCTTGGCAGCAGCGACCGCAAAGGGTTCGTTCTCGAAGATCTCGGCCGACAACGCGGTGTCCACAGGGGCGCTCGCAACCGAGTCCGAGGTGATCTCTGCCGTTTGCGGGGCGGCAGCCGAGGTCGGATCGTCCACCGTGACCGCAGCGACCTCGCCGGCTCCATCGTTCTGGACGTTGGTGGCCACCAGCCAGGCCGTCAACCCCGATGCCGCAACCGTCGCGAGCGCAAGCATCAGCCATGGCCACCGACGGGGTCGTTTGGCCGGTTCCGGAGGTGTCGAGGCAGCCGTCGCAGAGGCAGGCCCGGTGAGTGACGGCGTCGGGCGCCGATCACCGGCCGGAGTCGGCGAAGCCGATGGTGGACTCAGCAACGGCTTCGTGGCCGGCGGGGCGACGACCGAGGAGGGCAGCGCCGGGGGAAGCCGGGGCGCCTCGGTCCGCAGGGCAAAGGGTGACGGCGATGGCGCGGGCTGCGACTGCGGCGATGTCCGTGGAGCCGGCATCGCCCGTGTGATCGGCGTCGTTTCCGGGGCCGCTGGCGGCGCCGGTGCGGGACGGGCGATCGAGAGGCGTTCGGTCGGGTCCGGCGCGGGCTCCGCCGCTGCCGGAAAGGTCGGTGCAGCCGGCCGGGCGACCGGCGCGGGTGCAGGCGCCGACGGCACCTCGAATGGGTTCTCGGGCGACGCGCTCGGTCCGGGTCCGGCGATGTCATCCGATTCGGTGGGCTTGTCCCACATGGGGGGTTCCTTCCTCGTCCGTCCCTCCGATGCCACCGAGTGGTGACTGGTCGTGAGTATTGCGCCGATTCGTAAGGGCGGGGTGAGAGTGATGTGAAGTGGTTTGGAGAACCGGGCGAGATGGTGACGGATTCCCGTGTCCTCCA
The DNA here is from genome assembly GCA_020629635.1 of Acidimicrobiales bacterium. Lineage (GTDB taxonomy): Bacteria > Actinomycetota > Acidimicrobiia > Acidimicrobiales > SHLQ01 > SHLQ01. Next base: position 234,755 of record JAHDCX010000002.1, on the reverse strand, counting down.
TAGTGACTTCGTCTTGGGCATCGTCGGCGGACGCAGCCGTGTCCTGAAGGACCGCGTACGATCGAATCGTGCAGTTCGTGTTGGAGGGTCGGCGCGATGTCGTGCCCGAAACGCCGGCGGTCTGGCGGATCACCGGCGGGCGGCCCATGCTGGCGGTCGTCGGACCCGCCCCCGAATCGGGCTGGTATCTCGTGCACCTGGACCTCCGGCCCGTCGAGGTGGAGCCGGCCGACTCGGGAGGCGATGACGCCGTCGCCGTACGGTTTCTGCCGGAATCGGGATCGACGGCGCTGAGCCGCCGCAGCCTTCCGCGGATCGGCGGCCGCCGGGCGCGGGTCGTGCACGTCCCTGAGGGAACCGCACGGATCGAAGTCGAACTGTCGCCATGGTCAGGAACCGTCCGATGCGAGGCGATCAATCTCCGGCCTCTTCCGCAGGCGATCGCGGCGTCGATGATGGCAGCGGATGTCGCCGCGTCGAGCGTTGGCGGCACCACCGACGGACGGGATCTGCTCGGCCGGCTCCGAGGAGCAACGAACGCCCGGGGGGCGCGTGCGGCGATCGAAGAGATCGCGGTGGCCTACGACCACCTTCAGCAGCGGCGGGCTGGCGATGCCGTGGACTACCCGACGTGGCGGGCCCGCAACGCGATCCTCTACGACGAGGACATCGCTCGACTCCGAGCGGCCCTCGACGCGCTCCCGGGCGGAGGACCGTCGTTCTCGATCGTGATGCCGGTCCACGATCCAGAACCGACCGGACTTCAGGAGGCGATCGAGTCGGTTCAGACCCAGATCCACGGTCGCTGGCAGCTCTGCATCGTCGATGATGGGTCGGAGGATCCGGCGGTGCACGCCGTTCTCGACGCGGCGGCGCGAGATCCGCGCGTCATCGTCCGACGCCGGCCCACCAACGGACACATCGTTGCGGCCACCAATGACGCCCTCGAACTCGCGAGCGGCGAGTGGGTGGCGTTCATGGATCACGACGACCTGCTCGCACCCCATGCTCTGGCGCTCCTTGCGCTCGACGCGCCCGATGCCGACGTCCTCTACACCGACGAGGACAAGGTCGATGCCCTCGGACGGCACTTCGACCCGCACTTCAAGCCGTCGTGGAACCCCGAGCTGCTCTTGGGCCAGAACTATTGCTCCCACCTGACGGCGATTCGTCGACGACTCGTCGACGACGTCGGACGGATGCGCCCCGGCACCGACGGCTCGCAGGACCACGATCTCCTCCTGCGGGTCACCGCGCTCGTGGACGCCGACCGGATCGTGCACGTCCCGCACGTGCTCTACCACTGGCGGGCCACCGCGGGGTCGACCGCGCTCGCTCCGGGGGAGAAGACCTACACCGAGACAGCGTCGATCGAGGCGCTCCGAGATCGACTCGGCCCGGGATGGGAGATCGACGTCGCCGCGGCTCCGACGACGTATCGATGCACTCCCCCGCTCGACGACGTCCCGATGGTGTCGATCCTGATCCCAACCCGCGACCGACTGGATCTCGTCCAACAATGCGTCGAGAGCGTTCTCCGCACCACGTGGCCGGCGTTCGAGATCCTCATCATCGATAACGACTCGGAGAACCCCGAGACGCTGGAGTGGTTCGACGCGTTCGACAACGGCCTCGATCACCGCGTGATCCGTGCGCCCGGCGCGTTCAACTACTCGACAATCAACAACACCGGCGCGGCCGCGGCGCACGGCGATCTTCTGCTGCTGTTGAACAACGACACCGAAGTCATCGACCCTCGCTGGTTGACCGAGATGGTTCGCTGGATCGGGCAACCCGGAATCGGTGCCGTCGGTGCGAAGCTCCTCTACCCCGACGACACGATCCAGCACGCAGGAGTCGTCCTCGGTCTTGGCGGCTTCGCGGGGCACGGCCACCATCTGCTCGGACGAGACGAGTACGGCTACTTCTCGCGGCTCACCATGACCCACGAAGTCGGCGCGGTCACGGGCGCCTGCCTCTTGACCCGACGCGACACCTGGGATCAGCTCGGTGGACTCGACGAGGAGCTCGCCGTCGCGTTCAACGACATCGACTACTGCCTGCGGGTGCGCCACGAACTCGGGCAGCGGATCCTGTGGACACCACACGCACTGCTGTATCACCACGAAAGCGTGAGCCGCGGCAGCGAGGACGACCCCGCAAAGGTCGCTCGATTCAACGCCGAGGTCGACCGCTGCCTCGAACGCTGGGCTCCCGTGCTCGGCGATGATCCGGCCTATTCGCCCAACCTCGCCCTCGATCGAGACAGTTTCACCACCGCTCGAGAGCCACGGCTCGTCCCGCCGTGGTCAGACCCGGATGCGCCGCGCGGCGACGAGCTACTCGACGGCCGAATCTGAACGAACGCTCCGATAGATCTCGACGTGCTGCTCGGTGGGCTGATCCCACGACCAATCCGTCTTCATCCCTCGCTTCTGCAGGCGAGCCCGCCGACGCGTGTCGTGCCACGCTCGCAGCGCACGGTGGATCGCGTCGAGCATGCCGACGCCGTCCACGGTGACGGCCACGAAACCGTTGCCCGCATCGGGGTCAGCGTCGGCGTCGATGACGGTGTCGACCAGACCACCGACGGGGGTGACCACCGGGATCGTTCCGTAGGCCATCGACTGCATCTGGGCGAGGCCGCACGGTTCGAAGCGGCTCGGCATGGCGAAGAGGTCGGCGCCAGCGAAGATCCGATGGGCGAGCGCGACGTCGTAACCCTCGACGAACGCGAGCTGCTCCGGCGATCGGGTCGACAGGTCCCGGGCCCAGAGTGACAGCCGCTCCTCCCCCGATCCCAGCAGCGCGATCCGAGCCCCAGCCCGGTCGAGATACGGAATCAGCCCGAGCAACAGGTCGAGCCCTTTTTGTTCGACGAGACGGGTGACCACGCCGATGACGGGCGACTCCACGTCCTCCCAGCCGAGCTCGGCGCACAACTCGTGCTTGGCCTCCGCTTTGTCGGCGAGGGAGGTGGGTCCGTAGCCGACGTGCAGATGGGGGTCGTCGGCGGGATTCCAAAGCGAGACGTCGATGCCGTTGCGAATCCCCACAAGGTCCTCGCCACGTCCCGACAGGACGCCGTGAAGGCCCGCCGACCGGGCCGGGTCGAGGATCTCCTGCGCGTAGTTCGGACTGACCGCGATCACCCGGTCGGCGAGTCGTATCGCACCCGCAGCAGGGTTCAGTTCTCCCCAGCGATCGAACGCGGATGCCCGGTCGGTGGTGATCTCCCGAAGCCAGCCGATGTCGGCCTGACCCTGGTAGCCGAGCGTGTGGATCGTGTAGACCGAGGGTCGCTCGCTCCACGCCAGGGTCATCGCCGTGTGCCAGTCGTTGCAGTGGACCACGTGGGGATCGAGCGCTTCGGCGAGTTGGGCGACGCCGGCCGAGAAGCCGAAGAAGCGATCGGCGTTGTCCTCCCACCCCAGTCCGGTCTCGTCGACGTAGGGATGCGGCCGATGCATTGCTTCCCAGCCGATCAGCGACACCCGGCCAAGCTGGTCCGCCTGGCCCGTTCGGACCGTCAACGGACCGGTCCACGACACGCCCGGCAACGTGGACGTCGACTCGTCGTCCAAGACGACGTCGCCGTAGTCGGGGAGCACGACATCGAGGCGAACGTCGTCGCGCGTCCGAAGCGATCGGATCAGCCCTGCCGAAGCCTCGGCGAGACCGCCGACGCGGGCCACCGGAGCCGCCTCGGCCGAGGCGAACAGCACGTGCACCGGGTCGGATGCGAGCGAGGTGGTTGCGGGTTTTTTGGCGCGGGCCATGCACGAGTATTGCGTCTCGTGCCTCTCACACTCCGCACATGCGGGCCGATTGGCAACGATGTCGCTCGATTCGCGTGTGGAGCCGCGCCCCGACTCCGCCGCGTCGCCTCCGTCGGAGCTGTCGAGAGCCCCGAGCCGTGTGGTGCAGTCGATCGGCGCCGTCCTGGTGGTGCTGGTGATTGGACTCCTCACGATCAACCCTCAGGCCCATCTTCTGACCGACGTCGGCGGCAAGACCGCCAGCATGGCCGCAATGGACGCCGGTGGCGGCTGGGACCCCGACATCGGGTACTGGTTCGAGGCCCAGGATCCCGAGGGCCGGTTTCATCCGATTGCGAAATCTCGCCAAACCACGAACGGCACGTGGATCAATACGACGTCGCTCACGATGTTGTACGCCGCACGGCCTCTGTGGGCGATCGGCGGCGTCCGAGCGGCAATCCTGCTTCCGCTGATCGGGACGCTGCTGGCGGCGCTCGCCGCGGCCGCGTTGCATCGGCGTATCGCCGGTCCCGACCGCGCACACGAGGTCATCCTCCTCGTCGGTGTCGGCTCGCCGCTGCTCCTGTACGGGCTCGACTTCTGGGAGCACTCGATCGCCGCCGCTGCGATGACGGCCGGAGCAGTCCTGACACTCGATAGTACGAAGCGGTGGCGGCTCCGAGAACCGCTCCTCGCCGGCCTGTGCTTCGGCCTGGCCGCAACGATGCGACAAGAAGCACTGATCTCCGGCTTCGTCGCCGGCTGCGCGCTCGCGGTCGTCGGATGGCGCGGGCGCCAAACTTTGGGTGCGCTCGTCCCGTCGGGCGTAGCGATGATCGTGGGCGCCCTCGCGCCGATCGGCGCCCACACGATCCTCGAACAACACGTGCTCGGTGAGCTCGGTCGGACAGCGCGGAGTACGGCCACGCTCGAGACGGCAGGGTCCGGCGCGAGCGAGCGGCTGGTCGCGGCATTCACCCAGCTTGCGAGCGCCTTCGGCAGCCTTCATCCGATCGCCGTCGTCTCGAGCGGGGCAATCGTCCTCGCCTTCGGTGCAGCTGCGCTGTGGGCCCGTCGGTCGCCGGATCGTGGCGACGAGACGATTCGGCCGATCCTGATCGGCCTCGCGGCGAGCTGGGCACTCTGGTGGCTGCTGAGTCTCCAACTCGGCTTCACGTTCGTGCCGGGGCTCTTCGTCGCAATGCCCTTTGCCCTCTTCGGCATCGTCGGCGGACTCGACCAGCGGAGATGGCTCGTTCTGGCGCTCGGTCTCGCCCCGATCCCGCTCGTCCTCGCCACCGCCTTCACCGACGGGTTGCTCGTGCAATGGGGCGGCCGCTACCTCCTGACGCCGGGCATCATCCTCACCGTCCTCGGCCATGCGTGGCTTCGGGCGCGGTCGCCACAACTCTTCCGGGCGGTCGCGGCAATCGCCGTCATGGTGACGCTCGTCGGTGCCGTGTTCGTCGTCGATCGGTCGCGGAGCGCCGGGGCCGAGCTCGACGCGTTCCTCGAGGCATCGAACGACTCCGTCGTCGTTTGGCGGAACCCCCATTTCAGCCGCGAGTTCGGCGAACGGTCGCTCGACCAGCGTTGGCTGAGCGCCGGAACCGACGAGGACCGGCGAGTGCTCGGCGACCTGCTCCGGGCTGAGGGGGTCGACGAGTTCTTTCTCGTGACGAACCAGTCGTCGGAGCACCGAACGTTCCCCGGCTACATCGAGATCGAGCAGCTCGACGAGGGCTTCGAGTCACGGGGACGCACCGTGCATCGACTCGCCACGTCCGAAGACCGCGGATCCGAACATGGGTGAACCCGGCGGCGCTCTCGAGCGGCCGGCCGTCATCGCGCTGGTGCTGCTCGCGGCCTACGGACTCGTGTCGATGCTCCTCGACCCGGCGGGCCATCTGTCGACCGACGTCGGCGGAAAGACGATCAGCGTCGCGGCGATGGTCGACGGCGGCGATTGGGATCCCGACATCGGCTACTGGTTCGAGGAACATGATCCGACGGGGCGACATCACCCGTTCTCGTTCACGTCCAACACCTCGAACGGCACGTGGATCAACTCGACGTCGTTGACGATGCTGCACGCGGCCCGGCCCCTCTGGGCGCTCGGCGGGCCACGACTGGCGCTGCTGATCCCGATGCTCGGATCGGTCACCGCGGCACTGATGGCCGGCGCATTGCATCGACGCCTCGACCCGACGTCATCGGGCGCGCTGTCGACGTGGGTGGTCGGGTTGGCCTCCCCGGCCACGATCTACGCCCTCGACTTCTGGGAGCACTCTTGGGGGCTCGCGCTGATGGTGGCCGGGATGCTCGGCGTGCACGACTCCCTCGATCAGACCCGACCATGGTCTGGGCCGATCGTGGCCGGTCTTGCGTACGGGCTCGCCGCGACGATGCGCCAAGAAGCCCTCGTGTATGGCTTCGTTGCCGGAATCGTGCTGGTCAGCGTGCTCGCACCTCGACGGGAGATCTCGGCGGCCGCGGGGCGGGGCCTGGCCATGCTCGCGGCGACCGTCGTCCCCCTCGCCGCACACACCGCAGCGGAGGTGGCTCAGCTCGGAGGAATCGCTCGACTCGACCGTGGCAGCGGAACGATCAGTGAGAGCGGAACGGCACCGGTCGACCGGCTCCTTTCGGCCATCGCGACGACCGTGATCCCACGAGCGTCGTGGGCCACCGTCGTCCTCGTCATGGCAGTCGCGCTCGTCTCGACCGCGACCGTCGTCGCGGTCGCGCTCGTCCGAGACGCTGACGTCGAACGACCTGCGCTCACCATGGGCGCGGTCTGGTTCGTCTTCGGCGTCCTGTTCGTCTTCACCGGACCCGGTTTCGTGCCCGGACTCGCCATCGCTGCACCCGCCGCAGTCTTCGGTCTCGTCGGTGGCCTTCATCAGTCCCGATGGCTGATCCTCGGGCTCGGGGTGGCGCCCCTTCCGCTGGTGCTGGCGACCGCGTTTCCCTCCGGAGCGCTTCCCCAATGGGGAGGGCGATACCTCCTCCCGACCGGCCTGGTGCTGACCGTGCTCGGCCTGTCGTGGCTGTCGTCTCGGTCGAGGTCGATCACGGTCCTCGTCGTGGCGTGTGCGGTCGGCGTGACCGGCGTCGGCGTCTGGAACACGGTCGAACGCACGAACGCCATCGGCGAGGTCGCCGCCACGATCGAAGAACGCACCTCGCCCGACGACATCGTCGTCTGGCACAACTCGTCACGTGCCCGCGAGCTCGGAGAGCTGGCGCTCGAACGGAAGTGGCTCAGCGCGGGCCCCCGTGATGACCAGGCGGCGCTCGCCGAGCTCCTCGCCCAACACGATGTCGAACGCCTCGTGTGGATCTCACATACGAGTATCGACGGGCATCTGGACGGCTATCGACCGACGGTGGTGTTGGCCGATCTCGAGGTCTTCGAAGCGACGATGGTCAAGTTCGTGCGCGACCGCTGAGGATCGGTCAGCGACCCGGCGACAAGATGAGCGTTCGGATGGTTCGGACCAGGATCCGGATGTCGAGCGACAGCGACTGGTGGCGCAGGTAGTACAGGTCGTACTGGAGCTTCTCGAGCGCATCCGCCTCGTCGGCGCCGTAGCCGTAGTTGGTCTGCGCCCACCCGGTCAGGCCCGGGCGGATTCGATGCCGCACGTCGTAGAACGGAATCTTGTCTCGGAGCTGTTCGACGTACATCGGTTGCTCGGGTCGCGGCCCGACGATCGAGCAGTCGCCACGGACGATGTTCCACACCTGCGGGAGCTCGTCGAGGTGGGAGCGGCGGAGCAGCTGCCCCACCGGGGTGATGCGGTCGTCGCCCTCGGCGGTCCACACCGACGGCTTGCCCTCCACCATCGAGCGAAACTTGATGATCCGAAACTCCTCGCCACCCTTGCCGATGCGCGGTTGGGTGTAGAAGAGCGGCCCCTTGTTGCCGACGTGGTTGACCGTCCAGATCAGCACGGCACACACACCCAGCAGGGGAAGCAGCACGATCGCTGCGGCGAGGTCGAGCAATCGAGACATCCGGGCATACCGCCGACGGTGCAGCTCGCCCACGTCGAAGAGCAGCGACAGCGCCTGCATCTCGAGCACCGGGATCTTGCCCAACCGCTCTTCAGAGAAGGACGACAGCGTGCGGATCCGGACGCCGTCGGCGTGCAACGCCCAAATCTGCTCGAGGATCGCTTCGCGGGCGAGCGCGTGTGCATCGATGACCAACATGTCCGCGCCTGCGGCGTCGAAGGCCCGGCGCAGGCCGCCCACGCCGAGATCGACGAGGTCGTCAGGAGTGGTCCGTCCAACGAGCACCGCCGCGCCGGCGTCGTCGAGATCCGTGTGCAGTGCCGCGGCGGCATCGGGATCGGCGACCACATAGACGTTCGGTGTCACCGCCGCATTCACGTCGACCTGGATCCGCCAGCACAACAGGGCAAAGGGGATCAGCGCCAGCGACGATCCGCCCACCACCATGCGGGGCAGCAGAGGCGAAGAGAGCGCGAGCTGCGCGAGCGACACGAACACCGTCGCGGCCGCGACCGACGCCACCGCCGCACCCGCCGCACCGAGCCGGGTGCGGGCCATGTCCGGCAGACCAAAGCCGTACGCCGCCGCCACGAACACGAGCAGATACGCCGCGGTCCACCACACCCGTTCGGTCCCGAACGGGTCGTAGGGGATCGCCGTGTTCCGGGCATGGAAGATCGCGAAGAAGCCGACGATGGCCGTCGCACCGACCGGCAACAGGCCGATCCGGATCCGTCTTCCCACTATCGATCCTCGATCGAAGTCATGGTTGTGACGTCGGCAATGCGCCCCACATCTGTAGCGATAACATCGACCCCACAACCCCGGGGAGCTCGTGTGATGGACGGGCTGAGAGGGTGGGCCCGCCCACCGACCCGACCGAACCTGATCTGGGTAATGCCAGCGGAGGGAGCCACCATGCACACCACTCATTCGCGACGTCGTTCGGCGTTGATCGTCCTCGTCGTCGCGCTGCTCGCCGCAGCCTGCGGTTCCGGCGATGACTTCGCCGCGTCGGAGGCGTGTTTCGACGACCCGAACCTCGACGCCGTCGAAGCCGGCGATGCCGATCTCTCTGGCACGACGCTTCGTCTCGCCACCCACGACTCGTTTTTCGTCTCCGAAGGCACCCTCGAAGCCTTCACTGCCGAGACCGGGATCACGGTCGAACAGGTCGCCGCAGGCGACGCCGGCCAGGTCGTGAGCTCCGCCGTGCTCACGGCAGGAAACCCGACGGCCGACGTGCTCTTCGGAATCGACAACGCCTTCTTGTGCCGAGGTCTCGAGGCCGACCTGTTCACTCCCTATGAATCCGGACTCCTCGACTCGGTCGACGACGCCCTCGAACTCGACCCCCACCACCGGGTGACGCCGATCGACTTCGGCGACGTGTGCGTGAACTACTGGACCGACGCGCTGCCCGGCTCGGCACCGACCTCGCTCGCCGACCTGGCCGACAGCTCGAACGCCGGCCAGTTCGCCACGATGAATCCCGAGACGTCCTCGCCCGGCTTTGCCTTCCTGCTCGCGTCGATCGCGACGTTCGGCGAGGACGGCTGGGAGGACTACTGGCGTGACCTCGTGGCCAACGACGTGGCGATCACCGCTGGTTGGAGCGATGCCTACTACGGCGAATTCACGGCGGGCGGCGGGGCCCGTTCGATCGTGACGTCCTATGCCTCCAGTCCTCCGGCCGAATTCTTGTTCGCCGACCCCCCGGTCGACGCGCCCCCGACCGGGGTGCTCGACGAGAGCTGCTTCCGACAGATCGAATTCGCCGGGATCCTGCGAGGCACCGAACACCCCGAAGCCGCAGCAGCGCTGATCGACTTCATGTTGGGCACGACCTTCCAAGAGGACATTCCGCTCAACATGTTCGTGTACCCCGCCAACGGAGATGCCGAGCTCCCCGAGGCATTCGTCGAATTCGGGCCACTGGTCGACGACGCCCTCACGATGGATCCGGCCGTGATCGAAGCGAACCGCGACGACTGGACCCAGCGGTGGAACGACATCGTGCTCGGCTGACCCGCTGGGCGTGGTACGCACCGCTCGCCGCGCTCCTCGTTCTCTACGGATGGCCGGTCCTCGAACTCCTCGTTCGGGGCATTCGTGAAGGCATCGATCTGGCCGACGGGCCGCTGACGACCCGAGCGACCCGCCGCGCCATCACGTTCACGATCACCCAGGCCGTCCTCTCGACGATGGCGACACTGTTCCTCGCCCTGCCGTTGTCCGCCCTGCTGGCCAACCGCAGATTTCGTGGACGTCGCGCGATCCGCGCCTTCGTGACCGTCCCGTTCGTGCTGCCGACCATCGTCGTCGCCAGCGCGATGTTGGCCACCGCCGAACGGACCGGGCTCACCGACGGGCCGTTCGCCCTGCAGGGCTCGTTGACCGCGATCGTTGCCGCACACGTCTTCTTCAACGTTGCGGTGGTGGTCCGAACCGTGGGCGGCTTCTGGTCCGGACTCGCTGCCGATCAGGAACGCGCCGCTCGCATGCTCGGCGACGGCGCGGCCACGGCGATGTGGCGGGTCACCCTCCCCCGCCTGCGCCCGGCCCTGGCGGCGGCAACGGTCATCGTGTTTCTGTTCAGCTTCACGAGCTTCGGCGTGGTGCTCATCCTCGGCGGCACACGATTCCGCACGATCGAGACCGAGATCTTCCGCCACGCCGTTTCTCGAACCGACTTCGGCACGGCTGCGGCATTGTCCATCATCCAACTCGTCACCGTGGCCGCGCTCGTCGTGGTGGACGCGCGACTCCGACAACGGCTCAATCGACCCGACGACCTCGCGATCGACCGTGCGATTCCGTTTGCGTCGACCAGAGAGCGAATCGTCGGCCTCGTCGTCGTCGGCGGCACGCTCACGTTCTTGTGCGTGCCGATGCTCGCTCTGCTCGAAGGCGCCTTCAGGACCGGGGACGGGTGGGGGCTCGACCACCTCGAATCCCTGACGGATCGGCCGCCGTTCCTCACCGTCACCCCGGCCCGGGCGATCCTCAACTCGCTCGCCTTCGGGCTCCTCGCCATGGTCTTCGCGACCGTGATCGGTGCGGGCGCGGCGATGGCGATCGTCTTCGGGCCACGCCGTAGCCGCCGACTCACCGACCTCGCGTCGATGTTGCCGCTCGGCACCTCGGCGGTCACGCTCGGTTTCGGCATGCTGCTCGCATTCGACGACGACGTGATCGAACTCCGCAGCTCGTGGTTGATCATCCCCCTCGCACAAGCGTTGATCGGTGCGCCGTTCGTGGTGCGAGCCGTCGTCCCGGTGCTGCGAGCCATCGATCCCGCGATGCGCGAGGCGGCCGCCACGCTTGGCGCCGATGCCGCGACGATCCGCCGAACCGTCGACGCGCCGATCGCACGATCGGCGGTGCTGTCTGGCGCCGGCTTCGCGTTGGCGGTCGGGCTCGGAGAGTTCGGCGCGACCTCGTTCGTCGGCCGCGACCCCGACCACATGACGGTGCCCCTCGCCATCGAGCGACTCCTCAGCCAACCGGGCGACGTTCTGCAGGGACAAGCCATGGCGTTGAGCTGCGTGCTGACCGTCGTGACGGTGGCAGCCGTGTTCGCTGTCGACCGCGACCAGCGGGCCGGACTCTGACCGGCCTTGACACGGCCCGCCGCATCGCGGATCCTCTGGCCGCATGGAGCACGTGAGCTGGACCCGCATGGAAGACGGCACCAAGGAGGACTACGAGTTCCTCGGTGCCCACTACACCGCCCACTCGCAGGGTGAGCTCGTCGAGAACATGGTCAACCTGCTGAAGGTGATGGAGGGCCCCAAGCTCGGCTATCAGATCGACCGGTACCAACACTCCCTCCAGTCGGCGACGCGGGCGCTTCGGGCCGACGAGTCGCTCGACCTCGTGGTCGCCGCGCTGCTCCACGACGTCGGCGACGCGATCGCTCCGGAGAATCACAGCGCCACCGCCGCGGCGATGCTGCGGCCCTACGTCGACGACGAAACGCACTGGGTCGTGCAACACCACGGCCTGTTCCAGGGCTACTACTACTTCCACCACATGGGCGGCGACCGCAACGCCCGCGACGTCTACGGCGACCACGAGCACTACGACGCCTGCGTGAAGTTCTGCGCCGAGTACGACCAGAACTGCTTCGACCCCGACTACGACACGCTGCCAATCGAAGACTTCGTCCCGATGATGGAAGAACTCTTCGCGCGGCCGAGCCGTGTGCACGGTGTCGCGCCGATCGGCATGACCACCGACATCGCGGTGAACTGAGTGACCCGATACACCCCGATCGTCGGCACCCTCGCCTATCTCTGGGACACCGAATCCGACCGAGTGCTGATGATTCGCCGCGACGCTCGGCCCGACGACGACCACTACGGCAAGGTGAACGGGCTCGGCGGCAAGCTCGAGGTCGACGAAGGCGTCAGCGAAGGCGTGCGCCGTGAGGTCCGTGAAGAAGCCGAGCTCGAACTCACCGATCTGTCGCTCCGTGGCACGATCACGTGGTCCAACTTCGGACCCCGCAACGAGGAGTGGCTCGGCTTCGTCTTCTTGGCGACGACCTGGGAGGGAACGCCGCCCGACAGAAACCCCGAAGGCTCGCTCGTGTGGATCGACCGGGGGCGGCTTCTCGAGGCCTGTGATGAGGACCCCGCCGTGCGCGCGAGTGCCGAACTCCCGATGTGGGAAGGTGATCGATGGTTCGTCCCGATGGTCTTCGACGGCGACCCACGTACGTTCCACGGCACGATGCCCTACGACGGCGACCGTCCCCTCCGCTGGACCTGGGAGCGACTGTGACCCCGTCCCCCGCCTCGCCCCACACGACACGAGTCGACAACGGCGACCTCTCCCTCGCCCTCCACGACTTTGGCGGCACCGGCGATGTGCTCCTCATCGCGCACGCGACGGGATTTCTCGGTCGGGTCTACCGTGCGTTCGCCAACGAACTCACGGACCACTTCAGGGTCTACGCGATGGACTTCCGGGCCCACGGCGAAGCCGACGCGCCGACCACCGACGACGGCTTCGACTGGATGCACATGGCCTCCGACGTGGCGACCATCCGCGCCGAGCTCGGCCGGCGGCACGACGGCGTGGTACATGGCTTCGGGCACTCGATGGGTGGCGCGGCGCTCGTCGGCGCAGAACGCTCCTTGCCCGGATCGTTCACGTCGCTGTTCCTCTTCGAACCGATCATCTTCCCCGAAGGCATCCCGACCGCAGGCACACCGCTCGAGTTGAGTGCCCGCGCCCGCCGCGCCACCTTCGAATCACGAGCCCAGGCGCTCGAACGCTATGCAGCCCGACCCCCACTCGGGCTGTTCCGCGCCGACGTGCTCCACGACTACGTCACCCACGGCTTCGCTCCCTCCGAAGACGGGTCGATCACGTTGCGGTGCGCACCCGAACACGAAGGCAACACCTTCGCCATGGCGGGAGCGATCCACACCGGGTTGCTCGACACCGTGACCACGCCGACCGTGGTCGCCGTGTCTGGCGATGGCCAACACCCCGCGCAGATCGCGCCGCTCGTCGCCGACGCGCTCCCAAACGGGACCCTGCGTCGATTCGACGAACTCACCCACTTCGGGCCCCTCCAGGAACCCGTCACCGTCGCGCGGCACCTGATCGAGCTCAGCTCGACCCCCACATCCTGATCGAGCTCAGCTCGACCCCCACATCCTGATCGAGCTCAGCTCGACCCCCACATCCTGATCGAGCTCAGCTCGACCAGTCCTTGATCTGGCGGACGGTTCCCAGACGATCCTCGCCAAGCGGGTTGATCGTCAGACTCGTCACCCCCGCCTCCTTGTACGCCGCAATTCGATCCTTGATGAACCCCTCGGTCCCCACCAGGTTGATCGACGCCAAGAACTCGTCGGGCACCAGCGCCGCAGCCTCGTCCTTCTTGCCATCGAGGTACAGATCCTGGATCTTCTCCGCTTCCTCCTCGTAGCCGTACCGACGGAACAACGTGTTGTAGAAGTTCTTCGACTTCGCCCCCATGCCCCCGATGTAGAGCGCGGCCTGTGGCCGACCGAAGTCCAGGATTCCCTTGGCTTCCTCTTCGGTCTTGGTGATCGCCGCGATGCCGCCGGCGATCGTCTCGAGCGGTCCGAGCTCGGGGTCGCGCTTGGCCATGCCCGCCTCGAGCGACGCACCCCATGCGGCGTGCGCCTTCTCCGGATGAAAGAACACCGGCAACCACCCGTTCGCGACCTCGGCGGTCAGCTCGACGTTCTTCTCCCCGATCGACGCGATGATCACCGGGATGTCGGGCCGGAGCGGCGTATTGATGAGCTTGAGTGGCTTGCCGAGGCCCGTGCCCTGATCTGCGGGCAGCGGCATCTGGTAGTTGCGGCCCTGATGTTCGAGTCGCTCTCGCTTCCAGACCTTGCGGCAGATCTCGATCACCTCACGAGTCCGCCCGAGCGGCCGGTTGTACGGCACGCCATGCCATCCTTCGATCACCTGGGGGCCCGATGCCCCGAGCCCGAGGACGAAACGGCCGCCAGACAACGAATCGAGGGTCGCCGCCGTCATGGCGATGAGCGTCGGGGTCCGGCTGTAGACGGGCAGGATTCCGGACACGAGCTCGACCCGCTCGGTGTGGGCGGCCAAGAAGCCGAGGGTCGACACCGCGTCGAACGAGTACGCCTCGGCGACCCAGACCTGGTCCACACCGGCGTCCTCCATCGCCTTCACCCGTGCCGCAGCCTTCTGCGGATCGTCCGAATAGTCGACGGTCATCGAAATCTTCATGTTTCGACCGTAGCTGACGATGTGAAGAGGAACGGAAGGCAACCGATGCGCGATTCGATCTTCAAGCGGGGTCGTCAACAGCCGTCGGAGCCGCGCGTGCCCGGTCCCGACGATCTCGTGGCGCTGCGCCTGACCGAGGAAGGTACGCTCGCCCCGTTCCCGATGACGGAGATGGGTGATGCAAACCAACCTGGTGATCGACGGCGAGCGTCGGACGGGCGCTGACGGCGCAACGATCGACGTCCTGAATCCGGCAACCGGCGAGATCCACGCGACCGTCGCGGCTGGCACGGTCGACGACATGACCGACGCCTGCGACGCTGCCGCAGCAGCACAGCCGGGCTGGGCGGCGACGGCGCCGCGGGTGCGGGCCGAACTGCTTCGGAGTTGTTACGAGGTCATGGTCGCCAACGCGGACATGTTGGCCGACCTCATCGTCGCCGAACACGGCAAGCCCAAAGCAGACGCACTTGGCGAGATCGCCTACGCCGCCGAGTTCTTCCGGTGGAACAGCGAAGAGACGGTGCGGCTGCACGGCACGATCGGAACCAACCCGGCCGGCACGGCCCGCATGATCGTCCATCACCCGCCCGTCGGCGTGGTGTTGATGGTGACGCCATGGAACTTTCCTGCCGCGATGATCACCCGCAAGATGGCCCCGGCGCTCGGTGCGGGAAACGCAGTCGTGATCAAGCCGCCCAAGGAGACACCGCTCACCGCACTGGCGCTGGCGGATCTGTTCGAGCACGAGGTCGGGCTGCCCAAGGGGCTCGTCAACATCGTCCCTACAGCGTCGGCCTCCGCGCCGGTCCAGGCGGCAATGTCGCATCCGGCGGTACGGATGGTGTCGTTCACCGGCTCGACCGAGGTGGGACGCGTGCTCCTTCGCCAGGCGAGCGACCGTGTGCTGAAGGTCGCGATGGAGCTCGGCGGGAACGCGCCGTTCATCGTCTTCGCAGACGCCGACCTCGATCTCGCTGTCGAGGGGGCGATCGCCGCCAAGATGCGGCACTCGGCCGAGACCTGCACGGCCGCCAACCGGTTCTTCGTCGAGACGTCGGTGATGGAGACGTTCTCCGCCAAGCTCGCCGACGCAATGTCGGCGATGTCGGTCGCCGAGGGCCACGCCGAGGGGGCGCAGGTCGGGCCGCTCATCAACCAGGCAGCCGTCGACAACGTCGATCGGCTCGTGAGCTCTGCCGTCGACGGCGGCGCGTCGGTGGTCACCGGTGGCGCGCCGATCGATGGACCCGGCTTCTTCTACCCGCCCACCGTGCTCGCCAACGTCGATCGCGGCGCCGACGTGGCGTGCGAGGAGATCTTCGGACCTGTCGCTCCGCTGATCGGCTTCACCGACGAAGACGAGGTGATCGAGATGGCCAACGACACCGAGATGGGGTTGATGGGGTACGTGTTCACCCGGGATCTCGCCCGGGGCCTGCGGGTGAGCGAACAGATTCAGGCCGGCATGATCGGGTTGAACCGCGGCGTCGTCTCCGACCCCGCAGCACCCTTCGGCGGTATGAAGCAGTCGGGCCTCGGCCGCGAGGGGGCGAGCGAGGGCATCTACGAGTTCTGCGAGACGCAGTACATCGCCACGAACTGGTGAGGGTCGACCCGTTCAGCCGCTGACGGCGAGCTCGAAGCGTCCGCCGCCCGTGTGCTTTGCGCGATACATCGCGCGGTCGGCTTCACGGATGAGGGCGTCGTTGTCGATCGAATCGCCCGTGGCGCGGGTCGCCACACCAACGCTCGACGTGAAGTCGCCGTCCAGTGCATCGATGGCCGCAACCAATCGCTCGGAGGTTTCGGCGACGACGTGTTGGGTGGAGACTCCGACGGCGTAGACGAGGAACTCGTCGCCGCCGTATCGACCGATGATGTCTCGTGAGCGGAACGTGGAGCGGAGGGTCTCGGCGACGCTCTTGAGGACGGCGTCGCCCTCGGCATGGCCGAGCGTGTCGTTGATCCCCTTGAAGCCGTCGAGGTCGACGAAGAACACCGTGGCGGGTTCGACCTGGCTGCTTCGGTCAACCGCCAACATGAGGCCCTGCCGATTGAGAAGGCCCGTGAGCACGTCGGTCGAGGCGAGGGTGCGGGCGTGTTCGAGTTCGAACTCGGTCGCCTCGAGTTGGTACCGGTGACCGCTTCGCCAGACGCTGAACAGGGCGAGGAGCACGCTGAGAATGGAGCCGAGGATCCAGGTTGCGGTCTGGTCGAGCACACCGGTCGCGACACGGAAGTCGTCCTCGGCCCAGACGTCGATGGACCAGCGGAGTCCTTCGGTGTCGATGCTGTATCGCTCGCTCAGGGCGGCGTCCTGGGGTTCGGCAGCGATGTTGTTCCCGCGAAGCGTCGTGAGCTCGCCGATTCCATCCGCCGAGAGGCGAACGCTGAGGTCGTCGCTGGCGTGCTCCTCGATCGCCCCGAACAGAATGTCGGCGCTGAAGAATCGAATGGCCCACCCCGCCGGTGCGTCTCCGCCCGCAGGGTCGGCGACGGCACCCGTGATCGCGATGATGACCTCGCTGAGCTCGCTCTGGATCTCGTCGGCCTGCTCAGGAGCGAAGAAGAAGCCGAGCATGGTCTCGGACCGCTGCGCTGACAGGAGGAGCCCGTCATCGGGGAGATCTTGGGGCACGAGCGCAGCAAGCATGGTCGAGATGTCCATTCCCCGGACGTTGAATCCGCCGACGGCGACGTCTCGCCCCGTGCGCGTGATGATCAGGTGTGGACGGTCGGGCGGACGACCGAAGCTGGTCACGTCGAAGTCGGCGTTGCCGAGGGCGCGCTCGCGTGCAACGAGCGCCTCCAGATCCTCACCCTGGACGGGTTCGACGAAGAACACCCCCGGGTCGATTCCGGTTGGGGCGTACTCCGACTCCTTGCCGAAGAAGGCTTCGAACTCGGACACCGGGGACGGGTGCGTGGCGTAGATGAAGTTGACCGACGAGAGGAACTCGCTGGTGCGGAAGTCGGCCGCACGTTGGAGGGCGACCACAGCCTCTTGGGCATGGTTGTCGAAGATGAGCTCCTGCTCGCGCCCAGCGGCTCGAGCCTGGGACGACGCCATGAGGTAGGTGACGAGCAAGCCGACGCAGAGGAGCGCGACGGGGGGCCATCGCCGCCCGCCTCTCAGCTGACCCGCCAACGGTGCCCTGGTGCCCACCTCGGAGAAATCGGCACGAATGCCGTCCGAATTGAGTAAGGAAATGTGCAATGAATGGCCATGAGACTCAGATGGATCTGGGCCGTTCGACTCAGTTGAAGGCAGCCTCCACGATGGCTCTCGCGTGGATCTGCGTCGTGGGAAACCACGGAACGAAGACGTCGTCCTCGGTGACGAGCAGTTCGATCTCGGTGCAGCCGGCGATGACGCCTTCGGCGCCTCGTTGGGTGAGCCGGTCGACGATGTCGAGGTAGTCCTCGCGGGAGCTGCGGTTGAGTTCGCCCCGGACCAGTTCTTCGTAGATCACGTCGTGCACGCGGGTGAGATCGGGTTCGTCGGGGACCAGGACGTCGAGGCCGTGCGATTCGAGGCGCCCTCGATAGAACGGTTGCTCCATCGTGAAGCGGGTACCGAGCAGTCCGACCGTGGTCAGCCCGGCAGCCGCGATCGCTGCGGCAGTTGCGTCAGCGAGATGGACGAACTCGACGTCGATGGCGTCGACGATGGCGTCGGACACCAGGTGCATCGTGTTGGTGCACAGGCCGATGACTTCGGCGCCTGCCGTCTGGAGCAGCGTTGCGTCGGCGGCGAGCACCTCGCCCGCTTCGTCCCAGCGGGCCTCGGCCTGGAGCTGCTCGATGACCGCAAAGTCGTAGCTCCGGAGGATCAGGTCAGCCGAATGCACCCCACCGAGTCGTTCGCGCACCTCAGTGTTGATGAGTTCTTCGTACAGGATCGACGATTCCCAGCTCATGCCACCGAGCAGTCCGATTCTCTTCATCGCAAGAGTCTGGCCGATACTTGGACGGTGGACGTGCTGGTTGAAGTCACGCCCGGTGCGGGTTGGTTGGCACGGGAGAACGATCGTCTCGTGTGGCTGCCGCACGCCGAGTCGCTCGACGTGGCCCACGACGTGATCGAGCCGTTGCTCGTTGCGGACAGCATCGAGGACGCGGTGGGTGTGCTCGTCGAATGGACCCGATCCAGTCGCCAGCTCCCGGCGATCCTGCTGCTCGGGTTGACGCCACCGATGGTGGCCGTCGCCCATCGAATCGGGTCCTTTGACACGGTGTCCGTCGACGGGACCGACGAGGTGGTTGCCGTACGGTCCGGTGCCGCGCGGGTGGTCGAACTGACCGACGTGCGATCGGTGGTTGTCGACGACCCCGGCGCCGAGGCGTCCGGGATGTTCGTTGAGGGGGTGATTCGGGCCGGGGGGTTTCGGGTCCACCTCAATACGCCGGCGCTCAATGAGGGCGGCGTGCGTTCGACGGCGATCTCGACATTCGCCGTGCCCGCCGATGACACCAGCGATCTGGCCGTTGAGGTGGCTGGCGACCGCATCCCGGTTGGGGGTGGGCTGGTGCTTGGACGGTGGCCGTACTCGCACCGTGCGTACGACGATTCGCTGGAGACGGTGATCCTTGCCGATCCGTCGGTGTCTCGACTTCACGCAGAGATCCGGATGCACGATGGGGTGCCGACGTTGATCGATCGACAGTCGCACAACGGCACGTGGCGAATCGACGACTCCGGCGTGAAGCATCGGCTGACTCCGCACGAGGGCCAGCCCATCGCTGCCGGCGAGCGGATCCGGACGGGCGACACGGAGCTGGCGGTGGTCGAGGTTCTCGGCGGCGACACGTGAACGTTCGGTAACGAGTCGGCAACGACCCTTCACATCGCGTCCGAATCGTCCGATCTGATCATTCTCGGACGCGTCGCGAGATGCCGTCGACATTGGCGATTCAAGTGATTCAGGTGAGCGAAGGAGAGTCGTGAGCGACCAGCGGGAGGCCATTCACGTGACACCGGGAGCCGGCATCGTGGCGCGGTTGACCCACGCCGTCGGCTGCGCCTTCGGTCATGCAGAGGATCTGGCCCCGGTCCTCGCGAGGCTGGACGCACTCGACGACGCACCATGGACCGAGATCGTTCGCACCCTGACCGCGGACATCGTGGATGTGGGCTTCGACGCCCATCCTTCGATCGCCATGGCCGCACTCACCGAAGACGGCGTGGCTGCGCTCGTGTTCGGCGACACCCAGTTGGTCGCAACGATCGACGGACGCGACACGATCCTCGACGGGCGAGATTCGACCACCTGGGTGGACGTCTTGCTCCATGGCGAGATCAGCCAGATCATGGCGGGAGGGTCGACCGACGACGGCGTCGTCGGCATTCTCCGTGCTGGCGTCGTGGGCGGCGGCGGGTTCCTGCTCGACGCATCCGTGGCGGCGCCTGTCGCCAGCGTGAGCGAGGAAGTCGTGCCGATTGCACCGGCAGACACCATTGCGGAAGTCGAGTCGACGATCGACGAGCGTCCCGTCGACCTCTTGGCCGACGCAGATCCCGTATCCGACACCGATCTCGCGGCCGACCCCACCGACGAGCCCTCGTTGGCGAGCGGGTTGTTCGGGCGCATTCAGGAGCGCACCGTCGACGAAGAGACGTCCCTGCCGGCCGATGTCCCCCAGTTCGCGCCCGCAGAGGCACCGCAGCCGCCGGCGGATCCGGCGGGAGATCCCCATGCGACCGCGACGACGGTCCTTCCGACCACGCAGCTGCGCGGCGTGCGATGCCCCGACGGACATCTCACGTCGGTGGACGATCAGGTCTGTCGCACCTGCGGACAGATGCCCGCCGAAGACGCCGAGGTGACCGTGGACGTGCGTCCGGTGCTCGGGGTCATCACGTTCGACGATGGCGCCGTCCTCCCGCTCAATCGACCCGCGCTCATCGGGTCGTCGACCCCGCAGACCGCGGAGATCGCGGGCGAACCCGCAACCACGGTCCGTCTCGACGACGGAGCCGGCGGTATCGACGAGCTGCACCTCCAAGTCCATCTCGTGGGATGGAATGTGGAGCTCGTCGACCTGGACTCTGCGTCGGGCACGTTTGTTTCCCTGCCGGGTGAACGTCCAGCCAAGACGAAGCTGCGTGCGAATCAGCCGGTGACGCTCGCGTCGGGAACGACGGTGAGCGTCGGCGCCCGGACCTTCACGTTCACGATCGGCCCGAGTCCGCTGCCGAGCTGAGCCCGAGGTTCAGCTGGCGAGGTCGATCAGGACGGGGATCAACTCGCGTTCGATGACGCCGACGTCGGTGCCTTCGGGGAGCGGGATCAGGTTGGACGAGAACGCATACGCGATGTCGTACTCGGGCAGGTAGGCGGCGTGGCTGCGGAAGCCGGGCACGCCTCCGCCGTGTGAGTAAACGGTGACGCCGTCGATGACGTCGACCGACAAGCCGAGGCCGTAGTCGGCATCGAAGACGGTGTCGGTCATGAGCGCGATCGATTCGTCGCTCAGGATCGTGCCGTCGAACAGGGCCCGGAAGATCGCCGACACCGATTCCATCTGCGCTTCGTTTCCGCCCCCGGTCCAGCCGGTGGATTGAAGGACGTCCTGCGGGATGCTCTTCATCGCCGCCACGGGTTCGTCGTTGATCGTCAGGCCTTCCTCGTCGGTGCGGCCGATGAGCTGGAAGGCGGCGACGTAGAGGAGCTCGCGGCCGTAGCCGTTGATGGCCTCTTCGGGCGGGAACTCCTGCGGGGTGAGGTAGATGTTCTCGGCTCCGGCGGGTTCGAAGATGCGGGTGCGCATCTCGTCGGCGGCGGTGTTGCCGGTGACGGCTTCGATGACGCTGCCGAGGGCGAAGAAGCCGCCGGTCTCATACGAGTACGCCTCGCCGGGAGCGAAGAGAGGCTCGGTGCCGGCGAGGAACCCGTAGAGCTCATCGGGCTCGAACGGTTGGTCGAGGCGGGTGCCGGCGAAGGCGTAGAACTCGGGGTCGAAGGCGTATTCGATCAGGCCGTTGGTGTGATCCATCGCTTGGCGGACCGTGATGTCGGCGGCGTAGGGGTAGCCGTCGAGCCAGCCCGGAAGGTACGTCTGGATCGGTTCGTCGAGCTCGACGAGCCCTTCTTCGACGAGCTGCAGCACGACAGCCGCCGTCATCGTCTTCGTGATCGAGGCGATCCGGAAGTACGACTCGGGGAAGACGGGTGCTTCGGTGACGATGTCGGCGACGCCGCTCGACATGAAGGCGTGGTGGCCGTCGGGCATGCGCACCGAGATGGCCACGCCGGGTGCGCCGTTGCTCTCCTGCCACTCCACGAGCAGCTCTTCGACCGCGAGGTCGACAGGGTTGTCCTGCGCGGGCTCTTCCTCGACGATCTCGTCGTCTTCGTCGGTCTCCGCCTCGGCTTCGGTCTCGGGTTCGTCGGCGATGACCGTGGTCGTCTCGGCGGCCGTGGTGGTCGTCTCGGCCGCAGTCGTCGTGGGGTTGTCGGTCGCCGTCCCCGAGTCGGACCCACACGCCGCGCCGACCAGCGCAACGACGAGCAGAACGGCCAGGCCACGCAGACGCAACATGTTTCGACGTTAGCGAAGCGCACCGATTCGAAGGTGCCGGGCCGTCGGCGACCGGGTACGGTGAGCCGCTCCTGCGGGTGTAGTTCAATGGTAGAACATCAGCTTCCCAAGCTGAGAACGCGAGTTCGATTCTCGTCACCCGCTCTCTCCGAAAGCCTTGTTTATCAGGGGTCTCGGGCTTCATACGCTGGATCGTCTCCAGGCTCCGTGCCTACAGTGTGCCTAGAACAACGGCGATCAGTAGGCACGAGTGGCGAGTAGCAGGCCCTTTGGCAACATCCGGAAGCTCCCGTCTGGGCGCTATCAGGCGCGCTACTGGCACCTCGGCAAGCAGGTTCCGGCCGACACGACGTTCGCCACGAAGGCCGACGCCCGAGCATGGCTGGCGACGATGGAGACCGACCTGCTGTCGGGTCGCCACGTCGACCCATCGAGTGGACGGGAGCGGTTCGGCGTGTTTGCCGAGCGATGGCTGGAGGCTCGTGACCTGCGCCCGCGCACTCGGGACACCTACGCCTCGCAGCTCGCCCACATACTCGACGAGTTCGAGACCGTCGAGCTGCGCAAGATCACACCGTCGGCAGTTCGGGCGTGGCACGGCCGATTGTCGAAGTCGGGCCTTCACCCCAACACCGTGGCGAAGGTCTACCGACTGTTCCGCACGATGCTCAACACCGCCGTCGACGACGGCCTGCTCCGAACGAACCCGGTCCACATCAAGGGCGCTGCGGTCGAGCGATCGATCGAGCGTCCCATGCTCGACTGGGACGACATCGAGCGAATCGCCGGAGCCATTCACCCTCGGTTCCGAGCCCTCGTGTGGGTCGGTGCGACGTCCGGCCTGCGCTACGGCGAACTGACCGGCCTCACCCGAAGGCACGTCGACACCGACGACCGCTCGCTCCGGGTCGACCAAGCGTTGTCGTTCGTGAAGGGCCAAGGCCCGACGCTCGGCCCGCCGAAGTCGGCGGCCGCTCACCGAACAGTGGTCATCCCGACCGGGGTGGCCGAGATGCTCGCCGCACACATCGAGAAGCATGTCGGCAACGACCCCGACGCTCTTGTGTTCACGTCGGTGAAGGACAGCCCGCTGGTCAATCGTTACTTCGCTCCGTACTGGAAGAAGGCGCTGAAGGCAGCCGGCCTCGACGAGTCGATCCGCTTCCACGACCTCCGCCACCATGCGGGGACTTCTGCGGCGACGGCCGGCGCCTCGTTGCGCGAAATCATGGCCCGGATGGGCCACGCTTCCTCCGATGCATCCCTCCGCTACCTCAAGGCCTCCGCCCGCCGCGATGCTGAGATCGCCGATGCGATGGAGCTACGGATGAACGGGGAACTCCATGACTGAGGCGGACAGCCACTGGACGTGACAGGTTGCTCCGTACGCATGCAGTGCGTACGGTGAGAGTATGTCCATTGGAGACCTGCTTCGCAAAGCGCGCAAGGCGAATGGGTGGACCCAGGCAGATCTCGCTGCCCAGCTCGGGGGCGTCGTCGGCCAACAGACGGTCAGCCGGTGGGAACAGGGGCGATCCACACCAAGCCGAGAGAACATCCACACGCTGGCGCTGCTTTTCGGTGCAGACGAGGGCGCTTGGTTGAATGCTGCCGGCCACACCCTCGCTGAAATCGACCCCGCCGTCCGGCCACTTGTTTCAACCCTTCCGTTGCACGAGCTCCACCCTGATGTGTTCGAGCGCTTCTGCGCCGATCTCATGCAACTTCTTCATCCTGAAGCTGACGTATCCCTCTATGGGAGCCGAGGTCACACCCAGGACGGCATAGACGGGTTGATCACCCGGCCGGACCAGAGTCGTTGGACCTTCCAATGCAAGCGTCACCAGCAGTTCGGCCCAGCGGACGTTCGTACGGCCGTCGAGGCCGTCGGCGTGGATGCGGACAAGAACGTGCTGATGCTCTCGCGAGTCGCGAGCCCGGGTGCCCGCGAAGAGATCGGCAACCACCGGGGTTGGGCCCTGTGGGATTCGGAAGACCTGGCTCGGAAGATCCGCCATGAGCTGCCTGTTGAGCGCGCCGTTCGTCTTGTCGACACCTACTTCCCCGGACATCGTCAACCGTTCCTGGGAATTGCTGAGCCGGGGCCGTGGCTCACCACCGACGAGGCATACCGCCACCTCGAGTCCAACGACCTGTTCAAACACTCGTGGTCGCTCGTCGGGCGCCAGTCCGTCCTGGCCTCGATTCAGGAGTTTGCGACTACGGACACCGACAGGATCGGACTGCTGATCGGCCGGGGAGGCCTGGGCAAGAGTCGCTTGCTCCGAGAGGTCGCCCGCTCTCTGGAATCGGAGCGGGTGGAGGTCCGGTTCCTGGAGCGCTCGACCGGACTCCGGCCCGAACACTTCGAGACGCTACCCAGTCAGACAGGACTCGTCATCGTGGTAGACGACGCACACGAGCGAGAGGACATCGGTGCCCTGCTGACCGGAGTTGCCCGGCGGCGACCGGGAGCGAAGATCCTTCTCGCGCTGCGTCCGCACGGGATGACCACGCTCGCCAGGGACCTCTCGCTCGTCAGCGCCCACCACATCGACTTGCCGACCTGGAAACTCTCGGACCTGAGCCCTGACGAGGCCCGGGAGCTAGCGCTCGAGGCACTCGGAGACGCACAGCCCGACGAGGTTGGCCGGAGGCTCGCCGCCGTCTCAACAGACTGTCCTCTGGTCGCTGTCCTGGGCGGGGTTCTCATCCGGGACGGTCGCCTCCGCCAGGATGAGATCAGTAGCCACGAGTCCATTCGAGAAGTCGTACTTGCCGCTTTCCAGGATGCCATCGCGAGCGGATGGGCGGCGGGCGACGCCGCACTTCGGCAAGCCGTTCTCGATGCGATTTCCGCGCTCCAGCCATTTCGAGCTGACCAACCTGAGTTCCGCTCAGCACTCGAAGAATTGACCGGGGTGGCCTTTGATCGGGCACTTCCCCACATACGCGGCCTAGAGGACTCCGGCGTCCTCCTTCGTCGCGGCAACGCCATTCGTGTCGTCCCAGACCTTCTGGGAGACGTTGTCTTGTCTCGCGCTGCAGTCGACGAGCGCAGTGGACTCGATAGTGGCTACGTACACCGTGTACTCGGGGCCAGCCAGGGCGCAGCGCTCGACAACCTGCTCGTCAACATTGCTCGCCTTGATTGGCAGACTTCCTCTGGGGGGACTCGGTCGGAAGCAGCCTGGGAGCCCTTCTTCGAGCGCTTCCGGGATGCGGGGATCCGCGGTCGCATCCAACTCCTCAAGACGGCCCGACGGGTCGCGTATTACCAACCTGAACGGGCAATCGAGCTGGTCGGCTGGGCCATGACCCATCCGACCCAAGAACTCGAGGTGGCAGACGGTCTGCTGAACTCCATCTACGCACCAACCGCTCAGACAGTGATGGAGGAGTTGCCCGGCATCCTCCGCAACGCGTCCTACCACTTTGACCACCTCCCGGCCGTGCTGAACCTTCTCTGGGAGCTGGCTCGATCCGACGAGCGACAACCAAACCAGTTCTCCGACCATCCGCTCAGAGTCCTGCAAGACCTCGCGGGCTACGACGACCGAAAGCCCCTCCCCTACCTCGAAGCGGTCGTTGACGCGATTGAACGTTGGCTTGCGTCGGCTCAACCCGGTCCATGGTCACCGTTCGACGTCGCCGAGAAGCTTCTCGCCACCGAGGGGTACGACACGTCGTTCAGCGGCCACCAGTTCACGATGCGCCCGTACCTCATCCGCGCTGACGTTGTTGTGTCCATTCGCGAGCGCGTCATCGACCTGGCGATAGCAGAGGCCCGGAGCCTCGACCCCTACCGTGCTGCGCGGGGGATCAGGGCGATCGAGGCTGGCGTCCGCTATCCGCACGGATTCTTCGGCCGACAAGTCTCCCAAGATGAGCGGGACGGCTGGACGCCACAGTTCGTCCGGACAATCGAACGGCTGGGTGAGATCGCCTTGGATCCCGCGATTGACCCAACCGTGAAGCTGGCGATCCGACACGCTCTTCGGTGGCACGCAGAGCACTCCACGACGACGACCGGCGCTGCGGCGAGAGCCGCAGTTGCCGCAATACCAGACGACGACGTGCAGCAGCTGGCGCTCTACGTTCACGACGGATGGGGTCACCTGACCGACGACCACGATGCCGCGGAGGACTATCGGGAGGCAGCTGAGCGACGTCAGCGAAGCCTGACAGAGTTCGTGGATGTTCTTCGCACCAGGCGACCACCTTCGGAGATCCTGGGGCTTCTCACCGAACGGCTGGCGGCGGATGCCGCCGCCTTCTCAGGCGAGGGGCCGAGCTCGAACCCCGATCCGCTCATTGCTGAACTCGTCGAACAAGAGCCGCAGATCGGAATTCTGATGTGCCACCAGCTCGCTGCCGACCCCGGGTCAGCACTTCGTCGGACCGGTGCAGTCGCGTTGGCGACGCTCGCACGCGCCGGTCAGCCGATTGCGATGGAGATGGCACATCTCCTTGTCGAAGCTGGTCTCGACGAAGAAGTAGCGCACTCCTTCGGCTGGATTCGCGGCGGCCGCACTCGGCTCCTCGAGGGCGAGGCGCCACTTCTCGCCCGGCTGGCCCGCCATCCGAACCCTCAAGTCCGTACGTCGATCGCTCAGGGCCTACAGGCTCTCGCTTCAAGTAGCGCCGCTGCTGCGATCGAACTGCTCGCGGAGATCCGGTTCGAGGACAGCGCTGCCGTTGCGTCAGAGGTCATGCGCGGCTTCGGAACGTACGGACAGTTGGGATGGGACGACGTGCCGGGGCCCCTGAGGGAGCGGGTCTTTGCTCAGCTCACAACCTGTCCGACCATCGAGGATCACAGGATCACCAATGCTCTCGAGAACATCTCGAAGGCAGGCCAAGCCTCAGAGGTCGTTGCGTTGCTCCAGCGTCGTGTCGAACTCGCCGAGTCGCCCGACACTCCTGATCGCTATGACGCTCTGCCTTTCGACCCCGCGAGCATCTCGTTCGCCGGCTATGAGGAGCAAGTGGCGATTCTCCGCGAGATCTGCGACTGGACCGCCGAGGCCCCAGATTCATGGCGTCGTCCCGAGTTGTACTTCCACGTCGCCAGCAGTGTTGAAGGGGCGGCCCTGGACGTCCT
Organism: Acidimicrobiales bacterium; assembly: GCA_020629635.1. GTDB lineage: Bacteria > Actinomycetota > Acidimicrobiia > Acidimicrobiales > SHLQ01 > SHLQ01. The sequence goes on along the minus strand of JAHDCX010000002.1, from coordinate 207,572 downwards.
CGACGAGTACGTGACCTCGGGGAGGCTCGAGGAAATCGAGACCGTGACTCGGATCGTCGCCGACGCTCCCAAGAACGTCACCTGGGATCGAGTCGACTTCGTGACCAGGCTCCTACACGCAGCATCCAGGCAAGGCGAGGAGACACTACGTGCCGCTCGCTCAGCTCTACACCGATCAGCGGTTTCTGGCGTTCGAAGCGGGAGGCCTGGGGAGCCGTACCCGGAGGACGTTCGCCAGCGCGATACGGCAGCTGCGATCGCTGCGAATCTCCCGAGGGGGTCCGTAGAAGAGGCCTTCTACCTCGACATCGAATCGTCCGCGGTCCAAAGCATTCGATGGAGCACCGAACGGGACGAGCATCTATCCGACGGACGCGACTGGTAGCCCCATGGTCCATGCATTCGCTGACGAGTCCCATCGCAGGGGCGAGTACTTGATCTGCGCCGTGACGGTTGCGACCAGTGATCTCGGCAGGACGCGCAGCGAGCTCCGGGCCTTGCGGCTCTCCGGGCAGCGAAGACTCCACTTCGCTGACGAAGGCGACCGCCGGCGTCGATCGCTTCTTTCGGCCATGTCGCAACTCGGAGTTCAGACCCACGTCTTCGTAGCTGACGATCGAGACCAAGCCCTGTCGCGGGAACGGCTCATTCGTGCAATGATTCCGCTGCTCCGAGAGCAAGGAGTCCAGCGCCTCGTCCTGGACTCAAGGCAAGGTCAAGACCACAAGGACCGCGCAACGATCCACGAATTGGTCGGCAGTGCCCCTCGACCAGAGTTCGAGTACACCCATCTCCCGTCGGCGAGTGAACCGCTTCTCTGGGTTCCTGACGCCGTCGCTTGGGCGTACGGACGGGGCGGTCAATGGCGACAGCAGATCAGGAGGCTCGGACTACTGGGCCAAGTGACCGCTACAGATGCTCCGTGACGCGCAAAACCCGGCCGCTCACCGTCCGGAGAGGAGCCGGGTTCGCTTCCTCGGGCTAGTGCCCTCAGTACTCTCAGTATCGGACGACTCGGCCCGGAATTCAACCCCCTGACCGAGGGCCGACATGCGGAAGCCCCGGCTCCCGTCCTAGTCGATCGACCTTGCGTCGATCCTCAGCCTGGCACTCCGGGACTTGCGTCTTCACTCGGCGTACTACCGCTGTGCCCTCTCAGCATCGTCGAAACCGTCCGGCGCCTCGAGCAACTTCCGGCGAATGTCGGCTCAAGATTCGACCTCACAGGCTCCCTCGCGAAGTCACCCGCTCGGCTCGAGCCTGCGCACCGCTGTCCAGCTCGTCGAGCCTTCGCCGGAGCTGGCGCTCGCTGATCGCCCCTTTGTCCAACGCGTCGTGAACAACACTTGCCACGAGTTCTTCGTCGAACTGGCTGTCGATCACGTCCAGCACCGTTCGCACGACTGTCGTGACGACCACGCCGTCGAGCAGCATCACATCAGCGTCGGGAAGCAGTTGGCGGTGCAGGACGACCACGGGGTCACTCATCCGAAAGCCCGACGGCACGGTGAGATGCACCTTGGCCGGGTTCAGAAGCCCGAGGTTGTGCACCACTGCCGCCGAGTCGTGCGAAACAACAGCCCGGTACTTCGACCACAACACCCAGCGGACCAAGGAGTCATTCAGGCTCCGGGGCCACTCAGGAATCCGGAAGATCCCTCGATCCACCCGGGCCCAGTTGCCATTGTCCACGTGGTGCTTCTGCGCCTGGTACGAGTAGCCGAGATCGATCGCCTGAGCAGCGGTGAAGAATCCGGCCTGGCCGGCGGCGAGTCGATAGAGCGCCTGACGACGTCGTTGCCGATCTCCCTTCATCGCTCAAACCTACAAGGAAACTTGAGTTTCACGCGATAGCGAGGGCCACGCTTCTCGCGGCTTCTCAGGCTTCGCCGACGAAACTTGGATTTGCAGAGGCGGAATCCAAGTTTCGGCCCACCTGACCCGTGACCTGCCCTTGGGAGACGAATGGGAGGTGAACGAGGAGATCACCTACCTCACCTCCCACGGATTTCTTGCGAATGGGAGGTGGAAAGTGAGGTGAAACGGTAGGTGGCGGAGGAGGTGGGTTTCGCACGATCGGCCACATGCCGACGACTCAGACCTCCCAGGTCGACCCGGCCAGTCCCTCGCTGCTCAGCATCGAGCAGCTCGCTGACTGGCTCGGCGTCACCGATCGCTTCATCCGCCGCCTCGTCGCCGAGCGCCGCATCCCGTTCCTCAAGATCGGCAAGTTCATCCGATTCGACCCTGCCGACATCGAGCCCTGGCTCGACTCCCAGCGCGTCGCCGAACGATGAACACCGCTCGACCGAACACCAGCAGGGCACCCGCCGAGCCACGAGCCCATCCCATCTCCCCCTCTCCTCACCAATCAGAGACAGACGGGTGCACAGGTGGTGCCGGGAGGTCGGCCGCACCTACCGGGAGGCGGCCGTGACCGCGAGGGTCACGACGCTCAAAGGCGTCGACGCTGGCGCGTACTACGTGGAGGCGTTGCCGTCGTACTACCTCGATGCCGACGAGCCGCCCGGTCGATGGCACGGCCGAGGCGCCGACATGCTCGGGCTGCAACGCGAGGTACGTGACGAGGACTTCCTCGACATCATGGCCGGCGTCCACCCTCGCTCTCGCGGCGTACTGCTCGGTCGGGCCTACGGCGAGTCGTCGGTGCGAGGGTTCGACATCACAGCCAACGCTCCCAAGTCGGTGTCGGTCCTGTTCGCCGTCGGCGACGACTTCGTCCGCCACGAAGCCCTCGCCTCGCACGACGCGGCGGTGGCGGCGATGGTCCGATGGATCGAGACACACGCCCACACCCGATTTCGGGTCAACGGCGAGGTCGCCGTTGTCGACGCCGAGGGCATCGTTGCGGCGACGTTCCGTCAGCACACCTCCCGGGCGCTCGACCCTCACCTTCACACGCACGTCGTGGTGGCCAACCGTGTCCGCTCACCCGATGGGCGGTGGCTGGCACTCGATGCCCGCACCCTCAAGCTCGACCAGCGAACCCTGTCGGCGATCTACCACGCCACACTTCGCACCGAGCTGACAGCACGGCTCGGCGTGCACTGGGAGCCCGTTGTCAACGGCATCGCCGAGATCGACGGCATCGACAAGACCGTCCTCGAAGAGTTCTCCTCTCGCACCGCTGATGTCGCTCGACGGTTCGACGAGAAGCTCGACCGGTTCATCGACACCATGGAACGAGACCCGACGCCACGGGAGCGGTGGCAGCTCGAACGCGAGGCCGTTGTCGACTCCCGGCCAGCCAAATTCCATGGCTTCGATGCTGCGGCACTGCACGAGCAATGGCGCAAGCAGGTCGAAACCCTCGGGCTGGAGCCGATCACGGTCGTGGACGAGGCGATCTGGCCGGGCCGAACGCGACCGCTCACCGCCGACGTCGAGTCCTCGATGATCAACCAGGCGCTCAACGCCTTGGCCGAGAAACAGTCGAGCTGGCGACCGGCGGAGATCACCCGAGAACTCGCCGCCGTCCTCCCCGCCAACTTGGGCATCGACCCCGAGCAGATCTCCGATCTCCTCGACCGCCTCACGACCGACGCGATCGCCGGTCGTTGTATCGACATCTCCAGACCAGTCCCCGACGGCGCAACGTTGCGCCGCGACCGCCGCCCCATCTCCGAGGCAGCGACCGACCGGGCGTTGACCACGCCGGAGATCCTCGCCCAGGAACATGAACTTGCGGCTTGGGCCGAGCGCAGGACCGCTGCGCAGTGGACCAACTCGACGGATGCGCCGAGCCGGGCCGAGGTCGAGCTGACCGTCGCCCAAGCTGAAACCGCCGCTGCCGTGGCCGGCGGTGCACACCTCGTGCTCGTCGTCGGACCAGCCGGAACCGGCAAGACCACTGCGCTCAAACCCGCCATCGATCAACTCCACGCCGAAGGCCGAGCCGCGTTCGGCGTCGCGCCGTCAGCCGTCGCGGCCGAGGTCCTCGCTGCTGAAACCGGGACGGCCGCCGACACGATCGACAAGCTGCTCTTCGAGCACTCCGCCATCCGCCCGCCTGCCCACGCCTACGACCTCCCACGCGGCGCCACCGTGATCGTCGACGAAGCCGGAATGGTCTCGACCGACAAGCTCGACCAGCTCGCCAGGCTTGCCGACGATCGTGCGTGGCGAATCGTATTGGTCGGCGATCCGACGCAGTTCTCCGCCGTCGGCCGAGGCGGCATGTTCGAGTCCCTGATCGACACCTGCGGCGCGATCGAACTCGACCAAGTCCATCGCTTCACCAACGAGTGGGAACGAGCCGCATCGCTCCAGCTCCGCCGAGGCGACCCAGCAGTCGCAAGCGTCTACGACGCTCACGGCCGACTTCACGGCGGAACGACAACCCGAATGCGACGAGAAGCACTCGATGCTTGGGAGGCCGCACGTCAGGCGAGCGAGACCGTCCTACTGACCGCATCAACCAACGACACCGTTGCTGCGCTCAACGAGTCGGCTCAGCAACGACGAATCGACGCAGGTGAACTCGACACCGGTCGACAGCTTCGAGTTGGCGACGGCCGGATGTTCGTCGGCGATGAGATCGTCACCCGACGCAACCACCGCCAGCTCCTCACCGACCAGCACCACGTGGTGCGCAACCGCGACCAATGGACCATCACCGCCCTCCACCGCAACGGCGACATCACCGCCACCGGGACCAGCGGCACCGTCCGCCTCCCCGCCAACTACGTCACCGAGCACGTCGAACTCGGCTACGCCCAAACCAGCCACGCGGCCCAAGGCCGCACCGTCGATCGGGCCATCCTCGTCCTCGACGGACCGAGCGACGTCCGAGGCATCTACGTCCCTCTCACCCGAGGACGCCACCACAACGACGCCTACATCACCACCACCGGCGAACAGACCGCCGTCGATGTCTTCGCAGAGTCCATCGCCCGAAGCTGGATCGACCGACCCGCCATCGCTCGCCAAACAGAGCTCGCCGGAACCGAGCGCCACCGCCCAGGCACGCTCCCGCCCGACCAACTCCAGGAGCTACTCGGCGAGCAAGCTCAGCTCACTGAGACACTCCACCAGCTCGACATCGACTTCCGCCACCTGCCAACAGCGATCGACGCTGCTACAACCCGGATCGGGACAGCGACCGAACGCCGAGACGCCGCAGTCGCAGAACTCGCCGACGCCACCGAGGTCCTCCATATGTACGACCGCCCGCTCCGACGAGGGCGACACGACACCGAGATCAGCAACGCCCGCTCGAAGATCGAACGGCTGCCCGACCACATCGACCAACTCGACAAGACAGTCCACGACGAGACCGGCCGACTCGACGGGCTACGGCACGACCTCGCAGACGCACGGCGAATCAACGCTCGACGACCCGAGACGGAGACCCGGCTGCAGGACGTCGACTCGCAACTCGCCGACGACCGACGCACCCGCACGCGTCAACTCCGACGCAACCCGCCCAAGCGAGTCACCGACGCCATCGGTCAGCGGCCTGTAAAGGGTGATCGCATCCGAGCATGGGACAACGCAGTCGGCTATCTCGATCAGCACCACGCTGCGCACGGCCTGACCGCCGGCCTCGGACCGACCCAAGGCCCCAGCGTCACGAAAGCGTTCCTGCACAGCCGAGCGCTCGCGGCGTCGACAGCGAACAAGCTGACCCACGACAATGGCATCGACCACACCAACGTCATGCGCATCGGACGATGAGGCATCCAAGCTCCGCCCGCCGGGCGGAGCAGGATCGATTGTGTCGAAGGGCCGGCGTCAAGGGTCGGCTGCGGGACTCCGCTTCGCTCCGTGTCCTCACCTCCGCCGCTGGCGGCCCCTTGACCCGATTCTCTCTGTGTTTCAACCGGGCCCAGCGGGTAGGCCGGCGACTCGCCGCGTTCGATCGTCGGACGGTCGCGTCCTCAGAGCCTTCTCGACGCAGGTCTCGCCAACCATGTTCAGACTGAACGCCGAAGCGTCCCGAGCTACATCGAATCGCCACGACTCGTGAAGGCATGAACATCTCTTCTTGTCAGCGTGAACCACTCACCGTTGGTGCGCTTCTCGGCAAATCTTTCGTGCCAATACCGTTCGATACCAACCGGATCATCGGTCCTGAGTTCATGAATCAGCTCGACTGGCTCTGGTGTCTTTGTCCCGATCTCGTAGCGCCTCCGGCCTGAGTCGTTGCTTCGACCAATCTTGTAGAACCTGCCCGACTTCATGAGGTATACGAACCCGACGTCTGCTTCGGGCTCATCTGCGTCGACCTTCTCCGAGATCGGCTTCGAGCGGTCCTCAGTCCCCTCAAGAATCCTTGCGACATCTGCGAACTTGGTGTCCCGACGGCAGTACTTCGTTGAGCCGGCGCATCTGCTCCGCCGTGCGGCCGAGCGCCTGAATTCGGCTGTGGCTGGGAAAGGCGGGATTCGTTCGTTTCTCGATCCGACGTTCAGCGTCGGTGGGGAACTTTCCCAGTCGCTGGGTCAGGAGGGCCAACTCCCTCAACACATCATCGTCGGGTATCGCCCCCTGAAGTGAGTTCGCTTCGAAGCCAGCGGCCCTGAGCGCCTCTCCCCAGGCCGTCCAGTGGCGCCCAATCCACTCCGAACGCTTGACTCCCGACCAGGCCTCGAACCTATGGCGCCCTGGGACCTCGCCATCATGTTCATCGACATAACGCGCAATCAGCGCAATAATCGCCTCAGAACTTTTTGCTGCCACCCCACAGGTTTAGCAGCGTTTCGTGCCTACAACGTGCCTAGAACATCGGGGAACAGGGGTCACGAGCGGGATTCAACGGTGAGACCGCCATCTCCCGAAAACCGCTCCCTACCAGGGAAAAGGCTGGTCAGCGGCCGATCGCGCCGACCCGGCCGGGCAGCTTCCCAAGCTGAGCACGCGAGTTCAATTCTCGTCACCCGCTCCCTGTGAACCAACGACCGGCTGGTCCCGCGGGAACTGCGGTTCCGAACAACCTTGGCACCGCGGTGCCAACCACCAGCGATGGTGTCAGACTCCATCGCTACTCTGCCGGTTCCGGCAGAGCGCACCGGACGGCCAGGCCTGGCTGACAACGGCCGCCTCACGGCGTGGCGGTCAGGCTTTCCTCGATCGGGGACGGGCGATGATTGCGGCCACGTAGTAGCGACAGTCGACCGTTCCGCGGTTGGCGTAGTGATGGGTGACGTCGGCGGCGAAGTACAGCGAGTCGCCGGCGTCGAGCTCGTACACGGCGTCGTCGAGCGTCAGCGTGAGCTGCCCTTCGACGACCACGATGTACTCGTGTGAGCCTGCCGCGTATGCGGGGTACTCCCCGGCGTCGATCCCGGGCGGAAGCACGGTCTCGATCCACTCGAAGTTCACGCTCGGAACGACGGGGCTGAGGATCGTTCGACGCCAACCGTCCTCGATCACGATGTCCTGATCCTCGGCTCTGCGATGGATGGCCCGAGGTGGCTCCGGCGGTTCGAGAAGCGCTGCGAGCGTCGTGCCAAGGCCCACGGCGATCCGGTCGAGCAGAATAACCGTCGGCGCCTTTTGTCCGCGTTCGATCGACGAGATCATGCCTGCGCTGACGTCCGAGAGCGCACCGAGCCGTTCGACCGAAAGGCCGCGTTCCTGGCGTCGACGACGAACTCGTCGCCCGAGATCCTCGAGATCCATGCAGTACACTATAGAAGATGTATCATCACTATAGTGAAGTCCGGGATCTGTTCGTTCGAGCACCATGCTGAGGGACTCGCCGCGAACCGGGCTCACGATGCTCGGCCTCCTTGCCATCTGCGCCTACGGCGGCTGGTATTACGCGTTTGGCGTGCTGCTCGACCCGATCCTGGCCGACACGGGCTGGTCGGAGTCGCTCGTGGCGGCATCGTTCTCGATCGGCCTCGTCGGGATCGGCGTGGGATCGCTGTTCGGCGGCCATCTGCTCGATCGGTTCGGAAGCCGAGTCGTGCTCGCTGTCGGCGGCGTCGCGACCGCCGGCGGACTGCTCGTGGCCTCGATGACGAACAGCAGCATCGTCTTCATGGTCGCCGCAGCCACGGCCCTGACTGCGAACGGTTCGCTCGGCTTCTACCACATCACCATGACCGCAGCCGTGCGACTGAATCCCTCCGCGCCCGATCGAGCCATCGCCGAAGTCACGATCTGGGGAGCCTTCGCCTCCGTGGTGTTCCTCCCGCTCGCCGAGCTCTACCTGGGACTCTTCGGATGGCGAACGACGGTCCAACTCCTGGCCGTCACCTTGTTGACTGCCTTCTGGTTGTCGGCGTGGCGATTGCCTCAACCCGAGGCGCACGCCACCGAAAAGCCGCCACTGGCAACCTCGGTGCGCAGCGCCATCGCCCGGGGACAACCGCGCCGATTGGCGGCGGAAATCGCCTTGGCGGGTATCGCCATGTCGACGATCCTGATCTACCAGGTGCCGATGATGACCTCAGCCGGGCTGTCCGCAGCGACGGCGGCCGTCATGGCCGCGGTCCGGGGCGCATGTCAGCTCCTCGGCCGATTGCCCATCTCGCCCGTCGTTCGAGCGGTCGGCGTCGACACCGCGCTCGTCCTGTCGTTCGTGGCGATGGCGGCGAGCGGGCCGATGCTCGCATTCTCGGGCAGCACCGTGGTCGCAGCGTCGTTCGCGCTCGTGGCCGGTGTCGGCATCGGCGCCTTCAGCCCCCTCCAAGGCATCAAGGCCGCAGAGCTCTTCGACACCCACATCCTCGGCGCGGCGATGGGTGTGTACGGCGGCGCACTGCTGTGTGCAGGAGCGATCGGCCCCATCCTGAGCGCGGTCTTGTCCGACGTCACCGGCGACCGACGCTGGGTCGCCGTCGTCATCACCGTCGCGGCATCCGCCGCTGCGGTAGCCGCCCGAGGGCTCGGCCGGGATCGCGCTGACCTGCGCGGCGTCGACCATGCCGAACACGCCATCGAGTGATCGCCGGACGATCTGGCAGGCTTGATGCATGGGAACGGCGAGCGGCGATCACGGCGGATTGACGGGCGTCTTTCGTTCGCTGCTCATCGGCTCGGCGATCTCGAATCTGGGTGACGGCATCCGGCTGGCCGCCCTGCCGCTACTGGCGGCCTCGCTGACCGACTCGGCGTTGTTGGTTGCTGGCGTCACGGCAGCACAGTTTCTGCCCTGGCTGGTGGTGGGGCCGATCGGCGGGGTGATCGTCGATCGAGCCGACCGCCGACGGCTGATCGTGAGCACGCAGATCGTGCGCGCCGTCGTGATGCTCGGACTGGCCGTCGCCGTGCTCGGCGACCTGGCGTCGATCTGGATGGTCTGCGTCGTCGCGTTCGTGATCACGGCCGGCGAGATTCTCGTCGATCCCGCGACCGTCGCCACCGTCCCGACGATCGTCGAGCAGGACGATCTCGACCGCGCCAACGGCCAGATCAGCAGCAGCGAGATCGTGACGAACAACCTCATCGGGTCGCCGCTTGGCGCCGCCTTGTTCTCCGTGGTCTCGTGGGTGCCTTTTGCCGTCGACGCCGTCAGCTACGCCGGGTCGACAGTCCTGCTTCGTGCGCTTCCCTCGGCCCCGCGGCGAGAAGCCCCACGCGGGTTCGGGTCCGTCGTGGACGAGATGCCCGAAGGCTTCCGGTTCTTGGCTCGCCATCCGATGCTTCGGCCGTGGACCGCAGCTGTGGCCATCTTCAATGTCGGCGCGTCGGCCGCGTTCAGCTTGCTGGTTCTGCTCATCATCGACGAGCACGACAGCTCGGAGCTCGGCTTCGGCGTCGCGCTCACCGCCGCAGCGGTCGGCGGTGTCGTGGGCTCGTCGATCGCTCCCCGACTCGCCGAGCGGCGCGGCCGGCCGAGCGTGATGCTGGCCTCCGGCGTCGTGAACGCATCCTCGCTCATCGGCCTCTGGCTTGCGCCGAGCCTGATCGTCGTCATCGCACTGTGGGCGATCGGCGGACTGGTGGGCGGCATCATGTTGGCGTTGGGCCGCGGCTACATACAGCGCTTCGCGCCGAACGAGGTGCTCGGCCGGACGGCGATCGCGTCTCGCACGATCACTCGCACCGCATTCGTCATCGGCGCGCTGCTCGGCGGGTTCGTCGCCGAGTCCGACATCCGCCTGGCCTTCTTGGTCGCGGGCGCAATGCAGTTCGTTGCGCTGATCCCGATGGCGATCTCGCTACGCCACGATGACGCGACCCCCGCTCAGCGGTAGCGGTCGAGCGTTCGCCATTCGGCCACCACATCATCCGACTGGAGCGCCGCCCGTGGCTCGAGTGAGGTCACCCGGTTGTAATCGGCGATCTCTTGATTGAGCTCCTCGACCCGAGCACGCACTCGTTGCTCGTTCGGCTCGCGCCACAACGATGGCATCGCCGCCCGAATGCGCTGTTCGAGATCGGCGGCTTTCGCTCGGCTGCGCTCGTCCTTGACGAGCCGGTCGGCGAACCACCCCGGCTTGCGCCGCCGATCGAGGTCACGAATCGGCTTGCCCGTGCCCTCGAGCCCATCGAAGAGCCCTTCGTCGCGGGCCTTCCTGATCTGTCGATCCGCAATCGACTCGAACAACGCCATGAGTCGAGGGTACCGATTACGACACCCCGCCGAGACCGGGCGGCTCTGTCGGTATCGACAGAGTAGCGATGCGGTGTGACAGCACCGGTTGGCACCGCGGTGCCAGGTCGCCGACGCACGAGTCCCGCGGGACTCGGTTCGTCAGGCGGTTGCAAAGAAGGTCAGGTCGCGACTGATCTCGCGAAAGCCCACGCTTTCGTACAGGTCGCGGGCGGCGCCGTTGGCGTCGGATCCTTGACAGGCGACCAGCATCGTCTCGGCGCCAGCGGCCTTCGCCTGGTGCATGCCATGAAGTTGGAGGGCCCGACCGAGGCCCTTGCGCCGGTGGTCGGGATGCGTGCCGACCGGCTCGAACTCGGCGGTCTTGGTGGCGTCGTCGAACCAGATCGTGGCCGAACTCGCGAGCTCGCCATCGGGAGCTTCGACGAAGACGTGCAGGTCGAGCCGGTACGGCCAGGTCGATTGCACCCGGGCGAAGTCGGACTCGGGGAACGGCCATCCTCGCCACGACGCCCGATGCACGGCGATCGCCGCCGCAAGCGAAACCCCGGCGGCGTCGACAAAGCGGAAGCCCTCAGGCAATGACGGCTCCTCGATCTCGTCGAGCGGGCGCGCATTGAACCGGATCCAGTCGTCATCGTCAATCGACTCGTAGCCACGGTCGAGCGCAACGTCGTGGGGCTCCACCCCGCCGGTCTGGAGAATCAGCAACCGGTCGTGACCGGATGCCACGTCGTCATACCAGTCGAGAACATCGGCGAAGCGCTCGACGTGATCGGGGTGCACCTGAAGGCTGAGCATCGCCTCCTTGCTCTCCCGGAACCTGCCATCTGACAGCGGCACGCGATACGGAAGCCGAGCCCACCCGAACGCGACCACATCGCTGCCGGCTGTCCAGATGCGATGCCGCCAGGTGTCGCCCAGCGTGACGACATCCTTCGACCACACCCAGGCGAGCTCGCCCACCGTCGAGTCAGCATTGAGCATCGCCGGGTCGATCGCGGTGATCCGCCGCGACAGCTCCTGCATGCGGCGCAGATCGTCGAGACCGAGGCGTTCCATCCACTCAGTCTCGCCGATGGCTCCGTGGTCGGTCGGTCAGAGGCGGCGCGTTGAGACGGCGGCGCGTTCAGTTCAGAGGGCTGCGCGGCCCTCGTCGGTGAGGGTGAGCTGCTGTGGGGAGCCGTGGCGCTCGAGCATGCCGGTCGCCTCGAGGTGCAGCTTGACCGTGGTCGTGTACCAGCCGAGCGAAGACTCCTCCCACATCTCGGCGGGTGTACGACGCTCGACTTCGGTCGACAGCTCCGAGAAGGGCACCGACTCGAGCTCCTGAAGCGCGCGAAGAATCGCATTGCGGACGGGCTCGAACATGTCCCGGGCGATCGTGCCGTCCTGCCGTCCGGTGTTCGGGTTGAACATCTTCACGCGGTCGTCTTTGGTCGCCATCATCTGCACTCTCCTTCATTCTAAGTATCTCGCATATATGACTATTGCTCATATGCCGAAAGTGACTATGATCGACCACATGGACGATGTCAAGCGCGCCGCCGAGACCCCCACGGCGATGGCCCTGCTCGGCGTGCTCGCCTTCGGTGCCGAGGTCTCGGGCTACGACCTTCGCCAGTGGACTCGGCGCACCGTCGGGCATTGGTACACGACCCCGGCACACAGCCAGGTGTACCGAGAGCTCCGATCGCTCGAAGCCGCCGGCTACACGACGAGTCGAGACGTGCCCCAGATGGGCAAGCCCGACAAGGTGCTCTACTCGATCACCGACGCCGGTCGAGAAGCGCTCGGGGTGTGGTCGGCCAAGCACCCGCCCAAACCGCTCGCCCTCAAGCACCACACGATGCTTCGCCTCTTCCTCGCCCACGACACCGACCCGGCGGTCCTCCGCGGGTTCTTGGAGGATCACCGGGAGCAGACGCTCGCCGCGCTCGAGGATCTCGAGAACGAATCGGCGACGCTCGGCGCCGACCGATCGCAGCGTCGTCAGGCCGCCGTCGCCGAGTGGGCTGCCGAGATCCACCGGGGCGATCTCGCCGGAACCGAACTCGCGCTCAAGATGCTCGACGAAGGCGACTGAGCCCGACCCGAGCTACTCGTCGTCCGAGGAGTTCTCGAGGGTGAACGCAGCCGACGCCACGACCGTGCCAGCCACCTGAAGGTCGACCCGGTGCTCGCCCGCGAAGTACCGGCGGATCGACGCCGTGGCGATCGTCCGCTTCTTCGTGATCGCGGCACTCTCGCCCGGCGCGAGCTCGGCAGTCGTCCACTTGAAGACCTTCGACGTCGTCGACCCGTCGCCGCGCACGTGGTGGATCACAAAGTCGACAACGAAGCGTCGTGTGGCGGCAGCGGTCGACGTGACCGTCGCCGCCAGCTCGATGGCGTCGCCGAGCCGGATCGACGTCGGCGCGACCTCGAACGACGCGACCTCCACTTCGGCTTCGGTCGCAAACCCGAGCGCGGTCATCGCACCCGGATGGCCCTTCTTGATGAGCGAACGAAGGGCATGGCGCACCATCGCCTCGTCGATGTCGGGCTCGGCCATCCACGCTGTGGCGATCTCCACCACGCGCTCTGGATGATCCCGAGAGACGTCGTTGAGGTGGTTGGCGACCGACCGGCGCACCACCTCGTCGGGATCGTGGCGCAGCTCGTGAAGCAGGCCGATGCCGACCTCGGGATCGTCGAGGAGCTGGGCGACCTTGGGGCCCCACGGCAGATAGGGCCGAGTGCCTTCGGACGGCAGCCGCCGAACGGTCGGATCCGCGTCGTGCGTCCATATCTGGCAGCGCGCGATCGTCTCGTCGAAGTGATGTTCGAGGAACGGTCGAATGGCGAACTCACAGCTGAAACGGGTGGTGAGCACCGCCATCGCATCGAGTGACTCGGTCGGATGGTCGACGCCGTGCCGCTCGACGACCGAACACAGCGGCCACGCAGTGAACCCGTCGATGCCCTCGTGCCCCGAAGCAGGCACCACGGTGGCGATCGCGTCGGGGAAGGGTCGACCGAGCGCGGCGAACAGTTCGTCGGCAATCAGGTTGACCCGATCCTTCAGCTCGAGCTGATCGAGCTGCGCGGTGACCGCCGCCTCGAAGCTCGTGCGGCCCCACTTGCTCCCCGCAGAGTCGATCGCGTCCGCGACCAAGGCGACACAGGCGGCATCGAAGTGGTTCTTCAGCGGTTCGGCCATTTCAGATCTCCCGCTCGCCGAACAGCTCGACGAGCCGTGCGGGGTCGCCCATCGGCACGGCGATCACCGCGTCGGCTCCAGCTTCGGCGAGGGAGTCGAGTTCGGCGAGGATCGCCGCCGGGTCCTCGCCGATCGACTCCCAACCAACCGGGGCGTCGGGGTTGCGGACCACCTCGTCGATCGTGCCGAGGTGCACGCCGGCGAAGACGGTGAGCCGGTGTGGGTCGGTCCGGCCTGCGTCGGCGCGGCCCTCGTCGATCAGCGCGCGAGCTCGAGCGATCTCGTCCGGTCCCTGCCCCTCGAGGAGCACAGTGCCGCCGGCGACCCGGCCAGACAGGCCAAGCGACTTCGGGCCCAGAACCCCGAGCGAAACGACAGGCGGAGTCGACGGCGGAAACACCAGCTGAACATCGTCGACCGTCTGGTAGCGACCCTCCATCACGACCCGCTCCCCTGCCAAGAGTCGCTGCACCGCAGTGGCGGTCTCCTCGATGTGGGTGAGCGGCGACGCCGGCTTCACCCCCAATTGCGCCATCCAGTACTGCACCCCATGCCCGATGCCGCACGCCACCCGCCCGGGCCACATCTCCGCGAGTGCCGCCCACTCCATCGCCAGTGCCGCCGCGGCACGGAACGGCGACGGGGCGATCCCGTGCCCGACCACGGCGTGCTCGGTCGCCGCAAGAACCGCCGTCATCTGCGCGATGCCACCGGCCCACGGCAGGTCCTCGACCACCCACAACTCGTCGACGAGCGGGTCGAGCGCCGCCGCATGCTCGGCAACCTTCGACGGATGAATGTCGCGGTGGATCATGGCGCCCAGAGCCGAATTGGTCATGCGCGCATCGTGCCACACAACCCAACTTTCGATGGATGTTCAGCGCCGCGAGCCATCCGTACGGTCGAAAACCACCACCGACGAAAGGCAACGGCAATGACCGTTTCGATGATCATCACCAGCACCGTCCAGCCCGGCAAGCGCAGCGACGTGCACGCCCTCTGGCTCGAACACCTCGCCTCGGCCGCCGAGGCCAACGACGCCCAGAAGGTCGTCGTCTGGTGTGACGACAACGCCGACCCGGACACCTTCCACCTCTTCGAGATCTACGACGGCATGGAGTCGATGGGCGCCAACGCGCAGTCGCCCGCCTTCGCCGACTACATGCAGGCAGTGATGCCGTTCATGGCCGGCGAACCCACCGTCGCCATGGGCACGCCAACCTGGTCAAAAGGAATCTGAGGTGCTCAAGCCGCCGTACCACGCGGCGATGAGCTGGGCCCGAGACGACAGCGCAGTCTTCCTCAACGCGGAATGCATGTGGTCCTTGACCGTGGCCAGCGAGATGAACAAGGCCGCGGCGATCTGGGCGTTCGAATACCCGGCAGCCGCGAGCATCGCCACCTCCCGCTCGCGGTCCGACAGCGCCTGCAATCGGTCGTCGGCACGCGGCGTGATGCACACGACGTCGGTCCCCTCGTGGCGCTCGACGGTGATGTCGATCCCCGCCGCCCGAACGGCAGCGACCTCGAAGATCGGCAACGACGTCGGGTCGTTGCGGACCGCGCCGAGTAGATCGTCGATCGCCGCGCGCTGTTCGGACGTCACCATCGGCGGCAACGTACCATCGGCGCCATGACCGCCACCGAGTTCGACCCGCAGGTCACGATCGACCGGTACTTCGCCGCGATGCGCCAAGGCTCGGCCGCCGAGGCCGACATGATGGCGCTCTTCGCCGACGACGCCGTGTACATCGAACCGTTCTCCGGGAGCGACGACCCCGCAGTCGGAAAGGATGCCGTGCTCGCACGTCTGCGGCAGGGTTGGGAGGCCCCACTCCCCGACCTCGAACTCGACGTGCACACGATTGAGATCACCGGCACGGCCGCGACGGCGACCTGGGAATGTCGAAGCCCGGCCCTACCCGGACCTGTGCCGGGTGTCGATCGCTACGAGTTTGACTCCTCCGGGCTCATCGCCAGGCTCGAGGTGACGATCACGCCACCTGCGTGATCAGTCCGGGTCGCCCTGTCGACGGTCGCCCTGCGGAAACATCTCGTTGTAGTCGAGCATCGATGCCTTGACCACGGCCATCGCCTCGTCGGCGCCGTACGTACCGACGACCTCGATCGGGTTGTCGGCGTCAGAGGACATCTCGAGCTTGTAGGTGCCGAAGTAGTGAACGATTCGATTCACCACGACGTCGGGAAGCTGCTTCAGGTCCTTGGCGTAGTGGAAGACCGTGTCGCTGGCGAGCACGGCGATGATCTTGTCGTCTGCCTCCCCGTTGTCGAGCAACCGCAAGCCGCCGACGACACGAGCAGGGACGACGATCTCGGCCCGTTCGATCCGCTGCTGGCTCAGCACGCAGATGTCGAGGGGATCGCCGTCGCCGATGGTCGCCCGAGGCGTCAACTCGGCTACCCGGTCGCCGCAGTACGTCCGGGGCACGAACCCGTAGAGGGTCGGCGGCAGCGCAGCCGAACCCTGCGGACGGTCGACGCGCAGGTAACCCGTGAGCTTGTCGATCTCGTACTTCACGCCGTCGTTGGGCGTGATCTCGATGTAGGCATCGATCAGCCCCGGCGGCTCCGCACCCACCGACAACCCGTGCCACGGGTGCGGACGAAAGCGATCGAACGACGCGTCAGTCATGCCCGGAGAGTAGTGGGCAACCTTGTTGATCTCGTTCACATCCGGTTCACGCCGACCTGCTCATGCTCACCGCATGACCTCTTCTCCACCTTCACTTCCCACCCGTCATCGCCTCATGATCGCGGTCGTCGTGGGCCTCGGACTCGTCGCCACAGCCTGCGGAAACGTCGAGACGGACGTCCCGATACGGGTCGCAGCCGACGATCCACCCGCTCCCAACATCGATTGCGATCCCGCCCTCGATGCCGTCCTCGGAACGTGGTCCGAGAACGGGTTCACCGGCACGGTCGCCTTCACCGATGTCGACGGTGTCACGTGCTCTGCCGGCTATGGATTCGCAAGCGAGGCGGACGGCCGACCAAACACTCCCGACACCGTGTTCAGCATCGGGTCGATCACCAAGGCCGTCGCGGCCGCGGCGGTGCTCGAACTCGTCGCCGACGGCACGCTCACGATGGAGACGACCGCCGGCGAGGTCGTCGACGGCCTCCACGGACCAGCCGGAGGCGCCACGATCGAACAACTCCTGCTCCACACCTCTGGCGTCACGGGCATCCACGGCCGCGACCACGTCGCCCTGACACGAGACGAGGCCATCGAGTCGATCAGCACCCTGGACGCACCCACCGAGCCCGGAAGCGAGTTCGCCTACAGCAACGCCGGCTACGTGACCCTCGCGTTGGTTCTCGATGAACTGAGCGACACCGGCTACCGCGATCACCTTCGGACGACCGTACTCAGCACCGGCGACGGTGTGACCTACGGCGACTTCTGGGACGATGGCACGATCGACGACACCCAACGCGCCGTCGGCACGCTCGGCAGCGGTGAGCCAGGGGAGGACGGCAGCTTCGCCGGACCACACTGGGCGCTCGACGGAGCGGGAGGGGTCGCGATGACCGCACTCGACATGGCCGAATGGACCCGACAGCTCTTCACTGGCGAGCTGATCAGCGACGACGCACGAACTCTCCTCCTCACCACGTCGTTCGATCAGGGCGACGGCAGCATCGAGATCCCCGGCTGGGTCGGCTTCGACGACGCCGCCTTCGGCGAGTCGGGATTCGGCACGGCCGGCGGTGGCGGCGACATCGGCCACAACATGATCGTCGGGTGGCTGGCCGACACCGAACGCGCCTTCGTCATCGCCTCGAACGGGCCGGACATGAAAGCCGAAGAACTCCTGCAGGAAATCCTTCCGGCATTGGCCGCCGGCGAGATACCAACCGCGCCCATCGTCGCGGGAGACGTCCCGATCGAACTCGCCGAACTCGCAGCAGGAGAATGGGAGATCGATGGAGACAACACGGTCACGATCACCCCGGTCGACGGGCAACTCGACGTCGTCGCCGTGGGCCCCAAGGCGGTCGCGGCCGTCTTCCCCGTGCCGGAGCAGATCGAGGCCGAGGCCGTTGCAGAGCACGAGCGACTGGTGCTGCGCATGCTCGACGGTGAAACCGAAGAGGGTCGACGCGAAGTCGAGTTACTCGAGGAGAACGGCGGCCCGATCACCGGCCGAACGATCGAGGGAACGATCTTTCGGGACGGCGAGCTCCGAACGTGGGTGACCATCACCCACGAGAGTGGAGACACGTTGGCGGGCTGGGTCGCCATGAGTCCCTCAGGTTCGATCGCCGCCGTGCAGCTGGCGGTCGATCCACCGACCATGCGCTTCGTCGGCGAGGACACGACGCTGTTTCCCGCCGACGTCTCTCAGTTTGCTCCGCCCGTCACCATCACCATCGACGGCGACACCCTCACTGCCGAGTCGCCCGGCGCGAGCGAGACTCTCTCGAGGAGATGACATGCGGGTGCTGTTGATCGAAGACGAAGCGACGCTCGCCGAGATCATGCTGCTCGGGTTACGCGCCGCCGGCTACGCCGCCGACCACGCCCCCGACATCGGGACGGCGCACGATCTACTGAGCGTCTACGCATTCGACGTCGCGATCCTCGACCTCGGGCTTCCCGACGGCGACGGAATGGAACTGCTCGACGCCTTCGCCGAGGGCAGCCTGGCCCGGCCGGAGCGAGTCATCGTGCTCACCGCACGAGACGGCGTCGCGGACCGTGTCGCCGGGTTGGACGCCGGCGCCGACGACTACGTGATCAAGCCGTTCGACTTCGACGAAGTGCTGGCGCGGATCCGTGCCGTCGCCCGACGCGCCGATCAACGCACGTCGATCCTCACCTTTGGGTCGATCGAAGTCGACGAAACCGCCGGCACCGCTCGACGGTTCGACAACCACCTTGACCTGACGGCGAGGGAATGGGCGTTACTCCGATTCTTCCTTCGACACCCCGAACAGACGCTGTCGGCCGAGCATCTCCTCGAACACGTCTGGGACGTCAACACCGACCCGTTCACGTCGTCGGTACGGGTGATCATGTCGCGACTCAGAAAGAAGCTCGGAGAGCCCCCATGCATCGAAACGGTCATCGGCGCGGGCTACCGACTGATCGAGGCGTGAGGATCGACGGATGAACGACGCACTCCGGACGCTACGGATCCGTGTGGCGACGGCGATCTTTCTCGCCATCCAGGCTGCGCTCGTCGTTCTGCTGATCGTGTCTGCGGTGTCCGAGACCAGCACGGAGATCGAACAGGAGGGCGACCAGTTCGTCGTCAACGAGGTGCAGAGCACTCGGCTCGAGCCCGCCGTGATCGCCGCAACGATCGCGCTCGTTCCCGTCGTCGGCGGAGTCGCCTGGCTGATTGCCGGTTGGGCGATGCGACCAGCCGCCGCAGCCGCCCGCCAACAAGAGCAACTCATCGCCGAGACAAGTCACGAGCTCCGGACGCCATTGTCGGTGTTGCGAGCGAACGCCGACGTCGTGCTCGGACTCGACGACCCCTCGAACGACGACCTCCGACACGCCGTCATTCGATCGCGTGAGGCCACCAGCCGAATGGAGACGACCATCGATGGGCTCCTCACCGACGCGCGCCTGCGCGCACGCGGGATCGACCGCCATCCCGTCGACGTTGCGCAGTTGTCGCGCGACATCGTGCTCGAACTCCGGGCCCTTGCCGAAGAGGCATCCATCGAGCTCGTGGTCTCCGCGCCAGACGCCGTCCTGGCACGAGTCGAGACCGAGCACGTCTCCCGGGCGATCCGCAACCTCGTCCGAAACGCCATCGTTCACCACGACCGCGACGGGCGCATCGACGTCCACGTTCTGTCGGTTGACGGTGAGGCTCGAGTCACCGTCACCGACGACGGTCCCGGGGTGCCCGCCATCGAGCACGACGCGATCTTCGAACGCTTTCGTCGCGGCGGCGACGCCTCCGCAGAAGGCTCGGGTCTCGGCCTGCCACTCGCCCGCCAGATCGCCGAAGCCCACGGCGGCACGCTGACTGTGGAGTCTCCCATCGCCAACGGCCGCGGCAGCCGCTTCACCCTCTCCCTGGGGTCAAGTCTCAACAAGTAACAGGCTGGCCAACTCGACAACCAGCAAACCTGTTACTTGTTGAGACTTGACCCCACTTGGACGCCAGTCAGAGTTGGCGGACGGGGTCTGCTTCGTAGAGCCAGAGGTCGCGGTCGGTGACGGCGAGCGAGCCGATGGCCTCCTGGAACTCCGCCATGTGTGGAGCAACGAAGTGCGCCTGGAGCGCGTCCATCGACTCCCACCGCTCAAAGATGACGATGTGCGTTGGGTCGGCGATGTCCTGATGGAAGCCGTACTCGATGCACCCCTCCTCGGTGTTGGTCGCCTCGACCATCGGACGACCGGCGGCGAGCCAGGCGTCGAGGTCGGTGGGATCGACTCGAATGCTTCCTGCAACGATGATCATTGCCTGACCCTACGCCAGCGTCCGGGTAGCGTCGGGAGAATGGCCAACCCGAAGCCGGACGCCGAGGTGACGATCAGCCACGACCTGATCCACCAGCTTCTCGCCGAACACGTCCCCCATCTCGCCGATGAGCCCGTCGAACTCGTTGCGTCGGGCTGGGACAACGAGATCCATCGTGTCGGCGAACACCACGCGGTCCGCCTTCCTCGCCGCGAGCTGGCCGCAGCGCTGGTCGCCAACGAGCAACGGTGGCTGCCCGAACTGGCCGACCGGCTCCCGGTCGACATCCCGGTTCCCGTTCATGCAGGTGGCCCGGCCTTCGGTTATCCCTGGAGTTGGAGCGTGGTGCCATGGTTGCCCGGTGTCCCACTCGCACACGCTCCGGCGCTCGATCAGCAGGCGCTCATCGACGACCTCGCCGGATTCCTCAACGCCCTCCACGTGCCGGCCCCCGACGACGCACCCGACAATCCCTACCGGGGCATTGCGCTGCGCGCCCGCACCGAGAAGGTGCGCGAGCACGTGGCCGCCTGCGGCGACCTCATCGACGGCGACGCGGCGCTTGCGCTCTGGGACGAGCTCGTCGACACCCCGCCCTGGGGCGGCGAGCCGATGTGGGTGCACGGCGACCTCCACCCGATGAACATTCTGATCCGGGCTGGCCGAGTGAGCGCCGTCATCGACTTCGGCGACCTGTGCTCGGGCGATCCCGCAACCGACCTCGCGATCGCCTGGATGTGTTTCGACCCCGAGGGCCGCGACGCGTTCCGAAAGGCGCTCCGCATCGACGACAAGACCATTGGTGTCCACACGTGGAACCGCGCCCGCGGGTGGGCGTTGGGGATGGGGCTTGCCTACCTGGCCTTCTCCGCAGACGACCCGACCATGCGCCGGATCGGTCAGACCACGCTCGGACAGGTGCTCGGGTGAGCGACCCCTCCGCGGCGGTCGATCGATCCGCCGTTCAACGCCGAACGCTCGGCACACTCTGGATCGCGGCGATCATGTCGCGAGGCGCTGTCTCATCGATGTTCCCGGTCTCGGTCCTGGCCATCAAGGACCTGCTCGGATCCGAGACATTGGCCGGGCTCTCGACCGGTGCGTCGACAGTCGGGTCTGCGGCCAGCGCAGCCGCGCTCGCTGCCTTCATGCAGCGCCGCGGGCGCACGCCCGGGTTGTCGCTCGGTTTCGTGGTCGCGGCTGCGGGCGGCGCACTCGCGATTCTCGCTATCGAGGCCGAGTCGCTCGCCATCTTCCTCCCGGCCATGGTCATCATCGGAATCGGTTCCGGAACCGCCAACCTCTCCCGCTATGCCGCCGCCGACCTCGCACCGCCCGAGCGCCGCAGCCGAGACATCTCCACCGTCATCTTCGCCTCCACCTTTGGCGCCGTCTTCTTTCCGCTGCTCATCGGTGTTGCCGGTGACGTCGCCGAGTCATTGGGGCTCGACGAGAACTCCGGCGGTTTCGCCATGTCCATTGCGCTGTTCTTTCTCGCCGGCGCGGCGGTGTGGTTCTTCATGCGTCCCGACCCGCTCGTCGTCGCTGGCGGAGTCGATCCCAACGCCACCCGTGACGAGTCGACGCCGTTTCGCCGAGCCGTCGCCATTGCGTGGGCGCATCCCCTCGCCCGACTGGCCTTCGTCACGCTCGTGATCTCCCAGGCCGTGATGGTCATGGTCATGGCGATGACCCCACTGCACATGGAAGAGCACGGCCACGACAAGGGAGCGATCGGCGCAGTCATCTCCGCGCATACGGCGGGCATGTTCGCCTTCGCCCCAATTGCGGGCTGGCTCTCTGATCGGGTCGGCCGCATACCAACGATCGTGCTCGCCGGCGTCACGTTGATCGTGGCGACGGCGTTCACCTCACTCGCTGGCGAAGCACCGAGAGCGCTGATGTTTCCCGGCCTCTACCTGCTCGGCCTGGGCTGGAGCTTCGGCATCGTCGCCGGATCAGCGCTACTCACCGAATCGGTCGGCGAAGACGAGCGAGTCGCCGTTCAGGGCGCAGCAGACCTTGCGACCAACGTTGCCAGCGGCGCAGGCGCGCTGACCTCTGGGATCGTGCTCTCGATGGCCGGCTTTCACATGCTGTCCCTGCTCGGAATGGCAGCCGCAGGCACAATCGTTCTGCAGAGCTGGTTCCAGCATCGGCTCTCCACGCTCCGGCAAGGGGTCTGACCCCGGTCGACCAGGGGGTCTGAACCCCCAGTCGAATGGCGGCGTCAGTCGAGCGCAGCGATTGCGGCGTCGGGCTCGGTGAAGTCGTAGCCGAGCGCGTCGGCGACCGACGGTTCGGTCACCTGGCCGCCGGTCACGTTGAGACCGTTCTTCAGGTGAGCGTCCGCGAGCATCGCATCCCTCGGGCCTCGATCGGCAAGCGCCAGGGTGAAGGGCAGCGTGGCGTTGTTGAGTGCGTAGGTGCTGGTGCGGGGCACGGCGCCGGGCATGTTGGCGACCGCATAGTGCACGACGTCATCGACGACGTACACCGGGTCCTGGTGGGTCGTCGCATGCGACGTCTCGAAGGCCCCGCCCTGGTCGATGGCCACATCGACGAGAACTGATCCGGGGCGCATCGCCTTGACCATCTCGGCGCTGACCAGCTTGGGGGCGGTGTCGCCCTTGACCAGCACGGCGCCGATCACGACGTCGGCATCGATCACGAGTTCCTCGAGCGCAGAGCTCGTCGAGTACACGGTGGTGACCGCGGCACCCCAACGAGCTTCGCATTCGTCGAGGACGGCGTTGTTCCGGTCGAGGATCGTGACGTTGCCACCGAGTCCGATCGCCATCTCGGCGGCGTGTTGACCCACGACGCCGCCGCCGATGATGACGACCTTGGCCGGCGGCACTCCGGGCACACCTCCGATGAGGAGCCCTGCTCCGCCGTTGGGTTGCTGGAGGAAGTTGGCTGCCGCCTGGACCGACATGCGTCCGGCGACCTTCGACATGGGTGCCAAGAGGGGCAAGCCACCCATGTCGTCGGTCACCGTCTCGTAGGCGATGCACGTCGCACCGCTGTCGACGAGATCACGGGTCTGATCCGCATCAGGAGCGAGGTGGAGGTACGTGAAGAGCGTCTGGTGGGGCTTGAGCATCGCTCGCTCGACGGCCTGGGGTTCTTTGACCTTCACGATCATCTCCGCCACGTCGAACACGTCGGCGGCGGCACCAGCGATGTCGGCGCCCGCGGCGCGATAGTCGTCGTCGGAGGCTCCGATACCGACACCGGCGTTCGTCTCGACGAGCACGGCATGGCCTCGACGAGTCAACTCGGACACGCTCTGCGGGGTCAGACCCACCCGCTGCTCGTGGTTCTTGATCTCTTTGGGCAATCCGATCTTCACGGGGGCGCTCCTCTCGAACAAACGTGACCGTGATCACAACGTAGGCGCGAGCCCGGTGAAGGTGTATGCAAATCTCTGCGTCCAGAGGCTTGTGACCGCTGAGTAGCTTCGACGTAACCGCTTGCATGTCGTAGAATCTTCGAATGATCGAACTCGACACGCTGGATCATGCGATCTTGCGGGCGTTGCAGGAGGATGGCCGCACCACAAATGCCGACCTCGCAGACCACATCGGCCTGTCCGCCTCGGCCTGCCACCGCCGCGTCCGACGACTCGAGACCGACGGGGTCATCGATCGCTACACGGCGCTCGTCAACCGTCAACTCGTCGGCAGAGGCGTGTCGGTCTTCGTCGAGATCTCGCTCGAATCACAACGTGAGGACCTGCTCGACGACTTCGAAGAGGCAATCCAACGAGTCCCTCACGTGATGAGCTGCCACCTGATGGCCGGAAACGCCGACTACCTCGTGCACGTCACCTGCGGGGACGTCGCCGACTACGAAGCCATCCACCGAGAACACATCGCCCTTCTCCCCGGCGTGACACGGGTGCGCAGCAGCTTCGCGATCCGCACCGTGAGCGACACCACTGCTCTCGACCTTGGCTGAACCTGCGAGCTAACGTCCGCGACATGAGCAGGACACGTTGGGTGACCGAGATGGGCATGGGCGTCGACGTCCGAGGCGACGACTACACCAAGGCCGCGTGCCGGGCGGTGTTCGACGCGATCCACCACAGCAGCCTGAACTTCTTCGAGGCGGCCGGAAAGACCAAGGAGCAGATGCAGATCGAGGTCCTGGTCGGCGTGCAGCAGCCCGATCAGGTCGACGTCTCGGCGGTCGCGGCAGAACTGCCGTACGGCAACGTCACCGTCTCCGTGCACCACGGCGGGCTCGATGCGCCATCGGCACATGGCACCGGCCATCTGGTCACGGCCAACGCGATCGTGCTCGTCAGCTTCGACGACTGACACGTCTGCCGTGTTCGCTGCGTTGCGAAATCGGACGATCACCGTCGAGACACACGAACTTCGGGTTGCCCGAGGTGTCTTCGATCCGGTTTCTCAACTGTCCGGCGAAGCCTTCGCTCGCGCACTGCCCGACGTCCTCGACGAACTCGACATCGGTCACCAGCGGGTCCTCGACCTGGGAACGGGTGCCGGCCTCCTGGCGGCGATCATGATTGACCTTGGCGCAGAGGTCACCGCGACCGACATCGATCCCCGCGCCACTCGGTGCGCACGACACAACCTCGGGCCCGAAGCCGACGTCCGACTCGGCGACCTGTTCGAGCCGGTGATCGGCGAACGCTTCGACCTGATCGTCGCCAACCCGCCCTACGAGATCGGTGCGGGCGATCCCCGGTACACCTCTCCGGATCTTCTCGAGCGTCTCGCCCTGGAGTGGCCCTCCTACGGTGACCACCTTCTCCTGGGGCATCCGGCAGATGACGAACCCACGCTCGCCGAACTCGGTTTCGATCTGCATCGGGTTCGAGTGATCCCAACCTCGGGTGACGCGCTCGGGCTCTACGTCGGGGGCCTCCGATGACGCGGGTCCCGCTCATGATCGGCTTGGCCATCGCCATCGTCGCCGTGACCGGTTCGAGCGCGTTGGCCCAAGACACGGCACCCGATGTCCCCAGCAACGAGATCATCGTGGCGACCACCCCGATCGAACCCTTTGTCGAACGAGTCGGTGATCGAGCCGACGGCTTCTACATCGAGATCTGGGAGGACGTCGCTCACGAACTCGACATCACGTGGACCGAAGTCTGGACCGACTCCTTCAGCGACATGTTGGCGCTTGTCGAGTCGGGTGAGGCCGACATCGCGGTGGCGCCCCTGGCCCCTACGGCCGAACGCGAGGCACGATTCGACTTCACGTCGGCGGTCATCTCGTCGGGCCCACAACTCGGCGTGCACGAGCGGACGACCAGCAGGACGTCGCTGGTCCGGGTTCTGCTTGGTTCGGGCGCGTTGCGGGTACTTCTGATCGCCGTCATCGGACTGGTACTGCTGGGGCACCTCATCTGGCTCGTCGAACGACGCAACCCCGACATCAGCGACTTCCACCCCAGCTACCCCCGTGGAGTGTTCGACGGCATGTGGTGGGCGGCCGTCACCGTCACCACCGTCGGTTACGGCGACATGTCACCGCGGTCGTGGCGTGGGCGTGCCGTGGCCATGCTCGCCATGCTGGCGAGCCTGTTCCTCGTCGGCGCCTTCGTGTCCCAGGTGACCGCCGACCTCAATGCATCCCGAGAGGAGCTGACCGTCTCGTCATTGGAAGACCTCGGCGAACTCGAGGTCGGCACCGTCGAAGGTTCGAGCTTCGAGACGTACCTGGTCGAAGAGGGTGCCAGCGTCCGCAGCTACCCCTCCCAACAGGCAGTCTTCGAAGCAGCGGCGGCCGGCGAAGTCGATGTCGTGGTGGCGAATCCGTTTTCTCTCGCCACGATCGGGCCGCGTCACGGCCTCCAAGGTGTCGGCGACGTGCTGTACGAAGAGTTCGAGACATTCGGCCTCGCGCAGGGTTCCCCCTGGCGCGAGCCGATCAACCGTGCACTCGCCGATCTCCAGTCCTCCGGTCAGGTGCAGCGCATCGTCGACCGTTGGGTGGGGTCAGACCCCAACGACTAGGCCGCGCGATAGAGGCCAGGCTCGAGCTCGACCGCCTCATTGCGTTCGAGCATGCGCGCAAGATGCAGTTGGGCCGTTCGCCCCTCGACCGTGTCGACGAAGGGGATGTCGACGTGCGGGCGGTACACGAACCGCCGCGCGACCATGTCGGCGACCGTGTGCGGTTCGGCGAGGAACTCGAGCATCTCGCCATGGCGGCGGGCGATCACCGAGTGGAACTTGTCCAGCATCTCGAGGAACAGCTCGCGGCCCTCGATCACACCCTTCTGGTGGAAGGTGACGTAGAAATCCGCCTCGACGTCACGCACCTTGACGAGACTGTCCTCGAACTGATCGAGGTCGCTCCACACATCGCCGTAGTACGGCCCAAACCCCGTGAGGTCGATGTCCGACAGGAAGAAGACGCCACCGTCGATCGCAAACCCTGAGTGTCCTCGGGTGTGACCGGGCAGGTGCATCGCGTGGGCGGAGACGCCACCGAGGTCGAACACGTGGCCGTCGCCGAAGCCCTTCGCGTCGGGTCGAGGGCAGTAGTGCATCTCCTCGACGAACGACACCGCCTGCTCGCTTCGAGTCGTGTCATCGAAGCCGAACACGTCGAGCAAACCATCCAGCGACTGTGCACCAGGAAGGTCCTCGTGGTGGATGTGGACCGATGCATCGGTGAACAAGCCGTTGCCCGGCAGGTGGTCTTCGTGGGAGTGGGAGTTGACCACCAGGTCGACCTCGACCGGCGCACCTCCCATTTCGACGACCGTGACCGATGGATCGATGATGAGTGATTCGCCGTCACCACGGATCAGGACCGAATTGCCGCTCGGGTACCCACCGCGCCCCGCGCCCTGCAACACACTCACCCGATCGGTGAGCGGCCGCTCATGCTCACCCCAGTCGACGATCTTGGCTCCCATGGGAGCCGAAGGTTACTGGCTCGCATGATCTCGACGCTGCGTCGGCTCCTCCCTGATGTTCGCCCGTTTCGACCGGCGATCGCGCTCGCATTCGGTGCCGCAATGCTCGAAGCGATCGTGCTCGCGAGCATGCTCCCCTTGATCGAAGCGGCAGCCGACGACCGGTCCGACCTTGAGCTCCCCTTCGGACCGATGGCCGTCCAACTCGAAACGACGGCGCTGGCCACGATCGTCGTGACATCGGTACTGATGCTGACCCTGTGCAGCGTGGCGGCGTCGATGTTCCTCGCACGCGCCCACGTCCGCGAGCTCGACATCCAACGCGAACGACTCGTGCGATCCTGGCTCGGCGCGGACGCCGAAGTCACCCACGCCGAACTCCCCGGTCGCCTGATGGAGCTCCTGACCTTCGTGACCCAACGCACGCTTGCGCTCACCAGCGTGGCCGCGCTGATCGGCTCTTTGGGGACGATGGCGATCTTCGTGGCCGCAGCCTTCCTCGTCGACCCGGCGGCGGCCGTGGCGATCGTGGTCATCGGGGTCTTCCTCGCCGCGTTTCTCACCCCGATCCGGGGGTACCAACGCCGACTCGGTGCCAGGCGAGCCGAGCTCAACGTCGAACTCACCGAACTCGTGGGTCAGATGGTCGAACACCTCGACGACATCGGCCGCCACGGCGTCGCCCATCACACGCTCGCCGACTATCGACGGCGGGACCAGAACGCGCTGCAGGTCATCGGCCGGGGCCGAGCGTTGCTCGGCGCGATCGGACCGATCTATCGAGGCGTCGGGATGCTCGTCGTGATCGGGGCGATCCTGCTCGCCCGCGCGGCATCCGACATCGACACGACGACATTCGGAGCGTCCGCGATTCTGCTCTACCGGAGCCTCAGCGTGGGGCAGCGGGTGCAAAACGATCTCGCGGTCATCGCCGACGCGACGGGATCGATCGACGCCCTCGACGAGGCGGTGGGGACGTACGACTGGCGGGCGACGTCGTGGGGGTCCGACGAGCTCGAGCAGGTCCGCACGATCAGCGTCGACGCGGTCCACTACCGGTACCCGTCGGCCGTTCGTGACGACGTGGCCCTCCGCGGAGTCTCGCTCGACCTACGTCACGGCGAAGTCGTGGGACTGGCCGGACCGTCAGGCGGCGGAAAGTCCACCCTGGCCGCCCTGCTCGTCGGAACACGAACGCCCCAATCCGGCACGATCGAAGTGAACGGGAAACCCCGCTCCAGCTACACCGAGGCATCGTGGACCGCTCGCATTGCGCTCGTGCCCCAGACCACCCGGATCATCGAGGCGACGGTCGCCGAGAACATCCGGTACCACCGGCCAACAATCTCGGACGACGATGTCCGCGACGCCGCAATCGCCGCCGGCGTGCACGACCAGATCGACGCCCTCCCGCTCGGCTACGCGACCCGCATCGGACCGAGCACCCGATCCCTCTCCGGCGGACAGATCCAACGAATCGGCATCGCGCGGGCGCTTGCCGGTCGACCCGATGTGCTTGTGCTCGACGAGCCGACGAGCGCGCTCGACGACACCTCCGAAGAAGTCGTGTCCGAGACGATCTCCACCCTTCGAGGCCGCGTGCTCGCGGTCGTGATCGCACACCGCCCTCGCACACTGGCCGTGTGTGACCGAGTCATCCACCTTCGTGATGGCGCGCTCGATGATGCGGTGATCAGCCTCGAGGACGAGCGTCGATCGCCGGCCGATGTGACAACCCGATCTGCCTGATCTCGTAGTCGTTCGCACGGACCTGTTCGACAAGCGCGTCCGAGTCGCCGAATTCGGGATGCAGCATCAACGTCAGCAGTTTCGGGCGATGCCCGGCGGCGAACAGCGCCGGCACCAGATCGAATTCGCCGCCCTCGGCATTGCACTTGACGACGTCGGGGCTGCGAGCGCCGAGAATGGATTCGAGCGTGGTCGTGCGGACGGTTTCGGTTTCGTCGCCGCCCATCTCGTGCAGTGATGATCCCCACGAACCGTCGGGATCATGGTGCAGCGTCGCCTCGCCCTCCCGATCGCTGATGGCGGCATCGACGATCTCGACCCGAGCGCCGAGCCCGTTGAGGGACACGTGACGCTCGATGAGGCCGACGGCGGGAGCGGAGGGTTCGACCGTGATGATCGTCGACGACGTCCAGTGCTGTGCGGCCGCCGCGATGTAGTGACCGTGGTGCCCCCCGACGTCGAGGACGAGCCCGACATCTTCGGTGAAATCATCGGGGAACCACATGTGGCGGCGCGGGCCGGTGAGATCGTGCACCACCTGGGGATCGACCGGGTCGTCCGTCACCACGAACCGCACGCCCCGGTCGTCGACGAGCTCGACGTCGCCGGGCATGAGCGGATGCAGCACGGTTCGGGCGACGAGCCGGTTTCGGCCGTGAAGACCGCCCAGACCCTTGACTCTCCGGTCCTCCGGCAACCGCTTGTAGAGCGCACGCAACATTGCCGCGGATCGTACAGACTTCACGATGGTCGGCTGGCCACCCCGGCGGGGAGTCACTCCCCCTGCACGGCGGCCTGGCTCTGCCGGTAGGACACCGGTGGGTGCCGCGGCGGATTGTCGGGACCATGGCATGAGGGCAGACAACTCATGACGTGGTCGGCGTTGGCATTGAAGAAGAAGGGCACCGAGTAACGGTCGACCGGGGCCACATTGTCTGCGAAGTGTCGGGTCGACAACACCCGATCGTTCGACCACTGCCGGAGCAGCTCGCCCGAATTCACCACCAGCGCATCGTCGATGCGCGGAACACGAATCCACCGGTCACGCTCGCGGTGATGGATGGTCAGCCCCGGGCCATCCGGAAGCAGCAGCGTGAAGAACGTGGTGTCGACGTGCGGCGCAATCCCGTACCCGCCGTCGCCGACCGGCTCTCCCGGCGGATAGTGCGACAGCCGCAGTCGCCACAGTGGGTTCACGAACGCATCGGCAAAGAAGTCCGGTTCGAGATCGAGCGACACCGCCCACACCGGAAGCAGCCGAAGCGCCAACGCTTCGATGGCGGCGGCGTACCGCTCGACGGCAGCCCGAAAGCCCGGGAGCCTCGCCTCATCGATCCAGAGGTTGTCGTCGAAACCCAACCGGTCGTCGCACTTGATGATGAATGCCGCGTTGCGGTTGGCCGTCGCCCTCGTCGGGAGTTTGCGGTTTCCGTATCCCAGCCACCCGATCCCGCCGGGATGGCCCGGCTGGTCCATCCGAATCGGGGTCTTGGTGGCGTCGTCGAGTGCATGAAACTCCCGAGCGAAGCCGAGGATTTCTTCGCGGAGCTCCAACGGCAATCCGTGGCCCACCAGCTGATGGAAGCCAACCGTCTCGGACGCACGACGGAGATCGGCGCCGACCCGATTGAGGGCCGCGGTGTCGCCGGTGGAGAACCAGGGCCCGACGTCGACGACCGGCACATCACCGGGGCGCGCGGCCTCGGGTTTCGAGGTGTCCCAGCGTTCGGACTCCTCCCGGAGCGCACGCTCCTTCGCGGCTGCATCAAAGGTCGGCTCCACGACCGTGATTCTGGCCGCTCAGGCCGTCAGCTGCTCACGCTCGGCGATCCAACGTTCGAACCATCAGGCGCCCGCCTTCGCCAGCTGCTTCTGCTTCTTGGCCGAGATCTCCCCTCGCTCGGCGTAGTCCTTGAGCTCGGTGAGGAAGCTGTCGAGCGTCTTCGTCAGACGGATCTTGAACATCGGGCCCATCACCTTGCCGATCGCGTTGGTCTCCATCTCGATGTTGAGCGACACGTCGCTCGCACCAGCGCCGACCGGCCTCACCGTGACCGTGTTCTGCGCGAGTGTGATGAACGACGGCATACCCGTCACCTGGAACGTGAACTGCTTGCGATCGTTGTCGAACGCCGTGAACGTCTCCTTCAGGTCGCCAATACCCGGCACATCGCAGACCCGCCCACCAACGCTCGCGCCCTCGGGCACCGCTGCCTCAGGGTTCAGTCCCGACGAGACCACCGCCGACGACCAACGACCGACGTTCTCAAAATCGTGGGCGACGATGTCCCACACGTGGTCCGCGTCGCGATTGACCCGAAGCGTCTTCTTCATGTTGATTCCCATTGCCTTGCTCCTGTGTTGTCGCTGCGGGCTCGCAACCGGCTCACACCGCAGATATGTCGCTGCGGGCTCGCAACCGGCTCACACCGCAGAGTTGTCGCTGATGGGACACATGGTGCGGTGCCGTCGCGTCGCCCACATCGCCCCGCGGTCGGAATCACCCGTGCTAGCCATGCGTCATGAGCGGGTTCACTGCAAACGATGTCGGCGACCAAACCGGCAAGACCATCCTCGTGACCGGAGCGAACACCGGCCTGGGGTTCGAGGCCAGCCTTGTCCTCGCCGATCGAGGTGCCCGCATCCTGCTGGGCTGCCGGTCAGAGGACCGAGCCCGAGAGGCGATGGAGCGCATCGCCGCTCGAGTCCCGGATGCCGACCTCGCGTTCATCCCGCTCGATCAGGCCGACCTCAGCTCGGTGCGCGCCGCTGCCGACCACGTGCAACTCGAGGACCGGCTCGACGTACTCGTCAACAACGCCGGGATCATGATGCCGCCGCTGCGGCACACCGTCGATGGCTTCGAGTCGCAGTTCGGCGTCAACCATCTCGGCACGTTTGCCCTCACGAGCCTCCTGCTCGACAAGCTCGCCAAGACCGACGGCGGCCGGGTCGTGATCACCGCGAGCATCGCTCATCGTGGCGCAGAGATCTTCTTCGACGACCTCGACGCCTCCGACTCATACGAGAAGCAGGCCCGCTATGGCCAGACCAAACTCGCCAACCTGCTGCACATGTACGAGCTCGATCGGCGGCTCAAGGAGGCAGACTCACCGACGATCGCCGTCGCCTGCCATCCCGGGATCGCCACGACAGATCTCGGCCGCGACATGGGCTTCATCAACAGGCTCGCCCCGCTGCTCCGCCCGTTCTTCAACTCGGCTGCCCAAGGTGCCTGGCCGACGTTGATGGCCGCAACCGACCCCAGCCTGACCGGCGGCGAGTACCTCGGCCCGACCAAGCGCGGCGAGACGTCCGGACCCGCTGGCCTCGCACGTTCGACGAACCGCGCCCGAGACCGAAAGCTCGCTCAGCGCCTGTGGGACGTCTCGGTCGAGCTCACCGGCGTCGACCCGCAGCTCCCAGCAGCTCCCTGAGAAGCTTCGCTCCGAGCATGGCCGTCATGTCGTGGATGTCGCGCTCGGGGTTGATCTCGACGATGTCGGCGCCAACGATTCGGACGTGTTCCCGACGTGCCAGCTGGTGGATCAACCCAAGCACGTCACGGGTCGTGAGACCGCCCGGTTCGTGATGGGACACACCCGGGGCGAACGCAGGATCGAGACCGTCCACGTCGATCGTGACGTAGACGTTGCCCGAGACGTCCGGTAGCCCGCCGTCCCACTCGGCGGCCGTGTGGACTTCGACCCCGAAACGTTCGGTCTGGTCGCGTTGGTGAGTCGTCGCCGTTCGTATCCCGAACTGCACGAGGCGACGGGCAAGCCCTTCCTCCATGATCCGGGCGAACGGCGTGGCGTGGTTGAGCCGCTGCCCGTCGAGTTCGTCGTAGAGATCGGGATGTGCGTCGACGTGCAGGATCGTGAGGTCGTCGTGGTGTTGAGCGGCAGCGGCCACCAGCGGGTAGGTGACGAAGTGATCCCCACCGAGCGCGATCACCGGCCCGTCGGCGTGAAGCGCCGCCGCACGCTCACGGATCTTCACGAAGGCGAACTCTGGTGAGTCCGGGAGGTCCAGATCACCCGCATCCACCCAGGATCCGTTTGCGGGGTCGACCTCGTCGCCGAGTTCGGTGAACCAGTTGGCCGATCCGCTGTGCAGCGTCCGCCGAATCGCTTCGGGCGCCGCCGCCGGCCCACGCAAGAACGAAGACGTCGCGTCATAGGGAACGCCGAGCACCGAGATCGTCATGACTCGTTGCTAGCACGCGTGTCCACTGACACGGCGACGCCGTGCAGCGATGTCCCTACAGTGAGAAGTGGAAGCCGCTGGTGGTGGCTCCGAAGCGAACCGGCTCCAGCGGGGAGTCGACGACGCATCAGGAGCACCCGTGAGCACGGCACTGGTATTGGCCCAACAGGCGGCATCGGACGCGCTGCTCCCGGCTCGCAACCAGATGGCCCTCTCGCTCGGCGCGCACATCATCCTCGCCTGCTTCGGCATGGCCATGCCCGCGATGATCTTCGTGCTCCACCGCATGGGGTTGCGTGGCGACGACGTCGCGCTCGAGCTCGCAAAACGCTGGAGCAAGGTGGCAGGCGTCCTGTTTGCCATCGGCGCCGTGTCGGGCACGATCCTGTCGTTCGAGATGGGTCTCCTCTGGCCCAGACTCATGGAGCAGTTCGGCGATGTGATCGGCTTGGCGTTCGCGTTCGAGGGGATCTCGTTCTTCACCGAGGCGATCTTCCTCGGCATCTACGTGTACGGCTGGGGTCGACTACCGGGCCGGATCCACTCACTCATGCTTGTCCCGATGGTGATTTCGGGCATCACCGGATCGTTCTTCATCGTGTCGGTCAACGCCTGGATGAACGCTCCAACCGGGTTCGACATCGTCGACGGTGAGGTGGTCAACATCGACCCCGTAGCCGCCATC
Organism: Acidimicrobiales bacterium; assembly: GCA_020629635.1. Lineage (GTDB taxonomy): Bacteria > Actinomycetota > Acidimicrobiia > Acidimicrobiales > SHLQ01 > SHLQ01. Next base: position 173,840 of record JAHDCX010000002.1, on the reverse strand, counting down.
TTCAACAGCGCCGTCTGGCTCCAGTTCTTGCACATGTTCTTCGCCGCGTACATGGTCGCCGGCTTCTGCATCGCTGGCGTCTACGCCGTCGGACTGCTCAAGGGGCGACGGGACCGGCACCACCGGCTCGGTCTGCTGGTGCCGCTGGCATTCGCGCTGCCGATCTCGTTGCTCCAACCGACGGTCGGACACTTCGCCGGGCAGCGCATCGCCGACGACCAGCCGATCAAGCTCGCCGCCATCGAGGGTCTCGCCGAGACCGAGGAGCGAGTGCCGACGGTGATTGGTGGCGTCTACCGGGAGGACACCGATGGCGAGGGCGAGCTGGTCGGCGAGATCGAGGTGCCGATCCCCGGGCTCGCGTCATTTCTGGCGCAGAACAGCTTCGACGCCGAGATCGTGGGCCTCGACGCCGTGCCCGAAGACGAACGACCGCCGGTCAACATCGTGCGGTTCTCATTCCAGATCATGGTCGGCATCGGGACGGCACTCATGGGGCTGGCCGGGTGGGCCGGCTGGCGCTGGTGGAAGCGGCGGGACTCGTTCGACGAGGCGACGTGGTTCCTGCGAGCAATCGCCATCTCGGGCCCGGCGGCGATCGTGGCCATGGAAACCGGCTGGATCACGACCGAGGTCGGACGTCAGCCGTGGATCGTGCATGGCATCATGCGAACCGAAGATGCCGTGACCGACGCCGGATGGGTCTGGCTCACGCTCAGCGTGCTGATCGTCGTGTACGTCGGAATGTTCAGCGCTGCTGCGATGATCCTTCGCTCGATGAGCCAACGCTGGCGCGACGGCGAAAAGGACCTCACGTCGCCCTATGGACCCTCCGCGTTCGACCCCATCGACGAGCACGAAGTGGTGTCCACATGAGCGTCGCCGAAGCCGTGGCGCTGATCATGTTCGTCGCGGTGATCGCCTATGCCGTGCTCGGGGGCGCCGACTTCGGGTCAGGCGTCTGGGACTTGCTCGCCGGGGGCACCCGCCGAGGTGCGCCCACCCGGCGCCTCATCGACCACGCGATCGGGCCGGTGTGGGAGGCCAACCACGTGTGGTTGATCTTCGTGCTCGTCTATCTGTGGAGCGCGTTTCCCGAGGCCTTCGCCGCGTTGATGCGGACGTTGGCGATCCCGTTCTGGCTGGTCGGGTTGGGCATCGTGTTGCGAGGCGCAGGGTTTGCGCTGCGGAAGTACTCGCCGACGCTGGGCGCTGCACGGGCCGCCGGAATCGTGTTCGCTGCCGCGTCGGTGATCACGCCGTTCTTCCTTGGCTCGATCGCCGGGACGATCGCGTCGGGTCGGGTCGGCCTCGACACCGAACCGCTCGGGCTGAGTTCGGCGTTTACCCCCGCATCGCTCCTCGGCGGAGTGCTGGCGGTCTGCACCTGTACCTACCTTGCGGGCGTCCTGTTGTTGTCCGAGGCCCATCGCCTCGGCGACGTCGGGTTCACCGACGGATTCCGACCGCGTGTACTGGTCGCCGGTGCCGTGACCGGAGCGATTGCGCTCGCCGGTGTGTTTCCCCTGCGGGCAGATGCCCCGACGCTGGCAGACGAGCTCGCCGGGCGAGCCGCTGTGGTGGTCGTGGTCTCGGCGGTCGCCGGAGCGGTCTCGCTCGAGCTCGTTCGCCGCGGCGCCTATCGGCGAGCCCGGTGGTTCGCCGCCGTGGCGGTCGCATCGATCGTGGCTGGTTGGGGTATCGGCCAGTACCCGTGGGTGCTCGTCGACCACGTGACCATCGCCGATGCCGCTGGCGGACGCGCCACACTCATCGGACTCCTGGTCGCGACCGGCGTCGCCGCCGTGCTCGTCGTCCCCGCAATGATCACGCTCTTCGTCCTCGCCGACTCCAACAAGGTCGGAGACCTGGGCAACCCGGGGTCAAGTCTCAACAAGTAACAAGTTGCTCGGCGGCGGCGTGCGCTCCGAACCTGTTACTTGTTGAGACTTGACCCCAAGGTGATCCAGGTGACGATCGTCTGTTGGGAGTCCTCGCGGTTCTCGTGAAGGTTGGTGATCGGCAGGGCTTCGGCTTGGCGCCAGACACCATCCGACGCGAGTGCGTCGGAGAATGGGGCGAAGGCTTCGCTGATGTCGTCACGGCGTGTGATACTGATCGCCGCTTCCGGCGTAGCGACTCGGACCAGTTCGGCAAACGCAACGCCTCCGACGTGCCCGTGGGTGAAGACGCCCGTGGCGATGATCCCATCGAAGGTGCCCGCTCGAAACGAAAGGTCGAGGATGGATCCTCGAATGAGTGCGTCGTATTCGGCGTCGACTGCCCGCGCAAGCATGCCGCCGCTCAGGTCAACACCGATGAGCTCACCTGCGTAGCCGCTCGCTCGCAACGCTCGGCCTGCGGCTCCGGTCCCGCATCCGGCATCGAGGATTCGACGAGCGCTCGGGGCATGGCGGCGCAACGCCTCGGCCGTGAGCGTTGGCCCTTGCCAACCCCAGGTCTGGTGGTCGGCGTCATAGGACTCTGCCCAGTGGTCGTAGCGAGCAGCGAGCGCGTCTGTTGACGGTGTGTCGAAGATCCAGCCGAGTCGATCGTCACCCACGCGCCGGAGCAGGGGTCGGCACGGGACTCATGCTTCGGACGATCACGAGACCGATCATGGCAGCCGCGGCACCAAGCGCAAAGGCGGGCCTCTGCCCTCCGGTCAGGTCGATGACCAGCCCCAGCAGCGGGGCGCCAATCGCTCCGGCGATGTCGAAGAAGAAACCGAAGCTCGCAACGGCATGGCTGCGCTCCTGCGGTTCGGTGTCGGCCATGACGAACAGAAAGAGCGACGGATAGTTGAGCGACGCCCCGATGGCGAGCGCGAACGTCCCGACGTACACGCCGAGCAGGGTCGGCCAGGCCGCCACGATCGCAAGCCCCAGAAAGATGAAGGCGAAGGCGAGGGTGGCCGTGCGCTTGGCTCCGAGCTGGTCGGGCAGCTTGGCGAACGTCAGCCGAATGACGATCACGATCGCCGAGTAGAAGAGGAACACCGTTCCCGCCGACGCGCTCCCGCCCGTCAGATCGTCGAGATAGAGGGCCAGAAAGGTCGTGTAGCCGACAAACCCGATGAGCGAGAGGGTGAGCAGGGAGCCGGGGAGGATCGTGGCGGGATGCAGGAATCCCTTGCGGGGTGCAGTCGTCGAGGGCGAGATGTCGGGTGGTCGGACCGGCACCGCGAACCCGAGCACCACCCCCGCCACGGCGAGGCCGAAGCAGACGAGCGCGACGGCACGAAATCCGCTGGCGTTGTCGATCAGCTCACCGAGGAACGGTCCGAGTCCGAGACCGACGTAAATGGACATGGAGAAGTAGTTGGTGGCCTCCCCTCGCCGATCGTCGGGTGCCAGATCCTGGGCGGCCGTCGCGGCGCCCACGAAGGCTCCGGCCTCACCGACTCCGCTGAGCGTCCGGAGCAGGACCAGTGCGGGGATCGACGCCCAGACCGGATAGGCGACGACGCTGAGACCCGTCACCGCGATGCCCCCAACGAGAAGGATGCGACGGCCGTAGCGGTCGCCGAGCCGACCGAGCCATGGCCGAATGACGGCTGCCGACACGCCGAAGGCACCGATGACGAGCCCGACCTCGGCACCGCTGCCCGCAAGATCGTCTTCGACGTACCGCGGCAGTGTCGGGAGCAACATGCCGATCGACACGAAGTAGAGGAGCGCCGACGCCGTGATCGCCACGAAGCGGGGCGTGACGAGTGAGGGCCGAGGTTCCACCAGGTGCAGTCTCTCGTAGCCTTTGGGTCATGACGACCCAATGGGACGTGACGTTCGACGACTTTGTCAACGGCCGGTTGCCGTTGGATGCGTGGACCCACGAAGCGCATCTCGTCACCTGCTGGGTCGCCTTGCAGACCCGCACGCCGGCCGAGGCCCTGACCTTCCTTCGAGACGCGATCCAGACCCACAACTGTGGGGTCGGGATCCGCAACACGGACACCGAGGGGTACCACGAGACCCTGACGGTCTATTACGTCACGGCTGTGGCGGCTGCAGATGCGCCCGATCCCGTGTCGCTCGAGGCGAGTCCGACGTGTGGACGCTCGGCGCCGCTCGATTACTGGACCCGGGATCGGCTGTTCTCGACCGACGCGCGCCGCGGCTGGCTCGAACCGGATCTCGGCGCCCTGCCCTGGGACGTCTCGACGACTCGTTTCGGCCCCGTCGACGACTCGCCGGCGACGGTGGTGTGACCGATTCGGCTTGCGTGCCGCTGACGAGTCGCTACCTTCGTCGGTTCGCCATCGAAGGCGAGGTCCCACCATGCGAGTGATTCGAACCCTTCTCCGAGCTGCCCACCGGCGCTAGCCGGTCCGCTGCTTCGACGCGCCCGCTCTGTATCCCGGGCCCAGATCACCTCGCCGTCGCCCGATCTCGTGGCGTCGGCAACGCACGCCTGCCCGCACACGAACACGGAAAGGAGGCGAGTCCCGTGCGTACTTCCACTGCACTCATGACCACCCGCGCCCGACCAGCGTGGGCCCGTACCATCCGTCACCTCGGCGAAGACATCCGCTGGGCGCTCGACGGCTGGGTCGACGTCCCGCGCCCTTCGCGTCGCACCGTCCTCGGGGTCTCGAGCGTGTTCTGCACCTGGGCCTTTGGTGGCCACGACCTCGTCGACCGCGTGCTCGCCACCCTCGGCGCATAGGGCAACCGGTCACCTCGGGGTCAGACACCAACGTGACCGGATTCGGGCGTCACCCTCGGGAGGTGATGGGACGTCGACCGCGGCGGGGCGCACGGTTGAGCGTGAGCTGCACCACGGCAATCACGATGATCGCTCCGCCGACGATGGTGCTTGTCGATGCCTGCTCGCCCACCAACACCCACACCCAGATCGGAGCGAGGACGACCTCGCTCATGATGAGAATCGAGGTCTCCGCTGCGGGGACGACCCGCTGGGCGATGTTGAAAACCGCCAACGGGGCGGCGAGCAGGACGCTTCCGGCGAAGAGTCCGATCAACACGTCGCGGCCGGGAGCATCGAACCCGTCGGTCGACAACACGACCGCACCTGCGACGACGATCAGCGTGAGTCCGGCGACGACAAGTGGGACGGAGGGATCGACTCGCTCAACCGAGCGGATGATCGTCGTGTAAATCCCGAAGCCGACCGGGATAAACAACGCGATGAAGCCCACGACGGAGAGGTCGTCGAAGAATGAGCCAGCGACCATGACGACCACGCCAACCAGCGACAGCGCCGTGGCAACGATGACCGCCTTCGACGGTTCTTCGCGCATCACCAACCAGCTGAAGTAGGCGGCGAAGACGGGTGCGAGCGTCTGACAGACGAGCACGAACGCCACCGTGGCGAACTCGAGCGAGACGATGAACAAGATGTTCATGCCCCCGAGGATCACGCCCGCGACGACGTGTTGCGCCTGCAGGCCCCGGACCACGTCATGCAGCCTCGACCGGTACCGGACGGCAAGAACCGCGCAGGCGACGGCCAACATCCCGAGCCCTCGAAACACGAGGTACTCCCATGCGTCGATCTCGTCGGTGCTCCGAAAAGCCAGGCCGCCGAACGAGAAGAACACGCCGGCACCGAGCACGAGCAGCGCGCCCTGGAGGTGGGTGAGCCGAGGCTCCTCTCGAACCATCGGCGCACGCTACAGGCGGCACCCGTGGATCTTGTCACTCTGTTGCCACTCGCTTGATCGAGGTCACACAGAAGGCGACGACGCTCGTTCCTCATGATGCAACTCATTCACGATCGAATCGGCCGCACCCCCGTCTGGGTGCTCATGATCGAGGTCTTCCTCGGCCTCGGGTGGGCTCGGGCCGCCGCCGAGAAGCTCATCTCCCCCGACTGGTGGAGTGGCGAATACCTCGAAGAGTTCCTCGACGAGCACCAGGGCCTGGAGGTCGGCTGGTACGACGGCTTCGTCGACGTCTTCGTCGAGCCGAACACGGTGCTCGTGTCCGTCGCCGTCCTGTGGCTTCAGATCTTCCTGGCCACACTCTTCTTGACAGGACAGCTTCGTGGCTTGGCCGTCGGGCTCGGCCTGTTTCTCAATCTCCAGTTCGTCGCCGCAGGCGCGGTCGACCCATCGGCGTTCTACCTGATGCTGCAGGGAGCGATCGGCGTGTGGTTGCTCGAGACGATGCGCAGCCGAATCGCCGACGAGCTCGCTCGGGTGATCGCACTCGCGGGTGCCGGGCTCGCCATCGTGAGCGCGCCGTTCGTCTCCACGCTGCACCCGGCGGAGGTCATCCATGATCCGGCGCTCATGTTGACGACCGTCGGTGCGTTGGCGACGGGAGCCACGGCCGTGCTCATGTGGCGCCAGTCCGACGACGCAGCGGCGATGCCATCCCGCGCCGATCAGGCGCCAGTCGTCATCGAAGCAACTGGTCGACCAGCCCGGTGAAGTCGTTGACGTGAACGTCGGCCGGCTCGTACACGCCGGCGTAGGACATGCCGGGGCGGGCGACGAAGGCGGTGTTCATGCCGACGGCCCTCGCCCCGGCGAGGTCCCAGTCGTGGGTGGCGACCATCCACATGTCGGAAAGCGCGGAGCCGGTCACGTCGGCGGCGTGGCGATAGCCGGCGGGCGCAGGCTTGTAGGCGCCGACCTGCTCGACGGACACGATGTGGTCGAACCGTTCGGTGAGACCGGCGTGGTCGCACTGCGCTTCGACCATGGCTTGGGCCGAGTTGGTGAGCGCCATCGTGGTCCAGCCCGCGTCGTTGAGCCGATCGATGGCCGCGTGGACCTCGGGGTAGGTCTCGAGTGCTCGCATCGCCGCACCAACCGGCGCAAACGCATCGTCGGCGAGCCCGGCCGGGTTCGTGTCGTCGACGGCCACGAAGGCATGTCGCGCGAGCGTGGCGAAATCGACGAAGGGCTGCCCCGAGGCGGTCACCGACATCGACAGCTGGAGCAGTTTCTGGAACCAGACGGTGAATCCACCGCTCGGGGCAAGCAGCTCGTCGACCAACGTCCGGACCGGCGCAAGGTCAAGGGTGGTTTCGTTCATGTCAAAGACAGCAACCGGCATGGGTCCGACCCTAATCACCGTCGATACAGTGCGGCACATGAGCGAGAGCCGGCCCCGATTTCACTTGGCGATCCCCGTCCATGACGTGGCGGTTGCGCGGGCGTTCTATGGCGAGACGCTCGGGCTACCTGAGGGACGGAGCGATTCGCATTGGGTCGACTTCGACTGTTGGGGACACCAGCTCGTGATCCACGAGGTGCCGGGAGCGACCGAACGGATCGCCGGGACGAATCCGGTCGACGGTGATGCGGTACCGGTGCCCCACTTCGGGGTGCTTCTCGAACCGTCGGATTGGGATGCGCTCGCCGCCCGCTTGCGGGAGCGCAACACCGAGTTCGTCGTCGAGCCGCACGTCCGCTTCGAAGGCGAAGTCGGCGAGCAGCACACGATGTTCTTTCTCGACCCGTCGGGCAACGCCCTCGAATTCAAGGCCTTCGCCGACGACTCACAGGTGTTCGCCACCTGAATGTGAGGGTGTTCGCCACCTGAATGTGAGGGTGTTCGCCACCTGAATGTGAGGGTGTTCGCCACCTGAACGTCACGGTCACGTTGGTGTCTGACCCCGAAGTGACCGGATCAGGTCATGAGGTCGGGGAGTTCTCCGGCGATCTCTTCGGGGCTGACCATGGGCGACCAGCGCTTGACGGCGTTGCCGGCGGGGTCGACGAGGAACTTCTCGAAGTTCCAGGTGATGTCGCTCGTCTCACCGTCGCCTGGCTGAGCGGCCTTGAGTATCTGGTAGAGCTCGGCGGCACCGTCGCCGTTGACCTCGATCTTGGAGAACATCGGGAAGTCGGCGTCGTAGTTGGACTGCGCGAACTCGAGGATCTCGGCGTCCGTGCCGGGCTCCTGCCCACCGAATTGGTTACAGGGGAAGGCGAGAACGTTGAGGCCGTCGACGTCGTGGTGAAGCGTACGCAGACCTGCGTACTGAGGCGTGAGGCCTCAACGACTGGCGACGTTGACGACGAGGGCGTACTCCCCCGCGAACTGGGCGAAGTCGACCGGCTCGCCCGTGATCGAATCCATGGTGAGATCGTGAAATGCCATGGCCGCATCGTAGGCGGCGCGCCGCGACTTCAGGGGCGGAGATCCTGGAGCTGCCCGATGTGACCGGGGAGGTGATGACCCGTCTGCGCGTCGATCACGATCGCCGACCACGGTCGTGCGTCGTCGAGGACGATGGCGCCGTCGTGCTCCATCTCGCAGTGGACGTCGGCGGCCAGCTGTTGCTCGTTCAACCGAGAGACGAGACCGACCACTTGGCGGGCGATCGCCCGACCCTTCGCGATGAGCCCACTGAGGTCGCTGGCCTCGTTGCTCCCGGCTTCATCGATCCAACGGGCGAGCGCGTCGGCGTCGTGGCAGCGGTGGTTGTCGAAGCGTGGTTCGGTTCCGTGGATCAGCGCCTGACAGACCGACGCCATCGCCGCGTCGTTGAGTCCGATGTGGGCGATGACCTCGGCGGCGCCGAACTCGCCATCGGGCGCCGGGCCGAAGCCACCCTTCTCCGCCTCCGCGAAGAACGCGTCGTAGCCATTGATCAGACGTGACAGGGTCTCGGCGGGGACCTTCGGTTCGGCTGCGTCGCCGAAGTTGTCGAGGATCGATCCCCAGGCGTTGGGGCCGAGGTAGCCGCGGCGCCGGGCGAACGCATCAGGGCCGAAGCGTTCCCAACCGCGATGCTCGATCGTGACCCGGGTGCCGGCGTCGTCATCGTCGAACCGGAACTCGACCTCTGAGGCGTCGTCGGCGCTTCGGCCGGGAAACCAGTTGAGGACGATGCGCTCGCCGTCGACCCAGCTGACGATCTCGGCCCAGACGGACTCGCGTCCGTCGGTGGAGCGTTCGACGAGTCGGCCGTCGTCGAAGAACACCCCGCCGGCTTCGGCTTCGAAGATGCCGTGCGTGGGCAGCGGCCACCAGCTTCCGATCTCGGCGGTGAACAGCTCGAAGGTCTCTTCTCGCGGACGCGGAACGTGGGCGCTGCGGATGATCGGGGAGGGCGTCGTCATGGTGTCTCCTTGGCGGCTTTGTTGGCGTGCTCGACGAACGCCGCAAGGGCCGTGTCCCAGAAGGACTCGACCCACACTCGAATCTCGTCGAGCGGCGCGGGCTCGATCCGGTAGAGGTTGCGGCGGCCATCGGGACGACTCGTGACGAGTCCGACGTCGCGAAGCACCGACAAGTGCTGCGAGACCGCGGGCTGCGAAACCGATGTCTGGTCGGTGATCTCCCGGACGCTCTGCTCGCCGCTCCGCAGGATCTCGAGGACCTGACGTCGCGTCGGGTCACCGATTGCGTCGAGCACGTCGTTCAGGCGGGATCCATCGGCCATGACTTATGATTAGCAGACACTTATGGGTATGACAAACCGGATATTCGAGGTCGGGGGCCTGTGTCGAACAGTGTCGAGCCGGGCGCCAACGCCTCGATCGCCCCAACAACCCGTGCCCACTCATTGAACCCACCCATCCCATCACCAGACCCATCATTCGAACCCGACACCTCCCACACCTCAACAAACCCCGCCCCAGCATCCGGCGGAGCCCCCTGATTCGACCTTCACCGCGACGTGTATCTTGCCGCCGGCTTTCTGCTCATTCGGTCGGCCCGGCGACCGCGGATTCGTCGACGGCGCAGCCATCGTCCACGATCGGTGACGTGATCGACTGAACGAGATCGTCGATTGTGGCGTCGACGAGGAGTCCGTCCACCAGGGACTCGATCCGACGGGCGCGATCGGTTCCGAGGATCGGGTCGGCGAAGTCATGGAACTTGCGGCGCATCTCGTCGTCGGTGAAGTGGTTCTCTGGATCACCACGGGGCTCCGTGTCGGCGCTCGTCAACGTGGTCCCATCGTCGAGCACGATGCTCACGCGCGCCCATCGGTTCGCGGGGAACGCCGCATTGTGCGCGGCGTCCTCGACGATCGTCACCCGCTGCGAAAGCGACCGAATCTCGTCGTCCGCCAGACCATCGGTGCCGACCTCGGCCGCTCCCAGCCGACCGCGGGCGAGGACCGCCGCCACCGGGAACGGCAGGCTGTACTGCGCCTCCTCGGTCGTCGACGGCTGGGCGGTTGCCAACCTCGCCGCTTCGTGGAATGTCGCCACCCGAACATCGGCGATCTTCGCCGTCTCCAGTTGGTGTTCCATCGCCAGCGCACGGGCTGCTTCGACGGCCGGCTGCGCCCACCGACACACCGGGTACGGCTTGAAGTACTGGTCGAAGATCACCCACCGTTCACCCAGATCCGACCAGACGTCATCGACCGCCGGGTCGTTGACCGTGATCGCCGGCGCGCCGGTGAAGCCGTCGCGAGCCAGGTAAGCCGCCGAGACTCCGGCCATGGCACCCCAACCGGACCCGTCTTTCAACATCGTCGGATGGTCGATCACTCGCATCATCTGGCTCCGTGGGCCGTGGTACTCGGCGATTCCCATGGCGTGGAACGTGGCCTGGTGATCGAGGCCCATCACGCGTGCTCCGAGTGCCGCACATCCGACCGCTCCCCACGCACCCGACGTGTGGTAGTCGGGCGCCGTCTGGTGGAGCGCCACCCCGGCCCGAGTGGCGAACTCGTAACCGACCACGAGCGACGTCAAGAACTCCGCGTCATCCAAGCCACCTTCGGCGGCATGAAAGGCCAGGAGCGCCGGGAGCTGATGGCAGCCCGTGTGTCCCTTCGTGATCTTGTGACCATCGTGCGCATCGATCGAGTCGATCATCATGCCGTTCGCAAGCGCCGCGCCAGCTGGTGCGACGTGGCGGCCGTCGAAGAGGATCGGAGCCCCCGCAACCCGTTTGCCGACTGCGAAGTGATCGAGCGCGTGACCGATGATCACGTCGGCGAGACGGGTGGTGCGCCCGGCGGCCGCGACTCCGAGCAGGTCGAGGAGACAGCGGCGGGCGAAGTCGACCACATCGGCGGGGAGGTCGTCGAATGTCGTGTCGTGAACGAAGTCGAGCACCCGTGTCGGAGGATGACCGGGCGTGGCCAAACACTCAGTCACCGCGCGGGTGGCCGGTAGAACACGACGATCTGCGTGACGCCGGCTATCACGCCGAGGCCGACGGCGACTGCGAGCCCGACCCATCCGTTGAGCTCGTCGGCGATGTCGAGTGTGGCATCGACGGACAGACCACCGGGACCGAGCCCAGCAAGCAGCACGGCGGTCAACCCCACCATGAACGTGTACTCCCACCCGTCCTTCACGATCATGAACCCGTTGTGGCGATGAACCGTCCAGCCGGCAACCACCATGACCCCGACCATCCCGGCGGCGGCGAGCGACGTCAGGAAGCCAAGCATCATCAAGACTCCGGTACCGATCTCGGTCGACGCCGCAGCGATCGCGTGGAGCCGACCCGGCTTCATACCGATCGAGTCGAACCAGCCTGCGGTTCCACCGATCCCGTTCTTCACCTTGCCCCAGCCGTGGAGCGCGAAGACGAACCCGAAGATCACGCGAAAGACGACGAGCACGACTTCGAACTCGCCCGTCGACAGGTCTCCCATGGCCGAAGTGTTCTCGCTTTGGCAGCTCGCCGCAAGCGTCGGTCGGACTGCCCGTCGGGTCCGCGATCAACCGCCTCGACGGCTGATCACCGCTTCGAGGTCCATGACGACGACGTCTTGGGTCTGAAACGGTTCGGCGATTCCGTAGTCGGCCCAGCCGAGGCCGTTGTCATCCCACTCGAAGGTCCACAGCGCCTGGGTGAACAGTCGATACGAGCCGGAGTCGGGTTCGGTCAGGTAGGTGTGACTGCACGCCGGGTTGCTCGCGCCGTCCGTCCACTCGCTGAACGAGCGACACGTGAACCTCGCGACACCGGGCTCCCCGACGTCGAACGTCACGGCATCGAGCCGAGCCCGCACGCCGACGGTCAGGCCGCCGGCAGACGCGTAGACCGGAGCGAGCCGATCCGGCCCGTCCGGCCAGATCCAGGTTTCGAGGCCGGTGATCTGCTCGCCAGCTGGGCTGAGGGCGGCCGGTATCGGCTGAGGCGTGAGGAGCCCGTTGTCGGTGATCCACTGGCGGATCTCGGGACCCGTGACCCCGAGCCCTCCGTCAGGGTCGGCGGGGTCCCACGTGATGAACCGAAGGATTGGCGGCGGCCCCGGTGAGGTCGGTTGGCAGACCTGGTAGTATTGCTGATCCAGCATGAGCGACGACCAATCGAGGACGATCAGATGCCAGTCGCCGTGACCGCCGTCGATGAGCGAACAGCGATAGACGGGCCCTCGTGCCGGGCTCGATCGGCCCACCACGATGTCGCCGGCCGTCACCCCTGTAGCCACGGTGATCTCCGCCGAACCCCCGGTGATCCGGATTCCCGTACCGCCCTCGTCCTGGGCGTGCGCCGTCCCACCCAGAACGGCAAGGAAGAGGCCAGCGACCACCACACGGGCGATTGATTGTGACACTCTCCGACGCATTCGCACGTTCGGAATTGTGACATTGCGTCGGCGCCACGGAAAGTGCCGGATGACCGGTCATCCTCGGGCTCCGTTGAAGCCGGAGCGAACCGACCCACCCACCTACTCTTCTCGCTCGAACATGTTGCGAGGCTGGCGCGACCCGAAGGGACATCTGTGACCAGTATCGACTTCTCCCGCCAGACCGTTTCGCTCAGCGACGATCAGGCGAGCCGCCTTCGCCGGCTCAACATCGGGGCTGGGCTGCTCCACCTCGTGACCGGCATCGTGATGATCGCCGCCGGAGACCGCGACTTCTCACTCCCGGTCGGCGGGTTCAACATCTCCGGTCCGCCAGGAACACCGCTCGACAACGGCGTGCTGAACGAGTTCTTCGGCATCCCGTTGGCGCTGCAGGTCGCGAAGTTCTCGCTGTTGTCGGCGCTCTTCCACTTCATCGTCGGCTTCGTGGCCTTTGGTGCCTACAAGAACGAGCTCCGCCGAGGTCGCAACCGTTTCCGCTGGGTCGAGTACTCGTTGTCGTCGACGCTGATGATCGTGCTGATCGGCGCCACCACCGGGATCATCGACCTGGCCGCACTCATTGCGATCGCGTTCGCCAACATCTCGATGATCCTCTTCGGCTGGCTCATGGAGATGATCAACGACTCGACCGATCCGGACGCCAAGATCTGGTTCACGCCGTTCTGGATGGGCTGCATCGCCGGGATCGGACCGTGGCTCGCCATCCTCGTGCCGCTCTGGTTCAACCTCCGAGTCGACGGCGCGCAGGGTCCGCCCGGATTCGTCTACGGGATCATCGTGTCGATCTTCTTCTTCTTCAACACGTTCGCCCTCAACCAGTGGCTCCAGTACAAACGAGTCGGCAAGTGGGCCGATTACCTGCATGGCGAGCGGACATACATCATCCTCAGCTTCGTGGCCAAGAGCGTCCTCGCCTGGCAGATCTTCGCCAACACCCTGATCCCGCAATAGCGGAGCAGTTGGGACTCCGTCGTGGTCGCCCGCTACCTTGCGTGGCAGCGGATTGGGGCGGCATGGGCACACGGAGCCAACGGAGAGCCGAGACGGGGTGGACGGTGCTCACCTGGCTCGCTCTCGTGGCCAGCCGCCTCACCACGACGGTCCGAATCGACCTCGGCAACGCCAATCTCCCCGACGGGCCGGCGGTCTACGTCTCCAAGCATCGGAGCCTTTTCGACGTCATCTGGGTACCGATCCTCTTTCGAGCACTTGGCCGGCCTGCGCGAATCGCGGTGAACCGACGGTTCTTCAGCCCGGGGCCCATCGGGTGGCTACTGAGGAACCTCGGATGCGTACCGTTCTCGAGCTCCAACAAGGACGAAGCGATCGCCGAAATGGTCGGACATCTCCGTGCCGGCAGAATCGTCGGCGTGATGCCTGAAGGGCGCATTGTTCCGTCCTCGGACGTACCTGATTGTGGATTCGCCCAGCCTCGACCGGGCGCATCCATGATCGCCATCGAAGCTGACGTCCCGGTGGTACCCGTGTCGGTCGTGGGCGCCGAAGACGCCTGGCCCCCCGGAACCCGACTTCCTCGATGGTTCCGCCGGAAGGAAGTCGTCGATGTCCGCCCAGGACAGCCGCTGAAGCCGACGAGCAACGACCATCTCGCCACAGTCATCCACGCAATGGAGGCAGTGGTGGCAGGAGAGCCTCGACCCAACCAATAGACGGAGCGACACATGCGCCACAACTCATCCGGACCCGCTGCGGGCCTCACCTTCCTGTCAGCTCTTGACGTAGAGACGCGATCGGCGCTCGTCGACCTCGGCTCGGACGAGTTCGACGGCGCAGGTACCGTCCTCATCGAAGCGGGGAACGTGGTCACGGAGGTCTCGATCATCACCGAAGGCGTGGCCGATGTTCTCGACGGGGACGGCACTGTCATCTCGACACTGGGACCGGGCGAGATCATCGGCGAGCTCGCGTTCATCACTGGCCAACAGGCATCGGCGACCGTGACGTGCCGAGAACGGGTCGAGTCCATTCGTCTGGGTCACAAAACGCTCGAGAAGTTCGCAGCAGGGCCCCACGGTGCATCGCTCTGGCGTGCGCTGGCGGTGAGTTCGGCAACGCGGGTCGGCAGTCGGCGAAGCGGTGCGCCGGTGGCAGATTCAACCTCACCCTTCGCCGGCGTCGACGAGCTTGCGTCGATCCTCGAACAGCTCGACAGCGGTGAAGACGTCCCCCAGGACGAGGTCGATGCGGCGTTCGGCGTCTTCGTCGCACAGGTTGATCGCTTCGTTCGCGAGTCGGGAGCTGACCATCCCGCGTTCGTGAAGCTCCGCGAGTTGGTGGTCCCATTCACCTCGAAGTCCAAACTCATGAATCGAGTGTGGAGCAAACCGCACGGATACTCCGGTGACTGGCTGACGCTCGAGCACGTCTACGCGAACGTTCCTGAAGGCGATGGACCGGTAGGTCGTGCGCTCGATGCTGCGGTGCTGGGCTGTCCAGGTCCAACCTCCATTCGAAATCGGCGCCCCCTCTTCGCAGAGCTGCTCTCCGATCTGTCCTCGTCCTCACCGATTCGGGCAACCGCCCTCGCGTGTGGACCCGCCCGCGAGGTCACCGACGTGCTCACCCACAACCCATACGCGTTCAGCGAGCTGAACCTTCTCGACATCGACTCGACCGCGATCGACTACGTGTCCAAGAAGCTCGAAGACATGAACGTCGATGTTGCCGTGCTGCACGAGTCCAACCTGATCAAGCTGGCTCTGGGCCGCGAACAGCTGCACCTCGCGGATCAGGACATCGTCTACAGCATCGGACTGATCGACTACTTCCCCGACGAACTCGTCATCGCCCTGCTCGATCTCGTCCATCCCTGGCTGAAGCCGGGTGGCCGGGTCGTACTCGGCAACATCCACGAGCGAAGCCCAGTGATGGGGCTGATGGAGCTCCTCGAATGGAGCATCGTCCATCGCACCGAAGACGACATGAACCGCATCTTTGAGGCCTCAGCATTCGGTCGTCCCTGTCAGGACATTCTCTGGGAGTCCGAAGGTGTGAACATGTTCGCCGTCGGAATTCGTGCCGAGGAGTGACGGCTCGCCTAGTCGCGCCAGTCATCCCAAATTGACCGAAGCGCGCGAGCCTGCTCGCGCCCTTGGCCGACGACACTCTCGAAATCCCGCGCGCCGAAGACGTTCGCGTCGGAAACCTCGAGAGCGATCACGCGATCTGCTCTGACCCGATCCTGATTGCCGCGCAGACAGCTGGTGACGACGTCGAGGATCCTGCTTCCCCCCGAGCGTAGGTTGCGGCTCGCGATTCCGTCAGTGTCGATCCCTTCCAGAACCAACGAGGTGCTGTCCGAACACGAAACCGCAGTAACGTCCGGGTTCGGAAAGCGTTCGTAGGCAAATTTGGTCGGCAGGTTGTCGTCGACGCCTCCGTCGACGTGGAACGAGCCATTGATCTCGACGGGCGGAAAGACCACCGGAATTGACGAGCTCGCACGAACGGCCTTCCACGCCGGGCCGTCGACGAGCG
The DNA here is from genome assembly GCA_020629635.1 of Acidimicrobiales bacterium. GTDB lineage: Bacteria > Actinomycetota > Acidimicrobiia > Acidimicrobiales > SHLQ01 > SHLQ01. The sequence continues at coordinate 157,847 of JAHDCX010000002.1, read as the reverse complement.
GAACTGCTGCTCGGTCGTCCAAACGCGTCGCCCCGAGCATCACCGGCTTTGGCAGCTGCTCCAGCCGCAACGACCCACACGAGTCACGAGCGGCAACCGTCAAGCTCTTTCCCGTTGTGACCGCTGTCGAGGTGATGCCGAGGTCTCGTCCCAGCGAAATCGCCCGCCCGAACGCCATCGTCCGTTCGACGACTTCGGGGACCGATCGGCCGGCGCCGAGAAGCACCGCCGATGGCGAGCACGCACTGACACCGATAAAGGCATCGAACTCCAGTCCAACTTCGTCGAACTCGAGCAGGAGGCCCATGGTCGCCAGTGACCGGTAACCACCCCCGCCGAGAGTCAGCACTCTTGCACCCCCGAACATGAATCGCATCAACCTCGAGAGTGAGGTCTCGTCGAGCGGATCCACCTCGACGCAGAATCCGCCCGCTGGACCATCCTCGCCGATTCGAATTCCCAGACCAGATGTGGAGGTTCGGGTGCTCAGCGTCAGGTCGGCGTGGACCCCCGGGAGCGACTGGTCGACGAATACGGTGCGGAGTGACTCGGCTTCGGCAACCTCATCGGGCGAGGTCGCGATCACCGAACTCGGATGGAGCTCTGCCAGTGTGCTGACGAGCGATGTCGTGTGTGAACTCGCATCGACGGCGACGACTCTGGGGGGCTGCCGGTCCGAGTTCGACGTCTTTCGGAGCCGATCTGCGATGAGTCCGGCGACCTCGAGCAATGCCTCAGGATGCGCCAGCAACGCCTCGCGGACGTCGCCGATCGGGATCGCGAGCACCACGCTCGGGCGCATGGCCACGATGTCGGCCGAGATCGTGCGCTCGTCGACGAGGCTCAACTCGCCGATCACCTCGCGAGCGCCGAGTTGCGCGATTTCATCGCTGCTCGTCCGGACGGCCAATCGGCCTGAGTGGACCACGAACAGGTGGCTCGACCGATCGCCCGCTTCCACGAGGCGATCGCCTTTTGCAACGATCCGTTGCTCGGCCAGCCCGAGAAGCGCCGATCGGGCAGCAAGGGGAAGGGCATCGAAGATCCTGATCCCTACCAGCCAGCCATCATCCATGCCTGAATCTTGGCAAGTGTGAGCTCGGCGACTCAAACAGACGACGTCCGCGCGGGTCCTAGTGAGGAAGGATCGCCGGCACGCGAGTAGCTTCGCCCAGCATCCAGCGAACAGACACAAGGAGCGGAATCATGAATGCGGCGGACAGTTCGAAAGGCGCTTCGACGGAAGACCTCCAGCATCACTACGACGTCGGTACCGACTTCTACGAGCTGTGGCTCGACAGCTCGATGGTGTATTCGAGCGCGATGTATGAGGACCTGTCCGAAGACCTCTCCGATGCCCAATGGCGCAAGGTCGACTATCACCTCGACCAAGCACTCGGGGGTCGCTCTGGGCGCCTCCTCGATGTGGGATGCGGTTGGGGCAGTGTGCTGCATCGCGCCTCCGAGATCGGATGCACTGGAGTCGGCCTCAACCTGTCCGCAGATCAGCACGCCTTCACCCAGGCGAGGTTCGCCGAGGTGCCTGCCATCTCCACCCTCCAGGAGAGCTGGAGGAATCACACCGATGAGGGCTACGACGGGATCGTCTGTATCGGCGCCCTCGAGCACTTTGCCGGTGTCGAAGATGATGATGCGACGAAGACGCAGCACTACCGCGAGTTCTTCGAGTTCTGCCAGCGGGCACTCAAGCCGGGTGGACGGCTCTCGCTACAGACGATCGCCTACGGCGATTTCGTGGGCCAGATCGACCCGTTCATCTCGAATGAGATCTTTCCTGGGTCGGACCTTCCGACGCTCGGTCAACTCGCCAACGCAAGCCAACACTGCCTGCAGGTCACATCGCTTCGGAATGACCCGCTCGACTACGGCCGAACGTGTCGTGAATGGGCGAAGCGCCTCGAGGAGAATCAGGAGCTGGCGAGCAACATCGTTGGGGACGAGTTGGTCGACACCTACCTTCGATTCCTTCGGATGTCCGCTGCTGGATTCGAACTTGGTGCGCTCCAACTGCTCCGTATCACGCTCACTCGCTCCAACTAGGTGCTCAGCGGGCGGTGCTCGTCGTGGCGAAGGCGCGGACGGCGAAGGTGCCGGCGCCTTCGATCTTTGGCGGGACCGCAGTGAAGGTGAATCCTCGGCTCGGCAGGGAACCGAGATTGGTCATGTGCTCGATGATCGGAATCTCGGCGCGTAACAGGGTGGTGTGAACGGGCCGCTCGGGGTCGTCGGTCGAATCGATGTTGAGCGAGTCGATACCGACGCACGCAACGCGCGCCTCGGCCAGCGCGTCGGCAGCCGATGCCGTCAAGAACGGATGATCCTCGACATAGGCATCGGTGCCCCAATGCGCGTCGTGGCCGGTCCAGACGAGAACGGCGTGGCCCTCGATGTCACGGAGCTCGTTCGGGTCGAGGTCGATCAATCGACGGTCTCGGGCATCGATCAGCACCCCCGGCACGCCGGCCACCCGGTCGAGCGCGAGGCCGGTCAGGTCGTGACCGTCGGCGAATCGGTGGAACGGCGTGTCGAGATAGGTGCCCGTGTTCGTGCAGATCTCGACCATCCCGATCTGGAACGTGACGCCCGGACCATAGATCTCTTCCGCTGCTTCTCGGCTGAGGTGGGTCGACACGTTCGGCGTCGGCAGGCCCGGGTAGGTGACCATGCCGTCGGTGATCACGTGACTGAGATCGATGTGCACTGTCTCAGTCTGCAGCGTCCGGCTCCTTGATGTAGCGGCGGCATGGCACGGTCACCGACTCCCCCGACTCGCCGATGATGGCGTGATCGTCAATTGGGCCGCCATCGACCCAGCCCTCCCGTTCGTAGAACCGACGCGCCCGGGCGTTGCCCGGTACGACCGCCAGCCAGGGTTCGGCGTGTCCCGCTGCTCGAACCTGCCGTTCGCCTTCTGCGAGCACCGCGGCAGCGACGCCGCGACCCCGAAAGGCTCGGTCGACATAGACCTGTTCGACTTCGTCGTGGACGACCATCACGAATCCGGCCACCTCGCCGTCCACCTCCGCCACGGTGGTATCGCCGATTCGCAAAGGCGCTCGTCGCTCGAACGACTCGAAGCTCCGGTGAGGTACGAGCTCGTCGGGCACGTGACCGAGGTGGCCATCACACCAGCCTTCGAACCAGATACGCGCAATCGACGGGGCGTCGTCGTCGAAGGCGGGCCGGAGATTCACCCAGTCAGGCTGCCCAGACACGGGTGATGGATGCAAGCGAGCCGCTTGTCACTTGTTGGGACTTGACCCCATCAGGGGTCGCCGTCGCCGATGTGTTCTTTGCGCCGGGCGACGTAGTCGTCGAGCGCGTCGGCCACTGCGGAGTCCATGGCGGGTTGCTCGTACTCGCCCAGGGCTTGTTGCCAAAGCTCCGTGGCACGTTGGGTCGCATTCTTCGCGCCGGACTCGGTCCAGGCGCCATGGTTCTGCCAGTCCGAGAGCATCGGCGAATAGAACGCGGACTCGTACCGGGCGAGGGTGTGCTCGTCTCCGAAGAAATGCCCGCCGGTCGGTACTCGCTCCATGGCGTCGAAGGCGAGCTCGTCGTCGCTGAGGTCGACCGGCGTGAGGAACTCCATCATGTGCTGGAGCATCTCGACATCGAGAATGAACTTCTCGTAGCTCGCCTGCAGACCTCCCTCCATCCACCCTGCAGCGTGATAGATCAGATTCGTTCCGCCGAGCACGCTTCCCCAAAGCGACATCTGCGTCTCGTACGCGGCTTGGGCGTCGACCACGTTTGATGCCGACGAGTTCGACGAGCGGTAGGGCAGTCCGTAGCGCCGCGCCAGCTGGCCGCTCACCACGTTGGCCTTCGCGTGCTCTGGGGTACCGAATGCGGGAGCGCCCGATCGCATGTCGACGTTCGACGTGAACGAGCCGTAGACGACCGGCGCACCCGGGTTCGTCAGCTGCGTGAGCGCGATCCCGAACAACGCTTCGGCGTTCTGCTGGACGAGCCCGGCTCCGAGGGTCACCGGCGTCATGGCCCCCATCAGCGTGAAGGGCGTGACCGAAACGGCCTGGCCGTACTCGCTCATCGTCATCAACCCGTTGGCCATCTCCTCGTCGAACCGTCGTGGTGAGTTGACGTTGATGACGGTGATCACGCCCGGCGACGACCGCATCTCGTCGACCGTCATGCCGCGGCTGATCGCCATCATCTCGATGCCGTCGAGCGCACGGCCCCGTCCGATCGAGAGGCAGTGGAACGAGAGGTCGGTGAGCGTGAGATTGGCTCGGTACGTGTCGAGGTGACGATTGTTGGCAGGGAGCTCCATCGGCGACGCCACCTGATTGCCGAGCAGATGGATCGCGTTGAAGTGATGGGCGAGCCGGATCAGGTTCTCGTAGTCCTCCATGTTCGATGAACGACGACCACGGATCTCGTCGTGCACGGCGGGCGGACCGGCGACAAGACCGAAGACGAGGTTTCGTCCACCGATCGTGAGCTGCTTGGCCTCGTTGCGGCTCGTCAGCGTGAAGCTCGACGGTGCGCTCGCCAACGCCGCGTCGATGATGTCGCGTCCGACGCGAACGACTTCGCCGTCGACGATCGCACCCGCCTCGGCGAACAACTGCCGGGCGGTCTCACTCCACAACTCGATCCCGAGCTCCTCGAGGACACGCAGCGACGCGGCGTGGATCCTCTCGACGCCGTCGTCGTCGAGGATGGGCAGCGGCCCATGGATGTTCTCAACCTGTCGCCACGCCAGCTGGCGAATCCCGGCGGGAGCGTTCGTTCGGTTGCGGCCTCGGCGAGCCATCAGCGGTCCTCCATCTGCACCGACACCGCGGCCGCTGCGTCGAGCAGGGTCTTCTCCACCCGTCGAATCGTTCCCTTGGACGGAAATCGGTAGCTCGGGCCGTAGACGAGCAGCGCCGCCACCGCCTGTCTGTCGCCGCCGACGATGGCGGCGGCTGCACTGGTCAGACCCTCGACATAGGTGCCGCGACTCCAACTCACGCCCCGACGTCGAGCCTCGGCGACCTCTCGCCGTAGCGTCGTCCGCTCTTCTGCGCCGAGCCATTCGAGCAGCGGCTCGACCCGCTCGGCCGGCCACGTCGACATCATCACGGCGCCAGAGCCTCCACCCGTGATCGGCCACCGGTGGCCGGTCCAGTCCTCGGCCCGCACCGGCTGAGGTGAATCGATCTGCATCACCGTGAGCGTCTCGTGCCCGATCGGGATCGACACCGCCGCCGCTTCACCCAACGAATCAACCAAATCGGCGAGCGCCGGCGCAACGAGCTCCTGAATGGTCACCACACTCGGCGATTCGAGACCTGCCAGGCGGTTCACAAGGGCCCCGATCTCCCAAAGACCATCTGCGCGGCGAACGACTGCGTCACGCGACTCGAGCGCCGCGAGAAGACGCGAGGTCGTCGACAAAGGCAGGCCGACGCGACTCGACGCCTCGACCACCCCGCACGGACCCTCACCGATCGCCTCGAGGAGGTGAAGGGCACGCTCGACGCTCTGAACCGACATTCGGTCGACGGTACCGCACAACGGAAACCTCGACTATCGGCTTCCGCATGGTGGAAACCACGTACCCGACCTGCTCACCAATCCTCAGCGGACGATAGGGTCCGATGCATGGACATCTCCTTCTGGGTCGACCCCATTTGACCGTGGTGCTGGCAGACGGCTCGTTGGGCCGTCGACAGTGTGAAACCCCACCGTGATCTGAACATCACCTGGGAGCCGATCAGCCTGCTGGTCAAGAACCAGCCGCCCGAGGACTCGCCGTTCTACGCACCAACGCGGTTCACCCACAACCTCTTGCGGGTGCAGGAGTCGGTGCGCAAGGCCGAAGGCAACGACGCCGTTCAGGCGCTGTACTGGCAGTACGGCGCAGTCATTCACCACGATCGCGAGAGCCAGGGCCTCGAGTTCGACGACATCGCAGCTGGCGGCGCCGGGCAGTTCCTCGAAGCCGCCGGCCTCGACACCAGCCACGCCGGAGCGTTCGACGACGACTCGTGGGACCCGATCATCGAGGAGCGCATGCAGATCGGTCTCGACCTCGTCGGGACCGACGTCGGCACGCCCATCATTGCTTTCGACACCGACTCTGGGCCGAAGGGCATCTTCGGGCCGGTCATCAGCCGCATCCCGCCCGAGGAAGATTCGCTTGCACTCTGGGACGCCATGGTGACGATGTCGACGATGGACGGATTCTGGGAGCTCAAGCGGACTCGTACCGAAGGTCCGCAGTTCCCCGAGCGCCCCTGACCGCGCGGACCATCCCCTGGTCGTAGCCGCCGGTTCCTTCCCTGGACGGATGACCGCCATGGCCGTGGTCGGTACCGTGAGCGAATGGCCACCCCTCATCGACTCCTGTTCCACGAGGGCGCGCAACGGCTCACCTTCGCCATCGGCGTCACCATCGTGGCGGTGGCCGCGGTCGCCACCCGCGACACTCCCGAAGTCGATTGGCCGATCCTCGGCGTCATCACCGCCTGCTTCTGGTGGTGGGCCATCGCCGACGGACCGCGACTCCTCGTCGACTTCTTCGGGATCGCGGGGCCGCTCACCCTCAACATCGTCGAATCCGCTGACGAGATCTCGCTGTTCATCGTGGTCCTGACGGTCTCACTGATCGCCGGAGCCGAACCGAATCGCCGACGAGTCACCTTCACCGTCGGCCTGACCTTCGTACTCCTTCCGGTCCTCGCCATCACCGACGCACTCCTCGATGTGAGCTGGCCGATCTGGTTGCTCGGCATCGGGCTTGGCTGGGTCTTCGGCGACATCGTCTACCGCTATCAGGACGCCGTCACCGAGATGCTTGCTGCCCGTGAGCTCGTCGCCGATCAGGCGATCCTTCACGAGCGTCGCCGAATCGCTCGCGATGTCCACGATCTGGTCGGGCATTCGCTCGCCGTGATGATGATGCACGTGACCGGAGCGCGGCACCTGATCGACAAGGACCCCGATGAGGCCGCACGAGCGCTCGAGCAGGCCGAAGCAGCAGGTCGCAACTCGATGCGAGAGATCCGTCAGACGATCGGTCTCCTCCGTGCCGACGGCGATCCCGAAGAGACCGGACTCCCATCGCCAACGGTGGCCGACATCCCCGAGCTTGTCGGCGAGTTCCTCGTCGCCGGGCTCGACGTGCAGCTCACGATGACCGGCGACGACCACGATGTCGATGGTCCCGTCGGCGTCGCCGCCTATCGCATCGTCCAGGAGGCACTCACCAATGCCAGCCGACACGTTCGTGGCGCCGACGTCGCGGTGACGGTGTCGGTGGATTCGACTCGATGCGAGGTGTCGGTGATCAACCGCGGCGGCACACCGACCAACGCCACCTCCGGGGACGGCTACGGGCTCCGGTCGATGCGCGAACGCGCCCGGACCGTGAACGGATCTCTGCTCGCCGGTCCGACGACGAACGGCTGGAGCGTCGAGGCGTCGCTGCCCCTCACGACCAGCTCGCCGCTCGATTCGTTGCTCCGAGGGACGCGACCGTGACGGACATTCTTCTCGTCGACGACCAAGAGCTCATCCGAGTCGGACTCGAGCGAATACTCGCCTCCGAGGACGATCTCGAGGTGGTCGCCCACGCCTCCGATGGCGCCGAAGCGCTCCTCCGGCTCGACGCACACACCGACATCGACGTTGTGGTCATGGACATCCGCATGCGAGGAATGGACGGCATCGAAGCAACTCGCCGGATTCGGGACCTCGACGGACCGCCAGTCCTGGTACTCACCACCTTCGACGAGGACGACGTGCTGTGGGGCGCGATCGACGCCGGCGCCGCGGGGTTCATCCTCAAGGAGGCCACCGCCGACGACATGATCCGTGCGGTTCGGACCGTCGCCGCTGAAGGGAGCTGGCTCGACCCCGCCGTGACCCCACGAGTACTCGAACATCATCGGGCGCACGTATTGCCCTCGGCCAAGACAGTCGCCCGGATCGACGAGCTCACCGACCGCGAGAACGATGTCTTGCGAGCGATGGCCAAGGGCCTGTCGAACCATGAGATCGCCGACGAGCTCTTCGTGGGCGTCGCCACCGTGAAGAGTCACATCTCGTCGATCTTCACCAAGTTGGGCGTTCGAGATCGCGCCGGCGCCATCGTGTACGCCTACCAGTCGGGACTTGCTGGTCCGTGAGCCCTGGCGGAGGCAGCCGCCGGATCAGATGGCCAACACGTTGAGGTCGGGATCGAGGGCCCGAAGGTCATCGGGGTCGCTCGTGACGACGGTGGCGCGTCGATCCCTTGCGCAAAGCGCGATGTGCGCGTCGACGACGTCCGCCATGCCGCACGCCTGCAAAAGGCGACCGACGCGGACGGCAGCGGCTCGATCGAGAGTCACGACCTCGACGTTCGGTTGTCGCACGAATCGTGACAGGCGCGCTTGACGAGCGGGATCCCGGACGGCCTGGGCCAACGCCCCCGCAGGGACGACCACATTCAGGTCACGCTCGGCTGCTCGCTCGAGTAGGGCGATGACCCGCCGGTCGGATCGATCCATGGCGATCAACGGACCCGCATCGAAGACGACGGCGTTCATCGACTGATCACGCAGCATCGGGGCCGTCGATCACCGAATCAGCCCACGCGCGTTCGGCGTCGGTCAGGCCTCCGCCAGTCTCCGCGAGTGCCTGGTCAAGCATCGAACGCCAGCCATGCACGTCGTCGAGAGACACCGAGACCGCATGTTGGACGAATCCCGAGACGCTCGAAGCGATGCCGCCCTCGACGAGCGAACGAATCTCGTCGACCTGCTCCGCAGGGAGGGTCACGGTCACCTTCCGAGTCGCCATACCAACAACCATACCGCCGGTCATCGGGGCGAGAGCTCGGGCCGACGACCCGCGAACCGCGGCGACCCGAGGTCGGCACGCTCACCGGCGGCGTGACCCATGCGTGCGCCGGCGCCATTCGACACCGACATCCGCAGTGTCGACGCGTTGGCGAACCGACGGTCGACCTCGGCGACGACCCGTTCTTCTCGCCGCAACAAGACCGGGTGGATCGAGGGTTCCCGAGCACTCGAAACCTCGCTGCCGCCGCCGGATGCGGCGCGGACCGCTTCGAGACGTTCGCGTACCGACCAGCCGTAGCCCGCAAGGAACGACCGACGGAACGACTTCGTCCGGTTGGTTCCCCACGCGTCGACCTGCGAACCCTCAGCCAACATCGCGTTGACCGCCTGAACGAGCAACGACGTGAACAGCAACTCGATCCGGTCGAGGTCCGACGCGTACCCCACAACCGTCGCCCATCTGCCTTCACGAGCGAACAGCTCTTGTGACTCGACCATGCGATTGAGTTCGTCCTGCTCGAGGCCGAGGATGGCCCGCGCGTTGTTCGCTCGAGCGACTCCGCCAAGCAGGGTGAACTTCTCCTTCGGGTACGGCGCCGGGATGAAGATGAGCCGGGTCACCACCTCCCCTGAGCCTTCCTGCTCCTCGATGAGTGCGAGGTCGATCGCGTGTGCAGTGATCAACTCCTGCGCCTTTGCCGTGAGTGCCGCGGCTTCTTCGGGATACGGGGTTGACTCGGCCTTGGCAAGGAGGGCTCGGACTCGGAGGAGAATGCGCTCGTTCTTCATGCGATCACCCTCGCGCGCCGGTGTGACATGATCCGGCCGACGGCGTGGGGCCTTGTCCCCAACCAGGCCCTCGGCACGGGACGACAATTCGCTCTAGGACGACACGATCCGTTGCGCTTTGCCCTGCGAGCGCGGGACCTCGCCCGGGGCGGCGACCACCACATCGGCCGTGACGCCGATGTTCTCCTTGACGTGATGTCGGAGCTTGGCGCCCAGCGCATCGGCGGCATCGGCCGCCACGTCTTCGCCCCGCTCGGCACGGATCGTGAGCGCCTTCATGTTCCCGTCGTCGGCGACCTCGCACACGAAGTGTGGGGTCAGACCCTCGACCTTCAGCACCTCGGCTTCGACCTGCGACGGGAAGACGTTGACGCCCCGGATGATCATCATGTCGTCGGAACGACCGGTGATCCGTTCCATCCGTCGCATCGTGCGGGCGGTTCCGGGAAGCAGACGCGTGAGGTCGCGAGTCCGGTACCGGATGACCGGGAAGGCCTCCTTTGTGAGCGACGTGAACACGAGCTCGCCCATCTCGCCGTCGGGCAGGACTTCGCCGGTCTCGGGGTCGATGATCTCGGGATAGAAGTGGTCCTCCCAGATCGTCGGCCCGTCCTTCGTCTCCACGCACTCTTGCGCAACGCCGGGGCCGATCACTTCGGACAGGCCGTAGATGTCGGTGGCGTCGATGCCGAGACGACCTTCGATCTCGGCGCGCAGCTCGTCGGTCCACGGCTCGGCGCCAAAGATGCCGATCTCGAGCGAACTCGCTGCTGGGTCGAGACCCTGCCGTTCCATCTCGTCGATCAGGTTGAGGCAGTACGACGGCGTGACGAGGATGATGCGGGGCTCAAAGTCGGTGATGAGCGTGACCTGCTTCTCGGTCTGGCCACCCGACATCGGCACCACGGTGCAGCCGAGCATCTCGGCGCCGTAGTGCGCGCCGAGCCCGCCGGTGAAGAGGCCGTAGCCGTAGGCGACGTGTGCGATGTCGCCCGCGCGGCCGCCAGCAGCGACGATCGATCGAGCCATGACCGTGGACCATGTGGTGATGTCGTTTCGGGTGTAGCCGACGACGGTCGGCTTGCCGGTGGTCCCCGATGAGGCGTGGACTCGCACGACCTCGTCGCGCGGAACGGCGAACATCCCGAAGGGGTAGTTGTCTCGAAGGTCGGCCTTGTTGAGGAAGGGCAGCTTCGCGAGGTCGTCGAGTGATGCAATGTCGTCCGGGCCAACGCCCGCCGCGTCGAACGCGGCGCGGTAGTGGGCGACGTTGTCGTATGCGCGGCGAACCGACCACTGCAACCGTTCGAGCTGGAGCGCTCGCAACTCGTCGACGGACGCGGTCTCGATCGGCTCAAACGTCATGGGGTCAAGTCTGACATAGCAAGAGGTTCGCCTCGCTCGACCGACGCTTGCTGCGCAGGCACATGAGGTCCGCGTGAACTGACCGCGAAGTAACCACCCTTTGGCCCACCGAGCTGGCATTCTTCCGACGTGACGATTCACCCCACTGCGGTCGTGGAGATTCCGTCGACGGCTACCGTCAAGGCAGCGATCCCCCCGGAATGCTTCGAGCGATCGCTCTGGCGATCGCTTCGATACGCGGCGTTCTCGGTCGGGCTCACGGTTGGGCTCGGCCTCTTCGCCCTGGCCTTCATTCCCGTGGCCTGGGCGTGGCTTCCCGTGTGGCTGGTCTACGCGTACGCGACCGGCACCGCTGCAACAGGGGTCTGGGTGATCGCCCACGAATGCGGCCACCGGGCGTTCGCAAACGGCACCCGCGCCCAGGACGCCATCGGCTTCGTCCTGCACTCCGCACTGCTCGTCCCCTACTTCTCCTGGCAGAGAAGCCATGCGATCCATCACGGCAAGACGAATCATGTGATCGACGGCGAAACGCATGTCCCGAAGCGAGCCACCACACCGCAGGGGAGGCGAACATTGCGGGTTCAGCGCCTCCTGGGTTCTCGGGTCCACGGGGTTTTCACGATTGTGTCGCGGCTTGTGTTCGGCTGGCCCATCTATCTCGTCGCGGGCACTACAGGTGGTGCAGAACGCGGAGTGACGAATCACTTCTGGCCATCACGCCCCTTCAGCCCGGCACTGTTCCCTCGCCGATGGCGGAACCGGGTGCTTGCGTCGTCGGCCGGAGTGTTCGTCACCGTGGGATTGCTCACCTGGTGGGCAATCACAGGAAGTGCGTGGGAGATGCTGGCCGTCTACGGCGGGCCCTACCTCGTCACCAACGCCTGGCTCGTCACCTACACGTGGTTGCAGCACACCGACGCCGACATCCCCCACTACGACGAGAACGACTGGTCGTTCATCCGGGGCGCATTCTGCTCCGTGGACCGTCCGTATGGCCGACTCGCCGACCTGTTGCACCATCGGATCGGCACCACCCACGTGGCCCATCACATCGACGCCAAGATTCCTCACTACAACGCCCGGGCGGCAACCCACGCAATCCGCGAGGCGTTCCCTCACCTGTACCGCTACGACCCCACCCCGATTCGTCGTGCCCTGTGGAACGTCGCCACCTCGTGCCACGTCGTCGCCAAGACCAACGACGGCTGGCAGTTCACCGATGGCGACCCAGCATCGCTGCCCGATGCGGTTGCACGAGACGCAGCCTGAACGAATGATCTCGATCGACGACTTCATTGTCTTCGCCGACCGGACGCTCGACGGCTGGGAGCGCGTCGTGACGCGACTCGATGACCGCACCATCAACGCCGAACCTGCGCCGGGAGCCAACTCGACCTTCGTGCTCGTGACTCACATGGCCGGTGCGACGCGGTTCTGGACCGAACACATTGTCCTCGGTCTCCCGACCAACCGCGACCGCGATGCCGAGTTCGTCGCACGAGGAACCGTCGCCGAAGCCCTCGACACCATCCGGTCCACTCGGGCAGGACTCGACCAACTCGCCACCGCACTTGCGGAGGCGACGCATCTCTCCGTCACCCCCGAAACCCAAACCCCGCTTGCGGGAACTTGGACGGTCGGCGCCGCGATGATTCACGTCTATGAGGAACTCGCCCAACATCTCGGCCACGCCGAGCTGACTGCGGACGTCGTCGCCAGTCAGTCCATCCCCGGCTGACCGGCATTCAACTCGTTGTCGACGATCACCGTGGTGGTCGACAGAGACGAGCCGCCTGCGAGCACCACCGACCGGAAGGTGCTTTGCATCTCCTCGATGACGAACTCGAGGACCTGCTCACTTTCCGAGACGTCCGCCGACTCCAGCAGTGGGCGCACATGTTCATCGACGACGCTCGGCCAGTCAGAGCACGCAAGCTTGGGGTGTTCACCGAAGAGCACGGTCCACGCTTCTGAGGCGTTGGCGGGTCCCCCGGCGTCGCCGACTTCGACAAGAAGCCGGCCGGACTCGGCGCTCGACACGAACGGGAGATCGCCGCTGTCAAGCGCTCCCACCAACACAGCCATGCTGACGCGGTCCAACCGGTCGGCGCCGTCGGCGGGCGTGGTGTCACATGCAATGCCACCGCCGAGACCTCCGTAGCTGACGTCGCCGAACGTCACGGTGATCGGAGACGCGCCCTCCTCGGCAGCATCATCTTCTGACTCGCCAGCGCACTCGGCGCAGTCGGCGGAGTCCGACGATTTCTCCAGGCCCGCAAGGAGCACACGAGTCTCTGCCTCGACCTTTGCCGTCGCTGCCTTCGTGGCGGCGACCTCCAACTCGTCGCGCACATTGCTGAGCAGGAGGAACATGCCCACAGCAACCGACGCGACGCCGGCCACAACGGCGAAGACCGCCCGGCGGTGGGCCACCACACCCTGCTCGTAGCGCATGATCCACGCGAGCTCTTCGAGGTGCGAGTCGTATCGGTCGAGCGCTTCCTCGGACGCCTTCAACTCTTCGGGGCTGGCCGTGCGCTCCTCGAGAATTCGGATCAGGTTGAGCCGTTCTCGCCGGAGACCTTCGACCGGCCCCGAACGTTGAGCGAGATGCGCGGGGAAGAGCTCGTTTCGGTGCCGACTCATTCGCCACTTGCAGCGAGCCGCCGCGGCACCGCTGGTAACGGCCCGAAGGCCCTTGGGCGCAGTTGGCTGTTCTTTGTCGCGGGATTCGAGATCGGGGATGTCACCGGTCATCACCCACCGAGGACGGAGAACGCCGACGGCAGTCATCAGGATGAAGAGGATCCCGCCGACCACGAGGAAGATTCCGATCACGGCGAAGATTCGGTCGAACCGGCTCTCCACCTTCCCGAGGTCGGCGAGCGGAAGTGACGAGACGAGGAGGGCGCCGATAGCACCCACGGCCGCAACGGCCCATGTGGTGGCCGATCGGAATTGGTCGAGTGCGGACCGGACCCTCATGGACGGGCCCGTTTCGTTCGATGGCTCGGGCGACCCTTTGGCCGGGTCCTCGGCTGCCGTCACCAGATGTCTCCGTCGTACGGCGCATGAACGACGTTTCCGGCAAACCCGAAACCGCCGCCAGATCGTGGAGGCGCCGGAGCTGACGGAAAGTCCGTCAGCTGAACACCGTGGTGCGGCCCAGTGTCGCGGTACTTCGCCCAGAACGATGTCGACGTTCCCGCAGCATTCACCAGCTCGATCGGGTCACGCTGGTCGGGAAATGAGTCTGGAACGTCCGACGACGTCCAGATCGTCTCACCGATCTTCGCGGCGAACTCGTATTCGGTCAGCCGATGGGTGACCGTTAGCCGATCACCCTCCCGACAGGCGATTGCGCCGTCGGTTCCCTGGAGTTCGAGCCTGCCAGTGGACATGAAATTCCCGCCTTCTGCGTCCGACCCGCACGGACACGTCGCACACCGTCATATCAATCACGACCGAACAACGTCAACGCCCCGAGGTTGGTCAGCCGATCGGGCGGAGTCCTGCTGCGGCCGGACGGAAGCCGCAGGCGTCGATGTAGAAGCCGTGGTGCTCGGCGTCGAAGTCGACGTGGAGCCACTCGACCTCCGTTGCCTCGAGCTCTTCAGCGACCCGTTCGATCATGGCCTGACCGATCCCCGTTCGTTGATGCGCTGGATCGACGATGACGTCTTGAAGCCACGCGTGCGTATGCCCGTCGGTGAGCACGTTGCAGAACCCGACGAGTTCGCCGGCTCCGGTCCGAGCGGTCACCCATCCAAGGCTGTATCGCTCGGCAGCGGCCCACCAGTCGATGTCCGCCACGGCCGCGCGCCCGAAGGCCTGCGCATGCAGCCGCCCAACCTCTTCGGTGGTGAACGGCCCTCGCCACGCAAATGGGGTCAGGTCTGACATAGCAAGAGGTCTACTTCACCGGCCGGCGCAACCTCTTGCTATGTCAGACCTGACCCCATTCATCGGCGGACTGGCGGGTCGAGGTCGACTGCGTCGCCGCGGCGGTAGAGGCGCGCTGGGCGACCGCGGCCGCCGCTCGTGTTCTCGCCGGTCGGTTCGACGAATCCGTCGATGGCGAGGACTTTGCGGTGGAAATTGGCGGGGTCGAGTTCGGTCGACCAGAGCGTCTCGTAGACGGCTCGCAACTCGGCCATGGTGAACTCGTCGCCGCAGAAGCGGGTGGCGAGGGTCGTGTATTCGATGCGGTTGCGGGCTCGTTCGATACCGGTGGCGAGGATCTCGGCGTGGTCGAAGGCGAGGTCGCCGTCGAGGGCTGCGACGTCGACCCATTGGGCCTCGTCAGTGTCGTCGCCGGCCACCGGCTCGGCGGGTTCGGCGAGCAGTGCCAACCAGGCGACGCTCACAATCCGCATGCGGGGATCACGATCCGGCCGTCCGAAGGAGGCGAGTTGTTCGAGGTGGGTGGCGTCGACGCTGACTCCGGTCTTGCGGGCGAGCGTCTCGTGGGCGGCGTCGGCAAGGGACTGATCGGGGCCGACGAACCCGCCCGGGAGTGCCCAGGATCCGGCGAAGGGGCCTGAAGCGCGGCGCACGAGTAGGGCACGCACCGTCGGCGGTTGCACGGTGAGGATCACGAGGTCGGCGGTGACCGCAAAGGGCGGGAAGGCGCTCGGATCGTATGTGTCTGCCACACGGTGAACCTAGTCCGGCGGACGAGTGTCACATTGACAATTAAACCTTCTCTTGCTTTATTGTCTTTATGACTAGTTATTGCTCGTTCGAAGCCGCCTTCGAGGTCCTGAAGTACCCGGCCGGCGAACGCCACGTCCGAGCGATCGACATCGACGCCCTGCGATGTATCGAGACGATCGAAGCGAACGTCCGCACCTTCGACGATCTGGCATTGCTGGTCACCGCCGACCGGATCCTGCGACGCAACGACCTCGCGGTCGAGTGGTTCATCCCGTACTTTCCGTTCGCTCGCCACGACCGGCGAATCGACACCGCCGATGGCCTCGAAGTCGAGCTTGCGATGCAACTCGTCGACGAACTCGATCTCGTGATCGCCGACCCGCACAGCGATGTCACGGCCGTGCTCCCCCACTTCCCCCAGGACTCGATCGTCGACGTCCTCACCTCGCTCGGCACGTTCGACCGCGACCCGACCGTCGTGATCCCCGACGCCGGCGCAACCAAGAAGGCGCTCGAGTGGATCGGCTCGACACCGCACGTGCAGGCCCTCAAGTACCGGGACCCCCGAACCGGCCACCTCAGCCGCTTCTCGGTGCTCGCCGACGACCTCGGCGGCGTTGATTGCGTGATCGTCGACGACATCTGCGACGGCGGTGGCACCTTCCTCGGCCTCGCCGCCGAGCTCCGCGAGACCCACAACGTTGGTCTCCTGCACCTCGTGATCACGCACGGCCTCTTCACCAAGGGCCTCGACGCCCTCACCGACGCCTTCGATCACATCACGACCTTCGTCCCGACCTCCGAGGACGAGCAGCCGACGACCGACGGTCGCATCACACGCGTGCCGTTCCGAATCCTCCACGAGAAAGGGGTGCGCCGATGAGCACGCCACTGACCCTGATCGACTTCTACAAGGCCGATCACCGCAGCCAGTACCCCAAGGGCACCGAGACCGTGTTCTCCAACTGGACTGCACGCAAGAGCCGGATCCCCGAGATCGACGCGGTCGTGTTCTTCGGCCTGCAGTACGCGGTCGAGGAGTATCTCGTTCGGCGATGGAACCGGGATTTCTTCGACCGCCCCAAGGCCGACGTCGTCGGCCGCTACGAACGCCGCCTCGCAAACGCCGGCCTGACCGTGGGCGTCGAACACATCGAGGCGCTCCACGACCTCGGCTATCTGCCACTGGAGATCCGGGCGCTTCCCGAAGGGACCCCCGTGCCGATCGGGGTGCCGAGCTTCGTGATCTTCAACACGTTGCCCGAGTTCTTCTGGCTCACCAACTACCTCGACACGTCGCTGTCGAGCCTGGTCTGGGGTCCGTCGACGTCGGCGACGATTGCGCTGCGATACCGACGCATCATCGAGAAGTGGGTCCGCGCGACCGGCGGCGATCTCGACTTCGTCGACTGGCAGGGCCACGACTTCTCGTACCGCGGCATGTACGGCACCGAGGCCGCCATGCTGTCGGGCGCCGGCCATCTGCTCAGCTTCACCGGCACGGACACGGTGCCCGCAATCGACTTCCTCGAGGAGTACTACGGCGCCAACAGCGACACCGAGACCGTCGGCGGATCCGTGCCCGCCACCGAGCACTCGGTGATGTGCATGGGTACGAAAGACGGAGAGATCGAAACCTTTCACCGGCTCATCACCGACACCTACCCCTCCGGGATCGTCTCGATCGTGTCGGACACCTGGGACTACTGGAAGGTGTGGACCGACTACCTCCCTGCGCTGCGCGAGGAGATCCTCGGACGCGACGGCGTGGTGACGATCCGACCCGACTCGGGCGACCCGGTGAAGATCCTCGTCGGCGATCCCGAAGCAGAGCCCGGCACGCCGGCCTTTCGTGGCAGCTACGAGCTGGCGTGGGAGGTGTTCGGGGGCGAGATCAACGACGCCGGCTACAAGCTGCTCGACCCGCACATCAACCTGATCTACGGCGACTCGATCACCCCCGAACGCTGCGAGGCGATCTGCTCCGGCCTGGCCGCCAAGGGCTTCGTGCCGAAGAACATCTTCGGGATCGGCAGCTACACCTACCAGTACAACACCCGCGACACCTTCGGCTTTGCGATGAAGGCGACGGCGGGCGTGGTCGACGGCGAGCTGCGGGAGATCTTCAAAGACCCGGCCACCGACGACGGCACCAAGCGGTCGGCCCGCGGCCTGCTGGCTGTCCGCCGAGACGATGCCGGTTCGCTCGTCCTCCACGAACAGGTTGGCTGGGACGACGTCGGCAATTGCGCCTTCGAGCTCGTGTTCAAGGACGGTGCCGTCGTGCGTCGGGAAACCCTCGCCGACATCCGCTCCCGACTGGACACAGCCCCATGACGGTCACATCGGGGTCAGACACCAACGTGACACGAGTCGTCGTGTGCGGGGGCGTCGCCTGGACTGACGCAGCCACGATTCATGCCGAACTCGAACGGTTCCGCGGAGCCAGTGGGGCGATGGAGATCGTCACCGGCATGGCCGACGGCGCGGATCGCATCGCCCGAACCTGGGCGGTTGACAACAGCGTCGCCTGCGTTGCCAAACGCCTCGATCCGGGGCCGTATCCCAGACCGATGCACACCTACAACGAGCAGATGCTTGCCATGAACCCAGACGTGGTGCTCGCCTTCAAATCGAACTTCGGCGACACCACCGACCGGATCTACGAACCCGGCACCGAGCACATGGTCCGAATCGCACGAGAAGCGGGTGTCCCCGTCCTCGTCTTCGACCGCTCGGCTGCCGATCACATGAACAAGGAGAATGAACCATGACCATGCACCAACCCGGTGCCAAGTACACGAAACGCATCAGCAAATTCTTGAGCCTGGTGCTGCGCCATCAGCCCGAGAAGATCAACCTCACCCTCGACGATGCCGGCTGGGCCGACATCGACGAACTGATCGCCAAGGCGAAGTCCCACGGCACGCTCGAACTCACCCCCGAGACGATCGCCCATGTCGTCGCAGCCAACGACAAGCAACGCTTCAGCATCAGCCAAGACGGCAGTCGCATCCGGGCCAACCAGGGCCACTCGATCGACATCGAACTCGGACTCGAGCCGCAGGTTCCGCCGGCGGTGCTGTATCACGGGACCGCCAGCCGGTTCCTCAAATCGATCGACGCCCAAGGCCTCACGAAGCGGCGCCGGCAACATGTCCACCTCTCGGCCGAGGTCGAGACCGCAACGACAGTCGGATCTCGACATGGTGTGCCGGTCGTGTTGTCCGTGGACGCACACGCAATGCACGCCCACGGACACGAGTTCTTCCGATCCGACAACGGCGTGTGGCTCACCGACCATGTCCCACCCCGCTACTTCGCCCGGTGAACTGTCGGTCGTCGGTCTTGAGTCGATCCGGGGCCGTGTCGATCAGCCCAACATGAGCTCTCGTCTCCTCGGAGCACTCGTCGCCGCACTCGTCTGCGCAGCCGGATGTGGGATCGTCCCCGACGAGCCTGAGACAGCCGCTCAATGCCCAGAACTGACGATCTCCCTTCCGGCGCTTCTGCTGAGAGACTCGGTCGACGATCTGCAAACTTCGGAAGGCTGGGGCTACGGGCCGATCATCGAAGACGAAGACCGACACGAGTTAGCGCGACGACCCGCCGGTGCGTGCGATCACAAGAGCCTTGTGCCAGACATCGAGATCATCGATGTCCCTCACGTCACCTCTCACGTGTTCCACGAGGCCACGAACGCCGGGTCTGAATTTCGCGAGCGCGCGTACTTCATCGAGAACGCTGACGTGTGGGACGAAGGCGATCTGCCGTGGCACGAGTTCTCCGAGGATGGATGGACATACCGTCATGAGTGCCACAGCGGCAGCCCGACCGAAGCATGTAACTGGGTCTCCTTCGCCTGGAACGATCAACTTCTGATCACGCTGTTCATGTACCGCGGAGGTCTCTCAGAGATCAACGCGTACATGCAGATGCTGGCCGAGGCGACGTCTCTAGCGTCAGTCGATTCCTGACGCTGGTACAGCGCGCGAGACTCCCGTTCTCACCCGAAGTAGCCGACGAGCCCGTTGCGAGGGTGTCGGACCCCGAAGTACCGGGTTGAGTGGAGGAATGCGAGCGGAAGGACGTCAGCGGAGCGCGAGGAAACAGGCGCACATCGATGATGTTGGCGCCTATGAGTCCGGAGCCGACGCAACGCAGCGCGCCACAGCGGAGGCCCTCGGCCGGGTCAGCGCCACGACGCCCGCCGTCGTGCTCGTCGAAGGAATCAGTGACCAGATCGCAGTCGAAACGCTCGCCAACCAGATGGGCCGTGACCTCCGTGTTCAGGGCGTCGTCGTGCTACCAATTGGCGGCGCACACGGAGTCGCCACCGTCGTCAAACGATTCGCCGGCCAGAGCGAACTCACGGTGCTCGGCCTGTGCGACCGCAACGAGTTCTCCCTCTTCGAACGAGCCTTCGACGCCGATCCCGACCGGTCCGTCGATGACGTCTTCGTCTGTGACCCCGACCTCGAACACGAGCTCATTGGTTCGGTCACACCGGCCGAACTCGAGGCCGTGCTCGCCGACCATGACGACCTAGGCCGCTTCCGCAAGCTGCAGGCACAGGCCGCCTGGATCGACCGACCGTTCGAGCAGCAGATGCATCGATGGCTCCGCGCTCATGCCCGCCGACCAGCCCGCTATGCCCGAATCATCATCGACCATTCCGGCTCCGGGTCCGCCCCAGCCGTACTGAGCCGACTCGTGAACGAATCCCCGCCCCCTGACGTCTGGTCGGTCGATCACGTCGCCGCGGTCAGGTTGGGGTCTGACCCCAGTGTGACCGGAGTGCATGGATGAGGTGGTCAGGATTGTTCAAGCGCGGCGTAGCGCTCAGGGTTGCGGCGCTTGTGGGCGACCGCGACCGGACAGATCGGCGTGATCGTTCGACCCGTCGATGCTGCATGGTCGACGACGAGGTTCATGAGCCGGGTCGAATGCCCCTGTCCACGATGGGCTGGGTCGGTGAAGACGTAGGGAAGCGTGAGCGTGGTGCCGTCGTCGGTGTAGTCGGTGTAGCTGATGATGTCGTCGCCTCGACGCATCTCGAGGCGGCCGCCGGCGACGTTGTCGTGCAAGACGTAGTCGGGTGCTGGCTCGACCTCGATCTCGACGAGTTCGGCCATCTTCACCGCCAGCTGATCGTTGGTCGGCTCCACCAGATGGGAGTCGTCCGGAAACACGATCACCGGGATCTTCTTGATCCCGTTGTTCCGCTCGAGCACCCTGTCGACCTCGTCGGGGTTCGCCTCGAGATCGACGTAGTCGTAGGCGACGTCACGCTCAACGAACCACGCCTTCGCCCGCAGGCAGTCTCCGCACCAATCCGCTCCGTACATCGTGATGGTCATGGTTGTCTCAACCCTTCGGAGTGTCTCGGGATTTCAGGTCTCGCGTTGCTCGGCGAGCGTCGTGCCCGCGGCCCATCGGTTTGCTTCGAGCACTTTCAAAAATCCAGCAACGTTGCGGTCGCGGATGCGTTCGAGCTCACGGACGTCGTACTGGCCCGACTGCGCGTCGCTCTGCTCGACGATCCGGTCGACGAGCTCGGGGGTGAAATCCGGCGTGTCCATCAGCTTGGTCCACGGCCACTCGAGTGCTGGCCCAAACTGCGAGATGAAATGACGGAAGCCGCCGGTCCCACCCGCAACGCGGTACGTCTCGAAGAGCCCCATCTGTGCCCACCGAAGCCCGAAGCCGTGCGTGATGACGTCGTCGATCTCCTGCGTGGTGGCGACCCCGTCGGCGACGAGCCACAGCGCTTCTCTCCAGACGGCTTCGAGGAGGCGGTCGCCGATGAAGGCGTCGATCTCGACGCGAACGTGGACGGGCTTCATTCCGAGCCGGGTGTAGGTGGCTTTGGCCGACTCGATCACTTCGGCGGTGGTGGCATCTCCGCCGACGACCTCGACGACTGGCAGCAGGTATACGGGGTTGTACGGGTGCCCGACAACCAGACGCTCCGGATGGTCGAGCGCGGCCTGCATGTCGGTGGGTTTGATGCCCGAGGTCGACGACGCGATCACCACGTCGGCGCCGCACGACGCCTCGATCTCGCGATGTACTGCGGCCTTGAGGTCCGGCCGTTCGGGCACGCTTTCCTGAATGAAGGTGGCGCCAGTGACAGCGTCGGCGATCGAATCGGTGATGCGCCAGCTTCCCCGCTGGTCGGTGCGCAAGCCGAGGTCGTCCCAGGCGGCCACGGCGTTGTCGAGCACGGCGAGGAAGATCGACTCGGCCTCAGGCGATGGGTCGGAGATCACGACGTCGACGCCAGACAGGACGGTGCGGGCCGCCCAGGCGGCTCCGATCACGCCGCACCCGACGATCGCGTGGTGGGTGGTGTTCATCGGTCAGACCTCATTTCGCCTCCGAATGGGTGCGGCACGATATCCCGAACCCGCAACCTCGGCCCAGCGCGGGAGCGTGAGCATTGGGGACGTCGCCGCGGCATCGGCTACGTTCGCCGCGATGCGCGGGACCACCGGAATGATCGCTGTCGTCTTCGGGTCGATTGGCATGGTCCTGGCGCTCGGGATCGCCGCAATTCTGCTCGCGATCTTCATGAACACTGCCGACGCGGTCGACGCGGTGGTCGAGCGAATCGATCAGCCGATCGCCACGCTCGATGCACGCCTCGACGAGGCCGATGCGGCCGTGAACTCCGGTGAGGTCGCCGAGGTGTTGGCCCGCGCAGACGGCCTGGCCGACATGGCGGCGTCTGCGCAGGTTGGACTCGAGGCGGTCACCGACGACCCGCTCTACGCCGCATTGCCGATCGACACCGATCTGATCGAGGCCGAGATCAACGCGCTTGCGGCCCGCACGACGTCGATCCAGGCGGAGGCCGCGGGTGGCGTGCTCGACCCGCAGACCGTCGGCGAGATCCAGCGCGGCATCGCCGACGCCAACACCCTGCTGGCGACCGTCGAGGCCGAGGTCGACACGGTGGCCGATCAGATCCTGTTCTGGCTTCGGGTCGTCACGTTGGCCGCCGTGCTCCTCGCCCTTTGGGCCCTGTGGGGACAGTTCCATCTGGCGCGCTACGGCCTGCAGCGGATGCGCGGCCACCAATAGCTGGCGGTCAGCTCGGCTTGGCGAGCTGAAGGTTCTCGCGGACCTCTGCCGGGCCCAAGATGTTGTAGCCCTGCGCGGAGAGGATCGTGGCGGCGCGCTCGACGAGATCGCCGTTGCTGGCGAGCACGCCCTTGTCGAGCCACAGGTTGTCTTCGAGACCGACTCGTACGTTGCCGCCGGTCATCGCTGCGAGCGACACGTACTTCATCTGGTTGCGCGAGATGCTGAACGCCGAGAACGTCCAGTCGTCGGGGATGTTGTTGCGCATCGCCATGAACGTGTTGACGTCGTCGGGGGCACCCCACGGGATTCCCATGCAGAGCTGCACCATGACCGGGTTTGGGATGATCCCACGGGCGACCAGGTCCTTTGCGTGCGCAAGGTGACCCGTGTCGAAGGCCTCGATCTCGATGCGCACACCG
Source organism: Acidimicrobiales bacterium (assembly GCA_020629635.1). Lineage (GTDB taxonomy): Bacteria > Actinomycetota > Acidimicrobiia > Acidimicrobiales > SHLQ01 > SHLQ01. The sequence continues at coordinate 134,707 of JAHDCX010000002.1, read as the reverse complement.
GTCTCCACCATCTGCGCGGCCATCGCTTCGAGCATCGCCGGGGTGTTGGTCATCACGTAGTCGCCGTGGCCGAAGTTCATCGTGCCGCAGTCGAGCGTGCAGATCTCGGGCTTGGCCCGGCGGACGTGCTCGACCCGGTCGGTGGCGCCGCCCATGTCGGTGCCGTCGGTCGACGGCGGCAGTGGTTGCTCGACGCTGCCGAGCACGAGGTCGCCACCCATGCCCGCCGTGAGGTTGATGACGACGTCGGTGTCCGAAGCCCGGATCCGTTCCACGACCTCTTCGTACTTCTCGACCTTGCGTGACGGCATGCCGTCGTCCTCGCGCACGTGAATGTGCACGATCGCCGCGCCCGCCTTTGCGGCCTCGATGCAGCTGTCGGCGATCTGTTCGGGCGTGACCGGCACCTTGTCGGACTTGTGCGCCGTGTACCCACTGCCGGTCACGGCACAGGTGATGAAGACGCCGTCGTGCTGTTCAGAAGACATGTGTTCCCCTACTCGGTCGAACTTGTTACTTGTTGGGACTTGACCCCACGGAGGGTGACGCGGAGGTGCGGGCGTGGACTCTGGCGAAGGATCGCACTTCGTCGTGGTCGATGTACACCCCGCGGAGGTGGCGGGCACCACCGGAGGTGAACGCGTCGCGGCCATGAAGGATGCGGCGGTTGTCGAAGCCCACGATGTCACCGGGTTCGAACGGGTATCGCATCTGGAACTCGTCGCTCGCCGCCAGGCGCGAGAACGCACGCATGGCGTCGTAGGCGCGGGGCATGTCGGCCGGATCCATGTCGGGAAAGCCGCGCACCGGGTAGAAGGCGCGCAGCGTCAGGGGCGAACCTTCGACCCCCAGGTCAATCATCGGGCCCGACCAGCGATGGTCGATCCCCGGACCTCGGTTGAAGAACACCCAGTTGAGCGTCGTCAGTGCGTCGTAGTGCTCGGGATGCTCCGCCCGGAGCGCATCGACGACTGCATGCCCATCGGCCATGGTCGAGAACCCGCCCTCGGTCTCGTTGACCACACAGTGGAGGAACTGGAATCCCGGTGGCGTCTCTCTGGTGGGGAGATCGGTGTGCGGGCCGAGGCGAAGATTGGTGTTGGCCGTCGAGTTGGTATCGGCCTCACCAGCCATCGTCACGTCCGCCTTGACGTCCCAGATGATCCCGAAGTTCGTGTCGCGGGGCGCACCAATGCGTTCAACGATCTGACGGTTGGTGTCCATCTCGATCGGGCAGCCACGAAGCCGGGCGATGCCGTACCGGAGCATGTCGTGCACCCACTCTCCGAGCGCACCGTCCGGATCGCCATCGAGAATCTGCGAGCCGTCGTGCGTCGGCGGCTCCGGAAGTTCGGTCGCCGTCCACGCGATGGGTTCGGGGATCCAGCTCGATGCACGATGCCGGCCTTCGGCAACGTGGCGAAGCCAACCAGGGTGGTACTCGGCCACCATGTCGTCAGGCGCCCACCGGATCCGCAAGGCGCCTGCGTCCGTCACCTCAACCGAATCGAAGGCGGTGGCGTCGGAGTGGTCAGCCGGATCGAGAATGCCCTCCCGGGTGGCGAGGTCGACACCGCCGCCATCGACAGCATTCTCCCGGAGCCACCAATCGAAAGCCGCGAGCTCGACACCATCGGACCAACGCAACCTGGCAAACCGGCCATCAACCTCGACACCCGCCAGCGGCGCCCACTCGTAGGAGTAGAAGTCGGGCGTCGGCAACTCCATCCCGACTGAACGATCGTTCAGTGACACGCCGTCAGCGTACGCCACCACCCCATGGGGTCAAGTCTGACATAGCAAGAGGTTCGGCCCTTTCGAGCGGGTCGAGGAAACCTCTTGCTATGTCAGACTTGACCCCATCTAGTAGCCGCGGGTGCGTTCGAGGAGGGGGAAGGGCTCCTCGCCGGCGCGGATGCGTTCGATGTTGGCGGCGATCACCGGTGCCGCTGTCTCGGGGCGGGTCACGCCGGCGACGTGCGGGGTGAGGTGAATCGCCGAATGGGTCCAGAGTGGTGAATCGCTCAACGGCGGCTCCGGGTCCGTGACATCCAGAACGGCGGCTCGAAGTGGCCCGTCATCGAGCGCCTCGATCAGGTCGACATCGGTCGTCACGGTGCCCCGCCCGATGTTGATGAACACGGTGCCCTCGCCACAGCAACGGAATCGTTCGGCGGACAACAAACCGGTGGTGGCCGCGGTGTTGGGCAACACGTTCACGATGATCGACGACGCCGCCAGGAAGGCGTCGAGCTGCTCGGGTCCGGCAAAGACTCGCACGCCGTCGCCGCCACGACCCGATCGGCTCCACGCGTTGACCGGGTGACCGAACTCGGCGAACGCCCGGCCAATCCGAGCGCCGATCGTGCCGTAACCGAGAATCCCAACCGACGTCCGTTGCGGCGCAGGACTCGGGTACGTGTCCCAGATGCCATCGGCCTGTTGATTGGCGGCGAGATCGAACTCCCGCATGAACCGCCACGCCCAGTGCAACGCGTAGGCCGCCATATCGTCCGCCATCGCCGGATCGGCCAGGCGAACGACCGGCACGTCGGGCATCCCGTCCTTCTGCCACTGCTCGGTCCCCGCACCCAACGACAGGATGGCCCGGAGGTTGGTCATGGTGCGGACGTCTGCTCGCCGCATGATCCATGCGACGAGCAGGTCGACCTCGCTCAGTTCGGGAACCTCGGGCCAGAGGTGCAGCGTGTCATTCGGCAGCGCACTGCGAAGTTCGGTGATCCACGCCTCGGACTGCGCATACGGGTGAACGACAATCTGCATTCACGGAGTCTGCCCGAGCGCGCCGTTCTCATCTATTCATCGTCGACGCAGACGGCGAACGCCGTCACGGTTCCGGAGACCGCAGTGGTGTTGTCATGGTTCTTGACGACGACGAGCCAAGTCGTCTGCTCAGGGCTCGAACGTACGACGTCCACGGTCGAACTGAAGCTCATGAAGCCACCTCCGATCGCAATCTTGCCCGGCGAACAACGAGCCTGAACGTTGACAGAACGACCACGTGCGAGATCGGAGTAGCTGAGGGACTCGACGATCCGCTCGTAGCCAGAAACCCCGTCAACGCCGTCGGCTCCGTCCGCGCCAGCCGGACCGGTCGGACCAACCGCACCGTCCGCTCCGTCCGCGCCCGCAGGACCAACCGCGCCAGCAGGACCAACCGGGCCGTCAGCGCCAGCAGGACCTGCCGGGCCCTGCGGACCCGCCGGACCAACCGCGCCATCATCCCCATCAACACCGTCAGCACCCGCCGGACCAGCAGGGCCCTCGGGGCCGGCCGGGCCGACCGGGCCAGGCTCGCCGGTCTGGTTCCAACTGATCTGTGTGTCGTTGCCCTTGCAGGCGCGAGCGGGCTCCGAACCGATCGCAACTTTGTCGAGCTGACCGCCATTGGTCAGACATGCCGTGTACTGCGTCGGCGTGCCGTTCGCGAACGCCATTCCACCGAGCAACGCGATCGAGGTCACCACCCCGACGGCCAACACCGTCGCCGCTCGTTCCAACCAGCGCCGCGGCGCCTGCACCTGTCCCATCTCTGCTCCATTTCGTGTGTCACGAACTGCAAATCCCTCGCAGCTCCTCTCCTCTGAATCGCTTGGGCCCTCCGAAATCCGTCGCGACAGATCGGATTCGCACAGGTACTTCGACCCAGCCGGAAATGGGCGGATCGCACGGTGTTCGAACCGCTCGTCTGTGCCGTTCTTGACCAAGACGAGCGGCGTGCCCGTGTGCCCCCCGGAAGGCCTGATCATGATTCACCCCAAGAACCGCTCGTTCCGGCTCCTCGGACTTGTGGCCGCTGCGGCGCTCCTGCTGACCGGCCTCGCCGTTGGCGTCGTGTCTTCGGGCGACCGACCAGTGACGGCACTCGAGCCCGGAACGGGACTGCCGAATGCACCGCGTACGGACACCCCCCGGTTCATCGGCGGCACCATCTGGGACCAGGCACAGGTCGGCAACATGATCGTCGTGGCGGGTTCGTTCGAACAGGTCCGTGACACCGACGGAACGCTGATCGACCAGCCCTACCTCGCTGCGTACGACATCGACTCCGGTGGCCTCATCCGATCGTTCGACACCCAACTCAACAAAGAAGTCCTGACCGTCGAGCCCGACGGCGCAGGCGGCATGATCATCGGCGGCAAGTTCAACCTGATCGATGGATTCGGACAGCAGAAGCTCGCACGACTCACCGCCACCGGCGAACACGACCAGTCGTTCCGGGCCGAGGCCAACGCCAAGGTCAGCAATGTCGTTCTCAAGAATGGGCGCGTTTACGTCGGCGGGCCGTTCTCGTCGGTGAAGGCGCGGGGCACATGGCACACCCGCGAACGTCTGGCAGCCTTCATGCTCGACGACGGATCGCTCGATACGGCCTTCGACTTCCCCGTGACCGGTCCTGCAGGCCGTGGAGGCGATCTGTCCATCAAAGGCCTCGGGTTCTCCGGCGACCGGCTGATCGTCTCGCACTCCGGGCTCGAAGTGGCGGGCGAACGCCGCGTCGGTGCGGCGATCATCGAGACCACGCCACTCACCGCCCCGACGCTCAGCTCGTGGCAGACCGACTTTTATGACGTGAACGCCGTCCAGAACGGACGGCCGCTCGCAAACACCGAAATGGCCGTCGCCCCGTCGGGCGAGTACTTCGTCGTCGTGGCGTCGGGCGGCGACCGCCCGGCGCAGGGCAACGACGCCGCGGTTCGCTTTCCCGTCGCTGGTGGCGCCGGCGTCCAGCCGGATTGGATCAGCCGCCACTTCGACTCGATGTTCGCCGTCGGCATCACCGACCGTGCGGTCTTCGTGGGCGGACACTTCCAATTCCAGGAGGCACCCGGCAGCACCAACCCCTACCCCGGCGATCCGACCGTCAACTACGGAGCAGGCGGCGGCGGAACCGGCGCGGCGATCCTCGGCAACGAGGTCGTGGCGCGCCAGCAGATCGGTGCGCTCGATCCAGCGACCGGCAAGAGCCTCAACTGGAACCCGGGTGCGACCGCCGAGATCGGCGTCGAATCCCTGGTTCCGATCGATCGCGGCCTCCTCGTCGGCCAGGACGGCGACACGCTCGGCGGGCTCGACATCGGGCGGCACGGCTTCTTCGACGTGACCGTCGACGTCGCCCCTCCCCAGCAGCTCGACACGACCATCACCTCGCACTTCAACGGCGAGGTCGTCGACTCCGGAAGCGTCCAACTCGGTGGCGTCGCTTCGGACACCGAGTCGATCGAGCGAGTCCAACTCGCGATTCGCCACCTTCCGACCGGCACCTACCTGCAGTCGGACGGCACGCTCGGCGAATGGGTGGGACTCAGCACCGATCTGACGACTCCAGGTGGCACGACGTCGGACTGGACGCAAACGCTCACCTTCACCGAACCGGGCCGATACAGCGTGCAGGCCAAGACGTTCGCCAGCGACAAGCGCAAGGACCAGGCACCCGCCGTCATCGAGCTCGACGTGCGCGCCGCTGGCGACGCATTGCCCGAACTTCAATGGAACGGACCGGTCGTGATCGATGGCCGGACCGTGACGGCGACAGGAGTGGTCTCGGACGACCGGGGCGTGGCACGCGTGACCGTCCAGGTCCAGGCCCAGGAGAGCAACCTCTATCTCCAAGCGGACGGAACGATGGGCGTCGACCCGTTCAACTTCGACGCCGAACTTTCCGCACCGAACGCTCCTGACACGACCTACAGCTTCACGACGACCGTGCCCGAGGATGGCCGGTACACGCTGCTCGCCAACCCGTTCGACACCGCCGGTCAGGACGACCAGAAGTTCGAGCAGAAGGCGGTGCTCCTTTCGACCGAGAACTTGCGGGCCACTCTCGAGACCAACCTTGCGACTGGAGAAGTCCCCGCCAACGGGCGACTGACCATCACGGGTACGGCCGCAGACGCGGAGGGCATCGCACAGCTGAAGGTTCGCATCTACGACCAGGCGTACCTGACGGGCGTTCGCCCCGACAACACCTTCGGCGACGGGGCGTCCTGGACGTTCATCCGCGAGGCCGAGGGTCAGACTGCGCACGATTTCACCTACACGAGTCCGCCCCTGCCGACTGGCACCTACGTCGCCATGGTCGAAGTTCGCGACGACCTCCTGCGCGCAGAACGCCGCACGGCCCTGATCGAAGTTGGTCCGGTCGGCGATTCGAGACCGGCGGCCGTCGTGGACGTCGTCGATCGCCGTGTGTACGAAACGACCGAATCACTTTCGGTCGCCGGCACCGCCACCGACGACACCTCGATCGATCGTGTCGAGATCTTCGTCTACAACCTCACGACACGACGGTGGGTGAACGCCGACGGCACCTACGCCACCTCGGTCGTCTCGCAGACCGCCGATTTGGAGTCGCCGGGGGCGGACAGCACTCGGTTCTCGTGGACGTTCGTACCGGTCCACGACGGCCGATATCGCGTGTGGGCGCTCGCGGTCGACGATGCTGGCCAGCGTGCAAACGTGACGAACGCAGCCAAGGCCATCCAGGACTGGACGCCCGACGACCTCGCCCCGACGATCGGACGTACGAGCCCCGAGGACGACGCCGAGCTCGACGGTCAGATCTTCCTCACCGGCCGCGCCGAAGACGAAACTGCCGTGACGTCGGTACGGGTCGCGATCCGGAACAGCTCGAACAAGTGGCTGCGCACGGACGGAACCTTCGGTGGGTATCAGCTCCACCAGGCCGACCTGACCAACCCCGACCGACCCGGTACCAACTGGGACTATGCGTCGCCGCAGCTCCCACCTGATCGATACCTGGTGCGGATCGAAGCGGTCGATTCGTTCGGCAAGGTGACCCGGGAGCAGTTCTTCGTCACCGTCATCTGATCTGAGCCGTACGACCCAGGACGTGGGCAGGTGTTCCCAAAACGATCGAATGGGCCGTCGGAACCTGTGGAAACCACGTTCCGTGGTCGACAACTCGGATGGCCCTACTTCCATGCGGCCGGCGTTCTCGCCTTCTTCTGTTCACGGAGCTCTCATGCCTCGCACCTTGTCCCGCACACTGCATCGACCCGGAATCTGGGTCTGTGCTCTGCTCGCCGCCCTGATCCTTCCTGGCCTGTACAGCGTCACCCGCGACGCCACGCCCGCCAGCGCGGGAAGCGGCCTCGTTCCCTCCGGCGTCCGCACCGACCTTCCGGTCGCCCTCGACGGTGTCGTGACCGACATCGAACAGGTCGGCAACCGAATCGTCGTGGCCGGCACCTTCACGCAGGTCGCTCCGCAAGCCGGTGAACCCGCAGTGGCGCAGCGCTACCTGTACGCCTACGACATCGACACCGGCGAGTTCGACGCGGCGTTCGATCCGCAGATCGACCGCGATGTCGAGCAGATCGTCCCCGATCCCGACGGCTCAGGCCTGTGGGTGGTCGGTGCGTTCAACAACATCGACGACGTCAAGCGTCGCAAGATCGCCCGCCTCAACGCGGACGGTTCGCTCGACGAGGCCTTCACGGCGAACGCGGACGCCAAGGCGAGCGCAGTGGCAGTCTCGCCCGACGGCAACCGACTCTTCGTGGGTGGACAGTTCACGATGATCTCCAACACCCCCCGAGCCGGCCTGGCCGAGCTCGACGCCAACACCGGCGCCGTCGATCCTGGCTGGACCATTGGAATCGAGGGCGGCATCGGCGTGGGTGGCACCCTCAACGTCAAGGGCCTCGCCGTCACCCCAGACAGCCGCTCCGTGATCGTCATGGCCTCTGCGCAGAAGATCGGTGGCCTCGACCGCTTCGGTCTCGCCAAGGTCAGCATCCAGGGCGACACGGCCCGCATGCAGAACTGGCGCACCCGCCTGTTCGAAAACAACATGGATCGCGCCGGCGGCCAGTTCTGGTTCCGCGGCTTCGACATGTCCCCCGACGGCAGCTATTTCGTGATCACCACGTCGGGCGGCGATCGTCCGCCGACCAACGACGTCGCCATCCGCTTCCCGGTTCGAGGCAACGGCTCCGATGACGTGCAGCCGGCATGGATCACCCGCAACTTCGACTCGACCTACTCCGCAGCGATCGACGACGACGTCGTCTACATCGGCGGCCACTTCCAGTACACCGAGGCCCCAGGCGCAACCGACCCGTACCCCGGTGACCCCGAGCGCAGCTACGGCTTCGGCGGCGACGTGAATGCCTCCGTCCTCGGCGACCAGACGATCGCTCGCCAGCAGATCGCTGCCCTCGACCCGGCAACCGGTCAGGCACTCGGCTGGAACCCGGGCGCCAACGGCTTCAACGGCGTCTACGCCCTCGAAATCATCGACCGCGGCCTCCTGCTCGGCCACGACGGCAACATCGTCGCCGACAAGGAAGTTGGCCGTCACGGCTTCTTCGACCGGGCCAACCCCGGCAACGGTGGAGGCGGCGACGGCAATGGTGGCGGCGACGACGGTCCCGACCCGACCGTCCTCGACACCACGATCACCGATCCACTCACCGGACAGCAGTTCTCCGTCGGCGATTCGATCACCGTCGCCGGCGAAGGCACCGCACCCGAGGGCCTCCAGAAGGTCCAGGTCACCGTCTTCGATCTCGGCCGCCGGGTCTGGCTCCGCGCCGACGGCTCCTGGGGCGACTGGGCAGGTCTCGAGGCCGACCTCGTCGCCGGAGAGGGCGCGACGTCCAGCGCATGGAGCTTCACCTTCGAACCGTCGGCCGACGGCGAGTACGAGGTGAAGGCCAAGACCTTCGATCTCGCCCGCGGCAAGGACGCCACCCAGGCATCGATTCGGTTGCGGGTCAACGCCACGACCGAGGATCTCAAGCCGAACACGTCGCTGCTCCAGGTGGGCGTGCAGGAGCCGGGCAACGTGCTCGACTTCAGCGGTACGGCGACCGACGACTTCGGTGTCTCCCGGGTCCGCACCGAGATCGTGTTCCGCGACACCGGCCAGTACCTCCAGCCCGACGGCACGCTCGGCAACTACCACGCCTTCGACGTGCCGGTCGACAACCCCGGCGCCACCGGCGTCAACTGGGAGTACTCGACCGAGCTCGACAACGGCGCATGGATCATCTACTTCATCGCCATCGACTCCGCCGGCCAGCGCGACGACTCCGCCGCCCGCCACTCGCGGACCATCGCCGTCGGCGACGAGAAGCCGACCGAAATGACGATCGACACCCCCGAAGCCGAGCAGGAGTTCATCGCCGGTGAGACGTTCACGATCACCGGTGCAGCCTCCGACGACATCGGCATCGAGGCCGTGACCGTCCGGGTGCTGAACCTGGCCACCGGGCAGGGCATCCTCTCGACGGGTGAAGTTGGGGTCATCGACGGCGCCATCCGCCACAACCCGGCGACCCTCGCCGACCCGGGCGCCCCGACCACCACATGGTCGTACCCCGTCACCGCCGAGCTCCCGCCCGGCCGCTATCAGATCAACGCCATCGCTCGTGACGCCTCGAGCCAGAGCCTTGGCATGACGATCTACATCGTCGTCCGTGCCGCCGAGCAGGACGCGCTTCCCGAGGCGTACGTGACCGGTCCCGAGGATCTCGCGATCCTCGACGCCGACATCGTCGCCTCGGGCAACGCAACCGACGACAACGGCGTCAGCCGTGTCGAGGTGGGCTTCTACTTCTACGGCAACGACGACGAGAAGGCCGGTTGGCTGCCCGAAGACGGCGGCGCAACCGTCAACGTCATCAAGTACCGCGATGCGGTGCTCGCCGACCCGGGCGCTGTCGAGACCGACTGGGAGTACCCGATCACGTTGCCCCATGAGGGCCGCTGGCAGATCCGGGTCCGTGCGTGGGACAACGCCGGCCAGCCGTCGACCACGTACCGCACGCGGGTCATCACCTTCCAGCCGAACGACCTCCCTCCAGAGGTGACGCTCGAGAACTTCGAAACCGGCGCCGTCGTGGCCTCCGGACCGCTCGCCCTCAACGGCGTCATCACCGATGACGTGTCGGTGCAGCGAGTCCGGTACTACGTCCGTCGCAAGACGGTGAACGAAGGACCGAACCCGAACACCGAGCTGACGACCGCTGGCTGGTTCGACGGTTTCGTGACGCAGCCCGGAGGCACCCGATCGAACTTCACGATCACCACCGAGCCGCTCGACACCGGCAACTGGTTCATCTACGTCCAGGGCTACGACAAGTCCGGCCAGGTGACCGAACGCCATCGCTTCGACTTCGTGGTCACGCCCGACGAAGCGAACGAGGCTCCGATCGCCAAGGTCGTCACGCCGAAGCACTGGACCGTGGACACGCCGTCGCTCGACATGGTGGCCACCGGAACGGTGACCGATGACGTCGCCGTCGAATCGGTCCAGGTGTTGATCTACGACGCCACCGAGCGCAAGTACTACACGCCAGCCGGCGAGTACACGAGCGAATCGGCACTCGCCTACTGGACGGCGGAGCTCGCCGCTCCGGGTACGGCCTCAACCGAGTGGTCGTTGCCGGTGGTTCTCCCGCAGAGCGGCCGGTACAACATGTACGCCTTCGCCTACGACAATCAAGGCATGCGTCAGACGGACAACCGATGGGGTCACGGCCTCTCGGGGTTCTGGGTGACGCCGGGCGACGCACGTCCGGTCAACACCACGCTCTCGCCGGTGACCGGCGACGTCCTCACCGGACCGACCCTCTCGGTCAACGGTGTCGCCACCGACGACTTCGGCGTGACCCAGATCCGGGTTCTGATCCGGAACGCTGACGACTTCAGCAAGGGTCTTCGCCCCGACGGCACGGTCACCGAAGGGGGCCAGTGGATCACCGCCACCGACGTCGATGGGCTCGACACGACCGAAGCCACCTGGCGCTTCGAAGCGGAGCTCCCGGCGGGTCGTTGGCGGATCGACGTGATCGCCTACGACGAGACGACCAAGTACACCCACGCTCCGGCGCAAACGATCACGATCGAAGACCCGGCGCAATAGCTCGACCCTGACACCCGACGTACGTGCCTTGGCGGGCCAACGAAGTCCCGCCAGGCACCGTACGCTCGGCCACGTGGCCACAGACGTCGATGCGCGTGATGTCGATGCGATCGTCGTCGGCTCGGGCCCGAACGGTCTGGCTGCGGCGATCCGCCTCGCTCAGGCCGGGTGTCGAGTCGTGGTCTTCGAGGCGACCTCGACGATCGGGGGCGCCTGCCGCTCCGCCGAACTGACCGAGCCCGGCGTCGTTCACGATCTGGGATCGGCGATTCATCCGCTGGGCGCGTGGTCGCCATTCTTCGCATCGCTCGATCTCGCCGCCCACGGGCTGGAGTGGGTCACGCCACCCGCGGGTGCCGCGCATCCGCTCGACGGTGGCCGCGCCGCGGTGGCATGGAACGACCTCGACCGCACCGCCGACGGCCTCGGTCGCGACGGAACGGCCTACCGACGGTGGTTTGGTCGATGGGTGGATGACTTCGAATCGATCGTCGACCTGACACTTCACCCGCTGCTCCGGGTACCTCGCGACCCGGTCGCCGCAACGCGGTTCGGCGTGGCTGCAGCGCTGCCGGCCGCAGCGCTCGCCCAGAGGCTCTGGGAGGACGAACCTGCCCGGGCCCTTTTTGCTGGGCACGCTGCCCACGCGATCCTTCCCCTCGAGCGGCCGTTCACCGCAGCGTTCGGGGTGTTGCTCGGCGCCGCGGTCCACGCCGGCCGCGGCTGGCCGTTCCCTCGTGGTGGCGCCCAGTCGCTGGCCGACGCGCTTGCGGCAGAGCTGCGCGGCCTCGGAGGAACGATCGTGGTCGACCAGCCGATCACCGACCTGACCGAACTGCCCGCCGACACGCCCGTCATCTTCACTCAACCGCCCGAAGTCGTCGCTCGCATCGGCGCAGACCAATGGCCAAGCGACTACCGCCGGGCCCTGCGCGCATTCCGACGCGGGCCGGCCGCATGGAAGGTCGACTGGTCTCTCGACGGTCCCGTGCCGTGGACGAACCCCGACGTCGCCCACGCAGGCACCGTGCACGTGGGCGGCACACTCACCGAGATCGCGAGGGCCGAACGGCTCGTGGCCGGGGGGCGGCCCGCCGATGCACCATTCGTCCTGGTCGCCCAGCACACGCCCTTCGACCCGAGTCGTGCACCCGCAGGCGTGCACACCGTGTGGGCCTACGCGCACGTACCCAACGGCTGCACCATCGATCAGACCGACGAGATCGAGCGTCAGATCGAACGCTTCGCGCCGGGATTTCGTGATCGGATCCGGCAACGCCACGTCTCCGGTCCCATCCAGCTCGAAGCGCAGAACCCGAACCTGCTGGGCGGCGACGTGGGCGGCGGCAGCTACGCGGGCCGCCAGATCATGTTTCGGCCGCGACCCCAGCTGCAGCCCTTCGACACACCGCTGCCCCACGTGTTTCTCGGAAGCGCAAGCACGACCCCCGGCGCCGGAGTACACGGGATGGCCGGCGTCGGCGCCGCCGAACGGGTCCTCGACCGCGTCCTGGGCTGACGTCTCCGGCGGCGCGGCTCCTTGGCGGACTGAGCGGTCTCTGTGCGACACTCGGTCATGGCGGCAAACGACGCACACGATCCGATTCCACCGACCACCATCATCCTCTTCGGGGCGACCGGAGACCTGGCGCGACGAAAGCTCCTGCCAGGCCTGTTCAGGCTGCAGACCCGCGGCCTTCTGCCCAAAGGCCGGATCGTCGGCACGTCGCTCGATGACCACACGCTCGAGTCCTTCACCGCGATGGTGCGCGAAGCGGTCGAGGACAGCGGGCATCCGATGTCGACCGAGCAGTGGGACGACTTCGCCCGCCGCCTTGCGTGGGCGCCCGGCGGAACGCCGGAAGCGCTGAAGGCCGCCGTCGCCGAGGTCGAACAAGGCCTCGAACAACCGCAGCAGCGGCTGCACTATCTGTCGGTTCCCCCCAAGGCCGCGCTCCCGGTCGTCGCCGCGCTGCGGCAGGCGGACCTGGTCAAGGGATCCCGGGTGATCATGGAGAAGCCCTTTGGGGTCGACCTCGAGTCTGCGCGAGAACTGAACGCGTACCTCCACAAGGTGTTCGACGAGGAGCAGATCTTCCGGATCGATCACTTCCTCGGCAAAGAGGCCGCCCTCAACATCCTCGCGTTCCGGTTCGCCAACGGTCTCTTCGAGCCGATCTGGCATCGCAACATGATCGACCACATTCAGATCGACGTGCCCGAGGCGCTCGGTCTCGAGCAGCGCGCCGGCTTCTACGAGGCCACCGGCGCCTACCGGGACATGGTGGTCACGCACCTCTTCCAGGTGATGGCATTCACCGCGATGGAGGCACCCACGTCGTTGTCGCCGCGGGCGATCTCGGAGGAGAAGAACAAAGTCTTCCGGTCAATGCTGCCGATCGGCCCCGAAGATGTCGTGCGCGGCCAGTACGTGGGCTACCGCGACGAGGACGGTGTCGACCCCGAGTCGGAGACCGAGACCTTCATCGCGCTCCGGTGCTTCGTCGACAACTGGCGGTGGGCGGGCGTGCCGTTCTTCCTGCGGACCGGCAAGAACATGGCGCAGGGTCAGCGCATCATTTCAATCGCGTTCAAGGAGCCGCCCAAGTCGATGTTCCCGAAGGGTGCCGGCGTCGGCCAGCTCGGCCCCGACCACCTCACGTTCGACCTCGCCGACGAATCGAAGATGTCGCTCTCGTTCTACGGCAAGCGGCCGGGGCCTGGCTTCCGACTCGACAAGTTGTCGATGCAGTTCTCCGTTGACGAGAAGGCGACATCGAGCGATGTGCTCGAGGCGTACGAGCGGCTCATCCTCGACGCCGCCCGCGGCGAACGAACCCTGTTCACGACGGCCGAGGGCATCGAGCGGCTGTGGGAGATCTCCCAGCAGCTGATCGACACACCGCCACCCACTCGCCCCTACCCAGTTGGCTCGTGGGGCCCGAACCAGATCCACCAGCTCATCGCACCCCGCGCCTGGCGACTCCCATTCGAACGCGCCTGGCGCGAATAGCCCAGGACGTCGTCTTACGGGATCTTCAGGCGACGAACAGCCTGCTCGAACGCCGCGCGTGCGAACCTTCACCGGTATGCGTGCTACGACCTCGGCCTGTCTGTTCGCCGCTCTGACCCTCATCGTGACCGCCTGCGCGAGCACCACCGACACGACGACCGGGGGTGTCCTGAGCGTCGACGACCTCGACGAAACACTCGAAGACGCAGCGGCCGTCGCAGCCGAACGTGCGGCGCTGGCCGAACCCGAGGCGGACGACGTCGATTCGGCCGACGATGAGCCCACGGCCGAAGAGGCCGTGCTCGCCCTGTCGGCGTGCATGCGCGACAACGGCTGGGAAGACTTCCCTGATCCGACGTTCGACTCCGCAGGCAACCCGAACCTTCGGGGGGCGGTGCTGGCCAGCGGCATCGACTTCAGCGATCCGGCCTTCCGAGACCAGATCGAGATCTGCGTGGAGGAGTCCGGCGCCGATCGATTCGGCACCGGCAACCGCGCGCAACAGCAGGACCAGATCACCGAGCGGCTCCTCGGCTACACCCAATGTCTTCGAGATCAAGGGCTCGACGTCGGCGACCTGACCCCGCCGGGAGCCGGTGGCGGTCAAGGTGCCCAGCAGGGGGCGCAGCCGGGTCAGGCACGCGGCAACATCGGGACGGTCGAAGGCCGGGGTGCCCGCGTCGCCCAGTTCCTCGGACTCGATCCCGACGACCCGGTCACCGCCGACGCCTTGGCTGCCTGCGACGATGAGCTCGTCGCCGCGTTTGCCGGAGGTCCGGGCGGATCGCCGACGACCACCCAACCATGAGCGACGCCCACACGATCGAACCCACCATCATCCAGACCCGCCGCTGGCCGTGGGTCGCCGCGGCGTTGCTCATCGGCGGAGCGATCGGCGCGGCCGCAATGTGGTGGAGCACCGAAGCAGACGACACCGACGATGCTGCGGCGGCCGAGACGATCGTCGCCACGACGATCGTCGAAGCAGAGATGCGCGACTTCCTCAGCTTCGAAGAGTGGGACGCCACGTTGCAGAGCGGACCAACCGCGTCGGTCACGTCGTCGGCGAGGGGCACGGTGACCCGGACGGCGTCGGTCGGCGATCGCATCGCCGCCGGTTCGATCGTGGCCGAGATCGATGGCGCGCCGGTGGTCGCGTTGTACGGAAGCGTCCCGCAGTTCCGGGAGCTCGAAGTCAACTCCGAGGACGGCGCAGACATCCGTCAGCTCGAAGAGAATCTGGTGGCGATGGGGTTCGACCCCGATGGCACCGTGACCGTCGACGACAACTACACGGTCAACACGGGCCTGATGGTGGAGCGCTGGGAGACCGAGCTCGAGCTGGATGAGCCCGACACCGTGGTCGACGCCGGTCAGGTGGCCTTCATTTCCGGCCCGAGCGAGGTGTCGGCACACGCGACGGTGGGCAGCCAAGTGGTGCCAGGGCAGGTGTTGCTGAGCGCGATCACCCTGACCGAGTCGGGCTACGTCCGTTTGCCCGACGACGAAGCCGAACTCGATGCCGGGGCGACGACCACCCCAATCGTGCTCGACGAATACGACGGCGACGAAGCAGGCCGCCCCACACACGTGTGGTCGGTGGAGCAAGGATCGATCGTGCTCGCGATCGACGTGGACCGGATCGATGAGTTCCCGGTCGGGCTGACGGTCGACGTCGAACTCCCCGACGGCGAGGTCGTCGACGCGGAGATCACCGAGGTGGGCGAGGTGGCTCGCCGCGTCGCGACCGGCCAGGGCCAGGAGACGGTGACTGTCGTCGACGTGACGGTGCAGCCGCTGGCCGAACTCGATTCGGCCTTCACGACTGGCCCGGTCGTCGTCCGGGTCGCGGACGAGTCGATCCTCGATGCGACCGTCGTGCCGGCCCGGGCGCTGCTCGCACTGGCCGAGGGTGGTCATGCGGTCGAGATCGAGGGCCGGGGTCTGGTAGCCGTGGAGATCGGTGCATTCGAGGACGGCTGGGTCGAGATCACCAACGGCGCCGTCGCCGTGGGCGAACAGCTCGTCGTGCCCTCATGAGCGACGCGCCGGCGCTCGAGCTGGTCGACGTGGTCAAGGAGTATGCGGGCACGCCGCCGGTGCGTGCGCTCGACGGTGTGAATCTGCGCGTCGACACGGGCGAGCTTGCGGCGATCGTCGGCCCGTCGGGGTCCGGCAAGTCGACCATGCTCCACGTGATGGGCACGCTCGACCGCCCGACCGACGGTACGGTCCGGATCGCCGGACATGACGTGTCGGCCATGAGCGACCGGCGGCTTTCGGGCGTGCGCAGTCGCTTGGTCGGGTTCGTGTTCCAGCAGTTCTTCTTGCTCGATGGCGAGTCTGCGCTCGACAACGTTGCGACCGGTCTGATCTACAGCCGGGTCCCGAAGCGCAAGCGACAGATCGCCGCAGTGGAGACGTTGCATCGGGTGGGTCTCGGGCACCGCATCCACCACAAGCCCAACGAACTGTCCGGCGGCGAGCGTCAGCGGGTGGCGATCGCTCGTGCCCTCGTTGCTCGCCCGGCTCTGGTGTTGGCCGATGAACCGACCGGCAACCTCGACACGTCGACGAGCGAGTCAATCCAGGCGCTGTTGCATGAGCTGCATGCGGATGGGGCCACGATCATCGTGGTCACACACGACAACGACCTTGCGGACTCGCTGCCGCGGCAGATCCGGTTCCGGGATGGTCGGGTCGAGCACGATTCGGGGCTGGTTGCGCCGTGACGGCTCCGTCGGACGTCTCGTTGAAGAGCGGCTTTCGGGTCGCCGACGTCTTCGGCACGGCCGCGTCGGGACTGACCGGCCGGGCGTTGCGCACCGTGTTGAGCGCACTTGGGATCACCATCGGCATCGGAGCGATGGTGGCGGTTCTGGGCCTCAGCCAGTCGGGCAGTGCAGCGTTGGAGGATCGAATCGCGGCGCTCGGCACGAACCTGTTGCGGGTCAGCGCCGGCCAGGGTTTCGGCGGTGGCGACGCCACACTCCCCGAAGACTCGGTGGATGCCGTGAGCCGAATTCGTCCGGTGCAGTCGGTCAGTGCGGTGGGCTCCGTCGATCATCCGGTGTTGTTGAACGACCTCGTCAACCAGGGGCAGACCGGCGGCCTGTCGGTCAGGACGGCCGAGACGAACCTGGTCGAGGCGCTCAACGGGTCGGTTCGGGTCGGCCGATTTCTCGACGAGTCGACGTCGGCTGTGCCCGACGCAGTTCTCGGTTCCACCGCGGCGCAGCGGTTGGGGATCCGGCGGATCGACGGCACGCAGGTGTGGATCGGCGACGAGTGGTTCACCGTGATCGGCATCCTGTCGTCGTTCGACGATCAGAGCGACGACGTCGAGACGACGTTGTTCGACGATCTCGACCGGTCGGTGTTCATCGGTGCCGACGTCGCCGAAGCGTTGTTCGAGACGCCGCGCAATCCCACGACGATCTATGTGCGAGCGGAGGAGGCGTTCATCGACGACGTGATCGACGTCCTTCCCAACACGGCCGACCCGGAAAGCCCCGAAGAGGTCGAGGTGGTGCGGCCATCGGATGCGCTCGAAGCGCAGGAGGCCGCATCATCGACGTTCGACAACCTGTTCCTCGGTTTGGGTGCCGTTGCGCTGCTGGTCGGCGGGATCGGTATCGCCAACGTGATGGTCATCGCCGTCATCGAACGGCGCAACGAGATCGGACTGCGGCGAGCGCTCGGCGCCACCCGGGCACACATTCGTCGACAGTTCTTGTTGGAGGCGTTGCTGTTGTCTGGTCTTGGTGGTCTGGCGGGCGTGATCCTCGGCGCCGCGGTGACCGCTTGGTGGGCGACACGCCAGGGCTGGCGTGTGGTGATCCCGCCCGAAGCGCTCGTTGGTGGATTCGTCGCTGCGATCGTGATCGGGGCGATCGCCGGGCTTTACCCGGCGATCCGTGCGGCGCGGCTGGCGCCGACCGAAGCGTTGAGGTCGTCGTGAGTTGGGTGCGCCGCGGAAGCGGCCTGCTGATCGTGGTGGCGGCCATCGCCGGGGTGCTGTGGTGGACGAACACGAGCGAGTCTGACGACGAACCCGAGGTCGTCGACATCGGCGACCTGCTCGAGACGGCGTTGGTGACCCGGGGCGATGTCGCCGACACCGACGAGCTGACCGCGCGACTCGAATTCGTGGACGCCCTCGAGATCGTGCATCGGGTCGATCCGGTGCCGGTCACGATCACGAACACCGTGGGCACCGGCCGGTTCGCTCGAACCGTGTCGACCACCGTCGACGAGCCCGGCGAACGGGCCATCACCGACCTTCCTGGGCTCGGCCAGGTGATCGAACCCGGCGATGTCTTCTACGAAACCGACTCGACCCCGGTTTATGTGGCGCTGGGTGCAGTTGCGGCCTGGCGAACGATGGACGCCGACACGACCGGGCGCGACGTGCTGCAGCTTGAGCAGTGGCTGGTGAATGGCGGCTGGGCGGGCTCGGACATGACGGTCGATGGCGAGTGGACCACCACGACAACCGACGCCGTCGAGGCGTGGCAGGCCGCAGTGGGCCTGGAAGAGACCGGCGTGGTCGAGCTGGGAGACCTGTGGTTCTTGCCCGGACCGGTGCGGGTCACCTCGCTCGCTGCGACCGAGGGCGTGATCGTTGCCGACGGCGCCGCCCTGTTCAGTGTGACCTCGACGGAGCGAACCGTCCGCGCCACAGTCGACGACCTCCCCGACGGGCTCCTCTCCGCCGAAGACCTCCGGGTGCGGCTTCCGGATCGAACCGAGGTGCCTGCTGCGCTCGAGCGGATCGTGGGCACCGACACCGGGTTCGAGCTGACGGTCGACGCGGCGATCGGTGCCGACGCCGTCGCGGCCGTCGACGATCTCGAGGTCACGTTGGTCTGGACCGTGAACGAGCTCGTCGACGCGCTGACCGTGCCGCCCGAGGCGATCCGCCATCTGGATTCGGGGGCGTACGTGGTCGAGGTGCTCGAAGGCGACGTCGTCCGCACAGCCGAGGTCGAGATCCTCGGTCAGGCCGGCCGAGTCGTGGCCGTCTCGGGTGTCGACGAAGCCGCCCGAGTCCTCATCCCCTGAGAACCCTTGCTGTTGGCTATTCGAGGAAGTTGGAGAGGTCGGCGATCGAGCCGCCGAACGCCGCCCATGCGATGACGGTCAGCACGACTCCGCCGAACGCGCCAAGAAGCTCGCGTGACACTGGCTCTTTCGGGGCTATGACCGCCGCCGCGCCAGAGAGGAGCAGCGGCAGGAAGAAGCTCAGAAGCGTGATCACGTAGAAGTAGGTGTCCGCCCGGATATGCCGCAGATTCAGGTCGAGTCGATGCCTCGCTGCGTCGTCGAATCTCCAGTTGCCGCGGGAGTCGAGGACCACAGCCTCGTGTGATTGGAACCACAGCGCGACGCCCACGAGGGAGCACAACACGATGGCGGCGCAAGCGAGGGCTCCTCGAGCCAACCACGATCGAACATCGTGCGTACGAGCCGCCACCGGCTTCGTTCGGACCTCGATCGTCCACATGTAGCGATGGTGGTGGAGGGCAGCTGCATCGTCAAGAGGACATGCGCACCGGCGGCAGGCGTCGCTTGGGCAATAGTCAGCGTTCGCAGCTGGTGGTGGGAATCGGCTCGGGGGTGCAGCGGTCTCGGCCACCGGGACCGCCGTGGAGGCGGTCGGCTCCGCTGCCACCGACGAGAACATCCATGCCGCGTCCGCCGTCGATCCGGTCGGCGCCTTGGCCGCCGCGGAGTTCGTCGTCGCCGGCACCGCCGTGGAGGCCGTCGACTCCGCGGCCGCCGTGGAGTGTGTCGTCTCCTGCGCCGCCGCAGATCAGATCGTTTCCGCCGAGGCCGCGGATGATGTCGTTCCCGCGACCGCCGAAGATGACGTCGTCGCCGGGCGTGCCATCGAGCACGTCATCACCGCTCGTCCCGACGATCGTGGCGGTCAACCCCAGACAGATCGCCGACGCAACAGCCACCGGTTCTGGCTCGCTGGGCACCTGCGGTTCGGGCTCGGGTGATTCGGGCTGCGGCTCAGGTTCGGGTTCCGGCTCGGACAGCTCGGCTCGCGCCACATGGAGGTCGGTCGACGCAAGAAGTGCACCGGTCGCTGCGTGGCCCAGTGCGGTCGGGTGGAACCACTCCGCAGTGAGCCCCTCGCCGAGTTGGCGAACCCATCGCCCGGCGTCGTCGCCGAGAATCGAGGCGATGGCGCACGGACCGCGATCGGCGTAGGTCTCGGTTATCGAGACGAACTCGAAGCGAAGGCCGTCCCGTGGCGGGGCAGCGTCGAGGCTTTCGACGAGGGCGCGTTGCCGGTTCTCGAAGTCGGCTTGCAGTGCCTTCACCGTGCCGGATTGGGGAAGCAGACACTGCGGATCGTTCAGGTCGGGGTAGCCGACGAGGACGATCGTGTGGGCGTTCGGGAAGTCGGTGCTGAGGTCGGTGAGGACTCGGCGCGTCGATTCGAGCGTTGGAGAGAAGCGGGCAGAGGAGGACTCGATCCGCTCACCGCATCGAAAGAGCGCGAGCAGCAGGACGAAACAGTCGGCAACGATGTCACCAAAGCCGAGATCGTTGCCCCCGATCGACAGCGCGACAACATCGACCTCGTCCGCCTGGGCGACCGAGGCAGCCTGGGCCGCGACGTCGCCCGTCTGCGCCCCCGAGCAGGCGGCGTTGACCGACGTGGCGAGGGTTCCTGCCGCTGTCAGTTCGGCGGCCCACCGTGCGGGCCAGGCGTTCTGACTCTGGTAGCAACCCGGGGTGCCGACGTAGTCGCGGGCGCCGTTGCCAGACGCGTACGAGTCGCCGAGGGTGGCGATGCGGACGTCGTCGGCTTGCGCACCGGCGGGTGCCGAAACGAGCAGCGTCGCGAACAGCGCCAGCAGTGTGGGGACGGCGAGACGACGTCGGATCTTCACGGCCTGAAGCTTCGCGTAGATGTGCTGGCGGTGGGAGTCGTCACCGGCCGTTGGCGGAGAAGTGCATCCAGTCGACGAGGCTGTTCCAGCGCCCTCCCCATCCCCAGCCGATTGCGTCGAACGCGGCGACGACCGGGTCGGCTTCGGCGAGCATGCCGTCCTGAGGTGGCGTGCGTTGCAGCCATGGTCCGGCGTCGGGTGGGAGCACCAGGTCGTCGCGGGCGTAGGGGTTCCACAGCGGGTTGATGTCGACGGCGAGGCCGTAGGCGTGTTGGGAGAAGCCGGTGCCTCCGACGGTCGGTCGACAGACGAAGGCGGTCGTGTTGTTGTCGTCGGACGGTGGGTCGGCGAGGTCTTCGGGGCTGGTGATCCGCATTTTGGCGATCGGGAACCGGGCGTCGAAGATCGTCTCGAACACTGCAGCAATGTCGTCAGCCACATCCTCGTGCACGACGAGCTCGCCGTCGGCAACGTCGCCGTCAGGGGTCCAGTGCGCAAGCACGATGTGGCGTAGCTCGGCTGCGCCAACCGGACAGTCCGGTTTCCAGGTCGTGCGGGCGAGGACCGAATCGTCGAGGGCCCGAATTTCGGCGGCGAACGTCGGCGCCTCGGGTTCGGCGGTGGTCGTCGTGGTGCCGATCCGCATTGTCGGACTCGGGATCGACGAGCTGGACGAGATCGTGGTGGCGATCGTCGTCGAGCTCGATGTCGCGACGACGTTCGCCGCTGGAGCACTTGTTGCCGGTGCCGTGGTCGCCGTCTCGCTGCAGGCGACGAAGAGCACGGCAAGCAGCGCCGTCACCTGGCGCAATCGTCCTCGACCGGGCATGACCCGCACCCTAAAGCCAGAATCTGTGGACCGGCAGCCGCGCTCTGCGGGGCTGCCGGTCCACAGAAGCCACGGAAGGAACGATCGACATGAACGTCAGTGACGCAGTGACGGCGCGGCGAAGTATCCGTGACTTTCTTCCGGACCCGATCGCCGACGACGAGATCGCCGCGCTACTCACCGCCGCATCACGTTCACCATCGGGGGGCAATCTTCAGCCGTGGCGCATCTGGGTCATCAACGGCGATTCGATGGCGGCGTTCCGCGAGCACATGGCCTCCGAGCCGCCCACCACCGAACTCGAGTACGACATCTACCCGCCCAAGCTCTGGGACCCGTATCGGTCGCGTCGCTTCGCCGTCGGCGAGCAGATGTACGCCACGATCGGGATCGAACGCGAAGACAAGGCCGGAAGGCTCGAGCAGTTCGCCCGCAACATGGACTTCTTCGGGGCACCCGCAGCCATCTTCTGCTTCGTGGACCGCGAGCTCGGCCCGCCGCAGTGGAGCGACCTGGGCATGTTCCTGCAGACCTTCATGCTCCTGGCCGAGGAGGCCGGGTGGCAGACCTGTCCGCAAGAAGCGTGGTCCGCCGCCCACCAGCAGGTGCGAAGCTTCACGGGCGCGCCCGACGAGTTGATGCTCTTCTGCGGCGTCGCCATCGGCAAGGCCAACCGCGAACACCCGATCAACACCCTCGTCAGCGAACGCGCCGCCCTCGAGGAGTTCGCCACGTTCCTGTGACCTCGAACGTTGGCTACCTGACTGTGCGAGCCGCTGCCGCTGCCACGGTCACGCATCGGAGCGCACGGTCGACGGCCTTCGTTGCGACCCCGACAGCGATGTCGTCCGGTTCGTACTCGGCCTTCGTCTTGAGGGGCAGGAGCGGGCGGAGGTCCTTTTCGACAGCACGACCATCTGGCCCGGCCTGCTTGAGAAGCGCGAGGACATGATGGTGGTCTTCGCCTGCGGCACGCTTGCCGAGGCGGGCGCCGCAGACGGCGTCCGCTGCGTGGATCGCCGCGTGGATGGCGAGGCTCGTCGCGGCAATGTGTCGCTTGGAGGCGAGCTCACTTTCAGCGGCATCCGCGTACTCCTGAGCTTTGCCGCTATAGGCGCGTACCTGCGCTCCGGAGACGGGGCGCGTCCGCATCGGCTTAGGCACGAATCGCTCCCCGCAGCTCGTCGAGCGTCGCCCCGTGAACAACGACTCCGTCGCGGCCGATGCTCTCCCACAGCGACTGTTGGCCCGCCAGCTTCTCGGAGACATCGGCCTGACCCACTTCGATGACCTCGACCGGATTACCGGTGATCATTCGAACAGCCGAACGCCAGTGTTCGACTCCGGCCAACCACGACTCGTCGTCAGGATCGACACCATCGGGTCGGACGATCAAGGCGTCGATATCACTCTCCCGGTCCGCTTCGCGCCGCGCAAGCGATCCAAAGATGACCACACTCGTGGGTGGCACGGTCAGCTCTCGGGCGACGACCCCGATCCGCTCGAGTACTGAATCACGAGAGCGAGCAAGGTCCACAATGGCTGTCGCCGCCACATGCTTGCGGTTCAAGCAGAACAGAGACGACGGCGGCACCTCTCGGCGTTCGACGAGACCGAGTTCTACGAGAACCGGCAGGACCCGGGACGCCTGTGCGGGACTGACGTCGGCCAGTCGGGCCACGGTCGTCAAGTTGAGTTCGGCAGTTGTCTCCGCCAGTACAGCGAGCACCCGGCCCTGGGTTCCCGGTATCACCGCCTCGACAGGACGCACGAAGTCCATTTCCACACCCTAACGCATTACAAGCGTAAACGGAACGATCGTTTCATATATGCTCGCAATCCGGTGCTCCGAACAAAACGGAGATTTCTCCGAACCGATCGGGGCGAGCTTCCGTCATACCCCTTCGAACGTGACCCGACCCGGGTCGCCGAAGAAAGGAATCCGATGACACGCATCGTCCGGCGTCCACTCGTGGTCGCCCTCATCCTGGGGTTGATGGCCCCACTCTTGGCACTGTCTGCCGCACCAGCTGGTGCTGCGGTCGGCGACACGCCAGAGATCGTCGTTCAGCCGAACGGCAATCACTGGTACTTGGCCAACGGCAGCCGTAACTGGGTGCCGCAGTGGTGCGCCGACCAACACCGCAACGCCGGCGCCACCATCCGTACTGCCGAGTACAGCGAATTCTCGCACCTCCCGTCGGTGAACAACGGCTGTCCGGCCGTCGGCACGATCTCGGGCCCGACGACGACTACGACAACCGCCCCCGCATCCGAACCCACCACTTCGAGCGGTACCGGCAACGGCGAGATCGTCGTCCAAACCGACAACAACAACCACTGGTACCTCGTCGACGGCACCAAGAACTGGATCCCCCAATGGTGCGCCGACCAACACCGAAACGCCGGCGCCACCATCCGCGGCACCACCTACAGCGAATTCGGCAGCCGCCCCGTCGGCGGACACAGCTGCCCCGACGTCGGCACCCTCGCCACCGGAACGACGAGTGGCTCGACTTCGGAGACCACAACGACGACAGCCCCCTCGCCCGAACCGACGACCTCGAGCAGCAGCGGCAACGGCGAGATCGTCGTCCAAACCGACAACAACAACCACTGGTACCTCGTCGACGGCACCAAGAACTGGATCCCCCAATGGTGCGCCGACCAACACCGAAACGCCGGCGCCACCATCCGCGGCACCACCTACAGCGAGTTCGGCAGCCGCCCCGTCGGCGGACACAGCTGCCCCGACGTCGGCACCCTCACCACCGGAACGACGAGTGGCTCGGGCGAACTCCCGGAAGGAAGTGGGGCACTCATCCTCAATCCAACGCCGACCCCGACGGCCAGCACCGAGGCGACCGACTTCTTCAAGGATCCGGAGACGTACGTGACTCGGGTGTATCAGACGATGTTCGACCGTGCGCCAGACTCAGGCGGCCTTGCGTACTGGGCGGGGAAGATCTACTCGCGGCCCGTCGTGAAGTACCCGATCATCTCCGGACCGACCAGCGATTGTGTGACCGAGGCTGCGCGGATCCCGCTGCACTTCTGGTTCACTACCGAAGGTTTCCAGGTCTACGACCGACTGATGGATCTGCCTGACAGCCCAACTGCGTGGCACGTCGAACAGGGACTGATCCGATTCGTCAACCGCTACTACGAGCTCTTCCTCGGGCGTA
Organism: Acidimicrobiales bacterium; assembly: GCA_020629635.1. GTDB lineage: Bacteria > Actinomycetota > Acidimicrobiia > Acidimicrobiales > SHLQ01 > SHLQ01. The sequence continues at coordinate 109,854 of JAHDCX010000002.1, read as the reverse complement.
CGGCAGACGCAGAGGGTCTCAACTACTGGGTCGACCGTTTGATGAACATCAGTGGCCGGGCGGACCGCATCAACTTCATCAATGCGCAGTTCGCCGGGTCAAATGAAGGGCAGGCCAAGCTCCTCCGGCTGTGTGAGAACCGCGACACCCGGAAGGTTCCGATGGGAGCCGTGACCGTGATCGATGGGCAGCAGGAGAAGGTGACGATTCGGGTCGAGGGCCCGAATGGTCTGAGGCTCACGATGCGAATCGGTGGCTACGTCAAAGACTTCACGCTCGGCAACCACATCCAGGATCTCGTGATGACCGGCATACCGTCGGGGGCGTACAACCTGTCGCTGACACGCACGGACACTGGCGAAGTCATCGTCAACCAACCCAACACCCATGTCCGGGTCGGTGGCTGTACCCATGCGCAACAGACGGACCTCGAAATCAGCGCCGTCCTCAAGTCGGATGTCACGCCTGCGTATCCGTTCAATCCCTCCTGGATCGAGACGGTCGACTTCGGCACGACGCGCATCGCCGCAACCACGTGCCGGGACGCGAACAACAACTGGATTGTGGCCGGATTCGACGAGACGCTGTCTGCGCGACGCTTCGGTGGCACCTCACCGACTCTCGACCCGCAGCCAGGGACGTACTCGACCCAGGTCCTGATCCAATCCATCGAGCCACTCGACGGAGTCCGATTCAACGGCAATCAAGGTGTGAAGGTCGTCCTCAATGCGGTCGAGTGCGCTCGTGGAACCAACCGGATCGGGCTCGACGGGGCCGAGGTTCTGCTCGGTATGACTCCGGCCAAGTCGGTCGCGCTTCTTGGTCCGCTGGACTACATCGTCAGCAACGTCAAGTACGACCTCGTCGGCGGCGTGTGGAGTCCGACCGTCGTCAGTGACGCAATCAAGGACAAGCTCGAATCGTGGACGGACTACCGGTGCCTCGGAACCGCCAACATCACACTGCTACTCGAAGCGACCGCCAACGGCGTCATCGTCCGCGACGACGCACAGGTTTCGCTCGGCCGCGGTCAACGACTGTCGGATGGCCTGTGGGCGGACCTCACGATGCACTTCTCGTGACCGACGGCTGAGTCCAATCAGGCGGGATGGTCGGTGAGCTGACCGTCTGAGATGTGCCACCGCCGGGTGATCGAGAGCGTCTCGATCATCCGGCGGTCGTGCGTGATCAACAGCAGCGTTCCGGCGAAGCCGGCCAACGCCGATTCGAGTTGTTCGACCGCTTCGAGGTCGAGATGGTTGGTTGGCTCGTCGAGCACCAACGTGTTGGTCCCCCGGGACGCGAAGACGGCGAGTCGAGCCCGCGTCAGCTCGCCGGGAGAGAGCGATTCGGCCGTCCGGCTGATCTCCTCCGCTCCAAGACCGAACTTCGCGAGCTGACTTCTGGCGGGCGCATGCTCGCTGCCGGTTGCGGCGATGAACGCGTCGAGCAGCGGGCCAGCGCCGAAGTCGCCCCGACCCTGGCCCATCCACCCGACGACCGTGCCCGGTCCGACCCGGTTGGTTCCTCTGCTCAGCGGCAACGCCCCGAAGAGCGCGTCGACCAGGGTGGTCTTCCCCGACCCGTTCGCACCGGTCAGCAGCACCCGCTCGCCCGCGCCGAGCACGACATCGACCGGTCCGAGCGAGAAGGCGCCTCGATCCACCACGGCGGCGTCGAGGCGGGCCACCTCCGAACCCGCCATCGGTGCATCGGCGAACTCGAGCCGCAACTCCCAACCTTCCCACGGCTTCTCCACGCGGTCGCGCTCGTGTCGTTCGAGCGCACGCTCGGTCTTCGATGCCTTGGCCGCCAACTGTTCGCCCGTCTCGATCCGGTACTGGCGAATGTTGCGATCCGGCTCGTCCCGCTTCTTCGCGGTCGCAACGCCGCGCTGAGACCACTGACGTTCGCGTTGTGCACGCGCCTTCAGCTGATCGCGCGTCGTCGCCCAGTTTCGGTGGGCGTCGACGGCGTGACGGCGCGCGGTCTCGCGTTCGGCCAACCAGGCGTCGTATCCGCCCTCGTATCGCCGGATCGAATGATCGTGTCCGTCGAGCTCGAGCACACTGGTCACGAACGACGAGAGAAACGCCCGATCGTGCGACACGACAACGGTGGCGCCGTCGCGGCGGTCGAGCAGCGACTCCAAGAGTCCGAGACCCTCCACGTCCAGATCGTTGGTCGGCTCGTCGAGCAGCAGCACGTCTGCGGGGACGACAGCCAGCGCCGCGAGCTGGAGTCGGGTGCGTTGACCACCGGAGAGCGCTGCGATCCGGTGGTGCTCGTCGACGTCACCCAGACCGACTTCCGCGAGCGTTGACCGAACCCGCTCGTCGAATCGTGCCGGATCGATTCTCGTAAATCGATCGAGCGCACGGTCGTAGCGCTCGTCGGCGGCATCGGACGACCCCACCTCCGCCGCCGCGGCCACGAGTTCGGCCTCCGCAGCGTCGACACGCGCTTGCGCCCGAAGCCAGTCGAGCACGCCGATGTCGGGAACGCGAGCACCGAGGTCGGTCAGGGTCTGACGCATCAACACGATCTCGGCCGCCGCCGGAACCGTCTCGAACGCGCCCGCGGCAGGTTCGTGAAGGCCGGCGAGCGTACGGAGCAGCGTCGACTTGCCGGATCCGTTGGGGCCGATCACCCCGATTCGGTCGGATGGTCCGATCGTGAACGACGCGTCGGCAATGACCACGTTGGGGCCATGAGCACAGGTGAGTGTGCGAACGATGAGTTGCGCAGGCAAGAGAGATCTCCTCTTCTCAGATCGAAGAATGGGGAACGGAGGTCTCTCAGTGCTTCACGTCTCCGAGGGTAGCGCAGGGTTGGCGGTGGGTGCTCAGCGTTCGACGAGGCCGAGCTCGAGTGCTTTCGCCACCGCAGACGTTCGGTCCTCGACCTGGAGCTTCTGGAAGATGTGGATCAGGTGGGTCTTGACGGTCGCTTGTGAGACGAACAGCTGCTCGGCGATCGACCGGTTCGTCCCACCCGAGGCCAGTGCGTCGAGGACATCGAGCTCGCGTTCGGTCAGCTCGGGAAGCGTGGGAGCCGAACGAATCTCCCGTAGCCGCTCGGCGATCTCGGGGGTCAGGACCTGCTCACCCCGGGCCGCTCGATGGACGGCGGACAGCACCTCCGCTGGTGGAGCGTCCTTGAGGAGATACCCGGCCGCTCCGGCCTCGACCGCCGAGACGATGGCCCGGTCGGTGTCGTAGGTGGTCAGGATCAAGACGTTTGTGTCGGGATGCTCACGGCGAATGCGCTGGGTTGCCTCGACCCCGTCGAGCTCGGGCATCTGGAGGTCCATCAGGACAAGGTCGGGGCGGAGCGAACCCACGAGCTCGACGGCTTCGGCACCGTGTTCGGCTTCACCGACGACCTCGATCTGCTCGTCCGTACCCAACATCATCACGAGTCCGGCGCGCACGACGGGATGGTCATCGGTGACCACGACACGGACCGGGGACTTGCTCACACCCCGAATTCTCGGCCCTCAGGTGGCCGGTGTCCATGTGTCGTGCGTTCGATCAGTTGGTGGCGGTCTGGCGATCGTGGGCCACGAGCAGCGCAATCGCTGCGGCGAGCATTGGGAGGGCGACGAACGAGCCGTTGCCGTCGGTCAGGGTCGCGATGGCGGAGTAGCCGATGAACAGGGCTGCAGAAGCGAGGAGAAGAAGAGCACGCATGACGGGTTCCTTTCGGTGCGGGTCGGCGGATCCGACCTCGTGATCTCATGATTGCGAACCCGGTTGATTGCGCCATCAACCGATCGGTTGATCTGAGAGACTCATCCTCGATGGCCATTCGATTGGGCGAACCACGAACAATCCTGATCGACGGAGATCCTCGGCTGGCGACCGTGTCCGAAGTCGGCGCTCGTGACGACGCCGACTTCGACGACCAGGTCGGCGATCTCGCCGCGACCCTCGCCGATTTTCGCGCCGAACACGGATTCGGCCGGGCGATCTCGGCACCGCAGATCGGGTGGATGCGGCGAGTGATCGTCTGCGAGCTGGGGTCCGGCCCGACCGCCCTGGTCGACCCCGAGGTGTTCTGGCGGAGCGAGGACACCCAGGTGGTTTGGGACGACTGTCTCTCCGTGCCCGGCCGCCTTGTCCGTGTCGAACGGGCACACAGCATCTCGATGCGCTGGACGGACGAAGACGGTGATCGGTGGGAGTGGCACGAGCTCCCGGCTGACATGACCGAGTTGTTCCTTCACGAGATCGATCACCTCGACGGCGTGTTGATGCTCGACCACGCGTCCGGTCCTGGCGACGTTCAGCCGATGGACCGACGCGGCGAACTCGTCGACGGCAGCCGCCCGGCTCGGACCGAAGATCCGATGCGGGCAGGGCGACGGCCGTCGGCCTCGCGGTGGCAGTCGGTCGACACGGCCAGCTACGACCAGCAGTGGGCCACCCTCGACCAGCCGCATGGCGAGGCGGATCTGGTGGCGAGCTACGGACCGACCCGCGTGCTCGATGCCGGGTGTGGCACGGGTCGGGTCGCGATCGAGCTCGCCCGGCGAGGGCACGACGTGGTGGGCGTCGACCTCGATCAGCCGATGATCGCCGCCGCTCAGGCCAAGGCTCCAGGCCTCGACTTTCGAGTCGACGACCTCGCCACGGCGGAACTTCGGGGACGCTTCGACGCCATCGTGATGGCCGGCAACGTCATGATTTTCGTGGCACCCGGCACCGAAGCGTCTGTGATCCAGAACATGGCCGACCACCTCGACGACGGCGGTCGGCTCATCGCTGGCTTCCAACTCGATCGAGCACTCGGAGCCTCCCACTACGTCGAGCTCGCGGAAGCAGCTGGGCTTCAACTCGAGGAGCACTGGTCGACGTGGGAACGGTCACCCGCACACGCCGACGACACCTACGGCGTGTTCGTCCATCGAAAGACGAGGTGAGGAATGCTGCATTTCGCCGCCGAGGCGGCCTTCGACGACCTGCTGTGTTGCTGGCGTGCTCATGACGACATCACTTCGAACCCCCGGTCCCACGCCGACCTGGCCAGAGCGCGTGCTGCACTCGACGTGGCCCGCAACCGGATGCGTCGCATTCGGCTCGCGCTCTATCCCGAAGGTGACGAGCGCGAGACGATCCTCGAGACGATCTACTGCGACACGCTCGACATCGTCGTACATCTCCATGTGGACGACCGTGACCCCTATCGACCGGGGACGGCGCTGTGCGCGTGCGGCGGTCGTGTACCGCTCGACACGTCTGGACCGCGCGACTGAACGACCCGCTCCAGCGTCTTGCACTCAGCGAGACGTGGGGAGAACGTGGACGACACATCGCCGATCGGCGGGCCAACCAAGGGAACGACACGGTGGGACGCTCCTGCGCCCCCGCCCGACGACGACCGCGAACGTGGCGGTTTGGTTCTCGCTGGCCTGATCGGCGTCCTCGTGCCCATGCTGATCGTCGCTGCCGTCTTCATGCCCGACCTCGTCCCCGCGACCGCAATCGATCTGACCGATCCGTTCATCCGCGGCAACGGCGTGGAGTCGGTCGATGGCGCTGCACCTGCCGCCAGCGAGCCGCCTCGAGAGACGACCGACGAAGACGCCGACGTCGCCAACGACGAGAACGATGATGCTCAACCCGAGGCACCAGATGTCGTCGACGACCGTGTCGAGTCGCCCGACGCCGTCGTTGGTCAACCCGACTCGGATGCCGACACCGACGAGGCAGACGCTCCGATCGCTGTCCAAGTCGCCGGAACCCAAACCTCGGAGGGCGGCGACACATCGACGGCGCCCACAACGGCACCGACCACGGGATCGAGCGAAGGTGCGCAGCAGCCCTCACCCACAACGATCGCTCCGACCACGACTCGGCGCGTCGCAATCACCGTTGCGACCACGACCACGCGCCGAAGCACGCCGACGACGACCGCCGCACGACCGACCGCGCGACCCGTCGAGCCAGTGTCAACCACCGCGGCCGTCACCACCACCCGGCCCATCGTCGCGACGACCCGAGTGACGGCGGCCCCGGTCACCACCACGGCACGTCCCACGACGACGACCCGTCCGACGACCACGACCCGGGTCACCACCACTGCTCCGGTCGAACCGGCCGAATTTGCCCAACGCATCGACATCGGGGCGATCGGCGACACCACGCTTCGGTTCCGATTCGCGTCGGAGACGACCACGGGCTACACGATCCAGGTTCGTGCTGGCGGCCGAGTGGTGTCGACCCAACGGGGAACGGCCAACGCCGGTCAGCTCGTCAACGCCTCGATCTCGGGCTTGACACCTGGCACCGATCACACGGTGCAGGTCACGCTGTCCGGTCCGCCTTCGGCCACGTCACCCGAAGTGGCGTTCAGGACGTCGGGCGGCGCAGCGCCAGTCGCCGAAGACGATGTCGTGCTGCAGAACCTCCGACTGGCCGAGGTCGGATCCACCCGATTCCAGGTCAACTACGAATCGAACATCTGCGCCAACGGATCGTTCGTGATCCGCGAGCAGGGTGGCGCCACCGTCGGTTCGAACGCCGGACAGGCCCAAGGCTGCACGACGCGGCACCTCGGCATCCCCGGGTTCTGGACGCCGGCCCTGAAGCCCAACACCACCTACGTGATCACCGTCTCGGTCGAGGCGAACGGTGCCGGCCAGGGCGGGGGCAACACCGCCACCCGTTCGCTCACCGTCACGACCAGCGGCTGACCTAGGGTGCGGCCATGGCGCCGCGCACCACAGCACTGATCGGAATCGTCATCGCCACCGGACTCGGTGTGCTGATGGCGGTGCTCGGGAGCGACGGTGGAGAGGAGCTGGGATCGATCAAGACGTTCATCGTGCTCGTCGTGATCGCCTACGGGATCAACTGGCTCGTCTTCATTCCGAGCTACCTCTCGGGCACGGAGCAGTACTACGACCTCACCGGCTCGATCACCTACCTGTCGGTCACGGCGATCGCGTTTGTCTCCACCGACGAACGAGACCTTCGGACCGTGCTCTTCGCCGTCATGATCGCGTTGTGGGCGGGCCGACTCGGGACGTTCTTGTTCAGACGCATCAAAGCCGACGGGGGTGACGGGAGATTCGACAAGATCAAGACCGACCCGATCCGGTTCTTCATGACGTGGAGCCTGCAGGGCCTGTGGGTGACGCTCACCGCTGGCGCTGCGCTGGCGGCGATGACGTCGGGCGACAAGTCGGACTTCGGAGTCGTTGGCGTGATCGGGGTGATCGTGTGGGTGATCGGGTTCGGAATCGAAGTGGTGTCCGATCGCCAGAAGTCGGCGTTCCGTGCCGACCCCGACAACGCCGGCCGGTTCATCAACGTCGGACTGTGGGCATGGTCTCGCCACCCCAACTACTTCGGGGAGATCACGTTGTGGATCGGTGTCGCGATCATGGCGTTCCCCGCACTGCAGGGCTGGCAATACGCCACGCTCATCTCGCCGGTCTTCGTGTTCGTCCTGCTCAACTTTGTCAGCGGTGTGCCGCTCCTCGAACGCCGGGCCGACAAGAAGTGGGGCGGCCAACCCGACTACGAGGCCTACAAGGCTTCGACGCCGCCACTCGTCCTTCGCCCACCCCGCTGAGCTGGTGAGCTGGGGTCGCGATGAGTGAGCTGACGGCGTTCGGGCCGGACTTTCCCTTTGCCTACGACGACTGGCTGACGCATCCCGCTGGTATCGGCTCGGTCCCCGAGACCGTCCGAGGCTGCGAGGTCGCGGTGGTCGGTGCCGGCGTCGCGGGACTCGTCGCTGCGTACGAACTCGCTCGCATGGGGCTCCGGCCCGTGGTCTACGAGGCGGGGCGACTGGGCGGCCGCCTCCGGTCGGAGCCCTTCAGTGCCGCACCCGACGTCGTGGCCGAGCTCGGTGGCATGCGCTTCCCGAAGACGAGCAGGGCGCTGTGGCACTACATCGACCTGCTGGGTCTCGAGACCAGACCGTTTCCGAATCCGCTCACCGAGGCAGCTGGTCGCACCGTCGTCGACCTGGGCGGGGTACCCGAAGTCGTTCAGTCGGGCGAGCCGCTCCCCGACCGACTGGCCCGAGTCGAGACCGCCTGGAACCAGACGGTCGCCGACGCTGGCGTACCTGAACTGCGCGCGGCCATGGCCGCAAAGGACCACGGCGCAGTACGACGGCTCTGGACGAACTTCGTGGCGGAGTGGGATGACCAGTCGTTCTGGAGCTTCGTCGCCCGCTCCCCCCACTTCTCTCGCTTCGAGGATCGCGAAACGTTCGGACAGGTCGGCTTCGGGACCGGAGGCTGGGACTCCGATTTCCCCAACACGATGCTCGAGATTCTGCGCGTCATCGTCGGCCAGTACGACGACGGCCAACACCACGTCGTCGGCGGGGCCGAGCAGATTCCGATCGGGCTGTGGAACCAGGCCATCGAGTCGGGCCCGTCGCTGGCCGAACTCCATCGGGGGGCGCCCCGGCCCGCGGTCCGCTCGATCGAACGGGACGCAACCGACCCGAGTCGCATCGTCGTGACCGACCAAGCGGGCGTCCGGCGGCGCTACCCGTGCGTGCTGGTCACCCCACAGACCTGGCTGCTGACCACGAGCCTCGGAGTGAACGAGGCCCTCATCCCCCAGGACGTGTGGATGGCGCTCGACCGAACGTCGTACATGTCGTCGTCGAAGACCTTCGTGCTCGTCGACCAGGCGTTCTGGAAGACGCTGCCCGCGGATGCGGAGCTTCCGTTTTCGATGACGGTCACCGACCGCAACACCCGCGCCACCTACCTGCTCGACAACGGGCCGGATCGGCCGGCGGTCGTGATCCTCAGCTACGCGTGGGAGGCCGATGCCCGCAAGGTGCTCGCCATGGATCTCGACGATCGGGTCGAGCTGGGCATCGAGACGCTCGAGAAGATCTACGGGTCGGAGCTTGCGCTCCGCGAGCACATCATTGGCGAACCGATCACCGTCAGTTGGTCGTCGGATCCGCACTTCCTCGGCGCATTCAAGGGGGCGCTGCCCGGCCATCACCGGTACAACCGGCGGATGTTCGCCCACTTCGTGCAGCGAGACTTCGCTCCCGAACATCGCGGGCTGTTCTTGGCCGGAGATGGAATCTCCTGGACGCCAGGGTGGGCTGAGGGTGCCGTTCAGACCGCGCTCAACTCGGTGTGGGGGATCATGCACCACCTCGGTGGTTCGTCCAGCCAGTCGAACCCTGGTCCCGGCGATGTGTGGGACGAGCGCATGCCCGTCGATCTGGAGGCATGAAGCGGTGGACCCGACCGAGTACGCGAGCCTCGACGCAACGGCCATCGCCGAGGCGGTTCGTGCCGGCCATGTCAGCCCCGCCGAGATTCGTGACGCCGCCGCGGCGATGCACGCCCGGACGCACGACGACATCAACGCCGTCGTCGAGTGGTACGAGGCGCCGACGATCCCCGCAACGGTCGACAGCGGCGTACTCGCGGGAGTGCCGATCCTTCGGAAGGACTACGGATCGGCCGAAGCGGGTCGCCTCGTCGAGATGGGTAGTCGACTCGCAGCGGGCAACCGGTCGTCTCGAACGCCACGGTTCATCCGCGACCTACAGAACGCCGGCGTCACGATTCTCGGTCGGAGCGCCACGCCCGAGTTCGTCCAGCACGGGGCAACCGAGAGCGCGGCGAACGGGATCACCCGCAACCCGCACGATCTCGGGTCGTCCCCCGGAGGGTCGTCGGGCGGGGCGGCCGCTGCGGTGGCCGCCGGTGTGGTTCCGGTGGCGCACGGGAGCGATTGCGCCGGGTCGATACGGATCCCGGCATCGGTCTGCGGTCTGGTGGGGTTGAAGCCGGGGCTGCACCGGGTGCGGCTCGACGACGGCGGTTGGGGTGGCATCGCCAACGAGTTCGTGCTGACACGCACGATTCGAGACGCCCGCGCCTTCCTCGATGTGCTCGGGCGGGGCCCGTACACGCCCATCCCGGACCGGCCGCTGCGCATCGCGATCTCGACCGCGCATTGGGCCGGTTACCCGCCGGACCCCGCAGTGGTTGCGGCGACCGAGGCAGCCGCCCGCACGCTGGAGGCCGCCGGTCACGAGGTCGTGGAGATCCCGGCTCCGCTCGACAACGACCAACTCATGTCGACCTTCCTCGCGCTGTTCAGTCGATGGGTTCTCCACGATGTCGAGCAGCTCGTTGCCGCAGGTGCGGTCGAGTCCGACGACACGCTCGAACCCCTGACCCGCAAGGTTCTCGGCGTGCTGCGACGGATGACGAGCGCCGAGGTCATGGCGGCCGAAGTCGTGGCCGGCGAGGTGACGATGCGGCTCGAGACAGAACTCGACAGTTTCGACGCCCTGCTCACACCGACGTTGGGTCGTGTCCGGATCCCGATCGGTGAGACGATCGATGCGGTCGACGACATGGATCGTTTCATCGCAATCACCGATGAGCTGTTTCCGTACAGCTATCTGTTCAACGTGAGCGGCTGGCCATCGATGTCGGTGCCGGGCCAGACCCCAACCGACGATCCCCATCCGATCGGCGTCCAGCTCTCCGCCCCCATCGGCAGCGAACACATCCTCCTCCATTTGGGGTCAAGTCTTTCCAATTGACAACTCATCCCCTGACCCCACCGGGAGGCGCAGTTGTCAATTGGAAAGACTTGACCCCACGGAGGCGGAGCCCACGCCCGCGCGGTGAGCCTGGGCGTACAGGTAGAAGGGAATCGTCGGGCGGACGTGGTGGACGCGGTGGTAGTTCTGCCAGAGATAGACGAGCGTCAGCGGACGATTCATGAGACCCGGTGCCTCGATGATCCGGGTGCCGTCGTGGGCGTCGGGGTTGTCGTGCGGGTGGTGCGGGAGCCAATCGAACGTGAGGCCGAGAATCGTGGCCGCGAGGAGTCCGGGCGCGATCTGCACGACCAACGCGGTCGTCCAGGCGTCGAGGAACCCGACGGCGAGAATCGGGGCCAGCGTGAGTGCGTTCTGCCACGCGGCGCGTCGCAGGCGTGCGCTCGCAGTCGACGAGGCCCGCGCGAGTCCGATCCCGCGGACGTAGTGGACGAGGAAGAGCGTGCTGCAGCGGGCGAGAACGGTGACCGGGTTCGATCCGGCGACCCAGTGGTCGGTGTCCTTCTCGGGATTGTTCAGATGCGCGTGGTGGCCGAGGTGGGTGAGCTTGTGGAGCTCCACGTTGTGGAAGAGCGGCAGCGCTCCAAGCATCCCGACGAACGTGTTGAGGCGAGGGCGCGAGCGGGAGACGTTGCGGTGCACCGACTCGTGGAGTGCCGTGTACGCGACATAGGCGAACACGGTGTTGCACACGAGACCGACCCAGAGCGGAATCGCTCCCGTCACGGCGAGCGTCATCGCCTCGATGTAGGCGGCCGTGTTGATCAGGGCAAGCAACACCGTCGGCCAGGCCACAATCGGCACCGAGATGGTCGGTTTGGTGGTTGGAGCCGTCGACACGGGGTCCAGTGTCTCCCATGTCTCCGGGTTGTGAACGCCTCTCCAGTAACTTACTATTCGTTATCTACTTACGAATAGTAGGCATCCCCGCTTGCACGACACGAAGGACCCCCATGACCCACATCATTCAGCTCACCTCGTCCGCCGCCGCTGCCGACTCCATCACCACATCGCTCGCCGACGATGTCGTTGCTCGACTGCAGGGGGAGCATCCGGACGCCACCGTGTCCGTGCGCGACCTGACGGACCTCCCCGTACTCGACAACGCCCGCCTTGTCGCCAACAACACCCCGGCCGATCAACGCACGCCCGAGCAACACGAGCTGGCCGCCATCGCCGACGAGATCGTCGCAGAAATCCACGCGGCGGACGTTCTCGTCATCGGCGTCCCGATCTACAACTTCGGGGTGCCGAGTTCACTCAAAGCGTGGATGGACCTCGCCGCACGCGCCGGGAGCACCTTCCGGTACACCGATGACGGCCCGAAAGGTCTCGTCACCGGGACACGGGCCGTGGTCGCCATCTCCTCGGGCGGAGTCGGCCTTCGTTCCGAAGCCGACCACGCCACCGCCCACCTCGAGACCTTCCTCACGTTCCTCGGCATCGAGCACGTCGACATCATCGACGCCACCGGACTCCTCTTCGATCCGACGGGCGCCGACCGTGCCAGGACGCAGATCGCCGAACTGTCCGCCGCATGACACCCCCGCAGTCGTCCCCGTACGATGAGTTCATGGCTGGCTCGACCGGTGACGACTGCTATTGCCCCTTCTTCCAACACACCATCGAAGTGCTGGGCAGACGCTGGACGGGGTCGATCGTGCGCGCGCTGGCCGATCGGCCTCGACGGTTCGGCGAAATCCGCGACGCGATTCCCGGCCTCTCGGACCGCCTCCTCGACAGCCGGCTCCGCGAGTTGCTCGACGAGGGAATCGTCGAACGACGCAACGACGAACCGGCGCATTACGCCCTCACACCAAAGGGTGAGGATCTCGGTCCGGTTCTCGACTCGGTCGCGGACTGGTCCCGCCGACACGGCGGCTCACAGCCGGCGGCGACCCCGGGGCGCATTCAGAGCGTCTGATCGACAGCCGTCAGCTCTTGTCAGCTGAGTACTCGATGAGCCGCGCCATCACCTCGTCGCCGGCCGCGTCGACGTTGCCGGCGTCGAACGGCGGCTGAGGGTCGTATTCGATCATCAGCTGCATGGCCTTGGCCGCGATGTCGTCGACCAGCAGCTCGCTGAGCCGGAGCGCCATGTCGATGCCAGAAGACACGCCTGCGGCGGTGATGATCCGCTCGTCGAGATGTTCGACCACTCGATCCGCGGTGGCCGTCGCACCGTGTTTCTCCAACGCGCCATAGGCGCCCCAATGCGTCGTGGCCGTGAGACCGTCGAGCAGCCCCGCCGCTCCGAGCACCAACGACCCCGTGCACACCGACGTCGTGAACCTGGAGGTCTCGTGCGCGGTCCGCACCCAATCGAGGATCGGGTGGTCGTCGAGAAGTGCCCGCGTGCCAACGCCCCCGGGAACCACAACCACCTCCGGATCCGGAAGATCGTCGTACGTCGCGTCGGCGACGAGCCCCAGGAAACCGTTGTCCGTCCGGAACTCCCCCGTGCGTTCGGCGACGAAGGTGACGGTCGCACCGGGGAGGCGCTGCAATGTCTCGTACGGACCGATCGCGTCGAGCGCAGTCAGTCGGTCGAAGAGCGGAATTGCAATACGGGTCATGTCGGTACTCCTGTCTGGCGACGGTAGGCAGCGGGCGAAACGCCGAGCCGGCGATGGAATGCCCGGCGCAACGTTTCTGAGGAGCCAAAGCCGCAGCGACGAGCGACGACGTCGAGTCCCACGGGTTCGGTCTCCAGGATCGCTCTGGCCGCCTCGACACGAACCCGGTCGAGGTAGCGGCCCGGCGACTCCCCGACTTCAGCTCGGAACAGTCGGGTGAAGTGCCGCTCGGACACGCCGACCTCTGCGGCGAGATCGGCGACGGTCCAGGCGCCTTCTGGACGTTGGTGGATGAGGTCGCACGCGGCACGAATCGGCGCGACCTCGGTCGGCTCAGACCACACCGGCGTGGCGAACTGCGATTGCCCTCCGGGCCGGCGCAGGTAGACGACGAGGTGGCGGGCGACGAGCTGCGCGACGCTTGCGCCGCAGTCGGCCTCGACGAGCGCAAGGGCGAGATCGATACCGGCAGTCACCCCGGCCGAGGTCCACAGATCGCCATCTCTGAGGTAGATGGGGTCTGGATCAACGGTGACGTCGGGATGCCGTTTGGCGAGGCTTCCGGCATGGGCCCAGTGTGTGGTGACCCTCCGCCCGGCGCAGATCCCGGCGTCGGCGAGGAGGAACGTTCCGGTGCAGACCGACGCGACTCGCCGGCAGGTCGGGGCGATCTCGGCGATCCATGCGATCAGCTCGTGGTTGACACCGGCGCTTCGAACGCTGTCACCGCCCGGGACGACGAGCGTGTCGATCTCGCCTGGCGTGATGTCTTCGATGACCCGAGCGGGTTCGAGTCGCAGGCCGCTCGAGCTCTCGAATGACTCTGCCGTCGCAGCGACCAGCTGGATGTCGTATCGGTCGCCCGCGAGCCCGAGGTGGTCGAGTGCGTCGTTCGCCGCGGCGAACACTTCGTGCGGTCCAACGACGTCGAGCGGCTGGTGTCTGGGGTAGAGGGGAATGGCGATTTGTCGCACGATCCCAGAGGACCACGATCAACCTTCGGCGTCAACGACACGAATCCCACGATTTCGGCCATTGTCGGGTTCAGGGCCAGACACCGGAATCCTCGAAGTGGACTTCGATGATTGGCGAGCGCTCGACGAGTAGCTCGATCGACTCGCCTTGTTCTCGGTACCACTGGGTGGCCGGGTGGGTCATGATCGCTCGACGGTCGTCCGGATCGCTGACGACGTGGCCGGTTGCCTCGAGTTCCGCGACGACGGACTCTTTCAGGCAGAACACGAACGCTGGCGTTGCCTTGAGATTGGCCACCCAGTCCCGGACATGTCGCCCACGGCCGCCGGTGACCGACCCTGCAGTGCCGCAGATGATGATGCGCTCGTCGACTCTCGTGAACCAGATCTCGGTCGTCCTGGGCTGACCGCTCTTCGCTCCAGTCGTGACGATGTCGATCGTCAGATCTCTCCTGAGAGCCGCACGAATCGCGGCAAGATTTTCCACCATCGCCCCAATCCTTGCAGACGAGATTTTCTTCGTGCGAGGGGGTCGGCTCGCCGGGGTTGGTGTCACACCCCCCTGGAAGAATGTTGTGCATGGTGACCGGAACCTCTGTTCACGACATCGACGCCGCAAAACAGCAGCTCATCGACCTCGTCGCCACCCTGCCCACCCGCCACGCCATCGCCTATGCGCAACAAGTCCAACGCGAATTCGCCGGCATCGAACTCGAACTCACCGCCCGCTTGAAAGAATCCGGCGCCTCAGACCACGACATCCGACGCACCTCCTCAGCAGGCGGCACCCGCACCAAAGCCTCCACCAACCGCGCCAAGAAACGCGCCGCGACCGTCGCCGCCAACCCTGACCTCGCAGAAGACGTCAAAAACGGGGACCTGCCCGAAGAATCGTTGGACGCGTTGGCTGAAGCCTCCGAGAAAACCGGTGGAGACGCCGCCAACGACACCGAACTGGTTGAGGACCTGAAGAACACGCCGCCGGATCAGGCAAAGAAGACGGTGACCCGGTGGCTGGAACGCCGCGACGACCCCAACAACACCCAAACCCGCCACGACCGGCAACGCAACAACCGCCAAGTCAAGACCGGCCACGACGACGCCACCGGCTGCGAAACCATCACCCTGATCGGTGACACCGAATCCATCACCGAAATCCGCAAACACGCCAGAGCCCTCGCCAGGAAGCTGTATGCGGCTGACGGCGGACGCGACATCGACCCCCTCAACCACCCACGGACCTTCAACCAACGGCTGTACGACGCCTACCACCAGTTGATCGTCGGCGGCGACAACGGTGGGCCGACGTCGGTCAGGTCAATGATCCACATCACCCTCACCGTCGACGACACCGCAGAAACCGGGATCCGCGCCGCGATGGTCGACGGCGACGGCTACCTGCCCCAATCGGTGCTCGACCGATACCTGTGCAACAGCATCCTCGCCCTCACCCTCTTCAACCAAAAAGGCGAGACGCTCTGGCACGGCCAGACGAAACGCAACGCCACCCCCGCCCAATACGCGGCGTTGATCGCCCGCGACCGGGGTTGTGTCCTGTGTGGCGCGTCACCCGAGTTCTGTCAGGCCCATCACGTCATCCCCTACAACAGCGCGAAACGCGGGCCCACCGACATCGACAACCTCGCACTCGTCTGCGAACACGGCTGCCACAGCCAACTCCACGACCAACGCCTCACCCTCTACTACACAACCGGCCCACCCGACCCTGACGATGTCGGTTTGCCCCTTCGGGGCAAGCCCTTACCGAGTTCGCAAGCGAACTCGCCGACCCGGCCGTCCATGACCTGGCACACGCGGCCAGCCACCGACGACGAAATCGCTTCACAACGACCAACACCGACGTTCGACCGCCAACACCCGAACGTGCGCGACTACGCATCGCCAACTCGATAGGGGCTTGCCCCAGAGGGCACACCGTCAGCTACAGCAGCTTGCTGGCGAGTCGACCGCGGCGGGATTCGCGGCCCGAGTCGTATTCGATCTGGTCGGCAGTCGACATCACCCGTCGGGTGCCGACGACACCCAACCATCGCAGGGGCTCGGGCTCCCACTTGCGACCGGAGGCATTCACCCAGGCGAGTGAGGTGAGCTCGTCGTCGGCGTCGTCTCCGTTGCGAGCGAGGATGAGTTCCGCCATCGTGCGCCCGGCCAGGTGCGACGGAGCGACCCCTTCGCCGACGTATCCGCCCGCAGAGGCCAGCCCGGTCGAGGGGTCGAGGTCGACCGATTGAGTCCAGTTGCGAGGCGCACCCAGCACGCCGCCCCACCGGTGCGTGATTGCCGCATCCGCAAGCTGCGGAAAGAGCTCGACGAGTGTGCGATGGACGAGCTCGTGGGTGGCGACATCGTGTTCGAGCGTTGGCGTGATCGCGCTCCCGAACGCGTAGGGCACACCGCGTCCACCGAAGGCGAGTCGGTCGTCGGCCGTTCGCTGGCCGTAGATCACGGCGTAACGATCGTCGGCGAACGTGGGCCTGGAGTGCAGACCGATCTCGTCGAACACCTCCGCGGGAAGCGGCTCCGTCGCGACCATCAGCGAATACAGCGGAACGACCGTTCGACGCTCACCGGGCAGATCCCGCGTGTACCCCTCCGTGGCTCTCACGATCACGTCGGCTCGCACCGTTCCGGCATCGGTCATCACGGCGGTCGGTTCGATCCGGGTCACCGTGGTCCCCTCGTACACATCGACTCCGGCATCGATGACCGCTCGACGGAGACCGCGGACCAACTTGGCCGGATCGACCGCTGCGCACGGGGCGAAGAAGACCCCGCTGCGCACGTCCGATGCGCCGACGAGCTCGGAGGCTTCGGCAGCGCTCAACGCTCGGATCTCGTCTTCGGTGAATCCCAACGCCCGCTCGTGTGCGATCAGCTCGCCCTGGCGCTTCGCTTGTGCGTCGTTGCGAGCGACGTACACCGCGCCACCTTTGGCGAAATCGCAGTCGATGCCGGCCTCGATCGCGGCCGCGCCGATGTCGTCCACGGTGTCGAAGACGGCGCGGGCCAGCCGCATCGCCTCGGCTCGACCTGACCGACCCTCGTACGCCGCGACTCCGCCGGCGAGTTCGCCGACGACCCATCCGCCGTTTCGGCCGGACGCTCCGAACCCGCAGAACTCGCGCTCGAGCACGGCGACACGGATGTCGGGCGACCGCCGCTTGAGCGCCCAGGCGGTCCAGAGCCCGGTGTACCCGCCACCAACGATCGCAACGTCGACGTCGGCCGCGCTGGCGAGCAGGTTCTGCGCTTCGAGCGGCTCGTCGATTCGATCGAGCCACAGAGACAGCGGACCGGCAGGTGGCAGCGGTGGTAGGGAGCGGTCGGTCACGGAATCACTCGGAACGACAGCGGCTCGGGCAGGTCGGGGTTGTCCCACACGATCAGCACCGACCAGTTTCCGACCGTCGGATCGTCGAGATAGTCGGGGAGCGCAGCCCCCGCCCAGAAACCGTTCTCGAGCTGGAACGTGAGCGTGGGGTCGTACAGCTCGCCGGCGACCACCTTGTCGATGTAGTCCTGGGCCGACATGGAGTGCAAATGTTCGGCGTACCCGGGCAGGACGCCGCCGGCCACGATGCCGGCCTTGCCGTGCTCGCGAACGTAGCGCTTGCGTTGGTCGTACAGAGCTGCGCCGACACCCCGACCTCGATACTCGGGATACACCGAGATGTCGGTCCCGTAGTACCAGGGGTGGTCGGTGTCGTGGTTGCCGAGTCCACCCTCGCCTTCGATCTCCCGAAGCGAATGGTGCGGGTTGGCGAAGTCGAAGTCCAAGAGGATGCCGAGCCCCATGCCGATCACTCGGTCATCGGCTGACCCGTCGATCACCACGAAGTTGCCCTCCGGAAACGCGACGGCGAGGTCGTGGACCTCTCGCTCGTCGTAGAGGTCGACGGGATCGATCGTGGCGAACACCGAGAGTTCGAGCGCCTCACACTGCGCGGCGTGGCGCGGGTGGAGCTGCTCGATTCGGAGGACGCCGTCGTCGAACTCGTGAACGACGATTCGGTCGGTGCCCGCCTCGCCGCTCATGGCAGCTCGACCTTGGTGAAGTCGTTGTGCGTGGGTGGCCCCCAACACGCCCAGAACTCGCCGGTCGATGGACGCATGACGACAGCCCCGCTCGATTCGATGTGATAGGGCGGTGTCGCCGTCTGGCAGATTGCATCGGTGTCGCGGGTCACCGCCATCAAATCTTCGGGGGTCAGACCCTCACGGTTCAGGAGGCGACGCGCGGTTTCGAGACGGGCGACCGACGAGGCTTGCAGTTGGTCCGCTCGAGGGCCCTGCCGTTCGGTGGTGTCTGGCGCGAGCGTGTGGTTGGTGTGGACGAGCGCCTCGTCGCCGAGGATCGAGTAGGGGCGGGCGGTCGGCATTGCCTCGATCGAATAGCCGTATCCGTCGCGATCGAACACGCAGAAGTTGTGTCCTCCAGCGAGGTCAGCACCGAGCACCGCATCCTTCGCCTTCTGGGCGGTCGGCGCGGTGAGCGCCGCTCGGACGACCTGGGGCCAGGTCACCCCAGGGGCGCCGTCGTTGGCAACGAGATTGTTGATGCCCACGCAGACGCCGAGCTCGTTCATCCCGATCTGGCCGATACACCCCACCGTCGAGAAGACGAGGCTGGCCGGCGCGTCGTCGGGTTTGCAGCGAAACAGAACGACGTGTTCGGTCGCGGAGTCGTGCATGTCCCAGGTCTGGCCGAACATTCCGGCACCGTCCACACACCGCTGATCCGGAACGATGAACGCCGTGCAGTCGTCCTCGATCACCGCAGCCGGGTGCGCCCCTCCGACGACGGCACGGACCGTGTCGACAAAGTCGGTGAACCCCCCGACGACGATCGCTTCGGCCGAGGTGATTCCGGCAGCTGCGGCCATTGCGTGCATCTCTGCGGCGAGCTCTGCGGAGTGCTTCTCGTGCGGGGTGATCATCGACTGCGCCAGATCCAGAACGTCGGCGCGCGACATCGGCCCGCCCGACCATGACCCGGACATGACGAGCTCGATTCGCTCGTTTGCGTAGTGACGGATCTCGTCGGCGTAGGCGGAGCCATGGGTGTGTCCCATCTGCTCGGGCGAACCCGCCACGTCGCACACTCGAATCGACGGCCGTTTCATCGATGCCGATCGTACTGGCGCACCGATCCGTGGTGAAAGACCACTTTGCGACGGAATCGGTTGCGTTGGTCCCCCATCTTGTGTTGAATCCGTTGCATGGTGCATCAACCGCTTCCGAATGACCAGCTCGAGCCAAAGGCCGAACGCCATCTCTGGGGCCACTTCTCGGCGCTCGGCCACTCGGTCGATGGCACGTCGATCATCGAGCGCGGCGAGGGCTGCTACGTGTGGGACAACCACGGCAAGCAATACCTCGATGGCCTGGCGGGGCTCTACACGACCCAGGTCGGCTACGGTCGAACCGAGCTGGCCAAGGCCGCCGGCGACCAGACCGCCCAGCTCGGATTCTTCCCGATCTGGACCTATGCCCACCCCAAGGCCGTCGAACTCGCAACCCGATTGGCCGACCTTTCCCCCGGCAACCTCAACCGGGTCTTCTTCACCAGCGGCGGATCCGAGGCGGTCGAATCCGCCTTCAAACTCGCCCGGCAGTACTTCCACGAGATCGGCGAACACGACCGCTACAAGGTGATCAGCCGCAATCTCGCCTATCACGGCACGACCATGGGGGCGCTGTCGATCACGGGCCTCGACTTCGCGAAGACGCCGTTCGAACCCCTCGTCCCCGGTGCGCTCAAGGTGGACAACACGCTCGACTTCGAACGGGCCTGGACCGGCGACCCTGCCGAGGTCGGCGTTGCCGCCGCCAACCAGATCGAACAATGCATCCTGGACGCCGGCCCCGAGACCGTCGCCGCCGTCTTCCTCGAACCGGTGCAGAACGCCGGCGGCTGCTTTGTCCCCCCCGACGGCTACTTCGCCCGCGTCCGCGAGATCTGCGACCAATACGGCGTGCTCCTCGTGTCCGACGAGGTCATCTGTGCCTACGGCCGCCTGGGCGAGATGTTCGGTTCGCAGGCGCTCGACTACCAGGCCGACATCATCACGTCGGCCAAGGGCCTGACCTCCGGTCACTCGCCGCTTGGGGCGGTGCTCGTGAGCGACAAGGTCGCCGAGCCCTTCGCCGACACCGACCATGTGTTCCAGCACGGCTTCACCTTCGCGGGCCACCCGGTGAGCTGCGCCGTGGCGTTGGCCAACCTCGACATCATCGAAGACGAGAACCTGCTTGCCCATGTGCGCGACAACGCGTCCGCCTTCATGGACGCCTTGTCCCCCCTCGCCGACCTGCCGATCGTGAGCGAGGTCCGCGGCATGGGCTACTTCTACGGCATCGAGCTGATGAAGGACGTCGACAAGGGCATCTTCTTCAGCGACACGGAGGCGGAGCAGCTCATCCGGGGATTCCTCTCCCTTCGACTGGCCGATCTCGGCCTGCTGTGTCGAGCTGACGCCCGAGGCGAACCCGTCATTCAGCTTTCCCCTCCCCTCATCGCAGGGCAGGAAGAGTTCGACCGCATGGCGAGCGTGATTCACCAAGCGCTGACCGAAGCGATGGCTCGCATGGATTCGCTGACAGCGAGCGGATCGTGACGTCGCTTGCGCCGACGCGACGCCACGATCTCGACGAGATCGACAAGGCGATCGTACGCGAGCTCCAGGTCGATGGGCGTCTTCCGTACGCGCAGCTGGCCCCGATCATCGGCCTGAGTGAGGCGGCTACCCGACAGCGGGTGAACCGACTCATCGATCGAGGCGTGATGACCATCGTCGCCGTCACCGATCCGATGGCACTCGGCTACGCCTATCAGGCGCTGCTCGGGATTCGGGTGGAGAACGAGGTGTCGGCGACCGCCGAGAAGCTCGGCCAGATCGACGAACTCGAGTACGTCGTCATCGCGTCGGGCCGCTACGACGTGCTGGCCGAGGTCGTGTGCACCGACGCCGCGCATCTCCTCGAGGTCATCGACACGAAGATCCGAAGCGTCCGCGGTGTTCGCACGGTCGAGACCCTGACGTATCTGCGGGTCATCAAGCAGAACTACGACTGGGGTGCAGTGTGACGTTGCATTGCCCCCACGTCGCTCGGTGGGCCGCTGCTCGCACGAGCGACGAGCGAGGTCTTCAGCTCGAGCGAGACGGCGCCACCTCCCGGCGATCGAATCTCATCGAGTAAGAGGCCGATGGCTCGTCGGCCGATCTCCTGGATCGGCTGTCGTACGGTTGTGAGGGCCGGCTGGACCCACGATGACTCGGGAACATCGTCGAATCCGACAACGGTCAGATGCTCGGGGACCAGCATTCCGCGCTCGGCAGCGGCCCGCATCACCCCAAAGGCCATTTCGTCACTTGACGCAAAAATGGCCGTCGGCGGAACTGGGCGAGCGAGCAGCTCAACTGCAGCCTCGTATCCACTCGGCCGGTTGAAGTCGCCTGGGACGACGAGCTCGTCAGTGTCCACGAGCCCGGCATCGGCCATTGCCTCCCGAAATCCGACGATTCTCTCGCGCGCCGACTCGACATCGAGATTTCCCGTGATCATCGAAATTCGTCGGTGCCCAAGTCCGAGGAGATGCTCGGTCATTCGCCGTGCGCCGGATCGGTTGTCGACCTTCACCATCGACGTGTCACGATCCTCGTTGTCGATGTCGATCAGCACGTGTGGGACCGATCGGTCCTTCAGAGTCGACAGGTAGAGGGACAACTCGCTGGGGATCGCAACGACGAGCCCGTCGACCATGCCGTTCGCCAGCTTCGTGGCGTACTCGACTTCTTTGCCGACTCGGCTGTTGGTCGTGCAAAGCATCATGTCCATGCCGCTCGAGGAGATCGCGTCGTCGATTCCGCGGAGCAACTCCGTCATGAACGCGCTCCCCATTCCATCGACGAGCACCCCGATCACGTTCGTCTTGCCGCCGGCGAGTGAGCGAGCGCGCGTGTCGGCGACGTAGCCGAGTTCTTCCATGGCCGCGAGCACCTTCGCTCGAGTCCGGGGGGCGATGTGCTCATATCCGTTGACCACGCGAGACACCGTCGAGCCGGAAACGCCAGCGGTCTTTGCGACGTCGAAAATGGTGACCTGATCTCGGTCTGACACGCGGGCACCATAGCGCAGACGACCCGCGCCCTCTGCAAGTCGGCGATGTGCAAGCGCTTGGAAACAGGAGAACGCGACGTCCTTGCGTTCGAGAATTCAAGGAATCTGACGACTCCTTCACGATTGATAAATCAACAGATCTCGATCCGTAACGCTCGTCACACTGTTTGCAATCGCTTGCAAGAAGGGGAGACCTTCTCTAGGGTCGATCCCGACCTTGCCTGCGCGTTGCAGGCCACAGAGAGGGGAAGAGAAGTGACGACACAACGTCTGCATCGCCTGCTCGCCATCCTGGCGGCGCTCGCAATGCTCGCAGCAGCCTGCGGATCCGATGGCGGTGACACCACCGACTCATCGGCATCCAGCGACGAGACGGCCGAGACCGAAACCAACGACTCGAGCGACGACTCGAGCGACGAAGAGCCCGCAGATACCACCACGACCACCCAGGTCACCCAAGGAGGCGACGCCGAATCCGACGTGACCTTGCAGGTGTGGACAT
The DNA here is from genome assembly GCA_020629635.1 of Acidimicrobiales bacterium. GTDB lineage: Bacteria > Actinomycetota > Acidimicrobiia > Acidimicrobiales > SHLQ01 > SHLQ01. Next base: position 87,079 of record JAHDCX010000002.1, on the reverse strand, counting down.
TCGGTGCCACCGGCCTCGAGGATTCGATGGACGAGTGGGCGGCCGAGAACGGCGTGAGCATCGAGATCAAGACCTCGGACTATGCGGCTCATCACGAGGGACTCCTGACTGCGCTCGTCGCAGGCGAGGTTCCCGACATCGCTGTCGTCGAGGTTGGCTACAGCTCGCTGTTCAAGACCAGCCCGACCGTGTTCACCGATCTTCGCGACTTCGGCGCAGACGACATCAAGGGTGACTACGTCGACTGGCGCTGGGAACAGGGCGTCTCCGCTGATGGCACCGTGATCGGCATTCCAACCGACGTTGGCGGACTCGCCCTTGCCTATCGTTGGGACAAGTTCGAGGCCGCTGGTCTCCCGACCGATCGCGACGAGGTCGCCGGACTCTGGAGCAGCTGGGAAGACTTCCTCGATGTTGGCGAGCAGTACGTCGAGGCCACGGGCGAACCCTTCATCGACGACGCCGGCGTCCTCTACTCCACACTCGGTGCCCAGGGCGGCGAGCGCTACTTCGGCAACGACGGAAGCCTCATCTACGACTCGAGCGACAAGGTCAAGGCGGACTTCATGCTCGCTGCAGAGGCCGCGAACCGGAATCTGTCGGCCAACCTGCCCGGATTCTCCGGTGAGTGGAATGCGGCCATGGCAGAGGGCGGCTACGCCGTCCAGCTCGCACCCGCATGGATGATGAACTACATCCAGTCGAATGCTCCCGACACGGCCGGTCTCTGGGACGTCACCACCCTTCCCGAGTCCGGAGGCAACTGGGGTGGCTCACAGCTCACCGTTCCTGCGGCAGCCGAGAACCCTGAGCTCGCCTACGACCTGATTCAGACGATTCTCGGACCAGAGAATCAGCTCCGGGTGTTCGTCGAGAACGGCAACTTCCCGGGCACGGTCGACACCTACGAGTCGGACGAACTGCTTTCGTTCACGAACCCATTCTTCAATGACGCTCCCGTCGGCCAGATCTACAAGGACGCCATCCTTGCCCTGACGCCGATCTTCGAGGGCGTCGAGGAGCGGACGATTGCCGATGCGTTCGGCTCGGCCCTCGACCGGGTCGAAACCGGCGAACTCAGCGCTGACGAGGCGTACGACGCAGCACTCGAAGAGATTCAGCTCGAGCTGGACCGCTGATGCAGTGTTCGTGAGGGGGCGTGGTTTGGTCACTCGATCAGCCACGCCCCCCACGAAACCAACGAGGGGACCAACAATGACCGACACGACGCTCGCGGCTCGACCGCCCGACGAGCTGATCATCCCGAAGAAGTCGCTGTGGGATCGAGTGCGAAAGACCGCTCCCTACGCCTACGTCTCGCCGTTCTTCGTGATCTTCTCGATCTTCGGAGCCTTCCCGATCCTCTACACGTTCTGGATCGCGATGCACGACTGGAATCCGATCGGTGAGAAGGAGTTCACCGGGCTGGAGAACTTCTCCAACCTGATCACCGACCCGAGATTCTGGAACGCCACGAAGAACACCTTCTCGATCTGGTTCATCTCCACCATTCCGCAACTCATCCTTGCGCTCTTGCTCGCGACGCTGCTCAACAGGCAGCTCCTCAAGATGAAGACGGGCTTTCGGATGATCGTCTTGTCGCCACAGGTCACGTCCGTGCTTGCGGTCGGCATCATCTTCACTCAGCTGTACGGCCGGGACTACGGGTTGATCAACACATTCGTCGTCGAGCCGATCACCGGCGATCGGATCGACTACGGCGTCGGCACCTGGTCGAGCCACATCGCCGTTTCGACGATGGTCATGTGGCGATGGACGGGGTACAACTCGCTCATCTACCTCTCGGCGATGCAGGCGATCCCGCGATCGCTGTACGAATGCGCGTCGATCGACGGTGCATCACCATTCCGCCAGTTCGTCCACGTGACGATCCCGCAGCTTCGGTCGACGATCATCTTCACCGTCATCGTCTCGACGATCGGCGGCATGCAGATCTTCGCCGAGCCGCTCGTGTTCAGCGGCATCGGTGGCGCCCAAGGCGGAAACCGGCGCCAATTCCAGACGCTCACGATGTTCCTCTACGAGCAGGGCTTCGAACGATTCAAGTTCGGTTACGCATCAGCGATCGCGTGGGCGTTGTTCCTGCTCATCGTCACGTTCGCAATGTTGAACTACCTCGTGACCCGTCGCATCTCGCAGGACGCGTCATGATGCCGAAGCGAAAGAGCCGGGTTGGCAAGGGCCCCGGCATCACCACCTACGTCCTGCTGCTCCTCGTCGCCGTCCTGTCGTTCTTCCCGTACTACTGGATGTTCGTCGTTGCATCGAACGACACCTCGGTCATCAACGAAGTCCCACCGAGGCTCGTGCCCGGCGATCGGTTCATGGAGAACGTCCGGACCGTGTTCAACAACGTGCCGTTCGGTCGGGCCCTGCTCAACTCGGCGATCGTCGCAAGTCTGGCGGCACTCGCACAGACGTTCTTCTCTGCACTTGCGGGCTACGCCTTCAGCAAGATCCAGTTCAAGGGCCGCAACGTGCTGTTCGTGATCATCATCGCCACGATGATGGTGCCGCTCCAGCTCGGCGTCGTCCCCCAGTTTCTGTTGATCAGCCGGCTCGGATGGGTCAACGACCTCCGGGCCTTGATCGTGCCCGGCACCGTGAGCGCATTCGGCGTGTTCTGGATGCGTCAGGCGATCGACGCGGCCGTGCCCGACGAATTGATCCAAGCCGCACGAGTCGACGGCGCCGGCACGTTCCGGACCTTTCGAAGCATCGTCGTCCCCTCGATTCGGCCGCAGGCGTCAGTGCTCGCGCTGTTCGCGTTCATGTTCATGTGGAACGACTTCTTCTGGCCGCTGATCGTCCTGAACAAGCAGGACGCATTCACCGTCCAGGTGGCGTTGCGACAGGTGCAAGAGCAGGCGTATGTCACCGACTACGCGATCCAGATGGCAGGCACGATCGTCGGGACCGTCCCGTTGTTCATCGTGTTCCTCATCTTCGGCAAACAGATCGTCGGCGGAATCATGGAAGGAGCGCTCAAGGGATGACCAACACTGCGCCACGAACGGTCGAAGACCTCGTACGGGTCATGACCCTGGAGGAGAAGATCGCCCAGCTCGGCTCCTGCTGGATATTCGAGCTGCTCGACACGAACAACAACCTGGTGCCGGAGAAGCTCGATGCGATGCTGTCGAAGGGCATCGGTCAGATCACCCGCATCTCCGGGGCATCGACGCTCGACCCCCGCGGCGTCGCGGAGGCGGCCAACGCCATTCAGTCCTATCTCGCCAACGAAACGAGGCTCGGCATTCCGGCGCTGCTCCACGACGAATGCCTCGATGGCTTCATGGCTGCCGAAGCGACGTCGTTCCCGCAGGCGATCGGAATGGCGGCGTCGTTCGATCCGTCACTTCCGAAGGAAGCCGCCACCATCACGGCACGCCAGATGCGTGCGGCGGGCACACATCAGGGCCTGGCTCCTGTGCTCGACATCGGCAGGGATCCGCGCTGGGGACGGATCGAAGAGACGTATGGAGAAGATCCTCACCTTGTCGCGGCGATGGCGTCGGCGTACATACGTGGTCTTCAGGGCGACGGGGACTTGGGGGCCGGCGTCATTGCGACGGCGAAACACTTCGTGGCCCACGGAGTCCCCGAAGGAGGTATGAACGCTGCGCCACCTCACATCGGACCACGAGAACTCCGAGAGGTGCACCTCCGTCCGTACGAAGCTGCGGTCCGCGAGGCAAACGTGCAGTCGTTCATGCACGCCTACCACGAGATCGATGCGGTGCCGTGCGCCGCCAACTCATGGCTCCTGCAGGACGTACTCCGAGACGAACTCGGGTTCGATGGCACGGTCGTGTCGGACTACAACGGGATCGAGGAGCTGGTCCTCAGCCATGCGATCGCTGACGATTACGACCAGGCCGCGATCATGGCGCTGGAAGGCGGGATCGATGTCGAGCTCCCGTCCACCGCCGCCTACGGGCCACGATTGACCGAACTGGTTGCGTCGGGTCGACTCGACGAGGGACTCATCGATCGTGCCGTCACTCGCACGCTCCGCCAGAAGCTCGAGCTCGGATTGTTCGATCATGCGGAGGTCGACCCTGAGGACCCGGCGCGACGCCACGATGCGTTCGACCGGGAGGCGGCCGTGCGCATTGCGGCTCGAAGCGTCGTGCTGACCCATCACCGCAACGACGTGCTCCCCTTGTCACGTTCGTCGCACATCGCGGTCGTCGGACCCTCCGCTGACGATCCGCGCAACCTGCTCGCCGACTACGCCTACGAGACCCACATTGAGGCGCTCGTCGAGTTCTCGAAAGCCGAGGACAATCCTCTGCACGCAATGGTTCCCGAGGGAATGGAGGCACCACTCGACCAGATCGAGACCTTCCTCGGCTCGATGCGTCGCCTCGCTCCGGACGCAACCATCACGCACGCTGCGGGAGGTTCTCTCCAGCATGCGACGGACGAGGAGATCGACGAGGCGGTAGCAATCGCCGCTGCAGCTGACGTTGCCGTCGTGGTCGTCGGAGAACGTTCGGGCCTCACCGATGACTGCACGTGCGGCGAGGCACGAGATCGTCTCGACATCACCTTGCTCGGCCGACAGGGTGAGCTCATCGAACGGGTTGCCTCCACCGGCACCCCGACGGTCGTCCTCGTGATCGGCGGACGACCACTGCATCTCGATCCGTACGTCGACCTCGTCGACGCGATCATGATCGGCTGGCTCCCCGGAGCCGACGGAGCGGAGGGGCTCTCCTCAGTACTCCTCGGCGACGTCACTCCGGGGGGCAAGCTGCCCGTGACCTTCCCGCGCGGCGTCGGCCAGGTCCCCTCCTACTACCGACATCACCCGTCGGGAGGCCGGTCGCGCTGGAAGGTCACGTATGCCGATGGCGACAACACGCCGCTCTGGGCGTTCGGGCACGGACTCTCCTACACGACGTTCTCGATCCACGACGTTGACGTCGCGACCCCACAGGTGGAGGCGACCGACACGGTCGTGGTGACCTGCCGCGTCACCAACACCGGCAAACGTTCTGGGGATGAGGTCGTCCAGCTCTACGTGACCGACGATCGCGCGAGCGTGACACGGCCGATCCGACAGCTCGAAGGCTTCGTCCGCATCGGGCTGGAGCCGGGCGAAACACGCGGTGTCCGATTCGAAGTGCCGGTGACGCAGCTCGCCTTCTTCGATCGCGACATGCGGAGGGTCGTCGAGCCAGGATCGATGACCGTCGCCGTCGGATCGGCGTCAGATCGTCTCGAACCGGTCCAGTCGTTCGAGATCACGGGGCCAACGACCGAGGTGTTGGCTCCGCCGGTCTGCGGCACGACAGTCACCGTCGAGCGCACCGCTTCGACATGACGCAGAACGGTGACTTCTGGCGTCGATGGCCGCAAGTTCTGGCTTGCGGTGCCCTCGCCGTCTTGCTCGGCTCGTGTGGCAGCGGTGCGGACCCGGCCGAAGCCGTCGATGCGGAATCGCCGGACTCGGCGCCGGTCACGCCCGTTGACGCCGCCGTCACGACCGACGTCGAGCGGCCGACGGTGGCATCGATCGGCTCGCTCGATCCTGTCGGAGACACCTACCTCGGCAACATCTACTCCGACGCCGTTTCCACCGACCCGGACTGGTTGTCCTTGTGGAACCAGGTCACCGCCGAGAACGCCGGCAAGTGGGGCGAAGTCGAGTTCCCGAAGGATTCGATGAACTGGGACACCCTCGACGCGTCCTATGCGTTCGCCAAGGAAAACGGTCTGCCGTACAAGTTCCACACGCTGGTCTGGGGTCAGCAACAACCCCCGTGGATGGACGATCTCACCGCGCCCGAGCAACTCGCTGAAATCGAAGAGTGGTACGACCTCGTCGCCGAGCGATACCCCGATCTCGACGAGATCGACGTCGTCAACGAACCGCTGCACCACCCTCCGACGTACACCGAGGCGTTGGGAGGAGCCGGCGAGACCGGCTGGGACTGGGTGATCACCTCGTACGAGATGGCGCGCGAGCGGTTCCCAGATGCGGTTCTGCTGATCAACGACTTCAACATCGTGGGCGACACGGGTGCGACATCGCAGTACCTCGAGCTCGTCGATCTGCTCGTCGAGCGCGATCTTCTCGACGGGATCGGGATTCAGGCCCACTTCCTCGAAACCGCCCCGCTCGAGCGAGTTGAAGCCAACCTCGACCGGCTGGCCGAACGACAGCTTCCCATCTTCGTTTCCGAACTCGACGTCGACGTTGCCGACGACCTCGAGCACGGCAAGCGCTTCGCGGAGTTGTTCACCGTGTTCTGGGAACATCCGAGTGTCGACGGCGTGACGCTATGGGGCTACCGAGAGGGGCTGATCTGGCGCCCAGATGCCTTCCTCGTTTCGCGGGCAGTGGAAGAACGTCCAGCTCTCACCTGGTTGAGGTGTTACGTCGCCGCCCAATCAGATTGCCTGATCCCAGAGCCTCCACCACCGCCGCGGATTCCTGATCGAGGCCGAGTGCGGCTCCACGTGGAGACCGCAGACTCTGCGATTGGGGCCGAAGCCGGTACCGAGGCAGTCGTCATCGCGAGCGATCGTGCAGAGTTGCGCTTCGATGACGTGACGTTGACGCCCCTCCAAGAGTTCGTCACGATTCATCACTCGGGCGCTGGGTCAGAAGTGACCGTCACCATCACGACTGGCGGCCCGGACGGCGAGGAGATCGCCTCGGTCACGCTCGACCAGAAGGACGGGGATCGACTCCGCACCGAGGGCACAATGACGCCGGTCGACGGCGAGTTCACCGTCTGGGTCATCGTTGACGGCGGCGTCGGCGTCGAAATCGAACACATCGACCTTCGTTCGCGCTGACGCGGCCCAGTTGGCCGCGCGGCAGACGACGCGGGAGCATGGGTCATGACCGCTGCCGTCGAGATCTCCGATGTCACCAAGCGATTCGGCGATGTGGTCGCCGTCGACAACATCGACCTGACGATCGCCGACGGCGAGTTCTTCGCCATGCTCGGCCCCTCGGGTTGCGGCAAGACCACCACGTTGCGAATGATCGCCGGGCTCGACTTCCCGACGGAAGGATCGCTGAAGATCTTCGGTGACGAAGTCGGCACGCTCCCGCCGAACAAGCGACCGGTCAACACCGTCTTCCAGAATTACGCGTTGTTCCCGCACATGTCCGTGCTCGACAACGTGTCGTTCGGCCTGCGCATGCAGAAGGTCGACAAGGCAACGGCGGCCGCACGTGCGAAGGAGTCGATCGAACTCGTCCAGCTCGGCGGCTACGAGAAGCGTCGGCCGAATCAGCTCTCCGGCGGCCAACAGCAGCGCGTCGCGCTGGCGCGAGCGCTCGTGAACGAACCCAAGGTGCTCCTTCTCGACGAGCCGTTGGGTGCGCTCGACCTCAAGCTTCGCCAGGAGATGCAAGGCGAGCTCAAGTCGCTTCAGCGCGACCTTGGGGTGAGCTTCGTGTTCGTCACCCATGATCAGGAAGAGGCGCTCACGATGAGCGACCGGATTGCGGTCATGAACGAGGGCAAGCTCCTCCAGGTCGGGTCTCCCGAGGAGATCTACGAGCGACCGGCGAACCGATTCGTTGCGGACTTCATCGGCCAGACCAATCTGATCGAAGGCACCGTCGCCGACGAAACGACCATCGTGCTCACCAACGGCGCTCGGGTGGCCGCGCCGTCGGACCACGCAGCGGGCACCGCGGTGGCGCTGAGCCTCCGCCCCGAGCGTGCCACGCTCACCCCAGCCGGTGCCGTGGAGGCCGCAGACGGCCGCACGTCAGTCGACGGCGTCATCGCCGGCGTGACCTATCTCGGCAACGCACTCGTGTACGACGTCGCCCTCGACTGGATGACGATCGAAGTCCGAGAGGAGAACCGCCCGGCCGGCGATCGCCCGAGCCCAGGTGACCGCGTGGCGGTCTCGTGGACGACGTCCGACGCATCGGTGGTCGTCTGATGACGGCGCTCGCCACTCCGGAGTTCGAGGCGGCGAACGAAAAGCAGAAGCGGCGTCGCGGACTGCTGCTCGCGTTGCCGTCGTACCTCTACCTCATTGTCTTCTTCGCATTCCCGCTGCTGATCGTGGTCCTCTATTCGTTCGCCACCCGCAACCGGTTCGGCGGCACCGACCTCTCCGGCTGGAACCTCGACTCCTACGCCCGGCTCGGTGAGCCGATCGTGCGCACGATCCTGTTCCGCTCGCTCGGCCTGGCCATCCTCACGACGCTCATCTGTCTGCTGCTCGCCTACCCGTTCGCCTATTTCCTCGCGACCCGGGGGAGCACGATCCGCAACGTGATGCTCGTGTTCGTCATGATCCCGTTCTGGTCGAACTTCCTCGTCCGCAACTACGCGTGGCGGGTGCTGCTCGGCAACGACGGCCCGTTCTCCCAGCTGACGGAGTTTCTCGGCTTCGGCGAAACACGGGTGCTGTTCACGCCCACAGCCGTCGTGATCGGACTCGTGTACGGCTTTCTGCCGTTCATGATCCTGCCGTTGTACGCCGCGATCGAGCGGATCGACGGTCGAGTCCTCGAGGCGAGCCGCGATCTCTACGCCAACGGGTGGCAGACGTTCCGTCACGTCCTCTGGCCGCTGTCACGCTCGGGCGTGATCGCGGGGTCGATCCTCGTGTTCGTGCCGAGCCTGGGCGCGTACGTCACCCCCGAGATTCTCGGCGGAGCGAAGACGACGCTGCTCGGGAGCTACATCGTGTCGCAGTTCCTCGAGGCCCGGAACTGGCCGGCCGGCGCCGCCGTCTCCTTCGTGCTCATGACGGTCATGCTCGGCGCGACGCTCGTGTACTTCCGATCCGGAGGACGGAACCTGTGAGCGTCGCCAAGCCCCGTGGGGCAACCAACACGGCGCTCGGCCTGAACGCGTTCGTCGTCTACCTCTTCTTCTACGCGCCAATCCTGTTGTTGGTGCTCTTCTCGTTCAGTGACGACAACATCGTCGGCCGGTGGGGCGGCTTCACACTCGACTGGTACCGGGACTTCGGAGAGAACGACGAGGTCCAGAGTGCGCTGTCGGTCTCGGTGCGGGTCGCCATCATCTCGACGTTGATCTCCGTCGTGCTCGGCACGATGGCCGCCCTCGCGCTCGAACGCTTCCGGTTCAGGGGAGAACGGGTCTTCGACGCATTGCTCTACCTGCCGGTGATCATCCCCGACGTGACCATGGCCGTCATGATGCTCATCTTCTTCACGAGCCTCGACGACCTCATCGGCCTGCAGGTCACGAAGGGGTTCTCGACGATCACGCTCAGCCACGTGGCGTTCAGCATCTCGTTCGTGTCGATCGTCGTCCGGGCGCGTCTTGCCGGCATGAATCAGACGCTCGAAGAAGCCGCGCAGGATCTGTACGCGACGCGGTGGCAGGCCTTCCGTCACGTGACCTTCCCGCAGATCATGCCGGGCATCGCTGGCGGCGCGCTTCTGGCGCTGACCCTTTCGCTCGACGACGTCGTGATCACCCAGTTCGTCGCCGGACCGGGGTCGACCACGCTGCCCGTCTACGTCTTCGGACTGATCCGCCGCGGCGTGACCCCGCTCATCAACGCGGTGTCCGTCGTGATGCTCGGCGCGTCGATCACTCTCGTGCTGCTCTCCTTGCTCGCTCAGCGAGCGCGGGGAGGATCCGATCCCGTCGCGTGACCCGCTCGCCCACCACCCACAACCAGTGAAAGAATCAACCGCCACGGCCGTCAGCGGCCATCAGGAGGGAAATGCAATGACCAGACGAACCAAGAAGCTTTTGGGACTGCTGTGCGGTCTCGCGCTCGTCGCCGCCGCGTGCGGTGGAGACGACGATGCCAGCTCGGCTGCCGAGTGTGAGGTCGGGCAGACAGACGGTCCACTCGCGATCTACAACTGGACCGAATACATGGACCCGGAGTTGAAGGACGCCTTCGCCGCCGAGTTCGGTGTCGAGGTCACCGAGGACAACTACGACTCCAACGAGGTGATGCAGCCGATCATCAACGCCGGTGGGTCCGGGTACGACTTCATCGTGCCGTCGGACTACATGGTGTCGATCATGATCGAGGCCGGCGACATTCAAGCGCTCAACCGCGACGCCATCCCGAACCTGGAGAACCTCTCGAGCGAGTTTGCGTCGGGCCTCCCCTACGACCCTGAGGGCACCTATACCGCCCCCTATCAGTGGGGAACCACCGGCCTCGGCGTTGATCTCGCCGTCACCGGCGAAGACGTGCCACGCACCTGGGGCCTGATCTTCGACGCCGACCTGGCGACCCAGTACGGACTCGACGGCTCGTACGCGACGCTCCTCGACGACCCTCGCGAGACCATGGGCGCTGCGCTGAAGTACCTCGGCTACTCACTGAACACGACCGACGAGGGCGAGCTCTCCGAGGCGACCGCTCTCGTGAACGAGGCCAAGGCCCGCGTCGCCGCGTTCGACTCGGATCAGTACGACGAGTTGCTCGTGACCGGGGACTCGGCAGTCGCCCACGGCTACAGCGGCAACTTCCTGTTCCAGTTCTTCGATGCCGACAATCCCGACCAGTACACGTACTTCGTTCCGGACGAGGGCGGCACGCGTTGGATCGACAACATGGCGATCCCACACGACGCCCCGCACCCGTGCACGGCGCACACGTTCATCAACTTCCTGCTCGACGCCGAGCGCGGCGCCCAGTTGACCAACTGGAACTACTACGCCAGCCCGAACGAGGCCGCTGTGCCCTTCATCGATCAGGAAGTCCTCGATGACCCGATCGTGTACCCGACCGACACCTCGAAGCTCGAAGAGATCGAAGACACCGGCGACTTCGAGACGAACTTCTCCGACGCCTTCATCGAGGCGAAGGGCTGATCGATCAACCCACCACCCGGACGCGTCGGGAACGACGCATCTTCTGGGTGATCCTGTGGATCTCGACGGCAATCTCGTTCGGGAGCCACCTTTCCGAGGAGTCTGACGGCACTCGCCTCACGACGGGCCTTGCGCTCGTCGTGGGGCTCGCCGTCTGGCTCCACGGAATCCATCGCATCCATCGATGGGATGGCCGCATGCCGGTGTGGCGAACCGTCGCAATGCTGCTCGGGGTGTACGTCGTACTCGGGGCACAGCTCTCGCTGTCGTCGGTGTACTTCGCAATGTTGTTCGGCGTGTTCTCGGTGACGTTCGCGTTCTGCGACCGGGTCCCCGTTGCCGTTGGACTCTCGCTGATCGTGACCGTCCTCTGGACGTGGGCGTGGTTGTTCTGGGGCCTGCCGACCGGCGGGGTACTGACCCCGTGGTTGGTGTGGGGGCTGATCAACGTCATCAACCTCTTCGTCACCCGGGTCTCGGACCAGGCCGACGAACAGGCACGCCTCATCGACGAGCTCGAAGCAACGCGTGCCCAGCTCGCGGTCGCAGAGCGCCAGCGAGGCACGCTTGACGAGCGGCAACGACTCGCCGCCGAGATCCACGACACGCTCGCCCAGGGGTTCACCAGCATCGTCGTGTTGTCGCAGGCGACGAGGATGCAGGGCGACGCACCCGACTCGGTCGATCGGAGTCTCGGTCTCATCGAGGACACGGCGCGATCGAACCTGAACGAGGCCCGGCGGCTCGTCGATGCCCTGCGCCCGGCGAGTCTCGATGGCCGTTCGCTGACCGACGCGCTCGCCGCCGCGGCCGAGCGTGTGGCCCAACGGACCGGCGCGACGACCTCCATCGAATCGTCCGGCGATGACTCTGCGCTCGGCGGCGACCTCGACGTGGTGTTGCTCCGCGTCGCGCAGGAGGCGCTCGCGAACATCGAGAAGCACGCTGGCGCTTCGCACATTGCGTTGCAGCTCGACATCACCAACGACGCGGTCGTGCTGTCCATCGAGGACGACGGCAGCGGCTTCGATCCAGACGGGCCGCGCCCACTCGCGGATCCCTCGTCTGGTGGCCATGGGCTTGGGCTCATGGCGGAGCGCCTCGACGCCGTCGGAGGAACGGTGTCGGTGAAGCCGGCGCCCGGTCGAGGCACCACCGTGCGGGCCGAGATTCCCCTTCCGTGACCCCGACCCGCCGATGATCATCCGAGCGGGTCGATCACCGTCTTTCGTCGTTGCTCGAACAGCAGCGATGTGCGCTCATCAAACACTCCGGGGAACGAGCTGATCTCGTTGAGCAGCACCGATTGCAGCGCAGCCGCATCCCCGACGGCGAGGTGAATGACGACGTCTTCGATACCGGTGATCAAACTGACGGCGATCGTTTCGGGAAGGGCCCAGACGTGGTCGAGGAAGCCCGCGATGATGTCGTCGCTCTTGGGCTGCAACCGGACGAATACGAGCGCCTGGAGCGATCGTCCGAGTGCACTCAGATCGACGCGTGCGTGGTAGCCCGAGATGGCCCCGCGCTGTTCGAGCTCGCGGACCCGCGCGAGCGTGGTGGACGGGGCCAATTCCGCAGTTCGTGCGAGAGCCCGGTTGGTCTGGCGCGCATCACGCTGGAGCTCAGCCAAGAGCACCCGGTCTGCGTCGCTTCGGATCGCGCCGACAGGTTCGGGTGTCGACGGACCCGCATGGCGTTCGGTTTTCGGGGGGTGACCCGTGTCACTCATCGAACGAAGTGTATCGAGGTATCCGCACGACCGAATCTTGTTCGAATCGATCGACTTCGGTCCGAACGTTGCCGATACTCGAGCATCGGAATCCGCACGACAGACAGGTTTCCCATGACCACGCTCGAGAACTACCGCCTCGAAGACCGATTCGCCGCCGACGACGGGACGGTCTTCTTGACCGGCATTCAGGCGCTCGCCCGCCTTCCCCTCGAACAGCTCCGAGCCGACCGCAGAAACGGACACCGCACGGCCGCCTTCGTCAGCGGATATCAGGGCTCGCCGCTCGGTGGCTACGGCGAGGCGGTCGTCCGCGCCGCCAAGACCGACCCGCAGCTTCCCGTGGTTTTCAAGTACGGCATGAACGAGGAGTACGGCGCAACGGCGGTGATGGGTTCGCAGCTCGCCGGCGGACGGCCCGACGCACTGTGGGATGGTGTGGTCGGGATCTGGTACGGAAAGGCTCCGGGTGTCGATCGAGCCGCAGATGCACTCCGTCACGCCGTGTTCGCCGGGACCTCGATGCTCGGTGGCGCCGTCGCGATCGTGGGCGACGACCCGAACGCCAAGAGTTCGACGGTCCCCTCGAGCTCCGCAGGTCTCCTGGCCGACATGCACATGCCGCTCCTGTACCCCGGTGACCCTGGCGAGGCTCTCGACCTCGGACGGCACGCCATCGCCCTCAGTCGAGCGACGGGGCTCTGGTCGGCGCTGAAGATCGTCGCCGACGTCGCCGATGCGACCGCCAACGTCGACCTTTCGCCCGACCGGGTGCGGCCCGTGATTCCGCTCCTCGACGGCATTCCGTATCACCACGTCCCAGACGGCAATCTGCTCACACCACACACGGTCGACATCGAGCGGGAGATCGTGGAAGTGCGCTACGAACTGGCCCGCACCTACGCAGCGGAGAACAAGCTCAACCACGTCACGGTCGACCCATCCGACGGATGGATCGGACTCATCGCATCGGGCATCACGTACCGCGAAGTTCGCGAAGCACTGTCCCGACTCGGCCTCCGGACCGATGCCGAGCTCGAGTCCGCAGGGATTCGGCTGCTCAAGATGGGCATGCCGATGCCGTTCAACCCAGCCACGATGCGCAGCTTCGCCAAAGGTCTCGACGAGATCCTGGTCGTCGAGGAGAAGCAACCCAACATCGAATCGCTGCTCAAGGACGCGCTCTATTCGATGCCGGACCGCCCGATCGTCGTCGGCAAGCAGGACGAGGTCGGCGGCATCTTGTTCCCGAGCTGGGGTGCACTCGACGCAGACGGCATCGTGCCGATCCTGCGACGCCGACTCGCCGAACGACTCGGCGATCGTCTGGTCCCGGAGCGCAAGGAACGCACGCGCATCCCCATCGCGCTCGGTGTCGAACGCACCCCGTTCTTCTGCTCGGGCTGCCCGCACAACCGCAGCACCGAGGTGCCGGATGGGTCGCTCGTGGGCGCTGGCATCGGGTGCCACACGATGACGCTGTTGATGGACCCAGACCGCGTCGGCGAGATCGCCGGCCTCACGTGCATGGGCAACGAGGGCACGCAATGGATCGGGATGAGCGACTTCGTCGAAACCCCGCACCTCATCCAGAACCTCGGCGACGGCACCTACTTCCACTCCGGCCAACTCGCCATCCGCGCCGCGATCGCCGCTGACGTCAACATCACCTACAAGCTGCTCTACAACGGGACCGTCGCCATGACGGGTGGTCAGGACCCCGAGGGCCAGCTCGGGATCGCGCAGATCGCCCGAACGCTGCTCATCGACGGCGCCGCCAAGGTCCTCATCACCTCGGACGACCCGGGCCGGACCAAGGCTCTCGATCTGCCCCGCGAGGTCGAGGTGTGGGACCGAACCCGGCTGCTCGAAGCGCAGGAGACGCTCGCCGAGGTCTCTGGAGTGACCGTGCTCATCCACGACCAGGCGTGCGCCGCCGAAGCCCGTCGAGCTCGCAAGCGCGGACTGGTGGAGACCCCCAATCAGACCGTGTTCATCAACCACAGGATCTGTGAGGGGTGCGGCGACTGCGGTCAGGTCTCGAACTGTCTCTCGGTGCAGCCGCTCGACACCGAATTTGGACGCAAGACCACGATCGATCAGACCACCTGCAATCTCGACTACAGCTGCCTCGAGGGCGACTGCCCCTCATTCATGACCGTGACGACCGAAGAGCCGGGGAGGGTGGCCAAGCTCGCCATGCGGGCCCTGTCCCGCACCCGGCGCACCCGCGGAGCGACGGGTTCAGACCCCGCACAGAGTGCACCAACGCCGTCATCCTCTTCGTCCGACCCGGGGACAGACCCCGTCTCCACCCCACCCCCCGTGCCGTCTCCGACGATCGTCGTGGACACCGACGACTTCGCACTTCGGATCACCGGAATCGGAGGCACAGGCGTCGTCACCGTCGCCCAGGTGCTTGGGACCGCAGCGATGCTCGACGGGTTCGACGTGCGGGGCCTCGATCAGATCGGGCTCTCTCAGAAGGCCGGTCCGGTGGTCTCCGACATCCGGTTGTCGAAGTCTGGACCGTCGTTCACCAACCGCCTCGGTGAAGCACAGGCGGATCTTCTGCTCGCGTTCGATCAGCTCGTCGCCGCGTCGGCGAAGGGACGGGCCTCGACGGCCGAAGATCACACGATCGTCGTCGGCTCGAGCTCGACGACGCCGACAGGATCGATGATCACGAGCCCGGAGATCCCGATGCCGTCGGCCGACGAGCTCGAAGCACGCATCGCCGAGCGTGCCGCACCCAACCAGTTCTGGGCCGACGCGCAGCGGATCACGACCGACCTCTTCGGCAACGCGACGACCGCCAACATCTTCGTCGTCGGCATGGCGGTCCAGGCTGGTGCCCTCCCGATCGACCCCGCCCAGATCGAAGCGGCCATCGGCCTCAACGGGGTGGCCGTCGACGCCAACGTCGCGGCCTTTCGTTGGGGTCGCGCGTGGGTGGACGATCCGACCGCCGTCGAACGCGCCACGTCGACCACCGATGACGACGCGCAGACGGGAGCGCCCGAACGATACGGCGCCGAACTCGACGCGATGAATGTCTCGGGCACACTCCGGGCACGGATCGATCGTCTCGCCGTCGAACTGGTCGCCTGGGGCGACGACGACACGGCCAAGGTCTTCCTCGCCCACCTCGCCGACGTCGCAACAAAGGAACGCTCGCACGATCCGGCGTCGACTGGGCTACTCGAGTCCGTCGCCGAGGGACTCTTCAAACTCACGGCATACAAGGACGAGTACGAGGTCGCACGCCTCATGCTCGATGTCGAGGCCACCGCGGCGGCACACACCCACGCCGGCGAAGGCGGCGCCGTTGCCTGGAAGCTGCACCCGCCGATGCTTCGAGCCCTCGGCATGGAGAGCAAGATCACGATCGGCTCGTGGGCAACACCAGCGGTTGCCGCCCTCGCTCGAGGCAAGAAGCTGCGCGGAACGAGTGCAGACGTGTTCGGGCGTGCCGAGGTTCGCAGGGTCGAACGTGCCCTGCCCAGCGAGTACCTCGCCGCGCTCGACGAGGCGCTCGCCGGCAATCAATCCGACGCGCTGGATCGAGCGATCGAGATCGCCGATGCCGCCGACCTGGTGCGGGGCTACGAGGACATCAAGCTGGCAAATGTCGAACGCTTCCGGAACACGGTTGCGCAGGTCTTGCAGCGCTGATCCCACGCTCCTGGCTCAGAACTGGGCCAAACGGCTCCCCTCGGCGGGAGCAACGACCCATGGGAGAGCCATCAAGACCCCCGACGTGACATGCCGATCTCTTGTGCATCCCGCAATCACAGGAGAGAACGCAATGAGCAAGTCGCAGTTTCGCACCATCGCCCGCAGTCTCGGTCTCGTCGCCTTCGGCGCAGCCCTGTGGTTCACCACCGCAGCGCCAATGTTCACGAGCTGAGAGAGGTTGTAATCGATTCGACTCTGGTCCTCCGTTGCCGCGCTCGATACAGTGAGCGAAACGCAATCGGAGACGGGACTGCATGAGCGAATCGATTGACCACATCGGCGACGAAGCCAAGGCTGCCTTCGCCTTTCGCGACGTTCCTGTCGTCGAAGCGAGCGGCGCCGCTGACCTCGTGGGCATCCGCTCGTCAGCGACCCTCGATGCTCACCGTGTCGAGCGCAACGACACGAGCCTTCTCTGGTCGGTCGAAGATGGGCTCCTGACGGGCGTGCTCGACGCAGACGACGTGGTGGCCGTGCACCTGCAGACCAAGGCGAACGTCGAGACGATCGACGTGGACTTCATCGGCACCTTCGAGTTGACCCCTCCCACGCAGAGCTTCCGCTTCGTCATCGACGCCGACGCCGACGTCTGGGCCACGAACTGGCTCAACTGATCCACGGTTGCCGATGAGGAGATGACCGATCTGGACGCCATTTGGGCGGACCTGATCGAACATCCCACGCGATACAACGAACCGCCTGATGACGCGTCCGAGGACCAGCGCGCATTCGCAGTGCTCGGTCGCGTTCGACTCGGAGAGCCCGCTCCCCCCGAACTCGACGACTGGATCGACTCGACGGCCGATGGTGATGTCGAGTGCATCCTGTGCTGTGCCAGGGCAATGGACATCTCGTTCGGTGGATCGCCACTCGAGGCGGCGACGCGTCTGAACGCCGACATCGTTCGGCTGCGAGACACGGGGCTCGTCCACCGACTCTGGAGCTTCCTCGGGACGATCTATGCGGAACTTCGACGATTCGACGACGCCGAACAGGCTTTTCTCGAGAGCGTCGACGCAGACCCCGCCCCCGCATTGCGCGTCCCGATCGGACTGATCAACCTTGGAGTGCTCGCGATCTACTCAGGTCGACTCGGCCAGGCCAAAGAGGCCCTCGAGCGGTGCCTTGAGCGAGTTGACCCTGGTTCGTACGCATACCGGCGTGGAACATTCAATCTCGCGACGATCGCCGCACGCAGCGGACGACTCTCCGAAGCACTCGATCTGTTCGAGCAGAGTCAGACCTTCGACGGCTATCGAATCGACGCAGGAGAGTCCCATCTCGAGAAGGGTCGAGCTCTCCTCGACGCCGGGCTTGTAACCGAAGCAATGGATGCACTCGCACGTGCGGACGAAGCATTCCGAGCTCACCACATCCCACACCGCGTCCTGCAGACCGCGATGGCGCGGGCCCGCGTTCACACCATGCAACGCGACTGGGCAACCGCCCGCGCAGTGGTCGAGGACGCGCTTGCGACAACCGCAGGTATCGAGGAGACCGCGGAGGTCATCGATGCCCGCGCAGCCCTACAGGTCCTCGACCTCCTCGTCGACGAGAACGCAACCCTCGACCCGGACGAGGGACTGACGGCACACCCTGATCTCGCGGTCGACGCTGGATTCCATCTGCTGGATCGACGACCCGAGCTGGCCCGAGAGCTGCTGTCGGCTGAGGCCACCGAAGGCTGGACGTCCTCGCTCCGACAGGTTCACGCCGCCGCGGCTGCTGCTGCGCTCGCTTGGCTGGAGAGCAACCAGGGTGCCGTGAACGGACACATTGACGATTTCTATGACCGGGCCGACGCACAGGCCTCCGTCCTCGGCGTGTCTGACGTTCGGGCGGTGCTCGACGGTCGGGTGCGCCAACTCACCCAAGTTGCCGCTCGAGTCGCCATCGAGAACGGAGATGCGCATCGACTCGCCGAAGTCATCGAGCGAGAGCGACAGCTGCTCTTCACCCCAGAACCCTCACTCGATGACAACGAGCGGGCGATCGTGGACCAGATCCGCGCTCGAGTCCGGGAGCTCGAGTCGCTCCCCTCGGGCGCGACCAGGACGTTGATCGAGACCGACCTGCACGGTCTCGAGAACGAGCTGCGCTCGCTGCGTCAACGCCACTCGGGCGTCGGTACGCACGTCGAACCCGAGACGATCAGCGATCGTCCGAGTGTGCATCTGCTCGGGATCGGTGGTGAGGAGCTCTGGGGCGCGGTGTTCCTCAGCCCAACCGATGAACGGATCGTCGGTCCGATCGACCGGTCGACGCTTCGGCGGGCATTGGTGAGCGCCCAGACAGCGCTCAGCATGAACGCAGGTGGCGTCACGACGCGGCTCGAGAAGCTGATCGGTGGCCTGCGAGACATCCTCGGCCCGGTCGTCGCGCAGTTCGATGGAATAGAACGTTTCATCTCCATCACAGAGCCTGATCTCGAACCGATTCCGTGGGCTCTGCTCACCACCGCCGACGTCCACAACGCCTCGTCGCTGTACGAACACCGAGTGGCCATGACTCACGATCCACCTCCGATCGAGAACGTCGTGTTGGTGGGCGGACCGAGGCTGGACTTCGCCGACCGCGAACTGGATGCACTTCAGGCACTCCACCCCGACGCCGTCCGGATCGATCCGGGCGACTCCTCACCAGACGCGGTGCGCGAAGCCTTTCGATCCGCAGACCTCGTCCACTTCGCCGCACACGGGCACTTCCGAGCGGACAATCCGCTGATGAGCAACCTCGAACTCGCCGACGGTCCACTCACGTTCTACGACCTGTTGGCGGACGGCCCAGTGCCGTCGCGGCTGGTTTTCTCGTCGTGCGAAATCGGTCGAAACGCAGGCCGCTCGTCACTCGGCCTCGCCTCGGTGCTCATCGCTCGAGGATGCCGCGGATTGGTGACGAACTCGGGAGCAGCAAACGACGAGCGCTCGGTCGCCCTCATGACGTCGATGCACACCGAGATGCTCGCCGGCGCCACGATGGCGCACGCCCTGGCGAATGCTCAGGCTGCGGTGATCAGCGAAGACCCATCGGTCGCGCTGTTCGCCGCATTCGGAGCCATCTGAAGTTCGGGACTCGTCGTTCGGGCCGCGTGCACGCCAAGCACGAGAAATGCGCCGAACAGGAGAATGTCGCCCGGACTGATCACCGCGTTGATCCACGGAAGGGGCATCCAGTCGGCGAGCAGGCTGACCGGGTTCGGCCAGAGCTGGAGATCGAGTTCGACGTGTTTCGCGGAGAGGAGTTCGGGCTCCTCAATCGGCGTCGCCGAGACATGCTCACGGCTCGAACGCACGACCGGCATCGCACCGTAGATCGTGATCGGGATCAGATTCATCGTCCCGCCGAGCGCCGCCAGTGCGGCCGGGAGGCGCCGCTTCGACGACTCCCAGGCGACATGGGTCAACGCAAGCGTGCCGAGGAGGAATGACGTGGGCACCGCAGCGTAGGCAATGTCCGGTTGGACGGCGGCGATCAGCTGAAGACCAACGGCGCAAACGAGCAGCACGACCGCGGCGGGCTCGATCCGCAGGATGGCGCGGCGAGGACTCAACGCTTGTGCGACCAGGAAGGGCACGGCGAGCAGCGCCAACAACATGGCCGAGTCATCGGCATTCGATCCGGCCACATGTAGCCGTGCGTGGCAGGGTTCTTGACCAGACGACTGTCGGTGAATTCACCGACACGGACCGTGAGTAGAATTACTGACGTCGGCGACAGTCCAGTACTCGATCAACGGCGGAGGTACCCGTCCAGTGAACGAGAACGAACCCACCACCGCCGACCTCGCCGACGCGGCTCGATCGGGTCATGAGAAGGCGTGGGCGGCAATCGTCGACCGGCACAATCGCGCCGTCTGGGAGCACATCGCCGCGTTCGACCTCGACGAACGACGATCCGTCTATGCGGCTCGTATGACCTGGCTCCGTGCCCTCGAGGCGCTCATGACGACGGTGGAACCCGAAGACTTCGAGGCCGAGCTGTTCCGGATCGCCGAGCGGGAGATCGACCGCTTCGACTGACCCCACTTGCCCTCGGTCGGGCAAGACACCGAACATGGGGGCGTGGACTTCGACTTCTTCTTGTCGGCGTATCTCCCCGACGCCTCCTATGGCAGCCACCGGGTGGTCGATGACATGCTCGACCACGCCAAGACGGCCGAGCGTCTCGGGTTTCGATCGGTGACGATCCCCGAACACCACATCATGAACATCCTGATGAACCCCGCACCGCTCCAGATGGCGGTGGCCGTCGCATGCGAGACCGAACACCTCGACGTGATCACCTCCGTGGCCGTGCTCCCGCTCCACGACATGCGGGTCTTTGCCGGCGAAGTCGCGATGGCCGACATCCTCACGAAGGGTCGCCTCGTGCTCGGCGTCGGTCGCGGTGCGTTCGCGCACGAGATGGAGCGCCTCGGCTCACCCATCGAACAGAGCCGAGAACGCTTCGACGAGTCGCTCGAGGTGCTGCTTCGTCTGCTGACCGAGACCGAGGTCGAACACCACGGCGACTGGTACGACTTCGGTCCGATGACGATCATGCCGAGGCCGCTCACCCAGCCACGGCCTCGAATGATGATCGCCACGATGAACCACGAGGGCATTCGCCGCTCGACATTGCGGGGATTCGACATCCAGACGACACCACTCGCCGGCGACCCCGACCTGTTCCGCATGCAGGTGAACGCCCACAAGGAAGCCAAGGCCGAGCTCGGCTCGGACGGCGATCATCTGCGGATCATGTTGAGCCGCCTCGTGTACTGCGCCGAGAACGAGGCCGACCGTCGGGCCAAGCTCGAGATGGCCCACGACTACTACTCCCGATTCGACAACGTTTACACCGGGCCCGGAATGATCGAGAACGGCTGCATCCTGCCGCTCCCGCGCACCCAGACAATCGACGAGCTCGACGCGAACATCCTCATCGCAACTCCCGACGAGATGATCGAACGCCTGGCCGAATACGACGAACGGGGCATCGACGAGATGATCCTCTCGTCGAATCTCGGACAGTCGCCCGAAGAGACCACCGACATGCTCGAGCGCTTCGCCGCCGACGTCATGCCGGCCTTCGCGCGATGACCGCGGTGGACGTCGCGTACGACGTCACAGGCGACGGCCCTCCGATCATCTTCGTTCACGGCATCGGATCCCGGAAGGAGACGTGGGCTGCGCTCATCGACGCATTGGCCGATCGCTACACGTGTGTATCGATGGACCTGCGTGGACACGGCGACAGTCCGACACCAGCGGTGCCGTACACCCTGGACCAGCTCGTCGACGACGTCGAGGCGTTGCGGAACCGTCTCGGTCTGGGGGCGATCCATCTGATCGGGCACTCGCTCGGCGGGATGATCGGACCTCGCTATGCGCAGCGCTTTCCGACGACGACCTCGACCGTCACGCTGCTCAGCACCGCAGCGGCCCGCACCGCCGACGACGCCTCCCGAGTCCAAGGAGTCGTCGCCCGCATGCGACGCGAAGGCATCGAGAACGTGCTCACGACGCTCGTCGATCGGTGGTACACCGAGCCATTCGCAGCCGCGAACCCGGCGATCATCGAACGCCGCATCGAGCAGGTCCTGACCACACCTCCCGAGGTCTTTCTCTCGGTGTTCGACGTGTACGCCGAAACGGAGATGGCTCCGTGGTTGGACGAGGTGGCCGCACCCTGTCTCATCGTCACTGGCGAGCATGACCCTGGATGCAGTCCACGTCTCAATGTCGAGATTGACCGTCTGCTCGCAGACAGCGAGCTGCACGTGCTCGACGGCCTTCGCCACTCGATCGTCGTCGAGGCACCGGATCGGCTGCTGCCGCTGATCGAGGACTTCCTCGGCAGGCGGTCGGCGACGTGAGCGGGGTCGAAACCGGCAATCGGTCGACCGTCGATTGGCGCGTGTTCGACGACGTGGGGCCGGTCGTCGAATCCACGCAGCGGTCATCTCTCCAGCTCAGTGCCGAGACGGTCCAACAGTTCGCAACCGACGGAGTCGTGAAGGTGCCCGGCGTGTTTGCGGACGACGTCGAGCGTCTTCGACGGGGACTCGATCGACTGCTCGAAGCGCCGCATCGTTTCGCCTTCCCGTGCGAGAGCACACGAGGGGGCGAGTCCGGCCGCTTCTTCGACGCCTACTGCAACTGGCAGCGCATACCGGAGTTCTTGGCGCACGTGCTCACCTCGCCCGCCGCCCATCTGGCGGCGCAGTGCATGCGGTCCGAACGAGCCCAGTTGTTCCACGAGCACGTGTTCGCCAAGGAGGGTGGCGTCGCCAAGGCCACGCCGTGGCATCACGACCTTCCGTACTACTGCGTCGACGGATCGCAGACGGCAAGCGTGTACGTCGCGCTCGACGACACGCCCGCCGAAACCGCCGTCAGGTTCCTCACGGGTTCGCACCGCGACGGCGTGCTCTACCGACCGCGGACATTCGTCGATGGTTCTGAGTACGCGTCCGAGGACGCCACGATGCGCTCAACCGACGCAGTCGACGACGACGACCCGCGCGTCTTCTCCGCAGCTCTCCAAGCTGGCGACGCGCTCATCTTCGACTTTCGCACGCTGCACGGGACGACGGCCGCGCCCGTGACCGGACGGCGCCGCGCCTTCAGCACTCGATGGCTCGGTGACGACGCGGTGTACGTCGAGCGGCCGGGTGCGACCTCTCCCCCACTCGAGGGCCTCGACCTCCAGCCGGGTGATCCGATGCGAACCGACTGGTTCCCGGTGCTGTGGCCGTGACGGCGCTCATTGACGCCGCACGGCACCGATTGGCCGACCCCGACGCCATCGCTCGTGATCGCCGAACGCTCGCCGAGCACGGGGTTCTCGTACTCGACCGACTGCTGACGGCGTCATGTCTCGACGCCGTCTTGGCCGAAGTCGACGGTCGCGAGAGCGACGCCTTCTATGCGTCGTCGACCCACAACGTCTACCTGACCGACGGCGATCCCAGCCTCGGGCCCGATCACCTCGTCAATCGCCAGATCGTGAGCACGAAGGGCCTGCTCGCCGATGACCAGATCACGACGGACTCGGCGCTCCGCGCCGTCTACACCGATCGGACCCTTCGAGACCACCTGATCGGTGTGCTCGGCGTTGAGGGTTTGCACCCGTACGCCGACGACGTGTCGTCGATCAACGTGCACTTCCATCGCGACGGTGAAGAGCTGGGGTGGCACTTCGACAACTCATCCTTCGCCGTGACCGCGCTCATCCAGGCTCCAGAACGAGGGGGCGCGTTCGAGTACGCACCGTCCATCCGTTCGGCCGGACGTGGTCACGGCGACCCGGCGGAGCACGAACGGCTCGCGTCGGTGCTCGATGACGGTCATCACGTCCAGACCCTCGACATGGCCCCGGGAGATCTCGTCATCTTCCGGGGGCGCGACTCGTTGCATCGGGTGACACCATCGGCGGGGCCACGGACACGCATCCTCGTGGTCTTCGCGTTCAACGTCGAACCCGACATCGCCCTGTCCGCCTCCGCCCGCACCACGTTCTACGGACGGTGAGCGAATGAGCCGGCGCGACGCTCCCATCCTCCCGGAACGCACCCCCTACGGCCCGGACCCCGAGCAGTTTGTCGATCACTACCGACCCGACGTCGCCCAACCGATCGGCACGGCGATCTCGTTTCACGGCGGGTATTGGCGAGCACGATATGGACTCGACATCAACACCGCCATCTGCCATCACCTCGTCAACCGAGGGTGGGAGGTGGTGAACGTGGAGTACCGGCGAATCGAGTCGGACGACACGGCGTCGGTCTGGCCGCAGATGCGCGCCGACGTCTCCGCGGCGGTGGCCTGGGCGGCTGGACTCTCGACTGACCGGAACCGGACGGTGATCGCCGTGGGTCATTCGGCAGGCGGACACCTCGCGTTGTGGGCGGCGGGCCAACAGCACAGCCCGATCGACGGTGTCGTTGCGCTCGCGCCAGTCTCCGACCTCGAATCCGCAGACCGTGAGGCCTTGTCGTCGTCGGCGGCGGCGGTACTCCTCGGCGGACGGGCCGACGAAATCCCGGACATCTACGCAGACGCCTCACCCATCCGACTCCTCCCACTCGCCGTTCCGCAACTCATCGTCCACGCCAGCGGCGACGACGACGTCCCCGTGGACATGTCGGCCAAATACGTGGCTGCCGCCATCGCCGCGCACGACGAGGCCGTTCACCTCAATCCGGCCGACGCCGATCACTTCACGATCATCGACCCGCGGACGCCGGTGTGGCGCGACATCGACGACTGGATGGATTCGTTTGCGGGTCGCGGGCGACCGAACGCGGGGGCGAACCTCCCATACTGAACCCATGCTTCGCAGGATGGTGTGGAACGAAATGACCGACGCTGACCGGGCCTGGTTGCACGGTCGCGGGGCGGCGACTGAGGTGACAGCCTCACTGCGTGACGACATTCGTTCACTCGTGGACGACGTCCGAGCGCGAGGCGACGTTGCCGTGTGCGAGGCGCTGGCGCGATTCGACGGGGTGACGGTCGAGCCCGGCGGTCTCCGAGTCTCCGACGAAGAGTTCGCCGAGGCGTTGGCCACGATCGACTCGGACGTACACGCCGCCATTCGCCACATGATCGCCAACATCCGCGCCTTCAACGAGGCGCTGCTCGAACGCCGCGCATCGTGGACCGCCGAGATCGCACCCGGCCACACCATCGGCGAGAAGGTCGGGCCGGTCGCGTCGGCTGCGCTGTTCTGCCCGAGCGGCAAGGCCAGTTACCCGTCGGTGCTCGCCCAGATCGCGACGCCGGCGTCCGTGGCGGGAGTACCCCAGCTGAGCGTGATCGTGCCTCCTGCCCCCGGAGGGGCGGGCGAGATCGACGGGGCGGTGCTGACGGTTGCCCACGAGCTCGGGCTCACCGACGTCTTTCGGGTGAACGGACCGGCGGGGGTGGCGGCCGCCGCATTCGGTACCGAGTCGATCCCGGCGCACGGCATGGTCGTCGGCCCCGGAAGCCCGGCGGTCTCGCTCGCCCAGCTCGAGGTCCGAACCCATGGAGTGGACTCGGTCGTCCTGGGCCCGACCGAATCACTGGTGGTCGCCGATGACTCCGCCAACATCACGCTGCTCGCCGCGGACCTTCTCAACGAAGCCGAACACGGGACGGACTCGACGGTCGTGCTCGTGACCGCAGCGGCCGACGTCGTCGAGGCTGTCGATGCCGAGCTCGACCGTCAGGCGGCAGAACTCCCCATCGAGCGGCGAGACGCGGCGACCGCTGCGCTCGGCACGAACGGTGGCGTGGTCCTGACCGACGATCTCGACGCCGCGATCGAGGTTGCCAACTGGTTTGCGTCGGAGCACTGCCAACTTGCGGTCGCTGACCCCTGGGCCGCCGCCGACGGGATCGAGCATGCCGGGGAACTTCTGCTCGGCCAGCACACCCCGTTCTCCGCCGGCAATTTCACCCTCGGCGGCCCGGCGGCCCTCCCGACCGGCGGGCACGCCAACCGCTCCGGGGGCATCACCGTGGAGCAGTTCCTCAAGGCCGCGGCGATCGGTCACCTCACCGCCGACGCGCTCGCCGCCGTCGCCGACTCCACGATCGCCCTGGCAAACCACGAAGGCTTCCCCGCCCACGCCAACGCCATCCATCTCCGCCGCTGACCGGTCACTTCGGGGTCAGACCCCAACGTGACCGCGGAGCACGTTCACGACGTTGGTGCCGATCTCGGCGACCGCGTAGCCGCCTTCCATGCAATAGACCGTCGGTACGTCAAGACCGGCCAGCCGCTCCCCAATCCCGGCAAAGTCGGCGCTGGCGAGACGGAAGCTCGAGATGGGGTCGTTTTCGTAGGTGTCGACGCCCAACGACACGACGAGTGCGTCGACTCCATGGCCGACGGCGTGATCGATGAGGTCGTCGAGCGCCGCGAACCACGTCGAGGCGTCGGTGCCCGGAGCAAGAGGCCGGTTGACCGTCGCCCCTTCGCCGTCGCCGCCGCCGGCTTCGTCGGCGTACCCGCTGAAGTGCGGGAACTCGTGCGCCGGATCCCCGTGGACCGACCCGAAGAACACGTCCTGACGCGTCCAGAAGATGTCCTGGGTCCCGTTGCCGTGATGGAAGTCGACGTCGATCACCGCGACCCGTTCGGCACCTTCGGCCAGCATGGTCTCCGCCGCGATCGCCGCATTGTTCAGGTAGCAATAGCCGCCGAAGAAGTCGATCGAGGCGTGATGTCCCGGCGGCCGGCACAAGGCAAACGACGGTTCGCCGTCGGCGATCGTGCGGACCGCCGCCTCGTTCGCAAGCGACGCGGCCGCGAGTGCGGCAGACCAGGTGCCCGACATGATCGACGTCTCTGCGGCAAAGGCAAAGTAGCCGAGGCGCCCGTCGATGTCGGCGGGGATGCGCTGATTCATGCGGCGAGCCGGGAAGCACGTCGGGATCATGTCGCCGTCGTGGCCCTGTGCAGTCCACTCGTCCCATGCGTGGGTGAGGAAGTCGACGAAGGCCGGGTCGTGCACGGCGGCCAGCCGATCAACGCCGACCGCGGCAGCGTCGTGGCGCTCGGTCATTCCGGCCGCCGTCAGGGCGTCATCGATGTGATCCCAACGCTCCGGGCATTCGAATGGTCGGACCAGTTCGCCGTTGTAGATCTCGCCCGCCGGGAAGTGGGCACGGTGCGCGTCGCTGGCGAAGACCCGCATCGACCCGGCCCGTTCAGTCTTCGATCGCGGCGAGCGACCGGTAGGCGCCGCCGTAGAAGATGACGGGCTCGTTCGGCTCGTCGGGCACCGACATCTCCACCACGTTGCACAGGGCGAACTCGTGGTCTCCGGCGTCGATCACCTGATTGGGCGTCAATCGAATCCATGCCGTCGTGCCAGCGAGCCGCGGGGCTCCACCGTCCATCTCCCAATCGAGTCCGTCGAGCCGTTCGTCAGGGGCACGCATGCAGGCGTTCGAGACGTCGATCTGATCCGCACCGAGCACGTTGACACCGAGCACGTCGGCCTTGCGCAGCTCCTGCCATGTCGACGACGTCGTCGTGCAGAAAAACCCGGCGAGCGGCGGGTCGAGCGACACGGACACGAAACTCCCAATGACCATCGCTTGGGGCTGCTCGTCGACCATCGCGGTCACGACGGTGACGCAGGTGGGGACCTGCCCCATGACCTGGCGGAAGAACTTCGGATCGATGGCGGCGCTCATGGCGCCAATCGTAGGCCCTTTCGCCACGCCGAGAAGCTCCTGACGCTCCCACCCGACGGTCGAGCGAGCCATGGCCACGGATGGGCCTCGACGACGTTCAGACGGCGTGCACGTGTGGCGAACCCGGGTACGGGAGCGTGGGTCACCGCCAGAGCGACCCCCGACAGCAGATCGGCCGGCCGACCGCGGTGCAGATTCACCGTTCGGTGGGTCCCGAGTTCGGCCAGGGTTTCGGTGAGGAAGATCAACCGCTTTGACGAAAGCTGCAACCTGGCGAGCAGCGGTTCGTCGAACACGAAGTGCACGTCCGCCTCGGGATGGGCGGCGAGGGCTGGGTCGGCATCGCCGAGCGATTCGGCGGTCAGCCAGACGGCGTCAGGGTCGCCACCCGTTCGTTCGACCGCCGCCGGACCCGCCATTGCGGGTGCTGCCGTCGCCCGGCCCAGGTCGACGGGAACCTCGGCCGGAGTCGTGGTTGGGTCGTCGGGCCACCCTTCGATCGGGCAACGGGCGGCCAGCTCGCAGTCGCGGCAGAGTTGCGGGGCCCGCTTCTCGACCTGCCATCGACTGAACCCGTAGGGCTTGGACGATCCGACTCCCGTCGTCCACTGCCAGCCCAGTCGGTTGGCCGCGCGGCTGCCGTCGAGCAGATGCCGGAAGAACAGGTCCTCGCCGTCCTGCCAGCGCCAGCCGTTGCGGACCGTCCAGTGGCTGGCCATCCACATTCGCGTCTGATTGACGAGCCATCCGTCGGCCTCCAGCTCGTCTGCAACGGCGGCGACGCAGCGCATCGCGGGTTCTGCGGAAAGGTCGTGGGCGCGGGTCGCCGGTCGTGGGTTTCCGGCGTGTTCGTGGCGGAGCCCGACGGACGATCGGCGCCCGACTCGGGCGTACACGTGACGGGCGTACTCCTGCCAGAGCAGCTCGTCGCGAAACTTGGCGACATCTCGAGACGGTCCTCCCGCCACATGCGCCCACACGTCGGGCAGTGTGAGGAGACCGTGACGGATCCACGGTGACAAGCCGGACGCTCCGCGGCGCGCAACGGGAAGCACCTCGTTTCGGCGACCGGCGTAGCCCCCAACATCGAATGACGCGAGCGCCGCATCAGCGGCCGTCTGACCGCCCCGGAATCTCGTCGAGGCCCGCGGCGCGTCCGAACAGAGGTCGTCGAGGTGGCGTCCGACCCATTCGACGGCGGCGTCGACGCCCGGTTCGGGAAGCGGCAGAGCTGACACATCAGAACCGTACGACGACGTCCCGTTCCACAGCGGACCTGACAGCGGCTGGTTGAGACCTAAGCCACAGCCTCCGGTCACGCGTTCGACATGGACGGCGCGACTACCGATATATCGTGACCCGATGTATCATCGGTGGTATGCGAGAGCCGACGTACTTCATCCTGCTCGCCCTGCACGCGGAGCCGCTGCACGGATACGGAATCATCAAGAAGGCCGATCTGCTCTCCTCGGGACGCGTACGACTCACAGCCGGAACGCTCTATGGCGCATTGGACCGCCTTGTCGACGACGGACTGCTCGAGGTCGACCGGGAGGAGACCGTGAATGGCCGGCGCCGCCGGTACTACCGCATCACCGAATATGGGCGACACGAGACCGGCCTCGAAGCCCAGCGCATGCGATCTGTAGTCGAGGCGAGCGAACGAGTCATCGGTCGACTGCCCAATCTTGGAAGCACAGGAGCAACGTCATGAGCAGCTACCGCCTCGTCATGCGTGCGTTCCCTGCCGAGTATCGCCAAGAGCACGGCGCCGAAATCGTCGACACGGCGAACTCTCTCACCGACAATCGCTGGTCGGTTCGTCAATCACTCGGCCTGTTGACACTCGGCATCCAGACGAGAAGTCGATCAGCGATCGGTTCGGACCCTCGTCGCGTGTGGAGCGAGGGCCTACTCATCGCCATCTTGCTGATGTCCAGCACACGGGCAGTTGACCTGACGATGTGGCTGTCGGGGCACGCTGCTCGGGGCGATATCGAGATGATCGAGACGTCCAGCATTTTGTCTTGGCATCTCGCTGCTGCGGTAGTCGCCTGCGTTGTTCTCTCCAGGACCACAAGCCGGCATGCCGTCGCGCTCATAGCCGCCCTCGAACTCGGGCCTCACGTGGCAAGCGTTGGTTCGACGACCCTGGCGTCGCTGCTCTTCATCCTTGCGGGCTATTCGATCTTGCTCTTCTTCCTCAATCGACATGGGACCGGTGCACGGGTCGTTTCGACGGGCGTACTCGTGGTTGGTGTCAGTCTCATTCTCATGCTTGCTGTAGTGATCCAGATTCCGTTCGCCATCACGGGCATCGGTCTGGTGGCGACCACCTCGATCGGCATTCTGGTCAGCCCGTGGGATCCTCGCCCGCTCGTCGCTAGTGGTTACTGGTTCGTCGTATCGGTCGGAGGGCCATCGCTGGCGACCGCCATCACGAACACCAACTTTGCTGGAATTGCGATCTCGACCGGACTCGTAACCTTCGGCATTCTCCTACTCGTCTTCGCACATCGCTCGCTGAAACGCATCACCCGGCTCGGCCGCGACCTTTCGACAACATGAGCAGCTACCGCCTCGTCATGCGTGCGTTCCCTGCCGAGTATCGCCAAGAGCACGGCGCCGAACTCGTCGACACGGCCAACGCCCTCACCGACAATCGCTGGTCCGCAAGGCAATCTCTCAGCCTGTTCAACGTTGGACTTCGCACCCGCACCCGAATCGAATCAGGTGACACGGTTCAGCGCACGTGGATTCAGGGCGCCATGCTCGGACTGCTACTGATGCTCACGACCCACACGACCTATGTGTGGAGCTACGGGTCTTGGGATTGGGGCGGACGGTACGCCCTCGAGCCTCTCCTTTCAGCCCTTTCAGTCATTCTCCTGATTCGATCAACGTCTTCGAGGTCGATCGCTGGGGTCGCTCTACTCCAGCTCGGGGCAGCGCTCTCGGTTGGCTTCTTCGCCATTCCGTTCTTGGCCGCCCCGGTTTCGTTGCTCGCCGGCCTTGGCGGGTTGAGCCGCCGATGGGGTGACGGACGCCCCGCCGGATCACCAACCATGGTCGCCATCGTCATCCTGGCGCTGTCCTTCGGGCCGCTCGCCGATCTCGGCGATGGGTTTCTGGGTGGATTCGTGCTGCAATGCGGGTTGCTCGCTCTCGGCCTGACCCTCGTTCGTCTCGATCCTCGACCACTCATCGGTGCAGGTGCATGGTTCGCGCTGGAGCTCCTGCCCGGTGCACTGATGGCTGGCATCGATTCCGACGAAAGCATGAGTACTGCCGCATACGCCGCCATTGCGGTCGCGCTCGCGGCATTCGCTGCCTCTGCGATCTCCATTCGTCACCCGCAGAGGCGCTAAGCCACTGCCCCCGGTCACGTTGGTGTCTGACCCCGAAGTGACCGTTAGGAGTTTTGGCGGCGTTTCTGGATGTTGGCCCATTCGTCGCGCAGGCCGACCGTGCGATGGAACACCCGTGCGTCGTCGAGGTCCGCGGCGAAATAGCCGAGGCGTTCGAACTGGACGACCTGGCCGGGAGCCACGTCGCCGAGTGCCGGCTCGAGCTTGGCCGCAACCGCCTCACGGGCCTCGGGATTCAGGCTGTCGAAGGGGTCTGACCCCCCAGAACCCGGGTGCGGGTCGGTGAAGAGCCGGTTGTACAGGTTGACCGTCGCGTCGATCGCATGCGCGGCCGACACCCAATGGATCGTCGACTTCACCTTGCGGCCGTCCGGCGCCTGCCCGCCGGCCGTCGCCGGATCGTAGGTGCAGTACACCTCGGTGACGTTGCCGTCGGCGTCGGTCGCCGCGTCGGTTGCCGTGACGAAGTACCCAGCGCGCAGTCGGACCTCACGGCCCGGCGTCAGCCGGTAGTACTTGGGCGGCGGGTCGAGCCGGAAGTCGTCCTCTTCGATCCAGAGCGCACCACCGAAGGGCACCTGGCGCACGCCCGCCGAGTCGTCCTCGGGGTTGTTGATCGCCTCGCGGAGGTCGACCTCGCCATCGGGCCAGTTCGTGATGATCAGCTTGAGCGGCCGAAGCACCGCCATCCGGCGAAGCGCCGTCGCGTTGAGCTCGGTCCGGATGAACGACTCCAGCAGCTCGATGTCGTGCGTCGAGTTGGTCTTGGCGACCCCGATGTGGTCCATGAATGCCCGGATCGCTGCGGCCGGATAGCCGCGTCGGCGAACGCCCCGAAGGGTCGGCATGAGTGCGTCGTCCCACCCCGACATCACCCCGTCGTCGACCAACTGCTTGAGCTTGCGCTTTGACGTGACCGTATGGGTGAGGTTGAGCCGGGCGAACTCGGTCTGCTCGGGGGTCTCGTGGGGGAGATCGAGATGTTCGAGACACCAGTCATACAGCGGGCGGTGGGTGTCGAATTCGAGCGTGCAGATCGAATGGGTGACCGCTTCGATTGCGTCCGACTGACCGTGCGCCCAGTCGTAGGTCGGGTAGATGATCCACTGATCGCCGGTGCGGTGGTGGTGCGCTCGCCGGATCCGGTAGAGCACGGGATCACGCATCTGCATGTTCTCGTGGTTCATGTCGATCTTGGCGCGCAACACCTTTTCGCCGTCAGCGAATTCGCCGTCACGCATTCCACGGAACAACGCAAGGTTCTCTTCGGGCGTCCGGTCTCGCCAGGGTGAGTCGACGCCGGGTGTGGTGAAGCCGCCTCGGTTGGCAGAGATCGTTTCTGCGTCCTGATCGTCGACGTAGGCGAGACCGCGTTCGATCAACGACTCGGCCCACGCATAGAGCTGGTCGAAGTAGTCCGAGGCATAGACGACTTCGTCGGGAGCGAACCCGAGCCAGGCGACGTCCTCGATGATGCCGTCGACGAAGTCCTGGTCTTCGGCCTCGGGGTTGGTGTCGTCGAACCGGAGCTTGCAGACCCCGTCGTAGTCGGCGGCGATCCCGAAGTTCAGACAGATCGACTTCGCGTGCCCGATGTGGAGGTAGCCGTTGGGCTCGGGCGGAAACCGCGTCTGGACGCGGCCCCCGAACTTGCCGGTCGCATTGTCGGCGTTGATCTTCTCGCGGATGAAGTCGACCGAACCGGCGGCTTCGTCGGTGTGCTCCGAACTCACCCCGACAGGGTACGCGCCGTCGCCGAGAGCGGGACGTCCGTCTTGGTCGCCGGATAACTCTGCAGAGCTCGGTCGCCGAGATTCGACGTCACTCCAAGCCAGTAGCGCTCGTTGCGATAGTGGTGCAGGCGGTGGTTGGTCGCGAGCCGCTTGTAGAAGCGTGTCTTGGGCCGGTAACGAGTGTGCACCAACAGATGCACCCACTCGTAGTGGGCCAGCGACACGTAGGCAGCGAGAAGCGCCGTCAGAAATGGCGCCATCAGCGGTCCACCGACCAGCCAGAGCAGCGGGAGCGACCACAGCGCCGTCCACCCTGCGATGAGGACGACGAACACCGCCGCATCGACGCCGGACAGCATGATCCAGCCCACGTCATGCGGATCCAGATGATGTTGACGATGACCGACACCGGTCCCGAGCCGCCGCATCCGAAACGAATCCTCGGGGGCATGCAACAAGAAGAGGTGCAGCACCCACTCAACGAAACCGACGAGCAATACCGTCAGGGCGACGACCAACAGGTCGGTCCAGCCGAAGCCGCCAACGAGCAGCCGAGCAACACTCGCGGCAAACACCGCGACAACCATCACCTGTGCGGATCGTTGCGCACCCCACGTTCGCCCGACCTCGCGCAGGGTGCGCAGCTCATCGGATCGACGCGTCGAACCTCGATCCGACGTCCTGATCAGCGGCGACGTCTCCTGTTCCACAGACCCAGGGATACCACCTCGGGTTCGGTCGTGGGAGTGCAGCAGCTCGGACTCAGAGCCCGCGGCCGGCGAAGACCTGAGCGATTCGGGCCTGCTCATCCGCGTCGGCGACTGCCGGCGCCGCAAGCTCTCCGACCACTCGAACCGTGTGACGATCGAGGCCGAAGCGATCTTCAGCCAACGCGCACAGGTCGTTCCAGAGGCGTGCTTCGTGTGCTGCACGAACGTCGGGTGCGGCGATCGCAAGCGTCGATCCGGCACGGAGGCCGTCGAGATCGTGTGCGATCGCGAGGGCCAGATCGAACACCGGACCAGGCACGGCCCGGCCGTCGACGAGCACCGTCCGCTCCGTCGTTGCCCATCCCCGGATGGCGAGCACACCGGGTGCTGCATCAGCGACGGGCTCGTCCGCCGTGGTGACCGAGCCGAGCTCGGCTCGCCGCACGAGCATGTCCCGGCGCTTCGCCCAGAAGCGGCGGTGCATCACCCCGAGTACCCGGCGCGTGTGCGGATCCTCGAGAAGTTCGGCGATGCCGTCGTCGTCGTGGGTGGAGACGACGTCGATGCCCGGCGTCGGATCGTCGAAGTCTGCTGGATCGGAAAGTGACTGATGTGGGGCGATGACGCTCATTGCGGAAGGACCTCGTTCGGAAGCGAAACCATGTTGCAGAAACCCGCTCCTACAGAATCTCGGCCTTTTTGGACGAATATCCATGGGCATCACCGCCCAAATCTGGACGAAGGGCGGTTCGAGCCGAAAGAATGGAAGAACTTCGCTTTCTCGACCGACCAGGAGGCCCCTCTCGTGGCAGACGAACTCGATCTCGGACTCCTCGGACACCGGATCCGCCACTTCCGCAAAGAACTCAACCTGACGCTCGGCGACCTCAGCGAGATCGTCGATCGACCTGTGCCGTACCTCAGCCAACTCGAGAACGGTCGCGTCGAGCCGAAGATCGGGCTGCTCAACTCGCTCGCCGACGCGCTGCAGGTCTCGGTCGGTGTGCTCGTCGAACAAACGGCACCGAACCGCCGGGCCGAACTCGAGCTCGCGCTCGTGAAGGCCCAGGAACATCCGGCCTATCGGGCGCTCGAACTCCCGCATCTCAAGCCCAACGCCAAGATCAGCGACGACGTCCTCGAGCACCTCACGACGCTGTGGGAACAGATCCCGAACACCGACGGCACTCGTGCGCTGCGAGCGGAGGACAAGGCGCGGCTCGCCAACGCCGAGCTCCGAATGGAGATGCGCGCCCGAGACAACTACTTCGAGGAGATCGAGAAGGTCGTCAACGAGTCCCTCGACGCCATCGGCTACCCCGGTGTCGGGCCGCTCTCCGAACGTCACATCACTGATCTGGCTGCCCATTTCGGGTTCGAGGTCAAACGGGCACGCGGCATGCCGAGCTCGGCTCGGTCGGTCACCGATCAACGCAAGCGAATCATCTACATCCCGTTGCGCGAGGAAGTCGAGCTCCGGGCGGCCCGCTCGGTCGTGCTCCAGACGCTCGGGCACTATGCGCTCGACCACTCCGTGACTCACGACTTCTCCGATTACCTCCGGCAACGGATCGAGTCGAACTACTTCGCCGCCGCAGCGGCCATCCCCGAACGTGCCGCCGTGGACCTGCTTCGCCGCAGTCACGCGGACGACGACATTTCGATCGAGGACATGAAGGAGGCGTTCTACGTCTCCTACGAGATGGCGGCTCACCGATTCACGAACCTCGCGACACGCCACCTCGATCTGCCGGTCCACTTCTTGCGCTGCTCGCCGGACGGTGTCGTGTCGAAGGCGTATGAGAACGACGGCATCGACTATCCGGCCGACGCCGACGGGACGGTCGAGGGCATGCGGGTGTCCAGACACTGGGGTGTCCGCCAGGCCTGGCAGGCCGGTGAGAGCTTCATGCTCCACTACCAGCACACGACGACCGACGGTGGCGACTGGTGGTGCGCCACCTACATCGAGGACGCGGCCAGCAAGCCATACGCGGTCAGCATCGGCACGACGTCGAAGCTGGCGAAAGCGTTCCGCGGGGGTGACACCATTCGGCGGGTCGACGCTCGTTCGGAGTCGACCGCTGCGGACCCGGCACTCATCGACCGCTGGGAGTCGGTCGCCTGGCCATCTGCCGCGCAGCGCAGCCACGTCCTGACGGCGCTGCCACCCTCAAGTCGAGAGTTCAGCCCGTTTCCCGGAGTCGACCTGGTCGACGTCTACCGGTTCCTCGACAGGCAGCGGTGACCGGCGGCGACGACGAAGGACGACCGTCGCGAGGCGACGGACGAACATCGCCGAGACTGCGCCGATCGCGACCACCTGCGCAACACGAAACGCAGGATGGGACACGTCGGTCCCCGCGGTGAACAGGTGCACGGTGGCCGCCACCCATATGGCGAAGCTCGTGAAGTGGATCGCCCTCCAGAGGCGGTGAGGGATTCGGGCACGGGCGAGCGACGAGATCTCCACACAGACGACCAGCCAGAACGCAACGATTCCCCACGCAACTGCGCCGGGTTGCCATTCGGATGCCATGGGCACGAACAGCTCCGCCCATCCGAAATGCACGAAGTTGTCCGGCACGAGCGCAACGAGGTGGATCGTGAGGAAGGTGAGCGACAGGGTCGAGAGGTAGCGGTGCAAGTCGAGCATCCAGCCGGCCGGGAGTGCCTTGGCGTCTCGCGATGACAGGGCGAGACCGGCAATCATCGAGCCGCTCAGGAGCACCCACGCAACGATCCCTGCCGCCCGCGACGTGTACCACCACACCTGACTCGCAAACTCGAGGTCGCCAATGGTCACGACGACCGCCATTCGATGGGAGTGACCGTGCCGTCATGGTCGAAGCGGAGAATCTCGACCTGCCATTCGACTGCACGAGCCGCCGCCATGTCGGGATCGAGCACGGCGACCTTGGCCACGACATCGGCCCACCAACAGTCGGCGGCAGCGACGGTCGCGGCGGCGACCGGTGTCTCGGCTGGGCAACCGGTCCGCGGATCGATCAGATGGTGGTGCACTGCGCCGTCAGCGGAGCGCCAGCGGCGGAGACGGGTCGAGCTCGTGCACACGGCACCGGATCGGATCGCCTGCGTCCCCCACACCTGACCAGGCTCGAGTGGGTTCTCGATCTGCAGTTGCCAACCGTGCTCTTCGAGGAACGTGCCGCCGAACCGGAGGTCGCCTCCCAGCGCCACGAGCGCCCACTCGGCGCCGGCACCGAGGAGGTCGTCCATTACCGTGTCTGCCGCTAGCCCCTTGCCGAGGCCGCCGGGATCGAAGGCAACGCCGAGGGGGATCTTGATGGACGAACCGTCGACCCCGACGTCCCATGTCCGATCGGGATCGTCATCGACGTGTTCGATTGGGTTGATCGGTTCGCTCGAGAGTTCGAGCGTGTCGTGGGACCGGTCGTAGCCGAGCTCGACGAGACGCTTGCCGATGCGAGCGTCGATGATCCCGTCGGTCCGTTCGTGAGCGAGACGGGCGCGATCGATCAGCTCGTGAGTGATCGCCGAGACCTCGACCCAACGTCCCGACGCGAGATTGGCCTGCGTGATTTCGGAGTCCGGGCGGAACCGGCTCCATCGGGCCTCGAGGTCCTCGAGTCGATGTATCGCGTTCTGGACGGAAGCCGCGCTGAGATCAGAAACCACTCGGCAATCCGAGCCGAGCGCACGGAATCGCGCTTCGTGGAGGACTCGTTCCTCCATGGGCGCTCCGCTCGTGGTCACATGCTTCCGCCGGTGAGCGGAGGCAGCGTGGTGGATGGGGCGGTGGTGGTCGTCGCCACGGTCGTCGTGGGAGCGACCGTGGTGGGGGCAGCCGTCGTCGGTGCAGCCGTGGTCGGTGCGGCCGTCGTCGGCGCTGCGGTCGTGGCCGGCGCGGCGGTCGTCGGGGCGGCCGTTGTCGGGGCAGCCGTGGTCGGCGCCGCAGTGGTGGCCGGCGCGGCCGTTGTCGGGGCGGCGGTGCTGGGTGCGGCTGTGGTCGGCGCGGCCGATGTTGGGGTCGACGCGCGCGGCGCGGCGGTCGTCGGCGCGGTCGTTGCTCGGGTCGTCGAGGCAGTGGCCGCCGCCTGGGTCGTTGCGGGAGCCGTGGTGCTCGAAGACTCTTCGACGGTGACCTCGGTGCTCGTCGACTGATCGACGAGCGCCTCCAAGACGCTCGGGAGCAGCGTCGACGACGTGGTGATTCCCACGGTATCGACGGGAGCCGTCACGATGGTCGAGGAGGTGCTGCCCGACGGGAGGCCCTCCGTGGAGGCGAGCGCGGCCGGAGCGCCGAGGAGACGGGCGGGTTCGAGCGCGGCCGACGTGACGTCCTCGGCCGCGGCAAGCGGACCGAGCGACGCGACAACACCGACGAAGCTCGCGGTGCTGACCGCTCCGATGGTCACGCGCGTGGCTCGAAGTCCGGTTGATCGTTGTCGCCCCACGTCGTCCCTTCGTTTTGTTCGCCCACGCCTCGTCGGCAGGTTCGACACAGAACTGTAATAGTTCTCGACGGCGATCGGCAGACCGGGCAGACACCAAGACCGCGCGAGCCCTACCGTTTTCGGTGTGAGCGACCAACTGACCCCCGTCCAGGGAATTCGACGCGAGATCCAGCGAACGGTGCGCCAGTACATCACCGGTCAGCGCGAGATGGCGGGCGGCTTTGCTGGCGAGGACGGCTGGTTCGGCCCGGACTCGATGGTCTGGCTGATACAAACCGACTGGTCAGCGATCATCGGCGGCGTCGAATCGTTGTTCGTCCAGACCCTTCACCCCCCGACCATGGCCGGCGTCGCCGACCACTCGGCGTACGACGCCGACCCCTTCGGCCGGCTTCATCGGACGGCAGCCTTCATCGGCGCGACGACGTTCGGCTCGGCGGACGAAGCGCAACAGGCGGTCGACATGGTGCGGGCAATCCACGACCGGGTCGAAGGAACAACGCCGGACGGGACGCCGTATCGGGCCAACGACCCGCACAACCTCTTGTGGGTCCACAGCACCGAGGTCGATGGGTTTCTCCGCGCGTACCGGCGATATGGATCGGTCCGCATCTCCGATGCGGACGCCGACCAATACGTCGCGGAGATGGCGCGGGTCGGCGAAGCGCTCGGCGTCGAGCGTGCGCCTCGCTCAGTCGAGGAGCTCGACGACACCCTTCGCAGCTACCTCCCGGAGCTGACCGTCGGTAGTCAGGCCAGAACGGCGCTGCGGTTCCTGGTGTACCCGCCACACACATGGCAGGCGCGCGGCCCCTACACGATCGTGCTGGGCGCGGCGCTGGATCTTCTGCCGAGCTGGGCGCGCCGCAAGCTGTGGCTCCCTCCCCGAATCGCTCCGGTGAGCAGCGCCACCGTGAAGCCAGCCGCCAAAGCGATGATCGGCGCCCTCAACTGGGTGATGGACGTCCCACCCCAGGTCGCCGACCTCCGGGCCCGCCACAGCGCCTGATCGGGGTCAGGGTGGGTTCTCGCGGTAGCGGGCCATGGCGTCGTCGAGGGTCAGGTCGAGCTGGTTGGCGAGCGACGCCAGCCAGGCGAGCACATCCCCCAACTCATGGAGCTGTTGTTCCTTGGTGCCCTTGCGCGCCGCCTGGGCCAACTCGCCGAGCTCCTCGCACAGCCACGCCACCGTCGCCGCCTGACCGCGCTCCCGGTCGGCTTCTCCGTACAGGTCCTCCATGAGTGCCTGGACTTGATCGAGGGTCATCGCAGCGTCGGTCATGGGACGAACACTACGGCTCCACCCGCACCGCTAGCCTCGCCAGTCATGGAAGACACGAACGTCAAGCCCGTCATCACCGTGCCGCCCGGCCTCCCCCCGACCGAGTTGCTCATCGAGGACCTCATCGAGGGCGACGGCACCGAAGCGACGGCCGGCATGCAGGTCACCGTCGACTACGCCGGCATCAGCTGGTCGAGCGGACGCGAGTTCGACGCCTCCTGGAATCGCAACGACACGTTCTCCTTCGGGCTCGGAGCCGGACAGGTCATCCAAGGCTGGGACCAGGGCGTTCAGGGCATGAAGGTCGGCGGGCGCCGTCGGCTCACCATTCCGCCGCAGATGGGCTACGGGTCCCGCGGCGCCGGTGGCGTCATCGCCCCCAACGAAACGTTGATCTTCGTTGTCGATCTCCGCAGCGTCGGCTAGCGAGAGAGCAGCGCCTCGGCGATCTGGATCGTGTTGAGCGCTGCGCCCTTGCGGAGATTGTCGCCGGACACGAACAACGAGAGACCGTTCGGCATCGTCTCATCGGCACGGATCCGACCGACCAGCGACGGATCGACACCGGCGGACTTGAGCGGCGTCGGAATGTCGTCGAGCTGGACGCCATCAGCCGTCGAGAGGATCTCGGTGGCACGTGCGGGGCTCAGCTCGCTGGCGAACCCGGCCGTGATCGCCAACGAGTGACCGGTGAACACCGGCACTCGAACACAGATCCCCGAAACGAGAAGCTCAGGAATTTCGAGAATCTTGCGGCTCTCGTTGCGAAGCTTCTGCTCCTCGTCGGTCTCGTCGAGACCGTCGTCGACGATCGACCCGCACACCGGCACGACGTTGCAGGCGAGCGGCTCGGCGAACTTGTTCGGCTCTCCGAAATCGACCGAGGACCCGTCGTAGGTGAGGCCGGTTTGTCCGTCGGCGCCCTTGCGAAGCTGCTGATCGAGCTCGTCGACGCCCGCGAGCCCGGCGCCGGACGCCGCCTGGTAGGTGGCCACCACCATGCGCTCGAGGCCCGCTTCGGCGTGTAGGGGCTTGAGGACGGGCATGGCGGCCATCGTCGTGCAGTTGGGGTTGGCGACGATGCCCTTGGGGATGTCGTCGAGCGCGTGGGCGTTGACCTCGGGCACGACGAGCGGCACCGCCGGATCCATCCGCCAGCCGGACGAGTTGTCGATCACGGTCGCGCCCTGCGAGGCAACCTTCTCTGCGAGGGCGAGCGAGGTGGTCTTGCCGGCCGAGAACAACACGATGTCGAGACCGGTGTAGTCGGCCTCCATCGCGTCCTCGACCGTGACAGTGGTGTCTCCGAAGTCGAGGGTCGAGCCCGCCGAGCGCGCCGACGCGAAGAACCGCATCGACTCGACGGGGAAGGAACGCTCCTGGAGAAGCGTCCGCATGACGCCACCGACCTGGCCGGTGGCTCCGACGATTCCTACATTGACCATGCCCACAAGGCTACGGGGACGGTGAGCCTGCGCGGGCAGAACGATGCCTCCCCGGGTCGGCATGTGCGTGGGAGAGATGGCACAGTGGCCCTCTCGGCGGCGGACGAATGCAATGTGAAGCAATGCGAAGAGGGGGCCCGGATCGGAGCGGCCTCCGCGTTCAGGACCGCCACCACATGACCACTCGCCCCCGCGGACGCCCGCCGAAATATCCGCCTGCCGAAGTTCGTTCACGCCTGATCGACGTCGCCATCGACCAACTCCATCAGCACGGTGTTCGAGGAGGACTCGAGGCGGTCAACCTCGATGACGCGATCACCGAGTCGGGCGTCCCTCGCGGCGCCGCCTACAAGATGTGGAAGACCGGGGAGATGTCTCCTCAGGACGCCTACCGCACCGCAGTGGTCATCGAGGTGCTGTCGATGCCGGCAACCGCAGGACTGCCGGCGACCCGAGAGTTCGCTGCAGAAGCGCTGGCCGGTCACGCCGATGCGTTGGCCGGCGCGGATCAGGACACGCGCAAGGAGATCATGCGCGAGCTCATGCGGACCGTTGGCGAGTTCAACTTTCGGAATCTCGACGACTCGGTCAACTGGAAGCTCTATTCCGCGCTTCGGACCGCCGCACTCACGAGACCGGACACACCCGTCGAGATTCTCGACGTCTTGCGACGGGGCGAGGACTACCTGTTGTCGAGGTATGCCGAGCTCTATCAGGAGATCAGCGACGTGTTCCAGATGCGGATCAAGGAACCGTTCACCTACACCGAGTTCGCCGCTGCGCTCTACGCGGTCACCGAAGGCCTGGCGGGGCGGTTGGCCCAGGGCTACCGGCGCTACGGAATCCCGCGGACGACCGGCCCCGGCGGCAGCGTGCAGGACTGGACGCTCATGGCCGTGGCGTTCGAAGGACTCGTCGACGCATTCTTCGAGCCCGCCTGAACACCGTCTTCACGGCGTCACTCCGGGCGGAAGGTTCGCTTCGAGCCAACGGCGAAAGTCGGTGACCGTGTCGGCCGGCCAGTCACGGGGCAAGGTCACCCAGAGGGTCGGCTTCCACGATGTGGTCGCCCGCTGGTAGGTCCCGATGCCCGGTCCCGGGACCTTCGTCCCCTGCCCTCCCGTGGTGTTGTAGTAGTCAACTCCGCACTGGAACAGGACCTTCACCCCCGAGAGATCGACCGTTTGGCCATCTGGCTGCTGGAGTCGCACCTCGGCGGTGAGGAACTCCGCGGTTTGGCCAGACGCCGGGGCCTCCCGCTTGCCGGCCCAGAAGTGCATCATCAACGCCGACGCATTCCACGGGGCGGAGAAGCTGCCATCGGCTTCTCGTCGCCACTCGATGCGTCCGTGTCCGCCGGACGAGAACGGGTCCTGGTTCACCCGCCCGGCCTGTCCGAGATATCCCCCGTTGTTGGTGCTGGTCAGGTCGACGTCGAACGCCTTCTGCCAGTCGCCGTCGACGAACTGGTAGTAGGC
This sequence comes from Acidimicrobiales bacterium, assembly GCA_020629635.1. Lineage (GTDB taxonomy): Bacteria > Actinomycetota > Acidimicrobiia > Acidimicrobiales > SHLQ01 > SHLQ01. Next base: position 45,154 of record JAHDCX010000002.1, on the reverse strand, counting down.
GCCACTGCGCACGTTGATGCGGAACGGCACGGGGGGCGTGTGTCCGTTCTCGGGGATGACCGCGCATCGCCACTCGGCGAAACGCGACGATCCGGTGCCGAGCTGACCCCACGCGGCGTTGCGGGACGGACCCTGCGCCCAGTTCCAGGTCTGCGGCAGGAACAGCGGTGCGTCGTGACGCCCCATCGGTGCTTCTTCGTTCGGGTTGGAGCCGTCTCCCGCCGAGATCGTCCCGCGTATGACGTCCGCAACCGTCCACCGAGCGCCGGCGACTGCCGACTGCGCCGGGGTAGAAGTGGTCGCCGGGGCGGTGGTCGTCGGGGCCATGCTCGTCGGGGCAGCGCTCGTTGTTGAGCTAGTCGGCGGTGATGCGGTCGCTGGCTGAGGGCGCGTTGTCGGCGACGTCGTTTCGCCTGCGCCTCCCCCACCCACGCCAGCGACGGCGGGCGAGGTCGTGGTCGTCGCGGGCGACGCAATCGAGGATGACGTCGCCGTGGGCGTGACGGTGGCGTCCGCAGTCTCTGACGGCCGCGTCGTCGACGATGCCTCGACGATCTCCTGCTCCAGCGCGACTCGATCCTCGTCGTCGATCGCGGACGCGATCGCTGAGGGGACACCGGGCTCGCCAACGGTCCGAGGCGCGCCGGAAGACGGCGGGGTGATTTCGTCGGCGACAAGACGAGCTTCGGTCACGACCGATCGCGCCGACGAACGGCCGTTGGTGACAATCAGGCCAGCCGTCAGCGCAAGGAGAAACACCACCACCGCCACGGTCGGTCGGATGTCGAAGGGACGCGGTGCGTCGCGCATCGAATCTCACTTCCTGCCCACGCCAACTTCGAGAGTGGCACAGAGCGTGGCGCCATTCCACGCGACCCGGTGATTTTCGCTTCACCGTGCCAATCCGTGTGCCGACTCACTCCACATGGAGACGCACGCTGTCGGGCCGTCCGACCGCCGCCTGTCCACGCTGTGGGCGATCGCGCTCGCTGGTCCCGCCGCGCTCCAGCTGCTCCTGTCGACGCTCCTTCCGACGGCCTGGACCCTCGTCGCTCCGACCACCCTGTTCGTCATCGTCGTCATCGCCGCCAGCCTTTGCGCCGTCACCGCCGGCCTCGTGCTGATCCGAGCGTGGAAGCGGGACGAACCGGAGCTGGCATGGTTGGGACTCTTCTTCTGGGCGGTGTCCGTGCTTCCGTTGGTGCACGGCATCACGACACCTGGCGTGCTCTTCGGCGACAACACCGCCACCATGTCGAGCGTGCTGTGGTCGATCCCGGTCGCCCTGGCCGTCTCGTTTCCGGCCTACGGGCCCGCACGTGTGGTGCGCCCGATCGCCGGTCGATGGCAGCTCTGGACCCTCGCGAGCATCGTCGGTGTCGCCGCGCTCGGCGTGTGGCTTCTGGTCGACACCGAGCTGCTCCCCGGACCGGAGCCTCGCTCGTTCTGGACGTCCTCGGTCGCGGCGATTGGTTTCCTCGTGAGTGCCGCTCTGGCACACCGCCACCTCCGTCTCGCACGGATCGCCCGATCCTCCGGACCGCTCGTGGTGGCAGCCGGCTACGGCTTCGTTGGAGCGTCGGCGCTCATCTGGTTCGGGGCTGCGCCATATTCCGTGGGCTTCTGGCTTGCGCATCTGCTCGACATCCTCGGCGTCTTCGCGGCCACGATCGGGGCGCTGCTCGTGTACCGGAGCAGCTCCGAAACCCAAGGGGTGATCGACCCGGTTCTTGCCGTCGACAGCCGGGCAGCGTTCGAAATCGGCCTGGACCCGTTGGTTCGCCGCTTCGTCGCCGACCTCGACGCGAAGGACCCGATCACGAGAGATCACGTCGTGCGGACGGCCGAGCTGGCGATCCGCGTCGGTGACGAGCTCGAGATGTCGCCAGGCGAGCTCCGACAGCTCGGACTCGCGGCGCTCCTCCACGACGTCGGAAAACTTGAGATTCCGGACTGGATCCTCAACAAGCCGTCCTCGCTCACGGACGTCGAGTTCGAGACGATGAAGCAACACGTGATCTGGGGACATCGACTGGTGTCGCGTTCGCCAGTCCTCTCCGTGATCGCTCCGGCGGTGCGCGGCCACCACGAGCGAGTCGACGGCGGCGGGTATCCCGACGGCTTGGCAGGTTCCGACATCCCGCTCCATGCACGGATCGTCTCGGTCTGCGACGCCTACGACGCGATGGTCCACAGCCGCCAGTATCGGGAGGGCATGGGTCGGGATCGAGCTGTCGAGATCCTCCGCCTGCACGCCGGGACGCAATGGGACGAAGACCTGGTCGAGATCGTTGTTGCGATGGCGATGAACGACGAGATCCCGGAGTCTCCCCGACTGCTCGAAAGCGAGGGTCGCATCGGGTGCGACTGCCTGCCTGGGTCGGGCGACGGCCACGGCGACACACTTGCGACGGCCGCGTGAGTCAGCGCCGCAACGGAACCTCGACCACAGCGAGCTCGTCTGCGGCGACCACATCGGCGTGATGGCGTGAGGCCTCCTCGGCGAACACCGCCGAGTCCGGGTATCGGGCGGAGAAGTGGGTGAGCAGAAGCCGCCGAGCACCGACGTCGGCGGCGAGTTCTGCTGCTTGTCGGGCCGTCGTGTGTTTGTACCGCTGTGCCAGTTCGACCTCGGCGTGCAGATACGTCGATTCCATGATCAGGAGGTCGACGCCCGCCGCGAGCGCGCGGGCGCCGTCGCAGGGCACGGTGTCCATCACGAACGCGAGCGACTGACCGAGGCGAGGTGTGGTTACCTGCTCCCGTGACACCGTCCCGTTGGGGGTCTCGACGACTCCATCGTCAAGCAACCGGCCGACGTCGCGCCCAGAGATGCCGTGGTGAGCAAGTGCGTCCGCGTCAACCCTGAGCCCGTCCGGTTCGTCGATGCGATAGCCGTAGGTGGTGTCGCGATGTTCGAGGGGTTCGGCTCGAAGCGAATGACGACCCAGGTCGCACACGATGCCCGGCGCCGTCACGCCGACCGGCACGACATTGCTCGTGTCGTGGTAGATCGAGGCGTGACGAAGGCGATCCAGATACTGGGCTCCGTCGGCGGGGTGCACGATCGGAAGATCCGGAAGAGGTGACGGGCCGCTCGCCGACTCGTGCGATCGTCGCTGGATGACTCCCGGAAGACCGAGGCAATGGTCTCCGTGGAAGTGGGTGATGCAGATCGCCGTCGCCTTCGCGACCGACACGCCGGCGAGCGTGCACCCTCGTTGGGTTCCTTCACCGGGATCGAACAGGATGAGTTGGTCATCCCACCGCACGGCGACCGAGTTGTGGGCGCGATGACGCGTCGGGGCCATCGATGCCGTCCCGAGCACGACGGCTTCGCGAACGCCACTCACCGATGAATCCGGCCACGTGAGGACATGGCGCTCAGTGTGACGTGCCCGCAGACCATTTTGACCCGTCGACGGCTGCACGGCGCGAGACCGGCCATGCCGTCATCGCGGCCGCGCCGCCCATCAGCAGCAACGCGACGATCACGATCGACCCGTGGGGGTCGATCAGCGCCTCGACGATCAGGGCGGCGCCGACCGTCACAACCGAGCCGACCAGCACCTGAAGGACGCGGGCTTGGATGTGTCGACGGGTGCCCGATTCGATCCGGCCCGATCGGCGAAGGTTGGCGTCGAGATCGACCAACACGATCGAGACGAAGTACGCGCACCCCAGGAGACCGAACGCGATGACGGGGGCGTCGGCAACACCAAGGGTGGTCGCGAGGATCCCGAATCCGATCAGAAGACCAAACGGTGACCCCGCGAAGACGGCGAGTCCGAGCGAGAGCGCCCCGACGAGCACGCCGGTCGCGTCGCCGCCGGCCACGATCGCACCCGCGACACTCACGGCAACGACCACGAACGCCGACCATCCCGATGAGGTGAGGAGTCGCGACAGCATCACGCCTTCACTGCCGAGCGTTGCCGGTACCGCGCGATCGTCCCGAGCGGCAGGCTGACTGGATCATCGTTTCGCCACGGGACGATCACGAGTCCGTGCTGTCGAAGGGTTCGGCGTCGCACTTCACGCTCCAGTTCGTGGATCCTCCGCACGAACGGCAGGGACTTCGGCGAGCCGCTCGACGACTGGAGCTCGTCGGCGGACAGGACGGGTTCGACGACCGACAGCATCCGACCGCGTCGTCGAATCTCGGCGAGGATACGGAGGATCCGAATATCGTCGAACGACGTGATCGCCACCACGAGGGCGTCGGGGGGTATCACCCGTCGAAGGTCGACCTCGTCGGACGATCGATGCCGCGTGGTGAGCTGCAAGAGTGCATCGGCCAGTCGGTACTCCTGGCGTCTACCGAGCTGAGGCTCGATCCACACATGCGTGGGGCCCGCAATCAGCATGCCCACCCGATCGTGGATCGCCAGATGCGCGCCGGCGAGCGCCTGCGCGACGTTCGCTTGAGCCCGTAGGTTCGGTCCGCGTCGAGCAAACCCGTCGACGAGAAGAATCACCGTCGTCGACCGATCGGGATGACGGACCGTGACCCAGGGTTGACGCCGACGGTTGCTGATCCGCCAATTGATCCACTTCATCGGATCCCCCGGCCGGTACTCCCGAACGTCGGCGAGCTCGGTCCCTTCGCCGCGCTGGGCGCTCAGGTGTCCTCCCACGATCCGTCGATACCGATCCGGACTCAGTGTCTCTCGGGCGTCTTCGTCGTGCAGTCGAACGGCCAGGCTGCAATCGACCGTGAACGAATAGTCCCGAGCGATCAGGCCCAGCGCGTCGGTCGTCCGGATGACGAGTTCGCCGAGCGAGTACACCCCCCACTCTCGAAACTCGATCGGCAGGCGAGCGACGGTCGCTCCTCCAGCACCGATCGACATGGCCGCCTTGAGCGACTCGGATCCGGGCCAGATACCAGACGGCGGCTGCAACTCGACGACGCAGCGACCGATCCCGACCTCGGACGCCACCGTCACGTTCACGTACGCCAAATCGCCTTCGACGAAGGGTCCGCTCGGTACTTCGACGACGGGATCGAACGAACCCTCGCGGTGAGTCCACACGGCGTGCACGAGCGCAAGCCACGCCGGTATCCCCATGGCGGCGAACCCCGGCTGGCGCGTCGCCATCGCGACCAGCGCCGACGCGATCGCCATGATGGCGAGACTGACCGCCGCAGGTGTCAACGAAGCCCGGGCACGGCGTTCGCCGCCGGTCGACCGGAGCGTGGCCGTGATCATGTCTGCCGCCAGCACCGGCGGGCCACCGTTTGGGGTCGGGCTCATGTGATCACCGGTCGTGCATCGAGGTGGGCTCGTTGCCCGATGGACGGATCGTCGGCGGCGCCGGGACCCGGGAGAGCGCACCGTGAACGAACTCCGCCGGATCGGTCCCGCGGAGCCACTCGTCGGGGTCGAGCACGAGTCGATGGCTGAGCGTCGGTGCGGCCATTTCGCGGACGTCGTCGGGGGTCACGAAGTCTCGTGCGGACAAGGCCGCATGGGCGCGGGCGGCCTTGAGAAGACCGAGCGCACCGCGGGGGCTCGCCCCCGCCTGCAGTTTCGTGTTGTCCCGAGTGTCGGCCACGAGACCAACGATGTATTCGGCCACGCTCCGGTCGACGTGCACGGTCTCGACCGCACGTTGCATCGCATGCAACTGGCGCCCGCTGACGACCTTGCGAAGTTCGATCTGCTCCTGTTGGCGGGCGACCCGCTGGAGCAGGATCGTCGTTTCGTCGGTCGTCGCGGGATAGCCCACAGACAGCTTCAGCAGGAAGCGATCGAGCTGCGCTTCGGGCAGCGGATATGTGCCGCCCTGCTCGATCGGATTCTGGGTGGCGATGACCGTGAAGGGTGTTGGCAATGGATGGGACACGCCGTCGATCGTGACCTGCCGTTCCTCCATCGCTTCGAGGACGGCCGCCTGCGTCTTCGGTGGGGCGCGGTTGATCTCGTCGCCGAGCACGAGGTTGGCGAAGACCGGTCCGGGAGTGAAGACCCCACTGCCGGTGCCCGGGTTGTAGATCGTCGAGCCGGTGATGTCGGCCGGGACGAGATCGGGGGTGAACTGAATCCGAGCGAAATCCATGTCGGTGACCTGAGCGAAGGACCGGGCGATCAGCGTCTTGGCGAGACCGGGCAGGTCTTCGAACAGGATGTGACCGCCCGCGAGCACGCCGACCAGCAGTTGGTGGAGAACGTCTCGCTTGCCGATGACAGCACGCTCGAGTTCGTCGATGATGGCGTTGGCCGCGGAGGCGACGTCAGACACGGCAACCGCGCCCGGGATGTCGGGAGGAGACGCGGACGTGGTCATGTGGGTCCTTTCGGGGGGATCGCGGCTTCGATGGCGCGCAGTCGAGCGTCGAGGTAGCGGGCGTCGAACTGGCTGGGCACTCCTGGACCCTTCGGTGCAACTCGCACCGGTCCAATGGCGGCTTCGATCTCGTTGAGCGAGGCAAGGAGGGCCTGCCAGGCCCGCGGGTCGGCTCGGGCCAGCTCGACCCGATGGGCGAGCCGGTCGAAGGAGCGGGCGGTTGGAAGCGTTCGCGGTTGGGAGGGATGCGGTGTCCGCGGACCGCCATGAAACGCCCGGTACGGAAGACGAACGCCGACCGCGCCGACCAGGACGAGCACGGCGACCGTGCAGGCCACCGCGGAGATGATGAGCAGACCACTCATCGGTCCGGGCCTTCGAACGTCGTGGCGAGCACGACGCCGCCGTCGGCTTGCCGTTGCCAGGCTCGACGGATCGCGATGAGCGCGTCGACCGCGTCGCCTCGCATCGATTCGGTGATCGTGGCCGTCGAGAACCGTGCGAGCTCGAAGTTCGTGGTGAGGGTTCGAAGCGGCTCGTCGACACCGTCGACCACACCGATGGTGCGAGCGAGGTAGGTCGCACATGTCTCCGTCCTGCGGCGGGCGAGGCCGGGATTGCCCATGCCGGTCTCGAGCGTGGCGTACGCGCGTTGGATGGCTCTGGCCGGTTCGGTGTCGTGGCGGAGGTCGGCGAGAAGTTCGTCGAGGGTGTGAACCTGCGCGGCTGCGAGTGCCCGGATCTCGGCCTCGACCAGCTCTGGCTCCGGGCCGGGTTCAGGCTCGGGGGCAGATCCGTACTCGACATCGTGCACCACCCCGCCAGACTGATCGGGATCGGGATCGCGGCGGGCGCGGAGTGCGCGAAGCACTGCGACGATTACCACGACCGAGAGGGCGACGAGTCCGAGCGCAACCAGAACGAGGATGAGCCCGACGAGGAGGGATCTCGGCTCGTCGGAGTCGGCGTCTTCGGGATCAACGTCGGGCGCCCGAGTCGTCGTGGTCGTGACCGCCTCCGAGGACACGACGATCGTCGTTGAGGGTGATGTTGTGGTCGTTCCCTCGACTCGGAGCGGGGCGGCCCGGTCGTTGGAGCGCGAGGCGTACAGATCCGTCGTCACCCCGGCGGCCAGAAGCCAAACGGCGAGCAGGACGCCGGCAACCGCCATGGCGCTGATACCCGAAGTGGTCGCCCGATCATCAGCACGTCCGGGCGACAGCTCGACGAAGCCGATGTCGACCGATTCGTCGTCGCCTTCGCCCATTCGCTCCCTCACGTGACCGCCACCTCGAGCATGCCATGCCCATCGGCATAACGCACGAAATACGAAGCCGCACCGAGGCCTGCGGAGCCTCAGCCGAGAGCGAAGGCGTCGTGGAGGACTTGGGTGGCCCGGTCGACGTCGTCGGCGCGGACAACGCAGCTGATCCGGATCGCCGAGGTCGAGATCATCTCGATGTTGATGTCGGCCGTGGCGAGCGTCTCGAACATGGTGGCCGCGACGCCGGGGTTCGACTTCATTCCTGCGCCGACGAGCGACACCCGCCCGATCGAGTCGTCCGTCATCACCGTGCAATCCGATCCGGCGAAGCGACCCTCGGTGATCGACGCGGCGGAGCCCGCCTCGTCCTTGGGGCACGTGAAGCTGATGTCGGTGACGCCGTCTTCGGAGACGTTCTGCACGATCATGTCGACGTTGACACCGGCATCGGCGAGGGCTCGGAACATGCCGGCGGCAATGCCCGGCTCATCGGGCACCCCACAGACGGTCACCTTGGCTTCGGACGTGTCGGGGACAACGGCAGAGACGACGGCTTGTTCCATTTCGGGATCCTCCTCGACCACCCAGGTGCCGGGCTCCCAGGTGAAGGCAGAGCGCACGTGCAGAGGCACGCGGTAGGTGCGGGCGACCTCGACGGATCGCATGGCGGGTTTGGGGCAGCCGACGGCAGTCATTTCGAGCAGTTCGTCGAAGCTGATCGTCGGCATCTTGCGTGCGGTCGGGACGACCCGCGGGTCGGTGGTGAACACGCCCGAGACGTCGGTGTAGAGCTCGCAGGCGTCGGCCTCGAGCACACTCGCGAGTGCGACGGCGGTCGTGTCGGAGCCACCCCGTCCGAGGAACGTGACGTCCTTGTCGGCGGACACGCCCTGCGAGCCGGCGACGATCGGGACCATGCCCTCGGCGATGGCTTCCTTCACCCGGTGCGGGTTGATCTCGAGGATCTTCGCGTTGCGATGGTTGGTGTCGGTGATGAAGCCCGCCTGGCTCCCGGTGAAGGAGGCCGACGGCACGTCGACGTCGTGGAGCGCCATGGCGACGAGGGCGCAGGCCTTGCGTTCGCCGGCGGTGATGAGCAGATCCATCTCGCGGCCGGGGTGAGTCTTGGAGACGCGGTCGGCGAGACGAAGCAGCTCGTCGGTTTCTTTGCCCATTGCGGACACGACGAGCACGACATCGTCGCCGCGACGGCGGCACCTGGCCACGTGGTCGGCGACCTCACGAATGCGGTCTGCATCCGCGACGGATGTGCCTCCGAACTTCTGAACGACGAGCGCCACGGCTGGCCACGGTAACGTTGCAGCGTGTCTCCCGAAACTCGCCGTCGCTGGGTCTTGATCATCGGCATTCTGCTCGTGGTCGGCATGCTCGCTCCCCTGTTGGGGATCGTGTTCGCCTCTTGACCGATTCCTGATTCAGTCGTTGCCCGTCTCGCCGGCTTCGGCCGCGACGATCGCGGCGACGTCGACGAGCCGACTGTCGATCCACCAGTTGCCGTTTTCGTCGACGAAACGTTCGATCGACGTGATCGTCCAGCCGGCGTCGCGGATGGCGAGGACGGTGTCTCGATCGAGGGTGGGGGCGCCGCGCTGACGTTCGCCCACCCTGCTGCGGAGCCGACTCACGCCCCGCGACACGGCGGATTCGCTCCGGATCGCACGCGTTGGTTCGATCAGGTAGACCTCCGCACCGGGAGCGAGGGTCTGGCGCCAGCGGCGCAGGGTGGCCGTTGCGTCTCGTGATGCACGCGGGAGTGCGTCGACCACGAGCAACTGATCGAGGTCGGCCGAGATCTCGGACCGGCCGTCCCACTCGGCGGAACGATCATCCAGGCCCGTCCGACGGCGTTGCACCCGGACGCCGACCGCGGTCGCTGGATCCCTCGTCATGAGGCGCCCACCGCGGTGCGAAGTCGGCTCTCGAAGTCCTCGTGGTTGAGGTAGGCGCCGTGGAAGACCCGGCAGCCCGTGTAGGCGAGGCGCCCGTGGAGACATCGCCAGTTGTCGAACAACAACACGTCACCCGGTTCGAGTCGGGTCGTCCACCACGACGACTCCTCGCGGACGAGCTCGTGGAGGGCGGCGTAGGCGCGGTACCACTTCGACAGCGTCGGCTCGGGCAGCACGAACGGGGCCCGGTCGTAGTTGTTGAGGGTGATCTGCTGGACGTCGCCGTTGCCGTCGAGTCTGATCGTGGGCCGGCGGGCGACGAGGTAGACGCCGTCTTCGACGTAGCGTCCAGGCACCTCGACCTCGCTCAGGACCGCGAAGGCATCCGGATCGCTCGCCGCGAGCGCGGCCGCTGCCGCAAAGCCGTCGACGAGCACCGACTCACCACCGGTGCCGGTCCGTTCGCTACAGACGAAGAACTGCAGGCCGGGGCCGTCGTGGCTGTAGCTGCCGTCGGTGTGCGGAAGCAACGTGTCCGCGCCGTACGCGGAGTCGGCGTGCGCGGTGACCTCTGAGGACAGCGTCCACGTGCCGCCGAAGATCGTGTGCCGGACATACCCGAGCCGGTCGGCGAGCGCCGTGGCGGCAGCGGCATCAGTCGGCGCACCGGCGAGGCGCCCAAATCCGTGGGTGTCGATGTCGATCAGCCACGCGCCGAGGGCCTCATGATCAGCCATCACCGCCGACCACTCGTGCGGGCGAACGTCGAGCGAGTCGGCGTCGCGCCACAGCGTCCGGGTTGCCGGCGCCGGTGGGAGACACCAGGCGAGCGTGGACGGTCCGAGGAGCGAGATCGGCTGGCCGTCGGGCCACGCGACGTGGATGGTGCCGTCGATCAGTTCGACCGAGCTCGGCTGGATGGCGGGATCGATGGCGAACGTGTCGACACTTCGTTGGAGATTGTCCGGGTCGAGCGATGCGGGGTCTTCGCTGTGGTCTCGCACCCAGAACCACGGGAACTCGATGGCCGCGTCTTGGCCGTCGACCCACACGCGTAGCCGCGCGCCGGCCGCCTCTGCACGCATGATTCGGGGTTGGTCGGTCACGAACCGAACGTTAACGGTGGATGAGCACTTGTTCCGCGCGATATGGGACCACGTGATGGGTGGGGCTAGCGTTGGCGCGCCTACAGGAGGAACCCGCCATGAAACTCATCAAGCTCATGTTCGCCGTACTCGCGCTGAGCCTGATCGCCGCCGCATGCGGCGACGACTCGGAAAGCGAATTCGGTCTCGTCAACGAGGGCACGCTCACCGTCTGCACCGACGCCCCGTACCCACCGATGGAGTACGAGGACCCGGACAGCCCGTTCGGCTTCGCTGGATTCGACATGGATCTCTCGGCCGCCATCGCTGAGGACCTCGGTCTCGACATCCAGGTCGTCACGCCGGGTTGGGACGCGATCACCTCGGGTCTCGCCATGGAGACCGGCCAGTGCGACATCTCGGCCGCGTCGATCACGATCACCGCCGAGCGTGAAGAGAACATCGACTTCACCGACGCCTACTTCGAGGCCGAGCAGTCGCTGTACGTGCTCGAAGCAACCGGCGGCTCCAGCGCCGACGACATCGGCAAGATCGCCGTGCAGAGCGGCACTACCGGTGAGCTCTACGCCCAGGAGAACCTCAGCAACGAGCTCGTCTCGTTCGAGGACGCCGCTGGTCCGTACCTCGCCCTTCAGGCTGGCGACGTCGACGGTGTGATCACCGACCTCGTCGGCAACCAGGGCTACGCCGACGACAACCCGGGCATCGGCATGGTCATCGACACCTACGCCACCGATGAGGAGTACGGCATGGCCGTGAAGGAAGAGGGCTCGGAGGCGCTTCTCGAAGCGGTCAACGAGAGCCTCATCAAGCTCATCAACGACGGCACCTACGACGAGATCTTCGACGAGTACTTCTCGGCCTGATCGGGCCGACTCGCTCGACGAGTCTCTCGTGTGAGATTTGCACCGGGCGGGCCTTCGGGTCCGCCCGGTCCACTTTTCCCATCGCTTCCGACCGTCCGATCATGATCGCCGAACCATGGACCTGACCCCGCGACAAAAGACCCGCATCTACGTCACGTCGATGTACGCGCTCGCCGCCGTGATCGCGCTGGTCGTCGCCTTCGCGGCGGACTGGGAACGCATCGGACGGAACTTCTTCAACACCGAGATCATGGCCGACATGTTCCCGGACGTGATCCTGATCGGCGTTCGGAACACGATCATCTACACGGCCCTGAGCTTCGGGATCGGCCTGATCTTCGCGCTCGTCCTGGCACTCATGCGCCTGTCGACAGTCGTGCCGTTCCGGGCGTTCGCCATCGGCTACATCGAACTGTTTCGGGGACTGCCGGCGCTCATCACGCTGATCTTCATCGGATTCGGCATCCCGCTCGCGTTCAGTTGGTCGATCCCGGGCGGCACGCTCGGCGCAGGGTCGATGGGTCTGGCGATCGTCGCCGGTGCCTACATGGCCGAGACGATCCGTGCCGGCATCGAAGCGGTGCCGAAGGGCCAGAGCGAAGCCGCTCGCAGTCTCGGCATGTCCAAGACCCGCACGATGTTCACCATCATTCTTCCGCAGGCGTTCCGGATCATCATCCCGCCGCTCACCAACGAGCTGGTCCTGCTGATCAAGGACACGTCGCTGTTCTTCGTGCTCGGCTCGACCGTGGACTCGAAAGAGCTCACGAAGTTCAGCCGCGACTTCATGAACCTCACCAAGAACGCCACCCCGCTCACCGTCGCCGCCATCCTCTACCTCCTCATCACCCTGCCGCTCACGTTCCTGGTGCGGCGTCTCGAGAAGTCGGCGGCGAAGGCACGATGACGGACTCGACCCATCCCCTTGCCTACGAAGGGCCCGCGATCGCGGTGCGCGAGCTGCACAAGCGCTTCGATGAGCTCGAGGTGTTGAAGGGCATCGACTTCCACGTCGACCCGGGCGAAGTCGTCTGCGTGATCGGCCCGTCGGGTTCGGGCAAGTCGACGTTGCTGCGATGCATCAACCGGCTCGAAGAATCCCAGGCAGGCCAGATCCTCATCGAGGGCGAGGACATCACCCACCCGGATGCCGACGTCGACAAGCTGCGCACCCGCATCGGCATGGTCTTCCAGCAGTTCAATCTGTTCCCGCACCTGACCGTGTTGCGCAACCTCACGATCGGCCCCGTGGGGGTGCTCAAGCAGGACAAGGCGGCCGCCAACGCCTACGCCAAGGAGATGCTCGGCCGCGTCGGCCTCGCCGACAAGGTCGAGGCGTACCCGTCGCACCTCTCCGGCGGCCAGCAACAGCGGGTCGCCATCGCCCGGGCGCTGTGCATGCAGCCCGACATGATGCTCTTCGACGAGCCGACCTCGGCGCTCGACCCCGAGCTCATCGGCGAGGTGCTCGACGTCATGCGAACGCTCGCCGACGAGGGCATGACGATGATGATCGTCACCCACGAGATCTCGTTCGCTCACGAGGTGGCGGACCGGGTGGTGTTCATGGACGGCGGCGTCGTGGTAGAAGAAGGCCCGCCGAGCGACGTGCTCGACAACCCCCAAACCGACCGCGCCAAACAGTTCCTTCGCCAACTCCACGAGCACTGAGTCGTGGCACGTCTGTCGGCTGTCTACCTGATCGCCCAGGGGATCGCCGGCCTTGCGTGGTGGGCTGCACTGTTCGCGAGTGATCCGTTCAGGCGCGTCTTCTTCTCGAACGGAGGCTGGGACACCGCTCGAACGATCCTCGCCGCCGACCTCGTGTTCTTCGCAGGTGGATCGATCCTCACCGGATGGATGATCCGGCGGCAGCACTCGCTCGCTGGCGTGGTTGGTTTGGTCACCGTCGGCGCCACCGCCTACGCAACGGTCCTTGCGATCTCGTGGTCGTTCGGCTCCGTTGGCGAATGGTCCGGTGCCATTGCAATGTTGGGCTCGCTCGTGCTGACCTCCGCCGCAGTCGCGACGGTTTGGCCGCGGGCCGGCACGGCCACATGAAGCTCTTTCGTGTCGCGAGCGAAGCGAGCTTCGGGTGGAACTACACCAAGACGATGCTCCAGACCGCCGTCATGTGGACGATCTTCCTGGTCGTCGGACCCTGGCTGGTGCATCGCGTGGCCGAGGCGATGGGCATCTGGTCCTTTGCGGGGTCGACGCCGGTCGGCGTCGCGCTGTTCATCGCGGGCGGCAGTCTGGGGCTGCGATCGGGCTACGTGATGGCGCGGGTCGGCGAGGGCACGCCCCTCCCGCTCGACACGGCACGCAACCTGGTGATTGCTGGGCCGTACCGATGGATTCGAAATCCCATGGCGGTGGCAGGCACGATCCAATCTTTCGCGGTGGGGGTGATCCTCGGCTCGCCGGCAGTGTTCGCGGCGACGATCCTCAGCGCTGCGCTGTGGCACGTCTGGGTTCGACCTGCGGAAGAACAGGATCTGACGGCGCGTTTCGGGCAGCCCTACGTCGACTACTGCGACTCCGTCCGCTGCTGGATCCCGAGCTCGTCAGCCCGAGGTGGTGGAGCGCACTGATCCAGCCACGTCAAGCAACGACACACGCGTCAGATTGCAGCGACAAGTTCGACGAGACGACGAGCGTCCTGAGCAGCCTCGGGACCCGCCCAGAATCTTCGATGCCCATTCAGCAACAGCTCGATGCTGCCGCGGGACTCACGGTGGATTCGCAGGTCCAGACCGGTGAGCTGTTGTGCGGAAGCGACCGGGTGCCGTTTCGACCGAGGCCAAAGTCGGGCCTTCGCGAACATCAGCAGTTCGGTGTCGGTAACTACGGCAATCAGATTTCGGCGCACACCGCGAACAAGGAGTGCAACCACGACCGAACCCGCAACAGCTAGAAACACGTTGCTGACGATTGATCCGGCGATGGCAACCGGAGTCGCAACAAGGATGGCGAATAGCACCTCCGTGCCCGGCGCGAAGCCGGTCGAGAGAGCACAGGCGTGCCGAACGTCCTCTCGCTCAAGCTCGTGAACGATTCTCTCGAGTTCCGCTCGATGCATCTTTGTTCCTCCGCCGCGGCCGCCTCAATAGAATCGGACATCCAGCGAGGTTCCTTGACACTGGCAGATTCCGCTCCGACCTGGCACTGATCCAGCCACGTCATGCAACGCCTCGAACTGGGCACAACCACGCACGAGCTGCTCAGCGTCGCTTCGGCTGATGAACACGGACCGGTCAGCCCGTCTGCCAGACACGGTGGTGTAGCTGATCCGCACTGACCTTCGGTAGAAGGTCCACTGACGACGGGTATGAATCACGCGGATCTGCACGCTGGCGAACTCCTGGTACCCGTCACGCGAGATCACGCCGCTGACCGCGCCATCCGATGGCGAAATCACGAACGCACCGATTCCATCCCCGAATGCGACGGGAAGCGGGCTGTCTGAGACATAGACGACCAGCGGAGAAGCCCCAGACAGCGACGGCACAGAAGCCAAAAGCCGTTCGGCGATCCACGTTCGACCCCGCTCCGAAAGCGCCAGTCGGACCGCGAACGAGTTGCTCAGGATCGATACCCACGCAAGCAAGACGGGGCTGAGCACGAGCACTATCGCCATCAACTTCACGATCGGCGCTGCGGGTGAGCCGCTTGAATCCATGCGGAACTCGTCGTGCAGCGGGCAGAATCGTGACGTGACTTCGGCGTCGTACGACACCTCGTGGGTGTTTCCCCCGGCGGACTCGGCCGATGAGCACGGCGTCGTCGGCATCGGGGCCGACCTGGAGCCGGGCACGATTCTCACCGCCTACGCGCACGGCCTGTTTCCGATGCCGCTCGAGCCCGACGGCCCGGTTGCCTGGTGGTCGCCCGACCCCCGCGCCGTCATCCCGGTTGACGGACTCCATGTCTCGCGTTCGCTTCAACGCTCCATGCGCCGCTTCACCTTCACCTCGAACACGGCGTTCGAGGAGGTCATGCGCAGCTGCGCCAACCCCGATCGGCCCCACGGTTGGATCGACTCGCAGATGATGCAGGCCTACATCCGTCTTCATGAGCTCGGCTGGGCGCACTCGGTCGAGACCCGTGACGCCAACGGAAACCTGGTGGGCGGGGTCTACGGGATCGGGATCGGCCGATTCTTTGCCGGCGAATCGATGTTTCACACCGAGACGGACGCGTCGAAGGCCGCGCTCGTGCATCTCTGCGAGGTGCTCCGAGACACGGGCGTCGTGCTTTTCGACGTCCAGTGGATGACTCCACATCTTCAGAGTCTTGGCGCCATCGACCTATCACGAGCCGACTACCTTCGTCGACTGGAGAACGCGGTCTGAAGATCGCCGGCTTTCGAGCCGTAGGTGTCACGATGGCATCGACCACCTCAACCAACGAGCAGGAAGGAATCGTCGCGTTGGACCCCCGTGCATTCGTGTCGCTTTCCGTCGGCATCACCGGCTTCGTGCTCGGCCTGCTCGCCACGGCCCAGGGCGCCTACCTCGGCGTGTTCGCTGGCGTCGCCTCGCTCGGCGCCGGGCTGATCGGCTGGGTCGTCACCCGCCAAGCGTCGGACACCGAACGACGCCTGGCGATGGAGCAGAAGCAGATGATCGGCCTCGAAGAGACGGTCACCTCCCAGGTCCAGGCACGGATCACCGCCGAGGACGCCGTCCGCTCGCTGTCGGAAGAGTTGTCCGCAACACAGGCGGCCGAAGAAGAACGAACCAAGCGGGTCGAGGATCAGATCCGCGCCGAGCTGTCGGTACAGCAGTCGGGTGCTCAACCGCGCAACATGATCACCGACCCCGACACCGGGCTGTACACGGAGAACTACTTCCGCGCCGCGGTCGAGGCGCGGGTGGCCGCGGCTCGCCGCCACCTTCGCCCGGTCGCCGTCGTGTTGATGGAGATCGTCGAGGTCATGCCATCCGGCGAACAGCGACAGGCCGAACCACAGTTGATCGCCGATCATCTCGTGGCGACGCTGCGAGAATCCGACACGACGTGCCGCACCAGCAAAGGCTTGTATGCGCTGGTGCTCGAGGACACGCCAGAGAACGGTGCGGTGTGGTCAGTCGAGCGGATCCGACGCCGGTTGTCCGAAGAACACGCCAACCTCATCGTGTGGGCCGGCGTTGCGTGTTATCCGGCGCACGCGTTCGAGGTCCGGGATCTGGTCGGCAAGGCCAGCGAAGCCCTCGAGGCGGCCACCGAATGGCATCAGGACCGGATCGAGGTCGCGCTCGCCGACTAAGGCAATGCCGACTGAGACAATGCGCCGACGTCCGTGCGCCGGGGTCTGACCCGAGCCGATCCGAGGGGCCGCCTCAGGCGACGTAGCGGGCGTGGGGGCGAAAGCGCAGCGGCGCTTCGCCGTATTCCTCCATGGCGTGCGCGATCCAGCCGGCAGTTCGGCTGATGGCAAAGAAGACCTCGCCGGCGCTCGACGGCATGTCGGCGAGCCAGGTCAGCGCCCCGACAGCGAGGTCGATGTTCTCGACGCCGCCGGTCCGGGCGTTCACGACGTCTCGAACGCGCTGGATGGTGCGCATGCGGCGGTCGTCCCCCCATGCGTCGAGGATTCGGGCCATGACTGGCTCGAACCTCGGGTCGGTCTGGGTGTAGACGGTGTGGCCCCAGCCCGGCGTCCGACCGAGTCTCTGCTGCGCCCTGCTGATGGCGATCTCGGGATCACCCGAGGCGGCATCGACGAAGAGCTCGTGCACGTCGGCACTCGCGGCGCCGTGGAGCGTTCCGCCGAGGACCCCGAGCCCGGCGAGCACCGCCGAGTACGGATCCGCGCGAGCCGAAGCTGCGACCCGAACCGCAAACGTGCTCGACGCAAGGCCGTGGTCGGCGAGCGAGGCGAGCAGCGTGTCGACGAGCCGGAGCTCGGCTGCGGTCGGCTCGCGTCGGGCGAGCCCGTGCCACACCAGGCCAGCGATCGCCGGCACTGCCGTGGGGTCAGACCCCGATGCATCCCGAGAATCACTGAGCGAGCAAACGGCGTGGACCATGTCGGTGATGATCGAACGACCCATCGCCGCAACCGCACGCGGCGATCGATCGTGGCGCATCTTGTCGGCGGCCGATCCCGCAATGACCGACATCCGGATGGCGTCGATCGGGTCGAGGTCGGGCGGAATCGTGTGACTCCGCGGCGCGGGCCACGGCTCGGGCTCGGCGTCCCACAGGCGCTCGGCGATCGAGACGAAGTCACCGCCCTGCCGGAGTAGGTCACCGAGCGGCGTACCTCGGTAGGCGAGTCCGCCGTCGTCGACCCGGGTGATGCGAGTGGCGATCAGCGTGTGCAGCTCGCCCCGGGTGTCGGTCCGTCGCCCAGCTCGGAGGGAATCGACGTCGGCGGGGTCGTACAGGCTGGTTCGGCCGTCGGCGGAGACGGTGCGTTCGAGAATGCCACGACTCACGTAGGCGTAGAGCGTCTCTCGCTTCACGCCGAGCCGTGCGGCGGTCTCGGCGGTGGTCAACATGCGGCGTTCGTCCATGGCCTCGACGGTACGGTGCCGGCAACATTGATCAACATTGATCCACGCAACGTCGATACACCGGGGCGAGGTGATGCGCTCACCCGGCCGAGGACGGTCGCGGGGTCGTGTCCGACGTGGTTGCTACCGTCATCGAGCAGTGGACGAACTCTTCTCCGACGATCCCCCGCCACCACCCCGCGGCGAAACGAGCTACTCGGTCGCGCAAGTCGGCGCACTGATCGCCGGGGCGGTCGAACAGCTCTTCCCGAACGACCTCTGGGTCGAAGGGGAGATCTCCAACCTCAATCGTTCGAGGGCGGGCCACGTGTACTTCGACCTGATCGAACCGTCTGATCCCGGCACACCGTCCACGGCCAAGATTTCGGTCGTGCTCTTCGCCCAGACGCGCCAGATCGTAAATGCCCAACTCAAGCGGCAGAACGTGGGTCGGCTCACCGATGGCATGGCCGTGCGCATTCGGGCCGCGGTCGACTTCTACGCCCCCCAAGGACGCCTCCAGCTCCGCATGACCGGCATCGATCCGCGATACCTCCTGGCGGCGATGGCCGCCGAACGTGACGCGCTCATCGCCCGACTGCACGCCGAAGGGGTCACGAAGACCAACAAGGAACGACCGGTCCCGATGGTTCCACTCCGGGTCGGACTCGTGACGAGTGCAATCAGCGCGGCCGCCGGCGACTTTCTCACCGAGCTCGACGGGTCGGGATTCGCCTTTCGGGTCACGGCCGTCGACGCCCGGGTGCAGGGCGAGCTCGCCCCGTTCGCGCTGATCGCCGGACTGCGGGCGATGTATCGCGAGCCCGTCGATGTCATCGCGCTGATACGTGGGGGTGGTTCACGCGGCGACCTGTCCGTGTTCGACAACGAGCGCCTCGCACGCACGATCGCCGACGCGCCCGTCCCGGTCATCACCGGCATCGGACACGAGATGGACCGATCCGTCTGCGACGAAGTCGCCCACACCAATCTCAAGACGCCCACGGCCGTCGCCGCAGCGCTGACGGGGATGGTCGGCCGCTATCTCGAGGCCATCGAACAACGCTGGTCGGGGGTCCGCTACGTCGCCGAGTCGGCCCTGGCCACCGCGGACGATCGCATCACCCGGGACGCTCGCCGCGCCGCGCGAGCTGGGCGAGACGGCCTCGTCGTCGCCGACCTCCGACTCGACGCCCGAAGCGAGCGACTCCCGGATCTCGCCAGACGATGCCTCCGCGACGCAGAGGCCGCCCTGGAGCGGTGCGAGATCCGGCGTCGTGCATCGGACCCGTCCGTGCTGCTCGCCCGTGGCTGGTCGATCACCCGGACCAGCGACGGAGTTCTCGTTCGATCCACGACGGTTTGCGCACCAGACGACACACTCGTCACGCGCGTCGCCGACGGAACGATCATCTCGTCGGTCACGATGACCGACCCCGACCCAACGCCGGCGCCAACAGCGCCAGAAGAGCAGATCCGATGACTTCGACCTCGACCCCGACCGAGCAACCCGACGACGAGCAACTCGCCTACGCATCAGCGATCGACGAGCTCGACTCGATCCTCGCGCAGCTCGAAGACGACGCACTCGACGTCGACATCCTTGCGGATCGTGTCGAACGCGCCTCGACCCTCATTCGCTTCTGCCGAGGGCGCATCACCTCGGCCCGGACACAGGTCGAACAGATCGTCGCCGATCTCGATGATCTCGCGCACGCGACCGACGACGCGCCGGGCGAACAGACATGAGCGTCCCCGAAGCGCTGACGGTCCCTGCTCAACACGTCGACCGTCGCCTCGACGAACTCTTCGATCAATGGCGAGCCGAGTGGTCTGTGGTCGATCCGCTCCTCGTGGAGATCGTCGGCCACATCGAACGGCTGGTTGGTGGTGGCGGCAAGCGGGTTCGGCCGGCGATGGCCTGGTGGGGTTTCGTCGCCGCAGGTGGCGACACCGCCGACCCGGCGATTGTCGATGTCGGCGCGGCGCTCGAACTCCTTCAGGGCTTTGCCCTGTTCCACGACGACATCATGGATGATTCGCCAAGTCGACGTGGCATGCCGACGGCGCACGTCCTCGCCCGCGAGGCGCATCTCGAAGCCGGATGGACGGGAGAGGCGAGACGCTACGGCGACGCCATCGCGATCCTGGCAGGCGACATTTCCCTCGTCCTGTCCGACGTGCTGCTGGCCGATGTCGCGCCGAGCGTTCGTCGCCTCTGGAATCGCCTCCGGGTCGAAGTCAACCTCGGCCAGTACCTCGACGTGGCCGGATCGGTGCGCGGTCCGGTCGAGCTCTCGACGGCCCGTCGCATCGTCGAGTTCAAGACCGCTCGCTACACCGTCGTGCGTCCTCTCCAGATGGGCGCCGCACTCACCGGACGCGACGACCTCGAGGACGCATTCGAGGCGATCGGCACGCCACTCGGGATCGCCTTTCAGCTCCGCGATGACCTGCTTGGCGTCTTCGGAACCCCCGAACAAACGGGAAAACCTGTCGGAGACGACCTTCGTGAAGCGAAGCCGACCATGCTCCTGGCGCACGCCCGAGCCGCCGCCTCGGCGCCACAACAGGCCATTCTCGATCGCGTCGGACCAGCGGTCACCGACGCGGACATCGCCGACATTCACACCGTTCTCCACGAGACTGGGGCGGTGGGACTGGTCGAAACAGAGATTGCGCAGCTGACCGAGAAATCTCTCAAACATCTCAACGCGACACCTGTGGCTGCCGACTCGTCAGAAGGACTGGGCACTTTGGCCCACTTTCTGGCGGGACGAAACCACTGAACGCAGACGCAATGACCGCAACCGACACGCTTGACACGATCGATCTGGAGATCGTCGACAGCCCGCGCGCTGGCGCCGAACCGCCGGTGTCGGTCGCCGACGCCGCGAGCGCGTTGCAGGTTCTGCGCCACGGTGGCGCAGACGACTCCACCCTCGAGTTCGACCTGCCCCCGTCGGTCAAGGCAACGGTCTCGCCCACCATCGCCGCGTTGCGATGGACCGCGGTGCTCTTCGGGATCCTCTTCGGTGCCGCCCGCTCCGCCGATGGCGACCTCGCCATCGTCGTGACGACGACGCTCGTTTTGTTCTTCACGACCTGGCGATCCATGCTCCCGCTCAAGCTGGCGTCGGGGCGCCGACTCCATCGCATCAAACCCGTCACCGACGGATTGATCCTGGGCCTGGCGATCGGCGTGTCGGACGGGCTCGTGAGCCCGTTCGCCTTTGCGCTTCTTGCGGCAGCGACGGTGGCGAGCTTCGGTTGGGGTGCCGGGATCGGTGCGGCCTGCTTCGGGGTCGGCCTGATCGGCACGTGGATCACCGCCATCCTCACCGGAGCTGATCCGCAATGGACCTCTCAGGCCGCACTCGGCGTGGTCGTGGCAACGATCGCCGCCATTCTCTTCGCGGGTTTCGCCCGAGCACGCCTGCTCGACGCCGAGCGTCGACGCCTCGCACTGGCAGGTCGAGTCGACAATCTCGCCGAGACGAACGACCTACTGTCGATCCTGAATCGAGTCGCCCGAACGATCCCGACCGCACTCGACCTCCGCGACGCCCTCAACACCACCCGCGAGCAGATCCACGAAGCGATC
The DNA here is from genome assembly GCA_020629635.1 of Acidimicrobiales bacterium. Lineage (GTDB taxonomy): Bacteria > Actinomycetota > Acidimicrobiia > Acidimicrobiales > SHLQ01 > SHLQ01. Next base: position 23,610 of record JAHDCX010000002.1, on the reverse strand, counting down.
GAGCCGGACGTGCTGTGCATTCTCTCGACCGACGCCGGCAAGACGTACGAGGCGCAGGTGACCGACGGGTGCGCGTTTCGCCCATCGATCGACGCCGACGAACTCCCCGAACTCCTAGCGGACGCCGTCGGCCGAGACCACGTCGTCCGACGAGATCAGATCGCCGGCCTCGGGCTGGATCCGGCGTCGACGTCGGGCATCTACGCACCCCTTCGGACCCGTGACCGTGTTGTTGGCGTGATCGCCGTCGAACGAGCGGGCGGGCCCTTCCCCGACTCGGCGGCAACGCTGCTCGCCGGACTCACCGACGTCATTGCGTTGAGCATCGACAACGCCCGATGGTTCGGCCGGCTCCGCACGCTCGGCGCCGAAGAAGAACGATCCCGCATCGCACGCGATCTCCACGACCGGATCGGCCAGTGGCTGACCTACATCAGCTTCGAGGTCGAACGACTCGCGTCGGACGACGAAGCGAGCGACGAGCTCAACCGGCTCCACGGTGACGTGCAGACCGCGATCGACGAGCTGAGAGAAACGTTGCGGTCGCTGCGCACGTCGGTGTCCGCGGATCGACCATTCCGCGAGGTGGTCAAAGAGGTGATCGATCGCTTCACGAGTCGTCGAAGCATCGAGATCGACCTCGTCGTCGAAGGCGACGAGAACGCGCTGCCGGTACCCATCGAGAACGAGTTGTTGCGCATCACCCAGGAGGCGCTCAACAACATCGACAAGCACGCCAAGGCGTCGTTTGTCGAGATCCTCTGGCGGGTCGAACCCGCCGTCGCCATGCTCCGAGTGACCGACAACGGTCGGGGTTTCGACCTGAAGACGGGTGTCCGCGACACGGCCTACGGCCTGGTTGGCATGCGTGAGCGCGCCGACGCCATCGGCGCCGAGATCGACATCGACAGCACGCCCGGCGACGGCACATCCGTCACGGTGACCATCGACCGGACCACAGTGGAGTGATCGAAGGAGTCTGACCATGCCACTACGAATCCTGCTTGCCGACGATCATCAGATCCTTCGTGAAGGCGTTCGTCGCGCCTTCGAGTCGGCTGGTGAAGAGGTCGTCGGCGAGGCCGAGAACGGCGAAGAGGCTGTTGCCCTGGTCGAGGAGCTGTCGCCCGACGTGGTCCTCATGGACCTGTCGATGCCGGTCCTCGACGGCGCCGCGGCGACCCGTCGGATCACCGAACGCTTCCCTGACACCAAGGTCGTCGTGCTCACCATGCACGACGACGTCGCCAAGACCCAGGAAGCCCTTCGTGCAGGCGCGGTCGGGTTCTTGACCAAGGGTTCGTCGTTTGCGGACGTGCACCGAACCGTGAGTGCAGCTGGCGAGGGCCTGACCGCGCTCACCCCTGAACTTGCGAGCTCGATGTTGGCCGTCACCGGCGGCGCCGAGAGCACGGACGAGGAGGAGATCCTGTCGAGCCGACAGATCGAGATCCTGCAGCTGATTGCCGACGGCATGACGACGAAGCAGACCGCGCGAGAACTCGGGATTGCGCAGAAAACGGTCCACAACCATCTGAACGCGATCTATCGCCGACTCGACACCCAGAGCCTCACCCATGCGGTGCTGAGCGCCGTCCGTCTCGGAATCATCGAGCTCAACTGACGCGATTCCCATGGCCGAGGACCGAAAGAACGGGCGTTTCCGAAAGCTGATCATTCTGCTTCTCGGCTTCTTCTCGTTGCGCGTCGTCGTGGCCTTGACGATGAGTGCAGGAGTCACCGGTGCCGTAGCCGGACCGATGGCGGCCCAGGCGATCGCCGCCCGGAACACGACAACCTCCACCACGACAACCGCGGCGCCCGAAACGACGACCACTGCCGCGCCAACGACAACAACAACAACAACAACAACAACAACGACGACGACCACCACGACCACGACCACGACCACGACCACCACCACCACGATTCCGACGACGACGACGACCACCACCACCACGATTCCTCCGACGACGACCGCCGCACCAACCACCGCCGCACCGACCACGACAACAACGACCACCACCACGACAACGACGACCACGACGACGCTGCCTCCCGCTCAGGTGTCGGTGGACATCGCCGTCGGAGGCCCGATCAATCCCGGCCCCGAACCCGTCGTTGTCACCCTCGTCAACCGGGGCGGTCCTGGCGAGAACATCACCGTGCTCGTGACCGAGAGCGGCCTCGACCTCACCGTGGCAGACAGCGGGGGCTGGTCGTGCTCACCAGAAACCGATGCCGTGCGATGCACCCTCGCGGCGATCGATGGTGCGACACCCGACGCGTTGAGCCGTTCGACCTTTGTCCTCAACGCCGTTCGTGAGGCCGGGGCAGGTCAGATCGCTCTCGACGCAATCGTCGTCTGAGGGTTGCCGCTCCGCCGGGGCGACGATTGGCTGATCGAGTGTCCGAACCGACCTCCGCCGAGATCCTGACCGAGGCGACCAGACGTCGCACGTTTGCGATCATCAGTCACCCCGACGCCGGCAAGACAACCCTGACCGAGAAGTTCCTCCTGTACGGCGGCGCGCTCGGGAACGAGGCCGGAACGGTGAAGGCGCGTGGCGGTCGACGGTCGGCGACGTCTGACTGGATGGAACTCGAGCAGCAACGCGGCATCTCGATCACCTCAACCGTGCTGCAATTCCCGTACCGCGATCACGTGATCAATCTGCTCGACACTCCGGGCCACCGCGACTTCTCCGAAGACACCTACCGGGTGTTGGCTGCGGCCGACGCCGCGGTCATGGTCCTCGACGCAGCCAAGGGCATCGAGCCGCAGACGCTGAAGCTGTTCGAGGTCTGCCGTGATCGAGAGATCCCGATCCTGTCGTTCATCAACAAGTGGGATCGCCCGGCGCTGCAGCCGCTCGAGCTGCTCGATGACATCGAAGAACAACTCGGCCTCACGCCGACCCCCCTGTCCTGGCCCGTGGGAGCGGACACCGAGTTCCGCGGTGTGCTCGACCAGCGGACCGGCGACTTCGTCCGTTTCACCCGGACAGCCCGAGGCTCGACCATGGCTCCCGAAGAGGTGGTCGAACCCGACCGCGCTCGCGCCGAAGAAGGCTCGCTCTACGAGGATGCGGTCGACGAGGTCGGACTGCTCGAAGCCGTCGGCTCGAGCTACGACGAGGAGACCTTCCTCGCCGGCGTCACGACCCCGGTGTTCTTCGGGTCGGCGCTCACCAACTTCGGGGTGCGGCTGCTGCTCGACGCCGTCGTCGATCTCACGCCCGCACCATCAGCCAAAGCCGTCCCCGAGCGCGACCCTCGCCCGCTCGACGCCCCGTTCTCCGGGTTCGTGTTCAAGGTGCAGGCCAACATGGACAAATCTCATCGAGACCGCACCGCGTTCTTCCGGGTGTGTTCAGGACGCTTCGAACGCGGCATGGTTGTGACCCACGAGTCGACCGGAAAGCCGTTGGCCACCAAGTACGCCCACACCGCATTCGGCACAGACCGCGAGACGCTCGACATCGCCTGGCCGGGCGACATCGTCGGGCTGGTCAACGCCAACGACGTGCGGATCGGCGACACGTTGTGGACCGACGAACAGGTCGAGTTCGCTCCGATCCCCTCCTTTGCTCCGCAGCACTTCGCCATCGCACGCGTCACCGACACCAGCCGCTTCAAACAGTTTCGGTCCGGCGTCACCCAGCTCGACGAGGAGGGCGTCGTCCAAGTGCTCCGCGACCCCGACATCGGCGATCAGGCCCCGGTGCTGGCCGCGGTCGGACCGATGCAGTTCGAGGTGGCGACCCACCGACTCGAGAACGAGTTCGGCGCCCCGGTCGAACTCTCGATGACGAACTACTCCGTGGCGCGACGCACCGATGACGGCTCACGCAACGAGCTGCGCGCCATGCAGGGCGTGGACGTGCTTCAGCGAGCCGACGGCACGATGCTGGCCCTGTTCGAGAGCCCGTACTGGTTGGACCGACTCGTCGCCGAGCGGCCCGAGCTCACACTCGAGCCGCTGATTGCGGGCTCGGGCTGAGCGCTCGCAAATCGACGATCAGCTTCTCGAACGCGGCAGCGACGTGCTCGCGCTGACCGGAGCTCATCCAGTCGACGATGAGGCCTTCGATCGTGGCCCACAGCAATGTGCCTTCGAGCACCGAGTAGGTCGAGTCCGTGATGCGACGCGGGTCGACCCCGGCCACACGTTCTGGTGCGTCCGCAACGACGGCCGCGCGCAAGTCGCGCAGGCCCGCCGACACGCCGACCTCGAGACGGAGTCGATGGAAGGACTCGCCTTCTTCGGTCTGCAGTTCCTTCCACAGCCATTCGATGCGCTCCGCGGTGGTGAGGCCAGGAGCGTTGTATTCGCGGCCGCGCTCGGACTGATGGATGCGCTCGAGCAGTGCAGCAAGCATGCCCTCCTTCGAACCGAACTGGTAGGTGAGCGTGTAGGTGCTCACGTCGAGCGCCGTGGCCAGGGGCCGCATGGACATGCCACCGACGCCGTTTGCCTGGACGTACTCCAGGATCTCGTCGAGCAGCTCTTCTTTACGCTGGGGATTTGGTCGCCGACCCATGGTTGTGCAGTGTCCTCTCTTGGCTTCGCAAACCGCAGTCCCCTCGACCCGGTCCGAGCCGCCCACCCGCCGTGCGTGAGTGTAGGGCCAGACAACCTCACGCTGGCAAGCGGGAGCCTTCTGTTACCGGCGGGTAAACGGCCGGCCCGACTGAGTACGCTGATTGGCCGCACCCGAGTCGAACAACCAAGAAACCGAGGCGATCATGAGTGGACTGTGTGAAGGACGTGTGGCGATCGTGACCGGCGCCGGCCGAGGTATCGGCCGTGAACACGCGATCTCGCTCGCATCGCGTGGCGCGAAGGTCGTCGTCAACGACCTGGGCGGCGACGTCGACGGCAGCGGCGGCGATGTCAGTCCGGCGCAGTCGGTTGTCGACGAGATCGCTGCCCTCGGTGGCGAAGCGGTCGTCAATGGCGCGAACGTGGCGGACTTCGGCGAGGCCAAGGCCATGATTGATCAGGCGATCGACACGTTCGGTGGCCTCGACATCCTCATCAACAATGCGGGGATCCTGCGGGACCGGATGGTCTTCAAGATGGAGGAGTCCGATTGGGATGCCGTCATCAACGTGCACCTCAAGGGCACCTTCGCGCCGAGCCACCACGCCGCCGTCTATTGGCGTGAGCAGTCCAAGGCGGGCGCGCCGCGAGACGCCCGACTCATCAACACGTCGTCGCCGTCAGGCATCTACGGAAACGTTGGCCAGTCCAACTACGGCGCTGCCAAGGCGGGCATCGCCGCATTCACCACGATCACGGCGATGGAGCTGGCTGGCTACGGCGTCACCTGCAACGCGATCGCTCCCGCCGCCCTGACCCGCATGACCGAGAACCTTCCCGGCTTCGATTCGCTGACCGACGAGCAGAAGGGTCAGATGGATCCGCGTTGGATCGCCAACCTCGTCACGTGGCTGGCGTCGCCCGAGTCCGCCGGGATCACCGGCCGAGTCTTCGACGTCGTCGGCGATCGCGTCGCCGTAGCCGAAGGCTGGGTGCTGGGCCCGCAGGGACAGCAGAGCGATGACCCCGAGGGCCTTGGCGAGCTGATGGTCGAGATCTGCAACTCGGCCCGGCTCAACTCGAACATGTTCGGCCAGCCACAGGACGGTCCTGGACGACCCAACAACGAGGTCGCCCTTCCCTGACCCCGGCCGGGACTCGAGCTCAGTTCCAGCTGGCCGATCCGGCAGGAGCGAGCACGATCCAGGTGGTTCCGGTCTCGACCGTGAGCCGCGTGCCATCGCTGCCCTCGAGCGTCCACGGTGACGACGGTGCCGGACGAATCCACGATCCGGTGGTGATGGTGCCGTTGCGGAGCAGCCAGACATCGCCGCTACCGATCGACTTGGCGTCGACCGACGACGTGTCGATGGTGGACGGCACGTAGTCGACGAACGCGACCAGCACATTGTCGACAGCGAGCGGTGCGCCGGTGCGGGTGGTGTGCGCCCACCCGTCCTGGCTTCGCACCCAGGCGCTTCCGTCCCAATCGAACCGGAACGGGGATCGAGCGTCGAACGAGACCGACCCGGCCGTCTGGGCGGAGGTCGATGTGGCGGGGCCGTAGCGGAAGATGGGTGTCGGAGTCCCCCCGCTTCCGCAGCCACCGAGCGCCGTCGGATCGACGAAGAGATTGTCCGGCGCCCGATACCGGCTGTCCCGAGCGAAGGGGGCGCGGTCGGTGTTGATCACCGGAACGAAGAGGCCGAGGTCCGCGGCATGCGCAAACTGGCGAGCGACACCGGGGTTGCTACCGGAGTAGCCGAGTACCGGCGTGCCGAGGTTGGCGATCGCGTCGATGTCGGTCGTGCGCCCACTTCGTACTGGACCCACGTTCTCGGGAAGCGAAGAGTGGAAGACGGCGGCGAAACGTGTCGCATTGGCTTCGATGCGCTCTTCGATGACGATGTCGGCGTCGTCGAGTCCGATCAGCGCTGATCGACTCGCCGAGGAGTTGTTCGAGACCTTGACGACGACAGCCGGAAACCCCGCAGGGATGGAGGCGGGTTCGCCGGTGAAGGGAGCGGTCTGGCTGACCGGGGCGCCGACGGCCCCACAGCTGGCCGGCGCGATCCGCACCGGCGCCGCTCCCGAGGGCGACGCGCCGTTTGTCGCTCCTGGCGATCCCACCGCTCCGGCGGTGTTTGTGTCGGTCGAGGGGGACGCGCCCGCGGGTCCGCTCGACTCGAGCGAAGAGACTGGATCCGCGGATTCGATCACGAGCCCCGACCCGCCACCGTCAGGCTCGGTTTCGGTGGGCGCACCAAAGCTGCGACCGGCATCGGTGTCGGAGGTCGGCGGGTCGTCGGCTGCCTTCGGCACCGTTGTCGGCGCGAGCGCGGCGGTCTCGACGCTGTCCTCGGGCGAACCGATCGAGGTCGCGCTGATCCACACGACGAGCAGTACCGCAACGATTCCCGCAGCGACACCGCTTCTGACCATCATGGAGATCAATCGGCGGTTGTCGGACATTTGAGAGGGACCGTATCGATCACTGACGGTGGTGCACCAGACCGGTGACGGCCGTGAGGTAGTGCCCTTCGGCGAAGGTCACGGGGTGGTCGATGCCGTGGCCATGCACGCCGCGGTCGGAAAGTGACGCGCCACGGGCCCGAAGCGCCGCGTCGATCACCGCGATCAGGTCGTCCTCGCCAACCCGCGACGAACACGACGCCTGGAACAGTCGTCCGCCATCGGTGAGCAGGTCGAGCGCGAGTTCGGTGAGCTTTCTGTAGGCCCGAATCGCCCGGTCGCGATCCCGGTCGCGTGAAGCGAACGATGGCGGGTCGACCACGACGATGTCGTACGTCTCGCCTCGAGCTGCGCAGGCGGCCATGACCTCGAAGGCATCGCCAACCGTCGTGCGATGTTCGCTTCCGGCGGTTCGATCCCGGTTGAGCGCCATGCTCCGCTGAGCGGCGTCGATCGCAGGGCCCGCGATGTCGACGCTGTGCACGCTCGTCGCACCGCCGGCCGCGGCATGGACGGAGAAACCGCCCGTACAGGAGAACACGTCAAGGACTCGTGCCCCGGCGGACCAGTCGCCAACACGACGCCGGTTGTCCCGCTGGTCGAGAAACCAGCCCGTCTTCTGACCGTCGACGACGTCGGCGTCGAAGGCGAGATGGTCCTCGAGAAACCGGACCGGCCCAGACAATGGCGGACCGAAGAGCACGTCACCATCGCGGAGGCCGACTTCAGCCGCGGCGTGGGTGACCGTGCGAGCGAGCCGGACGACGACGCGGTCGACTCGGGGATCGGAACAGAGGGCGGCGACGACTGGGCGCAGATGAGCAAACCAGGCCGTCGAGTACAGCTTGAGCACGACCGTGCCGTCGTAGCGGTCGGCCACGAGGCCACCCGTCCCATCGGCCTCGCCGTGGAGCCATCGCCATCCTGTGGTGCCGGCTGCGTCGAGGCTGCCTCGACCCTCAGCTGCCCGGCTGACGACATGATCCCAATGGGACTGGTCGATCGGGGTCGGTGCGCCCCGATGGAGCACCCGGACCCGAATCGGAGAGTCGGCGTCCCACAGACCGATGGCTTCGAACCCTCGGTCGTCGTTGAAAACCACGGCGAGCGACCCGCTGGGAGCGTCCGGGATGGACGCCCGGGTCACCGAGTCGGACCAGATCCAGGGATGTCCCCGGCGCACCCACCGCAGCGCGTCCGGCGTGACGCGGACCGCGACGCGGCGGTCAGGCGGTGTGGGCAGGTCCGAAATGTGGAGCCAGGGAGAATCGAACTCCCGACATCTTGCTTGCAAAGCAAGCGCTCTACCAACTGAGCTATGGCCCCGGGCGCAGATGAGTGTATCGGAGGATGTGAAAATCTCCGAACAGCAGGCCGTTTCATGGAAGCCTTGGCGGCGCCGACGGGATTACCACCCTGTCCGCCACGAGGGGTCCCACCATGACGATCACCGAACCACCGCCGACGTCGGCCAACGATGTCGAGCCTGCGCCTCGACTCGCCCGGAGAAAGCACTCCCGGGCGATCCGATGGATGCACTGGATCAACTTTCCGGTCCTCACGATCATGATCTGGTCGGGCCTGCGGATCTACTGGTCGTTCGACGTGAGCCGGATCCCGTCAGTCCGATTCGGCGAGGAGACGTTGTTCCCCGAGGGCTTCTACGACGTCCTCCAACTCGACCGCAAGCTCGCCCGGGGCATGGCCTTCCACTTCAGCTTCGGCTGGATCTTCCTCATCAACGGCCTGCTGTACGTCGCCTACCTCGCGGCCAGCCGGGAGTGGCGCCACCTGATTCCGCGACGCAGCGAACTCTCCAACGCGTGGGCGGTGTTCTTGCACGATCTCGGGATCCGCAAGGACGCCCCGCCCCAGGGCAAGTACAACGTGTTGCAGCAGCTCGCGTACAGCGGGGTGATCGTGCTCGGGTTCTTGGCTGTCGCGACCGGGTTCGCGATCTACAAGCCAACGCAGCTCGCCTGGCTGACGACGATGTTCGGCGGGTACCAGTCCGCCCGGCTGATCCACTTCGTCGTGACGATGTCGTTTCTCGCCTTCTTCGTCGTCCACCTCGTCCAGGTGGTGCGGGCTGGCTTCGGCAACTTCTGGTCGATGGTGACGGGATGGGAGCTCGATCGTGGCTGAAGCAGCAACCCCCGAAGGCAACGAACCAACCAACGCTGTGGAGACCATCTCCGAGGCGGAGTTCCGTCGCCGCTCGCGTCGGTCGTTTCTGACCGGACTGGCCGGTGTCGCCGCCGGGTATGGCGGCTGGCGGTGGATCCAGGGCCAACCGGCCGACAACCGAATCCCGGGCATTCTTCGGGACGTGCACGAACTGAACGGCGACATCTGGCAGGCCTTGTACGACCCGGACCGGATGGCACCGACGTTCGACCCGTCGCAGGCTCGACCGATCCGGGTGAACGGACGCCACGGCGTACGGGACGAGATCGACCTCGACCGCTGGCAGCTCGAGGTCGTCGGGCGATCGGGCGACACGATCGGGACGCACACGATGGACGACATCCGCGAGCTCCCGTTCGTCGAACTGACCGTCGAACACAAATGCGTCGAGGGCTGGAGTGAGATCGTCACGTGGGGCGGCACCCCGTTCGCCAACTTCGCGTCCTGGTACGAGGACGAGGCTGCGGCGCCGATCGTCGGCATGGAAACCCCCGATGGCGACTACTACGTGAGCCTCGACCGGGACTCGATGCTGCATCCCCAGACGCTGCTTGCGTGGGAGCTCAACGGCGAGCCGTTGACCCAACTTCATGGCGCGCCGCTTCGGCTGGCGACACCACTCAAGTACGGCATCAAACAGATCAAGCGCATCGGGACCATCATGTTCAGCGACGAGCGCACCCCCGACTACTGGTGGGAGCGCGGCTACGACTGGTATTCGGGCCTGTAGGCGCCGCCAGCGTTCGTACACTGAGCAACCATGGAGCTCTTCGGGATCCCGATCATCAATTGGATCCTTGCGTTCGTGTTCGGGTACGTGATCATCCGTTCCGGTCTCGCGATTCTGCGGGGGATGGCCGCTCCAATCCCCGAGCCTCCGCCGCCCGGGGAGCTCCGCAAAGTCAAGATCATGTACCGGTGTGCGATCTGTGGGACCGAGGTGCGGATGACCGTGGCGCCCGACGAGGAGCCCGATCCGCCCCGTCACTGCATGCAGGAAATGGATCTCGTCGCTCCCGTCGAGTGAGCCTCGCCTGGCGCTGATTCGCCGTCGGCCGCCGTCATCCACAGGGGTCGGGCTGGTTTGCGCGCCCCTCGTTCCACGTTGTGGAACCCCACAAACAACATTGGCAACATCAGCAACATTGCGCACGTTGATGCACCGGAAGAACAGGGAATTCCACCCCTGTCCCCACGACCGGGCACCCTGTGGGAAACGTTGTGGATCTTGTGGACGTCCACCCAGTGTTCACCCCACCGTCGCCGGGTTATCCACAGGCTGTGTGGAAAGTTGGGGAGAACCACATCGATGTAACTTCGATCGTGCGGACCCCTCGCAGCTACGATGAAGCGCTATGGCAAGTCCGAAGAAGCGCAAGGTCCAAGGCGGGCGCGTCACGCCCAAGGGCACGCAGCCGCACAACATCCGCCAGGTCGAAACGGTGCGCGAGATCGACACCACCCCATCGCCGCCGTGGGTCACCTACACGCTCTTCGGCCTGCTCGGCGTGGGCATGCTCGTGATCTTCCTCAACTACACCCGGGTGATCCTCCCGGGGGCCACCCACAACGGGTACACGCTGCTTGGGCTGCTGTTCATCCTCGGCGGCATCATCACTGCCACCCGTCTTCGCTGACGAGGCATCGTCGTGCCCGACATCCTGGTCATCGACAACTACGACTCGTTCGTCTACAACCTGGTCCAGTACCTCGGGGAGCTCGGCGCAAACCCGATCGTGCACCGCAACGACGAGATCGACCTCGCCGGCGTCGAGGCCATGGATCCCGATGGGATTCTCATCAGCCCCGGCCCCGGAACGCCCGACGACGCCGGGATCAGCAACGAGTTGATCGGCGCAGCGCCGGGTCGCTGGCCGCTGTTCGGCGTGTGCCTTGGGCTGCAGTGCATCGGTGAGGTGTACGGCGGCGACGTCGTCCGGGCGCCCGATGTCATGCACGGCAAGACATCGTCGATCACCCACACCGACCGCGGGGTCTTCGCGGGGCTACCCAACCCGCTCGAGGCCACCCGCTACCACTCGCTCATCGTCGATCGCGCCACCGTGCCCGACGCGCTGGAGATCACCGCGGAGTCCTCTGACGGGTTGATCATGGGTCTCCGCCATCGTGAGCACGACGTCGAAGGGGTGCAGTTCCACCCCGAATCAATCCTGACTCACGCCGGCCACGACCTGCTGAAGAACTTCCTCGCCCGCACCTGAGTGGCTTCTGTGGACTGCCAGCCCCGCTGAGCGGGGCTGAGCGTCCACAGATCCCGAGTCCTAGCCGTCGGCGGGGGCTTCGGTCGTGGTGGTGGTCGTCGTCGTGGTGGTGGTCGTCGGCGCCGTCGTGGTCGTGGTCGTCGTCTCCTCCGGAGGAGGTTCTTGGCCGATCACGATGGTGACGATGTCGCCCTCACGCAGCTCGATGTTGGGCGGCGGCGACTGACCAACCACCCGATTCACCTGGCTCGGGTCGGTGACTTCGATGAAGTCCGTGGCGACCTCGAACCCGAGACCCTGGAGCTCCTGACGAGCGGAATCGACGAGCAGACCCTCCAGGGCCGGCACCTGAATCCGAGCGAGACCGCTCGACACGTAGATCGTCACCGACTCGCCGCCGCGCAACAGCGAACCGGCTGCGGGCTCGGAGCGAATGACGGTGCCCTCCTCGACCTCGGGATCGGCCTCATCGAGCTGGATGAAGCGGAAGTCGAGCTCGAAGAGCTGATTGAGCGCCTCGTTGAGCGGCACGCCCGTGAGATCCGGAACGGTACGTTCGGACGGGCCGAGCGACACCTCGAGGAACACCACCGTGCCTCGTTCGGCGGTCTCCCCCGGCAACGGCGACTGGCTCTTCACCTCGCCGGCCGGCAGAACGTCGTCGTCGACTTCGCTGATGTCGGCGGTGAAGCCGAGGCGGCCGAGCTGTCGAACCGCGTCTTCTTTCGTCTCGCCGATCAGCGGCGGTACTTCGATCTGACCTTCGGCCTCGCTGACCGTGATGACCACGGTCGAACCCGGCGCAACGATCGCGCCGGCGACCGGGTTCTGGGCGGACACCCGGCCTTCGGGGACGTCGGCGTTCGGCTCGAAGACGAGTTCGGGGACCAGACCCTGGGCCTCGACGAAGCTGATCGCCTGATCCCGCTCGAAATTGATGAGGTTCTGGACGGTCACCTGCCCGTCCTCGTCGAGGGCGGGAACCGTGCTGTCGGTGACTTCGCTGTCGTCCTCACGGAGCACGTCGAGAAACGCGTCGGCGAGGAAGGCGAGAAGCACGAGCAACACCATCAGCGCACCGAAGAACAAGATGTTGCGCTTCCAGGTGTCGTCGGATCGGACGATCACCTGCTGGGGTTGCGCGGGAACGGGCTCGGCATCGAGCGTGGTGGGCTCGGCCTGCCGAGTGGCAACCTCCATCGCGGACGGGCGTGCCGCCGGCGCGGTGGGCGCGGCGCCCGGAAGCACCTGCGTGCGGTCGTGATCATCCGGCGGGGTCGATCGCCCGGTGACCGGGCGTGCCGGGCGTTGCGGAGCTTCGGCCTGTGGCGCTTGGGTCGGCGCAGCGGCTGCGGCTGCTCCCCCGGCCGCCGCAGCGGGCTTCGACGATGCGGCGCCACCTCCGTGGAGTGAGTGCGCCCCACCCAGATACCGCTTGAGATCGGCGGCGAAGTTGCGGACCGACGGGTACCGATTGACGGGGCTCTTGGCGAGACCCTTGAGCGTGATCGCCTCGAGCGACTGTGCGATGTCGACACCGAGCTTGCGAGGCGGCTGCGGCGCTTCTTGCACGTGCTGGCGAGCGATCTCAGCCGACGAGTCGCCAATGAACGGCGGGCGACCCGTCATCATCTCGTAGAGCACGACGGCAAGGGAGTAGACGTCGCTGCGCGGATCGACCTTCTGGCCTTGGGCCTGCTCTGGCGAGAGATAGGTGGCCGTCCCGAGGACGGTGCCGCCCTCTTCGGTGTGGTCAGTGGTCGTGCCGGCGGTCAGCGCCTTGGCGATGCCGAAGTCGGCGAGCTTCACCTGGCCGTCGGGCGTGATCAACACGTTGCCGGGCTTGACGTCCATGTGGACCATGCCCTGGCGATGGGCGGCGTCGAGCGCTGCGGCGACGTCGACCGCGATGGTGGCGGCACGATCGGGGTGCAGGCGGCCCTCGGCCCGGAGGATGTCGGCAAGGCTGCGGCCTTCGACGTACTCCATGACGATGAACGGCGCGCCCTCTTCCTCGCCTTGATCGAAGACCGCCACGATGTTCTGGTGGTTGAGGCTTGCGACGAGCTGGGCCTCTCGGCGAAGCCGCTCAACGAAATCGGCGTCCGCCGCCAACTCGTCGCTGAGGACCTTGACGGCGACCGGCCGGTTCAGCAGCTGATCGCGCGCCAAGAACACGTCGGCAGAACCACCGGTGGCGAGCTGGCGATGCAGTTCGTACCGGTCCGCGAGCGTCTCGTAAGGGGCGTCGGACATGACCGAAAGATCGTACAACCGTTGTTTCTGAAACGCAGATCGAGCCCGCCGATGGGGTCAAGACCCCATCCAGGTGGTGAGGATCTGGGCGACGATCGGAGCGGCGACTCGGCCGCCGGTTTGTTCGCCGACGGCCTCGTCGGCTTCGACGAGGACGGCGATCGCCAACTGCGGGTCGTCGATCGTCGGCCCAGCGAAGGCGATCGTCCAGGCATGGGTTGCATCGATCCCTTCGCCCACCTGGGCGGTGCCTGTCTTGGCGCCAACGACGAGTCCATCGACTGCAGCCGCCGTGCCCGTGCCGGACGTGACGACGCCGACCATCGCCTCCCGGAGCGCGAGGGCGGTCGAACCGTCCATTGCTCGGAGCCAGGCCCCGGTCTCGCCGCGATGCAGCACGTCACCGGTCGAGTCGACGACGGTGTCGACCAGATGCGGGGTGGGCACCTCGCCGTCGTTGGCGACGGCCGCGGCGACGAGCGCCATCTGCAGCGGCGTGGCCCGCACGTCGAACTGCCCCGATGACGACTGGGCGAGCGACGGCATGTCGTCGGTCAGTGGGACAGGTTCGATCCGGTTGGCACCGATCTGCTCGACCAGGCGAGGGTCGACCTCGACGTCACGGCCGAGCTCAGCCCCGAAATCCGACGGCATGACCGCCTCGGCAACAGCGGGGAAGTCGATCGGGGGACGTTCGTTGAAGCCGAAGTCCTCTGCGGTGTCGACCAGCGCCTCACCTCCGAGGAGCTCGACGGCGAGCTGCGCGAACCCCGTGTTGCAGGAGCGTCGGATCAGATCCCGGAGCGGCCCACCGCAGGTGGACCCGCCGAAGTTCCGGAAGGGCCGGTCGGTCAGTGGGGCGATGTAGCCGCTCGAGTCGGGGAAGATGGGCGAATCGAGTCCGACGACTCGTTCTTCGAGCGCCGCCGCGGCCGTCACGATCTTGAACGTCGACCCGGGGAAGTAGCTCTCTCGGACGGTCCGAGGCAGAAGCGGGTTGGCGGGATCGGCGAGCAGATCGGCCCGGGCTGCAGCCGCGGCGTTGGCGTCGACGTCGGCCAACTGGTTCGGGTCGAAAGTCGGCCAGGACCACATTGCGAGCACGGCGCCCGTCGTCGGGTCGAGGACGACGACCGACCCCTCACGCTCGCCGAGCGCCTCGCGTGCCGCCCGCTGCAACTCGACCGACAGCGTGGTGTTGACGTCTGCCGTGCCGGTCTCTCGGCCCAGCAACTCGCGAAGACCGTCCCGCAGTGACGCCCCCTCGCCGGTGAGCTCGTTGTCGTAACGCTGTTCGATCCCATCGGCGCCCGCCTGGAATGAGACGTAGCCAACGGGATGGGCGAACAAGTCGCCGAGCGGATACTCGCGGCGCCGGTCGAACGCGCCGTCATCGAGATCGATACTTCGGGCCAGGACGGTTCCGTCGGCGGCACGGATCTCGCCGCGGGCTGCGCCGAAGTCGTCGACGAGGGGCCGGCTGTTGGCGGGATGTTCGGCGTGGGTTTCGGCGGCAAAGACCTGAATCCGATTGAGCTGCACGAAGAGCACGGCGAACGCGACGAGGATGCCGATCCCGAGGCGCCGGATCTGCGGGCTCACGACACGAGCTCGGCTTCTGTAGGGCGAACAGGTCGGGCGGCGCCGTCGTGAGAGACCCGGAGAAGCAGCGCCACGAGCACCCAGTTGGCGACGAGTGAAGATCCGCCGTAGGAGACGAACGGAAGGGTGATCCCGGTCAGCGGGACGACCCGGATGACGCCGCCGATGATCACGAAGGCCTGGACGGCGAGCAGGGTCGACAGCGCGGTCGCGAGCAGGGTCCCGAAGTCGTCGCTGGCCGACAGCGCGATCCGGAGGCCTGCGGCCGCGATGGCGACGAACGCGATGAGCACGGCGGTCGATCCGACGAGACCGAGCTCCTCGCCGATCGCCGCGAAGATGAAGTCGGTTTCGATCTCGGGGATTCGGTAGGGCTGACCCCGGCCGGGACCGGTGCCGGTGATCCCGCCGTTGGCGAGCGCAAAGGTGGCCTCGACGGGCTGGAAGCCATCCCCTTTCGGGTCGGCCCACGGGTCCAACCAGATCGCGATCCGGTCTTCGACGTGGCCGAACGTGCGAGACGCCACCCAACCGCCAAGCCCGAACACGACGAGCCCGCCGATCAGGTACAGCGTGCGATCGGTGGCGACCCACAACATGACGACGACGAGGAGGAAGAAGAGCAACGACGAGCCGAGGTCCTTCTCGGCGACCATCACGACGAGCGACGCAACCCACGCGACGGCGACCGGTGCGAGGTGTTTGGGTTCGGGAACGGCGAACGAGCCGCGACCGAAGCGGGTCGTGGACAACATGTCGCGCTTCTCGGCGAGGTAGCTCGCGATGAAGATGGCGAGGGCGATCTTGGCGAACTCGCCCGGTTGGAAGTTGATCGGCCCGAACCGCACCCAGATCCGCGCGCCGTTCACTTCACGACCGATGACGGGGAGGAGTGGCATGACGAGCAGCCCGAGGCCGGCGACCGCGGCAAGCCATCGGTACGTGTCGAGCATCGTGGATCGGCGAACGAAGATCAGGGTCGCCGTGAAGGCGAGCACGCCGACCGCCGTCCAGACCGATTGTTGGCCGGGCAGGGATCCGGCGTTGGGGATGTCGTTGGCGAGTCGGGCGATGAACACGTAGCCGATGCCGTTGAGGAGGGCGACGAGCGGAAGGATCGTCGGGTCGGCGAGCGGGGCGACGCGGCGGACGACGACGTGGGCACCGGCGAGCAGGGCGAGCACGATACCGAGGAACGACACGAGGTTGGCCGGCATTGTCGCCGTACGCCCGAGCGTGGCGAGTGCGTAGGCCCCGATCGTGATCGCCGCTGCGGCGACGAGCAGACTCAGCTCTCGGTTTCGGGGGTTTCGCATGGGGCCTCTGGGTCGGCTCCGGTGTCGCTGGTCACGTCGACGATGAGTGCGGTGACGTTGTCTCGGCCGCCGTGTCGGTTGGCCATGTCGACCAGGTGCATCGTCGCCAGTTTGGGGTCGGCGACGGTGCGCAGGACGTGGGCGACGTCGGTGTCGTCAACTTCGTTGATCAGCCCGTCCGAGCAGAGCAAGAACCGTTGGCCGATGCGAGCTGGGAAGACCCAGGTGTCGACGAGCACGTTCTTTTCGGCGCCGAGCGCGCGGGTGACGACGTTGCGCTGGGGGTGCGTGGCGGCTTCGGCTTCGGTGATCTGTCCGGCGCGGGCGAGCTCGGCGACGAGGCTGTGGTCGCGGGTGACTTGTTCGAGTTCGTCGTTTTCGAGCCGGTACATCCGGGAGTCGCCGACGTTGGCCGCGGCGAGTTGGATCGTGTCGGAATCAGGCGTCGACACGTCGGCCAGCGCCACGATGGTGGTGCCCATGCCGGACAGGTCCGGGTCGGCGGCGGCCCGACCGAGAATCAGTTCGTTTGCGCGGGTCACGGCGTCGGACAGCGCGTCGACGCTCGGCACGGATTCGAGCCGGATCAGGTGGCCGGCAGCGATGTCCGACGCGACCTCTCCGCCTCGATGGCCGCCCATGCCGTCGGCGACGGCGAACAGTCGGCCGTTGCCCATCATCGCGTCCTGGTTGACGCGGCGGACCCGGCCGACGTCGGTGCTCATCCCCCAGCGCAGCGTGATGTCGGTCATGCGAACTCCATCACGGTGCTGCCGATCTGGACTCGGTCGCCGGGCACGAGAACGACGGGCGCGGTGATGCGTTCGCGGTTGACGAAGGTGCCATTCGTCGAGCCGAGGTCTTCGACCAGGTGTTGTCGATCACGCCGCACAAGCCTTGCATGCTGCTGCGAGACGAACGTGTCGTCCAATGTGAGCGTGCAGGCAGCGGCTCGGCCGATGGACAGTTCGTCGCCGATCTCCATCGTCGACCCGTGCAATTCGGGGGGTTCGAGGATCGTCACCTGGCCGCGTGGACCGCTGGTCGCACGAGTGCTCTGCGGGGCCGCCGCCACGGCCGGGGCCGGCTCCGAGCGGAACTGACGGTAGGCCGCCCACAACACCCAGGCGAAGAAGGCGTACAGCGCGCCGAGGAGCACGAACTTGAGAAGGGTGAGGACGGCGTCGGACACGGTGCCTTCAGGATGCGTCGAACAGGAACGCCGTTGCACCCACGACGATCTGGTCTCGGTCGGTGAGCAGCTGGGCGCTGGTGCGAAAGCCATTGACGCGGGTGCCGTTGGTCGAGTCGAGATCTTCGAGGATCCACCCCCGCGAGCTCGGCCGGACGAGGGCGTGGTGGCGCGACGCCTTGGGGTCGTCGATGACGATGTCGTTGTCGTCGCCTCGTCCGAGCGTGACGCCGTCGGGGCCGCCGCTGACGAGATCGAACCGGTAGCCGGACGGATACACGAGCGTGCCGGGCGGGATCCCGGCGATCGACTGTTCGGTCGTGGCGAAGACTTCGATGGTGCCCTGCTGCGTGTCGTCGCTGGCGTCGACGCGCACGACGAGCGGTCCCTCGAATGCGCACTGGGCGGATCGAGCGTGGGAGCGGGCAGCGTCGAGCAGCTCGCGTTGGAGGGCCGCCTTGTCGACCCCGAGCGATCGCGCGTCGGCGAGGTTGAGTCGGACGTTGATGTCGTTGGGCATGACCCGGGTGGCTTCGCCACCGCGGCGAGCGCCCGCGTTGAGCTCGCGTTCGATCCGCTTGGCGATCTCAGGGATCGTCACCTCGGCGCGAAAGACGCGCCCGAGAACGCCGTCGACGCCGCGCTCGATGGCACGCTCGAGATCGCGAAAGACCATCAAAAGACGGTAGCCTCACCTTTCGCTCACTCGCGCGAGTGGCGGAATTGGCAGACGCGCAGGCTTCAGGTGCCTGTGTCCGAAAGGACGTGAGGGTTCAAGTCCCTCCTCGCGCACAGCGGCCGGTTGACCATCAATCGGCGAAAAGAATGACCACCAGGGGGCCAGATGGGGGTTGGCGCGTGTGTTCGTGTCGGCGTTCTTGGTGTGTGTGGTGGGTTGTGGGCGCGTGAAAGCCGCGCCGACGGCTTTGACGGTGTTGGGGGCTGGTTGGGGCGCGTTCGGGCTGTTGGGGGCGTGTGTGGGGCTGTAGGGGTGTGGTGTCGGGTTAGGGGTCGCCGTGTTTTTGTTTGAACTTGTTGATGGTGTTCAGGTTTTCGACGAGGACGGCGATCCCGAAGAGCAGTCCGATTTTGGTTTGGCCGGTGACGGCGCACCAGTTTTTGGCGGTGATGGTGCCGGTGTTGTGGCGGATGTTGGAGAAGAACTGTTCGCTGCGGTTGCGTTGGCCGTAGGCGTGGTGCCAGTTGGTGGTGCCGTAGGGGTGGGTGCCTTGTCGGCTACGCCGGAGTTTGTGGGTTGGGGTGGATGTGGTGGTTTGGGTGCAGCACGGCGGAAGCTCGTCTGGTGGGGTGACTTCGATGGGGTGGGTGTCGGCGGGTTTGTGGAGGCTTGGCGGGTAGGCGGGGCAAACGATTTTGCCGGCGCGTGCGGGGCATTTGGATCGGCTGCGGGTGGGGGTGTGTTCGACGCGTTCGAACATGTAACGGGCGCGTTGGTCGTAGAGGGCGGAGAGTTTGGCTTGGTCGGTTTTGTCGCTGCCGGGGGTGTGGAGTGGCAGGTCGAGGAGGCGTTGTGGGGTGGCGGGGCAGTATTCGTCGCCGTCTCGGATGTGTTTGCCGTGGTGGATGCCGCCGTGGCGCAGGTTTTCTCTGGGGGCGAAGATGGGGGCGATGCCGTGGTGGTGGAGGGTTTGGAACGAGTTGGGTTCGGTGAAGTCGTAGCCGGCGTCGAACACGGCTCGCCGGTAGCGGTGGGATCGGTCGATGAGCAGGTCTCGGATGGCGGGCCGGGTGCCGGTCGAGTTGGGTTGGAACGCGACAGCGACGGCGAGGGCGGGGATGTTTTGGCGTTTGGTGGTGCCGATGGTGACGGCGACGTGGGCTTCGTAACCGAACGCGTACGCGGTTTCGCCTTCTTTGGCCGGGTGGTGTCCGACTCGGGCGTCGGGGTCGACGGATTTGAGGGTGTCTCCTTTGCCGGTGTGTTTGGCGGGGCTGCGGATCACGGTCCCGTCGAACGCGACTGCGTCACCGATGGCGATCCCGGACGCGTCGACTTGGGTTTCGGCGAGCGTGGTGATGAACACGTCGAGCTGGTTGCGGTGCGCGAGGGCTGTGTTGGGGTGTTCGGCTTCGAGGAGTCGAGTGAATCGGGTGAACAGGGTTCGGAGTCGTTTGTAGGTGACGACCGGGGACGTGTCGCCCCAGGCGTGGCGCTGTTGGTCGTCGAGATTGGCGGCGACTCGGACGATGTTGGTGAGCCGGGCTCGGTTCCCGCACGCGGCGTTGAGCATCAGGTAGCCGATCAACGCGTTGAGGCTGGTTTCGGCGGGTTTGCCTGGATGGTCCCGCAACGCTGCCTGGTAGGGGGCGAGCTCTGGCGTGTAGAGGGTCAGTTGTTGGTCGATCGCCGCGATCTGGTCGCTCGAGGGGTAACCAACAGCAACCATCGGTCAGCTGGCCGCCCCTCGATCGTGTTCGGGTCTCGTGGGCGCGTTGGTGGGGTTGAGCGGGCCGACCAGTCTTTGGGGCGGGTCTGGCGGAGCGAGATAGGGCAGGTACCCGTCGAGCGCCTTGAACGATTCGACGCCGACAACCTCGAGGAGTTCCCGAACCGGGCCGCGAGCGGTTTCGAGCAGGTGGACGACGAAGGTCGATCGGAGCCGGCCCGGCTGCAAACGCGTTTCGCCGTCATCGCCAGTGAGCGACGACACGACCGTGTTGTACGTGCCCCGCGACCCGATGACGGGTTGGCCGGCGTCGGTGTCGGCCGCCCATTCACGCAGCCACACCGCCAACCGGCCCGTGACCTGCACGGGTGGCCGAGGAGGCGGGCCGTGCACGATCACGTCGAGCGCCCCGACCGGTTCAACATGTTCGGGGAACACGGTGAACAAGGTGCGCCCGTCGAGCCCCACGCCAAGCCCGAGCGCCATCGCGACCTGGAAGATGCGTCGACGTGCCCGAGTCCGCGGCGCGTCAGCGGCCCGTTCCAACGAGGCGAGCTCGACGGCCGTGTAGGGCGGGTAACGGTGGCCCGGGGCAAACGCTTTGCGAGGCAGCGGCCACGGGTGTGTCGGGTTGACGATCCGGCCGATCCGTTGCAGCTCACTTCGCCGGGTCGCCGCAGACCCCGGGGGCCGCTCGTTGACGTGCCATTCGATCAAACGCAACGTCAAATGGGTTTCCAGCGGAGGTTCCTTGCCCAGTCTGTCCAGGTCGGCAGCGAACGCGGCGAGCATCGTCAACAACCGGATCCCGTCCTTGGGGGTTTGCGGGCCAAGCGCCTCGACGCACGCAACTACCGAATCGCCCCAATTCGCCCACTGAGCAACGGTCAACAACTTCGGGCGGTAACGATCAACCGATCCCCGAACATCTGCAGGCATCACGACTCCCATCAGCAGCCCAACCCTGAATCCATCGACCAAACGGTGCAATACATGACCAGACGGTTGGGTGTGGGGGTGTCGTTGTGACGACCGCTCGCATGGGCGCCCCCCTCGACTACGCCCGACCCGGCGACTTCCCCACGCCACTCCCCGACGCTCCGCCCGTCGCCGTGCACCTGCTCGCCGTCACCGGACGCATCCAACAACTCGTCAACGAACACGGCCTCCGCGCCGTCGCACGCGAACTCGGCATCGCCCACTCCGGGCTCAGCCGCATCCTCACCGGACAGATCTGGCCCTCGTCGGCCACGATCAGCGCCATCGAACACGCCTACGACACCACGATCTGGCGTTAGAGGCAGCCCTTCCGAGCATGGTTGACCCGAGAAATCTCGTCGTTCCACGCCCTTATATCCGTCCGTCACAGAATTTCTGGAGAACAGAAATTCCAAGATTTTGCTCAATCGCGCCCCCAACCCTCCGAAATTCAACGAAAAACAGCGGATCGAAGGGGTCAAGATCAATGACGATTGCGGCGATTTACGGCGACAACTGGAAGCTCAGATGCATGCTGTGCGGCCACTCGTTCACCATGAAGCGACGACGCGGCCGACCGCCGTCCCTGTGCTCACAACCCTGCAGGACCATCCACCGCCGCATCTCCCGACGCACACAACGCCGAAACAAAAACCCACGCCTCCACTACAGAACCCTCACCCTCCAGATCGAGCGGGACCACTACAACCACATCATCGCCACCAGCAACCGGTCACAAGAACTCCTCGCAAGACATCAACACCTCCAACAACTCCTCAACCAACACGCCACGCAACCACACCCCGCGCCACTACACGTCCGCTCCATCACCGACCGAGCCCACGAAACCGCATGCGATCTCGCCGACGTCTCACGCATCGCAGCCCACTCGCTCGCCCACGCACGACTCACCGACGCAAACGCCCCTACATGATCGCGAGAAGGAGGCCCGAGCCGGTCGCTGCGGCCGCCTGATACGCCTGGCGGACCTGCATCGCGTCCTCCACGATCTCGTCGCGAAGCGCAGCGTCGTCTTCGTCCCACACGTCGGGATACGTGCCCGACCCGGTGGCGTGTCCCCCTAGAAGTGGACTGGGTTTGCGAGAGTTGGGGTCGTCTGAGGAGGACCTGTAATGCCGTTCACCTATTCCGCTGAGTACCGGTCGATGGTGCTCGAACAGGCCAGGGCCGGGACCAAAGCCTCTGCCCTCGCTGAGCACCTCGAGGTCAGCGAAGCGACGATCCATCGGTGGATTGCCCAGGACAAGATCGACCGAGGTGAACGTCCCGGCAACACCACGTCGGACAACGCTGAGCTTCGTGCAGCGAAACGACGGATCGCTGAACTCGAGTCCGAACTTGCGGCGACGAAACGGGCGAGCGAGCTGTTCGCTGAGGACCGGGTGGTTCGCCCAAAAGACCTGTACCCGATCGTGGCTCAGCTCGCCGTTGAAGGCCACAGCTCCAAAGGCGTTTGCCGGCTCCTCCGGATCGCATCGTCGGGCTACTTCGTGTGGCGGACCAAGCCTCCGACGGCCGGTCAGATCCGTCGGGCGTGGCTGACCGATCTGATCGTGCAGATCTGGAACGAGTCCCGCCAGACGTATGGGGCCCGACGGGTCCGTGCTGAGCTTCTGGACGCTCACGATCAGAATGTGAACCTCAAGATGGTTCGCTCGATCATGCGTGAGCAAGGCATTGCTGGGCTGCCAGCACGCCGCCGCTACAAGCGCTCAGACAGCAACCGTTACACCAGTACCGACTTCGTGAACCGCTCGTTTGACCATGACGGTCCGAACCAGTTGTGGATGACCGATATCACCGAACATCCGACCTCTGAAGGGCGGGTGTTCTGCTGCGCTGTGATCGACGCGTGGTCGCGTCGAGTCGTGGGCTGGTCAGTTGACCGTCGAGCGACGTCGGCGATGGTCAACGCAGCGCTCGGAATGGCCGTGGAGCAACGAGGACAGGGCGTGTTGATCCACACCGATCACGGCCCGCAGTTCACGTCGTGGACCTTCAGCCAGGCCGTCCGAGCATCGGGCCTCGTGCAATCGATCGGCACGGTCGGCGACGCCTACGACAACGCTGTGGTCGAGTCGTTCTGGGGGTCGATGCAGATCGAACTACTCAACCGAGAGAAGTGGGCCACGAGGCTCGAGTTGTCGTTGGCGATGATCGACTGGATCGAAGGGTTCTACAATCAACGCCGACGTCACTCATCACTCGGCAACATCTCACCCGTCGAGTTCGAGCGACGACAACGACACCTGACCGCAGCCTGACTCGCACAAACAAAGTCCACGAACAGGGGTACCTGCCACCTGGACCAATCAACGGGGCCCCCTCACCGGCCAAGAGATCGATGTCCACCAGCGCCGCAATCGCCCCACGATCGAGGCCCTCGAACGTCCGGGCGATCCGGGCAACG
>JAHDCX010000012.1:71622-171218 GCA_020629635.1 Acidimicrobiales bacterium | reverse complement strand
CCTGCCACCGGGCACGCCACCAACGACTCAAAACCACCACCAACCATCACCGCGCGGCCTGAGCGCTCAGCCGAGGCTCTCGCCGCACTTCGCCTCTCTCATTCGTCTTCGAGCGTGCGGCCGCCGCCTCGGGTAAGGAGACCGACCTCTGTCAGGACTGTGCGACCGCCGTCAGCACATGGGGTATCCCTCAACGAGACCGAGGGATACCACTACGCCGGGGCAGTCGGTTTCGCCTACCTCGGCGTTGTCGCTGTGCCCGGTCTGGCAGTCGTTGTGCTGGCCCTGATCCGTCTGAAGCTCTGGCACCTCGCCGTGTGTTGCGTCGTGCCAACCGTGCTCGCTGCCGTTGCGTTGGTCGCCATCGTCCTCAATGGCGATTGCCTCGATGCAGACAGTGCCTGTTGAGAATTTCCCCAGTTACCCGATAGTAGGATGTCCGACTATCGGACGGCCGAGCTACTCTGGTCGCTTGTGAGTTCACCGCCAGACATGGATCTCGTCGCCGAAGCGCGGCGCAACTGGAACGAACGAGGGCTCGACGGCCTGGATGCGATGGTGGCGGCAACATCGCTTGCCCGGGCCCATCAGATCGTGTTGGGTCGCATCAATCAGGCGCTCGGCGAGTTCTCGCTCACGTTCAGCCGCTACGAGGCGCTGGCCCTGCTGAGCTTCGCCCGGGACCGCGGCATGGCGATGGCCCGCATGGGGGAGCGGCTGCAAGTCCACCCGACCTCGGTCACCTCCACGATCGACCGCCTCGAACGCGACGGGCTCGTCACTCGCAGCCCGCACCCCGACGATCGTCGGGCCACACTCGTGCAGCTGACCGACGACGGTCTCGCCAAGCTCGAAGCGGCAACCTCCCGCCTCGAGAGCATCCGGTGGGGACTCGGCGAAACCGGGGATGACGACATCATTGCGGTCTCCGAATCGCTCGCACTGGTACGGGCATCGGCGGGCGACGACATCTCCGGATCAGTTCCGACCACGACCAAGGGAGCCTCCTGATGACCGCGCCGACCTCCAGCGATTCCGGCCGCCCCGACAACCCCGCCTATGCCGAATGGCGCGAGCGCTACGACGCCGCCAACCTTCGGGACAAACCGTTCGAAACCATGTCGGGCGTGCCGGTCGAACCGATCTACGGCGACGGCCCCTACCCAGGCGAATACCCCTACACTCGGGGCGTCTACCCGACGATGTATCGCAGCCGCCTCTGGACCATGCGCATGTTCGCTGGTTTCGGCACGGCCGAAGACACGAACGCTCGTTTCAAGGACATCCTCCGCAACGGTGGCAACGGCCTGTCGACCGCCTTCGACATGCCGACCCTCATGGGCCGCGACTCCGACAGTCCGTGGGCGCTCGGCGAGGTCGGTCACTGCGGCGTGGCGGTCGACACCCTCGCCGACATGCGCGACCTCTTCGCCGACATCGACCTCTCCGCCGTCTCGACGTCGATGACGATCAACGGCCCCGCCGCCGTCATCCTCGGCATGTACATCGCCGTTGCCGAAGAGAAGGGCATCGCCCCCGATCAGCTCGCCGGCACCATCCAGGCCGACATCTTCAAGGAGTACCAGGCCCAGAAGGAATACATCTATCCGCCGCGGCCGAGCGTCCGGATCATCACCGACATGATCCAATACACCAGCGCCGAGATGCCCCGCTGGCACCCGCTGTCGATCTCCGGCTACCACATCCGAGAAGCCGGCAGCACCGCCGCCCAAGAACTTGCCTTCACCCTCGCCAACGGCTTCGCCTACGTCGAGGCGGCCACCGCGGCAGGCGTCGACGTCGACGAATTCGCCGGACGACTCAGCTTCTTCTTCAACAGCCACTCCGACTTCTTCGAAGAGATCGGCAAGTTCCGTGCTGCCCGCCGCATTTGGGCCCGCTGGATGAAAGAACGCTACGGCGCCCAGAAAGAACGCTCGATGCTGTGCCGGTTCCACACCCAAACCGCCGGCGTGTCGCTCACTGCCCAGCAGCCCGAGATCAACATCGCCCGCGTCGCGATCCAAGCCCTCGCCGGGGCGCTCGGCGGTACGCAATCGCTCCACACCGACAGCTACGACGAGGCGCTCGCCCTGCCCACCGAGAAGGCGGCCCGCATCGCGCTGCGGACCCAACAGATCGTGGCGCATGAGACCGGCGCCGCCGACGTGATCGACCCGCTCGGCGGCGCACCCTACGTCGAGTGGATGACCGACGAAATGGAGCGCCAAGCCGAAGCGATCTTCGCTCACCTCGACGACATCGGAAACGGCTCGATCCTCGAAGGCGTCTACGCCGGAATCGAGAGCGGCTACTTCGTCGGCGAAATCGCCGATTCGGCCTACCGGTTCGAGCGCGAGGTCAACAACGGCAACCGCATCATCGTCGGCGTGAACGACTTCACCGATGGCGACGACGGCGAGCAACACATCCTGCGAATCGGCCCCGAGGCCGAGGAGTACCAACGCAAGCGCCTCGCCGACATCAAACTCGAGCGGGATGACGACGCCGTCGCCGCCGCCCTCGATGCGGTCACGGCCGCTGCGGCCGACCCGACGGTCAACGTGATGCCGCCGATCATCGCCGCCGTCAAGACCTACGCCACCCTCGAAGAAGTCGTGATGGCGATGGAAAAGGTGTTCGGTACCTACGTCGAGAAAGCGGTCCTCTAGTGACTGCATCAAAGAGAAGGGCAGTGCTCTAGTGAGCGACGCCGGCCAGATCCGAATCATCCTCGCCAAGCTCGGCCTCGACGGGCACGACCGCGGCATCAAAGTCGTCGCACGGATCCTTCGCGACGCGGGCATGGAAGTCATCTACCTCGGGCTGCGCCAGACGACCGATTCGATCATCGCCGCCGCCGAACAGGAAGACGCCGATGCGATCGGCCTTTCGATGCACAACGCCAGTCACATGACGCTCGCACCCGCAATGGTCAAGGCCGTGGAGGCCGCAGAGCTCGACACACCCGTGATCGTCGGGGGCATCATCCCCGACGAAGACCTCCAGCCCCTGCGCGACGCCGGAGTCGCCGTCGTCCTCGGCCCGGGCGCCTCCGCCGAAGAAGTGGCGCAGGCGGTCCGAGACGCGGTCGCCTCCGCCTGACGTGGCTCGAGCGATCCGTCCCATCCCCGAGCTCTACGAAGCTGCTCGAGCGGGGGAGCGTCGCGCCCTCGGGCGGCTCCTCACCAAAGTCGAACGCGGCGGCGACGAGGCCGATCGCATCAGCGAGCTCGCCCACCCTGACGCCGGCCGCGCCCACATCGTGGGGATCACGGGTGCGCCCGGGGCCGGCAAGTCGACCCTCGTCAGCCGACTCGTCTCTGATCTCGTGACTGGGGGCAAACGTCCGGCGGTGCTTGCGGTCGACCCGTCGTCGCCCCTCACCGGGGGAGCGATCCTTGGCGACCGTATTCGCATCGACGAGGGCAATGACCCCGGCGAGGCGCCTTCGTCGTTCATCCGCTCGATGGCGACCCGCGGTCACTCGGGTGGCCTGGCGCTCGCCGTGCCGTTGGCCGTTCGACTCTTCGACGCCGTCGGGTACGACCCCGTGATCATCGAGACGGTGGGTGTTGGCCAGGTCGAGGTCGATGTCGTCGGCGCCGCCGACACCGCCGTCGTCGTCATGACCCCGGGCATGGGCGACGCCGTGCAGGCCAACAAGGCCGGACTGCTCGAAGTCGCCGACGTGTTCGTCGTCAACAAAGCGGACCGCCCCGGTGCACTCGATGTTCGGCGCGACCTCGATCTCATGCTCGACCTCAGTCACATGACCGGTCAAGAATCCGACACCGGCTACCGTCCGCCCATCGTGATGGCGTCGGCACTCAACGGCGACGGCAACGACGAGGTGTGGGCCGCGGTCGACGCCCACCTCGCCCACCTCGACGAGACGGGCTCTCGCCAGGCCCGTCGCCAGCATCGGATCCGCACCGAAGTTCGGGCCCGACTCGAGCAGGCGATGGCCCGCGCCGCCGATGACGCGATGAACGCACCCGATGGGGCGACGTGGCTCGGCCAGGCCGAACGCGCGGAGATCGCCCCCACCCAAGCCACCCAGCACCTTCTCCACGTACTGCTCCAACCGACCAAGGAAGTCCCGTCATGACCACCACCCCCAGCCCCGACGACGTCGTCATCCTCGACGGCGCCCGCACGCCGATCGGCCGGTTCAACGGATCGCTCTCCGACTTCTCCGGCACCGACCTCGGCGGTCTCGCAATCGCCGGCGTGCTCGAGCGCACCGGCGTTGCCTCAGACGAGATCGATTCGGTCGTCATGGGCCACGTCCTGACCGCTGGCGAAGGCCAGTCGGGCGCCCGCAACGCTGCGGTCAAGGGCGGCATCCCACTCACCGTCGATGCGACCACGGTCAACAAGGTCTGCCTTTCGGGCATGCAGGCGATCAACTACGCCGCGATGCAGGTCATGACGGGTCAGGCCACCACCGTCATCGCTGGTGGCATGGAGTCGATGAGCAACAGCCCGCACCTGCTCATGAAGTCCCGCACGGGATACGGCTATGGCGACGGCACACTCGTCGACTCGCTCCAGTACGACGGCCTCACTTGCGCGATCGAATCCAAGATCATGGGCGAAGCCACCGACGTGTATGCCGCCGCCGATGCAATCCCTCGTGAAGCGCAGGACGAGTTCGCCGCCGCATCGCACGACCGCGCCGCCCGCGCCATCAAGGACGGCGTGCTTCGGAGCGAGACGATCACCGTCTCGGTCCCGCAGCGCAAGGCCGACCCCATCGCCTTCGAAGACGACGAAGGCGTCCGTCCGGGCACCGATCCCAGCTCGCTCGGTGGCCTCCGCCCGGCATTCCGAGGCGAGGGCACGATCACGGCGGGAAACGCCTCGCAGCTCTCCGATGGCGCCTCGGCGATGATCGTTACCAGCCGGGCCCGCGCGGACGAACTCGGCGTCGAACCCCTCGCCACGATCCTCGGCTATGGCATGGTCGCCGGTCCCGACAATTGCTCGCTGCTCGAACAACCCTCCAACGCCATCCGCAAGGCCGCCGACCGCGCAGGCGTCGAAATCGCCGACGTCTCACTCTTTGAGATGAACGAAGCCTTCGCCGCCGTCGGCATCGCCTCGGCCAAGGCCCTCGGGGTGAGCACCGACATCGTCAACGTGAACGGCGGCGCCATCGCGGTCGGCCATCCGCTCGGCATGTCCGGCAATCGCATCACCCTCACCCTCATGCACGAGCTCCGCCGCCGCGGCGGCGGCATCGGCGCCGCAGGCCTCTGCGGTGGCGGCGGCCAAGGCGACGCCATCATCGTCGCCGTGTGATCCGCAATGGGGCTGAGCCAATGGGGTCAGGTCTGACATAGCAAGAGGTGCCCTTCGCCAGGACCGGAAGCAACCTGTTGCTATGTCAGACCTGACCCCATTTGGAGGTCGCGGAGGAGGTCGGGGGTGAGCTCGTCGATGCTCTTCACGCCGAGCAGCGTCATGGCTCGAACGAGTTCGTCGCGCAAGAAACCGAGGGCCTTGTCGACACCGACCTCGCCTCCGGCTCCGAGCCCATACAGGTACGCCCGGCCCGCCATGCACGCGTCGGCGCCGAGGGCCATTGCCTTGGCGATGTGCGTGCCCCGTCGGATGCCGCCGTCGCAGATGAGCTGACTGGCGTCGCCGATCGCATCCCGAATCGGCGCAATCAGCTCGACAGACGCAGGTGCGTGGTCGAGTTGGCGGCCGCCGTGATTGGAGATGGCGATCGCGTCGAGGCCGAGATCGGCGGCGATCTTTGCGTCCTCGACCGTCTGGATACCCTTCACCACGATCGGGCCGTTCCAGATGTCGCGGAACCACTCGACATCGTCCCAGTCGAGCGTCGGGTCGAGCTGATCGCGGATGTAGTCGGCGAGTGCGACCGCGTCGGTGCCGTCGCCCTGGTCGCTCCCCGTGAGGTTGGCGAACAGAATCGGTTCGGACCGGATGAAGTCGAGCGTCCAGCCCGGATGGATGAGCCCGTCGATGATCGTCCCGAGACCGAGCTTCGGGGGCAACGTGAACCCCCTGCGCACGTCACGCTCCCGGCGACCCAACGTCTGCAGATCGACCGTCACGGTGATCGCTTCGTACCCGGCGGCCTGAGCGCGCTGGACGACGTCTTTGACGATGCCGCGATCGCGCCACACATACACCTGGAACCACTTGGGGCCGTCGCAGACCGCGGCGACCTCTTCGACCGAACGGGTGCCCATTGACGACAGCGAGTAGGGGATGCCAGCACGCGCGGCGGCACGCGACGTGTCGAGCTCGCCGCCCGACGTGGCGATCCGGCTGAACCCCGTTGGCGCCATCACCAGCGGCATGGCGATCTCGCGACCGAGAAGGGTCGTCGACGTGTCGATGTGCTCGACGTCTCGAAGTACACGAGGGCGGAACTCCCACCGACCGAATCGATCCGTGTTGGTCCCGAGCGTGACCTCGTCGTCGGCCCCGCCGTCGATGTAGTCGAACACGCCGCCGGGCAGCCGCTTCTTCGCGATGGCTCTCAAGTCGTCGATGTTGGCCGCCCGCTCGAGGCGCCGTTCGGTCGGGTCGAGCGTGATCGGCTGGAAGCGAAGTGTGGATCGCAGATTCTCGAGCATGGTCTTGGGCCCCCTGGTCCGCGTGTTCGCCAAGTCTATTTTCCCGAGTACGCCCGGAAAGAGTCGGCTCAGTCGGGGAGGTACTTCGGGAGACGAATCGTGACCTTTGTTCCTGCGCCGGCGCCGGTCTCGATTGTCAAGCCGTACTCGGCGCCGAAGGTCGATCTGAGCCGGGTGTCGACGGCAAGAAGGCCGACGTGAGAGGTCGAGTCGCCGCCGCTCAAGGCGCGTTCGAGCTGGACGGGATCGATCCCGACCCCGTCGTCCTCGACATGAATCGCGACCTCAGGGCCGGCGTTCTCCGCCACGATCCGGAGGTTTCCCGCCCCGGCGCGAGATTCGAGACCGTGGCGAATGGCGTTCTCCACGACTGGCTGGATCGTCAGGAAGGGCAAGCGAACGGGCAAGGCCTCTGGGGCGATGGTCAGACTGATCTCGAACCGACTACCGAATCGGGCGGCCTCGAGGTCGAGGTAGGCCTCGACCAGTCGCAGCTCCTCGGCGACGCTCGTGAGGTCTCGCGCCGTACGAAAGCTCGCCCGCAGGAATTCTGCAAAGGTCGCGATCAATTCGCGGGCCTTGCCTGGATCGGTGTTGACCAGCCCGGCGATCGCCGTCAACGAATTGTGGACGAAATGCGGCGAGATCTGCGCCCGCAGCGCTCGGAGCTCCGCTTCGGCAGCGCGGGTTCGGGATTGCTCGAGTTCGGCGAGCTCGAGCTGATTCGAGACCAGCTCCCCGAACTGGCGAATCTCTGCGAGCGGAGGTGACGCGTCGGCGGAGGAGAGTACGTGGATCGTGCCGACGAGGACGTCCTCGAGCCACAATCCGACAACGGCCGCCTCGCCAGCACCGTCGCCCGTCCCGGCTTCGTAGACGATGGCGCCGGTGCGGCGCTGGCGCTCGATGACGGCGTTTGTCTGTTCTCGTACTGCGGCCTCCCACCCATCGATGTCCCCACCAGCGCTTGCCAGAACGTCACGGTCGTTCGTGACCGATGCGGCCCGAACGCCGAGCGTCCGAACCGCAAAGCTGGCGATCGCCGACGCCGCGTTGCGGTCGTAGCCCGAGCGCAGCGCGGCTGCCAGCTCGTTCATCGAGGTGAGGACGTCGAGCAGTTCCCCATCGGCCGGGTCGCTGCTTGCGGTTTGGCCAAAGAATCTCATTGAGCCGCTCCGCGCGATCGAAGCCGATCTCGATCGGGCACATGCATGAGGGCGAACTTGTGGCCGATGTCGTCGACCGTCTCGGTGTCGCGCAGTGAGACGCCGATGCCGAGGGCGAAGGCGAGCGGCACACTCCACACGGCAGGTGTGCCGAGCACTGCGAGAGGCCAGCCTGAGTCGACCACACCAAGCATCGTCGCCACGACCGCGGTGGTGCTCGACCCTCCGCCGCCCACAGCGGCGGCGAGCGCACCTCGCCGGGTGAGGCGAGGCCACCAGATTCCGAGCACGAGAAGCGGACAGATCGAAGACGCAGCGATCGAGGTCGACCATCCGATGAGGACGTTGATGTCGGTCTGTTCGACACTCAGCGCCACCAACGCCGACAACGCTGCGCCGACCCACACGGCGAATCGAAACTGCCGGACCCCAGCCGACAACATGTCGTGGCTGACGGCCCCGGCCATGGCGATCAACAGGCCGGATGACGTGGACAGGAAGGCCGCGGCTGCGCCCGCGGACACCACTGCGGTGACGAGCTCGGCATTCGTTCCGCTGAGCAGCCCGTCTGCGACGGACACGGTGGCGGAGTCCGTCGCGCCGTTGCTGAGCAATCCGGGGCTGACCACACGACTGACCGCCCCGAAAAGGGGCAGCATCGCGTAGTACGGCGCGATGAGCGCAAGCACGATCAGGTTTGTCCGTCTCGCTTCGGCACCCGTTGGGTTTGTGTAGAAGCGGACGACGATGTGGGGAAGCCCCATGATGCCGAACATGTTGGCGAGCAGGATCGCAAACGAGAAGTACAGCGGGTGTCCTCCACCGACGGCCTTCTCGCCCAGCGGCGTCGCCCAGGCGCGGCCGTCGATGACCTGGATCCGATCCTGGTGAGCGACCGGTGCTCCGGCGGGCCAGATGATGGTGGCGCCGGCGTCCACTGTGAGGGGGCCGATGGCGAGCCGTCGGGGGGTCGGAGCGCTTCCCGGCTCGGTAATGACGACCTCCGTCGGTGAGGTCACCTCGATCGTGGCGTCGGTCGGATAGTCGACCACGGTTTCGACGGTGAACCGAGGCGGTTCGTCGACGACGATCGGGTCGATGTCGCCCCGAAACCACAACGTCGACATGACCGCAAACGGCACGAGGATGCCAAGGAAGATGAAGAAGAACTGAAAGCCCTGCACGAAAGTGATGCCCCGCATGCCGCCTGCGCTCAGGTTGGCTGCGACGAGCACGGCCACGCCGACCACCCCTACCCAGTACGGCGTCCCGATCAGCGCACGGGTGACGATGCCTGCACCCTTGAGCTGGGCGAGCAGGAAGAACCAACTGACCACGATCACCATGACGGCCGTGACCGTCCTCAGACGGGGCGAGTCGAGTCGCCCTTCGACGAACTCGGGGATCGTGTACGACCCGAATCGACGAATTGGGGCGGCGATGAACAGCGAGAGCAGCAAGAACCCGATCGTCCAGCCGAGGAGCGGCCACAGCATCTCGAACCCGAACACGAAGATCAGCGCCGGGACACCGAGGTAGCTCGCCGCCGACATGGCTTCACCGCAGACGGCGAAAGCGTTCCACACGGGGTGGACTGACCGAGAGGCGACGAAGAAGTTGGACGTGGTCCGGGCGAACCGCAGACCCGTCGTGCCGAGCACGATCGTCAAGACGACGACGCCCCCGACGGCCAGCGTCGGGATCACGAGCGTTCCTCGATGTGGGTCGCCGACCATCGCCGTTCGATTCGGTTGGCGCGCCGTTCGTGGAACCACGCGATCGCAACGATCGAACTCAGGCCGATTGGCCCGACGAGCAGCCACGGCACGATCACGCCACCCGGAAGCTCACCCGAGCCGACGCCTGATCGGATGCCGAGAACCACCAGAAACACGAATGTCGGGAGGAGCAGTGAGCCGAGTAGCCGGACCCCGAGTCGGCGCTGTTCGGCCATGAGCGCCAGCACGTCGGCGGATGCGGCGGCGTGACCGCGAACATGGCTTGCGTACCGGCCGCCACGATCCACACGGCGGGCGGCAGCGGTTCGGGGGTGCAGCACGATCTCGCGACGGCCGTCGGCACGTTCGTCGGGTTCGGGAATTGGCGACACCGGTGTTGTGTCGTCTCCTGTGTCGCTCACGGCTCAATTGAACGATTGCCTCGGGGGTCACGTCCAGTTAGCGTCGATGCCCATGTTGCGTGCACTGGTCGTCGATGACGAACAGCTCGCCCGTGACGACCTCGTCTGGATGCTCGATCGCGAGCCCGACATCGCCGTGATCGACCAGGCGTCGAGCGCGGCTGACGCGCTTCGTCTCCTGACTGGCGAGGCGGACGACGCACCATTCGACGTGGTGTTTCTCGACATCCGCATGCCGGGCCTCACCGGTCTCGATCTGGCTCGCACGATCGGGCACTTCGAGCGCACGCCGGCGATCGTCTTCGTGACGGCCTTCGACACCCCGGCGTCTGACGCGTTCGAGCTCGGGGTCATCGACTACCTTCGAAAGCCTGTCGCCGCAGACCGTCTCGGGCGAGCGGTGCAACGGGTGGTTGCCTCTCGCACGGTTTCGGCGGAGTCCAATGACATGGCCCCGGCGCGTCTCGCGGTCGCGACCCGTGCGGGTCGTCAGCTCTTGTTGGCACCGGTCGACATCACGCACTTCGAAGCGTCAGGCGATTACGTCCGAGTGCACACCGTCGGCGGCAGTCATCTCGTGCGCGACACCATGAGTCGGCTGACCGATGCGTGGTCGAAGTTTGGTTTCGTCCGGATCCACCGAAGCTTCTCCGTCCGGATGTCGGCAGTCGATGAGGTGCGGTCGTCCCCAAACGGACGGTCGGTCATCGTCGGGGAGATCGAGCTGCCGGTGAGTCGCCGGTACGCCCGTGATCTGACGTCGCGACTGTCCGGCACCTCCGACGAAGACTGAGCAGGCCACGTCGGACCGGCGAGACCCCGGCCACGGGGTGTCGTCCATCGACCGCTCATCGACCGCTTGTCGATCAAACACTGGTCAGTCGTGGTTCGATCTCGGACATTCGGAGAAAAGCGCTCCAATGAACTGGACGGCCGCGCCGGCGACCAGAACAATGCGACGTATGTCACGCCGGTGCGTCCGGGGTGTCGAAGTACGAGGGGAGGGGCTGCGTGATTTCAGCAGCACGAGCAGAGGGTCGGGTCGATGCCTGATCCGACTGCCGCAGAGCGCCGGGTCGACGAGATCGACGACGTCGAACCGGAAGAACTCGGAGCCGACACGGACCGGGCCCTGAAGGGCCCGGATCGGAGTTCGGAATCACCGGCGCTGTCGATCTTCACCCGCATCCATCCGATCGGCCTCGTCGCTGCTGGTGTGCTCGTCGTTGCGGCGCTGTGGCACACCGTCTTCGACACGGAGCGCCTGATCGGCAATCTGGCATGGTGGCAGTGGCTGGTCCTGGTCGTCACGATTGCTCTTGCGGTGACTCCGCCCGCGCTGAACGCCGTACGTGTCGCGCTCGAAGCACTTTCGGGCTTCACCAGCCAGATCGTCTGGATTCTCGCCTGGGCGGTTTTCTTCGTGCAGCTCATCAACGTGGTGACGCGCTATCTCAACCCGTTCGTGGAGAGCGACATCCTCATCGGGCAGATGACTTCGCTCGCCTGGCAGCTGTTCGCGCTGATTTCGCTCCTCGGCCTCAACTACGGGGTGAAGGCAGGCGTGAACCCCCGCATCGACTTCTGGTGGGCCGAATGGAGCGACCGCACCAAGGCATGGCTCGACTTCGTCATGCACACCTTCTTCTTCCTGCCATTCCTCTGGGTGGCGGTCGGCGTATTGCAGACCTTCGCCGCCGGTGCGCTCGGCCGACGTCGTGGCAACGGTGAGTGGCCCGACGGGTGGCAGGTCTGGAAGTCCTGGGAGCAGTCCGGTGACGCTGATCAGCTGCCGCTCGGGCCCATCAAGGCGATGATCCTCGTCGGGTTCGGCCTCTTCCTGCTGCAGATCGTGTCGGAGATCATCAAGACCGGCTTCGTGCTCGCCGGACGACGAGAGTACGCCGACATCGCCGAACGCGACGAGTTCCAGAGGATCGAGTAGTCCATGACCGCAACCGCATTCCTCGCCATCGAGACCTTCCTCGGTCTCGACTGGGGCGTCTTCCTCGCCCTGCTGATGTTCGCCATCTTCATGTTCTTGATCCTCACGGGATACAACGTGGCCTTCTCGTTCGCGAGCATCGCGTTGATCTTCTCGTTCATCGGTGATCTGACCGGGGCCTTCCGGGTCGAGTCGTTGAACGTGCTTCCGGGGCTCTGGTTCGGCGCGATCAGCGACGCGACGCTGCTCGCCGTTCCGTTGTTCGTGCTGATGGGCGCGATTCTCGAACGATCCGGACTCGCCGAACGGCTCCTCAACGCGATCGGCCTGCTCATGGGGCCGCTCAGAGGCGGCGTCGCGGCGGCGGTGGTGATCGTCGGGACGTTGTTGGCTGCCGCGACCGGCGTGGTCGCGGCGACGGTCATCGTGATGGGGCTGCTGTCGCTCCCGGCGATGGTTCGTCTCGGCTACGACCACAAGCTGGCGACCGGTGCCATCACTGCGTCGGGCACGCTCGCTCAGCTGCTGCCACCGAGCATCGTGCTCATCCTGCTTGCCAATCAGTTGGGAGTCGGCATTCTCGGTCTCTTTGCTGGCGCGTTGCTCCCTGGCCTGCTTCTCTCGGGTCTCTACGTCGCGTATGTCCTCGGAGCCTCGGCTCTCAAGCCCGAGCTCGGACCGGTCATGCCGCCCGAAGAGCGACAACTCGCCGGCAACCCGTCCCTCGGCACAAAGGCCGTGCTGGCCGGGATCCTCGCGTTCATGGTCTGGTTGGTCCTGATCCTTCGAGGCGCAAGCGAAGACGTCACCAATGCAGGATCGGTCGCCATCACCGGTGCACTCATCGCGTTCGTCGTCCTGTTTGGGCTGATGGCCATCACGAAGATGCTCGGCACCGAGGTCATCGTTTCGATCGTGCCGACTGTCGTGCTGATCGTCGGGGTGCTGTTCTCGATCTTCTCTGGCATCGCCACACCGTCGGAGTCGGGAGCCGTCGGCGTGCTCGGCGCCCTCATTCTCACGGTGCTCAACCGGCAGGTCGACAAACGACTCCTCGCCGAAGGAGCGACCCACATCGAACCCGAATGGAAGCTCACGCCACCGGCGCTGCGAGCCGCAGGCGTGTCGACGGCAAACATCACCATCTTGGTCATGACGCTGTTGTTCTGCTCGACCTTCTTCCGGACGATGTTCCGGGAGCTCGGTGGCGCCGATCAAGTGTCGGACTGGCTCACCTCGGTCGGTGGTGGCAAGTGGGGCTTCGTGGTCATTGCGATGATCGCCGTGTTCCTGCTCGGCATCAACCTCGAGTTCCTCGAGATCACCTTCATCGTGGTGCCGATCTTCGTACCGGCCATGGACCTTCTCGAGTTCACCGAAGCAGAGAAGATCTGGTTCGCCATGTTGATGGCGGTCAATCTCAACATGGCCTTCATCTCGCCACCAGTTGGCTTCTCACTCTTCTACCTGCAGAGCGTCGCTCCGCCAGAGGTGAAGACCGCCGACATCCACAAGGGTGCGATTCCGTTCATGGTGCTTCAAGGGATCGCGCTCGTCATTCTCGCCCTCGTCGACGACATCACCTTCTGGTCGATGCGATTCTTCGGTGGCATCGAAGTCGACGCATGACCCAGCCGTGTTGGCTGAGCCGTGCTCGAGAAACCCAAATGGAGGAGGAAATCCAGCAATGGAAAATGAAGAAATGACGGAGGAGACGCTCGGACTCAACCGACGCGCATTCCTCGGAAAGGCCGGCATCGGTGTTGCCGGACTGGCGGCCTCGTCGGCGATTCTGGCTGCGTGCGGAAGCGACTCCGCTGACGACTCGGCCGGTGGCGACACGGGCTCCGACGACAGCGGATCCGACGACACGGGCACCGACGACGGCGGAAGCTCCGAAGAGGAGATCATCGAAGCCTCTCAGGATGCACCCGAGATCGAGTGGGAGATGGCCACGTCGTGGCCGACCGCGCTCGTCACGCTGTTCGGCTCGGCCGAGTTCTTCACGAACCAGGTGAGCCGTCTCACCGGTGGCCGTTTCAAGATCAACGCCCGCCCCGCAGGTGAGATCGTCGGCGGCCTCGAGGTCCTGCCGACCGTCCGCGATGGTGGCGTCCAGGCCGGTCACACGGCGTCGTACTACTACACCGGTCTCAGCCCCGTGCAGCAGTTCGGCACCGCTGTTCCCTTCGGTCTCAACCAGCGTCAGCAGAACGCGTGGCTGTACCAGGGTGGCGGCATCGACATCCTCAACGAGTTCTACGCCGAAGAGCACGGGACGATCAGCTTCCCGGCTGGTTCGACCGGTTGCCAGATGGGCGGATGGTTCTCGAAGGAGATCGAAAGCGTCGCAGACCTGAACGGTCTCACCATGCGCATTCCCGGCATTGCCGGCCAGGTGCTCACCAACCTCGGCGGCGAGCAGGTCTCGCTTCCTGGTGGTGAAATCCTCCAGGCGATCCAGACCGGCGCCATCGACGCCGCCGAGTTCGTCGGCCCGACCGACGACCTCATCCTCGGCCTTGACCAGTTCGACGGTCAGCTCTTCTACTACCACCCCGGTTGGTGGGAGCCCGGCACGGCACTCGAGGTGCAGTTCCCGCTCGACCTGTGGAACGACCTGCCCGAGCAGTACCAGGCGGCCATCGAGTGCGCTGCGGCGTATTCGCATGCCAACGCTCTGGCCACCTACGACACGCTCAACCCGGTCGACCTGCAGACGGTCAAGGGCTTTGCCGAGATCCGCGAGTTCAACACCGAGATCATGTCGGCGTTCAAGGAAGAGACCGAGAACGTGCTCGACGGCATCGCCGCCGAGGACAGCCGCTTCAATGCAATCCTCGGCCCGTGGCGTGACTTCCGCGATGGCATTGCCGAGTGGCACGGTCTCGCCGAGAAGTCGTACCTGAACCAGCAGACGGAGATCTGATCCGTCCGTACTGCTTGGCAGTACAACCTATTTCCCCTCCATCCGGGGCCGGAGCGTCGCTCCGGCCCCGGCCGAGGGTGCCGCGCCCATGTGGCGCGGCGAGAGGAGTGCACGGTGCGTGAACGCATGCTTCGCGCCTCGGTGATTCGTGTGCTCGGCGACGAGGAGAAGCCGAGAGAGGTCGTCCACATGTGGGCGCCACATCGCCTGTCGCTGGCGTACGCCGCTGCCGCCGGATTCGCCATGTTCGCGCTGGCTTGGGTGCTGCAGGTCTCGACGGTGGGGGGTCGAGTCGCCCTCGGCTTCGCGGCCGCATCGATCGCGGCGATTGCGACCAATGACTACCGCGTGCTCGCGCGGACAAACCGTGGACTCGTCCTGCTCCGTTCGAGTCGTATTCGACAGCGCGCGACAGCGATCGAGACCAGGCTGGCCCGAGACGCATCGATCGAGCCCGTCGGCGAGAACCTGGTGATCACCGATTGGATGGTGGCCGGGCGTCGTTACCACGTCATGAAGCGGTTTCAGCGGGCGATGTCGTCGATGTCTGAGGCGTGAGGCGTCAACTCTTGGCGCTTGCGCTGCTCGCCGCCTGTACAGACGCCGATCACGCCAATCCGAGCGAGGCGACCGTGGTGATCGAGACGACCGCCTGTGGGCACGCCTCGGCCACCTCTGGTGTCGGCGTGGTGCTCGAGGACGGCCGGATCCTCACGACTGCGCACACCGTGTCTGGCGCCGGGACCGTTCACGTGAGCGGAACCGAGTCCGACGCGACGATCGTTGCCTACGACCCGGCGGCGGATCTTGCCGTCATCGAGGCGGGCGTAGGGCTGGATGGCGTCCACCTGACGGATGCGCCGGTCGAGGTCGGCGATCGCCTCCGGCTCGTGCGCGGGAGCGAGGAAACCGACGTGGTGGACGTCAGCGTCTTGCGACGGATCGACGTCCGAATCGATGGAGTCCGCACCTCCGAGATCGTCCGCAGACGCGGATTCGAGATCGACCATCGAGTCGAGCTCGGGGACAGCGGTGCCGGACTCTTCGACGAGAGTGGCGGTCTCGTCGCCGTGGTCTATGGGCGGTCGACGGCTGGAGCTGACCGCAGTTTCACCGTTGGTGTGGATGCGGTGAAGGCCCTGCTCGACCGACCAGCCGCGACGTACCGCTGTGATCCGGAAAATCACCAGATCGCGCCAACCGGGTGATTCCACCTCGAGGCCTCAAGGTAAACGTTCTTCGGACGATGGACATCTCAACGAGAGACGACGACCGGGGAAACGAAATCCATGCTGTTCATCGAGGCGCTTGCCAACACATTGGTGGTGTTGGCGATTCTGGTGGTGTTCTATCGGGTCATGGTCGCGTCGCTCGGTGTGCTGGTGGACCGCACGCACGCTCGTATCGCTCGTGAGGAGTCGAAGAACCTCGACGCCGAGCTCCGTCGACTGATCGATCGAGCCTGATCGATACTGCTCAGCTCGCCAGCAGCTGGAACAGCAGTTCGAAAAACCGGTCCTCCGGGTAGTGCGTGACCACGGTCGCGTTCTTGGGCATCTGCGCGAACCCGTAGTGATCGACGATCATGGTTCCGCGCATGGGCTCGGGCCCGATCGCGATGTCGACACCGAGCTGCTCTGAGGTAGCTGGGGAAGGGTCGATGGCGTGCGCCATGGCGATCGGATCGGGGAAGTCGGGCCCGGCCAGTCGGGTCTCTTCCCAGGCGTAGGAGGCGAGTGTCGCTTGGATGTCGAGCGAGAAATGTGCGATCGCGCTGTCGAGCGCACGAATCTGCGAGCGCCGTTCTTCGGTCACGACGGCCGATGCAATCGAGATGTCCCAGCCAACGAGCTCGAGAGGCATACCGCTGCGCAGGACGACTCGCACGGCTTCGGGGTCCACCCAGAAATTGAACTCGGCCGTCGGCGAAATGTTTCCGGGTCCGTGCTCGCCGGTGCCTCCCATGATCACGACGCGCTCGACGAGCGTGGCGATGTCGGGGGCCCACAGCAGCGCCGCGGCCAGGTTGGTGAGCGGCCCCAGGGCGACCAGCGTGACCTGCCCAGGGTTGGCACGAATCGTGTCCACGATGACCTCCGGCGCCCAGCCGTTCGCTGGTTCACGACCGCGGAGGTCGAGCCCGATGTCGCCAAAGCCGTCTTCGCCGTGCACGTCTTGGGCCGTGCCGAGGTCTCGCAGGATCGGCGCGTGTGCTCCGGCGTACACCGGAGTGTCGGCGCCACAGAGTTCGACCGTGTAGAGCGCGTTCTGGACCGCCTGCTCGAGCGGGACATTGCCGGCGACAACGGTGAAGCCAACCACCTCGATGTCGGGGTGTCGCAGCGCCATACACATGGCTACTGCGTCGTCGGAGGCGGTGTCGGTATCGATCAAGAACTTCCGCATGATGGGGTCAAGTCTGACATAGCAAGAGGTTTCTCATTGCCGCACAGACGTTGCGAACCTCTTGCTATGTGAGACTTGACCCCGTCTCGCCGCCCGTTGACGAGTCGGCCGAAACGGAGCTGTCCGACTCGTTCCCGTAGAATCTCGCCATGGCCAACTATCGATCCCACGAGTCGACGAGCGGGCGGAACATGGCGGGGGCGCGTGCGCTGTGGCGTGCGACCGGCATGACCGACGAGGACTTCGACAACAAGCCGATCATCGCCGTCGCCAACTCCTTTACGCAGTTTGTTCCCGGCCACGTGCATCTCAAGGACATGGGACAGCTCGTGGCACGCGAGATCGAAGCGGCCGGGGGAGTGGCCAAGGAGTTCAACACGATCGCGGTCGACGACGGCATCGCCATGGGTCACTCCGGGATGCTCTACAGCCTCCCGAGCCGTGAGCTCATCGCCGATGCCGTCGAATACATGGTCAATGGCCACAAGGCCGATGCGCTGGTGTGCATCAGCAACTGCGACAAGATCACGCCGGGCATGTTGATGGCGACAATGCGTCTCAACATCCCCACTGTGTTCGTGTCCGGTGGTCCCATGGAGGCCGGCAAGACCAAGCTCGCTGGCGAAGAGGTCAAAGTCGACCTCATCGACGCGATGATGAAGGCCGGGGACAAGACGGTCTCCGACGAGGACGTCGAAGCCATCGAGCGTTCGGCGTGTCCGACATGCGGGTCGTGCTCGGGCATGTTCACCGCCAACTCGATGAATTGCCTCACCGAAGCCCTCGGTCTGGCACTGCCCGGCAACGGGACGACGCTGGCGACGCATGCTGATCGTGAGCGTCTCTTTCTCGAAGCCGGTCGCCTCGTCGTCGACATCGCCAAGCGGTACTACGAGAAGGGCGACGACGCCGTCCTGCCGCGGTCGGTCGGCACGAAGACCGCCTTCGAGAACGCCATGTCGCTCGACATCGCCATGGGCGGATCCACCAACACGATCCTCCACCTGCTCGCCGCAGCCGAAGAGGGCGAGGTCGATTTCACCATGGCTGACATCGACCGGCTGAGCCGTCGCGTCCCGAACCTGTGCAAGGTCGCCCCGTCGGTGCAGGAGTACCACGTCGAGGACGTGCATCGGGCCGGCGGCATCCCGGCGATCATGGGCGAACTCGCCCGTGGCGGGATCATCGACACGGCCACACCGCTCATCCACAGTGAGAACTGGGATGCAGCGCTTGCGCAGTGGGACATCGCGCTCAACCCATCCGAAGAGGTGCAGACGTTCTTTCGTGCCGGTCCTGCGGGTATCCCAACGCAGGTGGCCTTCAGCCAGGCCACTCGTTGGGACACGCTCGATGTCGACCGAAAGTTCGGCTGCATCCGCTCGGTCGAGAATGCCTACTCCACCGAAGGCGGCCTCGCCGTGCTCTTCGGCAACCTCGCCGAAGACGGATGCATCGTCAAGACCGCAGGTGTCGACGAGTCGATCTGGACGTTCCGTGGCCCTGCCCGCGTCTACGAGTCACAAGAAGCCGCCCTCGACGGGGTGCTCGAAGAGGTACAGCCCGGCGACGTCGTCGTGGTGCGCTACGAAGGCCCAAAGGGCGGACCCGGCATGCAGGAGATGCTCTACCCGACGACCTACATCAAGAGCCGAGGCCTCGGGAAGGAATGTGCGTTGCTGACCGACGGTCGCTTCTCCGGCGGTACAAGCGGCCTGTCGATCGGGCACGCCTCGCCCGAAGCGGCCGAAGGTGGCCTTATCGGCTTGATCGAAGACGGCGACATGATCGAGATCGACATTCCGCAGCGGTCGATCAACCTGATCGTCGACGAGGACACGCTGCGGGCCCGTGACGAGGCGCAGAAGGCACGAGGCCATGACGCGTACAGCCCGACCGACCGCGACCGTGTGGTCAGTCAGGCGTTGCAGGCGTATGCCGCGATGACGACGTCGGCCTCTCGGGGTGCGGTGCGCGACGTGTCGCAGCTCCGGCGCTGATGACCCCATTGCTCGGAGCGATCGAGGCGGGGGGAACGAAGTTCCGGGCTGCAGTCTTCACTCACGACCTTGAACTCGTCGACGAGGTTCGGGTGCCCACCACAGCGCCGACCGAGACGTTGTCGGCCATGATCGATTTCCTCGCGGGCCACGAGTTGCGCTCGCTCGGAATCGCCAGCTTCGGCCCGTTGATCCTCGATTCGGAGTCCCCAGACGTTGGCTCATTCGGGCCGACCCCGAAGCCGGGA
The DNA here is from genome assembly GCA_020629635.1 of Acidimicrobiales bacterium. GTDB lineage: Bacteria > Actinomycetota > Acidimicrobiia > Acidimicrobiales > SHLQ01 > SHLQ01. Next base: position 151,767 of record JAHDCX010000012.1, on the reverse strand, counting down.
TGGTCCGGTGCGCCGTTGGTGGCGCCGTTCCGCGACGCGTTGGGTGTGCCGGTGGGACTTGAAACCGACGTCGAGGCGGCGGCCGCCGCCGAACAACGCATGGGAGCGGCGGTCGGAATGTCCCGGGTCGCCTATGCCACGATCGGCACCGGCATTGGTGCGTCGGTCGCGGTCGACGGGGCGCCGGTCCGCGGGCGAAATCACGCCGAGCTCGGGCACATTCCGGTGAAGCGACATCCCGATGACTCGTTCGTCGGGCGGTGTCCGTTCCACGGAGACTGCCTCGAGGGGATGGCGTCGGGTCCGGCGATCGCCGACCGATGGGAGGCGGATCCGGCGAGTCTCGATAACCGGGCGGAGGTGTGGGAGATGGAAGCGTTCTACATTGCGCAACTCGCACGCGTGCTCGCCTACAGCGTCGCTCCTGACGTGTTCTTGATCGGTGGAGGCGTCGGCACTCGTCCAGGTATGGCCGAGATGGTCGAGGACGCCTCGCTCGCGGACATGAACGGCTACGCCGAGATTCGTCGTCCCGGCAAGGGAGCGTTCGTTCGAGCGGCTGGTCTTGGCGTAGACGCGGGCCTGTTCGGTGCAGCGATCATCGCCGAACGCCTCGCCGAATGAACGAGATCGTCGTCGGCCGCATCACCTCCGGTGAGTTCGTCGCGGCTGCAGAGGTGATCGTGCGCGCCCGGGAGGCCGCCGTACCGGCAATTCCTCGATCGATCCATCCCCCAGAAGACATGGTGATCCACTTTTCGACAGTCGTCTTCCCCTCCGCCGCCACGTGGGTCGCGAGGTCGTCAGGCGATGTCCTCGGGGTGCTCGTCTCGAATCCCGGGTGGGTCGATCATCTGTACGTGGCGCCGGAACACACGGGTAAGGGAATCGGCACCCTGCTTCTCGAGGCTGCGATGGCACAGGCCGAGACGCTCGACTTGTGGACCTTCGAGTCAAATCTCGCTGCACGTCGTTTCTACGAACGGCACGGATTCGTGGTCGTCGACCGCACCGACGGCGACAACGAAGAGGGCGCCCCCGATGTTCGGTATCGATGGTGCGGGCCAAGCCTTCAGCCGGATGCCCAGCTCCGTGATGGGCCCGGCATCCACGACGACCAACCACCCCGTCCGTTCGTGATCATTCGGATTGATCCGTGGACGATCGAGCCCTCGGCGACGGTGAAAGGCTTCGAACCCGATCGTGCTTCGGCGGACCGCGAAGTCGCCCGTCTGAATGCACTCGGAAAGGGCCAGTACGAAGCGCGAATTGCGCGCGGGATCGAATCAGTCGAAGTAAACGGCTTTGCGTGGCGCCGGAAGGCGTGATCGCCTCAGGAGAAACCTCGACCCGGCCGCCTAGCGGTGGCAGATCCTCGTCAGCGGCCGTCCACGGACCAGTGCCAGGGCTCTGACTCGAGGTTGAACAGGCCGTAGTCCTCGGCGTTCTCGGCGAGCCAGGCGAACTGTGGCGATCCTCGCCCGATGGCCTTCTGCTCGACGTGAAAGTCGATCGCCAGACCGAGCTCGTGTCTCGATTGTCCGGGGTAGGCGGTCGGCGGCGTGCAGTCGGCCGGCGGTGTCGAGACGGGGTCCTCACAGTGGGCCTCGCGCAACTCGATCTGTCGCTGGTGGCTGCGCCATCCCCAACCCGTCAGCTCGACCCCATCTTCAGCGGCCGCTTCGACCATCGCCGCCACTTGCTCGCCGATCTCCGTTGAGACACGGATCCCGGCGACATCCACCAAGACCACGATCGTGCCGTTGGCGGCAATGATGATGTCCGCGGGCTCGATGGAGGCCGAGGCGACGACGACCTCGGGGCCTCGGAGATCGAACCCCTCTTCTCGGAACAGCCGAACCACGTGTTCGCTGGCCGCCGAAACCGTCGAGTCTGCCGGGAGTCCGGTCTCGGTCGAGACCACCGTGCCGGCCGCGTCGAGATATCGGACACTGGCGTCCTCGGTGACGTCCCACAGCGCGACCGTGTCATACCCGTCGCCGTCCCAGTCGCCGACGAGTGGAGTGGAATCCGGATCGATCACGAGGGGTGCCGCCCACAGGAACCCGGCGTCGTCGATTCGCTGCAACGCAAGAGTTTCGTCCTCGAGCATGATCCACTCGGCAGAGCCCGGCCGTCCGTCGCCGTCCCAGTCGCCAGAGGGTGGCTCGGCTTCGGCCGCGTGACTCTCCAGCGCATTCCGCCTCGGCGTCCGCTGTTCGACGACGACGATTCCGTCCGGGCCTCGTCGCGCCGATTTATCCTCGACCCGTTCTGCGACGACCACATCGATGGCGTTCTGTGCTCGTTCGGCGAGCTCGTCACTGCCCGTGTAGCGGCGGATGGCCTCGGCTCGGGTCCCGCTGTCGCACAACATCGCGGCCGCGGCGGCCGACGCGTCCCAGATGTTGTGAGGGTCAGCGAGTCCGTCTGCGTTGCCGTCGAGGCCAAACTGCGCCCACGACTCGGGGAGGAACTGCATCGGCCCGACCGGGCGATCCCACTCGGCGTCACCGTCGAGTGTCCCAGCATCGGTGTCGACGATCTTCGCGAGTCCGCCTCGTCCGCCGTCTTGAATCTCGCCGAGCAGGGGAGGGCGAAGGGTCCCGGCCGAGTCGAACTCGAACCCCTCGATGTCGGCGTGATTCGACACCGCCTTGCTGATGCCGACCAGGACGTCAGCGTCAAGCACGCACGGGGCGCTCTCCGCCGCCCAGGCGTGAATCGCAACAACGTCGGGACCCGAGGGAAGTTCGACCCGAGCGACGTCTTCTGCGGGTTGGGTCGTTGCCGCCAACGGCGCGCTGAGCGCGACGACGACCACTCCCACCCCGACAGCCCAGGATGCGCCGACGCCCATGGCCGCGAACTTACTCACCGTGCAGGAAAACGGCACCGCGGGCGGGCCGTGTTTGCGAGGTTTGGCTTCCGCTGTCGGCCAGGGGTCAGGGGCGCAGCGACCACCACCGTCGTGCAGCGGGGGCGATGGCGGCAGGATCCGATGTCCGTGCCGTCGTCGACGACACAGTGCGGTACCGCTCAGCAACGTCCAACACCACGATGCCGTCGTCGGGTAGCGGTGTCGGGTCGCCATCTCGCGGAGCGATGGCGACGAGGGGGAGTTCGGCGATCGCTCGGTTGCGGTCTTCGACTCCGGCGTAGTACCGGACGTCGTTGATCTGTCGCCACTTGTCCGCTCCCATCACGACGGCGTCGTAGCCCGACGCGATGTCGGCAATCAGCTGGCGACTCGTGGTGCGGACTCGGGCCCACGGACGGTCCAGCAGATCGGACTCGATCAGGGCGAGCCGTTCGGCGAGGGAGGGGCCGGGTGGTGCCGGCTTGTCGAGGGCGACTTCGGACACGATGAGGTCGATCTCGTCGAGTCCGAGCTGCTCGTGCGCGGCGTCGATGACGGCGAGGTGCGCGATGGTGAGCGGATTGAAGCTCCCCGGGTAGGCGGCCCGACGACGGTTCTCCATCTGGGGGACCTCCTCGATGTTGTCGAAGGTCACACGACGCGGGCATACTGCGACCGTGAAATTCGACCTCATCATCGTAGTACTCGTGTAGCACTCAGCCCCCGCTGAGTGCTGCCTGCCTTCCCAGATGGGAAGGCTCTTTGGTTTTTGGGACCGACCAAGAACCGAACACGATGACGACGCCGACCCCGCCCGGGAACAGGCACCCACGCTCACGACAAGGAACATCGACATGGAGATGGACGGAGGACAAGCACTCCTCAAAGCACTGGAACACGAAGGCGTCGAGATCGTCTTTGGTTACCCCGGCGGTGCGATCCTTCCGGTATATGACTCGGTTCTCGACGCCGGACTTCGCCACGTGCTCGTCCGACACGAACAGGGCGCCGGCCATATGGCCTCGGGCTACGCCCATGCCACCGGAAAGCCAGGCGTGGTCATGGTGACGAGCGGCCCGGCGGCGACCAACATCGTGACGCCACTCGCTGACGCCTACCTCGATTCGGTGCCGATGGTCGCGATCACCGGGCAGGTGCCGTACGGCCTGATCGGCACCGATGCCTTCCAGGAGACCGACACCACCGGCATCACGATGTCGATCACGAAGCACAACTACCTGGTGTCAGACCCCAACGACATCCCACAGGTCGTGCACGAGGCATTTCACATTGCGACGCACGGACGGCCGGGTCCGGTGCTCATCGACCTTCCGAAGAACATCACCGACGCAATGAACCCCGACTCGGCGATGACCTGGCGCGACCCGGTCCCGGTCGACCTGCCCGGTTTCCGCCCCGTGCTCGACGCCGAGCCCACCGATGTCGCCGCTGCACTCGAGCTGCTCCGCAGCGCAACCAAGCCGGTCATCTACGCGGGAGGCGGGATCCTGAAGGCCCGCGCCGCAGCTGAGCTCCAGGCGCTCGCAGAACGAACCGACACGCCCGTCGTGACGACGTTGATGGCTCGGGGCGCACTTCCGGACAGTCATCCGCTCAACCTCGGTATGCCGGGCATGCACGGCAATTACACGGCCGTCATGGCGATGCAGGAGGCGGACCTCCTGATCGCGCTCGGCAGCCGCTTCGACGACCGGGTCACCGGCCGCCTCGATTCTTTCGCTCCAGACGCCAAGGTCATCCACGTCGATATCGATCCGGCGGAGCTCGGAAAGATTCGCCAGCCGGACGTCGCGATCCGCGGCGACGCCAAACGAGTGATCGCATCGCTGCTCGATGCACTCGGTGACGCCAAGGTGGCCGACCACGGACCCTGGCGCTCCAAGCTCTCGGGCTGGCAGGAGAACTACCCGCTTGCCTACGAACCCGCAGAGGCCGGCGGCAAGCTCAAGCCACAGATGGTGATCGAGAAGCTTCGTGACGGCTCACCGGGCGACACGATCGTTGCGTCGGGCGTCGGCCAGCACCAGATGTGGGCGAGCCAATACTGGGCCTTCGACCATCCCTACACCTGGCTCAACTCCGGTGGCCTCGGCACCATGGGCTACTCGATTCCCGCAGCAATCGGCGCCAAGGCTGGTATGCCCGACAAGACGGTGTGGGCGATTGACGGCGACGGCTGTTTCCAGATGACGTGCCAGGAATTGATCACCGCAGCCGTCGAGAACATCCCGATCAAGGTTGCCCTCCTGAACAACACCTATCTCGGCATGGTCCGTCAATGGCAGGAGATGTTCTATTCGAATCGCCTGTCCGAGGTTGACCTGTCGGGACCCGTGCCCGACTACATCAAGCTGTCCGAAGCCATGGGCTGCGTCGCCATCCGCGTCGAGGATCCCGACGAGGTCGAAGACGCGATCGAACGAGCCAATGCGATCAACGACCGTCCGGTCGTGGTCGAGTTCGTGACCGAACCCGACGAGAACGTCTACCCGATGGTTCCCGGCGGCAAGTCCAACTCCGACATCGTGGTCCCACCGTTCCAGCAGAAGGAGACGCGAGCATGAGACCGGTCCTCGCCAAAGAAACCCACACGCTCGCCGTGCTCGTCGAAAACAAGGCCGGCGTGCTCGCTCGAGTTGCGGGATTGTTCGCTCGCCGGGGGTTCAACATCGAGTCCCTTGCCGTTGCGCCCACCGACGAGCGCTTCAGCCGCATCACCATCGTCGTCGACGCCGAGTCGGCGTCGCTCGATCAAGTCAAGAAGCAGCTCGACAAACTCATCAATGTCGTCGACATTCGCGACCTGCCTCCAGAGTCGTCGGCGCTGCGGGAGATGGTGCTCGTCCGGCTTTCGCTCTCCGATGATGCGCTCGTCGACGACGTGCTCCAACTCGTTTCCGGGTTCAGCGGCGCTGTGCTGCGTGTGCGAGGGACGGACATGATCCTCTCGCTCTCCAGCCGCCCCGAGGAGCTCGACAGCTTCTTGGACAAGCTGCAGCCGTACGGCATCGTCGAGCTCCAACGCACCGGCGCTATCGCGATCCCCGGGATCGAGTGACGACCTTCGCAGGGCCGAACGCTCACGCAAAGAAGGCGAGCAGGTCGTCTCCGTAGTTGGTGACCTTCGCCGGTCCGATCCCGGGGACGGCCAAGAGCTCGCGAGTGTTGGACGGTGCGCGTGCGAGGAGTTCGTCCATCGTTCGATCGTTGAAGATGACGTAAGGCGGCACGCCGTCGGCGCGTGCCCGGTCGAGGCGCCAGGCTCGGAGCGCCTCCCGTCGCGGATCGTCGTTGTCCGGCTTCGACGGTTCTGCGCGGCCCACACGACGTGGTCTCTCTTCTGGTGTTGGTGCCGTCGTTGGGTCGTACTCCTCGTGGAGTTGAGGGAGGAACGGCGACGACGGTTCGGTCGAAGTCACCAGGACGTCGGACGAACACCGGGTGATCCCAACGTGAAACAGTCTCCGTTCCTCTTCGACGTCGTCGCTGAGGCGATGGGGGAAGAGACCGGCGTTTGCCTCGTGGACGACGACGTGCGGCCATTCGAGCCCTTTGACGCGATGAATTGTCGACAGGGTCACCCGGGGAGCGTCGGAGTCCGCGTCGTCGGTGGGGGTGAGCTGCGCTCGCAGCCACCCAACGAATGTGGACGGTTCGGGGTGGAGGTCGGCGATCGCGATCATCGCATCCAGGTCGTCGCCGTGGGCAGAGCGATCGACGGAACGCTTGGACGCGTCGAGTCGACGTTCGAGCGCGCCACCCATGCCGATGTCGTCTCGAATCACTTCGAGGAGATCGCGGGTGGTTGCGCCGTCGCGGACGCTGCGTCGGATGTGTTCGAGGTCTTCGACGAAGCCGAGCACCTTGTCACGGTCTCGGTCCTCGCGCAGCCGGTTGGCCATCGCCTCGATCTCGGCGGGCGAAGTCTTCTCGGAGATCCATTCGACGAATCTTGGGTGCAGCGCCCGAGGTGGACGTCGAGCGGCGGTTGCAAGGTCCTCCCCGGGAAGGAGTCCATCCGGAGCCGTTGCCAGGTCGAGCCAGGCGACCGCTCCTGCAACGCCCGTCCGATGGAGAAAGCTCGCATGAACCGCCTGGGTCGTGGAGATGCCGGCCTCTCGAAGCGCAACCATCGGTGCCAACAGCGTGGCGTTCACCCGGGTGAGGATGGCGATGTCCTCGGGCGATGCCCCGCCGGTCACTCGATCGCTCACCCAGGCGACCAGCTTGTCGAGCGTCCCCTGTGGTGTTTCGGCTTCTTCGATCGTGAGTGCCGCCGCCGGATCTCGGCGGCCCGGTCGAGCGCAAATCGTCTTGTCGACTCTTCGGCGGTTGTGTGACAGCAACGTCGAGGCCGCTGCGACGACGTCGGAGGGGCACCGATAGTTGACCTCGAGCCCGTGGCTGCCTGCGCCGGGCACGTGGCGCGAAAAGTCGATGAGCCACTCGGGGCTCGCCCCGTTGTAGCCGTAGATCGTCTGGTCGTCGTCGCCCACGCCGAAGATCTCTGCCTGGGGTCCGGCGAGAAGGCGCAGCAGAAGCACGTGGGCAGGCGCCAGATCCTGGAACTCGTCCACGAGCAGAATTCGGCACCGTCGGCGAGCCGCGGTCCGGGCCACCGGATCCGTGACCAGAATCTCGACGGCGCGCAGGATTTGATCGCTGAAGTCGATCGACCCACCCGCAGCGAGGCGGCGACGAAACTCTGGAAGCACATCGACGAGCCCGTCCACATCACCACCGAAATCGGACTCGACGAGCTGCGGGTCGCGAAGTCGAAGTCGGGCGGCGTTGATGGCCTCGATCCAGACCGCCGCCGGATCGGTCATCGCCTGACGTCGAGACTTCGGGAGAAGCCGATCGAGGATTCGGCGGACCTCACGTTCGTCGATCACGTTGAGGGATCCGTCGAGCGTCCGGCTGCGCACGAACCCACCCGTCCCGTTCACGATCGCCAGCGCCAACGAGTTCAGCGTGCGGATCTCGAGGCCGTTCAGATCGGTCGTCCGGCTCTGCATCTCTTCGCGCGCCCGCACGTTGAAGGCGACGAGACAAACTGTCGCCGGGTCGATCGCCCGGTCCATCAGGAGATGACGAGCCCGCTCCGTGAGGACCCGGGTCTTGCCTGAGCCTGCGGGCGCAATGATCCGGGCTCCGCCTCCGGAGTGCGCAACCGCGGCGAGCTGGTCGTTTGCGAGGTCGGCCCGAGGAGCCTGTCTGCCGAGGGGGCGGAGCGAACCACGCTCCAGGTGCACGCTCGGCACGACGTGGTTTTCGAGGTCGTCGAACCAGGCCAGCGGGCCCTCGTCGCACCAGGCGATCGAGCCGTCTGGGAGACGGACGTCGCCGTCGGGTCCGCCAAGGAACGTGGCGCCGGCGTCGAGCGCCCGACGGATGGCGTCGAAGCGAACCACGTCCTGGTCGCGAGCGTCGATGGTGTTGGCACGAATCAGGTGGGCGAGTCGTTCGTCCGGAAGCTCCGTGCCGGCGTCGAGCTCCCAGAACGTCGACAAGGTCACGGGTCCGGGGGAGGGAAGGTCGGTGTCGGCGATGACGACGGCACGCGTGCGGGAGTGATGCAGTTCGGTCAATCGGTCGAGGAGGTCCGGCTCGGCGAGACGAACTCTCGGAGCGGCATCCCACGGCCGTGGAATCTCGGTGTCCGGAGCGATGAGCAGGCGGCGTCCGAGGACGTCGGGTCCCGCCACCGCCTGCGGTTCGCACGTCAGGGGCGATGGCGTCGCCGCAGCGGTCGCCGCGTCATCGGGTCGCGCCGGAACGACAGCAGGCGTCGAGGGTGCCTGGCCGCTGTGGCAGGCGCGAACCTCGGCGACGCTCGAATGCGTCTGTCCGCAGTTGCCACAGGAAATCGACCCCATGGCAGCGCATGCTACGACCCCGGTCTGTCAGTAACTGCCCTTCTGGAGCAGCACTGCGGGGACCGTGCGAAGAATGATCGTGAGATCGGTGATGAGGGTCCAGTTGTCGACGTAGTACAGGTCGAGCTGACCATAGTCGTCGTCTTCGCCGTCGCCGTCGAGGCGTCCGCCCACCTGCCACATACCGGTGATGCCGGGTTGAACACGCAGACGGTTACGCAGAGTGGGCGGCCATTGCTCGACCTCGTTGGGGAGGGCGGGGCGTGGGCCGACGATGCTCATCTCGCCGCGGATGACGTTGATGAACTGTGGGAGCTCGTCGATCGAGGTCTTGCGGAGGATTCGGCCGACCTTGGTGATGCGGGGATCGTCCTTGATCTTGAAGATCGGTCCCTTGGCCTCGTTGAGGTGACGGACATTCTCGAGGAGCTCCTCGGCATTCACCACCATCGTGCGGAGCTTGTAGACCTCGAACTCCTCGCCGTCGCGGCCAACTCGAACCTGCTTGAAGAACACCGGCCCGGGGCTGGTGACCTTGATGGCGATGATCGCGCCGATCAGTATCGGGAGCGTTGCGAGGAAGAAGAACGTGCCGAGCACGTAGTCGAAGCTCTGCTTGGCGAACGCCCGCCAGCCATTGCGCTCGACGGGCTCGATGTACACCATCGGGAACCGCCCCAGCGGGCGGATGGTCAGCCGGTCGGAGGCGATGTCGCAGAGCGTCGAGCTCAGCTCGACGTGGACGTCGTTCTCGGTGAGTGTTCGAATCAACTGATTGCTTGTTGCCACGTCGATGCCAGTTGCCGCAATGATGACTCCGCCGGCCTTGGCCTCGCGGATCGCTCGCAGGGCCGCTTCGGAGTCTCCGAGGCCTTCGATGCCCTGGTCGAGTTCGTCCTCGAGGTAGCCGAGCACCTTGTATCCGTGTGCTGCGTCGTTGTCGAGCATGTCTCGAACGAAGGCCCCTTCGTCGTTCTTGCCGATGATGAGCACATTCCGGAGGTTGTGGCCGGTCTTGCGGGAGCGTTTGAACATCCAGCGGGCGAGCGCCCGTTCGATCCCGACCAGGACCAACATGGCGAGGACGGCGACCACGACGAGGGTTCGACTCAGCGTCACCTGCGCAAAGATCGAGATCACGAAGATGCCCATGAAGCCGAAGAAGATCGCTTTGACGACACGCTCGGCTTCATCGGCAGAGCGGGCGATGTGGCGGGCCCGGTAGAGGTATTGGCGCGTGAAGGCGAGCGGCCACACCGGGAAGGACGCAAAGAAGAGCCAGAAGTACGTCGCCGACGACGTGGGGTCATTCGGGCGCAACCACTGGTGGATGATTCCGGCCACGAGCAGGGACAGCACGATTGCGTTCATGTCCGCCACGAAGACGGCGGCCTTGCGTGCGTTGATTCGGCTGCGGCCCGATGGCCCGTTGTTGAAGACGGTCGACGAAGGGTGAAGGATCACGCCGGGTCGGCCGGTCGTGGTCTCCTCCGCCGGAGTTGTCGACGAGGTGGTCGTCATGGTGTTGTTCTCATCCCACGTGTTTTCGGATGCGTTCCCGGCGGGTTCGGTCACAATGCGTCCCAGTTGTTTGGCCATCGTACGACGTTCGGCGCGTGCCAGATGTTTCGGATTTCGATCGATCCGCGCGGCTTTTCCTTAGATCGGCACGAGGAGCGTTGTCCTGACCCCTGGATGTGGGAATTTCTTCCGCCCGTCGGCGGGAGTGGGCTCAGCGCTGCGGAATCCAGACGAGGGCGAACTCGTCCACGCTGATGTCGGTTTTCTCGAGCGGGACCTCGAGCACCTCGATCTCACGGGCTCGATCGTCCCAGTCCGACTGGATCTCGAACAGGGCATCGGTGAGCTCGGTCTCGAGTTCGTCCAGTTCGTCGACCTTTTCTGCCAACCGGTTCTCGGCGGTCTGGAGACGTTCCTCGGCGTTGGCCTTGACCCGTCCCTTGGACGAAGCCCGTCGTGCTCCACCGAGAATGCTGCGGGTCGACCGGCGGCCGCCGAGCACGCTGCCGAGCACGCTCATACCGATGTCGAGTGCCTGTTCACGCCCGCGAGAGGACACATCGTGCTCGAGCTCTCGGATTCGATCCTCGGCCTTCTCGATGGCGGCTCGGACGCGGTCGGCCTTCTTCTCGAGAGACGTGCGGAGCTTGGCGACGTCCTCGTCGGCCCGCTCGCCGGCCTCGGCAACACAGCGCTGTTCGAAGTCCTCACGCGACTCGCCGACGCGAGAGGTGAGCTTGAGCTCGTCGTTGCGAAACAACTCGAGGGATTCGTTGCGGTACAACCGGTCCTTGAGCTTGCTCTGTGCAGAAGAGAACAGCGTCTTGGTGTGGATCTTCGCCGTTGGGAGGACGTAGACGGGTTCCTCGAGGAGCGGGTCGCTCCGGAGGTCTCGGTCGTCGTAGTCGACCTCGATCGCGTCGTCGGGGTCAATCTCGTCGTCGACGGGCGAGATGATCGCCTCCCATTCGACCTCGTGTCGAAGGTCGGCCTTGGTGTCGTCGAAGAGCAGGTGAACTCGAGTTGCAATGCCTGCCGCGTAGCGGGTGCCATCGGGATCGCCACCAACGTCACGTAGCCAGGGGGCTGCCGGGTCGATCCAGCGGACCGGTACGCCATCGGCCACATCGGGCGCCATCGCGGACTCATCATCGGCGAGATCACGAACCGGCGCTGCTGGCGCAGCGTCCTGCGGTTCGCGCGAGGCGTTGCTGGCGGGCGGTTGGGACGGCGCCCGCCGCCCATCCATCAGGGCAGAGATCTGCGTCCGAGTGAGCGGACCAGGCAGGTACGACATCGCCCAACGGGTTCCGAACACCGTGGGTGCGGACGCACGTGTTTGATGCAGGAGGAATTGACGCTTGTCGAGCGCAGAAATGAGCGTGCTCAGCCGACCTTTGTCTCCGCCGCCCGAGGCGGTCATTCCGTCGAGGAGCCGGTCCTTGTCGCGCTCGGTCTGGAGACGCCCGACCATCCAGGTTCCGGCGTTGGAGATCGCTTTGTAGTCGATGTCGACGGGGTTCTGGGTGGCGAGGACGAGCCCGACGCCAAAGGCGCGGGCCTGCTTCAGGATCGTCAGGATCGGCTTCTTCGATGGCGGCTGAGCGGTGGGTGGGACGTAGCCGAAGACTTCGTCCATGTAGATCAGGGCCCGAAGATCGGGCGTGCCCGCCTGGCTCCGCATCCACGTGACGACCTTCGACAACACCAGCGTGACCACGAACTGTCGCTCGGTCTCGCTCAGATGGGCGATCGAGATGATCGACGCCTTGGGGCCCTGCCCGAGCATCGAGTCGATGTCGAGCGGCTCGCCTTCGGTCCACGCAGCAAACGACGGCGACGCAAGCAGGCCATTGAGCTTCATCAGGAGCGCCGTGCGGTCTTTGGCGGGGTAGAAGCTCTCCAGGTCGAGCACGCCGAGCTTGCGAATTGGTGGATTCTGGATCTGGCCAAGTAGCGCCGCCAGGTCCAGATCGGTGCCGGAGGACCACGCCCGGTGCACCAGGTTCGACAAGAAGATGTGCTCGCGGCTCGATAACGGATCAGCATCGATCTCGACCAGGCCGAGCAGGGACGACACGAGCCCCTCGACCTCATCGGCCAATGCTTCGGCCGACGTGTCGGGACCTGGGGCCTTCAGATCGCCGATGATGTCGAGGGGAACGCCCGACGATGACCCGGGCGTGTAGATCGTGAAGTCGGCGTTCTGACGAAGCGCAGCGATCCGGTCGCCGTCGATTCCCCAGCCGGCCAATCCTTCGCGCCACATCGTGGCGGTGTTCTCTGCGTGCTCGGCCACGGTGATGCCCGAGCGTTCGGCGTCTCCAGAATTGACCCACGGTTCGAAGTCCGACCCCGCCAACTCGGGAAACGTGAGCAACAGATTGCCCATGTCGCCCTTGGGGTCGATGATGATCGTCGGGATGCCCTGAAGCAGGGCCTCCTCGAGCATGATCACGCTCAGGCCCGTCTTGCCTGAGCCGGTCATGCCGACGATGACCCCGTGCGTCGTCAGATCGGACGCTTCGAGATGAAGATGATCTCCGGTTCGGTCGCCCGTCTCCGGGTCGATGATCCCGCCGAGGTGGAGATGGCCGGCAGGTGGGTTGCTCACGTCAGACGCTCGACGACCATCGCCATGCCCTGGCCGCCACCGACACACATCGACTCGACGCCGTAACGGCTGTCGGTGTCCTCGAGGCCGTTGAGCAACGTTGCCATGATCCGCGAGCCGGTCATGCCAAAGGGGTGTCCGAGGGCGATCGAACCGCCGTGCACGTTGAGCTTCTCCTCGGGGATGCCGAGCTCGTCGGCCGAACCGAGCACCTGGACCGCGAACGCCTCGTTTATCTCGAACAGGTCGATGTCGTCAACGGTGAGGTTGGCGCGGCCCAGCGCCTGGCGGATCGCCTCGATCGGGCCGAGCCCCATGATCTCGGGATGCAGGCTCGACACGCCGCTCGACACGATGCGCGCGAGGGGCGTGATGCCGAGGGCTTCAGCCTTCGTGTCGCTCATCACGACCACGGCCGCGGCGCCGTCGTTGAGCGGACAGGCGTTGCCGGCAGTGATGGTGCCGTCGGGGCGGAACACTGGGTTCAGCTGGCTGACCTTCTCGTAGGTCGTGCCATCACGAATGCCGTCGTCGTGGGCCATCACGGTGCCGTCCGGAAGGGTGTAAGGCGTGATCTCGCGTTCGAAGAACCCGCGCTTCTTCGATTCCTCGGCCCGATTCTGGGAGCGCACGCCCCAGTGGTCCTGGCGCTCCCGGCTGATGCCCGTCATTTGGGCGACGTTCTCGGCGGTCTGGCCCATCGCAATGTAGATGTCGGCGATGTCGCCCGCTTCCCAAACGTCGGCGCCTTCCGCGGAGCGTTCTGCGGTGCGGGCTTCGGCTGCGGCGAAGTGCTCGTTGTGTGGCCCGGTGTCCGAGGCGCCGTGTCCGTAGCGGCTCACGGTCTCCACGCCGCCGGCGACGAAGAGATCGCCCTCGCCGGCCTTGATGGCGTGTGCGGCCATACGGATCGTCTGCAGGGAGGATGAGCAGTACCGGTTGACCGTCACGCCAGGGGCTTCGAGGCCGGCGAGCAGTGACGCGACCCGTGCCACGTTGTAGCCGCCTTCACCAGCCGGCTGGCCGATGCCCCAGATGACGTCTTCGACCTCGTCCTTGGGTACCGCCGGAACCTTGGAGAGCACGTCGTCGATGATGAACGCGGACATGTCGTCGGGGCGGACATCGACCATCGAGCCTTTGGCGGCTCGGCCGATCGGGGTACGGGATGCGGCGACGATCACTGGTTCGGCCATGGCGAGTTCTCCTGTGTGGGCGGTGCTCGAAGTGTAGGTCGATCGATCTCGACAGATGGCACTTCGTGTGCTAGCACCCCGCGAGCTACCCCATCACAAAAACAGATGGGCCTCGCGGCGCAAACTATTGGCACCATCGACTGGGTCGCGCGCATCATCTTGGCCGCAAGCAGTGGAGTGTGAGGGTCCTTCGGGCGCGCTCGGCCTTTGGCGACGTCACCAACGACGTCGGAGGCAGAGCGACCGTCCTGCCCTCACGGAGGGACCAAGGACAGCGATGACTGACACACTTGCCGTGTCCGGACCGACAACCTCGTGGATGGGACGAGGCGCATGTGTGGGGGACAGTGAACTGTTCTTCGCACCGTTCGCCGAACGCCCAGAGGCACGAGTTCGTCGGGAAGCGAAGGCTCGGCTCATCTGTGAACAGTGCGACGTGCTCGAGGAATGCCGGACCTATGCCCGTGCCAACCTCGAGCTCGGCTACTGGGGAGGCGAGTCCGAGTCGGAGCGGGCCTCCGCGGGCTACGCACCGACGACACCGATCATCGGGCGTCGCAAGGTTGCCGAGACCCGTGCGGCGGCCGCGCTCGACCGCACCGCCCACTGACGCTCAGGACCGCTCCCGCCGGAGCACCACCAGGCGTTCGTTGACAACGGCTCGATTGCGTCGGCTCCCGGCGGTCGGGTCGGCCGACGTGTAGCCATCGTCACCCAGCCACATCAGTACTCGATGGCCGTCGAGCGGAGCGGCCACCGTGTGATGGATGCGAGGCCCTGCGGTGACCGTGGCGTCGATGAGCGCGGCCACGGAGCCGACGTCTTGAAGATCGTCCAGTGTGACCCACGTCGGGACGGAGAGTGGAAAGTCCCCCGATGCCGCCTCTTGGAGCGCCGCAGCTGGCGACACCCACCGAGCGTCGACGTTTTCCCTCAGATCGAGCGCGAGGTCGCCGCTCGTCTCCGGCGCGAGAAAGAACCAGGTCGCAAATCGTTTGGGTGCGCCATGCGTCGGTGGGATCCAGTGTGAGAACCACGCCATTGCGGCCGGGTTGCAACGCAGCGACGTCTCCTCCGCCGTTTCTCGAACCGCTGCCGCCGCCGCCGTGGCAACGAGGCCGGGGGCGCGCCAGTCGTAACGCTCCTCGTCATCGACGGCCGGGGGTTCCGGACCATCGACCGGTTCGATTGCGCCCCCGGGGAAGGTCCACATTCCGCCGAAGCTCAGGTCGGGGTGCCGCTGGATCATCAGCACCTCCAGGCCATCGTCAGACCAACGCAGGGGCAGAGCGGTAGCGGCGAAGCGCAGCGTCGTCGTCATCGCCGTATCGTAGGAGACGAGGTCGACCACCGATGAAGATCCCGCCAGAAACGCACTACATCCGGCTCGTCCGCGGCGACATCGAACCACTGAGCGACCTCCTGGGGAGGGCCCGTTCGCGGCCAGGTAGCTGGGTCAATGTGCAACCAGAACTGGACCCTGATCGTCCACAACCCTCCGAGTCGCCGTTGATTGCGCTGTTCTCCGGACGCGGTCCCGCCAACCCGCTCGGGACAGTCGTGATCACCGAAGGCGCGCCGATCGAGATCGGCATCCAGCATCGGCTCGGCCCGCGCTTCGCTCATCAACTTGCCGACGCGGGACTCGCGATCCCGGAGACCTGGCTGGTCACGCAGGATCACCCTCGCCGCGGGCTCGTGATCGACGCGCCGGTGGGCGCACCGAATCAGGTGATGGCGCGCTGGATGCTTGCCACGCTCGAACACGCCGAACGGGCTCCGACCACCGATGGCGTCATCGTCGAATTCGTCGAGGCACCCTCAGCAGGCTGAGGGATTGTTTCTGTTCAGCTCGCTCGGCGAATCTGCGTGATGGGATTGGCTGCTTGACGTTGGCGCAACCACGCATCGGCCTGTCGACGGGTGACCGAGGTCTGACCCGTGGAGCAGATCAACGTGAGGCGATCGCCAGACGCCGTTGTCTGGTTCGTGCTCATGATGTTCCTTGTTGTGATATCTCGGTGACGGACCCCAGTTCTGTCGACTGGAGCTTCGTTCACCTGAAGCACAGTGTGCCACACGGCCCACCGGCGAGGAAAGAACCACCCACCTGGGTCATTCTTCCTCCCACAGCATCGAGGCAGCGAGGTCGAGCAGATGAGCCTCACGTCGTTCGCCCGCAACCGCATCCTCGAGTTGTGCGGTCGTGACGACGACGACGAGATCGTCGAACGAAGGCTCGCCGAGCCCGTCACTGCACCACAGCCGAAACCGGCCGAGGGCGCCGTCGGGGATCGGTAGGTCCTCGCGAATGCAGCCGCTGTTTCCGGTCCACGCATGCTCGACGCCGACGAGGTCCCACGCGTTCCACAGGCGTACAACAAGCGGTCCGTCAGCGGGCAGGACTACGAGCTCGACCGGAGATTCCACGTCGATGTCGAGTCGGGCCTCGGTCCCGAGCGTTCCGCCGTCGGCGTGCCCGAGGGTGGCCTCGAGCGAGGTCGAAACGATGAGCACCTGGTGGTCGTCGCGCCGTTGTTCGACGACCACCTCGATCACGAGCGGCTCGGACACGGTGATCTCGACCATCGAGATCACCTCTTGTTCGTCGACACGGATACGGTCCGTGCGCTGCGCCCGGAAGCGGTCCGCCAGGGTGCGTCCGGGGTTCATGTCTGCACACGCTCAGCGTGGTCTTCCTCGAGCTGGTCGCCGCCGTCCACGTTGTCGAGGCCGAAGCCGTCATGAAGATCGATGCGCGTGGCTGGCCGTTGGGGCCAGAAGACCGCGCCGGTGGTCGCAGATCGGTCGAGCGTCTCGATCCGCCCAAGCACGGGGTTGTATCGCTGGGGGGCAGAACCTCCCCGCAGACGGGCGTTGTTCTCTGAACCGAACCACGGCGCGCCATCGTCGGCCATTCCAGACCAGAAGGTCTCGTCATCGACTCCGACGCCCGAAAGGGCAATGGCGTCTTCGCCTCGGACGTCGACCGGCGGGCCAGCTGGCAAGGCGGCCATCGATGCGAGCTTCGGCGCCGGACGTGGCGCAGGGGTGATCGTGGTGGTCGTGTGCCGCGCAAACAGCTCGGGTACGGACTTTCGCCGCCATCGCCAGACGCGGGCCCGTGCGGGCGGCGATTGCTGCAGCGGACGAGACCGTCCGAGAAGTATGGAGCCGGTTCGATCCAGAACGATCAGGACCCCGGCGAGGACCGCCCAACCGACCACCATCCAGCCGAACATGGATTCGGCGTCTGCATCGACGAAGAGGTCCCGAATCCACTCGACGGGCGCTGCATTCTCGAGATCTTCCAACATGTCGTCACCTGCGGGGAGTTGGCAGCGTCGCGGCATCGATGATGAGGTCGAGGATCTCGTCGACGGACGCGCTGACCGCCACGCGTATCGACGATCCGCCTTCGTCCTCCGATGCGACGCTCACCGTAGCTCCTCGCGTGGCCGCCTCATCGGCATCCACGCGCACGACCATCTGCTCGAAGTCGAACAGATCGGGGCGCAGATGTCCGAGGATCGCGCACGGGTCGTGCATTGGTTGGCCGGACCCCGGTGCCCCCCGGGATGCATAGAAGTCGAGCCAGTCGGCAGCCAACCGGCCGGTCGGCGTCCCAGAAGCTCGCAGGCGGGACGAGTGCTCGGGAAACATCCTGACCTGGTGGGTGAGGTTCAACCCATACATGGTCATCGTCACACCGGATTCGAGCACCTGCTTGGCCGCATGGGGATCGGCCCATGCGTTGAACTCGGCGTGCGCGGTGACGTTGCCGGGTCCGAGGGAGCCGCCCATCCAATGCAGATGGCCGATCGTGTCCACGAGCTCCGGAGCCTGCTGAAATGCCCGAGCGATGTTCGTCAGCGGTCCCGTCGCGACGAAGACCGCGCCGATTGTCGAGCCGTGCTCGACAATCGCGTCGATTGCAGTCATCGCTGATTCGGTGATCGATGAATCCGGCGTCTCGGAGGTGCCAAGCCCAGCCGGGCCGTGGACCTCGCCGGCAAAGGATGCCTCGACGCGGAGAGGGCGATCCGAGCCGCGATGGATCGTCGCCGTGAGTCCAGCCAGTTCGGCGACGTAGCGAGCGTTGCGCGTCGTGTGCTCGATCGGGACGTTGCCGCTCACCGTGGCGATCTTCGAGCAGTCTCCGAAGGCACTTGCGCAAAAGATGGCAAAAGCGTCGTCGATCCCCGGATCGCAGTCGAGTAGAAACGCTGCGTCGCTCACGTGGTGCCGATCCGTTCGTCCACGTCGGACCAGCTCGGCAGGGCTGGCTGGGCCCCGGCCACCATCGTGGTTGCGGCGCCGACCCGCACCGCGGCGGTCACCACCTCTTCGAGTGGGCGACCAGCGTCAAGCCCGACGGCCAACGCGCCACGAAACGCGTCGCCCGCCGCAGTCGTGTCGACGGGAGCGACCGTCGGCGCGCTGATCAGCGTTGCCGAATCCGCGGTCACGATGAGCGCACCTCGAGCTCCCAGCGTCACGATCACCGTCGGTGGGCCGAGCGTTCGTGCGGCAGTTGCGAGGTCGTCGATCGGGCCGTCCGGATCGACGCCCGCGAGCATCGCGAGTTCGGTCTCGTTCGGCACGAGCACGTCGATGGTGTCGAGCAACTCCGCGGGGAGCGGCCGGGCAGGAGCAGGGTCGAGAATCACGACCCCGGACGCATGGGCGGCGGCCGCCGCCACCGTCGCCATCGGTACCTCGAGCTGGAGAAGGACGATGTCGGCGTCGCGTACGGCGTCGGTCGTCACGTGCTCGGGGAGAAGCGCGTCATTCGCCCCGGGGCTGACGACGATCGCGTTGTCGCCGTCGCTGTCGACCGTGATGAACGCCAAACCGCTCGGTCTCGAGGAGCGCTCCATGGACCCGAGGTCGATGCCGGCATCGGCGAGCGATCGGGTGAGGGTCTCGCCCGCCGCATCCTCGCCGATGCACCCGACGAAGCTCGTGTCGCCGCCGAGTCGGGCGGCCGAGACGGCCTGGTTGGCTCCTTTCCCGCCGGGAAAGCGTGACGTGTCGCCCCCGAGGACCGTCTCTCCCGTTGCGGGATGGCGATCAACCGACACGACGAGATCAAGGTTCGCCGAACCGACCACCGTGATCACGTGATGGTCACCGATTCGACCTCGGGTCGTTCGGCGTCGATCAACCAGAGGTTCGGGTTGGGCGAGAGCCGATGCTCGATCGCTCGGACGCGAAAGATCGAGGCGCCAGCGTCCTCGAGACGCACAAGCGGGTCGAACCCCCGGCGGGCGTGGACTGCGTCGAGGGCTGCGTGGGAGTCCATCAGCACGGAAACGAACGCATCGGTCACCGGCGAGGCCATCAGGTCGTCCTCGACCAACAGGACACTGATCTGTGCAGGAGGCGCGCTGGTGACGATTGCCTCGACTGCCGCGTTGATCTGCGGCGCAAACAGATCAGGTGAGTCAACAGCCTCGCCCATCCGAAGAAACCAGCAGTCCTTCACCCCCGGGACGTGGGTGCCGAGCTGCGCCCCGGGCGTTGTCGGCATCGTCGGTCGAACCGCCCAGGCCGCATCGACTATCCCGGCATCACCGAGCTGGGTCATCAGCGCGCGGGCGGCCGAACGTCCCGACGACGACTCGCGTACTCGCACCATGGCGCCGAGATCATCGGGAACTCGGTCGTCACGGCCCTGCTGTTCAGTTCGGAGGTCAAGCCCCAACGAAACCAGTCCGCCGATCGCCCTCAAGGCGTTGGGGAGCGCCTCGCGCAAAAGGAGGTCCTCGAACTCGAACTTGGCGAGGTCGCGGTGCGGGCGAACCGCCAACAAGGAGTCGGTCGACACGGCGAGATCAGTTGGTCAGCCCGCTGTCGAGATCGTGCAGCCGCTTCACGGCGCCGACCAGCACTTTGCGGGCGAGCCGAGGCTGCTCGTCCAACAACGCCGAGAACTCGCGGCGGTTGAGGACCGACACGGTCATCGCGGTGTCGGCAGTGACCGTCGCCGTACGGGGTACGCCAGCGATCACCGCAAGCTCGCCGAGAAAGTCCCCCGACCCGACTTGTGCCAGAACCCGGCCACTGCGGCGCACGGTCGCGGTGCCGTCCACGATGATCAGAAACTCCCGTCCGGGCTCGCCTTCGGTCATGAGCTGCCGGCCGGCTTTGATGTCGATCGTGGTCATCAGACGCGAGACCGCCTTGAGTTCCTTTTTGCTCAGCTCAGCGAAGAGCTCAATCGTTGCGAGCTTGTCTTCCACCGCCAGGTCCCCCTTGTGTTCTGTGTTCCCGACGGCTCGGTTCTACTACACCGGTTGGGTTGGAGCCGACTCGGTCCCCGCCGTTGGCCAGCCGGGCGAGTCGGAGGACGAAGACCGCTCCGCCCGCCAGAATTGCCATGCCTAGCAGCAGCTGAGCCCAGCCCCCGCGATCGCCAGCGTCTTCTGGCTTTGGTCCGGCGTCCGGTCTCGGCACGATGTCGCCGAGACCCGGTGCCTCAGCACCCGGCTCGTCGTCGAGCGGTTCGATTTGCGCCGTCGCTGGCGACGCAATGGCCAGGACGAGCACGAGGATCGCCAACACGAACCGAATCATGGCGTCAGCGTACGGTCTGTGCTCCCGTGCCCGCCGACCGAGCTTCGGCGGCCTTGGGCAAGTCTGCTCATTGCCGGCGCGAGACGATTCCACTTTCCTGACGGGGAGCCTTTCCCGCAGGCTCACTTTCGTCGCTCGATCCCGCCGAGCGTGAGACCTCAGCCCGCTCCGAAAATCCCGCCTCGGAGCGGGCTGAGACCTTTTTCGTGCGGCAGACTGTGGCGTGCGCGAGCCCCGTGATGTGTACAGCCCGACGGTTCGCCGGGTCCTCGACCAGCCTCGCCCCGCATGGCGGGGTCGGATGCACCGATGGATGGTGCCGGTCGCCATCGTGCTCACCGTCATGCTGGTGGCCGCCGCTGATCCCGGAGTCGCGCGCGCGAGTGCGCTGGTCTACGGCGTGGCCACGATCGGGCTGTACGCTGTCTCGGCGACGGCCCACCACAAGATCTGGGAACCGAGAACGCTGTTCCTCCTGTTCCAGTTCGACCACAGCATGATCATGGTGTTCATCGCGGCGTCGACCACGCCGATCGCCCTCGTCGCCGTTGGTGGAACGAGCGGATGGCTGCTTCTCGCCGGCATGCTCGTCGCGATGGCCGGGGGACTCGTCGCCGTCTGGTTGCCGTTCCACCCGCCCCGAGGCTTCATGAACACGGTCTTCCTGATCATGGGGTGGTGGCCGATCCTCTTCTCGGTTGCCCTGTATCGCGGCATGGGGGCAGGGGGGCTCGCGCTTTTGCTCGGGGGTGGTGCGGTCTTCACCGTCGGGGCCTTCATCGTCGGATCCCAGCGACCCAACCCTGCGCCGACCGTCTTCGGCTATCACGAGATCTGGCACGTCTTCGTGATCGTCGGCAATCTCGTCCACTACGTCATGGTCTGGATGATCGTCACCGGACGAATGCCGTGGTGAACGAGCCCGTCGACCGAGGCGACGGCCCACTCGACGAGCTTCCGCTCGCCTATCGGTCGCGGTCCACGACCGAGGGGCTTCTTCCGATCCTCGGCTATGTGCTCGGTGACCAGATCGGGAGTCGGCTCTTCGATGACGGCATCGGTGCCCGCCTCGCCATCCTCGCGATGACGTTCGCTGCCGGATGGGCAATCGTGCAGCGCCGTCGCCGGGGCGAGTCGATCGGATGGTGGATTCCCGCCGTCGCGGTGTACCTGTTGGCGCGAGGGATCGCCGGACTGATTTGGGGGGAGACCGTCTTCCTGGCGACCGGGATCGGCTTGAAGGTCGCGCTTGGCCTCGCTGCGCTCACCTCGGTCGTCATTGGTCGACCGCTCGCCGGCGAGTTGGCACCTTTGGTGCTTCCCTTCGACGACGACGTTCGGGCCCACCGCCGCTATCACCTCACGATGCGCAACCTGACCCTCGGATACGCCGTCTATCAGTTGGTCACCGTTGCGTTCGAGATCTGGCTGCTCACGAACACAGACTCCGGAACAGGCTTCCTGCTCATCCGGACCGGCGTCGGCTGGCTCTCTGGCTTCGTGGGGTTCTTCGCTGCGGCGCTCTACGCCGATCGGGGGCTTCGTCCAATCCCGGGTTTTCCGGGTGTCCTCACCTTGTTCGAGTCGATCGGAGAGGCGCTCGAAGCTCGTCGCCGCAACGAGGCCGGCTAGGCCGTCAACTCCTCGAGCCAGTCGTCGGCGGCCGAAAGTCGCCGCTCCAGCTCGATCACGGTTGCCTCAGCGACACGGTGCACGCCGGATCGGCGATTGAGCTCGGCGTTGACGGCACGATGCTCCCATCCGAGGATGCGGGCGATGGTTCTCACCCGTTCGCTGTTGCGGTCGCGGAGTTCGCGCTTTCCGGCGAATCGGCTTCGAAGATCCGCAAGAGCGCTGTGGGGGTCCAGCGGCTCGCGTCCCGCAAGCGGCGGTGGGGGAGGCAGGTCGAACGGATGGCCGACCAGTTCTTCAGTGCGTGCGCCGAGCGACGGTTCGTCCGGATCGAGTCCATCGGCGATCGGTGCCTCGAGCACATCGGCGGACAACGCGGCGAACAGCGACATTTGCTCGCTTGCATCGTCGAGCGCTGCGTCGTTGCGATCGTTCGCCCGCTCGCCGCGCTTGTCGATCGAGTGTCGGCGTTGCACGGCGATGGTCGCTGCATGGCCACGGAGCCGATGGTCGTCGGGGACGTACACATAGGCCGGCTGAGTACGCAGCCCCGGCGTCCATCGGGCGACTCGGCCGACCGCCTGTCGGAAGAAGAGTGCGGTTGTGGTCGTGGTCGCATACACCGCAACCCGCAGTCTCGGGATGTCGACTCCCTCGCTGATCATCCGGACCGCGACGACCCATCGGTCCTCGCCTGCGGCGAATTCGGCGATGCGTCGATCTGCGGCCGGATCGTCGGAGAGCACGACGGTCGGCTCTTCGCCCGCGATCCGACCAAGGATGCCCGCGATCTCGCGGGCATGTTCGTGATCGATGGCGATGACGAGGCCGCCCGCATCGTGATGATTCGACCGGATCCGTTCGAGCCGCCCGTGCGCATGGCCGAGGACGGTCGGAAGCCAGTTTCCGTCAGCGGAAAGCGCAGTCCGAAGACGTGCCGACCAGTCGTCACGACTGACATCGTCGCCAAAGGTGGCTTCCTTCAGGGCGCCAGAGGCATCGACCCACTCCATGTGCCCGTCGAAGCGTGGGAAATAGACCGGGCGGACGACTCCGCCCTCCTGGAGCGCGTCGCCATAGCCATACTCGAAGTCAGCCACAGCATCTCCGCTGTCCCCGAAGGTGTACCGGACAAACGGAATCGGGTTGTCGTCGGATCGGAACGGTGTCCCTGAAAGGAGTAGCCGCACCTGTGCAGGAGCGAACGCGGCCCGCACACCATCGCCCCATGAGCGGTCTTCCGCGGCGTGATGGACCTCGTCGAGAATCGCGACGCCGCCCTCGACATATCGCGAGAGCGGCTTCGCTGCGGTGGCAGCCTGGGCATAGGTCACGATGAGCCCGTGCATGTCGGCAGCGACCGGGTCACCCGTTCGCCAGTCGGGGTCGAGATGGAGACCGAACCGTTCGGCGGCGGACGCCCACTGGTGCTTCAGCGCAGCGGTGGGTACACAAATCGCCACCGGACGCGCCTGGCCGGCCAACTCGGCTCGAAGCGCCGCCAGGGCGAACGTGGTCTTCCCTGCGCCGGGGCACGCAACGGCGAGAAAATCGCCCATCGGACGATCGCCGAACGCAATCAAGGCGTCTCGTTGCCAGCGTCTCAGCGTGACCGTGTGCGACATCGAAGCCGTGACGATATCGCCGACTAGCGTCGTGGCCGTGGCTGAAGACGTCTTTCACATCATCGGCGACGAAGATCTCGTCGTCGCCCAGCGCGAGGCGGCGCATCGGCCAGCGAGCCTTGCCGATTCCGGGTTCGTGCACCTGAGCGGGCTCCACCAGATTCTTCGACCTGCGAACCTGCTCTACCGGGGTCGGACGGACCTGTCGCTTCTCCGAGTCGATCCCCACCGACTCCCCAAGGGCGCCCTGCGTTGGGAGCCGGGGTCCCATGGCGAGGACGAGGATTTCCCGCACTTGTATGCGGCGCTGCCGATAAGCGCGGTCACCGAGTACATCGCGTTCCCGCCGGGCGCGGACGGAACCTTTGTGTTGCCCGTCGGGCTTCGATGACGAGTCAGTCGTCGGAGTTCTCGAGCAACGACGTGCTGAGGAAGTCCTCTGATGACGCCGTCATGACGTCCGCCTCCGCGGCGACCGTCGTCGGTGACGTGAGGGCGTCGGTGTCGATGTCGGTGAGCCGGAGTTGGGAGAGCGCGGCGTCGATGGCGCTGCGCGCTTCGGTGAGATTGTCCCGCGTCGCCTGCTCGGCGCCCACGAAGTTCGTCAGTGTCGAACGAGCTTCGGCGAGCATCCGATCCGACGTCTCGAGCGCCTGACGCTCCGCACCGTCGACGATGTTCGTCGCCTCTTCGCGGGCTGCTGCGATCGTCGCATCTGCCTCTCGAGTGGCGCTTTCGAGCTTGTCCGCAGCGAGCTTTCGGTCGGCCTCGGCGGAGGCCTGCGCCTCGGCACTGGCCCGATCGGCGGCGTTGCGCTGCTCGAGCGAGTAGTCGTCTGCCGAACGGCGCGTGTCGTCTGCGTAGCGCTCCGCCTCGGTTCGCATCTGCGACGCTCGTTCTTCGGTGCGCGCAATCAGGTCGGATGCGGCACGTTCGTGCGCCAGCCGATCGGCTTCGATGTCGAGCCGGACCTGGTCGACGAGGGCCCGAGCCTCGACCTCGGCATCCGTCCGGATCTTCACGGCGCTCTCCTGCGCCTGACGAAGCATGAGTGAGATCTCATTGCCCACACGATCGAAGCCGTCGTAATCCGTCAGGCCTGCGGAGGCCGCGGGTACGGCGGCTGCCGGCTCGGTGAAAGCGGAGACTGGCTCGGGTTCGGGGATCGGCTCGGGCTCCGGCTCAGATGCGGCGATGGTCGAAGACGGCTCGTCGATGACGTCGAGCAGGCCAAGGTCCGGAAGCTCGGCGTCGTCGGGTTCTTCGACGGGCGGACTGATCGAAATCGTATCGACCGGCGCGGGCTCGATGGCGTCGCCGACGATCAGCGCGTCGGTGGCCGAAGACGAAGACGAAAACGATTGGATCTCGTTCGCAATCGTGTCGAGGAACCGATGCACCTCGCCTCGCTCGTACCCCTTGCGCACGATGCTGAACGTCTTGTTGCGAATCTCTTCTGGACTCATCGCCATGTGCCGTTCGTTCTCCTCGACGTCTGAGCTTTCCCGATCGGCGAAGCGCGCGCGTCGGTTGAGCCTTCGCCCGCTGTTTTACTCCGGCTTTCGGCCTCTACCGCGTATTCGGCACACACAATTCACGGTGAGCGTCAACAAGGGCCCGGCCTTCGCGCCTTGCGTGCTGCGACACGGTCGGAGTCAGGCGGTGATTTCGGACGGCCCCTCGTCAGGGCCAGTGGAGTCGACGCGAACTGCGGACCCGAGGACCTCTTCGTTGGGGACCAGGACGACGTCCCCGGCGGGTGTGTCGATCTGGGTCGTCGTCGATCCGATCGTGACGATTGTGCCGCTGAACGAGCTCGTGGTGATCTGATCACCGGATTCGAGCACTTGCCGCAGCGCCCGCCCGGCGGCGATCCGCTCGGCGATCTTGCGTCCACCCAGTCCAGCGAGCAGGGCCGCGGCCAGACCGACGCTGAAGAACAGGGCCGCCACGGCAACCAGGATGATTGTCGTGTCGACGCCGAGCTGATTGGCGGCGATCACGACGGCGAACCCGGTGACTGCATACTTCACGAGGGTGGGAACCCGGGTCCGGACATCCTCGGCGACGTGTCCGAGACTGCGCGCGACGCCGGTCTCCGCAAGTGCACCGATCACGTTGCCCAAGATGAGCACGATGGCCGCCGAAAGCGCACGAGGCAGGAAGGACACGAGGTCCGTGGTGAGCTGGTCGAGTGCCGCGCTGTTCACGACACCCAGCGCAACCACGAGCGCCACGATCAAGATCACCGAGAACGCCAGTGTCGCGATCGCTGGCGCAGACGTCCGGACGGCGTCCCGCCGTCGTTCGGAGGACGACACTCGTCGGGCGATCGCGGCCGCAATGCTTCCGAGCACGAATCCTGAAACGATGACCAAGACGGCAATCACCGCGTTGGTTGCACTCGAATCCGATACTTGAGCGATCACGGTCACTTCTCAGCCCTCCCGCTAGGAAATCTCAGTCTCATGTCTCACGAGCCTCGAGAACCACTCGGCCGGTCTCGATCGGAACGCCGAGCAGCGCTCCGAACAATTCGGCGTCCGCCCGAGACTGGAGGCGGGCAGCCAGACGCCGGCTCACGCGCTCCTCGAGATCGGTCGGCGGTGCCAGCAAGGTGAGCAATGCTGGTCGCAAGTCTGTCGTTTCGGCGGCGGCGAGGGCGTCAAGGGTTTGTGCACACTTCTCGCAGCCGTCGATGTGATCGTCGAGTTCAGGCGCGTCGCCGTCGAGCCAGCGGGCGAGCTGGCGGCGATTGGGGTGGCGGCCGATCATGGCTTCCACCCTTCGAGCGCGGTCGCCAGTGTGCGACGGGCGCGGAGGAGTCGCGTCTTAACCGTCGGGAGCGGGACGTCGAGCGTCTCGGCGATCTCGTCGTAGCTCATGCCTTCGATCTCTCGAAGGACAACAATGGCTCGAGACAGTTCGTCGAGATGGCTGAGTGCCTCCTCGAACGCGTCGAGCGAGAGCGAGTCGACGACCCGTTTTTCGGTCGTGATTCCCTGTTCGCGTTCGGGCAGCAGATCGGGTTCGCGCAGCTCTTCACGTCGACGACGCATCGTACTGATCGCCGTGTTGTGGGTGATGCGCAGCATCCACGAGCGCAGGGACGAGTCTCCACGGAAGGTCGGGAGCGCCTTCCATGCTTTCAGGATCGCGTCTTGCGCGACGTCCTCGGCAAGTGCGGAATCGCGGACCACCGAATAGGCGACGCGGTAGACCGCGTCGAGATGGTCTCGCACGAGCGCTTCGAGCTGCTCGGCCGGTGGTGCGTCCGTGTCCATTGCTCCGCCTGAGGGAATTGTCCGATCCCGCCCCTCAGGGTTGCTTGGCAGCGTACTCGCCTGTCCTCTCCGATTCTCAATTCGATCGTTGCGCATGCTCGGTCGACTGGTGCCGGTGGTCAGGGCGGACATCAGCATTCCGAGAAGCGGATGATGGCGAGCCCACGGCGACACAGCGATGGCGTGCATGAGTTCTTGACGTCTTCGATGGGCGAAAAGTTGCAAAAACCACGAAATCACTGCGGTCTGCGGTCCTCGGAGGCCGTGGACAGAGGAAATCTGGCTGCCAATTGCGACTCGTCTGCTCGACCGACTAGAAAAATCTTCGAGTCTTCGCGACTTCAGGGCTGGACGGCGCGTCTCATCCCTGTCCCACGACAAGGAGTAGAAAGCAAAACATGATTGACGACATCAGAGATTCATTTGCGGACATGATCGGACTCTTCATCGAGTTCGTCCCCCGCATCGTCGGAGCACTGATCCTGCTCCTCATCGGTCGTTTCGTCGCGAAGTTCGTCGCAGGCCTCGTCCACAAGCTGCTCAAGGCTGTGAAGTTCGACAACATCGTCGACCGCAGCGGTCTCGGCTCCTACGTGGAGCGCGCCGGCTACCCGGACTCGGGCTTCCTTCTTGCCCGCATCGTCGGCTGGATGATCATGCTCATCTTCGTGAGCCTCGCCGTGAACACCCTCGGCATCGACGCGATCACCGATCTCGTGAACACCTTCGTGGAGTGGATCCCGAACGTGATCATTGCGATCATCCTCGTGGTCATCACCGGCGCCGTCGCCAACTTCGTGAAGGACGTCCTCAGCCCCTCGCTCGCCAACGTGGCAGCGGGTGACGTGCTCCTCAAGATTGTCACTGCGGCCATCTGGGTCATCGGCGGCATGATGGCGATCGATCAGCTCGGCTTCGGTCGTGACATCATCGACCAGCTCTGGACCGCCCTCACCTCCGGCCTCGCAGCGATCTTCGTGATCAAGTTCGGCGTCGGTGGCATCTGGGCCGCTCGTGACCGCTTCTGGCCACGCGTGTACGACGCCGTCGAGAACTGATTCTGCATCGCCCTTTCGTGGGCGGGCCGGCTCACAACGGAGTCGGAAACTGAACGAACGCCCCCGGCTCTGCGGAGTCGGGGGCGTCGTCGTTTTCGTTCCGTTGTGGTTGTCGACGATCAGAGATCGTTCGGTGTATTCGTCGACGATCAGAGATCGTTCGGTGTATTCGTCGACGATCAGAGATCGTCGATGCGATGAAACGCCTCGGCAAACTCCGACGGCGTCAATGCCGCGGCAGCCGCAGCAGAGCGGAGCTGGTCGTACTCACGATCTCGGAAGGCTGCGGTCTCGTTCGTCGGGTCGTCGGTGATCACCATCGTGGTCTCGAACTGCGACTCGTGGGCGAGCAAGGCGGAGATCTTCGCGTCCGCGTGTGCAATGGTGACGGACTCGACGTGGTTCGGCGCCTCGGACTCGAACAACAGCAGCACCTCAGGACGATGTCGCGGCAGGTCGAGCTCCGGAAAGAAGAACGGGTCCCGCGCCGCAACGATCCCCTCGACAGCGAGAAACCCTGCGTGACGATGATCCGGGTGCAACCGCCACCGCTTCCAGGGGTCGTGTCCGAGCACGACGTCGGGAGTCGTCTGGCGAATGACGCGTGCAACCTCGCGTCGCATGTCGAGGTCCGACGTCAGCTCACCGTCGACAGCGTCGAGAAAATGCACCGTCCCCGTTGCGCCGAGCCGCGCCGCCGCCTCACGCTGTTCGACCCGACGCGTCTCGATGAGTTGGTGTTGGTCGATGTGCTCGTCCCACGTGCCCTTCGAACCGTCGGTGCACACCAGGTGGTGGACGACCGTTCCCGCTGCGGCCCACTTGGCGAGCGTCGCTCCACATTCGAATTCGATGTCGTCAGGGTGGGCGCCGATCGCAAGCGCAGTTGCGGGTGTCGGGAGGTCGCGTGTCGGTGGGAGTGTCATGGAGTGTGTTCCTCCGGGTCGTCAGCAGGAATTCGGTCGCGAAGGTCACTCGTCAGGTCCTCGAGCTCATCGACATCGAACGCCAGGTCCGGGGCGTCGACCAGAAAGGTTCGACAACCGGTTTGGCGGGCAGCGATGAGGTGCCGTCGCGCCGACCCCTCGCCGAAGGAAAAGTCGAACGGAAGATCGGTTGGCAAGGAAAGGACGTTGGTCCCCGTGCCGTGTCGGTCGGTGACGATGGTGATGGCGCCCTCGACTGCTGCCGGGCGGAGATCCTTGGCGCTCGGGAGGTCTGCGTGGGCGATGATCACGTGCCGACAGCCCGCGGCGGCCGCGTGGCGGATGCCTTCACGGACGGCATGATCCAGTCCGGGTTCGGGAACGGCCACTGCGGACGCTCCATGGTCTTCGGCGAACGCGGCGACCTCTGGGGACTGGTGAACGATCCAGACTGGTAGCTGGTGCGCCGCATCAACGACCTGGGTCGCCATCAGGACAATCAACGCTCGACGCTCGGCGGTCGAGAGTGCCGGATCCAGCCGGGTCTTGCCCTCGTCGAGAGAGCGCAACGGAATCACGACTCCGACTGCCGAATCCGACTGCGCCGAGACCATCGATTCGAGTCTAGGGTTCGATCGATGGCTCGGTTCTCGCTACGTCGCCGGCAACACGGGCCCGTCGGGGACCCCGAGGGCGAACGCTTCCTGTCGCCGATGCCCGCAGCCGACGCTGTTGGGACGCTCGGGGTGGGCGCGGTCTCCCATGTCGACGAACGTGGTCGCATTCATCCGCATGACCGAAGCTGGTCGTTGTCGATCGTCATCAGTACAGGGGAGTCCTGGTTTGGGGTCGACGGGCCCGTACGAAGGACGCGGATTGGCGGCCTTCCGGTGATCGAGTGCCGTCTCCGAGTCGGCGAACATGACGTCGTGTGGCGAGTCGCCGCCGACGAGGACGGTCCGAGCGGTCGGACGATCGTCGAGATCGAGACGGAGGGCGCAGATGCGCTCACGCTGGGGCTCGCGGTGACGCCCGAGCGACTCGAGGGCGTTGGTTCAATCGAGCGGGCGCGCGTGGCAGGTGAGCGCATCGTCATCGACGGACGCCCGGCCGTCGAGCTCGGCCGGCTACCGGGAGATGTCGTCACGGGCTCCCTCGAAGACGGCGGTCTCGGAGCACTTCTCGGTGAGGTGGTCTCCGGCCACGCCGATCCGACTCGAATCGTCGAGTCCGGCGGGCGCGATGCAGGGCTTGTTGCGCTCCTGCCGATGATCCCGAGCACGACACGAACGATTCGTGTCGTTGACGGATCGGAGCCCGAGCGATCGGTGGCTCCCGCGATCGAGCGAATTCGGGATGGGTGGTCCCGTCATCTCGACGGACTCGCCACCGTGTCCGTGCCGGCGTGGCCAGCGCATCTGTGGCCGGCGGCGACGAGCGGTGTTCTCCTCGCTGCGGCGACGTCTGGCCTCGGCCGGCCAGGGTCGACGCTGGCCGCTTCGGCGGCGATTGGTGCCGACGAAGCCACCGTTCAGGCCGTTGCCGATCAGGCGCTCGAGTCCTGGCTGCACGGCGCGCTCGACCCTCGCGGTGCTGGCGAGCTCGCCGTGGCCCTCTCCGTCTGTGCCCGCCTCGGCGTCGATCCGCCCACGACCCAACACGATCTCGCCGCTCAGCTCGTGGTGGCATCGCTCCACGTGATTCCGGCAGGCCTACGACCCGATGCGCACGCACTGCTCGGTCGGATCGCTGGCGCTCGTGCGATGAGCGATGCTGCCGCCAGCGCAGTCACCAACGACCCTCGAGACGGGCGCCGACTGGGGTTCGGAGAGGGCGAATCGAACGTTCCCGAGGCTGACGACGCCTTCGAGCGGGCGATGGGTCGAATCATGAGCGCAGGCCCCAACGCTCGATTGCAGAATCCGGACCCGATCGTCGACGTGCGGGCCGCGGCCGGATCGACGTGGTCGTGGGCGTCCAACAGCGCACCCGATGACCCAGATCGACGAGCCCGAGTCGTGCTCGGGCTCCGCCGAATGGTGGTCGATGATTCGACGTCGATCGATTGTGCGCCCGGTGCCTTCGACACGTGGCTGGGTCGTTCGGTCGACGTCACGGCCCTACCGGTTCGTGGGGGACGGCTGTCTTTTTCGATCCGATGGCACGGAGAGCGCCCCGCCGTTCTCTGGGAGTTCGACGGCGGCGGCACGCCGGTCTTCACGTGCCGTGCGCTCGATCCGAATTGGTCGAGCGGCGAACAATCCGGAGAGGCGCTTCTCGCCGCACCGAGCTGGGCGACGACGTCGAGATGACGTCGTCGGTTCGCCCACTGAGACGAGCGCTCAAGAAGTCGTCACCGGGTCTCCGCCACGAGCGATCGATCTGGGAGCTCGGCCAATCCGTCGCCGGTATGGACGAAGTCGGCCGGGGGGCGTGGGCTGGCCCGCTCACGGTTGGCGCGGTGATCGTTCCGGAGGATCGGCGGATCTACAAGATCCGAGACTCGAAGATGTTGACCGAGAACGAACGGGAGGCCATGTTCGAGCGCATCGCGGCATGGTGCACCGCCTGGAGCGTTGGACATGCCTGGCCAGAGGAATGCGATGAGATGGGAATGTCGGAAGCCCAACGGTTGGCGGCTCGACGGGCACTCGAGGGGCTCGGTCGACCGGTCGATCGGGTGTTGCTCGACGGCAAATGGGACTTCATCGGCGGAGGTCGGGCGACCACCATCGTGAAAGGCGATCGGGTGAGTCTGTCGATCGCGGCAGCGAGCATCCTCGCCAAGGTCACCCGAGATCGGCTCATGCGCGACTTCGATGAGCAGCACCCTTGGTACTCCTTCGCCGACAACAAGGGATATCCCTGTCCTCGGCACCGAGCCGTTCTTCGATCCGTGGGTGTCTCTGCCATTCATCGACGGAGTTGGGCATTCATGGACGACCTCGAATGGCAAGGCACGGCTCGTCGGGGGTTCTCCGTCGAAGACGACCGCCAGGGTCGGCTGTTCGACTGAGCTGCACGCTACGCTCACGCTCATGGGTCAGCTCGTCTCCGTGATCGAAAAGCCGTCCAGCCGTCCCGGGATTGTCCGGTACGTGCTCAACCGTGCGCTGACGGGCATGGGGCACGAGCGGTACCGTGCGGACGTCGAGATTCGGGGCGACCGTCCCGCCGACGAACTCGCCCGCCGTCTGCTCGAGACGGGCAAGGTTGACGGCGTGTCGATCAACGGCAACGTCGTCACCGTTGAGCTGCACACAAACGACGCCGATGGGCTCAAAGAAGTCATCGTCGACCTCTACACCTACTGGGTCGACGGCGTCGAGGTTCCCTCTGACGAAGAACTCATGGCTCAGGTCGAGGGCTGATCCTCAATCGCGGAGATCCGGTGCTGCCGCACCCAGCTGTGCATCGCGATCCCCGATGCCACCCCAGCGTTGATCGAGCGTGTTGACCCGAACTGGCTGATCGACAAGACCTGCGCGACGGCGTCTCGGATCGTATAGGAGAGCCCGGGCCCCTCTTGGCCGAAGACCAGCACACAGCGTTCGGGAAGCACCGCATGCTCGATCGGGCGGGAACCCGGCAGATTGTCGATTCCGATGACGTCCAGGGATTCGCTCGCCGCCCACTCGACGAATCCCTCCACCTCGGGGTGATGGTGCACGTGGTGGTAGCGATCGGTCACCATGGCTCCTCGACGGTTCCATCGCCGCCGGCCAACGATGTGGACTGCGGAGGCGTGGAAGGCGTTCGCATTGCGCACCACGGTGCCGATGTTGAAATCGTGTTCCCAGTTCTCGATGGCGACATGGAACGGGAAGCGGGTGGTGTCGAGGTCGGCAACGATGGCCTCTCGGGTCCAGTAGCGGTACTTGTCGACGACGTTTCGGGTGTCGCCCTGCTCGAGCAACCCCGGATCGAATCGCTCATCGTCGGGCCACGGATGTGGATGTGGGCCAACGCCGATGCTTCGTTCGCTCATCGCCGTCGACCCTAGGGCCACGGGTCGCGCCGCGCGCCGAAAGCTGGACCGAACTCAGGACCCGAACGTGTTGCTGCCGAGCCATTCGGACAAGGCGTCGAGCTGGAGGTCGGGCACATCATCCTCCGGGTCCTCGGCGATCCCAAGGTGTCGTGTCTTGGTCGGCTGTTCTTCTGCGTCGTCGCGATCGGTGAGGACGATCTGGGATTGGTAGACGGTGGCCGCCGTCGAGACGAGACGGGTGTATTCATCGTCGTGGTTGTACGCGAAGAAGGCCCGTTCCTGGCCGTCCGCGGAGCCCAACGACGACGCGGCGCAGAGGTATCGACCCGCGGCGACGGTCGCGTCGTAGATGTTCTGCGGGTTGGCGTCGCCATCTCGGTCGGTGTCGGTCGCCCAGCCGCGCCACGTCTGGGGAATGAACTGCATCGGCCCGACGGCACGGTCGTACACCGTGTCCGCGTCGAGTTCGCCCCCGTCGGTATCGAGGATCAGCGCCAGGCGCCGAACGACGACTTCAGCGACGGCTTCGCCGGTCTCCGCGTCGCCAGGAGCTGCTTCGTCTGACCCTGCCGTCTGCTCACCGGTCGATTCGTCCACCGACGCCACGGCGGCGGGCGGGGCGGACTCGGCAGGAACGGTGACCGTTTGATCCTCGCTCCGCCCGGTCGGGTCTGGAGCGTCGACCCCGTCGGGGAGCTCGTCGCCACCCGAGAGAATCCGGCCGTCGAGCGCTGGTCCGAAGATTGGATCTGTCGTGGTGCCGTGGATGTCGAGGGTCGATTCGGCGAAGTGTCCGTGCAGGCTCTCGATGCGCCCGATTCCGGCGAGCATCCACCATTCAACGCCGCAGTCTGGCCGTTCGTCAGCGAGGACTCGTTCGGCGATCACGTAGGCGTTCAGGGCGACGAGCGGAATGTCGCTTCCGACGACGAATGCGTCGAGGCGGCTGTGCAGTACCCGCTGATGATCCGCTCGAGTTTGGGCGACCAGGTCGTCGGCGGCGCGAATGTCGGCCCAGCGGTTCAGCCGCTCGGCGCGGAGCGCGTCGATGGCTTCTCGACGTTCGGCGAGATCGCTTTCCGTGGAGATTCGCTGGCGGACGGTTCGTGCGTGTTGGTCTTCGTTTTCTTCGATGCGAGCGAGGTGCTCGTCGCGGACCTCTTTGTCGAGGATGCGGAGGGCGTCGGTCGAGGCGTTCTCGGTGAGATCGAGGCCCATCGTCGATTCGGCTTCGCCGCCAATGAACGTCTGGATCGCGAACTCGGTGATGGCGTTTCGAAGCAATGCGTTCTCGTCCAGTAGCCGCGCCTCGGTGTTGCGGTGCGTCTCGATCTCGTCGGCGAGTCGGGCAAGGTCGGGAAGTCGATCCCGGATCTCGTCGCTGAGAGCAGCGACCTCGACTCGGAGTACCGCCGCAGCATGCAGCGCCGAACGGTGCCGCTCGACGGCTTCAGGGAGCGGGTCGTCCTCGACGGCGATGCGAACGACGTCATCGGCAAGCACGTCCGATCGCAGGAGGGCGAGCTCGTCGAGGTCGGGGACCGGTGTCGCCTCGAGAGCGGCGGGGTCGAGGTCGAAGAGGACAACCGGATCCACCCACGGATCGTCGCTCGGATCGGTGTCGTAGGTCTGTCCATGAACGTCCCCGAAAGACGCGTCGTCGGTGTCTTCGGCACCAGCGATCTCCGGGGTGGCGGCGACGAGTGAGCCGACGACTGTCACAACGACAAGGACGCGCGAGTACGCAGACCGAAACGACACCATCGCTGACCGTTCGGCACCTTTTCGTACTCCTTGAGCAGGAAGTTCTACCCACGGTTCAGATCAGGACGTCGTCTCGTTCCAGTTCGATCTCGATCGACCAAATTCGTCGGAGTTCTGCTGCCGCGACCGACTCTGCGGTCGCGAGTCGAGTGGATTCGGCGTTGGCCTCAGTTCGGAGGTCCTCGACCAAGCCGTCGATTCGGCTTCGGGCGGTGTCGGTGCGGTCCTCCGACTCTCGAAGTCGACGCCGGCTCTGGACCGCAGCATTGCCCTCCCACGTGTCGAGCGTGTGGAGGGCGCCGACGGCGGTGAGGACGGAGCTGAGCGGTTGGGCGGCCCAGTCGATTCGAGAGGCGACACGGCGGAGCTCGGCGACCCGATCTTCGAGGCGGGACGCGTCGGCCAGCGCAGTGTTGCGGCGCCAGTGTGCAGTGGAGAGCTGGCGCTCGAGTTCTCTGCGCTCGAAGTCGGTGGTCATCGAAAGAAGTCCGGGAGCTCGGGGAAGCTTTGATGAATCATGAAAAGCATTGAAACAGCATCTATGGTCCCTCGTCAACTGGGAGAATCCTGATGGTTTGCCAGTATCGAACAATTGTTCGATACTGGTGAGATGGTTCATGCGGAACTTCGTGAGGAAATCGGACGCGTCGCGCCAGTCGTCCTCGCCGGGGAGCAGGTGCTCCCCGTCCCCGAGGCGTTCGTTTCGTTGCTCCCGGGTGGAGGGTTGCAACGAGGGTCGACGATCGGAGTGTCGGGTGGGCCGACCGCGCGTGTGCTCGCCTGGGCCCTTCTCGGGGCAGTCACGGCAACTGGGGGATGGATTGCGGCCGTCGACATCGACGGGGTAGGGCTGATGGCGGCGCACGAGGTCGGTGTCGCGGTCGAGCGCGTGCTGGTGGTGGACACCACAGGGTCGCGTGACGAATGGAGCGCGGTCGTCGGCGCGTTGGTCGGGGCGGTCGACGTGGTCATGATTGGTTCGCCGCGACGTCGAGTGTCTCCGTCGGAACAGCGTCGGCTGGCATCGCGTGCCCGAGAACGGGGCACGGTCCTGGTCGAGGTCCCCGGTCACTCGGATCGGCTGCAGTTGTCTGCGGATCTGACGTTTCGCAGCGACACGGTCCGATGGGAGGGGGTCGGACGGGGCCATGGGGTACTGCGGTCGCGAGTGGTGGACGTGGTCGGCGGTGGGCGTCGCGGGGCAGGGCGTGAGCGGCGATCCACCCTTGCGCTTCCTGGCGAGGACGGAGCGGTGCGCCGTCTCGATGCATCCACGCCCACTCCTCGCCTGACGCTGATCGATGGCCGAAGAATCTGAGGATCTGCGGCGAAAGCCACAGCGAGTCGCGCTCCTGTGGTGTGCGGATTGGCCGGTGGTGGCGGCCGGAATCGCTCCCGACGACGCAGGAGCGGTCCTGCACGCCAACCGGGTGGTCGCCTCCTCGGAGGCCGCCCGTCGGGCAGGGGTGGTACGTGGGTTGCGGCGTCGTGAAGCGCAGGGCCGCTGTCCCGAGCTCACGATCGCCGAACGCGATCTCGCCGCCGAAGCACGTTCGTTCGAGGCGGTCGCCGGCGCGTTGGAGCAGCTGACGCCTCGGCTCGACATCGTGCAGCCCGGGACGTGTCTGTTCGCGACTCGTGGACCCTCACGATATTTCGGAGGCGACGAGTCTCTCGCCGCGAAGATCTCCGAGGTCGTCGAGGACGCACTCGAGGGGCGGACGACGTGCTCGGTCGGGATCGCCGATGGGGTCTTCACGGCCCGTCTCGCAGCTCGGGTGCGATCGGCATCGCCGATGATCGTGCCCTCTGGGGAGGGCCCAGACTTCCTCGCGCCGTTGTCGATCACACTTCTCGACGACCCGGGACTGACCGATGTGCTCTGGCGTCTTGGCGTCCGGACGCTCGGAGCGTTTGCGGGCTTTGAGCGGTCCGACGTGCTCGGTCGGTTCGGCCGAGCGGGTTTGGTGGCGCATGCCCGGGCCCGAGGTGAGGACGAACGTCTCCCGGACGCGACCGATCCCCCCGAGGACATGGCCCAGTCGATCGAGCTCGAGCCACCGATCGAACGGATCGATCAGGCGGCGTTCGCTGCCCGGTCGCTGGCGATCGCGTTGCATGATCGACTCGCGCAACGAGGGGCAGCGTGTACGCGCGTCACGATCGAAGCCGAGAGTGAGCATGGGGAGACCTTCGCTCGGGGGTGGCGTCACGAAGGTGCCTTGTCGGTTGCTGCGCTGACCGATCGGGTCCGGTGGCAGCTCGATGGGTGGCTTCAGGCCGGTCCGGCGGTCCGGCCGAGCGGCGGGCTGACCCGGCTCGTGTTGCGTCCCGATGAGTGCATTCCAGCGGCTGGTCGACAACTCGGCTTCTGGGGTGGGGAGACTGAGGCCGACCTCCGAGCGGGACGTGCGGTCGCCCGTCTCGAGGCGCTGGTCGGTGTGGAGAACGTGCAGGTGGCCGAATGGCGAGGCGGCCGTGAGGCCGCCGATGCGATACGGCTTCTCCCGGCGGGGACGGTCGAGTTGGCGGGTCGATCGCTGAGCGCGGTGGACGAACGGCCATGGCCTGGCGCGTTGCCGGCGCCTTCCCCGGCGCGGTTGTTCGAGGAGCGACCGATCGAGGTTACCGACGTCCATGGGGTGGTGGTGAGCGTGTCGGGCCGGGGGGAGTTGTCGGGCGAGCCCGAATGGTTCGTTGCCTCGTCGCGCGACCGGGGGCGAGTGGTCGCATGGGCGGGGCCGTGGCCGGTCGACGAACGCTGGTGGGATCCGGTTCGCGCCCGTCGACGCGCCCGTTTCCAGCTCGTACTCGACGATGGTCGTGCCGTCCTGGTGCATCTTGAGGCTGGTCGTTGGTGGCTGGCTGGGACCTATTGAGCTGCGGTCGCTATGGTCACGGCGATGAGTGACGAACGCGAGCATCTCGACTGGGCGACCTATGGGGTTGCGGTACGCGAACTCGCCGCGCAGGTGGCCGACGACGGGTATCGACCCGACATCATTTTGGCCATCGCCCGAGGCGGCTTGTTCGTGGCCGGGTCGCTGGGGTACGCCCTCTCGGTGAAGAACCTCTACGTGATGAACGTCGAGTTCTACACCGGAGTCGGCGAGACCCTCGACGTGCCCACGACCCTCCCGCCGTACCTCGACAAGTTCGACCTGACGGATTCTCGCGTCCTGATTGCCGATGACGTCGCGGACAGCGGCAAAACGCTCCGCCATGTGTACGACTTCTGCGAGGACGTCGTCGGCGATGTGCGATCGGCCTGTCTCTACGAGAAGTCGGCGTCGCTCATCAAGTGTGAGTACGTCTGGAAGCGGACCGATCAGTGGATCGAGTTTCCGTGGTCGACGTTGCCTGCACTCGTCGAGGGCGGCGTTCGGGACGCCTGATGCCGACGATTCGTGTGCCGGCCTCGTCGGCAAACCTTGGGCCAGGGTTCGATGTGTTGGGGATGGCCATCGACCGCTACATGGAGGTCGACTTCGCCGAAGAAGGGGTGGGAAGCGAGGACCACCTCGCTGTTCGTGTCTTCCGCCAGTTTGGAGGAACCGGGGGCCTCAAGATCACGTCGACGATTCCACCAGCGCGTGGCATGGGCTTCTCCGGGTCGGCTCGGGTCGCCGGGCTCGCCGCTGCTGCGGTCCAGAAGGGCATGACCGTCGACGAATGTCGACGATGGCTGTTTCTCGAGGCGACCGAACTCGAAGGGCATCCCGACAACGTTGCGCCGTCGGTCTTCGGCGGCGTCACGGTGGCCGTCGGCGACCGAGTCGAGAAGATTCCGATCGGGTTGCAAGCCAACGTGGTGCTCTGGGTCCCGGACACGCTTTCGGGCACGAAAGAGTCGCGTGGCAAACTGCCGAAGCAGGTGTCGCTGGAAGACGCAGTCTTCAACATGGGTCACACCGCACTGTTGATCGCCGCGCTCACCAACGGCGACACCGAACTCTTGAGCGACGCCGCACAGGACCGGCTGCATCAGGCGGTGCGCTTGGAATCACTGCCCGACACGGCGGCAGCGATCGCGGCGATGCAGGCCAATGGCGCGTGGTGCGCCTGGCTGTCGGGCTCGGGGCCGACTGCGGCGGCACTCTGCGAGCCCGCTCACGCCGAACGGCTGGCCGCTGCGCTGCCGGACGGTGGCGAGGTGAGCATCGGGCACATCGACATGCGCGGTGTCGTGTACGAGTGAGCGAGCTCGCCTCCGACGACATTCTGGTCGCAGAGGCGGAGGACTGGTTCGTCCGCCACGGGATCCCACACTTCATCGACGACTTTTCAGCGTCCGAGGACGTCTGGACCCGTGCGGTCGGGTTTCTGACGCTCGTCTTCTTCGCCGAGATGTTCCTGACGTTCGGTCCCGGGCTCGAAGGTTGGGAGCAGGCCGGCGCGTTCGTGCTCGGGCTGGTGATCGTCGGCGCTGCCGTGGCGGCGATGAACCGTTTGCGGGGCCGCCGCCCATTCGAGCGCCCACGCGACATCGGCCCGGGTGAGCTGG
The DNA here is from genome assembly GCA_020629635.1 of Acidimicrobiales bacterium. Taxonomy (GTDB): domain Bacteria; phylum Actinomycetota; class Acidimicrobiia; order Acidimicrobiales; family SHLQ01; genus SHLQ01. Next base: position 112,313 of record JAHDCX010000012.1, on the reverse strand, counting down.
CGTTGTTCGTCCTCGTGCCACCCGTGCTTGCGCTCATCGGGAATCACCGAACCGGAGCAGAGTTCCTGTCCGTCGTCGGATTCAACATCGCGGTGCTGATCGTGGTGTACCTCGTGGTCTCGTGGGGGCTGTTCTCGATGATCCGCTGGGGGCTCGTCGCAATGTGGTCACACATGACTCAGGTGTTGCAGTTGCTCGGGCGGATTCTGCCGCTCATGTTGCTGTTCTCCGCGTTCCTGTTCCTGAACGCCGAGATCTGGCAGGTCGTCAACGACTTTCCGCTCCCGCTCTTCGCGCTCGTCATCGGTGGGCTGGCGCTGCTCGGATTGTTCTTCCTCATCGGTGCGATGCGTGGGGCGATCCACGAGCTGCGGTGGTTCGACACCTGGGACGAGGTCTGTGCCGAGCTCGAATCGACGCCGCTCGATGGGCTGGCGACGGATCGTTTCGACGGGCGGCCGCGCCAGGTGCCGCTCGGGTGGGCCGCCCGGTCGAATCTGACCCTTCGGCTCGTGGTGGGTCTTGCGACGCAGGTGCTCGCCGTCACGTTGTTGATCTTCGCCTTCTACGTGGGCTTCGGCATGCTGACGGTTCGACAGGAGACCGTGCTTCAGTGGACGACGCTCGAGTTCGGCGACCTCCCCGATGAACGACTGGCGAGCTTCGAGCTGTTCGGCGAATCAATTCTCCTGTCTCGGCTGCATCTGGTCGCCGCTGGCTTCGTGGCGGCGTTCTCCGGACTGCAGTTTGCCGTCAGTCTCGTGACCGACGAGAGCTACCGCAGCGACTTCGTCGCCGACTCGAACGACGAAGTCCGTGAAGCGCTCGCCGTCCGCGCCGCGTACCTGCGCCTACGCAGCGATCTCGGAACGTCGGTCTGACCACATCGATGCACTTCTAGGCTCCCGGCATGGAACGTGATGGCGGGGCCGGACACGAGGACGAATTCGGTTGGGGGCGCGTCATCGCTCTGTTCGGCCCGCACCGTCGCCGGGTGGCGGTCGTGGTCGGTCTTGTGCTCGGGGTCGCGGCGATCGGCGTCGTGAACCCGTTGCTCCTTCGTCGTGTCTTCGACAACGGACTCTTTCCGGCCGAGGGCGACACTGACCTCGGCTTGGTCGTCCAGCTGTCGCTGGTGATGCTCACCGTCACGGCCACGAGTGGGGCTCTGGGTGTATGGCGGACCATCGCCACCAACCGGCTTGGCCAGGACGTGCTTCGGGATCTGCGAAACCGTCTGTACGGGCATCTGCAGGAGTTGTCGCTCTCGTTCTATTCGGGAGCCCGCACCGGTGACCTGCAGGCCCGAATCACGAGCGACGTGGGAGGCATCCAGAATGCGGTGACCACCACGCTGTCGAACATCTTGTCGAATGTCGTGACGTTCATCTCGGCGATCATCGCCATGTTGTTCTTGTCGGTCCCGCTCACTGGTTTGGCGCTGTTGACCGTGCCACTGTTCGTACTCGCCACCCGTTGGGTCGGTTCGCGTCGGGAGCGGTTCACGGCGCAAACCCAGGCTGCAACTGCAGAGATGAGCGTGGTCACGCAGGAGACGCTGTCGGTTTCGGGGATCACACTCGCGAAGTTGTTTGGCCGTCAGGACCGGGAGATCGCCCGATTCGAGCAGGCGAACGACGATCTGGCGGAGGCTGCGACGGCCCAACAGGTCATCGGCCAGGCGTTCTTCACCGTCGTGGGCACGTTCATGGGGGCGACGCCGGTGCTCGTCTACCTCGTGGCTGGCTTCTTGATCGACGGTGGTTCGTCGTTGACTGCCGGCACGGTGGTCGCATTCACGACCCTGCAGTCGCAGCTGTTCTTCCCCGTCGCTCGGCTGCTCGAGACGACGGTGGAGCTGCAATCGAGCCGTGCGCTGTTTCGCCGGATCTTTGCCTACCTGGACGCTGAACCCGATGTGGTCGAGGCCGAAGACGCCGTGGTGTTGCGCTCCCAAGACGTGCGAGGCGCGGTCGCCTTCGACGACGTGCACTTCGCCTACGACGACGGGCCCGAGACGCTCGATTCGGTTTCGTTCACGGCCTCACCGGGGACCTTGGTGGCATTCGTCGGGCCCTCGGGATCGGGCAAATCGACCATCCTCAACCTGGTGGCTCGGCTTTACGACCCGACGGAGGGTGTCGTGAGCATCGACGACGTCGATCTTCGGAAGCTGTCGTTCGAGTCCTTGGCGCACGTGATGGGGTTCGTGACTCAAGAGAGCTATCTGTTCGCCGGAACGCTGCGGGACAATGTCTGCTACGGCAAACCCGACGCGAGCGACGCCGAGGTCGAGAAGGCCTGCCGGGCAGCGGCGATTCATGATCGCATCATGGAGTTCGCCGACGGTTACGACACTGTTGTCGGGGAGCGAGGATTCCGGCTCTCCGGCGGTGAACGCCAACGCATCGCCATCGCTCGAGTGTTGCTTCACGACCCGCGTGTGCTCGTGCTGGACGAGGCGACGTCTGCCCTCGACACGGCGTCGGAGCGCAAGATTCAGGCCGCACTCGGGGAGCTCGTGAGCGGACGCACGACGTTGGCGGTGGCGCACCGGCTCTCGACGATCCAGTCCGCCGATGTCATTCACGTGGTCGATCATGGTCGCATCATCGAGTCCGGCGATCACGACACGTTGTTGGCGAAGCGTGGTGCGTATGCCGAGTTGTACCGTGAGCAGTTCGGCGACGGAGAAATCGAAACGACCTGCGCTGACGGCGTGGTCTACGCCGACGGCCGCTGCACCTTCGACGCTGCCTTCCACGGATCCTGAGGATTCGAGAGGTTTCGACAAGCGAACAAGTGTTCGATACGCTGACTTGAGTGGCGCCCCGTCCTGGGTGACCCAAGGCAGACAAAGGAGTCAGCAGAGCACGCCGAGCGAAGCGAACGTGCGATTGCGAAAGCGATCAGCAGAGCACGCCGAGCGAAGCGAACGTGCGATTGCGAAAGCAGATGGGTTGGCGTAATCCGCCGGTGCCGTGGTCGGAGTTGGAACGGCGAATGTCGGATCGCGGGACGCGCCCGGATTCGCCGAGTGCCGATGAGTGGGTGAGCGATGGGCCGGCGGTGCGGGAGGGGCCACGTGGGGCATCGACCGAGGAACCGACGAGTGGGGTGCTGCGCACGGGGGGCGACAGTCCGGCGTGGTCGCGGCATCGTGAGGCGTACGAGCCGCCGGAGTTGGTGCGCCCGACGTCGGTGGCTCCTTACGCCGAGTTGCACTGCCACTCCAACTTCAGCTTTCTGGACGGGGCATCGGGGCCGGAGGATCTGGCGGAGGAAGCGGTCCGCCTCGGGTTGTCGGCGTTGGCGTTGACCGACCGCAACGGGTTCTACGGGGTCGTCCGATTCGCAGAGGCGGCACGGGCACATGGTCTGCCGACGGTGTTCGGTACCGAGCTGACACTTCCCGAAGGTGATCTGGTCGTGATCGCTCGTGGCCCCGTGGGGTATGCGCGTTTGGCGCGGGCGATCAGCGAGGGGCAGATGGCGGGGGAGAAGGGTGCCCCGGCCTACACGCTCGACCGGTTGACCGAACTCGCCGAGGGGTCGTGGATGGTGCTGACGGGCACCGATCGGGGTCCGGTCGCACGAGCGTTGGCGGGACATGGTCCGTCGGCGGCTGGCGGAGTGGTCGACGACCTGGTCAGCCGTTTCGGGGCGGTCAATGTGGCGGTCGAGCTGTGGGATCACGCCACGCCGTTGTGCACGACCCGCAACGACGCGCTCGCTCGACTCGGGATCGAACGTGGTCTCACCGTCGTGGCCACCAACGATGTGCGCTACGCCCACCAGGGTCATCGCAAGCTGGCCACGGCGCTGGCGTCGGTGGGGCACCGGCGGTCGCTCGACGAGCACGACGGCTGGCTGCCCGCAGCGTCGATGGCGCATCTGCGCAGCGGCGACGAGCAGACGCGACGCTTCGCCCGATATCCGGGCGTGGTCGAGGCGGCGCAACGGATCGGGCTCGAGTGCGCGTTCGATCTCCAGTTGGTCGCTCCCAATCTTCCGCCGTACCCGTGTCCGGAAGGGCACGACGAGATGTCGTGGCTGCGGGAGCTGACGGCCCGTGGCGCTCGACGCCGCTATGGCAATCGCAGCGACGAGATGGTGTCGGGGGCGTGGGCGCAGATCGACCACGAGCTCGACCTGATCGCCTCGCTCGGATTCCCGGGCTACTTCCTGATCGTCCACGACATCGTCGACTTCTGCCGTCGGGCCGACATCTACTGCCAGGGGCGGGGGTCGGCGGCGAATTCGGCGGTCTGTTATGCGCTCGGGATCACCAACGCCGACGCCGTGGCGCTCGGGTTGTTGTTCGAACGATTCCTGTCGCCCGAACGTGACGGCCCACCCGACATCGACATCGACATCGAGTCGGGCCGGCGCGAAGAGGTGATCCAATACGTCTACGAGCGGTACGGGCGTGAGCACACGGCGCAGGTCGCCAACGTGATCACGTACCGGTCGCGCTCCGCGGTGCGCGACATGGCCAAGGCGCTCGGCTACGCCACCGGCCAACAGGACGCCTTCTCCAAGAAACTCGACGGCTGGACGAGCCTGGGTTCGCAGCTCGAGCAGCTGCCCGACGATGTCGCCGTGCTTGCGTCCGAGCTCGAACACGCCCCCCGGCACCTCGGGATCCATTCGGGGGGCATGGTGATCTGTGATCGGCCGGTGGTCGAGGTGTGCCCAGTCGAGTGGGCGCGCATGGAGAACCGCAGCGTGCTCCAGTGGGACAAGGACGACTGCGCCGCGACGGGTTTGGTCAAGTTCGACCTGCTCGGCCTCGGGATGCTCTCGGCGATCCACTATGCGATCGACTTCATCGCCGAGCACCACGAGCTCGATGTCGACATGGCGACCATGCCTCAGGATCCCGAGGTCTACGACATGATCTGTCGGGCGGACACGATCGGGGTGTTCCAGATCGAGTCCCGAGCTCAGATGGCGACCCTGCCCCGCCTCAAGCCCCGCATGTTCTACGACCTGGTCGTCGAGGTGGCCTTGATCCGTCCCGGCCCGATCCAGGGCGGGTCGGTGCACCCCTACATTCGTCGTCGCAACGGCAAGGAGCCGGTCACCTATCTGCATCCGCTGCTCGAGAAGTCGTTGTCGAAGACGCTCGGAATCCCGCTCTTCCAGGAGCAGTTGATGCAGATGGCGATCGACGTTGCCGGGTTCACGCCCGCCGAAGCTGATCAGTTGCGTCAGGCGATGGGATCCAAGCGGTCCCGGCTTCGGATGGAACAGATCCGGGCGCGGCTCTACGACGGCATGGCCGAACGGGGGATCGTGGGCGACATCGCCGATCAGATCTGGGAGAAGCTTGCTGCCTTCGCCAACTACGGGTTTCCGGAGAGCCACTCGGTGTCGTTCGCGTACCTCGTGTACGCGTCGTGCTGGCTCAAGCGGTACTTCCCGGCGTCGTTCTGTGCGGCGCTGCTCAACGCCCAGCCGATGGGGTTCTATTCGCCACACACCCTGGTCGGCGACGCCCGTCGCCATGGGGTCGAGGTGCGCACGCCCGACATCAACCAATCGGGGGCGGGCGCCACGCTCGAATGGCCGACCCCGCCCGAGGATCCTGCCTTTCGGCAACCCGCCGGATCGCCGCCCGAGACCTGGGGCCACGGCGGACCAGCGGTGCGTCTCGGAATCGGTTCGATCCGTCATGTCGGCGATGACCTGGCCGATGTCCTCGACGCCGGGCGGCCGTGGACGTCGATCGAAGACGTCAAGCGCCGGACGGGATGTTCGATCGAAGTGCTCGAAGCGTTGGCGACCGCAGGTGCCTTCGATTCGTTCGCCCGGCCGGGGGAGAAACCCGCCGAGGCTCGGCGGCGGGCGCTGTGGGAGGCGGGTGCGGCCGCGCAAGCGTCTGATGCCCGACTGCCGGGCATCATCACCGGCACCGAAGCGCCCATGCTGCCTGGCATGAGCGACCGCGAGATCGCGCTCGCCAACCTGTGGGCCACCGGTGTCGCCCCCGATGGGCACCCAACACAGTTCCACCGCAGCGACCTCGACGGTCTCGGGGTTCTCGCCTCGTCGGCGCTCAAGGAACAGACCTCGGGGGATCGTGTGCTCGTGGCCGGAGTGGTGACGCACCGTCAGCGCCCGGCGACCGCGTCGGGCACGACGTTTCTCAACCTCGAAGACGAGTTCGGCCTCATCAACGTCGTCGTCTCGAAGGGATGTTGGATGCGCCACAAGCACGTGGCGATGACCGCCATCGCGCTCATCGTGCGCGGCCGCGTCGAGATCGCCGAAGGCGTGATCAACGTCGTCGCCGACCGCCTCGTCGAGTTCTCGATGGCCGTCCCCATCATGAGTCGCGACTTCCGTTGAACGTGCGAAGCACGTTCAACGGAACGCTGTTTCTCGCTGCAGGCTGTCGGTTTGGCCCTTCGGGCCAAACCCTTACCGAGTTCGCTATGCGAACTCGCATGCAACAGCTTCTCGCTGCGAGTTCGCGCCCTTTGGGCGCTCATGCGCAGATTGCCGGGCGACCCTCCACCCAACGCAACTTGTTGTTGCGTTCGGGGGCCTTGTCCGCTACCTTGCATTGCAACAAGCAGTTGCGATAAAGGTACGACACATGGCGAAGAGCATTCACACGACGATCGAGATCGAGGCGCCGCCGGAGGAGGTGTGGGATGTGCTCGTCGACTTTCCTGAGCACGCCCGGTGGAACCCGCTGTTCGCGAGCATGACGGGCGAACCCGTGGTCGGGGAGACGCTCGAGAATGCGATGCGGAAGGAGGACGGCAGCGCCGGATTGGTGTTCAGGCCCGTCGTGCTCGACGCCGACCCGGGCCGCCTTCTTCGCTGGAAGGGGCGCCTCGTTCTTCCCGGGTTGTTCGACGGTACGCACGAGTTCCGCATCGAGCCGACTGAATCTGGGTGTCGCCTGATCCATGCCGAACAGTTCTCCGGCATCCTCGTGCCGCTCATGGGCAAGGTCCTCCGGGACACCGAGGCAGGCTTCGTGGCCTTCAATGACGCGCTCGTTGAGGAGGTCCGGCGTCGCTCCGCTCGCAACGTGGGATGCTGATTCGATGCCCAGCCACCGAAGAGGAGCGGTCGTCGACGACCGGGTCCTGAACGCGACCCTCGAGGTCATCGCTCGCGATGGCTCGATGGCGATCAAGGTCGACGACGTCGCCGCGGTCGCAGGGGTGAACAAGACCACGATCTACCGGCGCTACCGGACGCGAGACGAGCTTGTTCTCGCGGCCGTACTCGGCACAGCAGAGCAGACGGTGCCGATCCCCGACGCAGGTGACCTGCGCGCCGACCTGACGCAACTGTGTGAAGCGGTTCGCGACACGATCTCCTCACCGCTCGGCCGGGTGCTGCTCGGAGCCGGTGGTCACCTCGACGAGGAGACGGCGGAGCTGCGACGGGGCTTCTGGGAGGCTCGCTTCGACGCGTCCACGCAGATCCTGAGCCGCTCGGCGGCTCGGGGGGAGATCGCCGACCCCAACGAACCCGCCCAGGTGATCGAGATCATGGTTGCGCCGCTTCACTTTCGGGCCAGACAGATCGGCGGCGAGATCGACGACTCCTTCATCGCCGAACAGGTCAACCGGGCACTGGTTGCTCTCGGGGCCTGATCGCCGAAGCCGTTGTCTATTGGGGAGACGTCACCCCAATAGGGTTGGCGGGGTGTCGGGTGTTCTTCGCCTCCTTGTCGAGCGGCTGGGACGCACGCTCGGTCCCGACCCGAGTGCCGTCGTCCAGTCACTCGTTGCGCTGCTCGTCAGTCTCCTCGCAACGCTCGTCGCTGGACTGACGCTCGCCTCGGCCGAAACGCGCCTCTCCGAACTCCCGGGCCTGTTGCTCCTTGTTCCGGCGGCCATCGCCCAGCGCGGCAACGTCTTCGGCGCGCTCGGGAGTCGCCTCGGAACGGCAATCCACACCGGAACCTTTCGCATTTCGGCCCGGCCCGACACGGTGTTCGGGCAGAACGTCCTGGCGGCATCGGGATTGAGTTGGATCGCCGCGGTTTGGTTGGCAGGCGTCGCAACGGCGCTCGCCCGGTTCTTCGGGGTCGAGGAAGCCATGTCGTTCTTCGAGTACGTCACGGTTTCGATCGTCGGCGGAATCCTCGCGTCGATCGTCGTCCTTGCACTGACCGTGGGCCTCGCTGCCGGGTCCACACGTGTTGGTTGGGACCTCGACAACGTGACCGCACCGCTCGTCACGGCGACCGCAGATCTGGTCACGCTCCCTGCACTGATCGTCGGCTCGATACTCGTCCTCGAGACGAATGTGTCCGCCATCGTCGGGCCTGTCGCCGTGGTTCTCGCCGGCGGTGCCATCGCGTCGATCGCCCGCAGTCCGCTGGGGCTCCTCAAGCGAATCGTGTTCGAGTCGGCACCCGTCCTGGCACTCGCCAGCTTCTTCTCACTGATCGCCGGGGTCCTCATCGAGAATCGGTTGGGCGAGTTTCTCGAAGCGCCAGCGCTGTTGATCCTCGTGCCGACCTACTTCGGGATGGCCGGCGCCCTCGGTGGGGTTCTTTCGTCTCGGCTCGGGACGAAGGTTCATCTCGGGTTGGTCCCCATGCGGCCATTTCCCAGCGGGCCAGCCTGGAGCGATATTCGGACGGTCGTGGCACTCGCGATCCCGGTCTTCGTGCTCGTCGGGGCCGGATCCCAGGCCGGCGCGACCCTCATCGGGGTGGCGAGTCCTGGACTTCTGGCCATGGTCTCGGTCGCCTTGCTCGCCGGCATTGGCGCGGCCGTCGTCGTCGTGACCGTCGCCTGGTGCGCAACGTTGGCTGCGGTCCGGTTCGGCCTGGATCCAGACACCGTCGCGATTCCGCTGACCAATTCGGTCCTCGATCTCGGCGGCGCTTTCACGCTCGTCGGCGCGATTGTTCTCACGGGTGTCGCCTGATGTCGCCCTTCCGCTCACCCCAACCGTTCCCTACGATTGCCGACGAAGACACCAATGGATGACAAACCCCGAAATCTCCGGACGCTGCTCGCCGATGCCAAGGACACGTCGGAGCTGATGCTCGATCTGGCCTACGCAGCCGTCTACTTCGGAGACCCAGAAATGGCTGACGAGGTCCGAGATCTCGAAGCGGCGATGACTGAGCTCGTCTCCGACATGCGGACCTTCGCCGTGCTCGGTGTTCGACACCCCCGTGAAGCCCCGGCGATGAGCTCGGTGCTGCAGGTGGTCAGCGCCATCGAACGGATTGCGAACGACGCCGTGAACATTGCGCGGACCGTGTCGCATCGGCTCGGGATACCCCAGCATCTCGTCGTCGAGCTGAGCGAAGCCGAAGAGGTCTCCCATCGAGTGGTGGTTGCCGACGGCTCCGCGATGGCCCATCGACCGCTCGCCGACCTCGAACTCCCGGTGCACAGCGGCATGCGGATTCTTGCGCTCCGCGGTGGCGGAGGGTGGACCACTGATCTCGACGGGGAAACGATTCTTGTCCCCGGCGACGTGCTGTTCCTTGAAGGTCCCCCCGCTGGCATCCCGTTGGTTCGGGAATGGGCCGGTGCGACGGTGTGGCAGTCGCCGTCCGACGATGGTGGTGCGCCGATCGACGAGCTCGACAAGGCGATCGATCTGCTGATCGAGATGAAGAACGTCTCCGAGACGGCCGTTGCGCTCGCGTACTCGGCACTCGTCCTGAGCGATCGGGGGCTCGCTGCCGAGGTGCGACATCTCGAATCACGCCTCGACGACATGCACGACCACCTCGAGACCTGGGTGCTCCGTGCAGCTGCGCAACAGGGCGACCCATCGCCGCTACGGGGACTCATGCATCTCGCGGCCGCGTCGGAGGACGTCGGTGATCAGGCGTCGCAGATGGTGTGGCTGGTCGAACGTGGGGACGAGATTCATCCGGTCCTGGGAATCGCGCTTGCCGACACCGACGAAGTCGTCGTTCGGGTGCCCGTCGCTGCAGGTTCGGCGGCCGACGGTCGTTCCCTCGCGGAGATGCGCCTCGATGTCGCGCCCGGGTACTCGGTCCTGGCGATCAAACGTGGAGGGGCCTACCGGCATCGCCCAGCTGGTCGCGATCGCTTCGTGGCCGGAGACGAGATCATTGCGCATGGCCCTGACGAGGGGCGCGAGCGGGTCGCCGAGCTCTTCGGGTGGAGGCTCGAAGCCGATGACGAGACGGGGGAGCACGACCTCGTGCCCCTCTGAACGTCGGGTCGGAGGGATCAGTTCGACGGTGGTTCGGTTCGGAATCGCACGACGTCCTCGGCCCGCGCATACGAGGTTGTCGGATCGACGTTGTGCCGGTGCTGGCGGACGATGATCAACCCAATGGTCACGGTCAGCCAGACGGCCAGGCCGCTCGTCACGGCGACGGCGATGAGTCCGCTATCCAACAGAACGAGTGCCGCGGCACCAATGACCACGATCGTGACAAGGGCGGCAGCCAGTCCGTACAGCCAGGGAGCTGGCTGGTCTCTGCGGTGGCGGTCGGTTGCTCGGACCCGTCCGGATCGTGAGGCTCGCGCCCGCTCCAGCAGAATCGCTCTGCTTCGCTGCAGCTCGGCAAACCGATCGGGAGATCCGCCGGCGTCGGGATGGGCGGTCTTGCTCGCCTCGCGGAAGGCCGCGTTGATGTCGTCGACATCGGCGCTTCGGCCGAGGTCGAGTGCATCCATGTGGTGCCGCAGCGTGGACTTCGTCATGGTGGATCGTGCAGAGAGTGGTCTCGTTGGACGCCGACGGTACACCGGTATCGTGCGCGGCATGGAATCCGCCGAACTCCGGATGCTCGTGGTCCATGCACACCCCGATGACGAAGCGTCGAAGGGCGCCGGCACGATCGCCCGCTATCACGATGAGGGAGTTCGCAGCGTGCTTGTGTGCTGCACCGGCGGGGAGGCCGGAGACATCCTGAATCCGGCGATGGATCGACCCGAGGTCCGGGACAACCTGGCAGCGGTGCGCCGCGAAGAGCTCGATCGATCGGCGGACATCATCGGGTACGACCGAGTGGTGATGCTCGGCTACCGCGACTCCGGGATGCCAGACATGCCGGAGAACGCACACCCCGATGCGTTTGCCAACGCCCCGCTCGATGAAGCGGTCGAACGGCTCGTTCGGATCATCCGCGAGGAACGTCCCCACGTGATCGTGACGTACAGCGATCACCAGAAGGGCTACCTGCACCCTGACCATCTCCGCGTGAACGACATCTCGGTTCCGGCGTTCGAGCGCGCTGGAGACCCCGATGCATTCCCGAATGCCGGGGAGCCGTGGACGCCGCTGAAGCTCTACTACGTCGCCTGGTCGCTCGAACGATTGCAGAAGACCCACGAGAAATGCCTCGAGGTCAACGGCGAGAGCCCCTTCCCCGAGGACTTTCTCAATCGCGAGTCCGAAGATCACCTGATCACGACAAAGGTCGAGGTGGAGGCCTACTGGGACAACCGCTGCGATGCACTGCTTGCGCATGCCACCCAGGTCGACCCCGAAGAGGGATTCTGGTTCCCGCTTCCGCGCGACATCGCTGCTGCGGTGTACCCCTGGGACGACTATGAGCTCGCGGCGACTCGGGTCGACTCGGACGTCCCCGAGTCTGATCTGTTTGCGGGCATTCGCTCCGATGCACCGGCGGCCGCGTCGTGACCGATCGATACGGCCAGGACTGGTGTGACACGCTCGCCGGCGCCGTCGGAGCTGCCGGACTCGCGGGGACCGAACGAGTGCTCTTCGTCGTGACCGACACCGATGTCGGCAAGGCCGCGTTCGTCCTCGAAACCAACGATGGCGGTCTCGTCACGGCATCGGAAGGACGCTTGCCACGGGGGGTCAAAGCTGCCGTCACGGTGACGATCAAGGAGGAGCGCCTCGTGCCCCTGTTCGCAGGCGAACGGTCCTGGGATGCCGCGTTCATGCGCGGCGACATCAAGGTCGAAGGGGACTACGAGCAGTGGCTCGATGGCCTCGTTCCACTGTTCCAGGCAGACCCGTGGGCGTCGGCATGGAAGGCCTCCGTCGGCTGAGCGATTTCACCCGGTCGTTGGCCACGGCGGTTCGACCGAGACGTCCGGTCCGCCGCATGCGCCCCACAGGCCCCGCTCCGCGGTCCGGGCGCCGAGAAGTGCGGCTTCGAACTGTGCACGATGGGTCGAGTTGGGTTCGATGATCGAGACGTCGGCATAGCCCTCTCGGACGAGTTCGAGATTGACGAAGACTCCGTCTCGGTGAACGTATGCCAAGAGTCGTCCGTAGCGATCCCGGGGCTCGACGTCGCGCTGCAATTCGATGATGCTGCCAGGCGGGGTGAGCTCGGTGAGCCTCGCCGTCGCTTCGGCGCCGAAGCACTGGATGGGGCGGTTCGGATCGACGGATTCTGGCGTGTCGATCCCGAGAAGTCGGATCGTCTCCTCCCCGGCAGCGGTCGTCACGAGAACCGTGTCGCCGTCGACGACCTCGACGACCCGGATCGTGTGATGGGCAGGGGAACGAGCGCACCCGGTGAAGGCGATTGCGCAGAAGAGAACGACGAGTACAACCCGGATGCGAGTCGTTCTGGAGATTAGCGCGAGGGGCTGACGACGACCCACGTTGCGCTCCTGGTGGAAAGAGTCCGCGGGCGGAGTCAACCGCCGATGACACAGACTCTACTGCGCGAAGGTGGAGAGGTCTCAGGCGGCGACGTCGAGCGTCACCGGGCGTGCCGCTCGAAGGATGGCGCGAGCGTTGGCGACACCCTTGATACCGGCGGCTTTGGTTGCGTCGTCGAGGTCCCAGGGGTTCCGAGGCGTGTCGACCAGGCGAAGTTGTTCGGTGGGGCGAGCCATGCGTGGCGAGGTGCGCTCGCCCTCGTTGTCGGCGAGCTGGGACCTCACCTCGGCGAGGCGGGAGATGTTGCGTGAGCGGGTGTTCGTCGTCATGGTCATCAGTATCAACAGGGGGTGTGACAGCATGATTCCCATGTCTCTCGCCGACACCCTCCAGACCGATCTCGTCACGGCCATGAAGGCCGGTGACGAGGTCCGCAAAACCACCCTTCGAGCGATCCTGACCTCGATCAAGACCGCAGCCACCGCCGAAGGGGGCGCAGCGCCCGATGATGCGGCCATCGAGGCGTTGATCAAGACGCAGGTCAAGCAGCGCATCGAGGCCGCAGAGATCTACGACAACGCCGGTGAGGCCGAGCGAGCCGCAAACGAACGCGCCGAACTCGCGGTGCTCGAGTCGTATCTGCCCGAGCAGATGTCCGACCACGACCTCCGGTCGCTCGTCGAGACCGTCATCGCCGATGGTGGCTACTCGACAAAGAAGGACATGGGCGCCGCGATCAAGGACGTCATGGCCCGAGCAGGTGGCCAGGCCGACGGCAAGCGAGTGTCGGCGATGGTCGGTCCGCTGCTTGACTGACCACAGTCGGCGGACGGCGCTGCACGGTCTGTGACATGCGTCCCGTGAATTTCGCTGCGCATCCGTAGCGGAACTTATAGCGTGAGGACTGGCTGGAGAAGGAGAAGTGTTCTGATGCTGGCCAAGTTCGTCGAGATCTTTGCGTCTCGTCCCCGCCCCTCGATTCTGTTGTGGCTGGTGATCGCCGTCTTCGGCGTCGCGGCGTACACGGTGTTTCTGCCACGCGAGGGGTTTCCGCCTGTCGACGTCCCGGTCTCGATCGGATCCGGTGGCTACTTCGTCGACGACCAGGAGCAGGTTGACGCCGACGTCACGCGACCCCTCGCCGAGGCCGTGCTGGCGCTCGACGAGGTGGAGAGTGTGCTGAGCTTCAGCCGAGACTCCTCGTTCAGCGTCGTGGCGAACCTCGCAGATGGAACGACCAGCGTCGAGGGAGCCGCATTGCTCGACGAGGTCATTTCGAACAACGACTTCCCTGAGCAGGCTCAGTTCTTCACGAGCTCGATCGACGCCTCGAAGTTTCTCGAGGAGTTCGACGTCCTGATCGGGGTCTACGGTCCGCCCGGTACCTCTGGCGAAGCGCTCGAGTCGGCCGCCAACGCCATCGTCGACGACATCACCCACCCGGACATCTCCGAAGCCAAGGTCGAGGATCTTTTCGACACGGGGATCAACCCGGCAACCGGCGAAGACGTCATCCTCGAGACCAGCTTCAACCAGCTGACGGACGAGAACAACCAGTTCCGGTCCTCGATCGCCATCGGCGTCATCGCCAACGACGACGTCGACTCGATCGCCATCCGCGACGCAACCGAGGAGGCGCTCGAGCGGGCGAAGGCTGGCCTGCCAGAGGGATTCAACGCCGTCGTCGCAATCGACGCCGCGCGAATCGTCGAGCAGCAGATCTCGTCGCTGCAGTCGAACGTGCTGCTCGGCATCATCGTCGTCGCCATCGTGGCCCTGCTGTTGATCTCGTGGCGGGCGTCGATCATCACCGCGCTGTTCTTGTTCACGGTGTTGGCGGCATCGGTTGGGGCGCTCTTCTTCGTCGGCATCTCCCTCAACACCATTTCGTTGTTCGCGCTGATTTTGGCGCTCGGCCTCTTCGTCGATGACGCGATCGTCATCACCGAATCGATCGATGCGTTCCGAGATGATGAGGAGGACGACGGCGACCCGGAGGCCCAGGATCTGTCCGTGATTCGCCGCGCGATCAACCGTGTCGGCGCGGCGAGCGCGTCGGGCACGATCACGACCGTGCTCGTGTTTGCTCCGATGCTCCTGATCGGAGGGGTGCTCGGTGGATTCATTCGCATCCTGCCGATCACGATCATCCTCGCGCTGCTGATCTCGTTGCTGCTCTCGTTCATCTTCATACCGGTCGCCGCACGGTTCCTGACGCTGCGGGCACCGAAAGCCGGTGGTCCGCTGGTGCGGGCCGAGGAGAAGCTTGCCGAGATGGTCGCCTCGCTGCCTGGTATTCGCGGGGGAGCGGGCGTCGCAGTCGGTTTCGCCGGAATCCTACTGTCGCTGGTCATGACGGGCATCGGATTCGCGGTCTTTGCGCCCAACGTCGGTTTCAACATCTTTCCGCCCGCCAAGGACTCGACGGCGATCGCCCTCGAGATCACCTATCCACCCGGCACCGACATTCAGGTGGCCAAGGACATTGCGCTCGAGGTCAATCAGGCCGCCGAAGCGGAGCTCGGCGACGAGCTTGTCCAGGGCTACCTGTACGTCGGCAGCGACCTGAGCGCCCTGGCGCAGTACGACATCACTCCGCTCGGCGGACGACCAACCGTGCACGAACTCGTCGAGCGCCTGGAACCGATCGCCGAGGCCCGCACCGATGCACGTGTCGTGTTCTCCGCCATCTCGAACGGACCTCCTGAGCTGCTGTTCCCGTTCACGATGCAGGTCTTCGGTGAAGACCTCGACTCGCTGATCGCGGCGGGAGATGCCATGCGTGAAGACCTCGACGGGCGGGCGCTCGAACTACCGAATGGTGACGTGTTCAACGTGCTCGAAACCGACCTTGCGCTCGAGGACGTCGTGGCACGCGATGACGGGGCGCGTTACATCGAGGTCCGGGCCCGATTCGACAACGACTCGGTCACGTCGACGACTGCCACCACCCAGGAGTATTTCGAGGACAACTGGGGGGGCGACCGCCTCGCGGAATTCGGTCTCGCCGACGACGCGCTCGGCTTCGACTTCGGGCTCGAGTCCGACAACCAAGAGGCGTTCGCCGCGCTGCCGCTCGCGTTCGGTATCGCCCTGCTGGCGATGTTGGTGCTGCTCATCGTGCAGTTCCGATCGTCGATCCAGTGGCTGCTCGTCTTCCTGGCGATCCCGTTCAGCTTCTTCGGCATGTTCGGCGGGTTGCTGCTCACGGACAATCCGCTCAGCTTCTTCGTCATGTTGGGCGTGCTGGGCCTGATCGGCATTGCGGTCAACAACTCGATCCTGCTCGTGGACTTCGCCAACCAGGAACGCGACAACGGTGCGGACCGCAAGGACGCAATCTCGACGGCGATTCGCCGCCGTTTCCGACCACTGGTCGCAACCTCGCTCACGACCGTTGGCGGTTTGCTCCCACTTGCGCTCAGCGACCCGTTCTGGGAGGCGCTCGCCTTCACGATCATCTTCGGCCTGCTGTCGAGCACCTTCTTGGTGATCCTGTCCTTCCCGTACTACTACCTCGCCATCGAGTGGCTGCGCGACAAGGTCCGAACGCCGTGGCGACGCGGCCGCAACCGTGTCCAGGTGGCCCCGGGAACGGCCGATCCAGCGACGGAGGCACCGACCCTCGCATAACGTTGGTGCATGACGCACCAGCTGGTCATCCGAAACGGTCTGGTCATCGACGGGTCGGGCGTGCCCGGCCGGATCGCCGACATCGCCGTCGACGGCGGCCTCATTGGTGCCGTCGGGACGGTCGCTGAGCGCGGCCATCGGGAGATCGATGCCTCCGGCCTGCTCGTCACCCCCGGATTCGTCGACATGCACACGCACTACGACGCGCAAGTGACCTGGGACCCTCAGATCACCCCGTCGGGGTGGCACGGAGTCACCACCGTAGTCATGGGGAACTGTGGCGTCGGATTCGCCCCGGCTCGAGCGGACCGGCGCGACTGGTTGATCGGTGTGATGGAAGGGGTCGAGGACATTCCCGGTGCTGCGCTCGCCGATGGCATCGAGTGGGACTGGGAGACCTTCCCCGAATACCTCGATGCACTCGACCGACGTCGATGGGTTGCCGACGTCGGCACCCAGGTGCCGCACTCGGCGCTTCGGGCGTGGGTGATGGGGGACCGGAGCGCGGACGGCATCGAGGCGACGGCCGAGGAGCGTCACGAGATGCGCCGCCTCACCACGGAGGGCCTGCGTGCGGGGGCCCTTGGATTCTCCACGTCGCGCACGCCGTTGCATCGGTCCATCGATGGCGAGCTCATCCCGGGTACCAACGCTGCGGTCGGCGAGATTCTCGAGATTGCCGACGGCATGGCCGAAGCCGGGCACGGCGTGTTCGAGGTGGCGTTGCACCACGTCGACGTTCCCGAGTCGATGGCGTGGCTGCGCGAGGTCGCGAGCCGGACCGGCAAACCCTCGGTCTTCAACTTCAACATCCCCGATACCGCACCCGAGCTTTGGCGCGACATCGTGACGCTTCTCGAGGAGGCCGCAGCGGATGGTCTCGAGGTGTACGGACAGGTTCCGGGCCGAGCGGTCGGGATCCTGATGAGCTGGGACGGCACGATGCATCCCTTCGTCGGCCGGCCCACTTTCGAGTCGCTCCGTTCGCTCGATTCGCAGACTCGACGCACCCGACTTGCCGAACCCGCAATCCGGGAGGCGATCCTCTCCGAACGGTCGCAGGACCGTCGCTCGATCGTCCGGTTCATCGCCGACACGCACGAACGGATGTGGCCGTTCGAGGGCGAAACCGACTACGAGCCGGCTGCCGAGTCCAGTCTCTTGGCCGTGGCCAACGGCGACCGTCGAGTCGCCGAAGCCAACGCCTACGACCACCTCAACTCGCGTGGTGGCACCGGAATGATCTACTTCCCGTTTCTGACCTATGCGGCGGGCTCACTTGATCCATTGCATGAGCTGCATCGGCACCCACGAACCCGGATGGGACTTGCCGACGGCGGAGCCCACTGCGGGACCATCGTCGATGGCGGGATGCCGACATTCATGTTGAGCTACTGGGCGCGCGATCGCCAGCGGGGTCCAACGCTCGACCTCGAACACGTCGTGCACCGCCAGACCCGTCAGACAGCGGAGTTCTACGGCCTGACCGATCGCGGGCTCCTCGCGCCGGGCAAGCGCGCCGACATCAACGTGATCGACTTCGACAACCTCGGAGTCGACGCCCCGGAGATGGCGTGGGACCTCCCGACCGAGGCCCCACGATACGTGCAGAAGGCCCGCGGCTATCGCTACACGATCTGTGCTGGAGAGGTCACGGTCGACAATGACGAGTTCACCGGCGCGCTCCCCGGTCGCCTGATCCGCGGCCCGCGATAGTTTCGCTGCGAGTTCGCGCCCTTCGGGCGCTCATGCGCAGATTGCCGGGGATGGGCATCGGCTGATTGACTGGCGTGACCGTTGACACATTCTCGTCCCGATGGAGTCCCGATGTCCCAGCACAAGTACCTGTTGTCCGAAGACCAGATGCCGACGCAGTGGTACAACATCGTCCCCGATCTGCCCGAACCTCCGCCGCCGGCGTTGCACCCCGGTACCCACGAACCTGCCGGCCCCGACGACTTCGCGCCGCTGTTCCCGATGGATCTCATCCTTCAAGAGGTGTCGCAGGACTCCTATGTCGACATCCCGGGTGAGGTGCTCGACATCTACCGCATCTGGCGGCCGACGCCCCTGTTCCGGGCGCGTCGACTCGAGAAGCTGCTCGATACTCCGGCAAAGATCTTCTACAAGTACGAGGGCGTGAGCCCGGCGGGCTCGCACAAGCCGAACACGTCGGTGCCGCAGGCGTATTACAACGCCAAGGCGGGCGTCCGGAAGCTGACGACCGAAACCGGTGCGGGTCAGTGGGGGTCCTCACTCGCCTTTGCCTGCGCCCAGTTCGGTCTGGAGTGTGAGGTCTGGCAGGTCGCGGCGAGCTACAAGCTCAAGCCGTACCGCAAGACGATGATGGAGATCTGGGGTGCGACCGTGCATCCGAGCCCGTCGGACGTCACCGAGTACGGGCGTCAGCTCCTTGCGGAGAACCCCGATCACACCGGTTCGCTGGGCATCGCGATCTCCGAGGCCGTGGCCGAGGCCGCCCCGCACGAAGACGTCCGGTACGCCCTTGGGTCGGTCCTCAATCACGTGCTCATGCACCAGACGATCATCGGCGAAGAAGCGCTGCTACAGATGCAGATGGCGGGCGAGACGCCCGACGTCCTCGTCGGCTGCACGGGTGGCGGGTCGAACTTCGGCGGGCTCAGCTTCCCGTTCCTGCGCGAGAAGCTGAAGGGCAACCTCGACGTTGCCATTCGCTGCGTCGAACCGGCTGCCTGCCCGAGTCTGACCCAGGGTGAGTATCGCTACGACTTCGGCGACTCCGCGGGAATGACGCCGCTCATGAAGATGCACACGCTCGGCCACAGCTTCGTGCCGGATCCGATTCATGCGGGCGGGCTCCGCTACCACGGCATGAGCCCGCTCGTGAGCCACATCTACGAGCTCGGACTGCTCGAGGCCGAGTCGATTCCGCAGGTCGAGTGCTTTGCCGGCGCCATCCAGTTCGCCCGGACCGAAGGCATCGTGCCGGCACCCGAACCAACCCATGCGATCGCTGCGGCGATCCGCGAGGCCATGAAGGCCAAGGAATCGGGCGAAGAGACGGTCATCCTCACGGCGCTCTGCGGTCACGGTCATCTTGACCTCGCCAGCTACGAGGAGTTCTTGGCCGGATCGATGGAGGACCTCGACCTCTCCGAAGATGCCATCGCTGAAGCGATGGCCGGAGTGCCCGTGCTCGGTTGACCCAATTGTTGGGATCTGTGGACGGTGGGCCCCGCGATGCGGGGCCCACCGTCCACAGAAGCCTCAGCTGAAGAAGCGGCGCTGGAGCTTGCGCATGGCTCCGAGCCAGCTTTCGATGTCGGCGCCTTTGTGCTTCACGTACTCGGCGACCTCGGGATGCGGGAGAATGTGGAACGACTCGGCCTCGAGCCCCTCCACGACCGCGCTGGCCACATCTTCGGGCTCGATGAGGCCGTGGGCGACGACGTTGGCGACCGCGGGATCATCGCCTTCGGTCATCGCGGTTCGTACGCCCTGCGGGCAGAGCACCGACACCCGAATGTCGTCATCGGCATGCGTGATGGAGAGCCATTCGGCGAAGGCCACGGCGGCGTGTTTGGTCACGGTGTAGGGCGCCGTGCCGAGATTCGAGAGCAGGCCGGCAGCCGACGCGGTGACCAAGAAGTAGCCGCCGCCGCGGGTGATCCACCGCGGCACCATGTGTCGGGCGGCCCAGACGTGGTGCATCACGTTGATCTCCCAGATGCGCTGCCACTCGTCATCGGGGACCTCCGCTCCTCCCGGAAAGCCGCCGATGCCAGCGTTCGCAACGAACAGATCGATCCCGCCAAAGCGTTCTTCCGTCTGGGCGATCAGGGAGGCGATGTCGTCCTCGTTCGACACGTCACACGGAATCGGGTGGGCGCCGATCTGTGCGGCGGTCACGTCGAGCGCCGGCGAGACGTCCGAGATCACCACAGCCCGTGCCCCTTCCGCGACGAAACGTTCGGCGAGCGCTCGGCCGATTCCGGCGGCACCTCCGGTCACGACACAGACAGAGTCCTTGAGCTTCATGAGGGTCCTTCGGCGACGGGGATGAACCGCAGTCAAGTGCGCAAACTTCGCTCCGGCAAACTTCGTCCCGGATTTCCGCCGCGTGAAGATCCTCAATCCGATCTCCACGCGGGGAGTCTGAGCGATACGGTCTGTGGTGAGGGAATCGGGCGTACCCCATGCGGGTTGTACCGGTTTCCAGCGACCGATCCGAAGGAGCGCACCATGACCGAGACGACCGACCTCAACATCTCCGAAGCGCTCGCCCTCATTGACGAAGGCCTTGGCCTCACGCTGTCGCGCGAACTGATGAGCGCTGGCGAGGTTGCCGATCTCCTCCTCGACGTCCGGTCGCTTCTGGCCGTACCTGCAGAGGAGCCGACCCCCGAGACGGTGAGCGCCTAGCGCTACTGAAGCGACGGTTCAGACGAGCCGTCGCAGGAGCGGACGGAGTAGCCGCAGAAGAATCCACCCGGTTGCCGCACCCGCGGCGACGTCGGTGGCGTGGTGGATTCGGACATGGATGCGGCTCGTCGCCACAATTCCAGCGAACACTCGAAGCCCCACACGAAATGGAGTCGCGAGGTGCGGACCGAGCATTCCCGCGGCCACGGTCGCGGCGCTCGCATGGCCGCTCGGAAAGCTGGAGGTCTTCGGTTTCCGGAGCTTCATCGGCCGTGCCTCGACGTGGGGGCGTTCTCGCTCGAACACGGACTTGATCGGGCCGTTGACCAAGGCCGCCTCCGCAGCGAGCGCAGCGCTGTTGCGGATGGCGACCGTGGGGTCTCGGCGAGCGATTGCGGTCACCACCCCGAGCGTGTGCCAGACCATCGAGAAATTGGCGGACTCCGAGGCGGAATAGAAGACCCGATCGGCGCCCGGCAACGACCGCACGGCGTCCCAGGCGTCGTCGATCGCTTCGTCGAGCGAATCGAAGGTGGACGGAACGGTGATCCGGGGGGCCACCATCACATGCTACGGCTGTGTCCGTGACACCCGAGCCGGATCACTCTTCCTCTGCCGCGGGTTCGGAAGCGCTCGGCCATGACCGCGGCGGGGGAGGGGTGTGGGCCTTCGCCTGTTCAGCGATCGCACGCTGACGTCGACGCCACGCCCAAATGGCGACGAACAAGAGCGGCGCCAGGACCAGGAGTGGGACCACGAATCCGATGAGCACGGTGAGCCCGATCCAGACCGCCTGGAGCAGGTCGGTGGCGGCATCGAACCCATCACGAAATCCCGGGTCGGTCTCGGCTTCGAAAGTGTTGATCCGCACGCCTGCTTCGGCGGTGACCGCTGGACTCGTTCGGCCCTCCTCGGAGGTGGGCGTAGCTGAGGCGCGGGTGCGCAGTTGAAGATCACGCTCAGGCACGAACTCGAACGCCACCTCTGCGGTCTGTCCGGCGGGGATCTCGTCGAGGGTCCCGAACACAGTGACGAGGTCGGTCGACGAGGTGATCCCGAGCACCGTGTCGGTGATCGCAACGTTCTGCACGGCCTCATCGCCAATGTTTGCGACCTCGATGCACAGCGTGACTTCGGTGTCGCGTTCGACCGGAAGGTCACGCCCGCCTGGGCAGGAGACGCCGTTGTCGTGACCGGGGTAGATGCTGATCGTGACGCGAATCTCGTTGTCGATCCGAGTTTCCGTGAGCACGAGGGTGATGGTGGCGAGGTCGATGCGGTCCCGGAGCGTCCGGAGCTGGCCGCGCATCACTTCGAGGTCACTCTCGCGCGACAACAGGAGCGCCTCCAGTTGGGCGAAGTCCTCGAGATCCGGTGCGTTCTCCATGGCCTCGCGGAGTCGATCGACGCCGAGCTGGGCGACGTCGATCCTCGACTCGAGATCGACAACTCGTTCGGTGACGTCGTCGGTCGTCACTCGCTGGTTCTGCAGTTCGCCGATTCCGCTCACTCGTTCGAGCGCCGCCGAGAAGTTGTCTGGCAGCACCTTGAAGGTGATGATCGACTGCGGGACGGGTTCGGTGACCGTCTCGAGGCCCGACACGAACCCACCCAGATCGTCGACGATTTGCGAGGCTCGTTCGCCCGCCGCCGCGACGTCGTCCACCTCGACCGCGACATTCGCGGTGAAGATGATCTCGCGTCCCTGCTGCGCGGCGGTGAGGCCCGTCGGAGTCGCTCCGGCGGCGCCCAGCGCGTCGCTCGAGGCGCGGTCGGCGGCCGGCTCGCCCTCCGCGACGTCTTCCATCGCGTCCTCTTCTTGTGCCATCGCCGCGACGTCATCCGTCTCGACGGAGCCGCCGTCGTCGGTGTCGAAGGCCGCGTCGTCCCCTGAGGCGGCCGCGTCGGTCACCGTGCCCTCGGCGTTCAGTCCGCAGGCGGATCCGAGCAACGCCACCGAGAGGACGAGCGCAAGAAGGAGTCGAAATCGTGTCGTGGCCATGATGGTTGTACGTGTCACACGTCGGCCGGGTTCCCAAGCGAATCAAGTAGCGTTCTCAGGTGCCTCGCAGAGACGACCTTCGCAACATCGCCATGATCGCTCACGTCGATCACGGGAAGACGACCCTCGTCGACGCCCTGCTTCGTCAGAGCGGCGTGTTCGGCGACCATGGTGAAGTCCAAGAACGGGTGATGGACAACACCGATCTCGAACGGGAGAAGGGCATCACGATCCTCGCCAACAACGCGGCCGTTCGTCGTGGGGACATCAAGATCAACATCATCGACACGCCCGGCCACGCAGACTTCGGTGGCGAGGTCGAACGTGGACTCACGATGGTCGATGGGGTCATCCTCCTCGTTGACGCCAGCGAGGGTCC
Organism: Acidimicrobiales bacterium; assembly: GCA_020629635.1. Lineage (GTDB taxonomy): Bacteria > Actinomycetota > Acidimicrobiia > Acidimicrobiales > SHLQ01 > SHLQ01. Next base: position 89,328 of record JAHDCX010000012.1, on the reverse strand, counting down.
GCTTCCCCAGACGCGATTCGTGCTCGGCAAGGCGATGTCGCTCGGGCTTCCGGTGGTCCTCGTTGTCAACAAGATCGATCGCCCGGATGCCCGGGTCTCCGAGGTCGTGGACGAGGTCTACGAACTGTTCATGGAGCTGGGCGCCGACGACAGCCAGATCGAGTTCCCGATCGTGTACACGGTCGCCCGCGATGGCATTGCACAGCTCGAACCGGACGTGGCGGGGACCGACATGGCGCCGCTGTTCGACACGATCATCGAGACCGTGCCCGCCCCCGAGTACGTCGAAGGACACCCGACGCAGGTCTGGGTCACCAACCTCGACGCGTCGCCCTACGTCGGACGAATCGGCATCTGTCGAGTGATGCAGGGCACGATCACCAAGGGAAAGAACGTTGCTCGATGTCGAGCGGACGGTGCCGTCGATCAGGCAAAGGTCGTGACCTTGACCGTGACCGAGGGGATCGAGAACGTCGACGTTGCCGACGCTGGCCCCGGCGAGATCATCCAGGTCTCTGGCATTGATGATCTGATGATCGGCGAGACGCTTGCCGACTTGGCCGACCCCCGACCCTTGCCCGTGATCACGGTCGACGAGCCAACCTTGTCGATGACGATTGGGACGAACAGCTCGCCTCTCGCGGGCACCGACGGGGATAAGCTGACGGCCCGCCTGATCAAAGCCCGGCTCGACAAGGAGCTGGTCGGTAACGTGTCCATTCGTGTCCAGCCGACGGATCGTCCCGACACCTGGGAAGTACAGGGACGCGGCGAGCTGCAGTTGGCCGTGCTGGTCGAGACGATGCGACGTGAAGGGTTCGAGCTGACGGTGGGCAAGCCCGCCGTCTTGACCAAGGACGTCGACGGCACACTGCACGAGCCGACCGAGCGACTCACGGTGGATGTTCCCGAAGAGCACGTGGGTGGGGTCACGCAGATGCTCGGCGAGCGCAAGGCCAAGATGGAGAACATGACCAACCACGGTGACGGCTGGGTCCGGCTCGAGTACGTCGTGCCGGCTCGTGCGCTCATCGGATTCCGGACACAGTTCCTCACCGAGACCCGCGGGACCGGCCTCGCCAACCACATCTTCGAAGGATGGACGCCGTGGACCGGACAGATCCGGACCCGAACCACCGGGTCGATCGTTGCGGACCGTAAAGGGCCGTCAACCACGTATGCGATCGAGCAGCTCCAGGAGCGGACGGCCTTGTACATCGGGCCGGGCGTCGACGTCTACGAGGGAATGATTGTGGGGGAGAACCCGCGGGCCGAAGACATGGACGTCAACATCTGTCGCGAGAAGAAGCTCAACAACATTCGTACGCAGTCCTCCGACGACACGATCCGGTTGACTCCACCCCGGATCCTGTCGCTCGAAGGCGCGCTGGAGACGATCGCCGACGACGAGTGTGTCGAGGTGACCCCCGATCACGTGCGCTTGCGCAAGGTTCACCTCGACGCCGGTGTGCGTGCTCGTGAACTGAAGCGGCTGAAGCACGCCCGTCAGGCGGAAGAAGAGGCGCTCAGCTGACCTTGGCGTAGGCGCCGTCGCCGCTGAGCATGCCCCGGCTCCACCGGCGCGGCGTCGCCAGAATCGCCCGGGGGTAGTCCTCGAACATCCACCGAGCGAAGTTACGGCGGGTCCAGTCGTTGGTACCGACCGCTCGGAGTGCGAATTCGGCGACTCGCGGGTTCGACATCAACGAGCCGAGTGCCGACGCCATGCGATGATCGGCGACCAGTTCCGCGCGAACCTCCGTCTCGTATCGGCGAATCGCGCCATCGATGGTCGCGTCTGTGAGCAAGGCTTCTGCGGCGAGCCGGCCAGTCATCAACGCCTGGCCGATGCCCTCCCCGGTGAGGGTGTCGCATGCTGTCGCGGCGTCGCCCACGAAGAACGTTCGTGGCCCGGACAATGGTGCCGAGTCGATTCGTGCGGGGATCGGCCATGCCCGGTGAGGACTCTCTGGGCGTGCGTCGGCTCCGAGCACCGCACGAATGTGCGGCCGCTCGAGCAGGTCCGGCCAGAGCGCCTTCATGTCCTGGGTCTGGAGTCGCCCGCCACGCAGAATCCCGAAGCCGACGTTGGCCCGCCGATCGCCGATCGGAAACGACCACATGTAACCGGGGAGCAGGTCTGGCTCGAAGAACACCCAGAGTTGCTCTGCGGCCGCATCGGCAACGTTCTCCCAGTACTGCCGGAAGGCGTGCCATTCGCCGCGGTAGCGATCGATGTCGAGTCCGAGCATCTTGCGCGTCGGCGACCACATGCCGTCCGCGGCGATGCAGGCTTCGGCGACGATGGTCGACTCGTCGTCGAACTGGATCTCGATGCCTCCCGAGCGCGGGGTCACGCCGGTGACCTTCGAGCCAAGCTTTGTATCGGCACCTGCACGTACGGCGTGGTCGACGAGTGCCGAGTCAAGGTCCATCCGCCGCGCAACGGCGGCGTGCCAGCCGGGGCCATCGGGAAGCGGGACCGAGTGCACGGTGCCGGAAGGGGCGCGCAAGTGTGCGCCCTCGACCGGCGTCCAGCTGGCAACCATGGCGGGATCGAATCGCATGGCGTCGAGCTCGCGCAAGGCCAGCGTAGTCAGGCCATCACCACAGAACTTGTCGCGGGGAAAGGTGGATTTGTCGACGAGGAGGACATCACATCCGGCGGCCGCACACGTGTAGGCGGCTGCGGCTCCGGCGGGTCCTGCACCGACGACGACCGTCGAGACGTCATGCACGGCTCGAATGTAGCGAGCGTTGCGCCGTTCAGGCGGCCGGATCGGGCTCGGGGTCCGCTGGCGGATCTTCGGGCGGTGGGTCTTGTGCGGGAGGGTCCTCGGCTGGCGGATCGTCTGCAGGCGGATCGTCTGCAGGGTCATCTGCCGGAGGGTCCTCCGTCGGCGGATCGCCCGTCCCGGGGTCGTCAGCTGGTGGTGGATCGTCGGTGGGTGGGTCCTCCGCGGGAGGGTCCTCGGCCGGCGGATCGGCGTCGGGGTCCGCGTTCGGATCGGGATCGGCGTCCGGGTCCACAGGGGCATCCCCGTTCTCGAAGTCGGGGTCCTCGCCGTTCTCGAGCTTCTCGATCTGCTCCTCGTCAGGATTCTGGGTCTCGGATCCGTCGCACGCGATGCCCTCGGGCCGATACGTCGCAAAGACGGTGTCAACCTCGACCCGTTCTTCGTCGATCCACGTCCGGGTCCGCTCCGTGGTGACCCGAGTACACGCGGCCTGGACGGCGTTGGACCATTGACCGGTTTGTTCGACGTCGACCCATTTCGTCGAATAGAGGTCCACGGTGACGGAGTTCGACGTACTCGTCGGCCAGATCAGGATCCCGTACGGCGTCGGGTTGTGAATCTTGAGGTGTGGCCTCGGCCAGGAGATCGTCGCCTCGCGGCCGTAGGGATAGCGGCTGAAGTAGATCGAGTGGGCCTGGTATTCCTCGAACTCGAGTCCGGCGAAGAATGCGGCGTTGAAGATCGTCGTGGCGAACTGGGAGATGCCACCCCCAACCGAGTCGACGAGATGGCCATTGACGATTGTGCCGGCGGCGACGAACCCGTTTTCGCGAGTGCGTCGACCCACGTGGTCGTTGAGCGAGAAGGTTTCTCCGGGCGCAAGGATCACGCCCTGGGTCAGCTCGGCGATCCGACGAATGTTGGTGACTCGGTTCTGGCCGGGCGTGTAACTCGTCGTGAAGCTGCCGACGAGTTCGACGATTCCGAGCTCCTCGGCCTCGGCAATGCTGGCCGCACCGCGGTCGTCACCGAGGATCAGCGGGGCGAGCTCGAATTCGTTCTCGATCGCTTGCACGATGCGTCTCGTGGACGACTCGTCGCAGCAGAACATCGCCGATCCACCGGGAACGATGGTGATGACGGCATCGCCGTCCTCGTCCTCCGGAGGGCTCACCTCGAACGAGGCTGGCGTGGGTTCGGTTTGCAGGTCGTCGAACAGGGTTCGCAACGGTTCGGCGATCGCGGACCACTCGACGTCGGCCTGCCAGTTCTCTGGCCCGACCTCGATCGAGACTGCCGGGCCGAGCTCGGCGGCGGTCAGGGTCCGCCGTTCACCGCCGACGGCCATGGTCATCCCATCCGAAATCCGTTCGTTGAGGATGGCCGTGATCCCGGCGAGTCGCTCGTCGGATGGGGCAACGTCGATCGTCTGGAACGGCATGGCCACGTCGGAACCTGGCGAGGCCACGATCGAGCGAGCGAGCGAGCCAAGGTCGGGTTGGCGACCTGGAGTACCCGGACGCACCACGAAGCCCGTGCCCGGCTCCCACTCGATCGAACCGGCCATTGGTTCAGTTGCTTCTGCATCGATGCTGGCGATCAGGCTCTCCAACGACTGCAGGGTGGCGGCGGTGGGCTCGCCCGACGAGGACAACGCAATGGTCGTGGGGTCGACCTCGACCCAACGGTCCCCAAGGGTGACCCGTACCTCGGCCGGCACGATGGTCGTGGATGAGGCGCTCGACGCGTCGGCATCGTCGTCACCGAAGACTCCGCATGCGCCGAGACAGCACGCGACGACGAGAAGGCCCGCCAACCGCCGAAGTTCGCGCATCAGAGCAGCCTCAGTTGCGGTGACTCGATCCCTCGGAGCTCGTTGTAATCGACCTCGACACAGGCGATGGACCGCTCGGTCGCGAGGACACGCGCCTGCGGCTTGATCTCCTGGGCAACGAACACGCCGCGCACGGGCGAGAGTTGGGGATCCCGATTGAGAAACTCGAGGTAGCGGGCGAGCTGTTCGACCCCGTCGATCTCTCCGCGTCGCTTCACCTCGATCGCAATCGCCGCGCCGTCCTCGTCGCGGCACAGGAGATCGACCGGCCCGATCTCCGTCGGGTACTCGCGTCGGACCAGGCGAAAGCCGTCCTCGATGGTTGTGGGATCAGCGGCGAGAAGTTCCTGCAGGTGCGCCTCGACGCCGTCCTTCTGGAGCCCCGGATCGACCCCCAGGTCCCACGAGGTGTCCGAGAGCACCTCGTGCATCGTGATGGTGAGCGTCTCGCCCTTCGGGGAGGACACCCGCCACTCAGGACCGTCCTCGACGAGTCGGTTCGGGGCGTTCATCCAATTGAGCGGCTTGTACGCGCCGCCATCGGCGTGGACGGCAACGCACCCATCGGCTTTGACCATGATGAGTCGGGTTGCTTCAGGGAGGTGAGCGGTGAGACGACCGTCGTAGTCGACGGTGCACCGAGCCAGCACGAGACGCACCGGGCCGAGTGTAGAAAACGATCTCGGAAAGGTCAGATCAGCGTCTGAACCAGCGGCGTCGCTTGTTCTCCTCGTGATGGGCAGACATCCGGGACTGGATCAACGTCCGGCGCGCCTGGAGATCGCTGTAGGTCACCTCGTCGAGCGAACGATCGACACCGAGACTGTCCTTGAATGACGTCAGATCGACCTCGAACGAACCGTTGGCGACGCCCATCTCGCTCGCCAGGCGCTGACCGTGGTTGGTCGCGAAGTGGGTGGCGATGTGGGTGACTTCTCCGAAGAGGTCCAGGTCAGGTGCGAGGGCGCCGATGGCGGCATCGACGAACATCAGGTTCTTGACGAACAGCATCAGCTCCTTCGGAAGCCGGGCACCGTAGCCGAGCAGTAGCTTCACGAATTTCTGGAGTTCCTCGATCAATTCGTCAGGGGTGAGCTGCGTCGGATCCAACGGCGCCTCCGCGAGCCCGAGGTCGATGAAGACCTGGTCGAGGTCGGTGTCGGGCGGGAGGGCACCGAGGTCTCGAATCGCCGCCAGCTGGCCCTTGACGTCGCTCATCATTCCGGACATGAGGAGACGAAGAAAGGCTTGCCGTTTGGGTTCGGTCAGACGACCAGTGATCCCGAAGTCGAAGAGCGCGGTGCGGCCGTCGGGTTGCACGAAGAGGTTGCCGCCGTGGAGATCACCGTGGAAAACCCCGTGGATCATCGCCCCCTCGAGGAAGCCGATCATCGATGTGCGCACGATCGCATGGGTGTCGACACCGGCGCCGGTGATGCCGGCGACGTCGTCGAAGGAGAACCCACTCAGCCGTTCCATCACAAGAACCCGGCGGGTGACCAGGGACGGGTGTGGTCGGGGGATCACGTAGGCGGTCTGTCCGAGCTCGCGCAACGAGGCTGCGACATCGAGCATGTTGTCGGCCTCGAGCCGAAAGTCGAGTTCTTCGGTGATTGTCTCGGCGAAGACCTCGACAAGCGCTGGTGGATTGGCGAGCGAACTCACCGGGATGCGACCGATCAAGAACGGCGCGACCCACGCCATGACTCGGATGTCTTGGTGCACGAGCTCGGCAACGCTCGGCCGCTGGACCTTGACGACGACTTCCTCGCCGCCGCCCGGGACGATGTGATCGGCGAGCACGGCCCGATGCACCTGGGCGATCGACGCCGCCGCCAGGGGGGCACGATCGAACTCAGAGAACACCTCTTCGAGCGGGCGTCCGAGATCGGACTCGACGACGGACCGGACGACCTCGAAGGGCTCGGCCGGAACCTGATCACGGCACTTGATGAACTCGTCGACGAGTTCGGCCGGAAAGACACCCTGGCCACTCGAAATGATCTGACCGAGCTTGATGAAGGTCGGCCCGAGCACTTCGGCGGCTTCGCGGAGCCGTCGGCTGAGGTCGGCAGTCGAGGCGCTTCCTCCGCGGCGACGGCCCAGCGCGGCCCACAGGCCCACAGCGCCACCAACGCGCCCGACAACCTCGACAAAACGTCCGCCCGCGGGGATTCGTCTCGGCGCAATGAGCTCGGGAACCTGTCGAGCGATCGTGTCGCGGATCGTCGGCACAACGTCTCGCCAGTCGAAGCCGTCGGGGTCAACGTGCCACGGTGCGTGATCCGAGAATGCGCCATGGATGAGATCCGGACTGGACTCCGGGGCGTCGGGGTTCAAGAGGGAAGACACGTTCACCAGTGTGCGTCCGAATCATCCGGGATGGGGTGTCGTTCGGCCCATCTTCTGCGACCTCAGTCGTCCCGATACCGACAACGTGGTTGCGAACTCGAGCGTGACGCTTCCGACGGGGTTCATCACACAACTTGCGGACTCCGAATCGGTCGACGACGTCCTGCGTGCGGCCGCCCAGTGGATGCCTGCAATCTGTCAGGCCGAGTACGTGAGCGTTGCAACGCCGGGCGGGCTCTTCAGTCTCCGTGTCCAGACAGCGACCGAAGGCCAACGCCTCTCATCGGGAGCACTCGAGCCCATCGACGGCTCGATCGCCGGAGAGGTGTTCAGGCTCCAGCAGATCGTCAGACATGAGGACCTTCGTGCCACGCTCGAGGAGTGGGAGCCACGTCGCCCGCCGCAACTCTCGTCGCCTCTTTCATGGACTCGCATCAACGGGTGGAGAGCGAGCATCGGCGCGCCAGCACTGACGAACTGACCGGTTGTTGCAGTAGGTCGTCGATTCTCGAACATCTGAGCGCAGAGTTCGGGTCGGATGTTCGGCCGTCGCTGTTGTACCTCGATCTGGACGGCTTCAAATCGGTCAATGACACGTATGGGCACTCGACCGGTGACGAACTTCTCCGCGTCGCCGCCCAGCGCATCGATGGAGTCGTTCGTGATCGCGCGCAATTTGGACGGCTCGGGGGAGATGAGTTTCTCGTCGTGGTGCCAGACGACGCTTCCGGACGAGTTGCATCCCGACTCGCTGGAAGCATCGCCGATCAGTGCAATCGACCGGTGGCCTTCCGAACACTTCGACTTCCGATGCGGGTCAGTATCGGGGTGGCCTTCGACAACGACCATCAAAGCGTGTCCGCACTGCTCAATGAGGCCGACGAAGCGATGTACCTCGCCAAGCGCTCGGCGATCAGCATTGCGTTCGCCGACAGCGAGCTCCGTAACCGAACGGCGACGATGGCCATCGTCGACCGCGACGTCGATATCGGACTCGAGTCGAACGAGATTCACTTCAACTATCAGCCGATCCGGAACCTCGTGACGCACGAGGTGATGGGCGCCGAAGCCCTCGTCCGTTGGGATCACGCCGAGATGGGCGCAATCCCGCCGCCGATGCTGGTGCAACGGGTCGAACGAACCGGTCGGGCAGAGATGTTCACCGAATGGTGCCTACGCAAGGTGTTGAGCGACCTCGTACTCCTGCGCCGAGAGGTCCCGTGGTTCCACGACAAGGCGTTGTCGTTCAACGTCACCCCTCGGCAGCTCGCCTGGCCCGGATACGCGGATCTCCACGCAGAGCTTCTCGAGGAGTTCGGTCTGCGTCCACGAGACCTGATCCTCGAGGTCGTGGAAGCCGAGGAGATTCAGGTCGGTGACGAGGCTGAGCAGACGCTGATGAAACTCGCGGAGACCGGAGTGATCAGCGCCCTCGACGACTTCGGGTCCGGACACAACGCCCTCAGCTATCTGACTCGGTTCCCAATCGGCGCGATCAAGTTGGACAAGAGCCTGGTCCACAGCGCCATCGACCCTGGACCGGCGCGCAAAATCGTCGCGGGCATCGCCGCGATGTGTGCGGATCTCGGGATCGTCTCGCTCGCCGAAGGCGTCGAAGATCATGCGGTCGCCGAGCTGTGCCGCGAGCTTGGAATCTCCCATCGTCAGGGATGGTTCTTCAGCCGACCAGCGCCGCTGGGGCGATTTGTTGCCGACCGGATCGCGGAAGGAGCCCCGAGCCGGGATTGGCGAGTCGGTTGAGACTCAGGGCCAGAAGCCGCGCTGGTCGTGCACCGTCGAAATGCGGCGGAGAGCGACCGCATAGGCCGCCTCGCGCCGAGAACACGCGAGGTGCTTCTTCTCGTGCTCGACTGCATCGGCCGCCTCCCACAGGTACCGACGAAGCTCGTCGTCGACCTGGGACAGCTGCCAGCGGTTGCTCATCTTGTTCTGCAACCACTCGAAGTACGACACGATCACGCCGCCGGCGTTTGCGAGCACATCGGGCAGAATCTCCACGCCACGGTCGATGAGGATCTGTTCGCCATCCGTACTGGTCGGGCCGTTGGCCCCCTCGAGGACGACCGACGCCTTCACCTTGGGGGCGCGCTCAGCGGTGATCTGATTCTCGATCGCCGCAGGCACGAGGACATCGACGTCTGCCTGAAAGAAGTCCTCGACATCGATGTCGGTGCCGCCGGGAAAGCCGGCGACGCCACCGGCTTCGCTCGTGTGTCTCCACAACGCTTCGGGGTCGATCCCACCCTCATGCATCGTTGCACCGGTGTGGTCCGCCACATGGGTCATGGTCACGCCCATACGCGCCATCGCCCGTGCCGCGTGCTCGCCGACATTGCCGAAGCCCTGGACGGCCGCCGTCCGACCACGAATGTCCTGGTTGATGCGGTCGTAGTGGTGGGCCAGCACAAACGCCATCCCCTGACCGGTGGCCTTGTCGCGGCCGACCGAACCGCCCGTCTCGATCGTTTTGCCGGTGACGACCCGCTTGACGTTCTGCCGATCGATCGTGCCATGGGTGTGTTGGTAGGTGTCCATCATCCAGACCATGGCCTGGCTGTTCGAGCCGATGTCGGGTGCGGGGATGTCGTACTCCGGGCCGATGTTTGCGCCGAGGGCGTGGGTGAATCGCCGAACGACTCGTTCGAGCTCGGCCGTCGACAGCGTGCGAGGGTCGACGGCGAGGCCGCCCTTTGCTCCGCCAAATGGCACATTCGAAAGTGACGTCTTCCACGTCATCCACATCGCGAGCGCCTTCACCTCGCCGAGCTCGACCTCCGGCGAGAAGCGGAGACCACCTTTGAAGGGGCCGAGGATGTCGCTGTGCTGCACCCGGTAGCCACGGAACATCCGGAGCTCGCCACTGTCCATGTGGACCGGAAAGCTGACGATGATCTCGTTCTTGGGGGATCGAAGCACCTTCCGGATCGGGTCCGGCAATTCGATCAGGTCCGCTGCAGCCTCGAACTGGTCGATGGCCGTCTCGAAGAGACGGTCTCCCTCGCTCGAGTCGCTCGCGCGTCTCGTGGGCATGTCGTTACCTCCTGGTGATCGCCGTTGATCACCTGGCATGTCGTTCGTGAGCACCGTTGATCACGAAGTCCCGACGATAACCCACGTACGGGTCCCCGCCCGTCAGATCTCCGAAGACGCAAGTGCCTTCAGTGCTGCATCGGCGAACTCCGGCCGACAGATGAGGAGATCTGGCAGATACGGGTCTTCGTTGTTGTAGACGAGTTCGGACCCATCGGCTCGGCTGCAGTGCAGTCCGGCCGCACGCGCAACGGCCACGGGTGCACACGAATCCCACTCGTACTGGCCGCCCGAGTGTGCGTACATCTCCGACTCCCCGCGCACGACCGACATCGCCTTCGCACCTGCCGAGCCCATCTCAACGAGCTGGGCGCCGAGCTGTTCGGCGACGAGTGTTGCCGCAGCAGGAGGCCGGGTGCGGCTCACGATCATGCGAGGCGGCGAGGCGACGGTGTCCGGCAGCGTCGGTGGCTCGCCAGTGGACAGCGTGAGACCCAACCCCGGAAGCGCGACTGCGCCCACGACCGGCTGGCCCGCAACGACCAGGGCGACGTGGACCGCCCAGTCGGTCCGCGGCGGCTCAGAGAATTCACGGGTGCCATCGACCGGATCGATGATCCAGACACGCTCAGCATCCAACCGCGCCAAATCGTCCTTGCCTTCTTCGGACAAGATGGCGTCGTCGGGCCGGACCTTGGCCAGTTCTTCCATCAAAAAGATGTGAGACCGACGATCGCCGACATCTTTCATTTCCTTCGAATCGGCACCCGCAGCCGACATTTCGTCACGTATTTCGCACAGCAGTTCACCCGCTGCGGTCGCGAGGCGTGCTGCCTCGAAATGGTCGTCGGGGGTCACATCGGTCATTGATTTCTCCAACCTAGGATCGCATTGCTCAGGGTCTTCATCGGACTGCCGATCAAGACCATGAACGTTCGGTGCCAACAAGGAGTTCGCACGCAATCATGTCCTACGAGCTATCCCATCTGCGGGAACTCGAAGCCGAGTCGATCCACATCATGCGTGAGGTCGCCGCGGAGTTCGAGAACCCGGCGCTCATGTTCTCTGGCGGGAAGGACTCCATCGTCATGCTGCGGCTGGCCGAGAAGGCCTTCGCCCCAGCCAAGATCCCGTACCCGGTGTTGCACGTCGACACCGGCCACAACTTCCCGGAAGTCATCGACTTCCGGGACCGACGCACCGCCGAAGTCGGCGCTCGTCTGATCGTGGCCAAGGTGCAGGACTCGATCGACCGCGGCAGCGTGTCGGAGGAGACCGGTCCACGCGCCTCGCGCAACCGGCTCCAGACGACGACGTTGCTCGAAGCGATCGAAGAGCATCGCTTCGACGCCCTCTTTGGTGGCGCTCGCCGCGATGAGGAGAAGGCTCGCGCCAAGGAGCGGGTCTATTCGTTCCGAGACGATTTCGGCCAATGGGACCCCAAGGCCCAGCGCCCCGAGCTGTGGAACCTCTACAACGGTCGGATCAAGCAGGGCGAACACATCCGTGTCTTCCCGATCTCGAACTGGACCGAGCTCGACATCTGGCAGTACATCGCCGACGACGAGGTCGAGATTCCGTCGATCTACTACGCCCACAAGCGCATGGTGTTCGAGCGTGACGGCATGCTGCTCGCCGAGAACGACTTCGCGCAGCGCATGGAGGGCGAGGAGCCCTACGAGGAGCTCGTCCGCTACCGCACGGTCGGCGACATGACCATCACCGGCGCGGTCGAGTCCGATGCCGACACCGTCGAAAAGATCATCGAAGAGGTCGCCGCAACGCGTCAGACCGAGCGTGGCGCGACTCGTGCCGACGACCGGGTGTCTGAAGCAGCGATGGAAGACCGAAAGAAGGAGGGCTACTTCTAATGTCCGAGATTCTTCGTTTCGCGACCGCAGGTTCGGTCGATGACGGCAAGTCCACCCTGATCGGCCGGTTGCTCTACGACAGCAAGTCGATCTTCGAAGACCAGCTCGAGGCGGTCGAGAAGACCTCCGAGAAGATGGGCACCGAGTACGTCAACCTGGCGCTGCTCACCGATGGTCTCCGCGCCGAACGTGAGCAGGGCATCACGATCGATGTCGCCTACCGCTACTTCGCCACCCCAAAGCGCAAGTTCATCATCGCCGACACCCCGGGTCACATTCAGTACACCCGGAATATGGTGACCGGCGCCTCGACCGCCGATCTCGCATTGATCCTCGTCGACGCCCGCAATGGCGTCATCGAGCAGAGCCGCCGACACAGCTTCATCGCCTCGCTGCTTCGCATCCCACACATCGTGGTCTGCGTGAACAAGATGGACCTCGTCGACTACGACCAGGATGCCTTCAACAAGGTGAAGGAAGAGTTCCGCGAGTTCGCCATGCGTCTCGACGTGCCCGACCTGTCGTTCATTCCGGTGTCCGCGCTCAAGGGCGACAACGTCGTCGACAAGTCGGCGAACATGCCTTGGTACGAAGGCCCGTCGCTGCTCTCGCATCTCGAGACGGTGCACACGGCCTCGGATCGCAACATGGTCGATGTGCGATTCCCCGTGCAATACGTGATTCGCCCGATGAGTGACGAGCACCACGACTACCGCGGCTATGCCGGCACGGTGTCTGGTGGCGTCATGAAGCCCGGCGACGACGTCGTCGTGCTCCCGAGCGGGTTCGAGTCGACGATCAAGTCGATCGACACGTTCGAAGGTCCGATCGACGAGGCGTTCCCTCCTCAGGCAGTCACCGTGCGTCTCGAAGACGAGATCGACATCAGTCGAGGCGACATGATCTGTCGGCCGAACAATCAGCCGATCGTCACCCAGGACGTCGATGCGATGGTGTGTTGGATGGACGAGACCTCGTCGTTGTCGCCACGGAAGAAGTATGCGATCAAGCACACGACACGTGCCGCCCGCATCATGGTGAAAGACATCAACTACCGCCTCGACATCAACACGCTGCACCGCGACGAAGACGCCACGGAGATCACGCTCAACGAGATCGGCAGGATCAGCTTCCGTTCGACGATGCCGCTCTTCATTGACGAGTATCGCCGCAACCGTGACACCGGCAGCTTCGTGCTCATCGACGAGGCCACCAACGCCACCGTCGCCGCCGGCATGATCCTCGGCGAATCCGCGAGCTGAGCTCAGGAGACAACGACATGGGTGAAGGCGCGACGAACGTCGTCTGGCACCCGGGCCACTTCGACCGTCAGGAGCGGTGGGAGCAGCTCGGGCTGCGAGGCGCCACGATCTGGTTCACGGGCTTGTCCGGCTCCGGAAAGTCGACGGTCGCCGTCGAGGTCGAACGTCTGCTGGTCGAGTCCGGTCAGCCGACGTACATGCTCGACGGCGACAACCTTCGCCATGGCATCAACGGCGATCTCGGATTCTCCGCCGAGGATCGGACCGAAAACGTACGTCGGGTGTCGGAGGTCGCTCGGTTGTTTGCCGATGCCGGCCTCGTCGCGTTGGTGCCGCTCGTCAGCCCGTACCGGGCAGGGCGGGAGCGAGCCAGGGAGATCCACGTCGCTGCCGACGTGCCGTTCTACGAGGTCCACATGGACACACCGCTCGACGTCGCCGAGTCTCGTGATCCGAAAGGGCTCTACAAGCTCGCCCGCGAAGGCAAGATCGCCAATTTCACCGGAATCAGCGATCCGTACGAGGCGCCAGAGAGGCCCGACCTCGTCCTGACCCCGGACATGGGAGACCCGTCGGCGATGGCGGCGATGGTCTTGGAGATGGCCGGATTCGGCGGCTGAGCGCCCAACCCCGGCGGAATCTCTCAACGTCGCCTCCGGTCGGCCGATAGGTCACCATGGCCAAGACCGCGTCCAAGGACACCGCCGCCAAGACTCCCGCTCGTCCGCGTTCGAAGAACCCGACGGACACCGGCAAGGTCAAGAAGGTGAGTCGAGCGGTCACTCGGCTTGTCGAGCCGGGTAGCCAAGTCGACTGCGAGCACTGCGGAGAACGGGTCAAGTTCCAGGCGAAGATGCGTCACCAGCAGGTGATCTGCAACGTCTACGAGAAGAGCAAGTGGGTCAAGGTCGTGCACTACCACGCCCCGTGCTATGACGAGGCCAAGCAGCCGTTCGGTGCCCCACTGGATTGAGCCCGGCTCATTCAGTTCGAGTTCTCTGACGGCTTACACTGCTGAGCTGTGAGTGGTGAGGGCCAGGTCGGCCGTCTGACGCTGCTCGGCCGGGACTACGGGCAATACGGGTCGTATGCCGCGACCTCGGTCGGGAAGGGCGCGGTTGCGATCAGCGTCGGCGCGGATCCGTCGTCGCCGTCGCTGCAATTCAAGGACGATCGGTCGGCACCGAACGAGGACGCCCTGTGCATCATCGAGGCGGGAGACTGGGCTGGATACGCCGTTGCGGACGCACACTTCGGGCCCGAGGCATCACACCTGCTGATCGAACGGCTGGACGCTCTCTGGGCGTCCGTGCGCCCCGAGAGTCTCGAACATCTCCGCCAGATGGTCGGGCATCTCCGAAACGGCGAGCCGGCGCAGACGGAGTCTGAGTCGACACTCCTCGCGGTGGTCTACGACCGCACACAACAGCGTGGCTACGGCATCTCCTACGGAGACTCGTCCTTCGTGACCGTCTCCGCTTATGGGGCAATCACGACGCACAATCACCGCGATGCGCGCTACGTGCGAACGACGGATCGAAGCCTCCTCGGCCCTGCTTCGGCTTTCCGATTCGACGCGGCCGAAGGCACGACGATGCTCGCCTTCACCGACGGAATCGATGAGTGCCACTACCGGAAACCGTCGACCTCGGTCCGGCCGCACCACATCGTCGACATTGTCACCTCACACGGCCCCGAACCTCGAGCCATCGTCGATGCGCTGACCCACCGAGCGCTCGTTGGCGTGGACGGCAATCCCGGCGGTCAAGACAACATCGCACTCATCGTTGCGACCGCCTGACTTCCTCCTCGAAGGCTGCCAGCGACGAGCGCGGCCTGGGCGAGGTGATAGGTCACATGGGTGAGTACCCGAGCGGCTGTCGCCGGTGGGGACAGGACGAATCGTCGGACTCCGAGGATCGTGTCCGAGGCAAGAAACAACAGCCCACCCGCGGCCAGCGTTGGTTCGCCGGTCGACATCGCCGTACCGGTCATGATCGACAACAGCCCGGCGTACGCCGCGACCGGCCGCATCAAGCCATCGCCGAGGTCGAAACGGAAACGCAGCAGCATGGCTGCGCCAGCGAACAAGACCAACGAGACAAGGACTGTCGTCTTTGCCGAGGCGCCAATCTCGACGAGGACGACGATCCAGAGCACGTGTCCCGCGAGAAACGCGCCGAGCCCGAGCCGAAACCGATCGATGTTCGGAAGGAGAGCGATGTCGCCGATCAACGAGAGCAAGAGGGCACCAGCGATGAGCGCCTTCGGCACCTCGGAGTCAGCAACGGCGGTCGCGACGAGGAGGGCGACGACGACCAGTGGCTTGGCGACCGCCTCGGTCGTGGTTCGTCGAGTCGCGACCGCCCACCAGTCGACGATGCCCGCCAGGCCCGCGAGGACGAATCCGATGGTCAGCGGACGAGCGGCTTGTATTTGATCCGGCTCGGACCGGCGGAGTCGCCGAGCTCACGTTTGCGGAATGTCTCGTACTCGCTGAAGTTGCCTTCGAACCACCGAACCTGCGAGTCGCCCTCGAAGGCGAGGACATGGGTGGCGATTCGGTCGAGGAACCAGCGGTCGTGGCTGATCACCACGGCGCAGCCGGCATAGGCCTCGAGTCCAGCTTCAAGGGCTCGGAGCGTCTCGACGTCAAGGTCGTTTGTCGGCTCGTCGAGCATGAGCACGTTCGCACCGGACTTGAGGACCTTTGCGAGGTGGACACGATTGCGCTCACCACCGGAAAGCACGCCCACCTTTTTCTGTTGATCGGATCCGCGGAAGTTGAAGGAGGCGACATAGGCCCGGGCGTTTACTTCTCGACCGCCAACGTCAATGAAGTCGGTACCGCCGGAAATCTCGTCGAACACGGTCTTGTCCGGATCCAACGTGTCTCGGGATTGGTCGACGTATCCGAGGTCGACGGTCGAACCGACCGTGATCGACCCGGCATCGGGTTGTTCTGCGCCGGTGATCATCTTGAACAACGTCGTTTTGCCTGCACCGTTGGCCCCAACCACACCGACGATTCCCGCGGGTGGCAGGGTGAAAGACAGATTGTCGATGAGGAGTCGCTCGTCGAAGCCCTTGGACACGCCGTCGAACTCGATGACCTGATCGCCGAGGCGTTGATTGGCCGGGATCCGGATCTGGAGTTCGGCGGAGCGTCCCTCGGCTGCCTTCTGTTCGGCGACGAGCTGGTCGTATGCAGCGAGACGCGCCTTGCCCTTCGCCTGGCGTGCCTTCGGAGCCATTCGTACCCATTCGAGCTCCCGGGCGATTGTGCGCTTCCGGACGTCGTCGGCCTTCTCCTCGGCTTCGAGGCGGGCCTGCTTCTGCTCGAGCCACGAGCTGTAGTTGCCTTCGAAGGGGAACCCGCGGCCTCGGTCGAGCTCGAGAATCCACTGCGCAGCATTGTCGAGGAAGTAGCGATCGTGAGTAATGGCGACGACGGTGCCTTCGTAATCTTGGAGAAAGCGCTCGAGCCAGGCGACCGACTCGGCGTCGAGGTGGTTGGTGGGCTCGTCGAGAAGCAGCAGATCGGGCCTCGACAGCAACAGTCGTGCAAGCGCGACCCGGCGGCGCTCGCCGCCCGAGAGGTTGGTCACGTCGGCGTCACCCGCTGGGAGACGTAGGGCGTCCATGGCGATCTCGATCGTGCGTTGGAGGTCCCATGCCCCGGCGGCCTCGATCTTGCGCTCGAGCTCGGCTTGGCGTTCGCCCAGCTTCTCGAAGTCGGCGTCCGGGTCGCCCCACCCGGCGAGCACCTCGTCGTACTCGGTCAGGAGGCTGGCGATTTCGCCGACCCCGTCCATGACGTTGCCGTGCACGTCCTTGGCGTCGTCGAGTTCGGGCTCTTGGGCGAGCATCCCAACCGTGAAGCCGTCAGTCAGCCTGGCTTCGCCGGTGAAGTCGTCGTCGAGGCCGGCCATGATTCGCAGCACGGTGGACTTGCCAGCACCATTCGGCCCGAGCACGCCGATCTTGGCACCGGGAAAGAACGAGAGGCTGATGTCTTTCAGCACGTCCCGATCGGGCGGGATGAACTTGGACAGTTTGTGCATCGTGAAGATGTACTGCGCGCTCATGACGGGCGAGACTATCGGTCTGGTGCTGGTGCGGTGAGTTGGCCGGTGACCGCGTCAGTTCTCGTAGCGGAACCACGCTGAGGCGGTTGCGAACCACATGCCCAGGACGATGACCATCAGGCCGCCGAGAATCCAGAGCGCCGACATGATTCCCGTCTGAGCGAGCGGCCGTTCTTCGACCTGCCCCTCGACCTCGGTCGTGATGTCACCGTCGTCATCGTCATCGGCGGCGGCGTCACCGTCGTTGGTGATCGAGCCGTCAGCAACGTCGCCTTCGCCGGGCTCGTCGGTGGTGTCATCACCAGGCTGCTCTGCGTCGCCGCAGTGTTCGTCGGTGGTGTTGTCCGCGTCGCCGTTGTCTGCGTCGCCGTTGGTGGTGGTGGTGGTGGTGCAGTCGTCGGTGTCGTTGCAGTTTTCGTCGGTGTTGTCTGCGTCGCCGTTGTCTGCGTCGCCGTTGGTGGTGGTGGTGCAGTCGTCGGTGTCGTTGCAGTTTTCGTCGGTGTTGTCTGC
>JAHDCX010000012.1:44249-71522 GCA_020629635.1 Acidimicrobiales bacterium | reverse complement strand
TGCGTCGCCGTTGGTGGTGGTGCAGTCGTCGGTTTGGTCGTCGGTGTCGTTGCAGCTTTCGTCGGCGGTGTTGTCTGCGTCGCCGTTGGTGGTGGTGCAGTCGTCGGTTTGGTCGTCGGTGTCGTTGCAGCTTTCGTCGGCGGTGTTGTCTGCGTCGCCGTCGTTTGCGTCGCCGTTGTCTGCGTCGCCGTCGTCAGCGCACTCCTCGGCTCCGTCGCCGATGTCTGCGCCCGGCGCCGGCACGAAGGTGAAGTCGACGGAGACGTTGGACCGCATGTCGTCGTAGGGTCCACCTTCAGGGTCGTCGTCGGGGCCACCGACACGATCGGTCTCATCCGTCGGCTCATCGGCCCCGTCAGCGCAGGAGCCGATCGTGACCTCGCCCGAAATCACGACGACGCCGTCGGCAACGCCGTTGTTGTCGTTGTCCAGGTCGTCGTCCGGGTCCTCTGAGACCACGGTGCCGGGGGTCAGTGTTGCTGGATCGGTCGCCCGTCCATCGATGCGCCACACGCCCTGGTCGGCCCCGATGCGGACTCGATACGTGCCGCAGACCAGACCCTCGAAGAGGTATTCCCCGTCCGCAGACGTGATCGTGGAGGCGATCACGTTGCCGTCTCGAAGCAGCTCGACGTCGACACCCTCGATTCCGGGCTCACCCGGCTCCGCAATGCCGTTGTCGTTCTCGTCGAGCCAGACGAGGTTGCCGAGCCGGTGCACGACATCGGTCTGGCCACCCTGGTTCGTGATCGACAAGCTGGCGCCAACGCCGTCGTCGATGTCGACCGACTGCAGCTGAGTGCACAAGAAGCGATCGCCGGCCGGCAGTGTGGCGTCGTCGATCGTGACGGTGTAGCTGCCCCATTCGTCGGTTGCGGCGACCTTTGGCGGAATTGGATTGTCGATCGAGCCGGCCGGCGCTTCCCCTGGCACGACGACTGCTCCGTCGACGATCGGCGTCTCGATCTCGTTCTCCGAGGTCCACCACTGCAGGCGCTGTGATCTCGGCGGTCCGTCGCCGCGGCCCGAGTCGACGCCCATGATGCGAGTGAACGCGGAGACGGGCCGATCGTCGATACTCGGCGTGAATTCCACGCAGTGGACGGAGCTGTGCGTTGCGGCTTCGCCGATGTCGTCGGCGAAGCGAGTGCCGAAGAAGGCGAACTCGTTGCCCTCGAACAAGGACAGCTCGGTCGCTGGAAGGTCGGGATGCTCGTAGATGGCCACGACGCCTGCGCCGTAGAAGCGGCCAGTGCCGTGATCGAGTCCTTCGAACGACAACACGTTGGCTCCATCGACCAACGAGATGCCCGCCTCATCGAGGTCGGCAACATAGGTCGACTGATCCCAGCCGGGCCAGGACCACTCATAGGTTGCGTCAGCCTCGACAGTGACGCCGTTGACAACGATCGACGGATCGGACCATCCGGGCCCTCGGCCTGCCCAGAACGCGACGACGTCGACGACGGTTGCGCCGCGCGGCACCGCAATCGTGGTCACGGCTTCGTTCCTCTCGGGCACGGGGTCGGTTGCCGAGCGATCGGGATACACCCCGACGTCGGCGTGCGCGACACCGATGTTCCCCACGTACGTCTCCCGAAGGAAAAGTTCGCCTTCGCTCTCGATGGCTGCGGCGACGCCGAAGCCCGCCACGCTCGCCACAACGAGCGCGAGCACGCCCATCAGTGTCCGTCGAATTCGTCGAGTTCTCATGAACCGGATCCCCTTGAAAGACCGCGCCACGGCGAGTCTGCGGGGTGGATGGCCGTGACGTCAACGTGGGGAGCCGGGTAGTCCACCCCATTTTCGACGTTCCGCGCGAACACGAACACCAACGGCGCGAGTTTGGGTGGATTGACTCGGATTATCGGTCCGAGCCTGCCGAAAAACCTCCTCGCCGAAAGGCGGCCGTTCAGGTGGGTGAGCGGTGGGTGAGCGCGACCACGTACGACTCGGCATCGGTGGGACGTCCCGACACGAGGCTGACCTGATGATCCCCGTCGAGCCGAAAGAGCGCCTTGTCTCCGCCGGCGAGGGCATCGCCGGCCAACACGCCGAATCCGCCCGACCGCGCAGTCTCGGCGAGATGGCGGAAGGTCAGGTCGCCGAAGGCTCCGCGCCCGCGCATCTCAAAGTCGTCGTCATCCTCGTCGGGTTGAACCTGGAAGAGGTTGGCCCTGCCCAGATGCTCACTCAGGTGATGAGCCGCATGCGAGGCGAAGTTCTCGTCATCGGTGATGAGCACGGCGGTACGAATGCCGACACCGTCCAGCGTGAGGTCGAGATCGTGGCTGTCGATCGCCCGGTCGTAGGCGAGCAGGCCCCGCGAGAACGCGTCGCGCTGCACCCCCGTCGACGTCGAGACGACGAGCACCGGAACCTCCGCGGCCGCCAGGACATCAGCCAGCTCAACGATGAAGCGGTGGTTCGAGACGAGCGCGATCCCGTTGGGTTCGGTCTTGGCGACCCGAGTACGGCGCGCGACCGGGATCGCGGTCAGGCCGTACACCGCGACCGTGACAATGACCGTCGCAAACACGATCGGAACCAACTCAGGAAACGGCTCGGCTCCTTCGTCGATCAGGGTCTGGCTGAAGACCGTGGCGACGGACGCGGCAACGATCCCGCGTGGGGCCATCCACGCGATGAAGGTCCGGTCGTTTCGCGGAAGACCGCTTCCGATGGTCGACAACCACACGGCGATTGGGCGGGCGATCAGCACCAACACGCCGATCAGCACGAGTGCTCGAGGAAGGACGTCGACGAGTGCGTCGAGATCGACCATCGCACCGAGCACGATGAACAGCGTTCCGAGGATCACATAGCCGACGTCTTCGCTGAAGGCGGTCAGCTCCTGGTTGGGGACGACATGCTGGTTCGCCAGGATCAGGCCGAGGGTCGTCGTGGCCATCAGCCCGGCCTCGGGCGCGATCTCGTTGGCCGCAGCGAAGGCCACGATCGCCGCGGCCAACATGGCCGGGTTGCGGAGATGATCCGGGATGAGGTGTGCGCTCAGGGCAGCGATCGCCGCGACAGCCACGATGGCGCCGGCGACCGCACCTGCACCGAGTGTGATCGCGATTTGGAGCACGGCGTCGCGTCCACCGGAGCCCGAGATGAGTGTGTCGAGCACGACGATCGCCAGGGTCGCCCCGACCGGATCGATGACGATGCCTTCCCACCGCAGAATGCTGCCACCGGGTTCGCGGGGGCGAGCGAGGTGCAGCAGCGGGATCACGACGGTCGGACCGGAAACGACGAGGATGGCCCCGAGGAGCGCGGCGTTCTGGCTCGAAATATCGAAGAGCAGCCAGGATGCCAGCCAGCCGATCAACCACGTCACCAGCGTCCCGATCGTGACGAGGCGCAGAATGACGGACCGGCCCGCGGTGAGGCGGTCGAGCTTCAGGCCGAGGCCACCTTCGAAGAGCAGGAGGCCGACGGCCAGCGAGACCGCCGGGAAGAGCACATCGCCGAACTCCTCTTCTGGGTGGATGAGGTCGAACACCGGACCGACGAGCACGCCGGCCGTCAGCAAAAGGAGCACACCCGGGATTCGGAGACGTCCAGCGAGCCACTGGCACCCGACCCCCAGCAGGAGGATGATCGCAAGACTCCGAGGAAACGCGCTCTCGGAAGCAAGGATCACGTCCATCTCGATCATCCGGTGAGATCAGCGATCACCGGGGCGTGATCGCTCGGGAGCTTGCCCTTGCGGGCATTGCGATCGACGAACACCCGACGAACGCGTCCCGCAGTCGGTGCGCTCGTCAAGATGAGATCGATGCGCATGCCCTTTCGCTTGTGGAAGTTGCCGTCGCGGTAGTCCCACCATGAGTACAGCTCCGCCTCCTCGTGGTGATCGCGAAAGACGTCGTGAATGCCCCAGTCCGCGAGCTCGGCCAGTCGTTCACGTTCTCGTTCGCTGACATGGGTTGCCCCAACATGACTGGTGGGGTCGAACACGTCCCGGTCGTCAGGGGCGATGTTGAAGTCTCCCATGACGGCGATCTCGTCGGCTGCGTCGAGGTTGGCGTCGAGGTCGGCGCGGAGCCGACCCAGCCAATCGAGCTTGTACTCGTAGTGATCATCGTCGAGTGAGCGTCCGTTCGGGACGTAGCAGCTGGCCACCCGTACTCCGCCGCAGGTCGCCCACAACACCCGCGCGTCCGGATCGGGATCGCGGCCGTCGGCGAAGTCTGCTCGGACGTCGTCGAGACCGACCCGGGAGAGCACCGCGACGCCGTTCCACTGGCCTTGGCCATGATGAGCGCACTCGTACCCGAGCGGTGCAAACGCGTCCGCCGGGAAGTCGTCGTTGCCGAGCTTGGTCTCCTGCATGCAGACGACGTCGGGCTTCAACCGCTCGAACCAGTCGACCACTCGGTCGAGTCGAGCATTGAGGCTGTTCACATTCCATGTCGCGAGGCGCACCCCGCCACGGTAGCGGCGCGTAAGGTTGACGACCGTGAGCGCGACCATGGACCCGCAGGACAGTCACGACCTGACCGAGCGAGAGGCGCAACTCGGCGCCAACGCCTGGATCATCGACGAGATGCATCGGCAGTACCTTGCCGACCCGGATTCGGTGAGCGACGGCTGGCGTGAATTCTTCGATGACGCAACTCCCTCGGGTGCGGCGTCACCTGGCGAGCCGGCGACCGTGTCAGAAACGGCGCCCCCCGCCTCGACGCCGCCGTCGGCCGCTCCCACAGCGGCGGCGCCGAAACCAACCACGGTTGCGTCTGCGGACACCAAGCCCCTTCCTGATGGCGCCGAGCCGCTGCGAGGTGTTGCCGCTCGAATCGTCGAGAACATGGAGCAAAGCCTCGACGTCCCGACCGCAACGAGCTTCCGCGATGTGCCGGCCCGCCTGCTCGAGGTGAACCGAGCCATCATCAATGGTCACCTCGGGCGGACGAGGGGTGGCAAGGTTTCGTTCACCCACCTGATCGGGTACGCCGTGGTTCGCGCAATCGCCGACGCAGTTCCGGCGATGAACAACGGCTACGTCGAGGGGGGCGACGGCAAACCCCACGTCGTGCGTCGCAAGAACGTTGGACTCGGCATCGCCATCGACGTCCCGAAGTCCGATGGCACCCGCTCGCTCATGGTGCCGTGCATCAAGGACGCCGATCAGCTCGACTTTGCCGGTTTCGTCGATGTCTACGACGACCTCGTCCGTCGGGGTCGGGACGGAAAGCTCACGCTCGACGACTTCTCCGGAACAACGGTGAGCCTGACGAACCCCGGTGGAATCGGGACCGTGCAGTCGGTTCCGCGGCTCATGTCCGGGCAGTCGGCGATCATTGGGCTCGGCTCGATCGGCTACCCGACAGCTTTTGCCGCTGCCGACCCCGCCAAGATCGCCGAGATCGGCATCAGCAAGGTCATGACGATCACGTCGACCTATGACCACCGGGTGATCCAGGGCGCCGAAAGCGGTCTCTTCCTGTCCAAGGTCCAGGACCTGCTCATGGGAGAGGACGACTTCTACACACAAGCGCTCGAGTCGATGGGCATTCCCTACGACGCCGTCAAGTGGCGCCGCGACGTCAACCCCGTCGATGACGAGTACTCCATCATCGAACGCCAGACGAAGGTGAACACCCTCGTCAACAACTACCGCGTACGCGGTCATCTGATCGCCAACCTCGATCCCCTCGGCGTCATGCACCGCGGGATGCATCCCGAGCTCGATCCGGCGAGCTACGGGCTGACGATCTGGGACCTCGAGCGAGAATTCCACGTCGATGGCATCTTCGGGCCCCAGGCCGCAGCGGGCCGGAGCCGCATGAAGCTGTCGAGCATTCTCGGCACGATGCGCGACGCGTACTCCCGCACGATCGGCGTCGAGTACATGCACATGGCCAACCCCGAAGAGAAGGCCTGGATCCAAGAGCACGTGGAGGGTCAGGCGTTCACCCCCGATGGGGAGATGCAGCGCCACATCCTGGATCGTCTGAACGCTGCGGAGGCGCTCGAGAAGTTCTTGGGGACCAAGTACCTCGGCCAGAAGCGGTTTGGCATCGAGGGCTGCGAGAGTGCGATTCCGATCCTCGACCGGGTCTTGTCGGCCGCAGCCGATGCCGGGATGGCCGATGTGGTGATCGGAATGGCGCATCGAGGTCGGCTCAACGTCCTGGTCAACATCGTCGGGAAGGCCTACAACCAGCTCTTCGAGGAGTTCGAGGGCGCCATCACGACCGACGCCGTGCAGGGGTCCGGCGACGTGAAGTACCACCTGGGCCAAACCGGCGTGTTCCGTTCACCGACCGGCAACGAGATTCCCGTCGAGCTCGCCGCCAACCCGAGCCATCTCGAGGCCGTCGACCCCGTCGTGGTCGGCATGGCGCGAGCCAAGATGGACCAGATCCCGCTCGACGAGACCAGGAAATTCCCGGTCCTCCCGATCCTCATCCACGGAGACGCCGCGTTCGCTGGGCAGGGCGTGGTGACCGAGACGCTCAATCTCAGCCAGATCCGTGGGTATCAGGTCGGTGGCGCAATCCATCTGATCATCAACAACCAGCTCGGGTTCACGACCGCCCCGCACGCAGCCCGCTCGAGCGAGTACTCGACGGACGTCGCCAAATTGATCCAGGCACCGATCTTCCACGTCAACGCAGACGACCCCGAAGCCTGCGTTCGGGTGGCACAACTTGCGTTCGAGTATCGCCAGCAGTTCAACAAGGACGTCGTGATCGACATGATCGGCTACCGCCGTCACGGTCACAACGAGGGCGATGACCCGAGCTACACCCAGCCGCTCATGTATCGGGCGATCGAGGCCCGGCGATCGGTCCGCAAGCTCTACACCGAGAGTCTGATCAAGCGCGGAGACCTCACCGTTGAGGAAGCGGAGGCCTCACTCGACGACTTCCGAGCGAAGCTGCAGGTTGCGCTCGACACGACTCGCGAAGCCGCACCAGATCCGGACCTTCGGGCTGCGGAACCTGCCGGAGCTGTCGGAGTGCTCCCCGTTGCCCAGACCGGTGTCGCGCGAGAGGCCCTCGATCGTGTCTACGGCGCGCTGTCAGAAGTGCCGGCCGGCTTCACGGTTCATCCGAAGCTGGCTCGCCAGTTCGAGTCTCGAGACCAGATGTTCGCGTCGGGCGAGGTCGACTGGGCGCTGGGGGAAGCTCTGGCGTTCGGGACGTTGCTCGACGAGGGGATCTCCGTGCGTCTGGCTGGCCAAGACAGCCGTCGCGGCACGTTCTCCCATCGCCACTCGACACTCGTCGATCATCAGAACGGCGCCGAAGCGGTACCGCTCGTCGGCGCCGCCCGAGACGGTGCCAAGCTTTGGATCTATGACTCGTTGCTCTCGGAGTACGCGGCGCTCGGATTCGAGTACGGATACTCCGTCGAGCGGCCCGAGGTGCTCACGCTCTGGGAGGCGCAGTTCGGCGACTTCGTCAACGGCGCCCAGATCGTCATCGACCAGTTCATCATGGCTGCCGAAGACAAATGGCAGCAGTCCAGCGGCCTCGTGATGCTCCTTCCGCACGGGTACGAGGGCCAGGGGCCCGAGCACTCTTCGGCTCGCGTGGAGCGTTTTCTTCTGCTCGCCGCCGAGGACAACGTGCAGATCGCCAACGTCACGACGGCAGCGCAGTTCTTCCATCTCCTGCGGCGCCAGATGCACCGCAGCGTCCGCAAGCCACTCGTGGTCTTCACCCCGAAGTCGCTGCTCCGTGCGAAGACCACACGGTCTCCGGTCGAGTCGCTCGTGTCCGGCGTCTTTCACGAAACCCTCGAAGACCCGAATCCTCCGTCCGAACCACGGGACATCGTCTTTTGTACCGGCAAGGTCGCCATCGACGCGATCACCCGTCGAGACGCCGAGGCGCATCCCAGCCTCATCGTCCGTGTCGAGCAGCTCTATCCGTGGCCGCATGAGCAGATCGCCGCCGTCGTGGCCGCAAATCCCTCGGCAAAGCGGATCATCTGGCTCCAGGAAGAGCCGGAGAACATGGGGGCCTGGAACTTCGTCAAGGGTCGGTTGTACGAACGTCACGGCGATACCCACGAGATCCAACGGGTGTCACGGCCCGAATCGGGGAGTCCGTCGTGTGGCTCGTCGAGCGTGCACGCTCAGGAGCAGGAACAACTGCTCGACGCACTCTTCGGAGTCTGACCATCCCACCATTGCCCCGGCGGGCTGTCTAGCTTTTCGTCGGGCCTCGGGCGGCTCCGTGTCCGGCGTGTGCCGGCTGACCCCCGAGGTGTCCCCGTGTCCTCCATCTCCCGATTGCGCGCTGTTGGCGCGGCCAGCGCGATCACCGGAGTCGCAATTCTCGTCGCCGTGTTCGGCCCATTGTCGGCCGGCGCGACGACCGATCAGATCGTCGATGGTCCGCTGACCGAGATCGACCGTCTCGTCGGCAACTATGCGGTCGCAAGCGCCAGCGTGGGCGTCTACCCGGATACGGGCGACGCCGCGGTGGCCCGCCGAACTGGCGGTGTCGCCACGCTCGAGATCCCCGACGATGCCGTCATCGTCCGAGCAACGGCGTATTGGGCGGGCCGGGGCGATGCGTGGTCAGATCCCGAGATCGAGGTCGGTGGGGCCTCCGTCGTCGCCGACCGAAGCTATTCGTGGAGCTGGTCGTCGATGACGCAGCACGTGTATGCAGCCGACGTGACCGGGAGCCTTGCGATCCCAACAGGCACGAGTGCAGTGTCGTTCGAGGGGATCGACAACCCCGTCGGACAGCGTCCCTATGGTGCGAGCCTCGTCGTCGTCTACGAACACCCGTCGCTGCCCGAAGTCGAACTCGCACTCACGGAAGGCAACGACTTCGCGTTCCATCGCTACAGCCACACCGACGGCGTTGGCCACGCCGGGACTCACTCCTCGGTGAACTGCACCGAGTTCGCCCCGGCGAACCGTGATCGAGCGGTCTCGATGCGGCTCCGAGCGGCGGCGATCGATGCCGGACGAACCGATGGTCCGCCTCGATCCCAGCAGCTCCAGTGGTTCTCGTCGCCGGACGCTGTCCATACCCCCATCGTCGATGCCGAAGACGGCGCCGTGGTCGGCGTGGCCGGCGGGGCAGACGAGGTCGTGCCCAACCCTGTCGCACCACGGGCGACGGGCGAGTGGGGTTTCGAGACGGTCGATCTGGACCGGACGTTGTTCGCACACGATGCCTACTTCTGCACGCAGCTGCTCTCGATCGACGTCGACGGTGGAACCGGCGCCTCGCTCGCACTGACCGACGGTTCGGTGAGCGCAGAAACGCTCCATCGAATCGGCAACCTCGTGTTCCATGACGTCGACGGCGATGGCAAGGCGGGACCGGGCGACACGGGGATCGACGCCGTGGTGGTCGAGCTGTGGGACGAGACGAACCAGGAAATGGTGGTCTCGACGGTGACCGCCGACGGCGGACGGTACGTATTCGAGGGCCTCGCCGCAGGCCGGTACCGGGTCGTGGTCCCTTCGGGACAAGCGGGCCTGATCGACGAGACCGCGTTTCCGATCTCGGCAACCAATGCGGCGACGTCGGCGTCGGTGGTCAATGTGGACAACGATTCGGACGGCATGGCAGTCGCCCGAGGTTGGCAGAGCGACGTCATCGTGATCGGTGACGACGGCGCGGATGGCGAGTTCGCGGCGGATGCGTCGAATGCTCCCGTCGATGAGATCGATCCTTTCACGGGCCTCGACGACGACGCAGACGAACTCTCGATCGCCGAGGGCAACTACGACGACGTCCGTTCGAATTTCTCTGTCGACTTCGGATTCGTCGTCGCCGACTCGGAGCCGGAGCCTGAGCCTGAGCCTGAGCCTGAGCCGGAGCCTGAGCCTGAGCCTGAGCCTGAGCCGGAGCCGGAGCCGGAGCCTGAGCCTGAGCCGGAGCCTGAGCCTGAGCCTGAGCCGGACCCGGAGCCGAACACCGCCGTCATTGGCGACCTCGTGTGGTTGGACATGAACAACAATGGCCGCGTCGATGATGGCGAGCCCGGAATCGCCGATGTGATGGTCGAGGTTCACGGCATCGACGGCGTCGTTGCCTCGGCGACCACCGATGCCACCGGAAAATGGGCGATCTCCGACATCAGCCCGGGCGAATGGACCGTGATGGTTCCGTCGTCGAACTGGGATGTCGGCGGCCCATTGGCAGAGTGCCGCTCGTCGGATCCCACCTCGCTCGACCCGAGCGACGGCATCGACGACGACGACAACGGCGTCCCCGAACCCGGCGTCGGCGTCGTCTCCGGCGTCGTTCGTACGAGCGAGGGCACGGTCGACCCGAGCATCGATTTCGGCTGCCACCCGTTCCGCTACGACCTTGCTCTGGTGCTCAGCCCCGTCGGTCCCGCCGAGTTGGTCGAGGGGGAGGCCGGTATGGTCTCGGTGACGGCGATCAACCAGGGAGAGGCCACCGCCTCGTCGGTGACGGTGCGTGTCAGTGCTCCGGAGGGTGCGTGGATCGACGGACCTGCGGGTCTTGTCGACGCATTGGACGTCGAAGTCTCCCCCGACTCTCTCGCTCCAGGGGAGACGGCCACCGTCGAGCTCCCCGTGGTGGTCGCCGAAGCCATCGGAGAGTTCGTCATCGCTGGCGAGATTGTGCACGCACCGAGCGTGCTCCGACTCCCGAATGGTGATCCGCTCCCGGATGCGGACTCGACCGCAGACGCAGAGCCGGGCGACCTGCTCGTCGACGATGAAATCGGCGACGACGGCACCCACGACGAGGACGATCACGACATCGCGCGCTTCGTTCGAATCGTGCCGACCGTCAGTGAGCCCGCCGAGGCGGAGGCGCCGGTCGACGCCGCTCCGGTCGCTGAGGCGCCAGTGGACGCCGCGCCGACCAACGGCGCCACTCCTGTCGTCGTGGTCGAGCCCGTGATCGATGCTCCCGAGGACGGTGGTGAGCCGGCGGCCGAGCTCACGCCTGAGGTGATTGAGACCGAAGTGGCGG
Source organism: Acidimicrobiales bacterium (assembly GCA_020629635.1). Classification (GTDB taxonomy): domain Bacteria; phylum Actinomycetota; class Acidimicrobiia; order Acidimicrobiales; family SHLQ01; genus SHLQ01. Next base: position 60,582 of record JAHDCX010000012.1, on the reverse strand, counting down.
GCGCGGTTGAGGAGAATCCGGTCGTCAACCCGGTCACGCCGGTCACCCCGGCGACGCCGCAAACGGTGGCGGTCGCGCAGGCGCAGGCGCAGGCGCCCGACTTGGCGCTGACCGGCGTTGAGAGCCGTCTCGCTGCACTGTTCGGCGCGATGCTCATCGTGGCTGGCCTGATTCTGTGGATGCTCGCCAACCGGACGCGGCTGATCGCCGTGGATCAGTCCTTGGGGTGATTCTCTCGAACGACGTCGAGGAGCTCGTCGCCGAATCGTGAGGCACGGAGCGTGCCCACACGTTCGAGCTCGGCGAGCTCCTCACGCGTCGTCGGACGAGCGTGGACGATCTGATCGAGGGCGGCATCCGAGAGAATCGTCTCCGGGGCAACGTGGTTGGCTCGGCTTCGGGACCTCCGCCAGTCCTCGAGGGAAACGCGCAGCGAGCTGTCCGTAGGTTGCACCTCGCGTCGGATCTCGCTGCGGACGCGATTGGCCGCAACGGCGTTTCGACGCTGCCGCATCTCGGGGGCGGCTTGCGTCGTTGCGTGTTGGAACTCGAGGAGGAACGGGCTGGGCTGTCGGTCGAACGTACGTGTCCCGAGCGTCCTCGAGCCCGCCCAATGCACGTCGAGAGATCGTCGAGCTCGGGTGATCGCGACATAGAGCAGGCGACGTTCCTCCGCCAGCGAAGCATCGCTGTCGCTGTGGTGGTGCGGGACCAGTCCACTCTCGAGGCCGGCGAGGTGGACGATGTCCCACTCCAGTCCCTTGGCGGCATGGAAGGTCCGAACATCGACGGCGTCGGCGGTCGGATCGGCCGACCTTCCGGAGGCGACGAGTTCGTCCCTGAAATCCTCGAGCGAGGCGCGTGGATTGATGAGGACGTGTTCCCGGCCGAGACGGACGAACGTCCACAGATCGTCGGCATCGAGCGAAGAGGCCACGGTCTCGAGATCGGGAAGAAGATCGGACAGCCGCGCCGTGTGATCGTCGATCTGGTCGAGTGCGTCGCCGACCTCTGGCCCTTCGAGGAGCGCAGTCGCCGACGAGGACTGCGTCGGAACTCCGTGCCGATTCAACACGTCGACGAGTAGCGGAACTTGTGCGTTGGTCCGAACGAGCACCGCCATGTCACGCCAGCGGCGACGGCCGCTGTGCACGGAGCGCAGCTGGTGGGCGATGAACGCCGCTTCCGCGGTGTCGTCGGGGTGCGCATGGATCGCCGGAGTGGTGCCCGATCCGACGACGCCCGTCAGCGGCTCCTCGTTGCGCGCAAAGGTGTTGGCGACCCGAAGAATCTCGTCGGTCGAGCGGTGATTCCGCTCGATCGTGTGAGTGACCGCATGGGGGTATCGCTCGTGAAGCCCGGCGAGGAGTTCGGGTTCGGCGCCGTTCCAGCCGTAGATGGCTTGTCGGACGTCGCCGACAACGAACAGGTCGGGCTCGTCGCCGACCATCAGCTTCAAGAGACCGAATTGCAGGGGATTCACGTCCTGGAACTCGTCGACGAACACGTGCCGATGTGCCCAGCGGAAGGCCTCGCGAGCCGCATGGTCGTTCTGAAGGAGGCGAGCGCATTCGGTCAGGACGTCGTCGAAGTCGAGGCGTCGTCGCGTGCGGTTGGATGCCTCGTATTCGGCGTAGGTGGTGGCGACGAGATCGAGCGGGACGGCGGGTTGGCGGCCCTGGTGGCGAGCGGCCTCGACATAGGAGTTCGCCGACACCCGCCGGGCCTTTGCCCACTCGATCTCGGTCACGATGCTTCGCACCTGCACCCGAGACGCCGATCGGCCGATCACCGACTGAACGATTCCGGACTTCGACGTGACCAGTGTCGAGGGTGAGGTTCCCGTCGCCTCCCAACGACCTCGAAGCGTTGCGAGCGCAATCGCATGGAACGTTCCGGCGCGCACGTCGTCCCGGAGATCGAGACGCCGAAGACGTAATCGCAGTTCGGTCGCTGCGGCGCGGGTGAACGTCAGCGCAAGCACGCGTCGAGGGTCAACCCGGTCGGTCTGTGAGAGCCACGCGATTCGCCGCGTCACGACGCGCGTCTTGCCGCTTCCGGCGCCGGCTCGAACGATGTTGACTCGAGCCGTGGAGGTGACCGCGAAGCGCTGCGCATCGGTCAGCCCATCGAGTAGACGACGTGGCTCACGTCCACGCGGTTCGAGATCGAATTCGGCCCCCTCCATCGTGGGCTTACCCTAAGGTTTGACCATGGGGTTCCCGCCAGACCTGCTCGGTGACGACGAAGAAATCGTCGTCGACATGCATCCACACTGGTGGACGCTCGTCCCGATGGCGGCACTGCTCCTGGTGGCGTTGATCGTGTCGGGGGTGTTGCTCGCCGCCAGCGGGGACGGTGCGATCTGGACGGTTCTGGAGGTGGTCTGCGGACTTGCAGTCCTCGTCGTCCTGGTGCTCTTCGGGATCCGGTACGCACGCTGGTACACGACCGAGTTCGTGGTCACGACCGAGCGAGTGATTTCGCGATCCGGGATCATCTCGAAGACGGGCATCGAGATTCCGCTCGATCGCATCAACACGGTGTTCTTCAATCAGAGTGGCTGGGAGCGGTTGGCCGGGTCCGGTGATCTCGGCATCGAGTCGGCCGGTGAGGGCGGCCGTCAGACTTTCACGAACATTCGCAAGCCCGACAAGGTGCAGGCCGAGATCTACGCCCAGAAGGAGCGCGAAGAAGATCGCCGACTCGCCAGGATCGGAAATGCGAGCTCGGCTCCGGCCGCGGCGAGTATCCCCGAGCAGATTGCTCAACTCGACGAACTCCGGCGTTCGGGTGTGTTGACCGACGACGAGTTCGAGTCGAAGAAGGCGGAGTTGCTCCGCCGAATGTGACCGTTGGAGGTTGGTTGATGACCATGACGTCGATGCGTGTTCGCCACGGTGAGGTCGAGCTCTACACAGAGGTGCTGGGCGAGGATGATGAGGCGCCGACGCTGCTGCTCGTGAACGGGTTCACTTCCCAGCTCACGTCCTGGACCGATCCGTTCTGCCACGCCTTCGTCGATCGCGGCTTTCGGGTCGTGCGCTTCGACAATCGGGACTGTGGGCTGTCCACGCACCTTCCGGAGGGCGCGCAGTACACCCTCTCCGACATGGCGGCAGACGCGCTCGCGGTGGCATCGGCTGCCGGATCCCTGCCGTGCCACGTTCTCGGCATCTCGATGGGTGGAATGATCGTGCAGGTCATGGCGGCCGAACACCCCGAACTCGTCGCGTCGATGACCTCCTACGCATCGAGCACCGGTAATCCAGACGTCGGGGCACCGACCGACGGAGCGATGGCCGCATTGATGGCCCCACCCGCAACGACACGCGCCGAACACATCCAGAACTGGCTCGCCGGGAAACGCATCTGGGGAACCGACGGGACGTGGGACGACGCCTCCGAGTCGGTGATCGCCGGAGCGGCGTGGGATCGCTCACCACCCGCCGGCGGCGGCGAGCGGCAGATGGCGGCCATCGTCGCAGCCGGAAATCGGGATGATGCGGTGGCGACAATTTCGTGTCCGACACTGGTGATCCACGGGACCGCCGACACGCTGATCGGTCCCGAGGCGGGCGTGCACACCGCAGGTCTGATCGAGAGCGCGACTCACCTGGAGATCGAGGGCATGGGTCACGACATCCCGATGAATCAATGGGCGGCGATCGTGGATTCGGTGACTCGTCTGGCGGCGTCGGCGGTGGTGCAGCCGTGAGCGGCCCGCTCGAGGGGGTTCGGATCATCGAGCTGGCCGGAATTGGGCCGGGCCCGTTCTGCGCGATGATGCTCGCCGACATGGGGGCGGAGGTCATTCGGGTCGATCGAGCCTCCGCCGTCCGGGGTGGCGACCCCGACGCGCCGCCCGCAGACGTCCTGAACCGCGGCCGGCCGTCGATCGGTGTGGATCTGAAACAGCCCGCAGGGGTGGAGGTCGTCCTCCGCTTGATCGACGGTGCGGACGCCCTGATCGAGGGCTTTCGCCCCGGCGTGACCGACCGACTCGGGCTGGGCCCAGAGGTCTGTCTCGAGCGCAATCCGGCGCTGATCTACGGGCGCATGACCGGATGGGGACAGACGGGCCCGTGGGCGGATCGGGCGGGCCACGACATCAACTACATCGCGTTGAGCGGCACGCTCTCGATGATCGGCCGACGCGGCGGGCCGCCTCAACCACCGATCAATCTTGTTGGCGACTTCGGCGGCGGCGGAATGCTCCTGGCGTTCGGCGTGCTCGCCGGGATCATCAACGCTCGCACCTCAGGGCGGGGGCAGGTGATCGATGCAGCGATGGTCGACGGCGCGGCCACGCTCGCCTCAATGATGTATTCGCTTCGAGCGATGGGGCTCTGGTCCGGCGGACGTGGAGAGAACATGCTCGACACCGGTGCCCATTTCTACGACGTGTACGAGACGGCCGACGGCAAATGGGTGGCGATCGGCGCAATCGAGCCGCAGTTCTATGCCGAACTGCTGGAACGCCTCGAGATCGATCCGGCGTTGTTGCCCCCGCAGCACGATCGTGCAGCCTGGGCCGAGGCAAAGGACGTGATCGCCGCCCGGGTGGCGACCCGGACGCGTGACGAGTGGGACCGGGTCTTCGAAGGATCCGACGCCTGCTACGCCCCGGTCCTCAGTGCCGACGAAGCTGCCCGGCATCCGCACAACCTCGAACGACAGACCTTCGTGGAGATCGCGGACGTCGTGCAGCCGGCGCCGGCGCCACGTTTCTCGGCCACTCCCGCGTCGACCCCGACGCCTCCGGTGCATCCCGGTGCAAACACCGACGCGGTGTTGCAGGCGGCGGGGTGGACGGTCGAGGAGATTGCCGACCTCCGCGAGTCGGGTGCCGTGGCGTGATCGGTTGCTCCGACGGTGATTGACGCGCTGTCGATCGTCCATCTCTGGAGCTCGTGGGCAATGGTCGTCGTGTGCGGAGTCTGCGGACTCTGGGCGACGGCCTCCCACGGGCAGGTGTCTCTCGACACGCCATGGCTGTGGCGGGCGCTGAACGTCGGCTACGCCCTCGTGCTGGTGGTCTCGCTGTCGGGTGGGGTCGTCGTCGGGCTTGGAGACATCGAGGCGGACGGAAACCACATGTTCTATGGATTCTTGACGTTCGCTGCCGTGGGAGTGATCGTCTCGTACCGGCACCTCGCGCAGTACCGGTACCTTCTCCACGGCCTCGGATCACTGTTCATCATGGGACTCGGAATCCGCGGCATGTTCCTGGATCCGGTGATCACCGGTTGAGCAACGTCAGGCGGTGATCACCGCATCGACCTGCTCAGATCGACCGCAAGGCCCCCCGGAGGATGCTTCGTCCGCTGTGGGTGGGGTCGCCATCGTTGGGCTCGATCGAGAGGTCGACGATGGAGAACTCACGCACGTCGATGTCTGACGGGACCGAGAACTCAGAGGTGGCGTCGTCGAGCAAGCCGAGGGACACCATGTCGGAGAGGTCCGGCTTGATCAGCCATACCTCGATTGGCTCGCCGTCGGGGAGGGGAGCGCTGAAGTCGAGGTCGAGCGTCTGGTCACTTTCGCCGCTGATCGTCGCCGTGGCCGTGCCGTCGTAGGGCTCGGTCAGCTCCGCGTTCGTGGCTTCGGCGACGAAGGTTGTCACGGCATCGTCGGTGTCGATGATCGAAAGGCCGATGACGGCAGCGAGCGCCGCGGCGACGCCTCCGAGTGCCAGACGCCGGCGGTTGCGGCGGCGGGCCCGCGGGGCTCGGCGGGACCGCGCCGCGTCGAAGTCGACCACCGTGGCCGGTTCGGGTTCGGGGATCGGTGGCGGTTCGAGCCGGGTCGTCTCCGGTGCCGGCTCTGCAACCGGGTCGTTGGCGACGGCGGCGGCGATGGAGTCGAACAACCCCGGGGGTGGTTCGACTCGCGTCCGGTCGTCGTCAGTGACGGTTCGGCTGAGCCGAATCCAGTCGTCGAGATCGATGTCAGCCATGGATGTACCCCAGTCCGTGCCGGAGACGGTCGAGGCCGCGACGGATGTCGCTCTTGACCGTTCCAAGCGGTATTCCGGTGCGCGCCGAGATCTCCACATGGGTGAGCTCGTCGAAGAACGCCAAGGAGATGACGGTGCGGGCTCGTTCGGGCAGCTCGTCGATTGCGTCGACGAGCAGCATCCGAAGCGAGACTTCTTCGAGGTCGCTCTGACTCGGTTGCGGTGCGCTCTTGACCCGCTCGACGCGACGATCTTCTCGTGCGTTCGAGCGGAAGTGGTCGATGATTTTGTTGCGGGTGATGCCGGCGAGCCAGGGGCCCAACCCTCCTCGACCGGCGTCGTAACGAGCTCGATTGCGCCACGCAGCGATGAACACCTCTTGGGTGATGTCGGCTGCTGCAGCGTCGTCAACGGCTCGTCGGCACAGCGAGTACACGAATGACCCGTACTCGTCGTACAGGGCTCGGAGATCTGCGTCGTTGCCAACCGTGAAGGAGGCTTCGAGCGGAGTCACCTCAGCGCGAGTCGCCGCCGGCTGGTCGGCCGGTGCGTCTGCGTCGCTGTTGTGGATCTCGGAAGTGGTCACGAGTGCCATCTCTTTCGATACGCCGCGGACCGGCGCATCGGATGCAAAAAAGCGTAGAGGTTCGAGCGTCGCGATGCAGTCACCTCGAGCATGACCCTGTCGATCGGTCCCGGCGATGGGCTGTCGCATCGTTCCCGGCGAGAGCGATATCTCTACAAGTGATGAGAAATGTGTACTTCATCTCTTTTCAGGATGATCCTGGTTTGCCAGTGTGACTCAACGACCCCCACCAACGCGCCGATGGCCCGACAGCCGCGACGTCGCACAGGAGCCCGCAATGCACACCGCCGACCAACTCCGAAGCCAATTCGGCCTCACGACACCCAACCTGGCGATCGGACTCTCTCAGGATGAGCTGTTCGAGGCGGCAATCGCCAACGACCGCGGCCGGGTTTCGGTTGGCGGAGGCGACGACGAGCAAAAGGCCTTTCCCACGGCGCTCGGATCTGACGGACCCCTCGTCTTCTACACCGACCCCGAGTGCACTGGTCGCCCGACGTCGGACACGTTTGCCGTCGCCCGCCCCGAGATCGAGGACACGATCTGGTGGAAGCCCGGTTTCGCAAAGTTCGACCCCGAGGCCTTCGATCGCCTGCTTCCACGCGTGATCGAGCATCTCAACGAGCGCGAGGCAACGCTGTATGTCACCGACGTGTTCTGCGGTTGGGATCCCGAGTTCGCGGAGCCGTATCGGTTCGTCGGTGAGTACGCCACCCATGCGTACTTCTGCAACATCATGTTCCCGAAAGCCGTACGCGACGACAGTGACCGGTTCGACGCCGGATGGACGATCATCAACGTGCCGTCCTTCCGGGCCGTGCCCGAGCGAGACGGGACGAAATCCGATCGTGCCGTGATCATGGATGTCGTCAATCGCGTGGCACTCGTCGTTGGCCGAGCCGACTACTGCGGCATCAACAAGAAGACGATGTTCACGGTGATGAACTACGTCCTGCCCGCCAAGGGGCAGCTGACCATGCACTGCTCCGCGAACGTGGGCGACGAGGGCGACTCCGCGATCCTCTTCGGCCTCTCCGGCACCGGCAAGACCACCCTGTCCGCCGACCCCAACCGCCTCCTGATCGGCGACGACGAACACGTCTGGACCGACACGGGCGTGTCGAACTTCGAAGACGGCTGCTACGCCAAACTGATCGACCTCAACAAGACGGCCGAACCAGTGATCGCGGCAGCGATGTCGATGAAGGGAACGCTCATCGAGAACGTCCCCGCAGTCGATGGTCGCCCCATCGAAGAAACCGACCCGCAGGACTTCGATCTCACCGATGGATCGATCACCGAGAACACGCGCTTCGCCTACCCGCTCACGTGCAATCCCGGGGTCGCCGAGGGCGCCCGAGGACCGCACCCGCAGACGATCGTGCTCCTCACCGCCGATGCCTTCGGTGTTCTCCCACCCGTCTCGATTCTCGATCGTGACGAGGTCATGTACCACTTCGTCATGGGCTTCACCTCGAAGCTTGCCGGTACCGAGGTCGGGGTGACCGAGCCGCAAGCCGCCTTCTCGGCGTGTTTTGGTGATCCGTTCATGTCGCAGAAGCCCGCCGTCTACGCCGAGTTGCTCGCATCACGAATGGACGACCACGAGACTCGCTGCATTCTGCTCAACACGGGATGGAGCGGAGGGTCCTACGGCAAAGGCGAGCGCATGTCGCTGTCGGTGACCCGCGCCCTGCTCGACGCCGCGCTGGCCGGAGAGCTCGACGAGGTCGAAACGGTGGTCCAGCCCCAGCTCGGACTTCGGATCCCGGTCGATGTACCGGGCGTCGATGCCGACATCCTCGATCCGAGGAACACGTGGGACGCGCCCGAGGACTACGACCTCGCCGCATCCAAGCTCCGCCTGATGTTCCAGGATCAGTTCGAGAAGAAGAACTATTCGGACCTCGGCATCAAGCCACGGATGTGAGCTGAGTAGGCTCTGTCCCATGCAGGGAGTGGTCCAGTCCTACGATCCAGCAACCGGTGACGGTGTCGTCATCGACGACGTGACCTTCGAGGAGTACGACCTGGCGTCGAACGCGCTCGAAGGCTCCGTCTTTCGAATGCTGCGGCAGGGTCAACGTGTGCTGTACGTCCTCGACGACGACGGGCTCGCCACGGAGATCCGGTTGGGCTCCGAGGTCGACATGGAGACCCCCGAGCTTCTCCCAGACTGAGCGCCCGCTCGTCTCGAATGTGATCGCGAGGCGGATCGCCGGGTAACTTCGTGGCCGCATGAGCGAATCTTTCGACGCGGGGGACCTGCGCGCGGTGGTCGAGACCTTCCGGGACGCACTGGTCGAGCACAAGGCCGTCATCAATGCCCTGAACGTGTACCCGGTGCCCGACGGTGATACCGGCACGAACATGTCCCTGACTCTCGAGTCGGTGGTGGAGGAACTCGACGGAGCTGGCGGCACCATGGCCGAGGTCTGCAAGGCCATCAGCCACGGGTCTCTGATGGGAGCACGCGGGAATTCCGGCGTGATCATGTCGCAGATCCTTCGGGGCCTCTCGAGCGGGCTGACCGACCTGGAATCGATCTCGGGTCGTGCGTTCGCGGAGGCGATCCGAGCAGCCGCCACGGCGGCCTACGGCGCCGTCGGGGACCCGGTCGAGGGGACGATCCTGACGGTCGTGCGCGAAGGCGCCGATGCCGCCATGGAGGCAGCGGAAGGCTCGCTCATCGAGGTTCTCCTCGCCTGTCGCGATGGCGCGGCCGATGCGCTGGCGCGGACTCCCGAGCTCCTGCCAGTCCTCGCCGAAGCCGGCGTGGTCGATTCTGGCGGCACAGGTCTGCTGTTGTTCTTCGACGCTGCGCTGCACGTGGCCGATGAGCGGCCCATTCCGGCGCCCGTGATGCCCGACGGCGCGTCGATCCCGACGATGGACGAGCGCCCGGACGAACATGACCATTCGTCCATCGCAGATCTCCGATACGAGGTCATGTATTTCCTCGACGCACCCGACGAGACGATCGATTCGTTCAAGGCCGCGTGGGCCGAGATCGGAGACTCGATCGTGGTGGTGGGCGGTGACGGCATCTGGAACTGTCACGTCCACACCGATGACATCGGAGCCGCAATCGAATGCGGAATCGATGTCGGGCGCCCGCACAAGATTCGGGTGACCGATCTGCTCGAGGAAGTCGAGGAACAGGAGTGGGTGCGCCAGGCGGCCGCGAGTGCGGAAGTTGCTGCCGTGGATCCTTCGACGACCGCAGTCATCGCCGTGTGCGTCGGCGATGGCGTGGGGGACATCTTCAGAAGCTTCGGCGTGCAACATGTGGTCCAGGGCGGACAGACGATGAACCCGTCGACGGCCGACATCCTCGCGGCGGTCGATGCGCTGCCCGCCGAGGGCGTGGTCATCCTGCCCAACAACAAGAACATCATTCCCGTCGCCGAACAGGTGGGAGGCCAAACCGACGTTCCGGTCCGAGTGCTCCCGACACGAAGCATCGTCGGCGGCATGGCGGCATTGATCGCGTATGACCCGGAGGCCGATCTCGAGGCAAACGGCGAGGCAATGTCAGAGGCGCTCGCGCATCTCGTGCAGGGCGAGGTGACCCGAGCGGTTCGAGACACGACCGCTGAAGGGTTCGAGATTCACGACGGCGACTGGCTCGGCCTCGCTCAGGGAACCATCGTTGCGGTCGAGTCGGACTCGGTCGCGGCCGCAGCCGGCGTCGTTTCGTCGCTCGCCACCGAGGACCACGAGATTTGCACAGTGGTCGTCGGTGCGGACGCGAGCGAGGGTGAGGCGTCGACCCTCGAAGCGCAGATCGCGTTGTCGCATCCGAATCTCGAAGTTGAAATCCACGAGGGTGGCCAGCCGCTGTATCCGTTCATCATCGGCGTGGAGTGACCACGATCGACACCGCGGAGACGCCCGACCCGCCGCTGACGCTTCGCGATCTGGCCGCACTCGAGGTCGGAGTGCTCAAAGGGGTCGGTCCGAAGCGAAAGACCGCGCTGTCGAAAGTCGGGGTTCACACGGTTCTCGACCTCCTGCGCTACTACCCGCGCCGCTGGATCGATCGCACGCGCGAGGAGCCGATCGCCAATCTCCGGGTCGGCGATGAGGCAATGGTGGTCGGCACGGTCCGGCGCATCGATCAGCGTCGCATCCGCGGGAATCGAACCATCGTGACCGCGACCGTCGCCGACGCCTCCGGATCGTTGTCCGTCAGCTTCTTCAACCAACCGTGGCGGGCCCGCCAACTCCCGGAGGGCACACCCGTCGTGCTGTTCGGCAAGGTGGACAACTACCGCGGGTCGCTGCAGATGTCGTCGCCGGTCGTGGATCGCATCGGCGATCAGACGGGGAAGATTGTGCCGGTCTACCCGCAGTCCGAGAAGGGCGGTGTGGCCAGCGGTGATGTTGCCCGACTCGTCGCCGAGGCGCTTCGGCGTTCGGCGGCGCGCCAAATCGCCGATCCGCTACCCGACACGATCCGGCGCCGCTTCGGTTTCGTGGATCGTCATGTCGCACTCTCCACGATTCACGAGCCCGAAGCGATGTCCGAGGTTGCCGAAGCACGCCGACGACTCGTCTTCGACGAGCTCTTCTCCATCCAGCTCGAGCTCGTTCGACAACAACGCGAGCGTCAGGCGACCGAGGTTGGCGTTGCGCACGCACCGAACGGTCGGCTGACGGGGGCGCTGGTCGACCGCCTGGGCTTCTCGCTCACATCGGCACAGGAGCGGGTCATCGACGAGATTCTCGCCGACATGGTTCGCCCGCATCCAATGCATCGCTTGCTCCAAGGCGATGTCGGCGCTGGAAAGACCCTTGTTGCCGTGCAGGCCATGCTCGCTGCCGTCGAAGGAGGGTTCCAGGGTGCCCTCATGGCCCCAACCGAGGTCTTGGCCGAGCAGCACCACCTCGGCGTGCGAGCGCTCCTCGACGGTCTCGAGGTGGACTCCGACACTTCGCTGTTCGGTGCGCGTCCGCTCCGGGTCGAACTGTTGACCAACGCCGTCACCGGGGCCGACCGTCGTCGCATTCTCGACGACACAAGGAGTGGTGAGGTCGACATTCTCGTCGGCACCCACGCACTCATTCAGGACGCCGTCACCTTCGGTGCGCTCGGCATGGTCGTCATTGACGAGCAGCATCGTTTCGGTGTCGAACAGCGAGCGATCCTTCGTGACAAGGGTCCCGACGACGGCGAGCCAGACGTGCTGGTGATGACGGCAACGCCGATTCCGCGAACGGCCGCGATGACGGTGTACGGAGACCTCGACGTCAGCGTGCTCGACGAGTTGCCGCCTGGGCGGACGCCAATCGTCACCCGACGCGCCCAAGGCCCAGACGAGGAAAGCGCCATGTGGGCCGAAGTTCGGGAGGCCGTCTCGGAGGGACGTCAGGCGTATGTCGTCTGTCCCCTGATCGATCTGTCGGAGTCGCTCGAGGTTCGCTCGGTCCTCGAAATGCATGACGAGCTGACCGGCGGCGAGCTCGCTGAGCAACGGGTCGGGCTTCTCCACGGTCGGCTTGCGTCTGCGGACAAGGATGCCGTTATGTCGGCCTTCCGGGCCGGAGACCTCGACGTGTTGGTGGCAACCACGGTCATCGAGGTCGGTGTCGATGTGCCGAACGCGACGGTCATGGTCATCCTCGATGCGGCCCGCTTCGGGATCGCCCAACTCCACCAACTCCGCGGCCGCGTCGGCCGCGGCGCCCATGCGTCGTCGTGTTGGCTTGCGGGCGAAGCCACAACCGAAGACGGCGACGCCCGACTCGATGCGCTCGTTGCCTCGACCGACGGATTCGAGTTGGCCGAGGTCGACCTCGAGCTGCGCGGCGAGGGCACCATTTTGGGCGAGCGTCAGAAGGGGAGGAGCGATTTGCGCCTTGCCTCACTTCGAACGGACCGCGAGGTTGTCGGACAGGCCCGTGCCGTCGCGACCGAGCTGCTCGATGAGGGCGGCGAAGCCGTGGGACGACTGCTCGACGACGCTGCGGTGCTTCTCGGCGCTGAAGAGACCGAATATCTCCGAAAGAACTAGGCTTCTCGACTGATGAATTCGAGTCTCCCGGCGACGATCGTCTGCGTGGACTGCGGTGGCGAGTGCCACCTGCTCAGCTACGAGCCGCACGATGGATGGCGCGCCGGCGACGTCGTTGCCTACCGGTGCAGCGATTGCCTTGATCGATGGGATCTCGTCCTGGCCGACGAGGACCTCGAGGACCGGCAGGTTTCTGCCGATGGTTCGACATGAGAGTCGTCGCCGGCGATGCGCGGGGGCGCCCGATCGAGGCGCCGACCGGCAACCGAACGCGACCGACCTCAGATCGGGTCCGCGAGTCGATCTTCAACATGTTGTTCAGCCTCGGGGTGCACGGCGGCGAGACGGTCGTGGATCTGTACGCCGGCTGTGGAGCGCTCGGAATCGAGGCGTTGAGCCGGGGGGCGACGCACTGCACCTTCGTCGAGCGCGATCGAAAAGCGGTCGAGTGCATTCGCAAGAACCTCGAGAGCATTGGTTTCGCAGACCGGGCCACGGTCGTCCATGCCGAGGTGGGTGCTTGGCTCGACCAACAACCGCCTCGGGCGGACCTGGTGCTCGCCGATCCTCCGTACGCCGACGATGCCTGGTTGAGCCTGCTCGATCGGATCGAGGCGCGATGGCTGGTCGCGGAGGCAGGCGAGGTCGTCGCAGAGCATCCCCGCTGGGATGTCGTTCGGGAGAAGACGTACGGGACTACCGTGGTGACCGTGTTCGCCCGAAACGGAAACGCCTAGATGACGACGGTGTTGTACCCGGGGTCGTTCGACCCGGTGCACAACGGTCACGTCGAGATTGTCGAGACCGCCTCCCGGTTGTTCGATCACGTGATCGTCGCGGCCATGCGAAATCCCCAAAAGAGTGCTGGCGTGCTCACGCTCGAGGAACGCGAAGACGTCCTCAACGAGACGTTCGAGAGTCTCGAGAACGTGTCGATCACGATGTTCTCGTCCCTCGTGGTCGATCTCGCCCAGGAGATGGAGGCCGACTTCATCGTGAAGGGCCTACGAGCGGTTTCTGACTTCGAATCCGAGTTGCAGATGGCGCAGATGAACAAAGCGATCTCTGGGGTGCACACGATCTTCCTGCCGAGCGCATCGGAGAAGTCCTTCCTCGCGTCGCGCCTGATCAACGAGATCGCTCGCTATGGCGGTGACGTGTCCTCGATGGTCCCGGCGCCAGCGTTGCGAGTCCTGCGAGAGAAGTTCTCGTCGTGACCGGCACCGTGCAGCCGGATTCGGCCGATCACTCGCTCGATCACCCAGCGCCTCCGATGGCGGCTCATGAGGCGCCGGTGAACCATGTTCCCGAAGTCGAACGTCGGCTGCAGGAGGCGATCGGCATCATCGAGTCGGCTCGACCGATGCCGTTGTCGACCGCGCTCATGATCCAAGGCGATCCGCTTCTGGATCTTCTCCGACAGGCCAGCGCAGCGCTGCCGGACGAACTGCGCGCGGCTCGTTGGCTCCTCCGCGAGCGCGACGAGTATCTGGATCGGGTGCGCCTCGAAGGCGAAGAGATCGTGTCGGTCGCCCGCTCACGCGCCGAGCGAATGGTGGAGCGCACCGAGGTCGTGAAGTCGGCCGAGCAACGCGCCCAGCGAATCATCGCGGACGCCGAGGCGGAAGCCCGGCGGATGAGGCGCGAAACCGAGGACTTCTGCGATGCCCGCCTCGCGTCGCTGGAAGGGATCCTTGATCGGACCCGAACCGTCGTCGCGACCGGACGCAATCGGCTCCAGGGGGTGGGCCAAATCGACCTCACCCGCGAGACCGAGCAGATCGAGGCCGAGGCAGAACGTTCGGGCTTGTTCGATCAGGACTTCTCCTGACGCGGTCGGGGCGATGACGATTCGAGTCGAGGCGACCGAATGGAGCGAGCTCTCCGTCGATGTTTCACGGCTGCGGCGGGCGCTGCGCCAGCCCGGCCACGTGGTCGACGAGCAGCTCGAACCGATCACGGTCCGAGCGTCATTGCCGTCGCTGGACGATCTCCAGATCACGACGAGTCGCATCCGCAACGGCTCGACGATCACGGCCGATGGTTCGCTCGACGTTGCGACATCGGGCGTCGTCGGACGTCTTGCGATCGAGGGAGCGTGGGAAGGTGAGTGTCGGCGATGTCTCGAACCCGTCGTCGGCGAGATCGTCCTCGACGTGGAGACGACCTTTCTCGACGTCGAGGCGGTCGATGACGTCGAAGAAGGTGAGGCGTATCCCATCATCGACGAGCGAGTGGATCTGGCGCAGGTCTTGCGCGATGAGTTGATGCTGGCGTTGCCGCTGTCTCCGCTGTGTGCCGGCGATTGTGCCGGCGCAGATCCCGAGCGCTTTCCGGCGACAGGAAGGCTCGATCTTGGCGACGAGGAGGACACCATCGATCCTCGATGGGCAGCGCTCTCTGAGCTGACCTTCGACGAGGGGTCCGAGTGATCAGAAACGAGTCGCTCAGCTCGTGATGGGATCCGCCGGAGGAGCGGATACGCTTTCGTGCTCGTGTGCGCCAGTATCGGCGCTCGCCCGACAAGAGGTTGGGCATTCCGTTCGACTCACAGGTGGCGTCATGGCCGTTCCGAAGAAGAAGACCTCCAAAGCGAAGAGCCGGAGCCGCCGGGCGTCGAACTGGCGTATCCGTACCTCAGGACGTTCGACGTGTCCTCGCTGTGGTGCAGCCAAGCGGCCCCACGTCGTGTGTGACAACTGCGGTTGGTACGGCGGTCGCCAGGCGATCGACGTCGACTGACGCGGTCGAACATGCAACCCATCGCGGTCGACGCCATGGGCGGCGACAACGCTCCGACGGCGATCGTCGCAGGTGCGCGCCGTGCCCATGAAGAACGCGGCATCCCGGTCGTGCTGGTGGGACGACCCGAGGAGATGGGTGATGTCGGAGATCTCGACGTCATCGAGGCATCCGAGGTGATTGCCATGGACGCCGACCCGGGGTCGAGCGTCCGAACAATGAAGGATTCCTCGCTCGTGCGCGCCGCCGAGGCGGTGCGCGATGGTCGAGCGAGCGCCATGGTCTCCGCCGGCAACACGGGCGCGACCATGGCCTCCGCCCTGTTGCGGACGGGAAGGATCTCCGGCGTCGCCCGGCCGGCAATCGCGACACCGATCCCGGGACCGGTCGGCGAGCCGACCGTCCTTCTCGACGCTGGGGCAAATGCCGAGTGCCGCCCCGAGTGGCTCGTGCAGTTCGCTCAGATGGGTGCGGTCTTCTCGACGGCCCGTTTCGGTATCGAGCGTCCCCGCATCGGTCTGCTATCGATCGGGGAGGAAGCCGGCAAAGGCTCGCCGCTCGTCAAGGAAACCTGGGGCATGCTCGATGCGGTCGATTGGGACGCACTCGGTGCCGAGTGGATCGGCAACGTCGAAGGTCGTGACCTGATGGGTGACGAAGCCGACGTCGTGGTGACCGACGGCTTCACGGGCAACGTGGCGCTCAAGTCGGTCGAGGGCGCGGCGAAGAACATCATTTCTGCGCTGCTCGGCGCATTCGATTCGTCGGACGAGGCCCGGGAGGGCGCCGCAATGCTGCTTCCGGCGCTCGCGCCGCTCTACGAGCGGTTCAACGCCGATTCCTACGGCGGAGCGATGCTGCTCGGGACGAAGGGCGTCTGCATCATCAGCCACGGCTCGTCGGGCGACGTTGCGATGGTGAATGCGATCTCGATCGCGGCGGAGATGGTCGAGGGCGATCTCGTCGGAAAGATCGGCAAGGCCGTCGCCGATTGAGACAGGGCAAGGCCGTCGCCGATTGAGACAGGGC
>JAHDCX010000012.1:0-44149 GCA_020629635.1 Acidimicrobiales bacterium | reverse complement strand
GGCAAGGCCGTCGCCGATTGAGACAGGGCAAGGCCGTCGCCGATTGAGACAGGGCAAGGCCGTCGCCGATTGAGACAGGGCAAGGCCGTCGCCGATTGAGACAGGGCAAGGCCGTCGCCGATTGAGACAGGGCGGGTGTGGCCGACGATTTGCGATACGATTCGGCGTTCGTCCCGTGAGGGGGAGTGTCGAATGCCAGCGGAGACCCACGTGTCGCAAGAAAAGCCCGATCGGGCCGAAGTTCTTCAGATCATCAAGGATCGTCTCGCCGAGATCCTCGAAATGGAGCCGTCGGAGATCAACGAGGGAGACTCCTTCCAGGACGATCTCGACGCCGACTCCCTCGCACTGATCGAGCTCGTCGAGGCGATCGAGGAGGAGCTCGGCGAGCGTTCTGTCGGATTCCGCATCGAAGATGACGATCTCGAGGATCTCAAGACCGTTCGTGACGCGGTCGACTACGTCGTCACCCGGCTTGGCTGACACATCGACCGACGAGTTCTCGTCGGTCGAGGAAGCGCTCGGACACACGTTCACGGACCAGACCCTCATCGAGCTCGCATGCACGCACCGGTCCTGGTGCGCCGAACACGGTGGAGAGTCGAATGAACGTCTCGAGTTTTTGGGAGACGCGGTCCTCGGTGTCGTGATCACCGAGATTGTCTTTGCGGCCACTCCGAACCGAAGCGAGGGCGTGCTGGCCAAAGCACGGGCCGAGGTCGTGAGTGCTCCGTCGCTCGCGGCAGTCGCTCGTTCGATCGGCCTCGGCGAGGTCCTCCGTTTGGGACGCGGCGAGCAGATGTCGGGCGGTGCCGACAAGGACTCCATCCTCGCCGATGCGATGGAGGCCGTCATCGGCGCGTTGCATCTCGATGGGTCGATCGACGCCGCTCGCAAGATCATCGCAACGCTCTTGGCCGACGATGCGATCCGGGCGCTCGAGCACCCGGGCGAGAACGATCACAAGACCCGTCTCCAGGAACGTGCGGCGGCGGAGGGCTTCTCTCCACCGCGTTATGAGGTCTCATCGTCCGGGCCTGACCACGGTCGGCGGTTTGCGGCCGTCGTCACGATTGGCCCGCATGTCGGGCGGGGCGCAGGTTCGTCCAAGAAGCAGGCCGAGCAAGAGGCCGCAGGCGCGGCGCTCGAACGTCTCGATGGTGTCGTCGGGGGCGAGACGGGCGACAATGGAGAAGCACGGATGTGAGCTGGCCCCGAGCGGGCCAGCGGAGGGATGTCGATGAGAGTTGAATTGGCCGAGGTCGAGCTGACGCGTCGCGACCTCGAGCGCGAGGTGACGGGCAAGAAGGTCAAGGAAGCTGCGGCGGCGGGCATGGGCGTGTTGCCTCGCTACAAGAACCGCAAGCAGTTCACCTCGCAGCTCGATGGCGTGAAGATCATTGGTGTCGTTCGCCAGTCGCGCACACTGCTCTTCCCGCTCGACTCCGAGGACATTCTCGTGGTGAAGATGGGGACCGGTTTGCTCCGGCGCAACGCCAACAAGGACAAAGAGGATCCGGGCACCGAGATGGTGATCACGTTCACCCAGGGGGGACAGCTTCGCTTCGTCGATCCGGATGCGACTGGTGAGGTTGCCGTCGTCCCGAAGGACGACATCATGTCGGAGTTCCCGGAGCTGAACGACCCGGCGGTCGATCCGATCGACACCCCGCTGTCGTGGCTTGCGTTCAGGGATCTGCTCGACACGCACGACGCGTCCTTGAAGGAGTTGCTGACCGACGGCAAGGCGCTCCTCGACATCGGCGGTATGTACGCCGACGAGGTGTTGTTCGATTCGGGCCTGCGCTTCGATCGGTCGAGCAGCTCGCTGTCGACGCAGGAGGTGCGTCGGTTGTACCGGTCACTCGTGGAGACGCTGCACAACGTCATCAAGTATCGGGGTACGTCGCTCGAGGACCGGCCATGGGTGGACGTCTTCGGCGAGCCGGGCGTGTTCGACCAGCACTTGCAGGTCTACGGCAGGCACGGCGAGCTGAGTCCGCGCTCGCGGTCGCCGATCCTGCGGACCAAGTTCAAGGGCGACTGGACCTACTACTGCGAAACCCAGGTTTGATCGACATCGGGCGGGGCCGAGTTACAGCGATGGGATTCGTGCCGCTACCCTCGGCGACGTGTATCTGAAGACACTCACGATGAAGGGCTTCAAGTCCTTCGCCGACAACGTCGCACTCGAGCTCGAGCCGGGCGTGACCGTCGTCGTCGGCCCGAACGGAAGTGGCAAGTCCAACGTGGTGGACGCCATTGCGTGGGTGCTCGGTGCCCAAGCGCCGAGCGCGGTGCGATCGCAGAAGATGGATGACGTCATCTTCGCGGGTTCGGCCAACCGGGCGGCGTTGGGTCGTGCCGAGGTGGCGCTGACGATCGACAACTCCGACGGTGTCCTTCCGACGGAATTCTCCGAGCTGCAGATCACTCGAACGCTGTTCCGCTCCGGCGACTCGGAGTACGCGATGAACGGTGTTCCGTGTCGTCTGCTCGACATCCAGGAGATGTTGAGTGATTCGGGCGTTGGCCGGACCCAGCACGTCATTGTTTCGCAGGGGCAGATCGACGCCGTGCTCAACGCTCGGCCCGAAGAACGGCGTCTGATCATCGAAGAGGCGGCCGGTGTCCTGAAGTACCGCAAGCGCCGGGAGAAGGCTCAGCGGCGGCTGCTCGCCACCGAGGCGAACCTGACCAGGATTCAGGACTTGTTGCGCGAGGTCCGCCGCCAGCTCCGGCCCCTCGAGAAGCAGGCCGACGCGGCGCGTCGTCACGGTGACGTCGTTGCCGAGCTGCGGGCCTGCCAGCTGTGGCTTGCGGGCCGCGAGGTCGAATCCCATCGCAAGACACTCGACCAGGCCGCACGTGATCGTCGGGATCTCGCCGCTCGGGACCGCGAATTGCGTTCCGAGCTCGCCCGGCTCGATGCCGACATCGTGTCGCTGGAGAGCGACCTGTCGGCGCAGGGGGCGGTCGACCTCGGTGACGCGTTGACCCGTCTCGAACGGCTCGACCAGCGTGCGTCCGGGGCGGCGCAGCTTCTGGCCGAGCGCCTCGGCGGCATTGCCCGCGAGCGCCAAGCCACGATCGACGGCGACGTGCTGGCGGCACTTCGGGCGGAGATCGCCGACATCGGCGACCAGCTCGCCGGCGTCGACGACGAACTGTCCGCAATGGTGCCGGCAGGCGAAGGACTTCAACGCGCCGAGTCGAGTCTCACCGAGGATCGGCGAGTGCTCGACGAAGCGCTCGCCGCGATGGCCGATGGCGCCGGGACGGCCGAGGCCGCGGGCCGAGCGGCCGAGGTCCGCGGCGAGTTGGCGGCGCTCCGGACGTCGATCGAGCGCGGCGAATCCGAGGTTGCGTCGATCGACGCTCGTGTCGAGACCCTGTCTGCGGACAAACAGGGCCTCGGCGAACGGGCGACAACCCTGCGAGCGACGCTCGACGCCGCCGTTCAGCAGGAGGCGACGCTCGTCGAGGCGGCCGATCGCGCAGCATCGGGGCACGACGCGGCCCGGGTCGAGGCGGAGCGCCTGACCGCAGCGTTTGCGGAATCCGATGCCGTCGTGCGCTCGTTGTCGGCTCGTCGTGATGCGTTGGCCGAAGCGTTGGCCGACGCCCGCTCGGCGGCGGGCGCCGATGCGCTCGAAGGACTCGATGGCGTCGTCGGCACGGTGCTCGATGTCGTCTCGATCGATCCGGGCTGGGAGGCCGCCGTCGAGGCCGCACTCGGTGACCGTCTCGCGGCCGTCGTCGTCGACTCCGATGCGTCGGCACGCCAGGCGCTGGAGCGCTTTGCTGCAGGTCCGGGACGTGGTGCCGTGCTGCCGCTGTCCGGCGACACGGGTTTCGACGTTGGCTCGGATTCGGTGCTGCGCCACGTGCGCGGCATCGACGCTCCGAGCTCGGCGATGCTCGGACGACTGCTCGCCGACGTCGACGCGGTCGACGAAGATTGGCGAGCGGCGGTCGACCACGCCGTGCAGACGGGCCGGATCGTGGTCACCAAGGACGGCGACCGGGTTGGCGGCGGCGTGTGGCGGATCGGCGCCGCTGGCGTGGGAGCGACCCGTGCCGCGCTCGATGATGCCGAAGCGTCGGTCGATCGGGCGACGAACGAGCGGGCGGATCTCTCGGCTGCTCTGGAGCGAGCTCGCAGTGCTGTGGAGACGCATGCGGCGACAGATCGAGACGCAGCCGCAGCACTCGACCGCAACGACGCGGATCTGACCAGCACGACCGAGGCGCTGCATCAAATCGACGCATCGGTCCGCCAGATCGACATCGAGCTCGACGCGTTCGCCACGCAGCGCAGCGAGCTCGCCCAGCGTTTCGACCGCGAGACGGCTCGATCCGGCGAGCTCGAGGGCTTGTTGCCCGGACTTGAATCTGCAGAGGTCGCGAGCGCCGAACGATCGCGCGAGCTCGAGTCCACACGAAACGCCTTGGCCGAACGAACTCGACTCCTCACGGCGCAACGCCGAGAGCACGAGGTCGCTGCCGCAGCACTCGAAGAACGCCGTGGTGTTCTGCGTCGGCGGCTCGGCGAGATTCAGGATCGCGTCGAACGTCTCGAGCACGAAGAGAGCGAAGCCGAAGGCAAGCGGCAACGCCTCGACCGCACCGAAGGACTCACGATCCGGATTCAGACGCTTCTCGAGGACAGTCGTGGCCGCTTGTCGGTCCATCTCGAGGCGCGGCGAGCCGAACGATTGGCTCAATCGGCCCGAGTTCGCGAGCTGACCGAGGAGCTCAACGCGCTCCGGAAACGCCGCAGCGCGGGAGAAGAAGAGCTCCGCGAAGTGGCCGAGCGCCAGGGCAGGGTTGAGATCGACGAGGCCGAGGCGCGGCTCCGGCTCGAGACGACAACGGAGATGCTGCGGCGCGATCTCGACATCGACCCGAATGGCGCCACCGCCGCACCCCGGCCCGAGCTGGCCGACGGCGTCACGCCAGCGGCCCGTGCCCGTGAGCTCGAGCGGGATCTTCGAATCATGGGGCCGATCAATCCGCTCGCGCTCCAGGAGTTCGAGGCCCTTCAGGAGCGTCACGAGTTCTTGAAGGAGCAGTTGGACGACATTCGCTCGTCTCGCCGAGAGCTCAACAAGGTCATCAAGGCCATCGACGAGGAGATCGTCACGGTCTTCGCCGCGGCGTACGCCGACGTCAGCGACAACTTCACGACGCTCTTCGAACGGCTCTTCCCCGGTGGTCGAGGTGAGCTGAAGCTCACCCGTCCTGATGACCTGCTCGAGACGGGCATCGAGGTCTCGGCCAAGCCGTCGGGAAAGAACGTCAAGAAGCTGTCCCTGCTCTCGGGCGGTGAGCGATCGCTCACGGCGCTCGCCTTCTTGTTCGCGGTTTTCCGGAGCCGTCCTTCGCCGTTCTACGTGATGGATGAGGTCGAGGCCGCCCTGGATGACGTCAACCTGCACCGATTCCTCAGCCTTGTCGAGGAGTTCCGGGCCGAGGCGCAGCTGATCATCGTGTCGCACCAGAAGCGGACGATGGAAGCCGCCGACTCGCTCTACGGCGTGACCATGGAGCCGGGAGGCTCCTCAAAGGTCATCTCCGAGCGCAGCGAGGTGGAGCGTCGTTTCGGATCAGGTCCGCGGCGCGACGAGGTGATGGCGACCATCGACGGCGGCTGAGGCACGGTACCGTCGGGACCCATGCGGATTCTGGTGGTCGACGACGAGGCCGATCTTGCCGATGCCGTCGCTGCCGGTCTGCGGCGCGAGGGGTACGCAGTCGATGTCGCGAACGGCGGGGAGGACGCGCTCGACCGTGTGCAGTGGGGTGCCTACGACCTGCTCTGTCTCGACCTCACGATGCCCGACGTCGACGGCCTCGACGTGTGCCGGTCACTGCGGGAGAGTCCACCGGAGTCGGGTTCGCCCCGGATCTTGATGCTGACCGCACGCGACACCGTCGACGACCGAATTCTCGGTCTCGACAGCGGAGCGGACGACTATCTCGTCAAACCCTTCGCCTTTGGCGAACTGTCGGCGAGGGTCCGGGTGTTGCTGCGACGAGACGGCCAGCATGATTCTGCAGTGCTCGCGGTTGGGGACGTCCGTCTCGATACCGCACGACACGAAGTCGAAGTCGGTGGACATCGGGTCGACTGCACCCCGAAGGAGTTCGCCCTTCTTCGCTATTTCATGATGCATGCCGGCGACGTTCTCAGTCAGGAGCGGCTGCTCGAGCATGTGTGGGACGAGAACGCCGATCCGTTCACGAACACGGTGCGGGTCACGGTGGGCACGCTCCGACGCAAACTCCGAGATGCGGGTGGGGAAACGGCGATCGACACGGTGATCGGCTCGGGCTATCGCCTGGTGCACGGAGACGAATCATGAGCGACTCCGGGATCGTCATCGACCCCGGCGCCCCGCCGAGCGGGTTGTCGGCGACCGGCCCGGCACCGGTACGACGGCCGATGAGTGTCGGGGTGAACACGGACCGATTCTTGCCGTCGTTGTTTGGGTCGATTCGATTCCGGCTCGCGCTCTTGTATTCGGTGCTCCTCTTTGGTCTGGCGGCGATCGTGATCGGCGGTATCTACGCCGGGATCTCGCGATCGATCGGCGGCACGCAGATGACCGACACCGACATCGCCGTCGTCCTCAGCCAGAACGGCCCGCTCGTCGTCAGCCAGTTGGAGGACTTCGAGGCCGAGGTCGACCGTCAGGCGCTCGAGGATCTTCGCCGATACAGCTTCGCGGCGCTCGCTCTGCTGTTCGTCGGCAGCCTTGGAGTCGGGTGGTACGTCGCTGGCCTCGTCCTGCGGCCAATCGAACGCATCACGGCGGTCGCCCGCTCGATCAGCGCGACGGATCTCACGCGTCGGATCAACCTGACCGGTCCTGACGATGAGCTCGGGCAGCTCGCCGACACCTTCGACGACATGTTGGACCGGCTCGACATGGCGTTCAGCGCGCAGACGCGCTTCATCCACGAGGCGTCCCACGAGCTGCGGAACCCGCTTGCGGTGATTCGCACGAACCTGGATGTGACCCTCGACGACCCGAATGCGTCCACGGAGGATCTGCGTCGAGTGGGAGGCGTGATCTCGCGTTCGACCGACCGGATGACCACGCTCGTGGACGATCTGCTCGATCACGCTCGGTCCGAGTCGAGTACGACGCGCGTGCAGATGGTCGATCTCGCTGTGGTTGTCGGCTCGGTAAGCGAGGAGTTCACGCTTCCGGCGGAGGCCGATGGGGTGTCGCTCGATGTCGTCGACACGGGGAACGCTCGCTTCGAGGTACTGGGAGATCCGGTCGCGCTGCGACGTGCGCTCGCAAACCTCCTCGCGAACGCAATCCGCCTTGCGCCGAGCAAGACCAGCATCTCGGTCGACTGCGGCAAGGTGGACTCGTGGTGTTGGATGGGGGTCCGGGACGAGGGTCCCGGGATCGCATCGGGTGATCAGCAACGGGTGTTCCGACGTCTGTGGCGCGGGGACAACACGGGTTCGGTCAAACGTGATGGTCGGAGCGGTCTCGGATTGGCGATCGTGAAACAGATCGCGGAGACCCACGGGGGTGCGGTCAGCCTCGAATCCGAGCCGGGCAGCGGGGCCACCTTCGTCGTGTGGCTTCCGGCCGCCAACAGATTCTGATCAGGCGCTGGCCGCATTCTGTCGATCATCTCGGGGTGACACCGGCCGACAAGCTGACGAGGGCGATTCTCACGTTGGCCATTCTCGTCGTGCTGGGTGGCATTGGTCTCGCTGGTCGTCAGCTGCTCGGGCAGCACTGGGACCCGCTTCTCGAGCCGTATGTCGAGTTCGTCGAGGCGGAGCGTGGTCTGGAGTTCATCGACACCGTGCCGCTCGAGTGGGTCGATGTTCAGGCCGAGTTTCAGGCGCACACAAGGACGGCCGCCGACTCGGTCCCGGACGACGCGGACCTCTTCGACCCGACGCTGGAGATGTACATCTTGCTCGGACTCGTCGACGCGCCCGACACGATCTCGCTTACCGCCGAGGAGATTCGGCTCGACACCGTCGGCGAACTTGCTGCCGGATACTACGCAACCGGAGAGGCGACGATCTTCGTCGACGAGCGTCTTCGGGATCGCGAGATCGGCCCGCTTCTCGTCCACGAACTGGTCCATGCACTTCAGCATCAACACGGAATGCTTCGCGATTTCGGCGGATCGCCGGACGCCGTGGTCACGCGCACGGCGTTGATCGAGGGTGATGCCCGCCGCATCGAGAACCGGTGGCTCGATCAGATGTCCGATGTCGAGTTGGCCGCGTACCGGGGCGACGATGAGGGCGGGGGCTGGAGCGACCCGTCCGGCTCGTTCTTCGAGAGCTCCTTCGGTCTCTCCTACTGGCTGGGGGCGCCGATGGTCGAGTCGCTCATTCAGCGCGACGGCCAACAGAGCGTTGACGACCTCCTTCGTTCCACGGATCCCGGAACGTCCGAGCGCATGATCGATGTTCTCGGGGGAAGCCCGACGTCGGTGTACAACGGTCGATTCGGTTTCGGTGAGTACGTCGAGTCGTCGCATGACGGCGTGGATGGCGACGTGGGGGCGATCAACCTGTTTCGGGCGTTCGCGCCGCTCATGTCGACCGAGGAGGCGTTGGACGCGATTCTGGGATACGACAACGATGCCTTCGTCGTCACGGCCGACGAGTCGGGCGTGTGCGCCACCCTGCTCGTCTGGTTCGATTCTCCCGAACACACCGCCGAGTTCATCGGTGTCGCTTCGGCCCATGGGATCTCCGCACGGCGAGCGAACGGCTCGTCCGAAGACGGCCCGGCCCGCCTCGACCTGTGTGAGCCGATCGGGGACCCTGCCGATCAACGGTTCGGGACGCTCGCGCCGGTCGTCATGGCGGCCAACCTGACGCTCCACCACCTCGTATCGGACCGAGACCCCTCCATGGCCCGTTGCGCCGCTCTGGCGCAGGTCCGCGAAATGCCGGCCAATCGTCCGCTCGAACTCGTGCCCGATGTGGCCGACTATGTTGCCGAGTCCGCAGCGTTCGTCGAGGACTGCGCCTCGCTCTGAGAAAAAACTCTGCCGGGTCTGGGAAGTTCTCGTGGTCCTTACAGCGGCTTTATGTCGGGCCGAATAGGTTCGCCCATGCAACGCCGAATCGGTACGGGATCCCCCCTCCTTCCTGGGTCGTTCGTCGATGTGATCGGGTCTGGGCCCGGTGAGACCGTCCGTCCCTCACCGGGCTCTCGCCCGACAACTGATCTCCCCCCAAGAGAACTGGTCAACCCCCTCACTTTCGGACGCTGTCGTGGGCGTCGAGGAGGGGGTTGATCGGCGTCCGGGCGGCCGTGACCCTGAAGCATCCCGCACACCGGGAGCCTCGCCCGACGTTGCGGCTCATAGACTTCGGCCCTTATGGATCCGGTTCTTCTCGTCGTGATCATCGTCGGTCTGCTCCTCGTGGGAGGAGCCGGCGCGTTCTTCTTGCGGAGTGGTCGTGACCACGTACCGACGCTGGACCCGACGACGACCGATGCTGCGGACAAGGCGATCGATGCAAACGCTGGTCCCGAGGCAGCGGTTGCGGTCGAGACCGAACCATCGGTCTCGGTCGAAGAAGACGAGCCGATCGTCGAAGCGGCACCAGAACCGGCGACGTTCCGGGGGCGTCTGGGCAAGGCGCGGTCCGCGATGTCGGGGTACCTCGCATCGGTCGTGGGACGCGGCGACGCCAACGCCGAGACCTGGGAAGAACTCGAAGAAGCGTTGGTGCGTGCCGATGTCGGTGTCGGACCGACAATGGAGATCCTCGAAGCGGTCCGAGCGCGTGCCGACGCGGACAAGGTGACCGACGGGCGGGCGATCATCGACCTCGTGAAGGCCGAGTTGAAGGACCGACTCGGGGGACGTGACATTTCACTTGCCGAGGGCGGGGATCCTTCGGTCTGGCTCTTTGTTGGCGTGAACGGCGTCGGCAAGACGACCACGATCGGCAAGATCGCGACTCGAGAGGTCGCCGAGGGCCGGAACATCGTGCTTGCCGCGGGCGACACGTTTCGCGCGGCCGCGGCCGAACAGCTCACGATGTGGGCGGACCGCTCGGGTGCGTCGGTGATACGTGGGGGAGAGGGCGCTGATCCCTCGTCGGTGATCTTCGATGCGGTCGAACACGCGGCCGCCAACGATGCCGATGTCGTGCTGGCCGATACCGCAGGACGCCTGCACACGAAGACCAACCTGATGAACGAGCTGTCGAAGGTGCGACGGGTTGCGGAGAAGGGGGCTGGTACCGTCACCGAGACGCTGTTGGTCATCGACGCGACGACCGGCCAGAACGGACTCATTCAGGCGAGGGAGTTCACGCAGGCCGCGGATCTGACGGGCGTCGTCCTCACGAAACTCGATGGCTCTGCGAAGGGTGGCATCGTGGTCGCGGTGCAGGCGGAGCTCGGAATTCCCGTGAAGCTGGTGGGTTTGGGTGAGGGCGCTCACGACCTGATCGAGTTCGATGCCGATGAGTTCGTGGACGCCCTGTTCGAGTAGTTCAACCGGGCCGGGATGCCGGCCTGGAGAGAAGCGAGAGTACGGAAAACAATGTTCGACACACTGACCGACCGGTTCGATGGGATCTTCGGGCGCATTCGCGGCAAGGGCAAGCTTTCGGCGAGCGACGTCGACGAGACGCTGCGGGAGATCCGGTTGGCGCTGCTCGAGGCGGACGTCAACTTCGAGGTCGTCAAGGGCCTGGTTGGCCGCATCCGAGACCGCGCGGTTGGCGACGAGTTGTCCAAGGCGCTCAACCCGTCGCAGCAGATCGTCAAGATCGTCCTTGACGAGCTGACCGAGAGCCTCGGCGGCGAGGCGATGACGGTGAGCTTCGCCGCCAAGCCGCCGACGATCGTGCTGATGGCCGGCCTTCAGGGTTCGGGCAAGACCACCAACTCGGCGAAGCTCGCGAATCTGTTCAAGTCGCAGGGGCGGAACCCCCTGCTCGTCGGGGCCGATCTCCAGCGTCCCGCGGCGGTCGAGCAGCTCCGAACGCTCGGCGCCCAACTCGATGTCCCGGTCTTTTCGGAGCCGAGCGATCCGGTGAGCGTGGCGCGGGCGGCGCTCGATGAGGCGAAGCGTCTTGGCCGTGACGTGATCATCTGCGATACGGCGGGCCGTTTGGCGATCGACGAGGCCTTGATGGAGGAGGTGCGGCAGATCTCCGAGGTGCTCGATCCGCACTACACCTTCCTGGTCGTCGACGCGATGACGGGCCAGGACGCAGTCACGGTGGCGGAGAACTTCCACAACACCCTGGCGCTCGACGGGGTGATTTTGACCAAGCTCGACGGCGACGCACGCGGCGGCGCGGCGCTTTCGGTGAAGGAGGTCGTGGGTCGGCCGATCGCCTTCGCGTCGACGGGCGAGAAGATCGACGAGTTCGAGGTCTTCCATCCGGATCGCCTTGCCAGTCGGATCCTCGGCATGGGCGACATCGAGACGCTCATCGAGAAGGCCGAAGCCGCCTATGAGGAGGAAGAGGCCGAGGAGGCAGCACAGAAACTGCTCGAGGGCACGTTCACGCTCGACGACTTCCTGCAGCAGATGCAACAGCTCAAGAAGATGGGCCCGATCGGCAATCTCCTCGGCATGATGCCGGGTATCCCGAAGGAGGTCC
This sequence comes from Acidimicrobiales bacterium, assembly GCA_020629635.1. GTDB lineage: Bacteria > Actinomycetota > Acidimicrobiia > Acidimicrobiales > SHLQ01 > SHLQ01. The sequence goes on along the minus strand of JAHDCX010000012.1, from coordinate 32,514 downwards.
GCGACGTCGAGATCGAGGACAGCCAGGTCAACCGGCTCGAGGCGATCATTCGGTCGATGACGCCCGAGGAACGGACCGACCCGAACATCATCGACAAGAGTCGCCGCCTCCGCATCGCCAACGGTTCCGGAATGCAGCCTCAGGACGTTTCGGCACTCGTGACGCAGTTCAACGAGATGAAGAAGATGATGAAGCAGCTCGGTGTCGGTCCGAAGAAGCCGAAACGAAAGGGCAAGGGCAAAGGCGGCAAGCGGGGCAGGCGCGGCGGTCGCACGACCGCGAAGGGTCCGGCGCCGATGGCGAACCCCACCGCAGTCATGAACGAAGGCATGGAATCGCTTCAGGGGCTGCGACTTCCGGGGCTGCCCGAAGACTGATGGAAAGCGAAGCCCGGGCGCTAGCATTGCCCGGTCGAGTCATCACCCGGATGACCATTCCCTCGTCCAAGTAGAGGAACACCTGTGGCCGTAAAGCTTCGCCTGATGCGCATGGGCAAGAAGAAGCAACCGACCTATCGCGTCGTTGCCGCCGATTCGCGCTCGCCCCGAGATGGTCGCTTCATCGAGATCGTTGGCACCTATCAGCCCCGCCAAGACCCTTCGGTGATCGAGATCGACAACGACAAGGCCGTCGCCTGGCTTCGCAAAGGCGCCCAGCCGACCGAACGTGTCGAGAAGCTCCTGAAGATCTCCGGCGCGTGGGAGGACTTCACGGGTTCCAAGCCCGACATTCCGCCCGCACCCGCACCGACCCCCAACAAGGGGTACACACCGCCGCAGCCGGCCAAGGCCGCAGCGCCTGCCGAGGAGCCAGCGGAGGACGCTGCGCCTGCGGAGGATTCCGCCGAGGAGGCAGCACCTGAGGTCGAGGATGCGGCCGCCGAAGCACCCGCTGAAGAGGCCGATGCGGACGGGGACGACGCATGAGTGACGCCGATACCGTCGAGCAGGCTCCGACGGCGCAGGCCGTACTGGCCCAGGTCGTCAAGGCACTCGTCCAGGACGTAGATGCCGTGCGCGTGGATGTCGACGACTCGAAGCAGACGCTGGAGCTGCAGGTCCGGGTCGGCCCGGACGACATGGGCCGAGTCATCGGACGACGTGGCCGCGTGGCCAACGCCATCCGGACGTTGACCCGTGCGGCCGCCGCCCGCGACGGTGTCGAGGTCGACATCGAGTTCATCGACTGAGATGGCTGAGACTCCGTCTCGACTGCTCGTCGGGCGGATTCTTCGAGCACACGGCCTTCGTGGCGACGTCGTCGTCCGGCTGACCACGAATCGCCTCGAACGGGTTGACCCTGGCGCCGTCCTCTTCGACGAGGGTGGCGCCGAGCTCGTGGTGGAGACCTCGCGCCCACACGACGCCAATCATCTGGTCCGTTTTGTCGATGTGTCCGAGCGTTCGTCGGCGGAGACGTTGAAGGGAACCGATCTCTTCGCGGAGCCGATCGACGACGAGTCCGAGCTGTGGGTCCATGACTTGATTGGATCGACCGTCGTGGATCAACGAGGCGTCGACCGCGGCAAGGTCAGCGATGTGATCGCCAATCCAGCGAGCGATCTTCTGCAGCTCGAGTCCGGGGCGCTGGTGCCGGTCGCGTTCGTTGCGAGCCACGACGACCGAACAATCCGAGTCGAAACCCCAGACGGCCTGTTCGATCTCTGATGCGCATCGATGTGATCTCCGTCTTTCCCGGGTTGGTGGATGCGGCGCTGTCGGATTCGATCATCGGGCGAGCACGCGAACGTGAGCTGCTCGACCTCCGATTTCACGATCCCCGCGACCACACATCGGACGTGCACCGGAGTGTGGACGACACGCCGTTCGGTGGAGGGGCGGGCATGGTGATGATGCCGGGGCCGCTCGAGGCGTGCATCGAAGCAGCTGATCCGCCGAGACCCCTCCTCGCGATGACCCCGTCGGGCGATCGTTTCGATCAGGCGCTGGCTCAGGAGCTGGCATCGGGGCCGGGATTCTCGGTCTTGTGCGGTCGCTACGAGGGGATCGATCAGCGAATTCTCGATCGGCACGTCGACCGCGAAATCTCGTTGGGTGACTTCGTTCTCGCCGGCGGAGAGATCGCGGCCGCCGCCATCATCGAAGCGACGGCTCGACTCGTGCCGGGCGTGCTCGGCAACGCCGCCTCGCTGGCCGAAGAGAGCCACACCGACGGGTTGCTCGAGTACCCGCACTACACGCGGCCTGCCGTCTTTGGGGGCCTCGAGGTTCCTGACGTGCTTCGGTCCGGAGATCACGCCCGAGTGGCGCGTTGGCGGCGCGCGATGGCGCTGCGGCGCACGCTCGACCGCCGTCCGGACCTCATCGAAGCCCGCGGTGGATTCAGCGAGGCGGATCGCCGCCTTCTGGGCGAGTTCGGACTGGACGAGCCGTCTCCCTAAAGACCGGCGCGGATGGGCCGAAAGGCCCACATGGCGACACAGATGCTTCTCGAGGTCGGCTCGACCCATTGGTCAGACGTTGCTGAAGCGGTGACCTCTGCGGCGAACGACGTCCTCAACGGGTCCATTGCGGGTTTCACCGCGCAGACGACGTCGGGAGCGCGCATCGACGGGATGTCCTTCAACGGCGGTGGTCTGCGGTTGCTTGCCGTCGGGAACGACAGCCTTGTCGGGGAGAATCGGTTGACGGTTCGTGACGAACGGGCCGTGTTCGCCGTCGGATTCTCTGCGACGACCGAGAGCTGGGGATCGTTCTCGTGGGAGTGGACAGCTCCTGTCGACGCGTCGAGCGTGGCCTCGGGAATCGTCCGGACGATGCGCGACATCTACAAGGCGGACCCCGCTGCGGTCGAGCTTCACGTCACGTTGTAGGCACCGCACGCTGGGCGTAGCATTGTGCGCTGGCCCGGGACCCACTTCGCCCGGCCAACGTCACCGACGCAGGAGCATTGCCCGATGAACGTCACAGATCTGGTCGACAAGAGAAGCCTCCGGGACGACATCCCCGAGTTTCAGGCCGGCGACACCGTCAAGGTGCACGTTCGCGTCGTCGAGGGCAACAAGGAGCGGGTGCAGGTCTTCGAGGGTGTCGTCATCGCCCGTCGCGGCAGCGGCATCAACGAGTCCTTCACCGTCCGCAAGCTCAGCTTTGGCGTGGGCGTGGAGCGGACCTTCCCGCTGCACTCGCCGATCATGGCCAAGCTCGAGTTCGTGAGCCGCGGCGATGTGCGCCGAGCCAAGCTGTACTACTTGCGCGACCGGGTCGGCAAGGCCGCGAAGGTTCGCGAGAAGCGCGACTTCTGAGTCGATTCGCCGTCAGCGCCAGTAGTTGTTCGCGGCGGCGATCGTCTGAAACTCAACGGCCACGATGTGGCCTGCGGCGAGAAGCTGTTCGGTGTCGTTCGCGTAGTCGTCACGAAGTGAGGCCCGTGCGTCCGCGTCGGGCTGCAACGTCGCGATGGTCTTTCGCGCCATCATGATCGCGAGCTCGCGTCCCTGTGCGGGCGTGTCGGTGATCAGCGTGGGGATGAGGTCGTCGAAGAGCGACATCTCGTGTTCCTTCCGTCGAAAAGCCATCACGGCCTGTTTTCAAACCTAGACGGGCCGGGGTGAATCGGGAGGGAATGAGGACCGTAGGCTCGAACCGTGAGCACGTTCTACGTCACCACCCCGATCTACTACGTGAACGACGTGCCCCACATCGGGCACACGTATACGACCGTCATCGCCGATGCGCTTGCGCGCTGGCACCGGTTGATGGGCGACGACACGTTCTTCCTGACCGGCACGGACGAGCATGGTCTGAAGATTGCCCGCGCGGCCGAAGAGAACGGGCTGACGCCGCGCGAGCAGGCGGACAACACGAGCATTCGCTTCCGGGAGGCGTGGGAGTCGATCGACATCAGCAACGACGACTTCATCCGCACGACCGAGCTCCGTCACTACCAATCGGTCCAGGCCCTCATGCTCAAGGTCTACGAGAACGGGCACATCTACAAGGACGTCTACGAGGGCCTGTATTGCGTCGGGTGCGAGGCGTACTACACCGAAGACGAACTCGAGGACGGCAACTGCCCGATCCACAAGCGTCCCGCCGAACGCATGCACGAGGAGAATTGGTTCTTCCGGTTGTCGGACTTCGCCCAACCGCTGCTCGAGTTCTACGAGAACAACCCTGATCGCATTCGACCGGAGGGATACCGCAACGAGGTCCTGGGTCTGCTCCGCCAAGAGGTCCGTGACGTGTCGATCTCGCGGTCGTCGATCGACTGGGGCGTACCCGTCCCGTGGGACGAACAGCACGTGTTCTACGTGTGGTACGACGCGCTGATCAACTACGCGACGGCGGCTGGCTACGCCCACGACGACGAGCGGTTCGAGAACTACTGGCCGAACGTCCATCACGTGATCGGCAAGGACATCATCCGCTTCCACTGTGTGTTCTGGCCCGCAATGCTGCTTGCGGCAGGGATCGAGGACCTCCCGCGGTTCTTCGTCCACGGATGGCTGCTCGTCGGCGGCGAGAAGATGTCGAAGTCCCGTCTCAACAACATCACCCCTGCGCAACTGGTGGAGGGAGACCCCACCGACGGGACGGCCGGATTCGGCGTGGACGGATTTCGCTACCACTTTCTCCGGGATCCGGCGTTTGGACCCGACAGTGACTTCAGCTACGAGGGGATGGTCGCTCGATACAACGCAGATCTCGCGAACCAGTTCGGCAACCTCGTGCAGCGCGTGATCACGGTGGCGACGAAGAAGTGCGGGGAGCTCAGCCCGGCTCCGAGTCCGACGTCGTCGCTAGCGGAGGTCGTTGCAACCAATTTTGAGGAGACGGCTGCAGCGTGGGACCGGGGCCAGGCGCCGATGGCCCTCGACGCCACGTGGCGAATCATTCGGGAGACGAACGAGTATCTCGCCGCGAACGAGCCGTGGAAGATGGAACCTGGCGACGAGGTTGACCGGGTGATGGGAGACGCGCTCGAGGCAGTCCGCGTCGTGTGTATTCTGGCATCGCCGGCGATTCCGAACGCCGCCCAGGCCGCGTGGGAGCGGATCGGCATGAGCGGGTCTGTCGTCGAGCAGCGGTTGCCTGCAGCCGCGAGCTGGGGCGGCTATCCCGGTGGCGTGCCGTTGATCGCTGGCGAGCCGTTGTTTCCCCGGCGGAAAGGCTGATCGATGCGCTGGGTCGACAATCATTGCCACATTCCGCCCGGCGAGGATGGCGATGTCTGGGTCCAGGGCGCTCGTGACGCGGGCGTCGCAGCGATGGTCACCGTCGGGGTCACGGCGGAACGCTCCCGAGAAGCGATTGCGGTTGCGGCTCGACACGACGACGTGTGGGCGACGGTCGGCGTGCATCCTCACGACGCGACCGAGGGAACCGAAGCGCTCGCCGACCTTTTGTCGGAAGACGGCGTCGTTGCGGTGGGGGAGGCTGGTCTCGACTATCACTACGACCATTCGCCGAGAGATGTGCAAGCCCGCGTGTTTGCCGAGCAGATTCGCCTGGCGCACACGCACGATCTGCCGCTCGTGATTCACACCCGTGATGCGTGGGACGACACGTTTGGCATCCTCGACGCCGAAGGCGTGCCGCGGCGAACGGTCTTTCATTGCTTCACGGGCGGTCCGGAGGAAGCGGAGCGGGGACTCGAACGCGGGATCGTCATCTCCGTGAGCGGCATCGTGACGTTCAAGAACGCAGAGCCCTTGCGAGAGGCGGTTCGGCTCACGCCGCTCGATCGACTGATGGTCGAGACCGATTCGCCATATCTCGCACCCGTGCCGTTTCGGGGCAAGCCGAACCGTCCGGCGTACGTGGTACACACCGGGACCGCGGTGGCCGCGCTGCTCGAACGTGACGTCCACGACGTTGCAGAAGCGACGACGGCTCGGGCGACCGAGTTCTATGGACTGCGTCCACCCGAAATCATCGACTGAGTGTCTCGCGCTCCCCGCGCGAGTCCTCGCGCGTCGCGTGAACCGTTGTTGCAACGCCCGAAGGGGCTCTCTAACGTGATGAGCCGCGCGGAGGGGCCGTCGTCCCTGCGTGCCTGTACGGACGGCCAGTGATGGGATCGAAGCCCTGAAACAACCACGACTGAACGAACGGTGGCGTGTTGCCCTGGCCGGTTTGGCGACGGTGCTCGCGATCCCGATTCTCGTGATCGACAATCCGTCGTCTGCTGAGGGCGTGGTCGAGTCGGCCGCGGCTGACGTGGTCGACGTCGCCGACATCGAGGCGCCGGTCGAGGATGTTGCCGAGGCCCCTCTCGAATCGGCCGACCTCGAGCCTCCAGACAGCGTCGGCGATCGAGTGCTGACGGTTGCGGCCGAACCAAATCTCGAGCTGATGTCGGCCATGGTCTCGTCGTGGCAGGTCGCCCGATCGATCGCCGTCGAAGAGGGCCTCGTCGATCTGATTCCGACCCCGCCACCGTCAGACACCAACCTTGCGCTGCTCCCGCGGTACAAGGTGACGCTCCCGGATCCCGAGCCCGAACCCGAGACTGATCCGGAAGGCGATGGCGGACCCGATGCCGACAGCCCGGTCGACCCCGAGCCGGACCCGGACCCAGACCCGGGCGCTGGTGATCCTGATCCTGATCCGGACGTTGGCGAGCCGGATCCCGAGCCGGACCCCGACGCTGGTGATCCTGACCCGGACGCCGGCGAGCCGGATCCCGAGCCCGACCCGGACCCGGAGCCCGAACCGGAGCCCGAGCCAGGACCGTCGATCCCCGACCCGCCGGCCCAGGTGAACGGCCGCGTGCCGCCTCCGGAGGGCGGCCCGACTGCTGCCCAGTGGGATGCGGTCCGCAAATGCGAGTCGACGCACAACTATCAGGCCATCAGCCCGAGCGGCCTTTACCGAGGCGCGTATCAGTTCTCCCAGCAGACCTGGGATTGGGTGTCGGGCATCCATTGGCCGTTCCTCGTCGGCATCGACCCGATCGACGCCCCACCCGGCTGGCAGGACGTCATGGCCTACACGCTCTATGCGATGCGTGGATGGGATCAGTGGCCGATCTGCGGGAAGAACCTGCTCTGACCCACAGTCGGCCGGAGATTCATCGGTTGCTCGACGAGTACGGTCTGCGCGCCCGACGCGAGCTCGGACAGAACTTCGTCGCCGACCCCAACACGGTTCGTCGGATCGCGGCGCTCGCCGGCGTCGAACCCGGCGATCAGGTCATCGAAGTCGGTCCGGGTCTCGGTTCGCTGACGATGGCGCTCGCCGAACGGGGGGCGCCCGTCGTCGCCATCGAGGTCGACGCGGGTCTCGCTGACGCACTGCGTGCGCAGGCGATCCCCGGAGTGACCGTCGTCGAGGCGGACGCCGCCGCGCTCGACTGGCACACGCTGCCCGTCGACGAGTCCTCTCCTGTCTCGTTGGTGGCGAACCTGCCGTACAACATCGGTACGTCCCTGGTGCTCGATGTACTCGAGCGCTACCCGTTTGTTCGGGACCTCACGGTGCTCGTCCAGACCGAAGTCGCCGAACGACTTGTTGCCTCACCCGGCGACAAGACCTACGGAATCCCTTCCGTCCTCGCTGCATTGCATGCCCGCGGTCGCGTGGTCGCGCGCGTACCGCCGACGGTCTTCGTCCCTCGCCCAAAGGTCGAGTCGGCGGTCATCCGCCTGGTTCGCCACGACGAGCCGCCGGTCGACATCGACCATCGGCGGCTTGCTGTGGTGGTCAGGGCGGGGTTTGGACAACGTCGCAAGATGCTCCGCAGGTCGCTCGCCTCGCTGCTCGACGTCCCGACGATCGAATCTTGCGGTGTCGACCCCACTGCTCGAGCCGAGACGCTCGGGTTGGAGGAGTGGTCGAGACTCGCGGCGGCCCTGCCCGTCGAAGCCTGAGAGGGGCGCTCTAGTCTGGCCCTGGATGGCCCTGCTGTATCGAGCTCCCGCAAAGCTGACGACGAGTCTGCGCGTCACTGGTGTGCGCGACGACGGTTTCCATCTGATCGATGCCGAGATGGTGTCGGTCAGCCATTACGACGACGTCTGGATCCAACCCGGCGGTTCTGGTGTTCGCTACGTCGACGCCGAAGGGCGACCGATCGACGTCGGGCCGATCGGCGCCGACCTTGTGTCTCGTGCGCTTCGACTCGCGGGTCGGGAGGCCGCCGTGACCGTCGTCAAGCGGATTCCCCCTGGGGCCGGGCTCGGGGGCGGATCGACGAATGCCGGAGCCGTGCTCCGATGGGCGGGATTCGACGACGCAGAGGCGGCCGCCGGCATTGGCGCCGATGTCGCCTTCTGTGTCGCCGGCACGCCCGCCCGTGTCGCGGGCATCGGCGACCAGCTCATGCCGAGCGACGTCGCGTCGTCATCCACCCTCACGCTCGTGACGCCGGCGATCCATTGTTCGACCCCTGCGGTCTACGCCGCCTGGGACCAACTCGGTGGTCCGGTGGGTGATCACGGCAACGATCTCGAGCCCGCGGCGCTTGTGGTCGAACCCGGTCTTGTCGAGGTCCGCGAGCGGGTGCAGGAGGTAACGGGACGGCGGCCACGCCTTGCCGGATCCGGAAGTACGTGGTTTGTCGAGGGAAGCTTTGCCGACATCGGCGTGGTCGTCGATGTTCTGGAGGCCCCGCCACTGGTTCAGGAGCAGCCGCTGCCCCCGTTGCTCGTCACGATCTGACCACGACGTAGCGGACGAAACCCACCAGATTCCTGTCGCCGAGGTCGGCCTGCGGGCGTGTTGGCGCTATCGTGTGGCCCGCTATGGGATCTCTCGTCAAAAAGCGCCGCAAGCGGATGCGCAAGAAGAAGCATCGCAAGATGCTCAAGCGCACCCGGGCACAACGTCAGCGCGGCCGCTAGCCTGACCACCGGTTTCATCACCGATGGCCGGTAGTTCAATTGGCAGAACGCCTGATTTTGGTTCAGGAGGTCGCAGGTTCGATCCCTGCCCGGCCAGCGCATTCATTCTTCGTGGTCGATGATGTGACGCAGACAGCGTCGGCCCGATAACAATGGGCCTCGTGAGAACTCCGTCGGTTGTGGCGATCGTGCTGTCGCCAGCGATGTCGCCCAAAGAACCGGCTGCCGTCGACCCGCACGCACCCATTGCGGGTCGCTCGCTGGTCGACTGGGTCACGGCTGCGGCGACACGAGCGTCGATTCGCCACGTGCTCGTCGTCGACTGGTCGTCGGATCGGGACCACACGTTCGACCGAGATGACGGTGTCGTGGTCCGTCGCATTCCGGTCGGTGCGGTGGGCATCGGCGATGCGGTGTCGCGCGGCATGGAGGCCATCGCCCCGTCGCTGACGATCGATGATGATGCGCTCGCGGTGGTCCTGGTGGCCGACGCCCCACAGGTCGACGGACCGTTGCTGCGCGCCATGCTTCGAACTCACCGCTCCGACAGCGCGGCCGCGTCTCTCTTCGTCGATCCACACCGGGACGACGCGGATGGCGCAGCGGTCGAGGGCATGCGCACCGTCCACGAACCCGAGACGCTCGACGGCGTGCTGATCCTGCGGGCGGCGGTGCTCGGACCGACGCTTCGACGAGCGACAAGCAGGCACCGCGTCGTCGAACCATCGTCAGCCGACGTCGTCGCCGAGCTTCGCGACCTCGGCCATCCCGTCACCGTCCGGGCGCTCGAGCAGCCGCTCACGCGGATCACCAACCACCGAGATCGAGTCGATGTCGAATCCCAGCTGCGTCAACGCATCGTCGAGCGCTGGCTCGACCGTGGTGTGGCCATTCCGGATCCGAGGCAGGTGACGATCGACGCAGACGTCGAGATCGGCCCCGGCACGATCGTTCATCCAGGCACCGTGATCGTCGGTCAGTCCGTGATTGGCGAGGGCGCGATTCTTGGGCCGAATGCCGAGATCCGCGACGCGACAATCGGGACCGGGGCGCACATTGCCCACGCCGTCGTCGACGGCGCCGACGTCGATCCGCACGAGGTGGTTCAGCCGTTCACCGTCGTGCGCCGATAGGGGAGGCGTCGGGGTTGTCGCCCAGCGGGGCTCCCGACGTATCGTCGTCCCCCGGAGGCGGCTCATACCGAAGAGGGGTCATGGAGCAGGTCACGCGCAAGAAGTTGACGTTGTTTGCCGGGAGGACCGCCGGGCCCTTGGCCGAGCGCGTCGCTGGAGAGCTCGGGATCGATGTCGGCGACGCCAACATCGCCGAGTTCGCCAACGGAGAGATCCACTGTCGGTTCTCCGAGTCGATCCGAGGCGGCGACGTGTTCATCATGAACACCCACTCGCAGTGGGACGGCGGGACGATCAACGACAGCTTGATGGAGCACCTGGTGATGGTCGACGCCGCCCAACGGGCGTCGGCCAAGCGAATCACCGTCGTCGCGCCGTTCTACGGATACGGGCGTCAGGATCGGAAGTCGGCGGGTCGGGAGCCGATCACGGCAAAGCTCGTCGCAAACATGTTCACGGCTGCGGGTGCCGATCGACTCGTGAGCGTTGATCTGCACTCTGGTCAGATCCAAGGATTTTTCGACGGACCCGTCGACCACCTGACTGCGATGCCCGTTCTCGTCGATTACCTCAAGTCGATCGGTGAGCAGGACCTCGTCGTCGTCTCGCCAGATGCCGGTCGAGTGAAGGTGGCCGAACGCTACGCCAACCAGCTCGGCGCCTCGCTCGCGATCGTTCACAAGCGACGTGTGGCCGGTCTGAAGAACACGGTCGAGGCGAAAGACGTCGTCGGTGAGGTCGAGGGCAAGGTCTGCGTGCTCATCGACGACATGATCGACACCGGCGGCACGATCGTGGCCGCCGCCGAACAGCTCCACGAAAAGGGGGCTCGCTCGGTCATTGCGGCGACCACCCACCCGGTCCTGTCAGGCCCGGCCGTCGATCGGCTGAAGAACTCGATCATCGAGCAGGTCGTGGTGTGCGACACGCTGCCGATCGGTCCCGACAAGGAGTTCGACAAGCTCGTCGTCCTTTCGGTGGCAGGAATCATCGCCAAAGCCATCGAAGCGGTGTTCATGGACACGACCGTTTCGGAGATCTTCGGCGGAAACAATCTGTCGTAGTCGCAGGCTCGCAACCGGCTCGCGCTGCGGATTGCCCGAGGCCCGGCCTGCAGCGACCGGCGGAGCTGGTCGCTGGTTGTCGAGGTTGCGGGTAGGTGAACTTCGTGTGCACCTTGGGAGGAGCGCGCCGTAGGATCTCCGCGGACGGAACCGAGCGGCGGTCCGTCCGAGGAGGGAAGCAATGCACACCAACCTTCGGCGTCTCGGCGCCGTGTTGCTGGTCGTCGTCCTGTCCGCAGCTGCCTGTGGCAGTGACAGCGAGTCATCGACGTCGAGCGGCGACTGTGATGAGGTCGTCACCAAGACCGACGGGACCCTGACGGTCGCCACCGGCGAGACCGTGTTCCCACCCTGGATGGGTGTGGGCGACGACGTCTTCGACGTGCCGGAGTCCGGGACCGGCTACGAGGGAGCGCTGGTCTATGCGCTCGCTGACGAGCTCGGCTTCGCCGAGGACGCCGTCACCTTCGTGCGGACCGGTTTCGACGAGGCGATCGCCCCCGGAGCGAAGGACTGGGACTTCAACATCCAGCAGTATTCGATCACTGAGGCGCGCGACGAGGTCGTCGACTTCTCGAACGGGTACTACCAGGTCGAACAGGCCATCATCGGTCGAGCGGACAGCCCTGCGGCGTCTGCGGGATCGGTCGACGACCTCAAGAGTCTCCGTCTCGGCGCAGCGATCGGAACGACGAGTCTCGACTACATCGACTCGGTCATCGAGCCCGACGAAGACGCTCAGGTCTACGACGACAACGCGGCAGCCAAAGCAGCGTTCGACGCCGGACAGGTCGACGGCATTGTCTTCGATCTCCCGACGGCCTACTTCATCACGGCGGTCGAGATCACCGATGCGTCGATCATTGGCGTACTGCCTCGCTCCGGCGACACCCCCGAAGAACTCGGCATGTTGTTCGAGGAGGGCAGCCCGCTCGTCCCGTGTGTGAACGATGCGCTCGCAACGCTCGTTGACAACGGCACGATCGATTCGCTCGAGGACGAGTGGCTCAACCAGGGTGGCTCCGTCCCGACGCTCGACGGCTAGAGAGTCCGCACCCGTTGCGGAAGCGATTCCTGAACGAGGAGGGCGCGTGGCCCGCCGTGATTGCGGTCGTTTCGACGATCGTGTTCTTCGGCGGAGCCGCCGCCCTCGTCGTGACCAGCCCGAACTGGCCTCGGGTCCGGGACCAGTTCTTCAACCCCGACGACTTTCGTGACGCGGCGCCCGACGTCCTGGACGGCTTCTGGCTGAACCTGCAGCTGTTCGCGTGGTCGATGCTGCTGATTCCGGTCGTCGCGCTCCTGGTGGCGGTGATGCGGAGCCTGCGAGGGCCGGCGTTCTTTCCGATCCGACTGTTGGCTGTCATCTACACCGACATCCTTCGGGGGATTCCGCTCATCTTGTTGGTGCTGCTCCTCGGCTTCGGGGTGCCGGCGTTGCAGATCGACCTGCTGCCCTCGAGTGCCACCTTCTGGGGGTTGACGGCGTTGACGCTCAGCTACTCGGCGTACACCGCAGAGATCTACCGATCGGGGATTGATGCAGTGCCCGAGAGCCAGCGGTCCTCCGCACGGGCATTGGGGCTGACCCAATGGCAGGCGCTTCGATTTGCGATCCTTCCACAGGCAGTTCGCAACGTGGTTCCCGCTCTGATGAACACGGTGGTGTCGCTGCAGAAGGACGTGGCGCTGATTTCGATCCTCGGGATTCGTGAGGCCGTCCGGGAGGCGCAGATCTACACGTCGAGGACGTTCAACTACACGAGCTATGTGGTTGCCACCCTGCTGTTCTTGGCGATTTCGATTCCGCTGACACGATTCGTCGACTGGTACACGGAGCGCGACCGGCTGGCCCGGTCGCAGGCACAAGCATGAAGCTCGAACTCGACGCCGTCCACAAGTCGTACGGCGACCGCCGGGTGCTGAATGGCATCGACCTCGCCGTCGACGAACACGAAGTGGTGTGTCTGATCGGGCCGAGTGGATGCGGCAAGTCGACGCTGCTGCGCTGCGCGGATTTGTTGGATCCGATCGACGCAGGCGAAATCCGCCTCGACGGCGACGTCATCACCGAGAAGGGGGTCGACGCCAACGGAATCCGACGACGCATCGGGATCGTGTTCCAGTCGTACAACCTGTTTCCGCACATGACGGTCCTCGACAACGTGACGCTCGGACCCCGCCGGGCGCTCGGTGTCGACCGTGACGTCGCCGAAGAACGGGCTCGCGAGCTGCTCGGCCGATTCGGGCTCGGGGATCACGCCGATGCCTACCCGAACCGGATCTCCGGGGGACAGAACCAGCGGGCAGCGATCGTGCGGGCGCTGATCGGCGACCCCGAGATTCTCCTTCTTGATGAGGTCACGTCGGCTCTCGACCCGGAGTTGGTGGGCGAGGTGCTCTCGGTGATCCGAGACCTCGCCGCCGGCGGGATGACGATGGTGCTCGCCACCCACGAGATGGGTTTCGCTCGCGACGTGGCGGACCGGGTCTGCTTCTTGCACGAAGGACGGGTTCTCGAGACTGCGGCCCCAGCCGTGTTGTTCTCGAAGCCCGAACATGAACGAACGGCGCAGTTCCTGGCCCGGGTCGTCGAAGCCGGACGCTTGTGATCCCGACCGGGGCGGCTCTGGTCGACGACCCCGACGAACTCGCCGAGTTCTTCGCCGACCAGCCGGCGGTGCACATCTATGCGCTCGCCGATCTCGATCCGCCCTACTGGTCAGGGAGCACCTGGTTCCGCCGGAACGACGCCGTCGTCGGCGTCGTTCGCCTTCCTGATGGGGAAGGGGTCGCGACGTATGCCGTCTCGACCCGGGACCCCGGCGGTACCCGAACACTGCTCTCGGAGATCCTCCCGTCGCTACCCGCCGGACAGCTGGTGACCGCTCCGCTTGGCGCATCGAACGACCTGACCGAACGAGATGCCGCGTGGTCGGGTCTCCACGTGCGCTACGAGCTGACGAACCCGGAGGCGCTTCCGCCGTCTCCGCTCGTGGAGCTGCTTGGGATCGATGATCTCGACGACGTCCTGGCGCTGTATCGACGAGAGCCCGGAGCCGCCTTCTTCCTGCCGCACATGTTGGGATCCGACACGTTTGTCGGCGTTCGGGAGGCGGGAACGCTGGTTGCGATTGCGGGGACACACGTGGTGAGCCCGCTCCGGGGCGTTGCGGCGATCGGTGGGGTCTACACCAGTCCCGAGTATCGAGGGCGCGGGCTCGCCGCGCAGACGACGGCGGGTGTGATCAGGCGCCTCCCGGCGCAGATCGAGGTCGTGGGTCTCAACGTCTCGGCATCGAATGATGCGGCTCAGCGGGTGTACGAACGGATCGGTTTCGAGGCGATCCTCGAGTACGAAGAATTCGAGCTGGTCTGAGCGATCAACCCTGGGGTGGTGGCGGTACCCGCCGGGACGGGGTGTCGATGATGGTCGCTTCGGCGGTGGCGACGCGACGTCCGTGCGAGGGATGCCCGAGCAGCCGAAGCAATGCGGAGATGGGGTCCTGGGGAGCCGTCCGTGCGGCAATGCGTTGACGGGCGCGTCGTGCTTCGCCCTTCGCCTGCAGGATCACGAAGCCGCCCACCAGCATCAGCGCGACACCCGTGCCGCCGAACAGCGAGAGGGCAATGCCTGTCAGAGCCATCGCCCAGCCACCTCGGCGGCCGATCTCTGCGGCTCGAACGGTCGCACGGTCGGTGTCGCCGTCGCGGTGCCAGAACCAGGATTGAAGCAACCGTCCACCGTCGAGTGGGAGCACCGGGAGAAGGTTGAACAGGGCGAGTCCCGCGTTGAGCACGCCGAGATAGATGGCGACGGCCACCGCGAGGGCTGGGGCGCCCACGATCGCCAAGAGCGCTGCGGAGAGCCCGCCCGCCGCGGCCAGTACGAGACTGACGGCGGGACCGGCGGCGGCCACCTCCGCGGCGTGCCGGGGAGAGGACGGTTCGTCGACCAGTCGGGCGACGCCGCCGAGCAACCAGAGCGTGATTCCGTCGACACGTTGCCCGCGACGGCGTGCGGTCAGTGCGTGCCCGAACTCGTGGGCGATGATCGACGCGCCGAGGAGCAGCGCGGAGGCGACGCCGGCGAGCAGATATGCGCCGGATCCGTGTCCGGGAACGAACGCAGGGAAGAGCGCTCCGGCGAGGTTCGCGGCGATGAACAGACCCGCAAGCACTGCTGTCCAGTGCGCTCCGACGGGGATTCCGCGAAAGGAGCCGAAGACGAAGGAGTTGGTCATGAGTGAGTCAACGACGGCTCGCAGAGGGCTATTCCCGGACTCGATTCGTCAGCGTCGCAGCGGTCGCGGGCACCGGTAGCCTGCATGGGTCCGAAACAACCAAACGATGAAGGAAGGCGCAATGAGCGAGCTACTTCTCAAGGCAAGCACCGGTCGCGAGATCGGGACCCGATCGAGCCGACGGCTCCGACGTGAAGGGCAGATCCCCGGCGTCGTCTACGGCCTCGGCGAGGACCCGGTGTCGATCAGCGTCGAATGGCCTGATCTCCGCCGTGCGCTCACCACCGACGCCGGCGTCAACGCACTGATCGACCTCGAGATCGACGGCGAGAAGCAGCTGACGATCGTCAAGGACATCCAGCGTCACCCGGTTCGCCGCGACGTGCTCCACGTCGACTTCATCCGTCTCGATGCCAACGCCGAGGTCGCTGTCGACGTGCCGGTCGTGCTCGTTGGTGAAGCCAAGAACGTCACGCAGATGTCGGGCATGGTCGACCAGGTCATGTTCACCCTCACCGTGCTGTCGCGGCCGGCGGACATCCCGACAGAACTCGAAGCCAACATCTCCGAGCTCGAGGTCAACGAGTCGCTCAAGGTCTCCGACGTTCCGCTGCCCGAGGGTGTGCGCACCGAGGTCGACGCGGATGAGGCCGTCGCCAACGGCGTCGTCACCCGCTCGACCCTCGAAGCAATGCGCGCCGAGGAAGCCGCTGCCGAAGCCGGCGAGGAGGGCGAAGGCGGAGCCGCCGCTGAAGCGTCCGACGACGGCGACAGCGACTGATTCCATCCGGACGCGCCGAACGAATCCATGTTCTCTCGGCGCTCACGCGAACGAACCGGGACCCCAGCCGACCTCCTCGTGGTCGGTCTGGGGAACCCCGGCGACAAATATGACGGGACCCGTCACAACGTCGGGGCCGATGTCGTCGACGTCTTGAGCGAGCGTCTCGGCGTCACGCTGAAGCCCTCGAAGCAGGCGGCGCTGACCGCCGAAGCCAGTCGAGGAGGCTCCCGCCTCGCGCTGGCGTTCCCGCAGACCTTCATGAACGACAGCGGACGCTCGGTTCGGGATCTCATCCGGCGGTACGGCATCGAGGATCTGACGACCGGTCTGGTCGTCGTGCACGACGAGCTCGATCTCGAGGTCGGAACGATCAAGGTGAAGTCTGGCGGTGGGCTCGCGGGCCACAACGGGCTCAAATCCATCAAGCAGCACGTCAAGGACACGGAGTTCCTGCGGATCCGCATCGGCATCGGGCGACCTCCCGGCTCACAGTCCGTCTCCGATCACGTGCTCCGTCGCCCCGGCAAGAAGGACCGTGTCGAGCTCGACATTGCGATCGAGCGCGCTGCCGACGCGGTCGAGTCGATCATGGATCGCGGTGTCGACACGACCATGAACGAGTTCAACCGATGACGGTGGCAACCCCGCCAATGGCGGCGGATGCGCCTCTCGGAGTCCTCGCGTCGGCCCTCGCAGAGGATCCCGGCATCGTGTCGATGCTCGGCCGGCGAACCGGGACGCTCGCGGTGCCCGAATCCGCCCGCCCCCTCGCACTTGCGGCCTTGGCGACCGAGAGCAGCCGCCGTCCGGTGGTCGTCGCCGTGCCGACGGGGACCGAAGCCGAGCGTCTTCGGCACGACCTGGCCGCCTATCTCGGGGACGACGACGTCGCGGTCTTCCCAGCGTGGGAGACGCTCCCGTTCGAACGCGTCAGCCCCAACGTCGAGACGATGGGTCGGCGGATGGAGGTGCTCTGGCGACTCCGAGACCCCGACCGTGCACCGAGGGTCATCGTGGCCCCCGCTCGAGCGCTGATTCAGCGAATTGGTCCGGATGCCGACACCGCAGACCCGATCGTCGTTGGCGTCGGTGACCAGATCGACACGGCGGAACTCGCCGAGGCGCTGGTGGCACGCGGGTATCGCCGCGAAACGCAGGTCGAGCATCGGGGGCAGTTCGCCGTTCGAGGATCGATTGTCGACGTGTTCGGTTCGACCGAAGCCGCTCCGGTGCGGATCGACCTCTGGGGTGACGAGGTCGACCGCCTCGCCGAGTTCGGCGTCAACGATCAGCGGACCACCGCTGCACGATCAGAGGTGGTCATCCACGCGGCCCGTGAGGTGGTTGCGTCGGAGTCGATTCAGGCCCGCGCCGAGGCGCTCGTCGCTCGAGAGCCGTGGGGTCGTGAGCACTGGGAACGTCTCGCCGACGGCGACTTCTTCGACGGCATGGAATCGTGGCTGCCGTGGCTCGTCGATCGGGACGAGGTCGTGATCGACCACGTCGATGCCGATGCGCTCATCGTCCTGGTCGAGCCGCGTCGCTTGCGAGATCGCGCAGCCGACATCCTCGCCGAGGAGGCGGATCTCGCCACGACGCTGGCGAGGACCTGGGGAGCCGTCGCCGAGGACGCCGACGACGACGCCGGATTCCCTCGCCTTCACGTGCCCTTCGATCGGCTGCTGAGCGGGACCGATGCTCCCGTGTGGACGATGACGGTCGCCCCCGAGGGTCCAGAGGTCGCGACCGTCGCGGCCACCGGATGGGAGACCCCGCTCGGCGACCCGCCACCACTGATCACGCAGCTGCGGCAACTCACCGCCGACGGCTACCGGATCGTTGTGGCCGCCGACGGCGCAGGCACGGCGCCACGCATGGCGGCGGTTCTCGCCGACCAAGGTATTCACCTCCCCGTCCTCGAGGCGCCTCCGGACACGCTCGCCTCGGGCATCGTCGTCGCACCGCTCGAGCGCGGCGCGGTCCTGACCTCGGTCAAGGTCGCCGTGTTGACCGAGTCCGACCTGACCGGTCGACGCCGTACCCATCGCCGGACCCGGCAACGGACTCGACAAGCCGCCCAGGACACCTTTGACGACCTGACCCCGGGCGACTACGTCGTGCACCATCAACACGGCGTCGCTCGTTTCGCCGGCATGGTCACGCGGGCGATCGGCGGGGTCGAACGTGACTATCTGCTGCTCGAGTACCGCGGCGATGACAAGCTCTACGTGCCGACCGACCAGATCGGCATCGTTCGTCACTACACCGGCGGGGACAGCCCGTCCCTGTCGAAGATGGGCGGATCGGACTGGCAGAAGACCAAGGCGAAAGTGCGATCCGAGGTCGCCGAGATCGCCCAGGAGCTCGTCGTTCTCTATCAGCGCCGAGTCACCGCCGAGGGGCATCCGTTCCCCGAAGACACGCCGTTCCAGCGTGAGCTCGAAGAGGCATTCCCGTTCGAGGAGACGCCCGATCAGCTCACCGCGATCGCCGACGTGAAATCGGACATGGAGAAGGCCTGGCCGATGGACCGGCTGGTCGTCGGCGACGTCGGTTTCGGCAAGACCGAGATCGCGATCCGTGCGGCGTTCAAGGCCGTCCAGGACGGCAAACAGGTCGCCGTGCTCGTCCCGACGACCCTGCTCGCTCAACAGCACCAACAGACCTTCTCCGAACGCCTCGCCGGATTCCCGGTTCGGGTCGAGGTGCTCAGCCGATTCTTGACGTCCGCGCAGGCGCGCAAGGTCATCGAAGAACTCAACAGCGGCGCAATCGACATCGTCATCGGCACCCACCGGCTGCTGAACAACGACGTCACCTTCAAAGACCTGGGCCTCCTCGTGGTGGACGAGGAGCAGCGGTTCGGCGTCAAGCACAAGGAGGCGATCAAAGGCCTTCGCACCAATGTGGATGTGTTGACGCTCACGGCGACACCGATCCCACGGACGCTCGAGATGAGTCTCACCGGCATTCGGGACATGACGTTGCTGCAGACGGCTCCGTCGGCACGCCAGCCGATCCTCACCTACGTCGGCGAGCAGAACGACCGGGCGATCGCCGAAGCAATCCGACGGGAGCTGCTCCGAGAAGGCCAGGTCTTCTTCGTCCACAACCGCATCCTCGACATCGAACACACCGCGGCCAAGATCACCGAGCTGGTGCCCGAGGCTCGAGTGGCGATCGCCCACGGCCAGATGGACGAGGCGGCGCTCGAGCAGGTGGTGCTGGACTTCTGGGAGGGCGAGTACGACGTGCTCGTGTGCACGACGATCATCGAGTCCGGAATCGACATGCCCTCGGTCAACACGCTCGTGGTCGATCGTGCGGACCTGCTCGGTCTCGGGCAGATGCACCAGCTGCGGGGGAGGGTCGGCCGAAGCGGTCAACGCGCGTACGCCTACCTGATGTTCCCGCCGGACCGTTCGCTGACCGAGCAGGCGTATGAGCGGCTGAAGACGATCGGTGAGGCGACCGACCTCGGAAGTGGCTTCAAGATCGCCATGCGGGACCTCGAGATCCGTGGAGCGGGAAACCTCCTCGGAACCGGGCAGAGCGGGCACATCGCGGCCGTCGGGTACGACCTGTACTGCCAGATGGTCACCGAGGCGGTCTCCGAACTGAAGGGCGAAACCCCCGACGAGGTCGAGGAACTCACGGTCGAATTGCCGATGAAGGCCTTCATCCCCGAGTCCTACATGGAGACCGAGGAGCAGCGGCTCGAGGCCTATCGACGGCTCGCCGCCATTGCGACCGACGACGAGGTCTCCGACGTCCGAGCCGAGTGGGAGGACCGCTACGGGCCGGTGCCCGACCCCGCATCGAACCTCCTCGACGTGGCTCGGGTCCGTGCGGCGTGCATTCGGGTGGGCATCACCGAGCTCACCACGACGAAGGGCCCCGGGTTCGGCGGTCCGGACTTCGTGATCCGGATGTCGCCCATCTCGTTGCCGACGTCCAAACAGATCCGGCTCGACCGCATCTACAAGCACTCGACCTACCGCGAGGCCGACGGGGGCTTCCTGCAGCTCGGTATGAAGAAGGGCAACCTCGCCGACCAGATTCGCGTGGCGCTCGACGACCTCGTGCCCACGGAGACACCAACACCTGCGGAGGTGCCATCATGAAGCCCGTGAACTTCCGAACCCTGCTCTTCGTGTTCGCCTGCGCCCTCGCCACGGGCTGCGGGGCCGACGCACTGTCCGTGGGCGATGACTCGATCAGCCGCGACGACTTCGAGGATTACGCCAGCGTGCTCGGCTACCTCGATCAAGGGCCGGGTCCGGTCGAAGAGGTCCGACTCGACGCCAACTGGGCCCGATTTGCTGCGGCGCAATGGCTGACGACGTCGGCGTTCGAACAAGCGCTCGCCGACGCGGGATTCGAGGCGACAGACGACGATTCCGCCGAGGCGGCCACCGTCGTTTTGGACGCGACCAACCGGGTCCGCAATGACGTCGCAGCCGCCGGGATCGACATCGTGTCGACGGTCGAGGACTTCGATCAGAGCGATCCCGCCTTCGCCCAGCTCACCCGGCTGGTGACGACCCAGCTCGTTGCTGATCGGGCAGGGTCGGCGATGGCAGACGTCGAGGTTGCTGTTCTCGAACTGATGGAAGATGCGGAAGTCGAGTCCCGTATCGGGCGCTGGGACAACGACGTCTTCGACGTCGTGCCTCGGTGACCGGACGGATCGAGGTCGTCGGGCTCGGCCCGGCCGGAGCTGATCTGATCACCACGTCGACGGCGGCGCTGCTCGACGGACCCGCGCCACTGTGGCTGAGAACGACTCGCCACCCCGCCGCGACCGGACTCGAGATCGCCGGTTCCTTCGACACCCTCTACGAGCGTGCGGGAAGTTTCGACGAGGTCTACCGAACCATTGTCGACGAGCTCGTCGACGAGGCGGATCGCCACGGCACGATCGTGTACGCCGTGCCCGGCTCGCCGGCGGTCGCCGAGCGGACCGTCGAGTTGCTTCGCTCCTGCGACGACGTCGAGGTATGTGTGCACCCGGCGCTGAGCTTTGCCGAGCTCGCCTGGAATGCTCTCGGCGTCGATCCGATGACGGAGGCGGTGACGGTCGTCGACGCCTACCGCTTCACCGAAGACGTCGCCGGCCGGGTCGGCCCGTTTCTCGTGACGCAGGTGCATTCGAGCGACGTCCTCGGCGACCTCATCGACGCCGTGGAGTCACGAGACACCCTTCGTCAGCCCGAAGGTGTCGTCGTGCTTCGAGGGCTCGGAACCGCCGACGAGTCCGTGGGGGAGTGCGACTGGTCGGAGCTTCGTGCGGCGACGGTGGACCACCTCACCTCGCTGTGGATCCCGCAGATCGCCCCGCCGGTCGGGGCGGCGTTCGTGGCATTCGACGAACTCGTGCGCCGGCTGCGCAACGAGTGTCCGTGGGACCAGGAACAGACCCACCAGAGTCTCCGTCGATTCCTCCTGGAAGAGACCCACGAGGTTCTCGACGCCATCGATGCGGTCGAGCGAGACCCCGACTCGGGGTACCTCGAGCTCGAGGAAGAACTCGGCGATCTGTTGTTCCAGGTGTTCTTTCACGCCCGAATCGCCGCCGAGGAAGGCCGATTCGACGTGTCCGACGTGGCGGTCGGGATTCACGACAAGCTGCATCGACGCCACCCGCACGTGTTCGGCGATGCTGATGCCGAGGAGGCGATCGCCGCGTGGGAGGCGAACAAGGTGGTCGAGAAAGGGCGGGACAGCGTGCTCGACGGAATCCCTCGATCGTTGCCCGGCCTGCTCTACGCCCTGAAGCATCAGAAGAAGGCGGCCTCAACGGGGTTCACGGGTAGGGATCTCGACTGGGCGCTGTCCGACGTTGCCGACGAACTGCAAGAGGTCACCGACGACCCGAGCGAGAGCGAACTCGGCGACCTGCTCTTCGCTGGGGTGCAGGTCGCACGGATGCTCGAGGTCGACCCCGAAGATGCGCTCCGGCGCGCCACCGACCGGTTCGGTGACCGATTCCGCCATGTCGAACGGACCGCCAGACACGACGGTGTGCGGCTCGCCGATCTCGATCACGCCGAACTTCAGGCGAGATGGAAGGCCGCCAAGGACGCGCTCGGCTAGCATCTCGATCGGAGCAGGGCGCCGGTCATCGAGACGGCGCCCTCGTCGCGCCAGACGTCCGCTGGCGGGGTCGAGAGGAGCAGTAGCCATGGCAACCATCGAATCGGTGCGCGGCATCGAAGTGATCGACTCGCGAGGCAACCCGACGGTCGAGGTCGAAGTCCAGACGGACACCGGCGCAGTCGGCCGCGCCCTCGTGCCGAGTGGTGCCTCCACCGGCGAGTTCGAAGCCGTCGAACTCCGCGACGGCGGCGATCGCTACAAAGGCAAGGGCGTGCTGACCGCCGTCGGCTTTGTCAACACCGAGCTCGCGGACGCGGTCGTCGGTCTTCCGGTGACCGGCCAGCGAGATATCGACCTCGCCATGATCGGGGTCGACGGCACCGACAACAAGGGCCGCGTCGGTGCAAACGCCATCCTCGGCGTGTCGCTCGCGTCTGCGCACGCAGCCGCAGCTGAGCTCGCCATCCCGCTCTACCGCTACGTCGGTGGCCCCAACGCCCACGTGCTTCCGGTGCCGATGATGAACGTGCTCAATGGCGGCGAGCATGCCGACAACTCGGTCGACCTCCAGGAGTTCATGATCATGCCGGTCGGCGCTGCCTCGTACAGCGAGGGACTGCGCTGGGGCATCGAGACGTACCACACGCTCAAGGCGGTCCTGTCCGAACGTGGCCTGTCGACGGGCATCGGCGACGAGGGTGGCTTTGCCCCCGATCTCGACTCCAACGAGGCGGCTCTCCAGCTGCTCGTCGAGGCGATCGAGAAGGCGGGCTTCCGGCCGGGCGACGACATCGCGCTGACCATGGACACGGCGTCTTCGGAGTTCTTCGAAGACGGCGCGTACCACCTCGCCTCCGAGGGGCGAACGCTGACCCCGACCGAGATGGCCGACTGGCTCACCCATCTCGCCGACACGTACCCGATCGTGTCGATCGAGGACGGCATGGACGAAGAAGACTGGGACGGATGGGCGGCCCTGACCGAGTCGATCGGTGATCGGGTCCAGCTGGTCGGAGACGACCTGTTCGTCACCAACACCACCCGATTGCAGCGAGGCATCGACGACGGCGTCGCCAACTCGATCTTGCTCAAGGTCAACCAGATCGGCACGCTGACCGAAACCCTCGAAGCCGTTCGCCTCGCCACGTCCAACGGCTACACGTCGGTGATGTCGCACCGGTCCGGTGAGACGGAGGACGCGACGATCGCCGATCTCGCCGTTGCCGTGAACTGCGGCCAGATCAAGACCGGCGCGCCGTGCCGCAGCGACCGGGTCGCCAAGTACAACCAGCTTCTCCGCATCGAAGCCGACCTCGGTGAGGCGGCCGCATACCCCGGAAAGTCCGCCCTGGCGTGCCGATGATCTCGCGGCCGCAACGGTCTGGCCCAGCGGAGGCCCGTCGCCGACGTCTGGCGGGCCACGATGTGGCGCGCCCGCGACGTGGTCGTCCGGCGCGCCGTTCGGAGGGAACGACCGACGGATCGCCTCCTAGCCGTGTGCGGTCGGCGCTCATCCGGATCACGATGCGTTTCGCTCTTGCGATCCTCTTGCTTCTCGGGATGCTCGTGCTCGTCACGCTGCTCTTTCCCGTCGATCGATGGCTCGACCAGCGCGACGAGCTCGATCGGGCCCGGGTCGAGCTCGAGGAGCTCGAGGCCGAGAACGAGCGGCTTGCCGATCGACGGGACCGACTCGAAAGCGATGCCGAAATCGAGCGGGTCGCCCGCGAGGTCTATGACCTTGTCGGGCCGGGCGAAGAGGTCTACGCCGTCCTGCCACCAGGTGACGGTTGAGACGGACTGGGTCGATCAACTCCTGACCGGCTCGTCGTCGGGTTCGTAGGCTGGAGAGATGCGATCGATCGCTCTTCTCGCGTCTCTCGCCGTTGTTGCGGTGGTTCTCGCCGCACCGGTGGCGTCGGCCGGGCAAACGCCGCCCACCTGCAACGGGCTTGCGGCGACGATCGTTGGGACGGACGGTCCGGACTTCATCGAAGGAACTCCCGGTCCCGACGTCATCCATGCGGGGGCAGGCAAGGACTTCATCTTCGCCGGCGCCGGCGATGACGTCATCTGCGGGGCGGGTGGCCACGACCGCATCTACGGCCAGGAGGGCCACGACATCATCCGAGGCGACGGTGGCAACGATCGGCTGCGGGGCGGCCCCGGACGCGACCTGCTGCTCGGCGGCAAGGGCGACGACCTGCTCTTCGGAAACCGTCAGCAGGACCGGCTGCTCGGCGGCGACGGTCGAGATGAGGGACGAGGCGGTCCGGCGATCGACGTGTGTGCGCCCGACATCGAGGTTCGGATCTGCGACGCCCCGGTGACGGCGGCAGACGACGCCACTCCGCCAGCCACCCGAACCGTGGAGCGGGTCATCCATCTCAGCATCGACGGGCTCCGAGCGGATCATGTTCGGGCGGACACGATGTCGCGGCTGCATGCGCTCTTCGCCGCGTCGGCGTCCACCCGCAACGCCCGGACCGACGCCGACCTGACGAAGACACTGCCGAATCACACCTCGCAATTCACCGGGCGACCGGTGTGGGGCCCCGACGGTCACCGCGTCGACATCAATCAGGATCCGTTCATCGAGGTCCACGACTATGCGGGCTTCTATGTCGCGTCGGTGTTCGACGTCGTCCACGACCACGGATTCCGTACTGGCGTGTGGGCCGGCAAGTCGAAGTTCGAAATGATCGATCGGAACTGGGACGGCCGCAACGGCGCCCCCGACATGACCGGTCCCGACAACGGCCGGGACAAGATCGACTTCTTCGTCCGGGCGGATCCCGTCGACGCCGTCGAAGACTTCCTCGACACGCTCGATCACAC
The DNA here is from genome assembly GCA_020629635.1 of Acidimicrobiales bacterium. Classification (GTDB taxonomy): domain Bacteria; phylum Actinomycetota; class Acidimicrobiia; order Acidimicrobiales; family SHLQ01; genus SHLQ01. The sequence continues at coordinate 7,546 of JAHDCX010000012.1, read as the reverse complement.
GGAGCCTCTCCGGTACAGCTTCGTGCACGTCCGATCGGCTGACGAGTTCGGTCATGCGCACGGGTGGGCGACGTCGGGGTACGAGCTCGGGCTCGCCGAGGCCGATCTGGTGGTCGGCCGCGTCGTGGATGCGGTCTGGTCCGATCCGCAGCGTCGGGCCAGCACGGCGATCATCGTGACGAGCGACCACGGGGGCCCGGCAGGCGAGCTCCTCCACTCCGACGCGACGAATCCGGAGAACTACATCGTGCCCATGGCGGTGTGGGCGCCCTTCGTCGTCCCCGGCAGCGACCTGTACGACCTGAATCCGCAGCGGCGCGAGCCTGGACGACTCCAGTTCGCCAACAACGCCGATGTCCAGCCGATCCGGGGACACGAGGCGGCCAACCTTGCGCTGGATCTGCTCGGCCTGCCAGCGGTGCCCGGCTCCGTCTACAACGCTGCGCAGGATCTCCGGGTCAACTGAGCCCGCTCGCGGCCCCTCCCGTAGTGTGAGAAGTCATGGATTCTGGGTTTGCCTCGGTCGACGCGGTTCTCGACACGCTCGCATCGCACGGCTATCTCGCCGATCGTGGTCTGGCGACGTCGGTCTTTCTTGCCGCATCGCTGCGGCGACCGCTCCTGCTCGAAGGCGAGGCCGGTGTCGGCAAGACCGAGCTCGCCAAGGTGGTGGCCCAAGCCCGCGGTGCCGAGCTGATTCGGCTGCAGTGCTACGAGGGCATCGACGCCTCGCAAGCACTGTACGAATGGAACTACACCCGTCAGCTGTTGCATCTTCGGACGGCTGAAGCGACCGGCACAGCCAGCGCCGAAGACGCCGACTCACTCGAGGACGCCCTGTTCGACGAACGTTTCCTGATCCGGCGGCCGCTGCTCGCAGCGATCGACCATCGAGCCGACGTGGCGCCCGTTCTGCTGATTGACGAGGTCGACCGCGCCGACGACGAGTTCGAGGCGTTCCTGCTCGAGGCCCTGTCCGACTACACCGTCACGGTGCCCGAGCTCGGTGAATTTCGGGCCGAGACGCCTCCGTTCGTCATCATCACGTCCAACCGCACCCGCGACGTGCATGACGCGCTCAAGCGGCGCGCGTTGTACCACTGGGTCGAGCATCCGGACTTCGAGCGTGAGGTCGAGATCATCACCCGAAAGACCCCGCAGGTCGACGAATCGCTGGCCCGACAGGTGGCGTCAGCTACGTCGCAGTTCCGCGAGATGGGCATGTACAAGCCACCGGGGATCGCTGAAACGCTGGACTGGGCGAGCGCGTTGCATCTCCTCTCGGAGACCTCGCTCACCGAAGACGGTGTCGATGCCACGCTCGGCACACTCCTCAAGTACCGCGAAGATCAGGAGCGGGCGCGACGGGCGGGTCTCGAGAGCGTGATCCAGATCGCGCTCGGCGCCTGAATCGATGACGACGGTCGTCGACGATTCGCCCGCAACGGTCGACGCGGCGCGGGTGGTCGCTGGCTTCGTGCATTGCCTCCGTAGCGGCGGGCTCGTCGTGCCGACCTCGGTTTCGCTCCGTTACCGGGAGGCCATCGAGGCTGTCGGTCTCGACGACGGCGAGGCGGTCTACTGGGCGGGGCGCGCCACCCTGTTGACCCGGCCCGAGGACGTGGCCATGTACAACGCCATGTTCCTTGCGTTCTTCCACCGCAATGGGACCGGCTTCCGTGTTCGGTTCGAGGACGAGCCCGAAGACGCCACGCTCGGGGTCGACGACGGCGACGACGGGTCCGAAGGGGCGGGCGACGGCGACGACGAAACGCTCGCCCTGCGCTACTCCGCTGCGGAGGTCCTCGGCGCGAAGGATTTTGCCGAGTTCACCGCAGCAGAACTCGACGAAGCGACGCGGGTGATGGCGAAGATGCGCCTCCACCCGGCGCGTCGACAGTCTCGGCGGCGGCGACCCGTCGCCAATGGATCTCGGATGGACCTCCGCCGGACGGTTCGCGGCGCGATGCGGACCGAAGGCGAGCCGATCTGCCTCGCAACCACGGAGACCGGCACTCGGACCCGGCGGCTGGTCCTGTTGTTGGACGTCAGCGGATCGATGGAGCCCTACGCACGAGTCCTCATCCGATATGCACACGCTGCCGTCGTCGGGCGAGGTCGTGTCGAGGTGTTCGCACTTGGCACCCGGCTCTCTCGCATGACCCGCCAGTTGGGGTCACACGACGTCGATGACGCCGTCGCCGAAGCGGCGGCGTCGGTCGTCGACTGGTCCGGGGGGACGCGGCTGGGCGACGCAATCGGGTCGTTCAACGACGAGTGGGGAGTGCGCGGAATGGCCCGGGGGGCGATCGTCGTCGTGCTTTCCGACGGCTGGGACCGCGGGGACCCCGACAAGATGGCGCTCGAGATGGAGCGACTGCAGCGGACGGCCGAACGGGTGGTCTGGGTCAACCCGCTCAAGGCGAGCCCGGGCTACGAACCGCTCGCTCGGGGGATGGCGGCAGCCCTTCCACACGTGGACGTGTTTCTCGATGGCCACTGCCTCGACTCGCTCCGGACCCTGTCGGAGGCGATCGGTGCCTGATCTCGTCGCTACGCTCGGATCGCGATGAAAGAACTCCTCAACGATCTCGATCGCTGGCAGCGTCAGGGAAAGGCGATCGCCGTCGCGCGGGTCGTCGACCTCGACGGGTCCGGCCCCCGCCTCCCCGGTGCGGCCATGGCCGTGAACGAAGACGGCGAAGTCTCCGGATCGGTCTCGGGCGGCTGTGTGGAGGGCGCGGTGGTAACCGAGGCGCTCGACATCATCGATTCGGGGGAGCGGCGAACGGTGACGTTCGGCTATTCCGACGACGAGGCCTTTGCGGTCGGGCTCACCTGCGGCGGCACGATCCACCTGTTCATCGAACCGCTCGACTGGTAGCCCGATGCGCGAGACGACGCCCATCTTCGCTGCGCTGTCGGAGTCGATCCGTCAGGAACGCCCGGTCGCGCTTGCGACGATGCTCGAGGGACCCGACGTCGGGTCGAAACTGCTCGTCGCCGACGCCACCGTGCTCGGCAGCCTGGGCTCTTCGGGACTCGATCGGGTGGTCGAGCGGGACATGCGCGGCGAACTCGCCGCCGGCCGGACCGGGATTCGCCGGTACGGACCAGATGGCGAAGCCCGCGCGACCGACGTCGAGATCTTCATCGAGAGCTTCGCTCCGCCTCCCCAGATGGTGATCTTCGGCGCGGTCGATTTCACGGCCGCCCTTGCCCGGGTGTCGAAGTTTCTCGGCTATCGGGTGACCGTGTGCGACGCCCGGCCGATCTTCGCGACGACTCAGCGCTTTCCGATGGCCGACCGTGTGGAGGTCGATTGGCCGGATCGTTTGCTCGACGAGATCGGAGAGTCGCTGGGTCCACGAGACGCCGTCGCCGTACTCACCCACGACGCAAAGTTCGACGTTCCGGCGATCACGTCGGCGCTCGAGACCCACGTCGGATACATCGGGGTGATGGGGTCGCGCCGCACACACGACGAACGAACCGAGCGACTGCGAGAGGCTGGCGTCGACGACGCCGGACTCGGGCGTCTGCGGTCGCCGATCGGGCTCGATTTGGGTGGCCGGACGCCGGAGGAGACGGCCATCTCGATCGTGGCAGAGATCATCGGGTTGCGGACAGGGCGAACCCTCCCGGCGCTGCGTGACACTGCGGGCCCGATCCACCGGTGATTCGATCAGCCTGTCGGGGCGCCCCTCACCGTGAATGCCGCCTGCCACGTGTCGTTCGAGTCGTCGTTGACGAACAGGCGCCACGTGTATCTGCGCCCGCCAGCGAGTTGGATCGTGCCGAAGTTGATGCCGAGCGGCACCCACAGGGGAGACCCCGGCGCGAGCCCGGTCGGCCGCCCAGCCTCGAACTGTCCGTTGAGGGCGACGAGCTTGCCGTTGAGCGTGACCGGCTGGCCGTCCTCGTCGCGCAGCTCGACCTTCCAGCTGTGGCGGATGTTTGCCTGATCCCACGGTACGGCGATACGTGCGGCGATCGAGATCGGCTGGGGCGCGGGGCCCACCACGCTCAGGCCGCCGCCGAGGATGAACAACTTGCCGTCGCTCACCTGCACGGCATCACACATCAGCACGATGGCCTGAAAGGCAGGCGGGGTGAGCTCGAGTTCGTCATCCATGCGACCGACGCTACCGACAGCCAGGGCGCACCGCGATGACGACGGCCGTCGTGTTGCTGGCCGCTGGCTCGGGGTCTCGGTTTGATGGGCAGACCCACAAGTTGCGGGCCGACCTTCGTGGGCGGCCGGTGCTCGAGTGGTCGCTCGAGGCCGTGCGACGTGCTGGCGCCGATGAGATCGTCGTCGTGACCGGCGCCGATCCGCTCGAGGATCTCCTCGCCGGGGGAAACGAGACGATCCTTCACAACCCACGATGGGCCGACGGGCAGGCCACCTCCCTCGCGGTCGCGGTCGAGCATGCTGCGGGTGCGGGCCATGACGCTGTGGTGGTTGGGTTGGCCGACCAGCCACTCGTCGGCGCAGCAGCGTGGAAGGCGCTTCTTCAACCCGGTGACCGACCGATTCGAGCAGCCCGATTCGGTGAGGTCCGTCGTCCTCCGACGCGGCTCGACCGCAGCGTGTGGGACCTCCTCCCGTCGACCGGCGATGACGGTGCGCGACTCCTGCTCCGAGCGAACCCTGAGCTCGTCGAAGACGTTGTCGTTCCGGGAGAGCCCATCGATGTTGACACGACAGAGTCACTCGAGCTGGCGCGTTCGGCGGCCGACGATCTCGCTGCAGTGCGTCGCCTGCTCGGCCGAGAACCGATGGGCCGGTGGGAGATCGTCGTCCGAGACCAGCACGGCGGGCCGGTAGTGCTGCGCAACGATCCGGTGCTCGCCGACGGACGCCCGATGCCCACCCGCTACTGGTTGTGTGGCGAACGTGAGAACCTGCTGGTCGGCCGACTCGAAAGCCATGGTGGCGTCCGGCGTGCGGAAGCCGAGCTCGGTCTCGACGTCATCGCCGAGGCGCACGACCGGTATGCCGCTGAGCGTGACGCCGTCCTCGACGACCGATACCCGAACGTGGCGCATCGTCCCACTGGCGGCGTTGGCGGCACGCGGGTCGGGGTGAAGTGCCTTCATGCCCACTTCGGCTGGTGGCTTGCCGGTGGTGACGATCCGGTCGGACAGTGGGTGGCCGACCATCTCCACGAAGTCGAACAATCCCCGGAGGAATCATGACCGAGACACGACCGATCTATGCTGGCATCGATTGCGGAACCAATTCGACGCGGCTCATCGTCGGCGACGGCGTCGAGACGTTCGAGCGGGAGATGACGATCACCGGCCTCGGCCGTGGCGTCGACGCCACCGGCAGGTTGAGTCCCGAGGGCATCGAGCGGGTTCGCGCTGCGCTGGCCAACTACCGCGAGATCATGGACCGTTATGAGCTGGCGGGGACGCGCATGACGGCGACCTCCGCTGCCCGAGACGCCGAGAACCGCGAGGACTTCTTCGTGGCGGCCCGTGAGACGGTCGGGGTCGAACCCGAGCTGATCTCTGGCGAGGAGGAGGCCGCGCTGTCGTTCCTCGGAGCGACCGCCGAGCTCGATCCTGCCGACGGACCGTTCCTCGTCTTCGACATCGGTGGGGGATCGACCGAGTTCGCGATCGGGTCGTCGCGGATGGAAGGAGGGATCTCGACCGACATGGGCTCGGTGCGGTTCTCGGAGAAGTACGTCGAGAGTGACCCTCCGTTGCCCGAGGAGCTCGTGGCGTGTCTGTCGGTCGCCGAGGCGCACCTCGACGACGTCGTTCGTGAGGTGCCGATGGTGCTCGCCGCACGGCAGCTCGTCGGACTCGCCGGAACGGTGTCGACGGCGGCGATGGTCGAGATCGGCCTTCAGGAATACGATCGCTCGCAGGTGCATCACTTCCGGCTGGACCGAGCGGCGATCGAGGACGTGTTCCGCACGCTGGTCACCGAATCGCGAGCGGACCGCGCCCACAACCCCGGACTCGAGCTTGGGCGAGTGGATACGATCGTCGGCGGTATGTGCATCCTTGCCCGGATCGTTCGCTACTTCGACGCCGAGGACGTGCTCGTCTCCGAGTCCGACATCCTGGACGGCCTGATTCTGTCGCAGGTGTCGTGATTCGATCCTCGAATGAGCCCGGCGCACGACCGCTGTTTGGTCGGCGGGTGCTGCTTCGTCCGTTGGTGGCCGACGACTGGGCGCAGTGGAACGAGGTGCGGACCACCAACGACGAGTGGCTGACGCGCTGGGAGCCTCAGCGGCTGGCTGGCCAACCCGATGTGGTGCGGAGTCGTTCGGCGTTCGGGTCTCGATGCGCGGCTCGTCAGCGGGAGCGCGAGCTCGGGACCGGGTACGGGTTCGGGGTTTTCCACGAGGGACAACTCGTGGGCGAGATGAACGTGTCGTCGATTCAGCGGGGACCGTTCCAGAACGCGTATGTCGGTTATTGGATTGACGAACGCACCGCGGGCCAGGGATTCACCCCCGAGGCGCTGGTCGTCGCGATGCGCTTCGCATTCGAAGACATCAAGTTGCATCGACTACAGATCTCGATCATTCCGCGCAACAAGGCGTCTCGCCGGGTCGTCGAGAAGCTCGGCATCCGGCTCGAGGGCATGGCCGAGCGCTACCTCGAGATCAATGGTGCATGGGAGGACCATCTCCGCTACGCGATCACGAGTGAAGAGTGGCAAACCCGCCGCGAGGACTTCGCCTCCGCCTGGCTCTGAGTTCTGCGCCGGGCATCTGGACGATCGCGAGATGTCGGCCGCCGCAGCCGAGTTCGCTCGGTGTCTGGTGCCTGGGTCTCCGGCACTTGTGGGGATGTGGGGTGACCCGACGCGCGGTCTTCGCGTCGACGACTCCTCGACAGTGCGGTTCCGTACCAGGTCTTCGAGCTTCGAGCTCCCGAAGTGACTGGACTGACGACGTCGATCAAGGGAGTGCTCATGATCGACGAACAGGTGGTGCTTTTGGCCAACGAGCGCGCGGAGTGGGAACTTCCTGGCGGACGCCCCGACCCGAAGGAGACGCATCCGGACACGCTCCGGCGGGAGTCCTCCGAAGAACTCGGCGTCCACGTCGTTGTGGATCGGTTCGTGGACACGTGGACGTACGAGCCCGTACCAGGCCGCCGCGTCACGATTCATACCAACGTCGTTGCGGCACCGCAATCCGCCAGTCTCCGACACAGCGATGAACACGTCGCCGTTGCTCGATTTGATCCGAAGGCGCTACCGGACCTTGAGCTTCCCGACGGTTACCGGAACAGCATTCGCCGGGCCCTCCGATCTGGGTAGGCCGCTCAGATGCCGAGGGCTCCTTGGGCAGGCGCCGCCGATTGGACCGAACGGTCACGATTCGGGCGCTTGGAACGTCTCTTGTAGTGACGACCGCGGTCTTTCTGGGAGCCGTGTCGTTGTGAAGCAATTTCGTCGTCGGTGGCGGGTCGTGTGTGCCAGGTCATGGACGGCCGGTCAGGGTCACCGACGTCGGGTGGGCCGGTTGTGTAGTAGAGGGTGAGGCGTTGGTCGTGGAGTCGGCTGTGG
>JAHDCX010000011.1 GCA_020629635.1 Acidimicrobiales bacterium | reverse complement strand
ACGAACTCAAAAAGGTGATCGAACGCGACAAGCAAGACAACGACGGTGACATCGAGGGTCGACGGTCGTTTCGCCAGAACACGTTGGTCGCGTTGGCCAATCTGGTCACCCGCGGGTTCGAACGCGACAGCGGCGGGTTCCCGATCCCATTGGTCAACATTGTGATGTCGGAAACCGTCGCCGAAGACCTTCTCAATCGGGCGTTCGACGGTGACCACGATCCGTTCACCCTCCCCCTCGATGCTGTGGATGTGGATGGGCGGTGTGAAACGATCCGCGGCACCCCAATCCACCCCCAACACGCGTTGGCACCACTCCTCATCGGCCGATTACGAAGACAGATCTTCACCGTCAAAGACCAAACGTTCTCCAAAGACACCCGGCTCTTCAACTGGGACATGCGAAACGCCCTACTCGTCCTCTCACGCGGACGATGCACCAGCTTCGGATGCGACACACCATTCATGTGGCTCGTCGCCGACCACGTCCACCCATCCTCACTTGGCGGAATCACCGAGCTCGACAACGGCGAAATCCGTTGCGGCATCGAAAACTCGGGCAAAGGCAACACCCCCGGCCTCTGACAGGCCCCTTGACCGTGATGGTGGACTCGCGGTTCGCTGGGTGGATGGCGGTTGACGGTGTTCGGCTGGGGCGGGAGCCGGTGGAGCTGGCGAAGTTCCTGGCGGCGAATCGGTCGTGGTGGCGCGTGAACGTCGAGTTGTGCCGAGCCGGTTGGACGGTCGGTGAAGTCTTGGAGCTCGTCGACTTACTGCGCCGTGATTGGGCGGACGTGAAGCTGGTCGCCCTCAGGGTGCTGGGATCGGTCATCAAGGATGTGGACGAGCTTCGATCGTTCGCAGGCGAAGAAGCGAGGTTGGGAGTCTGGTCTCTCGTTGCTGACGGGGAACCGGAGGGCTTCTACAACCGCGTCGCAATGGCCGACGCGTACCCGTCCGAGATACGGGTCGGTCGCGACTCGAACATTCAGATTCGGATCGGTGCTGATCTGAGTCAGGAGGTGGGGTCGTGGATTGGGTTGGTTGACTATGCGGCGGAGTTGCCGCGGCGGTTGGGGGCGGAGCTGGATTTGGTTGCGGTCGGGGCGTCGAGTGCGGGTCCGGTGACGCATGGTGGCGAGACGATCTCGTATCTGGAGTTGGCTCGTGTCCCGTTTGCTGGCGTGACGACGGGGTTGGATGAGATTGAGGATCTGGGGGCGAAGGTGGATCGGGTGGTTGCGTTGGGTGGGGTGGTTGAGGAGGTGGGTTCGGATGCGTTGTTTGTGCGGGGTTCACGGACGCCGTTTCGGTCGGAGGAGAACGTGGCGGCGATGGAGGCGTTGTTCGCGCCGCATCTTGGGGAGTTCCGGCGTGCGCTGGGGAGCCGTCCGCCGCGGTTCGAAGGACCGTTGTTCGAGGAGTTGTGTGCGTTGCCGGTCGAGTTGAAGGCGTCGGTGGATCGTCCCGTTGTTCAGGGGGAGGGCGCGTATGCGCCGATGTGGAACCTTCCGCCGACCTGAGGAGACAACGACGTGAGTATGAGAACCGTGATGATCGCGGTGCCCGACGGCGACGACGGTCCGTTCGACGTGGAGGCGGCCATGGCCGATGCCCCGCAGACCGAGAAGATGTGGATGGCGGTGCAGATCACGATGACGGGCGTGTTCGGCGAGCTCGAACCGCTCTTCAACGGTGACCCGGTTGGTCCGGATTTTGGTTTCGGGCCGGCTCGGAAGGTGTCGGCCGCTGACGTTGCCCGGATCGCCCGGACGTTCGAGGGCCTCGATCGTGGGGCGATTGCGGCGATGGTGGACATCGATCTCTTGGCCGGGTCGGGCACGTATCCCGACGTGTGGGACGAAGACGACGCCGCGCTTCGCGACGAGATCGTGGAGGACGCCATGCACGTCCGCCAGGCGTATCAGCGGCCGCAGCGACCGGCTCGGGCCTACTCCTTGCCGTCGTTTAGGGCGGACCCCGGCTGGTCCGCAAGACGCTGTCACACCCCATCCCTAGGTTCTTCCTCAGCGCTTCGTAACATGTCCCGAGCGGTCGGAGACCTGGTGCGACGCCAGAGGACTATTTTCTCCGAAAGGCCCACACGTGGACCCGATCGCCAACACCAAAGAATCTCCGGCCGCTCTCGACGTGGGAGACGAGGCGGTGGGATCGCTCGACGAGCTGACCAACCCGCTGCGCAAGGGAGCGACCGCCACGCAGGCGTTCGGTGCCGGGCGTCGGGAGAGTCACGACGCGAGCGAGTTCTATGCGCGGTTCACGCCGCCGAACATCAGCGACGACGACACGGTGAATCCGCTGCCGTCACCGGAGTCCGTCGGGCTCGACGATTGGTGTGTGCTGGGCGATGCCCGGGACATGTCTGTCGTTCCCGACAACTCGGTGGCGCTCGTGGCGACGTCACCGCCGTACTTCGTCGGCAAGGAGTACGAGCAGGCGGTGGTGGGCGACAGCCGGTCGATTCCCACGACGTACCTCGACTACTTGCAGATGTTGCGCGACGTGTTCGCCGAATGTGTTCGGGTGCTCGAGCCCGGTGGCCGCATCGCGGTCAACGTGGCCAACCTGGGCCGCAAGCCGTACCGCAGCCTGTCGGCAGATGTCATCTCGATCCTCCAGGACGACCTCGGTCTCCTGTTGCGGGGCGAGATCATCTGGCACAAGGCCGAAGGTGCGTCCGGATCGTTGGCGTGGGGGTCGTATCGTTCGGCCACCAACCCCGTGCTGCGCGACATCACCGAACGGGTGATCATCGCCAGCAAGGGCCGCTTCGATCGTGCGGTCAAGCCGGTCAAGCGAGAGGGCGAAGACATGCCCCATCGCTCGACCGTGAGCGCCGACGAATTCATGGAGGCCACGCTCGACGTGTGGCGCATCGATCCCGAGAGCGCCCGGCGCGTCGGCCACCCGGCCCCGTTCCCGGTCGAACTTCCCCGCCGTCTCATCGATCTCTACACCTTCGAGGGCGACGCCGTCCTCGATCCGTTCCTCGGTTCGGGGTCCACTGCGGTGGCCGCCGAACGGACCGGACGCATCGGTGTGGGCTTCGATCTCGATCCTGACTACGTGGCGCTGTCCCGAGAGCGGGTCGCCGTCGAGCGCGAACGTGCGCAACGACGGCTCCGGCCCGTCGAATCAGCAGGAGACGAACCACTTCCCATGTTGCAGGCAACCAACAGCGCAGACGTGCTCGACGAAAAGGTCGAGCATTTCCAGGCCCGCGCCACCAAAGAAGGCAAGAAGGCCCAAGACCTCGCCAAAGAGGTCCTCGAAGAGGCGGGATTCGAGATCATCGAGGAGAAGGTCAAGGTCCGTGGCACGGGCCTGCAGCTCAACTTCTTGATCACCGACCGCGAAGGCGAATACCGCTACTACGTCGACATGTCGGGCGCGTTCACGTCGAGCCGTCCCGGCTTGATGCGTACCGACACGCTCTGGAAGATGCTCGGCCGAGCCAACGTGCTCAAGACCGTGCGTCCCGATGAGCGACTCCTCGTGCTCACGTCGCACCTGCCCCGAAAGGGCAGCGAAGGCGACCGAGCGCTCCGAGCGGTCGGCCCGTGGTCGGTGTTCGACGCCATCGAGATCTTCGACGAAGAACCAATCGATGGCCTCTACGCCTCGTCGGCACCCACGCCCGGCGTCCAGCGGCTCGCCGCCTACGCGTCCGCCGGGGCCCACGAGCCCCTCCCGGGCTTCTGGACCGAGGCCGACATCGCCAAGCGCTACAACCCGACGGGGGCATGAGTAACGCGGTCGCCTATGCGGTGGTGCGAGACGACCCGCCCACCGTCTACGTCGCCGACACGATCGAGGTCCTCCAGCGGGTTCTCGCGCTCGAAGTCGTCGCCCGCACGCCGCCGGGCGGGTTGGCCGCGGCCGACCGAGCCCGACTCCGTGACGCGCTCCTCGACGAGCGATGGGCCGACGCGGTCGTCGACTGGATCGCCACCACCGGCGTCGCGATCGACGTCTACACGCACCTGCACGTCTACGTCGAACGAGACCTTCCGGCCGAGTTGATCGGCGCGCAGCTCCAGTTCGCCCCCTTGTTCCGCGACGAACCGAGCTGATGGCGTCGTCGCGCACGAAGATCACCGAAATCGTCACCGGACTCGCCATGCTCGGCTTCCCGTCGGTCGACCGCGCCCTCGCCGTTCGGCCCGACTGGTTCCACAACGTCACCGACGACGAGTACGACCTCCTCGCCGACGAGCGCGCCAGCGGCGACTTCGATCAGGACTTCGCCACCGCCTGGGATCACGGGCGCCGATTCCTCGCCTCACCCGACGGACTACGGGGCCGGATCCCCGACCGCGTCGAATGGCAGGGCCCCGGACGCCCGCCCGGCTACGACCAGATCCCCGCCGACCTGCGCATCGACCACGTCTACCTCGTCAGTTGCAAGTACGGCTCCGACATCCTCTACAACGCCGCGCCCGCACACGTCTTTGACCGTCTCCTCGCAGAACGGCGCGGCGACCGCACCGACTGGTTCCTCGAGGTCGCCCCCGAGGCTTACCAGGCCCTCTACCAGCGCAGCGTGTCGAGTCTCGGTCTCGACGACATGCCCGAATCGGTCGCCGATCTCGACGGCGAGAGCCGGCTCCGCCTCAAAGACGCGCTTCCGACCCGGGGGCAGTGGCCCGACGACTGTGTCAGCCCGTATCGGGACTTCGTCAACGCCGTGTCGGTCGCCACTGCTCATCGTTGGAAAGACAACCTCGTCGACCGTGCCACCGAAGAGGAGATGCTGTGGCGTCTCCTGCGGTTCCAGCCCGCGCCCTACTTCGTGCTCGGCGCATCGTCGGACGGCACCCCGATCCGGGTCCGTGTCGGCACCCCGGCCGATTTTCGGGCCAGCTACGCCATCCGATCCTTCGACGTGTGGGCCGACGCCATGGGCCAGCCGCTCGTGCGTTGGCGGGCCGAACTCCGCGGCGCGCGCCGCCCGATCGAGGGCCACGTCGAGGTGCGGTGGAGTCGCGGTCGTTTCGGTGGCGTGCCCGAAGCGAAGGTCTACCTCGACACGGCGCACGCCGAGGTCGCCAACTACACCTGCATCGCCGAGCCGCCCACCAGCTGATCTCGGGCTCGAACCGCGGTCGGCCACCGATGCAACGCCAGCTGTCGAGTCACCACGGCGTCGCTCGCCACATACGCGTGCAGCTCGGCCTCGGACAGTGCGTGGATCTGCGACCGGTCGACCTCGACCGGTGCAAAGCCGACCAGACGGGCGAGCGGCTTGAGCCCACACGGCAACCCGAGCGATGCGCCCACGTCCGCCCGGTACACGTTGTAGGCGTCGAGATGATCGTGACCGTGCCATCGGGCTCGGTAGCCGCCCGCATGGCCGGGCAGCGGCTCGTGGCGAGAGCGGTAGCGAGGGTCCGCCTCGAGCTCGAGGTCAACCGAAACGCCCACGGCGCACGCCCGATCGGCGATGTAGGGAAGATCGAACCGGGCGCCGTTCCACGTGACCAGCACCCCGTTGTCGAGTCGACGAAGCTCGGCGTCGAGCCCGGCGAGGATCGCTGATTCGTCGCCGTCGAGCACGACATGCCAGTCGGCGCCCGAGATCGCCACGGCCACGATCGCCGCGCGGCTCGGATCGAGGCCGCCTTCCGTCGTGTCGGTCTCGATGTCGAGCCCGTACACGCGGCAGAAGTCCCACTCCGTCCCGATGGGGTCAGACCCTACTGCTGGGGTGTGCCACCGCCGGATTCGGCGGTCGACCTTCGGTCAGCGTTGTTCGCAGGCGTAAAGGATGTCCCTCGGATCGTCCGGCACGCCGGGGGCGTCGCCGTTGCAGCTGTCCTTTGCATTGCCACCGATCACCCGATCGACGCCAGCGCCGCCCTGCAGGATGTCTCGGCCAGCGTTGCCACGGACGAGGTCCGTGTCGGCGTCGCCGGACGCCGTGTCGTGGCCGTCGTCGCCGAAGATGCGGTCGTCGCCGCGGCCACCGAGAATCGTGTCGTTGCCGAGGCCGGCACGGATTCGGTCGTGGCCTGCGCCGCCGATGATCGTGTCGTGGCCGTCGTCGCCAAAGATCCGGTCGTGCTGGTTGTCGCCGAGGATCTTGTCGTCGCCGGGACCGCCATAGATCCGGTCGCCGCCCGTTCCTCCACAGATCGTGTCGTTGCCCTCCAAGCCTTCGATGCGATCGTTGCCCGGGCCGGCGAGGATGACGTCGTCGCCGGGCGTTCCGATGATGATGTCGTCGCGGGTCGTGCCCGTGATCGTTGGCTCGAGACCGTCGCAGAGTCCGGTGACGGGCACGTCGATGAACGAGACGGCATCGAGGTCGCGGGCTTCGAGACGGTCCACGAAGATGTGTCGGCCGACGTTCCAGGCCCGGCGGTCCTTGCCGTCCCGGCCGAAGAACTTGCCGTCGTGGCCGATCAGCAGTCCGCGGTCGAACACTTCGATCGACTGGACACCGGCGAGTCCGTCAGAGCCCGGGTCCCACAAGAGCGCGTGTCCCGTGGCGGGGTCGACGGCGGCGATCTGGTCGCGATTGACGACGTAGGGGGCGAACCTGCCGGCGGGGAACAGTCCGTGGCAGCTGTTGTTGTTGGTGAACTCGCCGTCGCCCGGCCACGGGTCGGGGGCGAGTTCGCTCTCGACCCAGCAGAAGTGGCCGCCAAGGTAGACGGCGTCGTCGGAGATGCCGACGGCGTAGGTCGAGTCGAAATTGCGGGCGATCCACATCGGCTCCTGCCCGGCGCGGTTGCGGTCGGCGATCGAGAAGGCGACGGCCGAGTCGCGGCCCATGAACGGGAAGTCGCCGCCATCGCCGGCGACGACGACGTAGGTGCCGTCCGGGCTGACCTCGGCGTCCACTGTGGTGACCATGTTGACGCCCCAGAAATCGGTGCTCCATCCCATGACCGAGCCGTTGGTGAGGTCGATGAGGGCGATGCCCTTTCGGAGCTCGCCGCCGACGCGGTTGGCGCGATGGGCCACCACCAGCACGTCGTCATCGGTGACGCCCAGGTACTTCGGGCCGTACGGGTCGCCGTCGGTTCGGGTCGAGTCGGTGATGTCGACCCGGAATGCATCGACGGCGCCGGTGGCGGCGTCGACCGCAGCCAGGCGGCCTCGGGCTTCGCCGTTGGCGGTCTCGAATTCGCCGCCCACGTAGAGGAGGTCGTCGTGGGCCACGAGGTCACGGACGACGCCGTCGTAGTCGGCGACGAATCCCGTGTCGGGTTGGCCGGTCGTCAACGAGATCTTGGTCAGCTTCGAGTGGCCGTGTCCGTTGACCGCGAAGAAGCGGCCACCCAGGTACACGTCGCCGTCAGGCGCCGGTTCGACGGCGAGAATGGTGGTGACACCAGCGCCGCGGTCGATCGCGGGCAGGAAGTTCTGGTTCAGGGCACCGGTGTCGATGTTGTACGCGTACGTCCCGTCGACGTCGAGGACCGTGCCATTGCGCAACTCGAGTTGGGTGAAGTCGCCGCCGACCACGATCCAGTCGCCCACGCGTGCCGCGTCGTACGCAGTGCCGTCGAGGGCACGAGGGAGATCGAGGCGGGGGAGTTCGCTCGGCAGGTCGACCACGGTCGCTGCCGACGCGTCCTGCTCTCTGGCGGTGGAGAGGGCGACCATGGCGCCGACGGCGATCGCCATGACGGCGACCGAGGCCACGAGCCCGATGATGGCGCCACGGCGCCGCATGAAGGTCATGGAAGAGATATCGGAATCGTCCGCCGATTTCTGTCCGGTGCGTTCGACTCATCCCCTCTGGGTAGGGCCCTTTGGCCCAGAAACGCTCAGTTGACGAGCGCTCCGACCACTCGGTCGACGGTGTCCTCAGGGAGATCGCGATGGGTGACGAAGCGCGAATATCCCGAGCAATCCGGCACCAACATGCCGGCCGCCGCGAAGCGGCTGTTGGCATCTTCGAGGCCGCTGAAGTCGACGAACACCATGTTGGTGGCGACGAAGTCCACGTCGACTCCGTCGACGGAAGCGAGACCTTCGCCGAGCGCCGCCGCCAACTCGTGATCCCGGGCGAGCTCGTTGCGGTGATGGTCGAGCGCGTGCAAGCCGGCGGCGGCCAGCATGCCGCTCTGTCGCATCGCTCCGCCGAGGATCTTGCGGCATCGTCGCGCCGCGGTCATCAGTTCGGCCGAGCCCACGAGCACGCTCCCCACCGGCGCCCCGAGTCCCTTCGACAAACACACCGAAACCGAGTCGAACGGTGCGGCGAGCTCGGCTTCGGACAAGTCATGGGCGACGGCGGCATTCCACAGGCGGGCGCCATCGAGGTGCAGCGCAAGTCCGTGTTCGTCGACGAAGGGTCGAAGGGTGGCCAGGTAGTCGAGCGGCAACGCCTTGCCGTCGTGGGTGTTTTCGATCGCGAGCAGCCGGGTCTGGGCAAAGTGCGGATCGTCGGGCTTGATCTTGGAGGCGGCAATGTCGAGCGGCAGGGTGCCGTCGGGGGCCAGTTCGATCGGTTGTGGCTGAATGCTCCCGAGCACCGCCGCGCCGCCAGCCTCGTAGCGGTAGGTGTGCGCGTGCTGGCCGACGATGTATTCGTCACCGCGGGCGCAATGCGCCATCAACGCACAGAGGTTGCTCTGCGTGCCCGACGGCACGAACATGCCCGCCTCCTTGCCGAGCAGTTCTGCGGTCTGTGCTTCGAGGCGCTGGACGGTGGGATCGTCGCCCCACACGTCGTCGCCAACCTCGGCGGCGATCATCGCCGAGCGCATGGCCTCGGTCGGCCGGGTGACCGTGTCGCTGCGGAGATCGATGGGGGAGACGTGATCCATGTTCGGATTCTCCAACGAAACGGACCACTTGCCCAAACACCGGCGCCCGTAAGATGCGAACATGTCCACCCCCGATCGGGGTCTGGCCGTCGCCGTCGATGCGTTCATCGACGAGCTGATGGCGACCCTCGAACCCGTTGCGGCCTCGCAGTTGTCTCGAAGTGCCGACGAGTTGCGCCGTGACCTGGCGCTCGACGCCTTCAACCTGTCCGCCGCCTTCATCGACTGCGATGATTCGCATTCGGACCTCGAGCTCGAGGCGTTCGTGATCGCGCTCGAGCAGCACTTCCCCGAGCTGCTTCCACCCGAGACCACGCCGACTGACGTGCGGGCGGCGGGGATCATCACCGGCAAGCGTTCGTGGTTGGCCGAACCGTCGGGACTCTTCTCGACGCTGGTGGCGGTCGACCAGAGCCAGAACACCGCGTACTCGAGCGTCTACTACGAGCATGCGCTGCGGATGGCGCACACGGCCATCGGGCTCGACGACTACACATCGCGTTTCGAGCTGAGCGGTGTCGAGAAATTCCGGTCCATGCTGCTGCGCACCATGAAGAGCGGCGGGGTGAACTCCTCGGCGTCTGTGGCCACGAGCGGAAGCCCCGCACCCGCCGCGGGTCCGCCGACCGACGAAGAACTTCCTCCAGAACGGCCACTCGATGAGCTGCTCGAAGAGCTCGACCAGCTGATCGGCCTCGAAGCGGTCAAGGAAGAAGTCAAGCTCGTCGCGGCCCTGTTGAAGGTGCAGAAGCTGCGAGAAGAACGCGAGCTCCCAGTGATCGAGTCCAGCCGGCACCTGATCTTCGTGGGTAACCCGGGCACCGGCAAGACGACGGTCGCTCGGCTCCTCGCACAGATCTACCGGACCCTCGGCGTCGTCGACCGCGGGCACCTCGTCGAGACGGACCGAGGGGGCCTGGTGGCCGGGTTCGTCGGCCAGACGGCCACCAAGGTCGCCGAAGTGTTCGATCGTGCCGACCAGGGTGTGCTGCTCGTCGACGAGGCATACTCGCTGACCCGTGGCGGCGAACGGGACTTCGGTCGCGAAGCGATCGACGCGCTGGTCAAGCTCGTCGAGGATCGGCGAGATCGGGTCGTGGCCATCCTTGCGGGATATCCCGATGAGATGGCGGCGCTCGTCGAGGCGAATCCCGGCATGGCGTCACGATTTCCGCGCACGATCATGTTCGACGACTACAACGATGACGAACTGCTCGCCATCTTCGAGCTGATCGCCGGCGGTCAGGAGTATCACCTCGACGACTCGGGACGACAAGCCGTTCTCGAGTTCTTCGCAGGCCAGGACCGGGGTCACGGGTTCGGCAACGGTCGGGCAGCACGCAACCTGTTCGAAGCCTCCGTCGCCCGTCATGCCATCCGAATGGTGGGCATCGACGATCCGACGAACGATCAGCTCGTGACGCTCACCGGCGACGACATCACCGCAGACGACATCACCGCAGACGAGAAGTAGTGCGACGGCTCGCGTCCGCCACGGCGGTCCTGCTGATGTGGTTGGTGCTCGCCGCCCCGGCGTCAGCACAATCTCTGCCCGAGCTCGCCGCTGCGGATCTGATCGAACGCGGCTGGTGGGACGACTCGGGCACGCTCGATGCGAACGAATTCGACGAGTTGGTTGCCCGTTATGACGGCCAAATCGCGTTTGCCCATACCGATCGCAGCTTCGACGTGAACGAAGACCCGACCCTCGACGCCGCGGCGTTGCTCGCTCAGGCGATCCTCGAGCAGGTCGGAAACGGGGGTGGCGAGGCCACGACCGTGTTGTTCTCGACCGGAACCGGCGCGGCCGGCGCCTCGACGGCGTATCCGTATCCGGGAATCGTGGTGGCGCTCCAGTCGTTCGACACCGGCGACGTCATCGCCTCGTTCGCCGACGCCGCGGCGTCGATCACCGACGGCAGTGCTGCAGCTGTCGTCGACGAAGAAGGGACGACCGTGGCTCAAACGAGTTTTTTTGCCAGCACCGGATTTCTGGTGGTGCTCGCTGTCATCGCCGGAGTCCTCGGACTCCTCTCGCTCCGCACGAGTCAGCGCAAACGTCGCCGTGTGGTGCACACCGCGGGTGCCCGAGACGACACGAAGGCTCAGCTCACCGCGATGAGCGATCTGATCCTCGATCTCGAACCGCGGGTCACGATCGCGAATGACCCCGACCTCAAGACGCGCTTCACCGACGCCTCCCGCGTCTACAGCGAGGTCCGTGAACGTGCCGAGAGCGCGACGACCGGACACGAGATCGCCGACATCCGTCTCGACATCGCCAAGGCCCGCTGGCGACTCGACGTCATCGACGCTGAGCTCGACGGCCGCGAACCGCCCCCCGAGCCTCATCGGCGAGACAACAGTGGGAGCGCATGGGATTCGACCCGGGGGACCGGCGGCGGCTGAGGTCCCCCGCCCGCGCGCGGGCGACAACTACGCTCCGTAGCGGAGTGGGGGCAGCCTGACCGCCCGACCGGGGCGCTCGCTGCACGCGTCGCCCGGAGGATCCCCCCTTGCGCTACATCTTCCTCGCCGCTGCATGCACTCTCGGCATCGTCGCCGGCGTCCTCGCTCTCCCGCCGTTCGGCACTCCCCACGCCGAGCTCGTCGCGCAGACTGCAGGCGATCGACAGGCGGTCGCCGCACTCGCGCCGACGACCACACTCGACAATCCGCGCCTCTTGGTGACTCCGTCTGAGCGGGCTGCGCCCGCCGCGCTTGCCGCCACCGAGGACGGCACCACATCGCTCGCGGTGCTCGATGCCCCGCCCTCCACCCCCGACACCACAACGACCGTGGCGCCCGAAACCACCACGACCACCACCACCGAAGCTCCCACCACAACCACCACCACGACGGCGGCGCCGACGACCACCACGGTCGCGGTCGAGAACACCAGTGCGTCGACTGCGTCGGCCGACGGGGGAGTGGTGATCTCTCCTCGCGGCGTTGTCCTCCCCATCATCGGACTCGCCTCCAACGGCGGATGGCGTGCCTCCACCCCGTGCGGCAACGAGGTCACCCTCACCGAGGGCCAACAGGTCACAACGGTGGACTTCGTGATCGACCCGGGTCACGGTGGCTCGGAGACCGGTGCCGTCGGTCCCAACGGTGCGCTCGAGAAGACGCTCAACATGCGCGTCGCCGAGATCGTCGAGTGGTACCTCGAAGAGGCCGGCTACTCGGTATTGCTCACCCGCCGAACGGACATTCGAATCCCGCTCAAGAGCCGCGCCGACATCGCCAACGCCCTCCAGCCACTGGCGTTCATCTCGATCCACCACAACGGCGGAGCCAAGCGGCCGCAATCGACGCCCGGCACCGAAATCTTCGTCGATGCTGGCAATCCCGAAGCCCGGCGGCTTGGTGGCCTCATGTTCGAGACGATCACCGAACGACTGTCGCAGTGGGACGCCGACTGGGTCGGGACGTGGCGCAACGGCGTGTCCGCCCGTCTCAACGACGATGGCGCCGACCTCTACGGAATCCACCGGTACACCCCTGACGTCCCCTCGGTCATCACCGAAGCCGGCTACCTGAGCAACGCCTCCGAAGCCGAACTCTTCGTCGACAACGACGTCCAGTGGGCACATGGGCGTGCCATCGCCGAAGCGCTCATCACGTGGCACACCACCAACGCCACCGGCAGCGGTCTGCTCGAGGACTTCGTCGACGCCTCCTCGTCCGGCACCGGCGGCTTCAACGGCTGCGAAGATCCTGCGTTATAGCTGCGAGTTCGCGCCCTTCGGGCGCTCATGCGCAGATTGCCGGAGGCCCTCGTCCGCAGCGACCGGCGGAGCCGGTTCGCTGCTCGTTTGATGCTGTTCGGGCGCTCATGCGCAGATTGCCGGAGGCCCTCGTCCGCAGCGACCGGCGGAGCCGGTTCGCTGCTCGTTTGATGCTGTTCGGGCGCTGATTCGCAGATTGCCGGAGACGTCAGACGAGTGCGGGCCAGGCGGCGATGAGGGCGGCGAGGATGCCGCGTGTGGTCCACGAGATGACGCGGATGCGGTCGCCTCGGAGGAGTGAGCGGTGGGCATCATCGTTCCAACCGGTGCTGAGACGGTCGTGTGCGGGGATCGACGAGAGAATGGTGACCGCGATGATGACCGCTTCGAGCAGCCCACCAGCGACGGCGAGGAGACGGAGACCCGTCGTCGGCGCAAGCGCAAAGACGGCGATGACGGTGATTCCTTCGATGAGCCACGGCGGGCCGACGAGCGCGCCCATCTTGTGCATGTGTGAGGCCTGAAACGCCGGGTACCGGTCACGGTCGATGGCCGAGAAGCTCGGATAGTGAACCACGTGGATCGTCCAGATCAGACCGACGAGGAACCACGTCGCCGCCACATGCACGACCGTGAGCGCGATCCAGCTGGGCTCCGTCATGGCGACCCCACAGGCGACCAGAAGGCGACGTCGCCGTCAGCGACGCGCGTTGCGGCCTCGCCGTCACCCAGCACATCCACGTGAACCGCCGCGGTGCCCGATCCATCGAACGAGCCGACCACCAAGAACGCGCTCGAATCCGGCGACCACAGCGTCGAGTTGAGGTCGTACTGATCGGCGAACGGCAGGTACGAGCGAGCCAGCTCGGCAGACGGCACAAACGGTCCGCTCCGGTCCACGGCGTCATCAGTGGCCCAGATCCATTCGACTCGTGCGTCGCTCGCCTGGAGCATCGCCAGCCACTCGCCGTCCGGGCTCCAGTTGATCGCCAGGATCGCGGACTCGGGACGAGTCGTCACCTCACCGGTCTCGAGGTCGACGATCGACACCGTTCGAGGGGGAAGCGACGGAACCGGCGGATCGTCCTGCGCGTTCGACAGCGACACGGTCTCGAAGCGCCCACCGTCCGGGTCCGGAGCGGTCAGTACGGCGAGGCGTCGACCGTCGTGGTCGAGGCTCAACGCCGCGCCGCCGTTGATCGTCGCCAGCGTCGTCGAACCCGTCGGGCCGCTCCGACGGATCTCTCCGCCGTCGAGCGTCGCAACGACCACGATCACCTCGCCGTCGGGCAGTACTCGTGGCGCCTGGAACATCCCGAGCGGGGCTCCGAGATCGACTGGACGAACGTCGTCGGCGTCGCCAATCCGGACCAGGCTCTCGCCATTGATTGCGCCGACGAGCTCGTCGTCGACCGCCGACCACTCGATGAAGAACGGTTGGGCAACACCGACCGTCTCGATCGTCGACGGTTCGAGACTCGTGAGTGTCAGGGCCACGCCTTGAGGCGCCGGGCCGAGCGACGCAAGGCGGGTACCGTCGGGCGACCAGTGATGAAAGAACGCCGGCGCAGGGGTCGCAACGCTCCCCGACGTCGAGTTCCTCAGGTTCGACCAGTCGATGGTCGGCCCATTCGCGCCGATCGAGGTCCAGGCGATCTGATCGCCGTCGCCCGACCACGTCGGTTGACTGCGAATCGGCCCGGCCTCGGCGATCGTCTGGGCGGTGGTCCCATCGGGGAGCAGGAGCTCGAGCGCTCCCGATGCTCGTCGAACGAGAAGTTCGCCGGGGAGCGTGCTCAGGTCGGCCGCCGACTCTTCGACCTGAGGCGTCGTGGTGGTCTCGGCAGGGATGGACGTCGTCGATTCTGTCGAGTCCGGCGATGCGTCGGGGGGCTCATCCACTGAACGAGAATCCGATCCCGAACACGCAACGCCGGCTGTCCAGAGGATCAGGACGGCGGCGGCGGTCAGCCATCGAATGCGCACGACGGCCGACCGTACCGGCGAGCGCCAAAACGACGAGGATCGGGTGGCGAACCACCCGATCCTTCGTGCGACGTCAAACGTGGAGGCGTTCGTCCTAGTTGAATGGATCCTCATCAGCCGTGCGGTTCAGGAACGTCTTGCGAGTCGGACGGTTCTTCGTGTCCGGGAATCGCTTGACCAGCTCCTTCGCCTGGCTGACCCACTCGTCTCGCTCGATCCGGCCATGGAAGAAGTCGAGCGCTTCGTCGACCATCTTCACTTCGGCCTTGGTGAACGAGGCGATCTGCTCCCATGCCTGGATGCCGAAACCGTTCAGGATTCCCTCCATCTTCGGCCCGATGCCGTTGATGACCTTGAGGTCGTCCTTGTGCCCGGCGCCAGCGGTTCCGAGCGTGGTCTTGCCCTTCTGCCACTTGGGTGCGGGACGCTTCTTCGGGGCGAGTTTGATCGGCTTGTGGCCGTTCTCCATGATCGCCTTGGCTTGGGGGACCCACTCGTCACGCTCGATGCGCCCGGGGAAGTCCTCGAGCGCCGCATCGACGGTGGCGACGTCTTTGTCGTCCATCGCCGCAAGCTGCTCCCACGACTGAATGCCGAAGCTCTGGAGGAGCTCCTCCATCTGCGGGCCAATGCCTCGGATGACCTTGAGGTCGTCCTTGTGATCCTTGGCGACGCCGGCCGTGCCCAGCTTGGTCGTACCCACCTTCCACGCACCGCTCGACCACGCCTGCATCCGGCGCTCGCTCTCGGGCAACGCGGCCTCGGCGGCTTTCGCTTCGGCCTTCGATGCCTTCAGCTGGGCTTCGAGTTCGGCGATGCGAGCGTTGAGCGCCGCAAGCTCCTCATCGCTCGCTCCGGCCTTCGCTGCGCTCTCGAGCGCCTCGATGCGGCGGTCCCGTTCACCGAGGTCCACCCGAAGCTGACCGAGCTCAGCCGACGCTGACGTGGCGTCTCCGAGTTGGCCTTCGAGTTCCGCGATGCGGGCGTTCGCGCCGTCGAGGTCGCCGCTGCGGGCGGCGAGTTCGCCTTCGAGTTCGCCGACTCGGCCAGCCGAAGCATCGAGGTCGCCCTGGAGTCCGGCGGCTGTCGCCACCTGACCCTCGAGTTCGGCGATGCGGGCCCGAGCGGCGTCCAGGTCTCCCTGGGCGCCTGCAGCGTCTCCGAGTTGGCCTTCGAGTTCGGCGATGCGGGCGTTGGCGCCGTCGAGGTCGCCGCTGCGGGCGGCGAGTTCGCCTTCGAGTTCGCCGACTCGGCCTGCCGAAGCATCGAGGTCGCCCTGGAGTCCGGCGGCTGCCGCCACCTGACCCTCGAGGTCACCGACGCGGTCGCGAAGACCGCTCGCATCCGCCAGCTCGCTCTCGAGTTCGTCGATCCGAGCGTTGGCGGACTCGAGATCGGCCTTCTTCTCCTTGCCGAGCGGCGCGTGACCATTTGCCATGATCGCCTGAGCTTGACCGACCCAGTCGTCACGATAGATCCGGCCCGGGAAGTCCTCGAGCGCACCGTTGACCGTCTCTGCTTCATCGTCTGTGAGCGCAGCGAGCTGCTCCCAGGAGGTGACTCCAAAGCCGTTGAGCAGACCTTCCATCTTTGGTCCGATGCCCTTGATCTTCTTCAGGTCATCGACGTGGTCCGCTTCGACACCGGCGGTTCCGAGCGTGGTCTGCCCGACGATCCAGCCTCCCGAGGCCCAGGCGCTCGCCCGCAACAGGTTGTTCTCGTTTGCGGCCGCAGACTCTTCGTCTTCGTCGTCCAGCGCGGCTTCGAGTTCGGCGATGCGGGCGTTGGCCCCATCGAGCTCGGAGCGAGTGGCGGCAGCGGCGCCGAGATCACCTTCGAGTTCGGCGATGCGGGCGCGTGCGGCGTCGAGGTCGTCTTGCGATGCGGCACCGCTGAGCTCGCGTTCGAGTTCGGCGATGCGGGCGTTGGCCCCGTCGAGATCACCCTCGAGGCCTGCCTTGCCAGCCAGGTCAGCTTCGAGCTCGCCGATACGGACGTTTGCGCCGTCCAGATCGGTGCGCAGCTGACCCGTGTCGGCCTCGAGTGAGGCGAAACCGGCGATCTGGCTCTGGGCGCCGCCGAGTTCTCCCTCGAGCTCACCGATCCGGGCGCGGCCTGTCTCGGCCTCGGCTTGTGCCGAGCCGAGCCGAGCCTCGAGGTCAGCGATCCGACCCTGCGACCCGTCGAGTTCGGTGCGGGCTGCGGCAAGCGACGCTTCGAGCTCGCCGACTCGGCCGGCCGACGCATCGAGATCGCCTTGCAGCGCCGCAGCGGCAACGAGCTGACCGTCGAGATCGCCGATGCGGGCGTTGGCCCCGTCGAGGTCACCGCGGACACTGCCGAGTTCGGCCTGGGCGGCGCCGAGCTCGCCCTCGAGTTCGCCGATCCTTGCCCGGGCGCCGTCGAGGTCGCCTCGCAGCGCAGCGGCTGCGGCAATCTCGCCTTCGAGCTCACCGATACGGCCGCGTGCACCATCGAGGTCGGCCTTCACCTTGGCGGAGTCGGCTTCGAGGTTGGCGAATCCGGCGATCTGATTCTGCGCGTTGCCCATGTCGGCTTCGAGCGAGGCCACCCGGGCGTTCGCGCCGTCCAGATCCCCACTCAGCCCCGAGATGCGGGCGTTGGCGCCCTCGAGGTCGGCCGAGAGCGACTTGTTCGACGCCAGAGACGAGTCGAGCTCGACCTTGGAGGCATCGAGGTCGGCTTGAAGGCCAGACAGGCGGGACGAGAGCGCCGAACGCTCGTTGGCCAGTTCGTCGTGGGCGACACGGACCGAGGCGAGTTCGGCCTCGGCCGAATCGGCTCGGGTCGACAGGGTCGACCATTCCGACGTGGTGATCTCACGGCGACGCCACCTCCAGAGCAGGTAGCCGATGAGGAGGCCGAGGCCAAGGCCCAAGCCGAGTGCCAGCAGAAGTGGCAGGAGGATTTCGAGGATTGCCCAAAGCATCAGTGGGTCTCCCTTTCAGTGATCGTGGTGGGTGCGCTCGTCGAGCGCACGTCGAATGCGTGGGTGTGGATGGTCGTGGTCGGCGTCGTCATCAGAAGCTCTCCCGTGCGGTGAACTCGACTCGACGGTTCTGGAGGCGGCCCTCTTCGGTGGTGTTCTCCGCCACCGGTTGGGTCTCGCCGAATCCGACCGGGTTCAGTCGGTTCTCGTCGATCCCTTGGGACACGATGTAGGCGACGACCGAGTCAGCTCGCCGCTGCGAGAGGTCCAGGTTGAAGGCGTCGTTGCCTTGCGAGTCGGTGTGACCCGAGGTTTCGACGACGGGTCGCGTGTAGCGATCCATCGCCGCGACGACCTTGTCGAGCGTGCCCTGCGCCACCGGGGTGAGCTCGGCCGAGTTGGAGGCGAAGACGACGTTCTCCCGGATCTCGTCCTGGAGGGCGTCGAGCTCGGCCTGCAACAGGTCGATCTCGTCCTGGAGTGTGAACTCGGGTTCCTCGTCCACTTCGACCTCGACCACGCCACCTGGACGAAGGCCGACAGCCGACGATGCGTCGACGGCGGCGTCGGTCTCGGCTTGCGCCTCGGGGTCGGCGGCGAGGCCGTTGACCGTGAGATCCGAGTCGTTGAGGGCTGCGTCTCCCGACAGGAGTCCGTCGAAGGTGCCCATCGCGACGCCGAGCGCGTCGATCTTGGCATCGGAGCCCTCGACCGCTTCGTCGAGGCCCAACACATTGAGGTTGTTGGTGACGTTGGCTGCACCAACAACGTTGGCTGCGGCAGCTTCGAGTCGGGCCGAGTCGTCCTCGTCGAGAACGTCGCCGGTCAACACGATGCCGGTGCCGTCGTAGGAGACGTCAACGTCGAGGTTGCCGAGTGGGTCGGGTGCAGAGACGGTGACGTCCGAGCCGACCGCCGAGGCGATCGACGCCGCAGCGTCGCCGGTCAGCGCATCGACGTTGCCGGTGACCGGTCCGCTGTCGCCGATCGCGAGATCTGCAGCGGCGAACGTGCCGACCGCAAGGCCGCCGATGGCCCCGGCCATGAGCCCGATCTGGGCGTTGGCGTCGCCCGCCGACGGGTCGAGGCCCGAGACGGTGAGCCGATCGTCGACGTCGAGCCCGGTGGCCTGCGCCGCAGCGACGAGTTCGTCGCGATGAGCTTCGGAAGGCACCTCGCCGGTGAGCACGATCGTCTCGCCGTCGGAGCTGGCGGCGACATCGATCGGCCCGAGCTGGGCTGGCGCGGCTTCGCTTGCGAGCACGGTGGCATTGCGGATGTCTGCGCCGTCCACGAGGCCGAAGCCGTTGTCCTTGTCGTCGAGCACGCCATCAGACTCTTCGAGCCACTCTTCGAGCTCGGCGGCCGTGATACCTGCCGGAAGCACGCCCGAGACCTCGACATTGCGATACGTCGTGTCGAACTCAAGACCCGAGATGTCATCGTCGAGGCCCTTCGAACGCAGGAGCTCCCGCGTCATTTCGGGGGCGTCGTCAATGACATCGTCTTCGATGTGGTCGTAGCCGAAGAGCAGCAGACCAATCAGCGCAGCGGCGACGGGAATGAGCCAGAACGGCAGCCACTTGCCAAACCAGCGTCCGAGGAACGGTTTCTTCCACAGATACGGCATCTCGCCCTTGCTGTTGCCGGCGATGACCGCACGCGACCAGGTCACCTCCTCGACGCGATGTTCGGCAGTCGCCGATGATTCCGCGACGGCTGTGGCAGACGCCGACGCGCCCGACCGGCCGCCCTGGCGAGATTGCGCCATGGATCCTCCCCGGTGTGTTGGTACTCGGTCCCTCCATCGGAACCACATATCTGCGACGCCCGACGACCGGAGTTTGTTGCATGATTCCGTGTGGGGGCAAAACGAGCGCGTTGCGAATCGGTGAACCTGAGCGACCGGAGGCCGGATTCAGCCGGTGACGACGAACTCGATCCGACGGTTCTCTGCGCGGCCGTCGTCGGTGATGTTCGGCGCAATCGGCTGAGACTCGCCGAAGCCGATCGCGCCAAGGCGGTCGCCGGCGACGCCGCGGATCACGAGGGCGTCAAGCACGGCGTTCGCCCGGTCCTGGCTCAACCGTTCGTTCGCGGTCGAGTCGCCGGAGGCATCGGTGTGGCCGTGGATCTCGACGCGCACTCCGGGATTGGCGACGAGGATTTGTGCTGCGGCATCGACGGCGCCGGAGCCTTCAGGCGTCAGCGCTGCGGAGCCGCTCTCGAACGTGATCCGTCCGATGGCAGCGAGCTGCGCCTCGAGTGGATTGCCCGCGGGGGCCGCAATCGACGTCGTCGACGAGGGGAGCTCGATGGCACCACCCACGATGACCAGACGGTTGTCGACGGTGCCGACACCCTCCACCGATCGAGCCACCGCCCCGATGGCTGCCGCGTCGGTCGAGGTTTGCGCCGTGCCTTCGAGGACGACCAGGCCCGCCTCCTCGCGGACGTCGACGTTCGGGAATCCGGCGCGCTGCTGGGCGGCCGTGACCCGTTCGACGAGTGAAGAACCCTCGGAGATCTGCTCCGACTGCGTCACCGAACTCGACCGCCACGCCAGGGTGATGACAAAGACGGCAAGGAGGAACAACCCGAGCGGGATCAAGAAGCGAGGGTCGGCGACCGAGCCGGGCGGGAGCGGCTCCCGGCGCGGGGAACGACGACCCGACGGGTCGTGATCAATCGGATCCTCGAGGAGGACATCACCCTCGTACACGCCACCAAAAGGTAGGGACCGGGCTCGCGCAGACGGTGGATGCGGGCGCGAGGTGGTGCCTCCGGACCAGCTCGGTTGGGCAATCGGGCTCCATTCGGCCGGGCACACTTCACCGCGCGGGATCGACCTTCTACCTTCGGGGACGTGGAGGAAACACCCGGTGTCGAGCCCTTCGATCTCGACGATCAGGCCCACCTTGCGTTGGACGTGGCCCGCCACGCGGCGCTGGCCAACGGCGACGCGCATTGTGGAACCGAATACCTTTTGTACGGCTTGGTGGCGACGGCTCGTGCGGACGTGGCCGAACTCACCGAGTTGTTCGCGTTGAACACGATGCGAGTCGACCGAGCGATCGAACGACTGCTCGAACAACGACAGCTCGCCGGTGTGTCGCTCGCTGGCCCGCCGCAGCTCTCGATTCGGGCCACGCAGGCGCTCCAGACGCCGCGGATCGATGGCGGCGGCCCAACCGGACCGTTCGAACTTCTGCACGGCCTGCTCGCCGACGACGCGTCGGGCGCCTGCCGAGTTCTGACGGACCTTGGTGTGGCACCGGACGAGGTTCGGCGGCTCGTCTCGTATGGACTCCGCCACCTCACCAAAGCCGAGGTCGACGACCTCATCGCGGCGCTCGATCGCCGTGACGGACTCCACCAACCGTGGTGGGGCCCCGGGGCGTCGTCGAGGTTGCGGTCGCTGGCGCCGGGTTCGGGCCGAGCGACGACGGTCGCAGAGAGCTCCTCTGCTCGTATCGAGCTCAGCACCGTCGCCACCGATGGTGGTGGCCTTGGCTTCACCCTGACGACACGCTCATTGCGACCATGGGTGCTGCCGCCGGTGTTTGTCCCCGAAGAATCCCTCGTGCCGGGCCAGGGCGCTCGATACGTCGATGGGCCGGACTTTTTCTTGTTGCGTCTGTCGGGACCTGATGGTCCAATCGCGGACAATCGTGCAGTTCACGACCGGTTCAGCGTGGCGGCTCCCGTCGATACTCGACTCATCCGTCTCGGCCAGCGCGAAGAGCGCACGACGATGAACGACCGCCGCCAACCGGACCAGACGATCGTCACGGTGGACTGGTGGGTCTGGCCGGCGCCCGCAGTGCCCTATGTCGAAATCGCGGTCGATTGGCCGGCCGAATCGACGTCGGGCGAGATTCGGTGGGACACACGCTCGCTCTACGTCGATCGACCCTGAGCACCGCCGTACCGATGGTCCCACGCTGCGTGGTGGCCTGACCCTACGATGAGCGACCATGCGTGAGACTCGAATTCTCGCGGCAGAACTGGTGGGCACGTATCTCCTCATGCTCGGTGGCCCAGGTCTTGCCGTCCTTGCGGCCATCCCCGGAGCGTTTGGCGACGCTGGCGTGCTCGCCGTTTCGCTCGGGTTCGGCCTTTCCCTCACTGCCATCGCCTACGCGATCGGCCCGATCTCGGGAGGGCACGTCAATCCAGCGGTGACGCTCGGCCTGGCGCTGCGGGGTGAAGTTCCGGCGCGATCCATCCCGTCGTACGTGATTGGTCAGGTCGTTGGCGCCGTCCTCGGTGCGCTGACGATCTGGGCGATCGCCAGCACGGCGAGCTCGAGCTCCTCGCTCGGTCAGACCTGGGAGGGCGCCACCGACTCGAATTTCGCCACGAACCTGTGGACGGGCGACTTCATGGGCTTCTGGCCGATGGTGATCGCCGAAGTGGCCTTCACGGCGATCCTCGTCTTCGTCGTGTGTTCGACGACCGCCCGGGGATATTCCGCAGCGGCCGTTGGTGTGCACGTTGGCGTCACCTTGACGGTGATCCATCTCGTGTCGATTCCGATCGACAACACGTCGGTCAACCCCGCCCGATCGCTCGGGATGGCGGTCTTCGCCGGCGGGGACTCGCTCGAACAGCTTTGGGCCTTCATCGTGTTCCCGCTTCTCGGCGGCGTGGTCGGCGCGATGGTCTGGAGCATCGTGAGCGCCGAAGGGAGCGCGGATGGCGACGCGGACCGGTCGACCTCGAGCGCCCGGGCGGCGGCGGCGCGGGCGACGGCGTCGATCAACGAGGCCCTCGACGACTGAGTGCGTCGCAGCTGGCACGGTGAGGCCGTACTCTGAGATCCGGACCCGGACCGAGGAGAGATGAATGAAGCTCGTCACCGCCGTGATCAAGCCGTTCAAACTCGATGATGTGAAGGATGCGCTCGCCGCGGCGGGTATCCAGGGCATGACGGTGTCCGAGGTCCAGGGGTTCGGCCGTCAGGGCGGCCACTCCGAGACCTACCGAGGGACCGAGTACCGGGTGCTGTTCACGCCGAAGACCCGCATCGAAGTCATCGTCGACGACGACCAGGTCGACGCTGCCGTCGAGGCGATCGTCGATGGCGCCCGGACCGAAAAGATCGGCGACGGCAAGGTCTGGGTCACGCCCATCGAGATGGTCGCCCGAATCCGAACCGGCGAACTCGGTTCGGACGCGGTCTGAGCGCGAGACTCCCTCTCATGGCTGACGTCACCATCTACCACAACCCCCATTGAGGTTCGTCCAAGAATGCCTTGGCGGTCGCCGAGGAGCTTGGGGTCGACCACGAAGTCGTGCTCTACATGAAGGAGCCGCCCGACGCTGACCAGCTGCGGGCGATCGTTGCCGGGCTCGAGGACCCGGTCGAAGACCTCGTCCGCAAGGACTCGAAGTTCAAGAAGCTCGAGCTCGACCCAGACGACTACGTCGACAATCCCGACGCCGTCGTCGAGTTGCTGAGCGAGCAGAAGGCGCTCCTGCAACGGCCGGTCATCGTCCGTGGCGACCGGGCCATCATCGGGCGTCCGAAGGGCCGGATCGCCGAATTCCTGAGCTGAACGCTCCGGGCCGTTTTGCCCGGCCCGGCAGGATGTTCTACCAATGACCCCTGATGCAACGAGGGGCTTGGCGACGCGTCGCGATCGTGCCGTTGGTGATCACGCTTGCGTGGGCGGCGTCGTCCCAACTCGCGGTCGACGCGGACGTGACATCGTCTCCGGTCGTCGCCGTCGCACCCGGCACAACCTCTGCGCCCGCGTCGACAACGTCGTCGGTGGCCTTCGTCGAGCCCGAGGTGGAGGCGATCACCTCGACCACACGCGCCACCATTGCGCCGGCCACCAGCCTCACGACCACGAGTTCAACCACGACCCTCCCGAGTTCGTCGGCCGTTGCCCCGTCCGTCATTCCGGACTCGGTCCCGCTCGTCACCAGCACGGTTCCCCCCGCCTCGATCGGCGAACGTGCGCTACGTCGTGTCCGATTCGACTGGCGAAGCGCCTTCCCCGGGTGGGAGATCGAGTTCCTCGGACCTCGCGACGGACTCCGTGCACTCACCTACCCACGAGAACGCCGGGTCGAGGTCTTCGTGCGTGATGCCGACACCGAAGCCACCCTCCACCGGGTCATCGCCCATGAGCTCGGACACGTGCTCGATGTCGAATACAACAGCGCAGACGACCGGGACCGCTGGATCGCCCAACGGGGCATCGATTCGAGCGTGCCGTGGTGGCCGTCCGCGTCTGCTCCCGACTTCGCCACCGGCGCCGGCGACTTCGCCGAGGCGTTCGCCGTGTGGGAGACGGGCATCACGACCCGCTCGTCGGTTGGGGCACAACCGAGCCAGGCAGACCTCGACCTCCTGATCGAGCTCAGTCGCGGGTGACAACGGTGGGTCGTTCGGTCCACCATCCTTCAGAAATCGAGTGTCCGTGCCGATGCGATTCACATGGCACGTCACCTCCACCTCGTTCCGGCGGGCGCGGACCTCGCCGAACCCGAGGTCGAGCCCACTCCCGTCGAAGACACCAACATCGTCGACTTCGCCTCGGAGCGAATGCGTCGTCGCGGCCGCTATCACCCCGCTGCGGGCGCCGCCTGGCTCGACGATCTCTTCGACGACGACCCCCTGGATCCGGTCTGCTAGCGATAGACACGGGGCATGGGCGCAGTTGTTCGATGCGCGTGGCCCGGTGATCTCGAGGACTACGTCGCCTATCACGATGACGAGTGGGGACGGCCGACGACCGATGCCGCTCGCCTGTTCGAGAAGATCTGTCTCGAGGGATTCCAGTCCGGCCTGAGTTGGCTGACGATCCTTCGCAAACGGGATCGCTTCCGTGAGGTGTTTGCCGGGTTCGATCTCGAGACGGTCGCGGCCTACGGCGAGCGAGACGTGCTACGGCTCCTCGACGATGCCGGCATCATCCGGCATCGAGGCAAGATCGAAGCCACGATCAACAACGCCCGCCGGGCCATCGAACTCGTGGAGACCGAAGGGTCACTCGTCGATTGGATCTGGGCGTGGGCGGTCGACGAACCCGAACGAACCGCCGACGGTGGGATTCCGACGTCGACGGCGCGTTCGGCGGCGCTCGCCAAGGAACTCAAGCGACGCGGCTGGAGGTTCTTCGGCCCGACGACCGCCTATGCCTTCATGCAGTCAGAGGGACTGACCAACGACCACGACCGCACGTGTCACGTCGTTGATGCGTGCGAGCAGGAACGGAACGCCTTTCTGGCGGGCCGCTCGCTTCGCCCCTGACGCCGGGTCTCAGACGCGTTCGAGGCGAGCGGGCACGTGTTTGTGCCAGGGAGTGCCGGCGATCGGGTCGCGCCAATCGGTCGTCGTCAGCTCGTTCGGGGCGACGCCGGTCAGTTCGGGTTCGCCTCCCGCAGGGGCGTGACCCAGGCCGAGTCCGTTGGGCAGCGCAACGTGGCCGTCCTGCATCGTGTCGGAGACCTCGGCGACGGCGACCGCCGATCCACCCGGCGTGACGACGCGGATCCGGTCGCCGGTCTGGGCGCCGATGGCCGCGGCATCGGCGGGGGAGAGCCGCAGTGCCCCTTCGGGGTCTTTCTTGCGCCAGGCGGGGTCGCGCATGATCGTGTTGGCGGTGAAACTGCGGCGCTCACCGGCCGAGAGCACGATCGGGAACTCGTCGGTGGTGTGCCGGGTCGGTTCGTCGGCGAGCCCGGCGAGGGCGTCGAGCATCTCGGGGATGGCGACGTGGATCTTCTGGTCGGAGGTTCGTAGCAGGTCGAACGAGTCGCCGATCTCGTGCTTGGTGATGACGATCCCGTCGCGGGACTCGATCAGCGCGGCGAACAACGAGTTGCCGAGCTCGACGCCGTCGCCCACATGACCGGCGGCCCGGACGGCATCGGGGTAGCGCATCGCGAGTTGCTGGCAGCTGAACCACATCGGCGCGGCTCCGGCCATGCCCTCGGGCAGCGTCGGACCGATCGCGTCGTACAACACCACGGCTCCCATCCCCGCCAAGGCCGGGTTGGATGCCGCCGCACCCATGAACGCGTCGGCGAAGTCCGTCAGCGACTCGGCGGCAGCTGCCCGCAAAGGCTCGAGGTCCTCCTCGGTCACGACCCCGATCGCAAGCGCGAGCCGGCGATGGATCTCGGCTTCGGGGAGTGTCCCCTCGAGGGGCTCGAGGATCGGCGCACGCAGCGTTGCGGTGTTCTCCGGGAAGCCCATCGCGAAGAACGTCATTTCGGCCTTCTCGTATTGGGAGGAGGCGGGGAGCACGAAATCGGCCTCGCGCGCCGTCTCGGTCATGTACAGGTCGACCACAACGGTGACGTCGCAGGCATCCATCGCCGCCCGGAACTTGCTCGACTCGGCGAGCGAATGCACCGGGTTGGCCGACTCGATCACCATTGCCCGACTGCGATCGGGGTGATCCGAGAGGATGCCGTCGGCGATCTCGTTGCAGGGGATCATCCCGGAGATCACCGCGCCGCCGGTCACCGGGTCGACGGGTTCTTTTCCGGCGGCGCCATAGGTGAAGAGCGGGACGAGCGCCGTGTGCGCACTCATCCCGCCTTCGACGCCATAGGACCCGACGAGGGTCGTGATCACCCGTTGCAGCCACGAGATGAGTGTGGAGTTGGGTGCCATCTCGACCCCGAGGTCCTCGTAGATCGCCACGCTCGACGCACCAGCGATGCGACGGGCCACCGATCGAACCGTGTCCACGGCGACACCAGCACGACGCGAGAAGTCGTCCACATCGACGTCGCTGAAGGCCGCAATCACCTCCGGCGCGCCGACGACGTTCTCGGCAATCCAGTCGTCGGCGGTCAATCCCTCTTGGACGATCACCCCGAGGATCGCCGCCAGCAGGAAGGCATCGCCCCCCGGCACGACCTGGACGAAGTGGTCGGCGAGGTCCGCCGTCTCGGTCCGCCGAACATCGATCACAATCATCGAACGTGCATCGTCTGCGGCGATCTCCTTGAGCACCCGACGCGTCTCGTCGAACCCGTGGCTGTGCCACGGGTTCTTGCCGAGGAAGATGCTCACCTCCGC
Source organism: Acidimicrobiales bacterium (assembly GCA_020629635.1). Lineage (GTDB taxonomy): Bacteria > Actinomycetota > Acidimicrobiia > Acidimicrobiales > SHLQ01 > SHLQ01. The sequence goes on along the minus strand of JAHDCX010000011.1, from coordinate 149,781 downwards.
CTCGGCGAACTCTCCATGGGTGTGGGTGCCGTACATGCGGCCTTCCACCCAGGCCTCGCCCGTCTTCTCCTGCGCAAGGGCGTTCGACTTGCGGGTGATGCCGAGGGCGTTTCGAAGACCGGTGCCGTAGGTGCCTCCGAGATGATTTCCCTGGCCGCCCCCGCCGTAATAGAGGATCTTGCCGGTCCCGTACGTGTCATTCACGGAGACGAGTGCGGCCGCGACCTCCTCGATGGCGGTGTCCCAGTCGAGTTCGATGAAGGACCCGTCGGGAAGCTTCTTGAGGGGGCTGGTCAGTCGTCCGGCGGCGTTCTGGTAGTGGTCGAGTCGGAGCGCTTTCTCGCACGTGTAGCCCTTCGACGCCACATGGGCCTTGTTGCCCCGCACGCGTTCGAACCGTCGATCGTCAAGACGAACCTCGACTCCGCAGTTGTTCGAGCAGAGAATGCAGACGGTCTTGTGCCAAACGGGGGTGTTGCTCATGTCACAAGCGTAGACGCGCCCTCGATCGTGACAGACTTGGATCATGCGGATGTCCGACAGTCCTTCGGTGAGCGTGCAGACCCGAATCCGAGCCGATGCCGAGCGGATCTACGCGGTCGCGTCCGATCTCGACGCCATGGCGAGCTACGGGACCGAGTTCCAGGAAGGCCGCTGGTCGTCGGGTCGCCCTGGCAGCGTCGGGTCGACCTTCGTCGGCCGTCAGAAGCTCGGGGACCGAGAATGGGAGACCACCTCGACAGTGACCGTGGCGGAGCCGGGTCGGAGCTTCGCCTGGCAGGTCGGCGACCCCGACAATCCCACCGCGACGTGGACGCTGACCCTCACCCCCGTGCCGAAGGCGACCGAGGTCGAGTACGGCTTCGTCCACGGACCCGGCAACTCCGGACTCCGTGCGCGAGTCGAGGAAGACCCCGATCAGGAGTCGGCCATCATCGAGGCCCGCCTCCTCGCCCTGCAGGAGAACATGGTCAAGACGCTCGAGGGCATTCGGCGCCGACTCGAGTCCTGAGCGTCGCCCGTCGTGCGGGTTCGAGGTGCGACGCGCACCCCGAACCCCCACCGAGTCTCTCGATCAGACGAGTTCGGGCTCTCGGACCTCGGTGGTGCCGTCGCCGTCGACCTCGCCGAGGCTGCGCAGCGGAAGCAGGCGCCCCCGGCTGGCCTCGACCTGGCGGATGCCGGCGGCGACGATCGTCGCGGCGGCAATCAGGAGGAACACCCGCGGTGCCTTCGTGAAGCGGTCGAGGATGTCGTCGATCCCGAGTGAGACCTCGAAGATCCGCTCGATCGCCCAGATGAAGGCGACTGCGGCGAGCAGCACCGAGCCGACACGAATGATCGCCGGGTAGAAGACCGTGCGGCGGAGCAGGTACAGCGCCGGGAACAACAAGATGATGATGACGATCTGACCGATCTCGACACCGATGTTGAAGCCGAACAGCGACAGCAGCCGCTGACCGCGTCCCACACCGAGGTCCGACAACAACCCGGCGAAACCGAAGCCGTGGAAGATGCCGAAGGCGAAGGCGATCAGGTGCTCCCGGTTGGCGAAGATCGGACGGAGGTTGTGGATCGCGGCGGCGATGATCGAGATTGCGATGATTGTCTCGACGAGTTTCGACGGCAGCTCGACGATGCCGAGTCCGCCGAGCGTGAGCGTGATCGAGTGCGCAATCGTGAACATGCTGGCGATCTTGACGACCCGCCACAGCGCTTCACCGAAGCTCGGTACCGGGACCCACTTGTCGGTGGCGAGCGAGAACAACATCACGGCCGGAAGCAACAGGACGAGCACGAAGAGGATGTGGTCGGTCCCGATGAAGATGTGCTCCATGCCGAGATCGATCGTGGCCCACAGGGCAGCGAAGGTGTTCGGGTCGTCGAGGTCGACGATCGAGGTGGTGTCGTCGGTCGTCAACAAATCGGTCTGGAAGTCCGTGCCCGCCGGGTTCTCGTCGCCCGCGACGGGGTCGTCGTTGCGGAAGGTGCCGGTTTGGGGGTCGGTCCGGACGACGACGTAGCCGATGTGGCCCGCGACCTGGTCGAACACCCCGGTGTAGGTCACCTCGAACTGGCGAGGCGCGGTCTGGAACGTGTCGTCGAGTTCGAAGTTGTAGGCCGCATACAGGCGGTTCTCCGTTTCGACGACCTCGGTGTCGGTGAAGGTCACCGGCCACTCACGGCCCTCGGCGAAGAAGGCGAAGCTCGCTGTGTTGAATGGCGCCATCACGTCGTTGGTCGCCGCGATGTCGTCCTCGGACGCCTCGTCGGGGTCGAGGTCGAAATCGAACAGTTCGTTGAGCAATACAACCGGATGCTCGACCTGTCCCTCGACGGAGCCGTCGGGGAACACGTCGAGATAGATGACGGTGCTCGTGCCGTCGTGGGCGCGTGCGGGCGACGCAAACGCCAGGACGAGCAGCGGCGCGACGAGCATCGCCACCGCAGCCATCACGATCGTGGGTTTCTGCAGCAGGGTCATGGTTCTGGGCATCTCCGCCTCTTCCTTCACGCTTTGGTTGGTTGATTGGTTGGACCGGGTTGGTCAGGTCGGGAGCCCGAGCATCCGGGCGATGATGTTCTTCTGAATTCCGCTCGCGCCGCCGTAGATGACGCCACCGGCGGCATTGCGGAGGTCACGTTCGATCTCGTATTCGGTCACGTAACCGCGAGCGCCGTGCACGTCGACGGCGCTGAGGGCACCGCGCAGCGCCGCTTCGGACGCCACGAGCTTGCTCATGGCGGCGGCGAGCATCGACGGCGTGCCTCGTTGATGGAGCGCGGCGGCCTTGTAGAGCAGGAGTCGGGCGGTCTCGTGGCCGACCTTCATGTCGGCGATGGCGTGCGAGACGGCCTGGAACGAGCCGATGGGTGTCCCGAACTGCTCGCGTGTGCGGGCGTAGGCGACGGCAGTGTCGATGACTCGTTCGAGTGCGCCGAGGTTGCCGATCAGGAGGAAGCCGCGTTCGGGCTCCATGGCGGCCGAGAAGATGCTCGCACCCGCGCCAACCGCACCCATCCGGGCGTCGTCGGGGACGACACAGTTGTCGAGGGTGACCATGGCGAAGGGTGTGGTGCGCATGCCCATCTTGGGCATGTTTGGCCCGACGGTCAGACCGGGCGTGTCCGACGGGACCACGAACGCCGTGATTCCCCAGCGCCCGAGGGAGGGGTCGGTCGTCGCAAAGATGATGAGCACGTCGGCGATCGGCGAGAGGGTGACCCATGCTTTGGTGCCGTCGAGTCGCCATCCGTCCGCGACGGGAGTGGCCGTCGTCGTGAGGGAGAAGGCGTCCGAACCCGATTCGAGCTCGCTCATGGCGAATGCCCCGAATGCCTCGCCCGCCGTCAACTTGGCGAGCCATTCCTTCTTCTGGAGGTCCGAGCCGAATCGATCGAGGGTCAGCTGCATCGTGAGGGCCTGCGAGGTCGCAGCAAAGATCAAGCCGTCATCGGTGCATCCGTGGCCCAGGCCCTCCCAGGTGAGCAGGGCGTCGACGAGGTCGAGACCGCTGCCGCCGTGATCGGGGTCGGCGATCATGGCCAGTGCACCGCGCTCGGCGAGTGCCGCCCAACCGTCGTGCCAGAACGAGCACGAGGCGTCACGTTCGGCGAGGCGCGGATCACGAAGGTGTTCGTGAGCCCACTCGGAGGCCTCGACCTTCCGGGGATGGTGTTCGTCGAGCAGCGCGCCCAGTATCGCTGCATCCGTCGACGTCATTGGCTTCGTACCTTTCGTGCATCCCTGCGATGAACGTGGTTGTTCGGATGTGTTCTGGCCAGCCGGCACCAGCAGTACCACACGGGAGGGGCGATGCAAGGCGACTTTTGGTCCTTTGGTCCGGTTGCATCACGCATCAGATGTTCTACGGTCAGTGATTGGCTGGTGGATGCACGACAGATCGTCGGGCACGCGTGGAGAACTCGATGAGCACCCTGACCAGTCTGCTGCCCGATCGGGCAGCTGAACGTCCCGATGCCACGGCGATCGTCGACGTGTCGCGGACCTGGACCTGGGCCGAGGCCGCCCACCGCAGTGCCACGATCGCTCGAGCGTTGCTGGACGCGGGCGTCGAGCGCGGTGACCGCGTCGGAGTGAGTCTTCGCAAGTGCGCCGAAGGGGTCTGTGCGATGCACGCGGTCGTGTCGCTCGGCGCGATCGCGGTACCGATCGACCCTGCGTCTCCAGCGGAGCGGGTCGAGAGGATCCGTCGGGCGATGTCGATCCGAGTCGTCGTGGCGCATGGCCCGACGTTCGCCAACGTGGAGGACGCCGGCTTCGAGTCGGTGATCTCCGCGGACAACGCGTTGCTCGATGGTCTCGATCCCGCCATCCCGGTCGTCGTCGATCCGACGGACCACGCCTACATCATCACCTCCTCGGGGTCGACCGGCGAGCCCAAGGGGATCGTGCACTCGCACGAGACGGCGCTCGGCTACGTGCACAAGTCCCTCGAGTTGTTCCCGATGACGGTCGATGACCGGGTCGCCGACATCGCGCCGCACCACTTCGACATTTCGACGCACTCGCTCTGGTCGGTGCCGAGCATTGGGGCCACGCTCGTCGTCTTCTCCGAGCCCTACCAGCAGTTTCCGGCGAGTCATACCCAACGCCTCCAGGATGAGGCGGTGACCCACTGGTACGCCGTGCCGTTCCTGATTCAGCAGATGGTGCTGCGTGGAGACCTGGAGAATCGTGATCTCTCGGCGCTTGAGTGGGTCCAATTCGGCGGCGAAGTGATCCCGAGCGCCATGGTCGCCGCGTTCATGTCGCACGCACCCAACGCAACGCTTGCGAACGTGTTCGGCCCGGCGGAGACGAACATGTGCACGTTCCACGTGCTCGAGACACCTCCTTCTGCCGACACGGTGATCCCGATCGGACGCGTCACGCCGAGAACGCGCCTACGGATCATTCGGCCCAATGCGCCCACCCCAGAGCTCGTGCACGAGTCGGCTGTCGGTGATGCCGGCGTGGGTTGGGTCGCCGGCGACGGCGTCATGGTCGAGTACTTCGAGGACGATGCCCGAAATGCTGCCGTGTTCGCCGAGGTGGATGGCGATCGGTGGTATCGCACGGGTGACCTGGTCTCGACGGATCCGGCGACGGGGCTCTTGCACTTCCATGGGCGCGAAGACATGCAGATCAAGGTGCGTGGTCATCGGGTGGAGGTCGAGGGGATCGAAGTCGAACTCGAGTCGATCGATGGGGTGGACGGCGTCGTTGTGGGGGTGTTGCGTCGCGCCGGGGGCGAGGACGAGCTCGTGGCCGGAGTCGTGACGCCACCCGCAGACTTCGATCCCGCAGCGTTCCTGAGCATCGCACGCGAGCGACTGCCAAGCTGGAGTGCTCCGGCACAAGTGGTGATATTGGCTCATAAAAAATTCACTGGAAGTGGCAAACTGGCTCGGCGAGCGCTGCGGGACGAGGCTGTCCAGCTGGCGCAGGACGCTGAGGCGACGACTGTGGAGGCAACTCGATGACAACGATCGATGCTCGGCTGACGAACTTCATCACCGACGAAGTCGTGGTGGACGGCACGGCCGTCGGTCCCGACACCGACCTCTTGTTGTCGGGTGCCGTCGACTCGCTCGGGGTCATCCGCATCACCCACTGGATCGAAGACGAGTTCGGCGTCACCGTCGAGCCGGGTGACGTCACGATCGAGAACTTCCAGACGGTCGCCAAGATCGCCGCCTTCGTCGGGGAGCGAACCTCCTGAGATGGCACTCGTCCGTCTCGAACCACGTCGACGGCTGACCGCTTCGCAGGAGCTGATCTGGACGTCGCAGCGGATTCATCCCGATGTCCCGTTGGCCAACATGGCCAACCTCTCCACGATCGACGGCGACCTCGACCCAGAACGATTCGTCGCCGCCGTCGATCACGTCGTCCGCAAGGCCGACGCGCTTCGGACCCATGTGCGTGACGTTGATGGCGTCCCCCATCCCGCCATCCATGCCGAGCCACCCAGCACGACGTCGGTGATCGAGGTTCCGTGGTCCGACATGCACCAGTGGTGCGCCGCTCGCATCGCGGCACCGATCGACATTTCGACCACCGTCTACGACTCGGTCCTGATCCAGCATCCAGACACGGAGGGCGACGACGTCGCACCGGGCAGGTGGTCCTGGTGGTTCGACTGCCATCACGTGGCCACTGACGCCGCGAGTTCGGCGACGATCTTCCAGGCGGTCGCGGCCGCCTATCACGGAGAATGGGAGCCGTCGGACAGCTACGAAGCGCTCGCCGCGCGGCTCGACGACGCTGCAGACACCCCTCGATGGCTCGCCGCGGCCGACCACTGGCGAACCAACGCGCCCGCCCCAACCCAGACGTCGTTCTACACCCCCGACGCCGGACCCACGACGGCCGCTGAGCGAATCGAGGTCAGCCTTGTCGACCGCCAGGGTCGGCTCGACGACCTGCTCGCAGAGCGGTTCCGGCTCATCTCGCCAGACCTGTCGCTCACCGTTGCGCTCGGAACCGTCCTGGCCGCGTACCTTCATCGCCTCGGCAACGACCGCATCGTCATCGGCGTACCGGTCCATCACCGGGTCCGTCCGGAGGACAAGTCCGTCATTGGGCCGTTGGTCGAGTTGTTCCCCGTCGAGATCGCCGTCGAGCCGGCCGACTCCTTCGCCGACATCCACCGACGCTGGGGGCGGGCGTTGTTCGACACCCTGCGTCACGCGCAGCCCGGGACGAGCCCGCCACAGACCTTCGATGTCGTCCTCAACGTCCACGCAGCGACCTTCGGCGCGTTCGGCGACCTTCCCACGACCACGCACTGGGTTCATCCAGGCCACATCGATGCCCACCATCGCCTCCGGATGCAGGCCCTCGACTACGACGGATCAGGTCGCCTCCGACTTGCGATCGACGTCAATCACCGGATCGCCGGGCCTGACCATCGCCGGCGCGCCGGCGAACATCTCGGCCTCGTCATCGATGCGATGCTCGACGACCCGGACCGAGCGGTTGGCACGGTCGGATTGCGGACCGAGGGCGAAGCGACACTGCTCGCCGAACAGGAGCGACCCGGGCCCGGAACGCCCCTGGAATCGCCCGCGCCGACCGTGATCGCACGGCGTCTGCGAGACCATGCAGATCGGGTGGTCATGCGTCATCGACACGCCGACGGGGTCTCGGAATGGACCGGCCGTTCGCTCGACGAGCAGATCGACTCCGCCCGTATCGCGCTGACAGCCCGGGGGATCGGGGTCGGCGATCGAGTCGGCGTCGAGATGGGCGTCGGTGCCGACGCAGTCATCGCGATTCACGCGATCCTTCGCGCGGGTGCCGCGTTCGTGCCGATCGACCCCGCATACCCCGACGAACGCAGGGCCCACATTCGAGAGGACGCGGGTTGTCAACTTGTCCTGCGTTCGCTCGACGAGCTGCGACTCGACGATCACGCCCCCTCGGATCCTGCGCCGCAGATCGAAGGTGACTCGCTCGCGTACATGATCTACACGTCGGGGTCGACCGGGCTGCCCAAGGGCGTCCCGATCACCCATGACGGCCTCGCGGAGTATCTGGGCTTTGCCTATACGGCCTACGTCGGGGCCCACGCGCCGATCATGCCGCTGTTCACGTCGTTGTCGTTCGACCTCACCATCACGACGTTGTTCTTGCCGTTCCTGTCCGGTGGCCAGATGACGCTGCACCCCGAGGGTGGGCTGCCCGCGCTGCGCCAGATCGTCGACGAACGTCGAGCCACGATGCTCAAGGCAACGCCGTCTCATCTCGAGCTCCTCGTGCGAATGATCGATGACCGCCATCCGCTCGACACGCTCATCGTCGGCGGCGAAGCCTTCCTGATCGATCTCGCCGACCGACTCGAGGCGACCTGTCGGCCGGGACTCCAGATCCACAACGAATACGGTCCGACAGAAGCGGTCGTTGGGTGCATGGACCATCGCTACGACGCCACGGCAGACCCGGGTCCCGAGGTGCCGATCGGCCACGCCGCACCGGGTGTCGGCCTCCACATCCTCGACGGGGGCGGTCTGCCGGTTCCGTTGGGCGTCGCCGGCGAACTCCACCTCACCCGCCGGGGCCTGACGGCGGGCTACCACCAACGCCCCGACCTCAATGCCGAACGTTTCGTGGAGATCGGCGGCGTCCGCGCCTACCGGACCGGCGACCTCGTTCGGATGCTCGATGCGGACCGGATGGTCTACCTCGGCAGGATCGACGAGCAGGTGAAGGTCGGTGGCATCCGACTCGAGCCTGCCGAGATCGAACATGCCGCGCTCGACGTCGACGGGGTCGCCCGGTGCGTCGCCGGGCTCTGGACGCCCGATCCGACTCGTCCAGTCGCCCGCTGCGTCCGCTGCGGACTCGGCGACGACGTGCCCGAGATCGTCGTGGACGGCGATGGGATCTGTTCGGCCTGTCACGCCCACGACCTCGTTGCTCCCCAGGCCGCCGCGTGGTTCAGGACCGAAGACGACTTGCGCGCCGAACTGGCCGACGCGCGTCGACGTTCCGCCGGGGACTACGACGTGCTGCACCTGTTGTCGGGGGGCAAGGACTCGACCTACGCCCTCTACGCGCTCGTGGAGCTCGGTGCGCGAGTGCGTTCGATCACCTTGGACAACGGATTCATCAGCGACATCGCGAAGGACAACGTCCGCCGCGCGACGACGGCTCTCGGGGTCGACCACGAGTTCGTCACGGTCGACGCGATGAACGACATCTTCCGTGACAGCCTCGATCGCTTCTCGAACGTGTGCCAGGGCTGTTACAAGACGATCTACACCCTTGCGCTCGCAACGGCCGACGAACTGGGTATCCCGGCCATCGTCACCGGTTTGTCGCGCGGCCAGTTCTTCGAGACCCGCCTCGTCCCGGGCCTGTTCGATGCGGAGCGGTTCGACCCGGAGCGGATCGACGACACCGTCACCGAGGCCCGCCGGGTCTACCACCGGACACCCGACGCCGTCAGCGAACACTTCGACACGACGTTCATCACCGACGCGGCCGCCGATGGGACCGACATCTTCGACCGGGTAACCTTCATCGACTTCTACCGCTACGTCGACGTCCCGCTTGCCGAGATGTACGAGACGCTCGAACGGACCCAAACCTGGCGCCGGCCGCCGGATACGGGACGGTCGACGAACTGCCTGATCAATTCGGCGGGCATCCACGTCCACAAACTCGAACAGGGCCATCACAACTACGCCCTGCCCTACAGCTGGGACGTGCGGCTCGGCCACAAGACGCGTGACGAAGCGCTGCACGAGCTCGACGACCCGATGGGACCCGAGGAACTCGCCGAGATCGCGACGATGCTCGCCGAAGTCGGCTACGAGCCCCGACCCGCCGAAGTCCTGACCCTGTGGGTGGAGCCGTTGCCAGGGGTCGACCCCGTGCGGCTCGAAGACGAGCTGCGGCAGCGACTTCGACAGGCGCTCCCCGCGCACGCAGTACCCACGGCGATCGAGTTCGTCGATGACGTTCCCCTGAGCCCGAACGGGAAGGTGGATGCCTCCCGGCTCCCCGCTCCCTCGATGCGTGAGCAGGGCGCAAACGTCGGCACCGGACGGTCGCCCGAATCCGACACGGAGCAGATGCTCGCCGCATCGTGGAGCCGAGTGCTCGGTCGACCGATCAACACGGTCTCGGATGACTTCTTCGCGATTGGTGGCACCTCGCTGCACGCGCTCGAGATGATCGTGGAAGTCAGCGAACGGTGCGGGGTCATGATCCCCGAGTCGCTCGCGTTCACCGCCTCGACGATCGAATCGCTCGCCATCGAGATCGACCGACGGATCGCGGACGCCGATGGTGGCGACGAGGCTGCGCACCAACTCCCGCCCGAACGCGACGACTCCCCACCGCTGTCCCCGGGTGAGCGCGCCATGTTGTACGAGTGGCGTCGCGATCCGAGCGACCGTCGATACAACGTGGCTCGGCTCCATCGCCTCGATCGCCCGATCGACCTCGATCGCTTCGACGATGCGGTTCGGGCCGTCGTGGCCCACCAGCCGGCCCTGCACCGGAGTTTTTCGACGACACGACGCAATCTCGGCGGGGCAGCGGTGCGGATCGCTCGGGTTCACGCCGACCATGCGACGATCGACGGACTCGCTGACGCGATCAATCGCGAGAGCTTTGATCTCGTCAACGGCCCGCTCGTCACGGTGCACCATCTGACGTCGGGTGTTGATGGTGACGGCCGCCCGGCGATCCTGCTGCGCGCTCACCATGGCGTCGTGGATGCGGGTTCGCTCGACGTGTTCTGGAACCAGATCGACACCGTCTACCGGGGCGAGCCGCTCCCTGCGCTGCAGACCACGACGTCCGCTCATGGCGAGTGGCAACGCACCCGATTGCCCGACCCCGCCGAGGTCTGGAACCCCGACGCGGACCGTCCGCCGGCGTCGCTCATCGTGCGCGGCCGACACATCGAACCCGACGGCTACGTCCATCAGCTGTCGTCGGTGTCGATGTCGGACCTGCGTGCCGCCCCCGGAACGACGCCATTCGCAACCGCGTTGACGGCGCTCGTGACGGTGCTCGACCGTCGCACGACCTCCGGCCCACTCGAGATCTCTGTGACGTCGTCGGTCCGCGATCATCCCGACCTCGCGCCGGTGGTCGGCTACTTCCTCAACCCGCTGCCAATCCTGATCGAGAAGCCGGCGGAGGAGGGCTGGACGTCGCTCGCTGGGCGGGTCTCGAGCGCCCTCGTCGATGCGCTCCAACACCGCAGCGCCCCCTTCGCCGATCTGATCCGATCGGCTCGCGACCGGGGCATCCCCGAGCCGAAGGGCTCGATCATGCTCGCGGTCGAAGACCTCGCGCCGACCTCGCTCGGGGGCGTCCGCGCCGATCATCGGATTCTCGCCTCGGGGATCGCGGTCAACGACTGCACGTTCTTCGTGCAGATTCGCGGCGAGCGCATCGAGCTCGGCGTCGAGTATCGCGGCGCCGTCCTGGGTCGGGCAGAAGCACGGTCGATGCTTCAGGCGTTCGACGCAGCGATCATGTCGCTGTGCGGGTCTTCCCCGTCTTCTGCGGGGTTCACGCCGACCGACTCGGTGCTGGTCGGGGAGCCGCTGGATCGCTCTGCGCCGATGGCACCGATCGCGATCGATCGTGCGGTCGAGCAGTATCCGGACGCGTCTGCGGTCGTGTCGGGAACGCAGCAGTTGTCCTATCGCGAACTCGACATCGCGGCTCGAGCCTTGGCGGCTCGACTCCGGGAACGTGGCGTGGCTGCTGGCGATCGAGTTGGCGTCGTGCTGGAGCGTTCCGTGCACCTCCCGGTCGCCATCCGAGCGATCTGGACGCTCGGTGCGTCGTACGTCCCGCTCGACGTCTCGCTCCCGGCGACTCGGGTCACCGAACTGCTGATCGCCGCCGACGTGTCCGTCGCCGTCACCGCTGGTGAGATGCATCCGGGGTTGCAAGAGGTGCTGACGGTCCGCGCGGACGCCGAGAACGCGCCGGTCCTGCCCCTGCAGCGGACGCATCCGACCGTCGCCGACGATGAGGCATACGTGATCTTCACCTCTGGCTCGACGGGGACCCCGAAGGGCGTACCGATCTCGCACGGAAATCTCGCCGCGTCCCTCGCTGCCCGGCAGTCCTTCTACCGCGACCGCGTCGAGACCTATCTCCTGGTGTCGAGCGCCGGATTCGACTCGTCGGTCGCCGGGCTCTTCTGGACGCTCGCCGACGGCGGAACCCTCGTGATCCCCACCGAGAGCGAGGTTCACGACGTCGACGCGCTGCTCGCTCGAATCGCCGAGCATCGGGTCAGCCACACCTTGTGCGTTCCTTCGCTGTACGGGGCGTTGCTCGCTCGAGACTCCGGAGAGCTGGACTCGATGCACACGGTCATCGTCGCCGGCGAGGCATGCCCGGCCGACGTTGCGATGCGGCACCTGACTCGCCACGGCGAGGTGGCCTTGGTCAACGAATACGGGCCCACCGAGGCGACGGTGTGGGCGAGTGCGCACGTCGTTGGTTCCGCAGATCTCGAATCGCTGGTTGGCATCCCGATCGGTCGCCCGATTCCGGGATCGACGCTCATCGTCGTCGACGAGGGCGGCCGGCCTGTGCCGCTCGGTGTGCCGGGAGAACTGGTGGTCGCTGGACCGGGGGTCGCCGCTGGCTACCTCGCTCGAGCGTCCGACGCCGGCTTCGATACCGACCCCGCGTCACCCGAAGCTGATGATCGATCGCCCTTCGTCGAGACCGCGTGGGGGCTGAGCTATCGAACCGGCGATCGGGTGATCGGTCGACCGGACGGGACCGTGGACTTCCTCGGTCGTGTCGACGACCAACTCTCGATCGGCGGCGTGCGAATCGAGCCTGCAGAGATCGAGCAGGTCCTGATGGGTATCGAGGGCGTTCGTGCGGCGGCGGTGGCGGATCGCCACGGGGCGCTCGTCGGTCTCGTCGAGACCGATCTCGATGATCTCGACGAGGTCCGTCGGCGCGCTGGCGAGCGGCTTCCGTCGACCCATGTTCCGGGCCAGCTGGAGCGAGTCGATGAGCTTCCCCGCACGAGAAACGGCAAGATCGACCGAGCCCAGGTCGCGGTTCTTGTTACGGCAGTGTCCCCGTCAACTGAGCTCGCGGAGGCGCCGGCAACCGACGGCCACGTCGGTCCGGTCGACCCGAATCTTGTCGCGATGACGGATGTGTGGAGCGAGGTCTTCGGCGTTTCGGTGGGCCCCGATGACGACTTCTTCGATCTCGGCGGGGATTCGCTGGTTGCCGTGGAGCTCGTGACCCGACTCGAAACGGCGTTTGGTCGGCGGGTCGGAATCGGCGAATTGATCGACGCGCCAACACCGCGCAAGGTGGCCCCGCTCGTCGAACTGGAGCAGAGCTCCCCGGTCGACTCGGGAGACGACGCGTCTGACCGACTCGATCCGCTGGTCGAGTGGCTCCGGCGAGACGGCCGCCGGGCGCCGGTGGTTCTGCTTCCTCCCGGCGGCGGGAATCTGCTTCGCTACGAGCACCTCGTCCGGGCGCTCGATCCGGCGATCCCGGTCGTCGGCATTCGGCTTCCTGGCGCCGACGCCAACAGCGACGTTCGCGACACGATCGAGGAGCAGGCGAGCGTCATGCTCGCCGCGCTCGACACGGCCACGCCAACGCCGACCGGTGGACACGTGCTTCTCGGATGGTCGACCGGGGGTCTGCTCGCTTGGGAGATCGCTCAACAGCTGCTGGCGCGAGGGGACGACGTTGCGGCGATCGTCCTCGTCGACACCGTCATGGGTGGCATGCACGTGGACGCACCCGAGACTCCCGTTGCGAAGTATCGACGGCTCCTGCGGACCGAAGGAGCAGCGCCGCTGGTGGCCGAAGCGGGCAATCGTGCACGCGAGCGAGCCGAGTTCGCGCTGGCCCGCCGCCGCTATCGCCGAACTCGAGCGGAGGGCGCGACCCCGGATCCCGTCGATGCCGAACGTCGCTTGGGGCCCGTCATCCGGTCGGCATCGCTCGCCTACCGGCCTCAGGCACTTGGCGTGCCGATGCTCTACGTGTCCGCCTCAGAGTCCGACGACGCGCTGACAACGAATCCGTGGCGTGCGCTACAGGAGACGGCGAACTGCCCGTTCGAACTGCTCCTCGTGGACGGTGTGCACTTCGAGCCGGTCGAACGTGGGGTGCTCGGCGCGGCCAAGGCTCACGAAGTGGGTGCGGCCGTGTACCAGCTGATGCGATCGGCGAGACCCGAATAGCGACGATCGATCTCGGTGGCAACGTCGTCAGGTTCGGCGACGACCGCAAACGTCTGGAGCATCTCGTCGTCGATGACCGAGCCGAGCTCGTCCCACCGGTTCTCCTTCGTGAGCCGATTGAGTTCTCGGTGAGCCTCGCCCCAGCCGTGGTGTTCGAGTACAGCGGAGTAGGCAGGTGTCGATCCGTAGAAGCCGATCTGGCCGCGGATTCCCGCCGCGGACGCGGCCATCTCGGCCTCGTCGCGGCCCGTCACCACGAACACCGGCACGGAGACTTCGACGTCGTCGCTCGTCCGTCCGGCAGCGTCGAGTGCCGTCATGAGGCGGGGGAGCCCAACCTCGGCGAGCGTCTGGGGCGTGTGGAACGGGTGCACCATCCAACCGTCACAGACCGCGCCGACGACGTCGATCATCATTGGTCCGACCGCCGCGAGATGCACCCGTGGGCGACCGTGCTGTGCGGGTCCGGGGTCGAAGAAGTCGCTCATGAGGATGTGCGTGTAGTGGGCGCCCTTGTGGCGAAGGGGCCCCGAGCCGTCCCAGGCGTCCCAGATCGCATGTAGTGCCTCGACGAACTCGCGCATCCGCGCGGCTGGCGCAGACCACGGCATCGAGAACCGCTTGGTGATGTGGGGCTTGATCTGGCTGCCGAGGCCGAGAATCATCCGACCTCCAGACGCCTCGTTCAGGTCCCGTGCGGTGTAGGCGACCGTCATCGGGGTGCGGGCGAACGCCACGGCGATTCCGGTGCCGATGTCGCAGCGCTGTGTCCGTCGGGCGACCTCGACGAGCGGCAGGAACGGATCGTGCGCGGTTTCGGCGGTGAAAATGCCGGCGATGCCGTTGGCCTCGTGTTCGGCGGCGAGGTCGCCGGCGGTGGCCAGGTCCGCGGGAACGAACATGTCGCGGGGCAGGCCGGCAGGTGTGGTCTCGGAGGGCATGTCGTCACCGTAGGCTGGGATCGTGCGCGTGGGCGTCTTCATCGATGGACAGAACATCACCATCGGCGCGCGGTACGCCTTCGGCCACGGGAACATGCATCCGCTGCTGCTCGGTCGAGCGCTCGCCGGTGACGACGAGCTGATCGAGATCCGATATGCGACCGGGATTCCGGACCCGGATGTCGACGAGGCTCGCCATGCTGCGGAGCGGCGCCGCCACGAACTGATGGTTGCGACCGATGTCGTCGTGCTCGAGAAGACGCTTCGGTACCGCTGGGAGTGGGACATCCGTGACCGCGATCTCGGCGACCCTCGTGATCATCGAGGCGAGACTCGGACCGCCAAGGTCAAGTCCCGGCGCCGGGGCGAGGAAAAGGGGATCGACGTGTGGCTGGCACTCGACGCCTTGACCATGTGCACCCGTCGAGACATCGACCGGGTGATCATTGCGTCTGCCGACACCGATCTCGACATGGTGCCGGCACACGTTCGAATGATCGAAGGACACGAGCACACCGAGGTCGTGCAGGCGTCGATCGTCGGTGATGGTCGCACGCCGCGCCGCAACGCTGCGTATGACGAGGTCGTTGCGATCGATCGCACGGTCTTCGACGTCGCACGCGACGATTTCGACTACGACCACGACCTCGACGAAGGCGACATCGCCCGCTTCATCTCGTCGATCGATGCCGACCATGACGGCATTCGTGATCCATCGACACCACGCTCACGACAGGGCTCACGACAGGGAGAGGAGCGCAATGGGAACTCCTGACGACGTCGCCGGCACTGACCGACCGCGGCTGACGGCCTTCAGCCATGGCGCTGGTTGAGGCTGCAAGCTCGATCCGAGCGAACTGGCCCAGGTCGTGGGCCGACTCACCCCAACCGATCATCCGGACCTGCTCGTGGGAGCGGCGACTGGCGACGACGCTGCCGTGTGGCGACTCGACGACTCGCGCGCGCTCATTGCCACCGCGGACTTCATCACTCCCGTCGTCGATGACGCCTTCACGTGGGGGCGCGTCGCCGCCGCCAACGCGGTCTCCGACGTCTACGCGATGGGAGGTCGTCCGCTCCTCGGATTGAACCTCGTCGGGTGGAACACCGAGGCGCTGCCCTCGGACATGCTGACCGACGTCCTTCTCGGTGGTCAGGCCATTGCGTCGGCCGGTGGTTTCGTCGTGGCCGGAGGCCACACGATCGACGACCCCGAACCGAAATACGGCATGGCCGTCGTCGGCGAAGTCCACCCCGACGCGCTCTTGACCAACGCGGGTCTGCGCCCTGGCGACGAACTGGTGCTGACAAAGCCACTTGGCATCGGGATCATCACCACAGCGATCAAGCGTGACCTGGCGTCGGCGGAGGTGGTCGATGCGGCGCTCGATTCGATGACCCGACTCAATGACGCTGCGGCCACCGCCGCCATCGCAGCGGGCGCGACGGGTGCCACCGACGTCACGGGATTCGGGCTTCTCGGCCACCTGGGCCGGATGTGCGCGGAGTCCGAGGTCGTCGTCGAGGTCGACGTCGGTGCAGTTCCGCTCATCGACGGTGCCCGAGCGCTGGCCGAGGCCGGTTCGGTCCCGGGCGGAACGGGGCGAAACCTCCAGTGGATCGAGCCGCGCCTCGATCGGGGACGTGCGAGCGATCTCGAGGTGACGTTGCTCGCGGATGCGCAGACGTCTGGAGGGCTGGTCTTCGGCGCAACTGACGCAGAGGCGGCGACTGCCGCCGTCACCGAGCTCCGGTCCTCTGGCCATGAGGCCGCCCGAATCGGTCGGGTGGTCGAGGCTGGCGACGGCAGGGTGCGACTCCGTTGAGTCATCGAGGAGAGTTCTCATGAGTCCCGTCGTGGTGTTCGATCTCGGCAACGTCCTCATCGAATGGGATCGGCGCCTGCTCTACGAGCAACTGATCGACGATCCGGACCTGCTCGACTGGTTTCTCGACAACGTGTTCACGATGGAAGCGAACCAGCGTCTGGACAGCGGCGTGCCGCTTCCCGAGGTGGCGGCGATGGTGGCCGCCGAGCATCCCGACCATCACGACCTCGTGATGGCGTTTGCCGATCGATGGGTCGAAACGCTCGGCGAAGTGATCGCCGGTTCGGTGACGATCCTCGAGGAGCTCGCCCGTCGAGGTGTCCGGTTGTACGCCCTGAGTAACTGGGGTCGGGACACCTTCGCGATGATCGAGGCGAACTATCCGTTCTTCGAACACTTCGATGCGATGGTGATCTCGGGACGAGAAGGCATCACGAAACCCGATCCAGCAATCTTCGAGTTGCTCTGCGAGCGGCACGGGTTCGATCCTGCTGACGCAGTGTTCATCGACGACTCGACCGCGAACATCTCTGCGGCCGCCTCGCTCGGCTTCGACGCGCTGCTTTTCACCAGTCCCGAACAGCTTCGTGAGCAGCTGGTCGAGCGCGGGTTGCTCGACGTCGACTGACGAAACGGGTCGTTCTCAGCAACTCGACTCGGCACCGAGCAGCGGCCCCTGCGGAGTCGCCGTCGCGGGAAGAAGACACGACGCGCCGGGCACGCCGAACTCGAGCCGAGCGATCGCCGTGTCGCGAAGAATCGGGTCGTCCGCCTCGGTGGTCGCATGGCCGAGGTCGTACGCAACCGCCGTCGAGTCGACTCGGTCGAAGCGTTGCAAGAATCCGGATCCGGCACCCACGATCGCGTCAACGCCGAGCTCGGCGAACAGCGCGGCCTGCTCGGCGCGAGCCGTGTCGGGCGCCCGCGATTCGCCCGGCCCCCAATCCACCAGAACGATCACACCACGGCCTTCTCGCACGCTGGTTTCGATCTGCTCGATGAGCAATGGGAGCGCAGCCGAACCAGCGATCCCGGCCTGCGTGTCGGTTGCCTCTGCGACCGGCGTCGCCGAACTCAACGAAATTGCGTGCACGGCGATCTCGCCGGAGGTGCCCGCGAGGATGATTGGTGCGACCGCCGCTTCGACGGTCGCCCCGAACCCGACCACGCGGACTCCGGCGGCGGAGGCGCTTTCGGCAGCGAGCGCAAGGGTTGCGATGCCTCCGGCTTCGGCGGCGTCCGTTGCGAGGCTGACCACATCGACGGGTGACGCCGCGAGGATGTCGAGCGGCGTCGCCGTGCAGCGGTCGTCATCGAGGGGGCACCCAAGGGCAACGACCGTTGCCAAATCGTCACCGAGAATCGGGGCATCGGCGGTCCAGTCGGCGACGTCATCAGGCACCACTGCCAGCGAGCCGAGCACATGGATCACGTCTCGGGCGCCGTCGAGTTGTTGGCTCTCGGCATCATCGGGGGAAAGGGCCGGCGTTGGCTGGGGTTCGCCGGCGCGACGCGGAACGAGCGCGGTCGTGCTGGTCACACTGTCGACAGGCAGCCTCGCCTGCTCGAACGGGTCCGGCGCTGACGAACACCCCGCGGCAAGGATCGCAAGGACGATCAGTCCGCGCAGCATCTGGCGTGCTCCGGTGCGGGAGGAAGACATGGCGGACCCCAGTCTGGCGTGTCAGCCGGCGGGCGGGGCCACATGACGTGCACGGAGATCTACGATCGACGCCATGTCTCCTCTCCGGCGTGTCGTCGCGCTCGTGGCCACGATCGTTCTTCTGGTGACCGCCTGCTCCGACGAGCCGTCGATCGTCGAGCCCGGACCCGGTCCTGATTCGACGACCACGACGACCCCCGAAGCGGACAGCGAGGTCGAGACGGCCGAGGCCACCTCGACGACGGTGCTCGACGGCACTCCCGACGGCGACGACGTCGACGCCGAGCCAGACACGGGGGGACAAGATGCCTCCGACGCGACCAGCCTCGCCGGGACCGGGGATACCGGCGACACGGGTGCGACGGAGGCGGTCATCGTCGAAGATTCGCCGAACGCGGATGCGTGGCGGGCGCTCGCCGATGCAGGACTTGTCCTGACCGTCGACGAGCAGACCTGCGCGGACTCGACGGTCGATGATCCCGACGGCGCGGAGATCGTGGCCGCGGTCAGGCGCTGCGCGTCGGCGACGACCGTCGATGCGTTCTCAGCCGAGCTGCTCCCGGCCGGCGGGCAGTCCCTACCACCGAGCGAAGCGTCGTGCGTGTCGGATCGACTACGCACCGATGAGTCGATCCTCGGTTTCTGGGAGGCGCTCGTCGCCGACGGCTCATTCGACTTTCTCCTCGCGGATCGTGACGTCCAGGAGCAATACCTCGGCCTGTACTCGTCGTGTGTCTCGGTCGGACGGGCCCTCTCCGATCAGATCGGTGGGATCCTGTCCGCCCCGACCATCGGCTGCATCGACGAGCTCTATCGCGACACCGAGTTCGTCCGGACCACGATCGAAGCAGATCTGTCCGGTGACGCAACCGAGATCGCTCGCGTCGATCAACAGATCTCCGGCTGTCTCAACGCCGACGAACGTGCTGCACTGGGACGATCATGAGCTTCAGACTCTTCGGCTTTCCCGTCTCGATCGAAGGTTCGTTCTTGTTGACCGTGGCGTTTCTCGGTTACCTCTCGTTCGAATCACAGCTCGATCGAATCGTCGCCTTCGTCGTGATCGCCGTGATCGCCGTGCTGGTTCACGAACTGGGTCATGCGGTGGTCGCGCAACGGCAGGGTTCGGCGCACACACCCACCATCACGCTGGCTGGCATGGCCGGCCTGACCCGCTATCGCCCGGTCCGTCCGCCGAGCCGAGCGGAGTCGATTCTCGTCAGCGCGGCGGGGCCGATCGCCGGCATCCTGCTCGGCATCGTGGTCGTGGTCATCGCCCGAAGCGGCCTGATCACCTCGACGCCCTTCGTCGACGACCTGTACCGGATCGGGATTTTCACCACCTTCGTGTGGAGCGCCCTCAACCTCCTGCCGGTTCTGCCGCTCGACGGTGGGCACATCATGGCTGACCTTCTCCCGGGGTCCGTGGCGGTGCGGCGACGCCGTGCGGCAATCATCTCGGTCATGACCGCGGGCCTTGGAGCGGTCGGGTTGTGGCTGTGGACGGGGAGCCTGTTCGGGCCGATCTTCTTGGCGATGTTCGCCTTCCAGAACGCGTCGTCGGTGCGCGCCGCCGGAGCGCAGGAGCCACGGTTGGCGCCTCCGCTCTCACCTCGCGACTGAGCGTCGACGGGTAGGCTCCGGCCGGGCATTTGGCCCGAACGAAAGGGGCTCCACGATGCGAGCGCTGCTGCTCTCCAAGTCCGCCGAAGACGAGTTTTCCCACGCCGTCGTGGAGTTGACCGACGACGACCTGCCCGAGGGCGACACCACCGTCGCCGTCGAGTACTCGACGATCAACTACAAAGACGGCCTGGCCATCACCAACACATCTCCGATCGTTCGTCGCTGGCCCATGGTCCCGGGAGTCGATCTGGCCGGCACCGTCATCTCGACCGAGTCCGAGTCGCTCAAGGTCGGCGACCGAGTCGTGTGCAACGGGTGGGACGTCGGCGAGAAACACTGGGGCGGTCTCGCCGAGCGTGCCCGGCTGCAGGCGGAGTGGTTGACGCCACTCCCGGATGACTTTTCGACCTATCACGCAGCCGCGATCGGCACAGCGGGCTACACCGCCATGCTCTGTGTCCTGGCGCTCGAACGCAACGGCGTAACCCCCGACTCGGGGCCGGTCGTGGTCTCGGGCGCTGCCGGCGGCGTCGGCAGCGTTGCCGTGGCCATCCTCGCCAAGCTCGGGTACGACGTCATCGCGTCATCGGGTCGCGTCGACGCCGAGGGTGACTACCTCCGGTCGTTGGGAGCCACCGACTGCATCGCCCGGGAGGAGTTGTCCGAACCGTCGTCTCGTCCGCTCGGGTCCGCCCGATGGGCGGGGGGTATCGACGTGGCGGGTAGCCACACCCTCGCAAACATGCTCGCCGCCACCCATCCCGGTGGCTGCGTTGCGGCGTGCGGTCTCGCGCAGGGCATGGACCTACCGGGTTCGGTCGCGCCGTTCATCCTGCGCGGCGTGGCGTTGGTCGGCGTCGACTCGGTGCATGAGTCGCCCGAACGTCGCACCGAGGCCTGGGAACGACTCGCCACCGATCTCGACACGTCGCTCCTCGACTCGATGGTCACCGAGGTTGGCCTCGAGGATGCACCCGGCGTCGCCGAGGCGATCGTGGCCGGTCAGATCAGGGGCCGAGTCGTCGTCGACGTCGCCCGCTGAGATCGGTTGGCGTTCACCCCCCGGCGACCGGTCATTCCGGAACGAGGGTGAGCAGGCCGACGGACGGGCGGACCCCAAAGCGCAACTGGGGAGCCTGACCACGTTCGAGCCCAACCCCGGTCGAGACATAGAGCGGATGCCCGTTGACGAGGTGGAGTCCTCCCTCGGCCACGGTGTCGGGAACATCGGTGAGGGTGAAGGGTGCACCGATGAACGGCAGTCGGACCTGCCCTCCGTGGGTGTGGCCGGAGACGACGAGGTCGATGCGCCAGTCCGACTCGAAGTTGAGCACGACGTCAGGCCGATGGCTGACCATGATCGCGACATCGCGATCGCGGATCGTCGAGTTGATCTGCTCGGCGACGATCGGGTCGATCTCGCGACGGTCGCCTTCGAGCGGCGTCGACAGGCCAATCACGGTGACGGGCTGGCCATCGACGTCGATGACGACGATGGAGTCGTCGAGCAGGGTCACGCCGGTCGTCTTGGCGAGGGCCTCGAGTTGTTCGGCGTCGTCGGCGTCGCCGTTCACGACGACCACGTGATCGGTGCCCTCCTGGAGTCGACGTAGCCAACCCACGAATTCGGGTGCGGCGGCGTCGAAGTCTTCTGGCCGGTCGAACTGGAAGAGGTCGCCCGGGATCGTGACGATGTCGGGTTCGGCTGCGAGGACCGCGTCAAGCGCGGCGTTCTCGTGGTCGCCGATCGACGACGTCTGCAGGTCGGCGATGACCCCGACGACGATCGGAGCCGATGCGCCTGGCGCAGACAGTCCTTGCTCGTCGACGACGAGGCGGAACGGCTCGATGTGGGTCGCCCAAATGCCGACTCCGACGAGCGCGAGGCCGACCGGCACCATGAGACGAGCGACGATCGGTGTCGAGTACTCGGCGTTGAGCAGATGGGGCACGGCGATGATGGCGAACCCGATCGGAAGGGCGACGACCAGCATCAGGTACACGAGATGGATGAGACCGAAGATGTTCAGGTTGTGCGTGATGCTCAGGACGACGGCGGTGAGGATCGTGATCAGACCACCGGTGACGGTGGCCAGCAAGAGGTCGCCGAGGCCGGTTCCCCAGCTCCGGAACCGCGCGGCGAGGCCGCTCGACAGACCGGCGACGATCGCTGCGCCGAGGAGGATGTTCGTCAGCGACACGGTTCCATCGTCGCAGATACCGGACCGACCGCGCGATCAGCTCTCGTCGTCGCGGAGCGAGCCCACCACAGAACCGGCGATGTCCGTGCCGGTCAGGTGGAAGTACAGCGCCCAGGCGATGATCCCCAAGAACTTTGCCGAGTCTTCGGCGATCAGCGACCACGTTTGTCCGGGCGCGAACTGATCGATCACGATCGAGACCGCGAGTGCGAGCGCGGACGCGGCGAGCAACATCCAGCGAGTCCGACGAACCTGCTCGACATTCGTCAGCATCCAGCCGGCGAGCGCCGTCAGATACACGAGCAGGACGAACGATTTCGGCGTGCCGATCAACTCGGGAAGCACGGCGGAGTGCAGCTGGAACAGGTCGTCGAAGAGCAACAAGACCGACAGCCCACCCCCTTGCGTCAGGTAGGCGGCTGCGCCGTGACGATTGCCGAGACGGGCGATTCGGGCTGCGGACATGGCGCTCACGGTGGCCACGGCCCACAGGATCACTCCGAGATTGGAGATCAGTCCGGTGTACCAGGGCAGGCCGGCGACGGCAGCCGGGTCGAGCAAGAGGCGTGCATCGGACGAGGGGCCGTTGCCGAGCAACGCAAGGAGCGCAGCTGCGCCACAGGACCACGCGGCCGCGAGGGGGCCGAGCACCCGCATCTGTTCGGCGATCCGGCTCCGCGTTCGGCGCTCGCGGCGCACGCGTGTCCCCGGGTGCGCCGAATGGGCGCGGTCAGCGGTGTCGCGCTGCGGCGGCGATATCGAAGCCATCCCTTTCAAGACGGCGATCGGAGGCGACGCCTTGAGGGGGTCGTGTTGCTCGTTCGGCTGAGGCGATCCGATCAGTCGGTCGGGTCGGGGCGCTCGCGCAGAAAGTTCTCGATTTCCTCGGTGAGCGCGGACGGATCCTCGGTTTCGATCGACGGCTGAAGGTCGTGAGACGCCTCGAGCTGGGTTACGTAGGCCCGGACCTCTTCGTCGTCGGCGATGGCGAGATGCACGCGGGACTCCCAGTCCCGGATCTCGTCGGCCAGACCCGCGTGGTCGGTGTCCACGCCCGTGAGGGCCTCGAGTCGGGCGAGCAGCGCACCAGTTGCTTTCGGTGCTGGGGCGCCGGGGATGTAGTGCGGGACGCTGACGCGAAGTGAGATCAGCGCCGGAACGGTCTGTGCGAGCGAGTCGTGGAGCGCCCCGATGAGGCCGGTCGGGCCCTCGTAGGTGGGGAGGTCGAGTTCGAGGCGGCTGGCGAGATCGGGATTCGAGGTCGAGGCGGTGACGGGAAAGGCCCGGGTGTGGGGGATCGTGCCGAGGGTCGATCCGAGCGTCGCGACCAGCTCGACGCCGGTCTTGGTGATGAGTTCGGCGATCGTCTCACCGAACGATCGCCACCGAAGATGCGGTTCGATACCCGACAGCAGGATCAGGTCGCGCGCACCGTCGGGGGTCTTGGCCCAGAGGAGGTTGTTGGTTGGCCAGTGGATCTCTCGAAGCCCGTTTGCTCCGAGTCGGACCTCGGGGCGGGTCTCTTGGAAGTCGAAGAGGAGTTCGGGGTCGATCGACGCTGCGGGTTGACCAGCGTGATGCATCGACAGCCAGTCGACGGCGGCCGTTGCCGCTTCGCCGATGTCGAAGAGGCCCTTGAACGCCATGATGAAGAGCGGACGTTCGAGCGCGGGTATGTGGTGCAGCTCGTAAGGGATCGGGGCCATCGAAGTTCACCGTAGCGGGCAGGTGCCGGACCGGCGGTTCGTCATCGGGGGGTGACGGTCGAATACATTCGGAGCTGACCGACCCGGACCGTCCGGACCGGTCGATGGTGGTGACTGATGACTGACGGCACGCAACCCCCAGGCTGGTACCCCGCCGAGGGAGACCCTCCGGGCACGGTGAGATGGTGGGATGGATCGAGTTGGGTCGGTGGCCCACAGCAGCAGGGCATGCAGCAGCAGGCCGGCTACGTGGCGCCGAGCGCCGGCGGCCTTGCGAGCGGTCAACAGCTCGCGGATCCCTGGCTTCGCATCGCTGCGGCCGTGATCGACGGGATCATCGGCATCATCATCTCGATCCCGTTCGGCATCGGTGCGGCGTTCTCGGCCTTCAGCGGCGACGGTGCAGACGTCGAGATCAACATCGGGCTCGCGATCGTCGGCGCGATCGTCACCGCGGCCTACTGGACGTTGATGAACAGTTACCTGTCGGGCACGGTCGGCAAGCT
Organism: Acidimicrobiales bacterium; assembly: GCA_020629635.1. Classification (GTDB taxonomy): domain Bacteria; phylum Actinomycetota; class Acidimicrobiia; order Acidimicrobiales; family SHLQ01; genus SHLQ01. The sequence goes on along the minus strand of JAHDCX010000011.1, from coordinate 125,587 downwards.
CGTGTTGGGGCTGCGGATCGTGCAGCGTGACGGCACCGAGCCGCTTGGTCTGCCTGTCGGTATTCGTCGCAGCGCCAACAAGATCCTGGGCATCGTTGGTCAGATCCCGATCCTGAACATCATCATCGGGCTGGGGCTGTTGGTGCTCAACATCGTCTCGCTCGTATTCTTGTTCAGCGACGAGGAACACCGCACGGTCATGGACCGCATCGGCGATACGTACGTCATCAAGAAGTGATGACGTTGCTCGTCGCATAGCGGCGACGTGTTGCAGCATCAAGAAGTGATGACGTTGCTCGCTCAGGCTCGGTAGAGGGCGGCGCCCCAGTGGGCGCCGGCACCGAACGCCGTGAACGCGCACAGGGTGCCTTCGGGCACCCTGTTCTCGTTTTTGCAGTCGTGCCAGAGTAGGGGAAGGGTCGCCGCAGTGGTGTTGCCGTACTGGGCGATGTTCGACGGAACCTTTGCGGGGTCGATCCCGAGTTGTTTGGCGACGCCGTCGAGAATGCGTTGATTCGCCTGATGTGCGAAGACGAGGTCGAGGTCGTCGACGCTGAGCGCCGCGTCTTCGAGCACGGTTCGCACGGCGGCGGGCATGAGCCGGACGGCGTTTCGGAACAACTCGCCGCCGTTCATCGACGGCTGATGGAGGCCTTGTTCGATCTGGTCGACCGACGACCACGGGTAGTTGATGAACCCTGGGCCCGGCACGTGGATGAGTTCGAACAACGATCCGTCGGTGTGCAGGGTTGTCCCGAGAATCCCGGAGTGTTCGGGGCCGGGCTGGAGCACCATTGCGGCGGCTCCGTCGCCGAAGAGCACACTCCAGGCCCGACCTTCGGTGGCGCGGGCGCGATCGGCCTCGGTCGGTGGTCCGGTGCGCTGACCGAGCAGGATGTCCATGCTGTCCCCGTAGGGCATGTAGCCCCGATGTACCTCGGCGCCGACGATGACCACGGTTTCGGCTCGTCCCGAGGCGATGAGCGCATCGGCGAGGTCGAGGCCGTAGAGAAATCCTCCGCATTGCTGACGGATCTCGTGTGCGGCGATCGTGCCGAGTCCCGCTCGGTCCTGAATGAGGGGCGCATTGCCGGGCGCGTAGTGATCGGGCGTCATCGTTGCCGAGATCAGGACATCGACGTCGCCCGGCGCCAGACCCGCGTCGTCGATTGCGTCCAGAACCGCGGCCGCGCCGAGCTCAGCCGACCCGACTCCCGGTGATGCGATGCGTCGTGCTTCGACGCCGGAACGCGAGCGGATCCACTCGTCCGACGTGTCCATGATCTCGGCGAGATCATGGTTGGTGACGATCGTCTCGGGCAGGCAGATCCCGCTCCCAACGATCCGGGCGCCCATCGGCGGGTTCTACTCCTCCTCGGAGGCGCTGGAGGCCGCGGCAGGGGCCTCTTCGTCCGCGGAGACTTCGGTCGGCTCTGGATCGGGATCGCTGTCGGCCTCGGCCCCAGCGTCTTCGGGTTGCGTCGCCTTTGGCATCTCGGCGTCAGGGTTGTCCCGGATCGTGTTGAACGCGTCGACGGCTTCCTTGTAGCGCGCCTCGGCTTCGGCCTTCTCCTCGGCCGAGGCGTTGGGGTTGTCGCCCACCTTTCGTACGGCGGCGGCGGCCTCGGTCTTTGCGCGCTCGGCCTTGGCGATCCGCTTGGCCGCTCGGTCGGCGGCCGCGGACGCCTCGAGGCGTTCGTTGAACAGCAGCAGGGCTGCGCGGGTCTCGTCGTCGACGGGAATCTCGGTGCTCACGCGCCTAATCATCGGTCATGGGGGCGCCACAGGCCAAGATGACGACGTGTCGAAATCGTCACCTTCTGACTCATTGGCCACGTTTCCGAGGCGTCACGCCCGAACGAGACGCTTTTCGCTCGGGGTTCCGCGCTCATTCTCGATCTCCGAAGACGGTGATCGTGTCGTGTTTCTTCGATCGTCGGGTCCCGATGATGCCGCCAACAGCTTGTGGACCCTTCGTCGTGGCGCGCCGACGCCGACGGTGCTCCACGATGCGAGCGGGGCCGACGATGCCGCGCTCACGGCAGCGGAGAAGGCCCGCCGAGAGCGTGCCCGAGAGCAGGCGGGCGGCGTGGTCACCTATGTGGCGACCCCCGATCTCGCTGCGGTCTACTTCGTTCTGGGCGGATCGTTGCATTGCATCGACACGGACACCGGGGTACGCCGCGAACTCGCCTGCGCCGCCGATGCCTTCGACCCTCGACCAGAGCCCGGATCGGACCGGGTCGCCTACGTGAGCGGTGCGAGCCTTCGCCTCTCGACTGGATCGACGGATCGTGAGATCCCCGGCCTCGAATCGAGCGACACCGTCTCCTGGGGAAGTGCGGAATTCGTCGCGGCCGAGGAGATGGGACGAGGGCGAGGGTTCTGGTGGGCGCCCACAGGGCAGCAGATGGCCGTGGCGAGAGTCGACACGTCGCCGGTTCCGGAATGGTGGATCGCTGCACCCGATCGTCCGGGCACCGCGCCGCGTCCGATTCGGTACCCGGCCGCAGGCGCAGACAACGCGCACGTCGAGTTGTGGATCGTCGACGTCGACGACGGCCCGGTCCGTCGCGTCGACTGGTCGCAGGGCGGCTCGCTCGAATACCTCTGCGACGTGCTCTGGGGCGAGCGTCTCCTGATCGTCGGCCAACCGCGCGATCAGCGTTCGACCGTCGTGCTCGAGGCCGACCCCGACGACGGCACGACTCGCGAGATCGCCCGAGTCGACGACGAACACTGGACCGAGCTGTTTCCGGGTCTTCCGATCGACTCGGGCGCCGGTTTGCTCATGATCGTCGACGACGCGGACACGGACACGAGACGGCTCGCTCGAGACGGCACGCCATTCAGTCCCGTCGGATTGAACGTCCGCAGCGTCGTTGCTCACGATGACGAGGGATGTCTCGTGACGGCGACCCGAAGTGGCATCGACAGCATCATCGTGCACATCGGCTGGGACGGAACCGTGACGGAACGCTCCGAGGCCGGTCTGTACAGCTCGGCCTCCGCCCGTGGCGGCACGATGGTCACGTCGTCCGCGTACCCCGCCGACGACAGCACCCACGTCATCTCGTGGCACGACGGCACGACGACGCACGTCGAGTCGTTCGCCGAAGCGCCAGGGTTCGAGATTGCGCCGTTCTTCACGTCGGCCGGCCCGCGCTCATGCAATGCGGCGGTGTGCGTGCCGTCAGGCCACGACGGCTCTCCGCTGCCCGTGTTGCTCGACCCGTACGGCGGACCGCACGCACAACGCGTGCTGACGGCCCGAAACGCCTTCGCCACCTCGCAGTGGTTTGCCGAGCAGGGGTTCGCGGTCGTCGTCATCGACGGTCGGGGCACCCCCGGACGCGGTCCCGCCTTCGAGCGAACGGTGTACGGCGATCTGGCCGGACCGGTGCTCGACGACCAGATCGAGACGCTGCAGGATCTCGCGGCTCGTGACGAACGCCTCGACCTCTCGGCGGTCGGCATACGCGGCTGGTCCTTCGGTGGCTATCTCGCGGCACTTGCGGTGCTTCGTCGACCCGATGCGGTGCATGCGGCCGTTGCGGGTGCACCGGTCACCGACTGGCGGCTCTACGACACGCACTACACCGAGCGATATCTCGGTCACCCCGATGAGGTGCCGGAGCACTATGCGCAGACGGACCTGATCGCAGACGCCCATCGTCTGGAGCGTCCGCTCATGTTGATCCACGGTCTGGCGGACGACAACGTCGTCGCGGCGCACACGCTCGGTCTCTCTCACGCACTACTTGCGCACGGCAAGCCGCACACGGTGCTGCCTCTCTCGGGAGTCACTCACATGACGCCACAAGAACAGGTCGCCGAGAACCTGCTCCACCTCCAACGAGACTTTCTGCTCGAACACCTCGGTGCAGGCGACGGCGCACCCGACTCGTGAAGGATCCGGTCATGGAAGACCCGCTCGCATCGTTTCGCCTCGACGGCAAGGTCGTCATCGTCACCGGTGCCTCTTCTGGTCTCGGCGAACGGTTCGCCCGGGTGTGCGATGCGGCCGGTGCGCAGCTCGTCCTTGCCGCACGTCGACTGGAGCGGCTCGAAACGCTTGCAGAGTCGCTCAGCGCGGCGGTCGCCGTACGGGCCGACTTCTCGACCGATGAGGCCGCTCCGGCGTGCATCGATGCTGCGTTGTCTGCGTTCGGGGCGATCGATGTGGTGGTCAACAACGCAGGCATCAACCGCATCGTGCCGGCGCACGAGGACGATGTCGCTGGCTTTCGCCACGAACTGCAGATCGACCTGGCTGCGCCGTATGACCTGTCGATTCGAGCCGCCCGGTGGATGATCGAACACGAGCGACCCGGAACCATGGTGAACATCGCGTCCGTGCTCGGAGCGGTTGGCGGAGGGCCGCTCAACGTCGCCGGCTATGCGGCCGCCAAGGGTGGGATGATCAATCTGACCCGTGACCTCGCGTCGCAATGGGCCCGCTACGGGATCCGGGTCAACGGGATCGGACCGGGTTGGTTCGAATCGGAGATGACGTCGGATGCGATGTTCGACAACGATCGTGGTCGAGCGTTCGTCGAACGAGGCTCGCCCATGCGCCGGGGTGGCCGGGCCCACGAGCTCGACGGGGCGTTGCTGTTCCTGGCATCTGACGCGTCGAGCTTCGTGACGGGTCAGACGATCTTCGTCGACGGCGGTTGGACGATCACCTGAGCGTCTGACGAGTGCGGATTCCCCGCCGCTGAGCGGCGGCGACGAGTACGGCGAGACCGATGAGCACGACGCCGATGAGGCGGGCCAGATCGGGATCGCGTTCGAGCGCGGTGAACGTGGCGAGTGGCAGCGTTCTCGTCGCGCCCTCGACGTTTCCGGCGAACGTGATCGTGGCCCCGAACTCGCCGAGCGCTCGCGCCGCGGCGAGTGTGCCCCCCGCTGCGATCGCCCGCGTGGCCGCTGGGAATGCATAGTCCCGAAGGATGCGAGCTTCGGGGACGCCGAGCAGCCGGGCCGCATCGAGTTGCGAGTGCGGAATGGACCGGAAGCCCTCTTCGGCAGCGAGCACGTGGAACGGCAGCGAGACGAATGCCGCAGCGAGGATCGCACCGGCGATGGAGAACGGCAGGACGATGCCGACCGTGTCGAGCGCCGAGCCGAGAAGACCGCGACGTCCGAATGCGGAGAGGAGCAGCACCCCGCTCACGACCGGCGGCAGGACGACCGGGCTGAGGACGAGCACTCGGAGCAACGTTCGGGTCGCGCCATCCGTGCGGGCGAGGAGCCACGCAAGCGGCGTGCCGATCACGATGACGATCAGTGTTGCGGCCGGGACGACCACCAGCGTGGTCCGCAGCGCGGTGACGAGCAACGGGTCCGAGACGAGGTCCCCGATACGGTCCCACCGCAGCTGGAGCACGAGCCCGAGGATCGGCAGGGCGAGGAACGCGACGCCGATCGTTGCGAGGGCCTTCATGGTTCGCCGAACCCGAATTCGCCGAAGCGCGCACTCTCCACGACGAAGTCGCGGAGTCGGGCGACTTCGGCGGGGGGATCGCCGATGCTGGCGAGGACGGCAGCGGCCTCGACGGAGGGTTCCACAGGGATCCAGCTGGTCTCGGTGGCGTCGAGGTCGAGGACGTCGGTGCGATAGACGAAACCGGCATCGGCTTCACCGTCGACGACCCGAGCCCGGACCTGGCGGACGTTTGACTCGACGCTGTCGATCTCGACGTCCGATCCGGACTCGGTTCGCCACCGGTCGAGCAGGCGGCCACACGGCACGACGCGGTCGCATCCGACGATCAGGTGATCGTCGGTGAGGTCTTCGGCCGTGGTGATCGGTGGGTCGGCGTCGCGATGGACGAGTAGGACGAGCTCGTTGGTGCCGAGCTCGGTGGGCGAGCTCGAGTCAGCCGAGAGCGAATCGAGTGCTGCGGCGTCGGCGGTGATCAGCAGGTCGACCGGGGCTCCCTCATCGACTTGTCGGACGAGGGTGGCGGATCCGGCGACGTTCACTTCGACACGTGCGTCCGGGTACTCGCGTTGGTAGTCATCGACGATGACCTCGAGAACCTCGCCGAGCGACGAGGCAACCGACACTCGGATCTGGTCCTCCGTCGAGCCGCACCCGCCCAGGAAGATGAGCGCAGCCACGATCGCGAGTCGGCTCACGGCCGCTCGATGATCACGTTCGTGGCCTTCACCGTGGCGACGGCTCGCACACCTGGCTCGAGTCGAAGCGATTCGACCGCCTCAGCGCTGATCAGCGCGACGATTCGGTTGGGGCCGCTTTGGAGCTCGACCTGGGCCATCACGGTGTCCGCAACGACTCGGGTGACGAGGCCTTCGAATCGGTTGCGTGCCGACATGGCTCGTCCGGGTTCGGGGTTTTCGGCGAGCTCGGTCGCGAGTCGGGCCAGGTCGGCGCCGTCGACGAGCCGATGGCCGCCGTCGGTCCGGGTCGTGATGAGCTGACCGGAGTCGGCCCACCGGCGCACGGTGTCCGGGCTGACGCCCAACAACTGTGCCGCGTCTCCGATCCGAAACTCGCTCATGCAAGAAAGTATGACCAATAATCTCGCTCACTACCCACTCACCCCAGCAAATCTGGGGTCAGACCCCCACGTCGCGAGGAGTCTGCGAGGGGTCAGACCCTCGACGGCCTCGACGAAACGTCCGCAGATGGGGCGGTCAGACGATGAGGGCCGTAGGCGATGGTGTGGAGCCGATGCGGCCGAGGCGCTGCATGGTGGCGGCGACGTCGGCGACCATCGACTCGTCGACTCCGACATCGGTCGCCCAGCGGGCCTGGTCGAACCACTCGGCGGCGCCGTCGATCTCGAGGTCGTAGCGCTCGGCGATGAGCGGGACGGCACCGTGGTCCATGCGCAGGCCTGCAGCCCGAGCGATCGCGATCTGGCAGATCGACTGCGCGAGGCCGGCCTCAGCCCGTAGTCGCTCACCAACAGCCACGACGAAACTCGGCCACGGGGTGGGCAGGACGCCGACTCGTCGGAACGTGCCGTCGTCGACGTGTGGCTGGGTCATCGACTTGTTCCACAAGAAGACGTCGGCCTCTCCCGCAGGGAGCGCGGTCAGCGCGCCGTCGAGGTTGTCGATGATGCGCCAGGCGTCCTCGTCGATGTCCCAACCCTGCTGGTCGTAGAGGACGCGGGTCATGAGCTCCGATCCCGAGCCCATGCGGCTGATGGCGACCGGGCGACCGGCCAGATCGGCGACCTCGGTGAGATCTCCGGTGGCCGCAACGTGGATGCCCCACAGCAGTGGCGTGGTGACCCACGTCGACACGATCCGAGAAAGATTGCCGTTGGCGATGGCGGTGATGGCGCCCTCGGTGAGTGGTGTGGCGAGGTCGTACGTGCCGTCGGCCAGGCCGCGCATGATCGCACCCGTGCCGCTTGGCTCGTCGACCCACTCGACCTCGACGTCGAGCGAGTCGAACAGCGCCTCTTCGACGGCGAGGCGCCACGGCACGTTGAAGTGTTCGGGGACGCCCGCGATCCGAACCTGTTGGCTGTTGGGACCTGACCCCATCAGAGGGCGGCGAGGGATTGTTCGGCGGCGGCGAGATCGGCTTTGGCGACCTCGAGGAGGTCGCGGGTCTCTTGCACGAGCTCGGGTTTGGCGTTGTTGACGTAGCCCTCGTTGGAGAGCTTGCCCTGGAAGCCGGCGATCTGTTTCGTCTTCTGGGCGATCAGGCCTTCGAGACGGGTGCGTTCAGCGTCGACGTCGACGGCGTCCACCAAGCCGGACAAGAACACCTGCGAACCCTCGAACGCAAGGCTCGACCGGGCACGCTCGTTGTCGCTGTGCGCTTCGACCGTGCCGATGCCGGCGAGCGTCTCGACGTACCCGTCGGCTCGCTCGATGAGGGCGGCGAGCTCGGGGTCGGTCCACTCGAGCGTGATCTGCTGTTTGGGCTTGACCTGTTGGGCGCCTCGCAAGGTCCGGACCTCGGACACGAGCGCCTGGGCGCGACCGAAGTCTGCGAGCACCGCAGCGTCGGCCAACGCCTGATCGACGGTTGGCCAGGCAGCGCCGACCAGGAGGTCGGATGCACCAAGGTCGAGGCCGGCGACGGCACCCGTGCGGGCGTGCTGGACGTGCGGCCAGAGCGTCTCGGTGATGAACGGGCACACCGGGTGCATGAGCCGCAGCGACGCGTCCAACACGGCGCCGAGCACGACGCGCTGGGCGGGCCGCTCGTCGAGCGTCGGCTTGACGGCTTCGAGGTAGCGGTCGCAGACGTCGTGCCAGATGAAGTCGTAGAGCGTGTCGGCGTAGACGTTGAACTGGTAGCGATCGACCGCGCTCTCGAGCGCCGAGACGGTCTCGGCGAGGCGGGCGAGGATCAACCGGTCGACCCAGGCCAGATCGTCCGCGCCGACGGTGATCGCTTCGTCGTCGGGATTCAGTCGACCGAGTGCGAAGCGCACGGCGTTCCACAACTTGTTGGAGAAGTTGCGTCCCGCGTCGAACTTCGACGACGTGTTGCGGGCGAGCGGTGCGTCATCGCTCGGCTCCGCAACGCCTGCGGCGACGCCGTAGGCGGAGACCATCGTCTTGGACGGATCGCTCGGGCTGGTCTGGGTGGGCGCGGCGACCTGGTGGCCAGCGGGCGTCGTGATGAACGCGGGGGTGAAGGCCTCGCCGGTGTGTGGGCACACCATGTCCACCGGCATCCGGACGTCCTGGGTGTCGGTCGTCATCTGGACGAGCGTGAACCGCATCGCGTCGGCGCCGTGGCTGTGGATGATGTCGCGAGGGTCGACGCCGTTGCCGAGCGACTTCGACATCTTCTGTCCGTGGCCGTCCTGGACCATGGCGTGAATGAAGACATCGTCGAACGGGAGCTGCCCGTCGAGGAAGTACCGGTTGAACATGACCATCCGGCTGACCCAGAGGGTGATGATCTCGCGGGCCGTGCTCAGCAGCGAGGTGGGATTGAACGCCGCGAGCACGCCTTCGGTCTCGGGATAGTCCTCTGGCCAGGGCCAGCCCATCGTCGACATGGGCCACAGGGCCGACGAGAACCAGGTGTCGAGCACGTCGGGGTCACGCACGTAGCCGGCGGCCTCGAGCGCCGCGACGAGCTCGGCTTCGTCCATCGAGGTGTCGGCCCGCTCGAGGCGGCGCAGGGTGGAGTCGTTGGGGACGCACACGCTTTCGACGATTTCGGTGTCGGTGATCCGCCGAGCGGTGTGCACGGCACCGGCTGCCGCCCACGCCGAGTCGACCTTCGCAGCAGCGTCACCTTCGACGCTGTCGACCGCTGCGAGGATCTCCGATGTTGCGGTGGCGGCGTCGATGGTCTTGCCCCAGACCGGGATCTGGTGGCCCCACCAGAGCTGGCGGCTGATGCACCAGTCGCGGATGCCTTCGTGCCATTGCTGGAAGGCGCGGGCGTAGCGGTCGGGAACGAAGCGAAGCTCACCGTCGCCGGTGGCGTCGCCGGGCTGATGTTCGGCTGCGAGACCCGTCGTCTGGTCGGCGCGCTGGGCTCGGAGGGCCGCACCGCGGAGCCGGTCGTCGGTGGCGGCGACGTACCACTGGTCCGACAACCACGGCTCGATCGGGGCATGGGATCGATACGAGTGGCCGACCGAGTGGGTGTAGTCGCGGACCTCGGCGAGGAGGTCGTGCTCGTCGAACCATGACACCACGGCGGTTCGGGCGTCCTCCCGGGACAGCCCGATGAACGGGCGGGCTTCGTCGCTGATCTCGTCCCAGCCGTACTGGTCGGAGATGGAGGCGTCGGCTGCCATCACGTTGATGACCGGAAGGTCGTGACGCTGGCCGATGTCCCAGTCGTTGGTGTCGTGAGCCGGGGTGACCTTGAGGAACCCGGTGGCGAATTGGGCCTTCGCGTCGCCCTCGGGGTCGGGCATGACGACGTAGTCGTCTTCGACGATCGGGATGACACGGCCGACGATCGGCAGGACGACGTTGCGGCCGCGCAGCGCTTCGGCGCGGGGATCGGCGGGATTGAGGGCGACGGCGGTGTCGCCGAACATCGTCTCGGGCCGGGTGGTCGCGACGGTGACGTGGGTGGTGCCGTCGGGGAGCGGGCCGCCCTCGATCGGATACCGCAGGTACCACATGTGCCCGGCGACCTCTTCCATCTCGACCTCGTCGTCGGCGAGGGCGGTGCCGGTGACCGGGTCCCAGTTGACGAGCCGCTTGCCTCGATAGATCAGCCCGTCATCGAAGAGCACGTAGAAGGCGTGGCGGACCGCGGTGGCGCAGATCTCGTCCATCGTGAACCGGGTGCGGTCGTAGTCGCAGCTGGCGCCCATCGTGCGGAGCTGTTCGAGGATCGTCGCCTCGTACTCGTCCTTCCACTCCTGGGTCTTCTCGATGAAGGCATCCCGGCCCATGTCGAGCCGGCGGATGCCCTGGTTGAGGAGGCGCTTCTCCACGACGGTCTGCGTGGCGATGCCGGCGTGGTCGGTGCCGGGCATCCACATCGTGTTGTGGCCGCGCATCCGGTGATAGCGGACCAACACGTCCTGCAACGTGTTGTTGAGTGCATGTCCGAGGTGCAGGGCCGCGGTCACGTTCGGCGGCGGGATCACGACCGAGTAGGTGGGGGTCTCGCCGGGCACGGCATGGAACGCCTGGGCGTCGTCCCAACGACGGGACACGTCGGTCTCGGCGGCGCTCGGGTCGTAGGCCTTGGCGAGGGCAGGAAGTTCGCTCGACATCTCGTTGAGGCTACGAGGCGTTAGACCTTGCCGAAGTCTTTGCACTCCACGAACAGTGCCTTTTCCTTGCGTCTTCAGAGTGGTTGGTGTCGGGCCGAACGGCCGGATTCCCCCAAACACGAAAGTGACTGATCATGAACCTGAAGAAATCCCTCACCTCGATGCTGCTTGTCGGCGGCATGGTCGTCGGCGGCGCCGGCGTTGCCGCGGCCCAGTACGGCGATGCCGAGCCGGCCGAAGACGTCGCCGTTGAAGAGGTCACCGAGGACGTGACAGCCGAGGACGTCGACGTGAACGACGACGCCATCGATGGTGCGACGCTCCTGCAGGTGCAAGACGACGCTGACACCGACGACGCCGACGACAGCGAAGACGGCGAGCGCGACCGCAGCCGCTGCAGCGGCAAGCACGCAGCCGCCGCCGAGGCGATCGGCATCGACGTCGAGGACCTCCAGGCCGAACTCGAGGCTGGCGCCACCATCGCCGAGGTCGCCGAGGCGAACGGTGTCGCGACCCAGGACGTCATCGACGCCATGGTCGCCAACGCTGCCGAGCGTCTCGACGCGAAGGTCTGACTTGTCGCTGCGAGTTCGCGACCCTTGGTCGCTCATTCGCAGATTGCCGGAGGCCCTGGCTCGCAACGACCGGCGTAGCCGGCTCGTTGCTGTCTTTCCCCCCAGGTGGCTTGGCTCCACACGAGTCGGCCGCCTGGGGGCGGTAATTTTGAGTCCTCTCACACCCCGGAGACCCTGATGACCGGTTTGAAGATCCTCGTGGCCGAGGATGACCCAGAGATTCGTACGGCGCTCGAGCGCATTCTTCGCTTCGAGGGCTACGAGGTGGAGAGCGCCAACGATGGCGCCGCCGCGCTGCATCTCGTCGAGGAGTTCGGCCCCGACCTCGCCGTGCTCGATGTGATGATGCCCTTCGTGGACGGGCTCGACGTGACGCGACGGCTTCGGGCGAAAGGCAACCAACTGCCGATCCTTATCCTCACCGCACGCGAAGAGACCAAGGACCGAGTGGCGGGACTCGACGCCGGGGCAGACGACTACATGCCGAAGCCGTTCGAGCTCGACGAGCTGCTGGCCCGCATCCGGGCGCTGCTTCGCCGTGCAGGCGCCAACGACGAGAACGTCGTCTCGGTCGGTGACCTGACGCTCGACCCGAAGAGCTACGAGGTGCGTCGCAGCGGCGAACTGCTCGAGCTCACCCGGACCGAATTCGACATCCTCCACCTCCTGATGCGCAACGCCGGCATCGTGCTCGAGCGAGGCGTCATGTACGAGCGCATCTGGGGGTATGACTTCGGGGCCGACTCGCGTTCGCTCGACGTGCATGTCGGATACCTGCGTCGCAAGCTCGAAGACGGCGGCCGCGAGCGCGTGATCGAGACCGTCCGCGGCATCGGCTTCGTGATCCGGAGCTCGGGCTCATGACGGGCAGCCTCGCCGCCCGCGTCGCGCTCGCCGTGGCGGCGTTGACGATTCTCGCGATCGCGCTGACGACCGCGGTCGCGATCGTCTCCACGGACGGGCAGGTCCGGGGCGACGTCGATTCGTTTCTCGAGCAGCGAACCGAGGAAATCCTCGACGGGAGTCGCCGGGGGCCTGATGGCAAGCGAGACGACCGGGATCAGGACGAGACGGTCGATCTTCCGCGGGCGTCGGAGACCGATGCCGAGGTGCAACAGCTCGACGAGTCGGGAGAGATCGTCGCCAACTCGGCGATCGTGCTGCCCGTGTCGAGCGCCGACGTCGCGCTCGCCGACCGTGACGGCAACCCCGTGTTTCGCACGGTCGACATCGACGGCGCGCAATACCGGATCCTGACGACGCACATCAACGGCGGGGGAGCGCTGCAGGTCGCCCGATCGATCGACGCAACGACGTCGCTGCGGGGCCTCATCCGCGAGCAGCTCCTCTACGCCGGACTCGCCCTCGCCGTGATCGTGGCGGGGCTGGCGTGGTGGACGACGCGCCGGACGCTCCGCCCCCTCGGTGAGCTGACGGCCGCGGCCGAGCGCGTCGCGGCCACGACCGATCTCGACACCCCGATCGACACCCACGACCGAAACGACGAGATCGGACGGCTGGCCACGAGCTTCAACGGCATGCTTGACGCCCTCGCATCGAGCCGGGCCCAACAGCATCGGCTGGTCCAGGACGCTGCGCATGAGCTGCGCACGCCACTGACGAGCGTCAACGCGAACATCGATCTTCTCGTGCGTGCCCCGGACCTTCCCGCAGATGAACGAAGCGAGATCCTCACCGGTGTCCGCGCCGAGCTGCGACAGCTCGGCACGTTGTTCACCGAGATCATCGAGCTGGCGACCGATGACCGTGAGGCGGTCGAGCACGTTCCCGTCGATCTGGTCGATGTGGTGGAGCGGGCCGTGGCTGACGTGCGCCGCCGGGCCAACAATCCCGTGCACGTCGACGCCGAGCGGACGATCGTGCTCGGCGATCCCGATGCGCTCGAGCGGGCCATCACCAACCTGCTCGGCAACGCCGTGAAGTACTCGCCGACCGATTCGGCGATCGACGTTCGGGTGAGTGGAGGCACGGTTGCGGTTCGTGATCGTGGTCCGGGAATCCCCGAGGATCAGCGGCGGATGATTTGGGATCGGTTCCATCGCAGCGAAGAAGCTCGTGCGCTCCCCGGCTCGGGTTTGGGGCTGGCGATCGTGCACAAGATCGTCGCCGATCACTCCGGTCGGGTCTTCGTCGAGGATGCCGATCCCGGTCCCGGCGCCGTCGTGGGCTTCGTGCTGCCCACCTGAACCGGACCGACGGGCGTGGGTCGGGCTGGCGCCGATCGGTCGGCGGCGGGAGACTGTGCCCATGGTCACGACCCACCCCGGTTCGCCCGCCTCCGCCGCAGCGTCTGGACCGACCGACGACGAACAGGTCGAGATGATGCGCCGGATGATCGACGCGAACGTCTTTTCGACCCGCATCTTCAATCTGCAGCGTCAGGGCCGGGTCGGGACCAACGCCCCGATCGACGGGTCGGAGGCGATCGCGGTCGGTGCTGCCGCAGCGCTCGATCCCAAGCAGGACTGGATCTATCCGCAGTATCGGGAGCAGTACGGACTCGGCCGTTTCGGCGACGAGCTGCTCGACCTCATCGTGCTCTACAACATGGGCCACCCGGGTGGCGGCGCCTATCCGGAGCACCTGCGGGTCTTCCCATACCAGATCTCGTTGGCCACCCAGATCCCCCATGCGGTCGGGACGGCGTGGGGGATGAAGGTGAAGGGCGATCCGGGGTGTTCGCTCGTGTTCTTCGGCGACGGGTCGAGCTCCGAAGGCGACTTCTACGAGGCGGCCAACCTGGCCGGTGTGCGCAAGGCGCCGGTGATCTTCGTGCTCATCAACAACGGGTGGGCGATCTCGACACCGACGTCGTCGCAGACGGGGGCGGAGTCGTTCGCTGCCAAAGCCCATGCCTTCGGATTTCCGGGTCGGCGCATCGATGGGACCGACCCGATCGAGGTGTATCGCACGATCGCCGAGGCTCGGGCCCGCGCCACGGGCGGCATGGGCCCGATGCTCGTGGAGGCGGTGACGTATCGGCTCGGGCATCACACGACGGCCGACGATCCGACGAAGTACCGCCACGCCGACGAGGTCGAGGCGGCCAAGAGTCGCGAGCCGGTGGCGAAGTTCGCCGCGCTGCTGGGCGCCCGCGGACTGTGGAGCGACGAGCAGACCGCCGCGCAAGAGGCCTCGGCGCACGAACGTTTCGACGGAGCGTGGGAGCGTGCGCAGGCGACCACGTGGCAGCCCTCCGACATGTTCGAACACACCTACGCCACGCCGACGCCACGCATGCTGCGACAACGGGCGGAGATGATTGCGCACCTCGCAGCAGAAGGGGAGGCCTGACATGACGGTCATGACGATGGTCGAGGCGATCAACCACACGTTGCATGAGGAGATGGCCCGAGACGATCGGGTCATGGTGTTTGGCCAGGACGTCGGGATCAACGGTGGCGTGTTCCGGGCGACCGAGGGGCTGTCGGCGGCGTTCGGCGATGACCGGGTGGTCGACATGCCGCTCGCCGAGGGCGTGATCGCCGGTTCGACCGTGGGGTTGGCGGTGGCCGGGATGGTGCCGGTCGCAGAGATCCAGTTCCTCGGATTCGCGTATCAGGCGATGCATCAGATCGTCGGACAGATCGCCCGGCTGCGTACCCGGTCGGCCGGACGCTTCGAGGCGCCGATCACGATCCGGGCACCGTTCGGCGGCGGGGTCCGCACGCCCGAGCTGCATTCGGAGTCGTTGGAGAGCCAGTTCGCCAACTGCCCGGGCCTCAAGATCGCGCTGCCAGCTACAGCCGCCGACGCCAAGGGTCTGCTCGCCGCCGCCATCCGGGACCCGGATCCGGTGCTCTTTCTCGAACCGCTCCGCGGCTATCGCATGGTGAAGGACGACGTGCCCGACGGCGAGCACGTGGTCGAGTTCGGCAAGGCCCGGACGTCGCGAGAGGGCTCCGACGTGGTGATCATCGCGTGGAGCTACATGGTCGAGTTGGCCAACCGGGTGGCCGACTCGTTGGCGGCCGAGGGCGTGTCGGTGCGGGTGCTGGATCTGCGGACCGTGGTTCCGCTCGACGTCGACGCGATCGCCGATGCGGTCTCGGCGTGTGGCCGCGCCGTCGTGGTGCAAGAGGCACCCGAGACGTGCGGGTTCGGGTCCGAAGTGATTGCGACGGCGATGGAGCGGTGCTTCTACGACCTCGAAGCGCCGATCGAACGGGTCTCGGGATACGACACGCCCTACCCCGTCGGGATGCTCGAGGACTATTGGGTGCCCGACGCTCCCCGCATCGAAGCCGCCGTCCGCCGCGTGCTCGGAACCAGCGCATGATCGAGTTTCGGCTGCCGGACATTGGCGAGGGGCTGCATGAGGCCGAGGTCGTGTCGTGGTTCGTTGCGGTGGGGGACCGCATCGAGCGGGATCAGCCGTTCGTCGAGATCCTGACCGACAAGTCGGCGGTCGAGATGCCTGCGCCCGGGTCGGGCACGGTCGTCTCACTCGGCGCGAATCCAGGCGACATGGTGAACGTCGGCGATGTGTTGATCGTCATCGACGACGGTGGCGCCGCAGTCCCGAACCTCACCGAGTCTGCTGTCGCCGATGCTCCGGAGGTGGCTGCTCCTTCGACGCCACTTGCGCCCACGGTGGCTCCGGCGTCGGCCACGTCGGGACGTCGACCGAAGGCGGCGCCGGCCACCCGAAAGCTCGCGGCCGAGCTCGGGGTCGATCTCCACTCGGTGTCGGGGACCGGCCCGGGCGGACGCATCCTGGCCGACGACGTCCGGGCAGCGACCGAACGAACCGCACCCGCTTCGGCGGCCCTCGGAGCGGTCGCGCCACCGCCGATCCGGACCGACATCGGCGTGCCAGCCACGCTGACCCGCCCGCCTGCCGCAAGCTCGCTCGGTCAGGCGGAGCCCGGCGTGCAGCCGCTGCGCGGGATCCGGCGGGCGACGGCGAAGGCCATGGACGCGTCGTGGTCGACGATTCCGCACGTGCACGCGTTCAAGGAGATCGACGCCACCGAGCTGCTGGAGGTGCGAGGCCGGATCCGTGATGCGCTCGGCGATGCGGGTGCGTCCATCACACCGCTGAGCCTGATGATGATGGCGGTCGCCCGTGCGCTCCGGGCCTATCCGCTCGTGAACGCCTCCCTCGATCTCGACGCCGACACGATCACCGTGCACGCCGACGTGAACATCGGCGTGGCCGTGGCGAGCGAGCGTGGACTGATCGTGCCGGTCGTCAAGCAGGCCGACCGTCTCGGCGTCGTCGAGATGGCGGCCGAGATCGCCCGGTTGTCGGGCGCGGCTCGCGATGGTTCGGTGTCGCCGGTGGACCTGGCCGACGGGACGTTCACCGTCACCAACTACGGCGCCAACGGTGGATGGTTGGCGGCGCCGCTGATCCGGCCCGGCGAGGCCGGCATCATCGGCTTCGGGCGCTCGGAGGAGCGGCCGTGGGTCGTCGATGGTGCGGTCGTGGCTCGGCCGGTTCTTCCCGTGGTGATTGCCGGCGATCACCGCTTGATCGACGGAGACCTGCTGTCCGCGTTTCATGAGCATGTGTGTGCGTCGTTGCGTCAGGCGATCGGGCTGCTGTTGTGACGGCCGCCGAGTACGCAGGTGGTGGCCATGGTCGTCGGTGAAGTCGCCACCCGCTGCGACGTCCTGGTCATCGGTGGCGGGCCGGGCGGCTACGCCGCGGCGTTGCGGGCTGCGCACTACGGGGCAGAGGTCGTGCTCGTCGAACGTGACCGGGTCGGTGGGACCTGTCTCAACGTGGGCTGCATTCCGTCCAAGGTGCTGATCCATGCGGCGGACCTGGCGCATCAGGCGATGGCGTCGACAGGGACGGGCGTGCGCCTGTCGGCCACGATCGACGTGCCGGAGCTCAAGACCCACCTCGGCTCCGTCGTCGAGGGTCTGACGTCTGGCGTTTCCGGGCTGTTGGCATCGGCGGGAGTGACGGTGCTGCAGGGGACGGCGAGGTTCTCGAAGCCCAATCGGGTCGCCGTTGTCGGCGATGGACCTGACGCTGGCATCCAGCACGTGGAGTTCGGTGAGGCGATCGTGGCGACCGGGTCGCGCCCGATCGAGATCTCGTCGCTTCCGTTCTCACACCCGAAGGTGCTCGACTCCACCGGCGCGCTGTTCGCCTTCGAATCGGTGCCCAGCCGACTCGTCGTGGTCGGCGGCGGCTACATCGGCGTCGAGCTCGGCACCGCGTGGCGAAAGCTCGGGGCCGAGGTCACGATCGTCGAACAGGCCGGCTCGGTTCTGCCGGGTCTCGATGCTCGGCTCGGGCGCGTCGTCGGGCGACGACTCGGCGAGCTCGGGGTCGAGGTACTCACCGGGGCGACGGCGTTGGGTTTCGACGCCGACGACCACCTGCGTGTGGCCGTGGGCGAGGCAGAACGGTCGGTCGAGGCCGATGCGGTGGTCGTGTGTGTCGGGCGGCGGCCGAACAGCGATGATCTCGGGCTCGACATCGTCGGCGTGACCACCGATGCCGCAGGCCTGATCCCGGTCGACGCCTCACGCCGCGCCGCCAAGCGGATTCTGGCCATCGGCGACATCACCGCCGGACCGGCGCTCGCCCACAAGGCGACGGCCGAAGCAGAGGTTGCCGCGCAGACGGCGACCGGTCGCGAGGCACACTTTGATGCGATGGCGATCCCTGCGGTCGTGTTCTCGGATCCCGAGGTGGCCACGGTCGGCCTGACGGTCGCCGAGGCCAAAGACGCCGGGATCACGGCGAGCCGTTTCGTGTTTCCGCTCGGTGCGAGTTCGCGGGCCCGAACGCTCGGTTCAGCGGCCGGACATGTTGAGCTGGTCGTCGACGAAGAGGGCACCGTCATCGGTGGTCACCTGGCCGGTCCGAACGTCACCGAACTGATTGGCGAAGTGACGTTGGCGATCGAGATGGCGGCGACCGCCGAAGAGGTCGCCGCCACGATTCACCCGCATCCGACGATGTCGGAGGGTCTGCTCGAAGCCGCGCACCGCGTGCTCGGCATGCCGCTGCACGTTCGCGGCACCTGACCAACCGGGGAAACGTGAAGGTCAGCTCTCGGTGCGTCGTTCGTCGGCGACTCGACGGATCTCGGCGTCGAGGCGAGGGCATTGGGCCAACAGGTCGGAGAACTCCCGGGCGCTGAACACCGCCACTCGCATGGCGGTCGTGGCCTCGAGCGTGGCATTGCGAGGAGCGTTGTCGAGTATCGACATTTCTCCGACGACTGCTCCGGGACCGATGTCGGCGATGACCTCGCCGTTCCGGCTCACCGCTGCGTCGCCCTCGAGGATCACGAACACTTCATGACCCGGCTCGCCTTCTCGGCCACCGATCCAACCAGCTTCCACGGCCATGATGGCGCCGAGTCGTGTCATGGCGGCCAGTTCGTGCTCGGAGAAGACTCCGGAGAGGGACTCGTCGAGATCCGGATCGACCTGGTTGGCCTTCTTGGATCGGAACGTGATGATCGTCTGCCCAATCATGAGTGGACGCCTTTCTTCCGCAACCGCGGACCCGCATATGTGGCCCGAGCTCGTGACACGGGCCGAGACCGACCCTATGAGAGCGAAGGGCTTCGCGTCGACCCGTTCGAACCGGCACGGCGGTCACTCACCGGGGGATCTGTGGACGCTCAGCCCCGCATGGCGGTGCCGGCGGTCCACAGAAGCCGGAGGTTTCAGGCGGCGGCGGTTTTGCGCTCGTCGGCGACCCGTCGGACCTCGCCGTCGAGGCGGGGGCACTGCTCGAGCAGGTCGGCGAACTCGCGACTGGAGAACACGGCAACCTGGAGTTCGGTCGAGGCGATGAGGCTGGCGTTGCGGGGAGTGCCGTCGAGGACGGACATCTCGCCGATGACGGTGCCGGCGCCGACCTCGGCAACGGCGTCGCCGGATCGCAGGACGAGCGCTTCGCCATCGAGGATCACGAAGACTTCGCGGCCGGGTTCGCCTTCGCGGCCGACGACGGTGTCGGCGTCGACGGTGAGAATGGTGCCGAGGCGGCTCATCGCGGCGAGCTCGTGTTCGGAGAACACGCCGGAGAGCGTCTCGTCGAGGGTGGGGTGAATCTGGTTCGACTTGCGAGAACGGAAGGTGATCATCAGGGGTCCTTTCCTCACGGATCTCGTTGTAGTGAGGGTATGAACGTCAACCGCAGTGATCGTTCGTTTGTGCCCCCGGCGACAGGTGTCATCCGACACGGGCAACGGTCACACCGACGATGGTGGTGAGCGCGTCCACCCGCGAGACTGTGGCGATGTCCGATGCGCAGCAGGTGGGACGTTCGACACCGCGACCGGCTGACCCGGGGTTCTTGACCGGTACGGCACGGTTCGTCGCCGATGTCGGTCGGGAAACGTGGACGCCGGAGCACGTCGGCGATCTGGGTCCGATCGCGGACGTCGTGTTCGTTCGGTCGCCGTATGCGAGCGCAGAGATCGTCGGCGTCGACACTGCGGCGGCTGCGGCGGCCGACGGCGTGCTGGCCGTGGTCCACGCCGATGAGCACGGCGTCGTGCCCACCGGATCGGTGATCCCGGGAGTGCTTCCACCCGAGTGTGCGATGCCGATCCTCGCCGAGCGCGTGGCTCGCCACGTGGGCGAACCCGTTGTGGCCGTTGTGGCCGAAACGCTGGCGCAGGCACTCGATGCCGCCGAGCTCGTGGTCATCGATTGGGAGCCGCTCGACCCGGTGGTCGAGCTGCGATCGGCGATCAAGGCGGCGCCGTTGCCCGGCGTCTCCACTCATCGCCCCCGCATCGACGCTCCGAACGAGCCCGCGGCCTCGAACGTTGTTGCGGACCACGAGGTGGTGGTCGGACCGTTGGACGCGCGGCCGGGGGAGATCGTCGTGAGTCGCCGGCACACGAACCCACGCCAGATGCCCGCCCCGATCGAGACGACGGGCCAGATCTGTGGGTGGGATGCAGCCGGAGACCTGCATGTCTTGTGCGCCAACCAGCGGCCGCACGGTTTCCGGGATCAGCTTGCGTCGCTGTACCGGGTTCCGGCGGATCGCATCCACGTGCGGACTCCGCATGTGGGCGGGGCATTCGGCGGCAAGGTCGGCCGCACGCCTGAGGAACACGTGGTGCCCGAGCTCGCTCGTCGGGTCGGTCGGCCGGTTCGGTGGATCCAAAGCCGGGGCGAGAACTTCCTCGGCGCGACGCAGGGGAGGGGCGAGGAGATCGAGATCGAGCTGCGAGGCGATGCCGACGGCACGATTCACTCACTGAACGTGCATCTCCTCAAGGACGCAGGTGCGACGCCGGGTGTGGGTGCCGCGTTGCCCGAGCGGTACTCGGCCGTCGACGCAATGGGCTGCTACGACGTCGCCTCGGTGACATTCCGGTCGCAGTCGGTGCTCACCAACCTGCCGCAGGTCAGTGCGTTTCGAGGGGCGGGCCGGGCCCCGATGCTCGCCGCGCTCGAACGGACCATCGACGAGTTCGCCGCGGTGATCGGCGTGGCGCCCGAGGACGTTCGCCGCCGAAACCTCGTGCAGCCCGACCAGATGCCGTTCGCATCGCCGCTCGGCCCGATCTGGGATGAGGCCGACTACCCGGGCGAGCTGGACCGTGCGCTCGAGGTGGTCGACATCGGCGCCGTCCGGGCGGAGCAGGCGGCACGACGCGGGGCGGGAGCGGAGCAGGTGCTGGGCGTCGGGATCGCGTGTTACCACCTCCAGACGGTGGGGAGCGGCGGCGCCGAAGAGGCGTCGGTGACGATCACGCCCGACGGAGGAGCGATCGTCCGGACGGGCACGACCACGCAGGGGCACGGCCACGACGCCACCTGGGCACAGATCGCCGGGGACGTGTTGGCGATGCCGATCGAGCGGATCGAAGTACGGGAAGGTTCGACCGACGAGACCGCAACCGGGGTCGGAGCCGTTGGCTCTCGCTCGTTGCAGACGGCGGGCGTCGCGGTCCGTAATGCGGCGGGCGAGGTCGTCGAGCGCGCCCGCGTGTGGGCCGCATCGCTTCTCGAGGCCGATTCGGCCGACGTCGTCCTCGCCGACCCGGCCGTCGGTGGAGGCGAGGGCGGATTCCACGTGCGTGGTGTGCCGGCTCGGGTGGTCTCGTGGTCGGCGGTCGCCGAGGCCAGCCACACCGATGAGGGTGAGGGCGGAGAGCTGTCGTGCGGCGACGTGCACAGCGTGGGCGACCGATGCGCCTTCCCGTCTGGGTGCCACATTGCGGTGGTGGAGGTGGACCTCGCGACCGGCGCGACGACCCTGGTTCGCTACGTCGCCGTCGACGATGCGGGTGTCCGGGTCAATCCGATGATCGTCGAGGGCCAGCTCCACGGCGGGATCGCGTCTGGCGTGAGTCAGGTGCTCGGTGAAGCCATGGTCTACGACGTTGACGGCAACCCGCTGACCACGAGCTTCGCCGACTATGCGATCGCCACGATCGACCAGTTCCCGCAGTTCGAGATGCGGCCAGTCGTGAGGCCGAGTTCCGCCAACGTCCTCGGGGTCAAGGGCGTCGGCGAATCGGGTGTCATGGGCGCGGTGCCGGCCGTTCACAACGCGGTCGTTGACGCCGTGGCCCACCTCGGCGTGCGACACATCGATCTGCCCTGCACGCCACGGCGAGTCTGGGATGTGATCGCCGAAGCGACTCGGGGTTAGTCGGCAGGGCCGTCGACCGCGGCCTTGATGGCCTCGACAGTGCGCTGCATGTTGGCGCGAAGCATCTTGCGTCGACTGTTGATGACCTTGGCTGGCGTGTCGGATTTGGCCGCCATGTCGACGGTCAGGTTGTTCGTGCTGCCGATTTCCATCGAGAAGCGGAGCCGGCTGCCGGTGCCCTGATCGAGGATGTCGAAGCGCCACCGCCCGCCCGGGTTCTCGGGGTCGATGGTCGACCATTCGAACACGCGGCCTTCTTCCCACGCGGTGACGTGGTTGTCGAGCGACCATTCCATGTCGCCCAGCTTGTTGTGGCCGGTGAAGACGGCGCCGAGACCTGGTTCGCCCTGCCAGTCGGCGCCGACGAGCTCGGTGCCAGCGGTTGCCGGGAAGGTGATGTCGGAGACGACGGGCCAGACCTTTGCGGGCGGCGCATCGATGTCGACTTCGGCGACCACCCCTTGTCCGTCGGTGAGGTGGGTGCCGCCGTCGGTGGACGCCTGTGCCCTGGTGAAGCCCCAACGGTCGAAGTAGGTGATCTGCTCGGCGGGGCGTCGCTCTGCCGGGTTGAAGTCGGTGCCTTTGGTGTAGGCGACGGGGAACGTGACGATCGTGGTGACGCCCTCGGGGATGGCGAGGATGTCGGCGAGCTCGTCGACCGAGGAGTTGAGCAGCGTGGTCCACGTGCTGCCGAGGCCGCGAGCTCGCAGGGCGAGGTTGAAGCTCCATCCGGCCTGAATGACGGAGTCGAACAGGCCCGGTCGGCCGGAGTTGTCGTGGATGCCCCAGATGGCGGCGATCACGAGCACGGGGGCCTTGGCGAAGTTCTCGACGAGGTAGGCGCTCGACTCGAACACCTCCTCCTTGGCGTGGCCGGTGCCGTCGAGGCGGTCGGCGACCTGGGTCATGAACGAACCGTTGCGGGCGTAGATCTCGCCGAGGCGCTGTTTGGTGTGTTCTTCTCGCACGACGATCCAGCGGCGGCTGGCGTCGTTGCCACCCGTCGGCGCCTGCTCGGCGAGATCGATGCAGTCGAAGATGACCTGGTCGGGGACGTCGCGGTCGAAGTCGAGTCTGCGACGGACGGCTCGGGTCGTGGAGAGCAGCCGGTCGGTCTGTTCGAGGTCGAAGGGTGGGTCTGCGGGCGCGTTCATAGGCGTTCAATCTTTCATTTGGGAATCACTCGTGGCCATGATCGTTGGCATGGTCATGATCACCGACGAGCTCACCCAGCAGGCCTTCCGTACGTTGAACCATGTCGTGTTGCCCTCGGTGAAGGCCGGGATCGGATCGCCGCTCCCGATCGGGTCGGGCCTCGTAGTGCTCGAGACGATCGGCCGGAAGTCGGGCAAGGTACGCCAGGCCCCGCTCGTCGCCACTCGCCTCGGCAACCGCATCATCGTCAGCACGGTCCGGCGGGATTCGCAGTGGGTCAAGAACCTCGAGGCCAATCCCGACGCGTCGGTGTGGCTCTACGGACGCAAGCGCCCGGTGTCGGCGGAGATCGACGACGTGCCGGGTCCGTTCACGGTGGTGACGCTCACCCTCGCAGCCGACGAGTGATCCGCGCGTCAGGCGCAGCCGACCTCGTCATCGTCGACCGGCACGAACACTTGGACGTCATCGCCGCGCTGCACGTAGATGCGGCTGGCGTCCGGCTCGGCCCACATGAGGCGGTCACCCGCGGCACGTAGTCCGGTGTCGGTGGCGGTCGCGGGGAGCTCTCCCAGCGTTTCGGCCGGTGCGTACCCTTCGACGCCGCCATCGGCGTTGTGGAAGTAGCGGGGTTCCCAGTCCTCACCGGGAGGGTCGGCGTCGGGACCCGAGTACGGGGTGCCGATCGGAACGCCGATCGAGAGGAACTCGACGTTCTCCCAGCCACAGTGCTCGTCCCCGAAGTCGTGGAAGACGTATTGGCCGTTGACGGCGCAGCCGGCCTCGTCGGTCCAGTTGACGGCTCGCTCGGGGATTCCGTCTCGCCACCATTCGGGTTCGGTCGAGAGGTCGGTCCAGGTCCCTTCCGGCCCGTCGCACAAGGTGACCGGCGCAGCCGTCGTCACGTCTTCGCCGCCGCATCCGGCGAGCAGGAGGAGCGTGAGGGTGAGGAGGGTTCGGCGCACGATCAGAGTCCCAACTGTCGGGCGGCGAGGTCGCGCATGATCTCTTCGCTTCCGCCGCCGATGGCCTGGACGCGGACTTCTCGGTAGAGGCGTTCCACCGTGTCGCCGCGCAGGTAGCTGGCGCCGCCGAGGATCTGGGCGGCTTCTCGGGCGCAGAACTCGAAACATGTGGTGGCCGAGACTTTGAGCTCGGCGATCTCCGCGACCGGGTCGTCGCCCTGGTTGAGGCGCCAGGCGAGGAGTTCGCACCAGGCCCGGTTGGCGCGGATGCGGCGGTCCATCTCGACGAGCTTGTGGCGGATCACCTGGCTGGAGTTCATGGGTTTGCCGAAGGTGTGGCGTTCTCGTGCCCAGTTGAGCGCTTCGTCGAAGCACAGCTGGCTGAAGGCGATCGATTGGGTGGCCATGTCGATGCGTTCGGCGTTGAAGTTGTTGACGATCATCGAGAAGCCGGCGTTCTCGTCGCCGAGCAGGTTGGTGGCGGGCACGCGCACGTCGTCGAAGTAGAGGGTGGCGGTGTCGCTGCACAGCCAGCCCATCTTGTCGAGCTTGGTGCGGCTGACGCCAGGAGAGTCGGCGTCGATGACGAGCATCGAGATGCCACCCGGGCCGTCGCCGCCGGTCCGGACTGCGGTGGTGAAGTGCGCGGCGCGCATGCCGGAGGTGATGAAGGTCTTCGAGCCGTTGACGACGTACTCGTCGCCGTCGCGGCGCGCCGTCGTCGTGATCCGGGCGACGTCGGAGCCGCCGCCGGGTTCGGTGATGGCGAGCGAGCACACGGCCTCGCCAGCCAGACACGGGGTGAGGATGCGTTCTTTGAGCGCGGCGGACCCGAACTTCTGGATGGGGCTCAGACCGATGTAGTTGGTGAGTACACCGGCGAGGACGCCGCCGGACCCACACCTGCAGAGCTCCTCGAGCATGACGTTGCGGAGCAACGCGTCTCGTTGGCCGTGCCCGCCGTACTCGGCGTCGAAGCCGTCGCCGAACAGGCCGATGGCGCCGGCCTTGCCGTAGAGCTCGAAGGGGAACTCGCCCGCCATGTCCCACTCGTGGACGTGTGGTGTCAGCTCGTTGGCGGTGAAGGCCCGCACGACCTCACGGAACGCCTCGTGATCGTCGGTGTACCAGGGGTTCGAGACGGAGCCGTTGGCCGCTGCGTTCATGGTCCGACGGTAGTCGGTCGGGTGGTCGCGGGGCTCGGGGGCCTGCTGTACTTGCCGTCGTGTTGACGTTGGTGGCGAGGGATCTTCAGCACCGTCGTTGGCGGATTCTGGCTGTCGTGCTGCTCATGTCGGTGGTGCTCGGGTTGCTGTTTCTGCTGAGCGGTCTGGTGGGGCAATTCGAGCGCGAGCCGGTTCGGGCGACCGAGCAACTCGGCGGTCCCGATGCGGCGTTCCTCGTCAATCCGTCGTCGAGTGGCCCGTTCACGACCCCGCAGGCGTTGCCGCAAGCGAGCGTCGACGCGGTCGAGGAAGCCCGGCCGTTCTTGATCGGACGCACCGTCGTGGAGGGCGAGCAGGTCATGCTCGTCGGCGTGGAGTCGCACCCTGATGCCCCGGTGATCGTCGAGGGCGAGGCTGCGGTCGGATCCGGGCAGATCGTGCTCGACCGGACGGCCGGGTACGCCGTGGGGGATTCGATCGTGTTGGGAGGTCGCCGGGCGACGGTGACCGGCGTGACCGAGGAGGCGACGGTGTTGGCGGGGTTGCCGCTCGGATTCGTCGACCTCGCGTATGCGCAGCTCGTCGTCTTGTCGGGTCAGGAGATCGTGACCGGGGCGGTCGTGCCGGCCGGAACCGAAGGTGGGCCTGCGGCGAAGGTGCTCACGGCTGCCGACGTCGCAGCGGATACGCGCAAGCCGCTCGATCCGGCGGTCGATTCGATCGATCTGGTGCGGGTGTTGTTGTGGTTCGTGACCGCTGTGGTGATCGGGGCGACCGTGTATTCGACGGCGACGTCGCGGACGAGGGACTTCGCCGTACTCAAGGCGGTCGGCGGGCGAGACGGCTTCTTGGCCGGGTCGTTGTTCGTCGAGGCGATGGCGGTGACGGCGATCGCGTGCGTGCTTGGAGCGCTCCTGCAGTTCGTGGTTCGGCCGCTGTTTCCGCTCGTGATCTCGGTGCCATCAGCGGCGTGGTGGCAGATCCCGCTGGGAGCGCTGGTGATCGCCGCGGTGGCCGCGATGGTGGGCGTGCGCAAGGTGCGGGCGACGTCGCCAGCGGAGGCGTTCGGATGAGCGAGCCACTGCTTTCGGTCGACGAGGTCACGGTCGAGTACATCACCGACGGGTATTCGGTGAAGTCGCTCGACCGGTTCTCGATGCGAGCCAACCGTGGCGAGCTGGTCGGCTTGGTCGGCCCGTCGGGTTCGGGCAAGACGACGCTGCTGTCGGTCCTTTCGGGGATGGTCGACGCGACGTCGGGGTCGGTCACGATGGACGGGATCGACGTGTGTTCTTTGTCGGGGCGGGCGCTCGAGCAGTACCGGCGCAACGACATCGGCATCGTGTTCCAGGGCTTCAATCTGCTGCCGTCGCTCAACGCAGCAGAGAACGTGGCCGCGCCGCTGCTTCTCGCGGGCACGCCACGGGCCGAGGCGATCGCCCGTGCAGAGTCGCTGCTCGAGCAGGTCGGGATGGGGGAGCGGACTGGGCATCGGCCCAATCAACTGTCGGGCGGTCAGCAACAGCGCGTCGCCGTGGCGCGGGGTCTCGTGGCCGATCCGACGCTCCTGCTGGCCGACGAGCCAACGGCGAACCTCGATCACATCTCGGCCGAGGCCGTCATCGGGCTGTTGCGTGAACTGCGCGACGGTGGACGCACGATTCTGATCTCGACGCACGACACGCGACTCCTCCCGGCGCTCGACCGGGTCGTGGAGATGACGGGGGCGGTGCCCGAAGTGTCGGCGGCGTCCGAGCCCGTCGAGCTCGCTGCGGGCGAGGTGTTGTTCCGTCAGGGCGACGCCAGCGACTACGTCTTTTCGATCGAGGCGGGAGCGGTGGACGTCGTCCGCGAGCTCGCCGATGGCGGCGAGGAGTTGTTGGCCACGCTCGAGGCGCCCAACTACGTGGGCGAGCTCGGTCCGCTGCTCGGATTCCCTCGGTCGGCGACGATTCGGGCCCGGTCGGCGACGACGCTTCGGCCCTTCACGGTGACCGAGTTCAAGGCCCGCACGTCGCCCGGTCACTGAGACCAGCTCCGCGAATTCGTCCAAAAGACTTACGCCGCGGGGGTTTTCAGCCGACGTTACCCATGAGTAATCTCTAGTTGTTACCCGCGGGTAACTTCGAACCACTTCTCTGCCCCACACGACCCCCGGGCATGCACGACATCAAGGAGCCCCCGATGGCTGAGTTCTCCATGCATCTCTCCGAGGAGCAAGAACAGCTCCGCGACTGGATCCACGGCTTTGCTGTGGACACCATGCGCCCCAACGCCGAAGAGTGGGACGAGCGCGAAGAGACCCCGTGGCCGATCATCGAAGAGGCCGCCGGCATCGGCCTGTACGGCTGGGAGTTTCTCTCCGAGATGATGCTCAACGATCCGACCGGTCAGTCGATGATGGTCGCCCTCGAAGAGCTGTACTGGGGCGACGCCGGTATCGCCATGTCGCTGATGGGCACCGCCCTCGCCGCCGCCGGCGTTGCTGCGGTCGGTACGCCCGAGCAGGTCATGGAGTGGGTGCCCCAGATGTACGGCACCGCCGACGACGTGAAGCTCGGCGCCTTCTGCTCGTCCGAGCCCGACGCCGGGTCCGACGTTTCCGCCATGCGCACCAAGGCCACCTACGACGAGGCCAAGGACGAGTGGACCCTCAACGGCACCAAGACCTGGATCACCAACGGCGGCATCGCCGACGTGCACGTCGTGGTCGCCGTCGTCGACCCGGCGCTCGGCTCGAAGGGCCACGCCAGCTTCATCGTGCCGGTCGAAGCCAAGCTCGACGGAACGCTGCGCCAAGGCCAGAAGTTCAAGAAGCACGGCATCCGGGCCAGCCACACCTCCGAGGTGATCCTCGAAGACGTGAAGATCCCCGGTTCGTTCCTGCTCGGCGGCAAGGACAAGATGGACGAGAAGTTCGCCCGTCTCCACGAGGGCACCCCCTCGGGCCGTGCCGGCAACGCAGCGATGAAGACGTTCGAGGCGACCCGCCCCGGCGTCGGCGCCCAGGCGATCGGTATCGCCCGTGCCGCCTATGAGTACTCGCTCGAGTACGCCAAGGAGCGCGTGCAGTTCGGTCGGCCGATCATCCAGAACCAGTCGATCGCCTTCATGCTCGCTGACATGGCCACCGAGATCGAGGCGTCCCGCCTGCTCGTGCGCCGTGCCGCATGGCTCGCCAAGAACGGCGAGTTCACCCAGTCCGAAGGTTCGATGGCCAAGCTCAAGGCCGGCCGCACCGCCACCTGGGTGACCGAGCGTGCGATCCAGATCCTCGGCGGCTACGGCTACGTCCGTGAGTACCCGGTGGAGCGCTGGCATCGTGACGCCAAGATCCACGACATCTTCGAAGGCACCGAGCAGATCCAGCAGCTCGTCATCAGCCGCACCATCTCCGGCATGCGCATCGAGTAGTCGGATGGCGGCGGGCGGTTCAAAGGTTGTTGGACCCTGGAGTCGCGCTCGCTTCCTCACGATTCGCATACCGATTGGTGTCGATTCGATCGGTGAAGGTGAAATCGCCAGGGACATTCCGGGTCTCATTCCGCCATCAGCGGAGGAGTACGGAACCTGGGAGCTGACCATCGACCTTTTTGCGGGTCGCTTCCTCGAGTGGGCTCACCCTGGGCGAGGCTTCTCGGTCCGGCTGAGGCCGAAGGACAGCGGCACGTACATACTGCTTGATGCGAAGAAGAACCCGATCGTTCAGCTCGCCGAGTGTTATGTCCCGCACGGGATTCTGGATGGCGATTTCGGGGACAGTCTGGAACTCGACATTCTCGACGACGGACGTATCGAATGTTGGCCGGACATTCTCGATACGAGCGATTTCGAGGATGGCTCGACGGACTTCACAGAACGTCCTGACCCACAGCCTGTCGTGCTCGATCCGTGGGTGAACCCGTACGAGCTGGAGCTGAAGCGAGGTGACGTCACTCCGGAACGACGGCGTGAGCTGCTGAAGCTTGCCCGTCGCTATCGACTGGCGAATCCGCAGCACTTCACGCATCGTTCACCGTGACTCTCGGGCCACGCCTGATCTGGAGCGACATATCGACGTCAGCCAGACTTGGCGTACGACTCGAGAAGCGGGCGCCTCCATCCGCCGATCTGCCGTTGGCGCTCTGTCGATCGATTGCCTCCGTCAAGAGGGTGGCCTCAGCGATCCCCAAAGCTGGTCCTCAGGACCTGCGGATGTCTCTGTCACCTTTTTGTTCGGAACGAGTGCAGGTCTTTCTTCGCCACGGTGGGTGGGCTCAGGGACGACAGGCGAGGATCTCGAGGAAGGCCGGTGAGGCGGAGTGGAGCTGGGCCAGCTCAGGTGAGATCCATTGCAGGAGTTCTACGGAGCCGTTCCAGACGTCGTCGAGTGCGAGCATGGCGCCGGTGCCCGACTCCTTTAGCCCTTCGATGATGGACTCGTGGTGAGCGCAGCGATTCCGAAGCTTCTGGAAGCGCTCCGCACGCGCGTGGACCACTTTGCGGGTCGGTCGTCGCGGTTCGCCATGCCTGTTCAGTTCCCCCGTGGCGAAGCCTTCGCGGAGTGCCGGGCGCCAGAGCCGCCGGTCGTAGTCGATGGAGCGGCCGAGCGCTGAGTGCCCGCCCTTGCTGAGGATCCTCACCCACGTACCCAGCGACAGCTCGGAGATGACCTTGCCAGCGCCGACCGAGCCCTTGTCGAGCTTCTTCCGGTACTTCTGCACGACCTGGGTCAGCATCTCCGCCGTGATGTCGTCGAGCAGGAGCGAGGAATTGGCCCACCACATCTCCGAGCCGAAGAGGTTGGTCAGCTGGTGGTGAATCGTGTTGCGCAGCGCAACCTCCAGGTCCGCAGCCAGAGGTGCGAAACTGCTGGTGAGTTCGATGTTCCAGCGATACAACTCCCACGCATGCTCGTCGTCTCTGGCGACAGCGCGGAAGCGGTCGAAGCGCGGTGTGGAGACCGCCGACTCGAACGCAGGGTTGAAACTCATCCCGGTTGACGGTACCGTCCGAAGTAATTCCCCGGTGTCGCTAATGCTTCGGCATGCGCCCGGGGTATTGATTTTTTCAGACCTTGCCGCCACCCCCGTTAGGCTTCGACGCCGCTGGCGCCCGGAGGGTTCCGAAGCGTAACGGGGATCGCAACGCACTTGCGAGAGTTCTGAGCCACGGGGCCTCGGTTCGACATCGACCGGTGGCGGAGTGCGCCTGAACCGCGGGTTCGGGCCTCGGCGGCGTGGTGCCGTTGTTCGTGCGTCACAATGGTTGGGGCATGGTCGTGCAGCACAGCTATCGGTATCTGGCGGAGTCGTCCTATTCGGTGGACGAAGGACTGGGATCATTGACGGTCGACGTCGGATCAAGATCCCGAATGCCGCCGCCGAGAATGGCGTCCGGCACATGAACCCGTTCCAGATGCTCCGCGCTGAAGGTGCCCGGTTCGTGCTCGGTCCGTGAGCTACACGCTTCGGGGCGTGATCGGGCCGGGGGATGCGGTCCGGTCGGTCGGCGAAGACCTGGGCCAAGCTGTCGTTCAGCTCAAGGCCGGATGGTGGCTCATGCCCTGGTCGCCGGATGCCTTCGACATGCTCGGCCCCTCCGATGAAGACGCCGAGGTGGCTGGACTGCACTACTGCCATTCGACGCTCGCTTCAGCACTTCAGACCGCATCGGCGTTCGCACCCGTTGCCTACGTCGAGGCCGAGTGCTGGGCCGGGCAGTGCGAGCATGGCGCGGTGGTGTTCAAGGCGGGCGAGCCCTCGTTCGTCTCGGACTTCGGCCCGATATTGCCGCCGCGACCCGGCCGACCCACGCCGATCAGCGAGGCCTTGGCGCGCATCGGGGTTGAGGTTGGCGATTCTGTGATCGACGAGTTCGACTCGGTCGGACTTGGGGTATGCCGCCATGCGGAAGATTGGGTTCTTAGTCGGAAGAACTAGTCGGTCGACGACGCCGCGATCGCGACCATCCACGGGCGGTCTGGCGGGCGGATCGTCCAGAGGAAGGCGCCCCACCACTCGCGGCCGTCATCGAACCAGGTCGACCAGTCGGTGGACCAGCTCCTGATCTCCAAGGCGTCGGACAGCCCGCCCAACAGGTCGGCATTGATCGAGTTGAACCACGCTGTCGCTTGGCTGTTCTCGACCCGGAGACCGTACGGCGGGTCGGCGAATGCCTCGGCGTAGCCGTCGGTCATGAAGTCTGAGCCGGGCGGAGAAGTCTTGTGGCCGGATCCTCCCTCATTGACTCGCCACGTTGGCTCGAGGCGCTCTGTGTCCCAGTCGTATCCGCGGCCGACGAAGTCGCGGAGCGAGACCGGGGCTGACGTGGAACGCGTTGGATCGGAGCTGATGCTCGTGAACTGCTGGGCTCCTCCGTCATCCGGGTCCTTACCCATGTGTCCCACCGCTGTTCGAGCTCGAACAGCGCAGCCGTCGCTGCGCCGACGTGTGGATCCGGCTCCCCCAAGGCGTCCACCAGCACGTACTCGACGACTCCTCCAGCCTCGTGAAAGCGGTCTATCGCGTGGACGGCCGAGCCGAGCGGGACTATCGGCGCGGTCAACGGTCATCCTCATAGAGCCCGAGGCGCTCGGTCTCGCGCACGAGTTCGTCCATAACCGCTGTTGGGCTGCCGGCGACGACGTCGTTCCGAAGAACCAGCTTCGTTCCCCGCTCGACGGGCTTGCCCTCGTGCAGCAACCCGTGATCGAACAAGACGATCCGGCCCGGTTCGACCGCAACGGTGTCGCCATCGATGACGGTCTCGCCTCCGACGCATCCATCAGTTGGCAGGTAGGCGAGCAGCGTGAGGAGACTCCGACGCGACGAGTCGGGCCGCCACGGCTCATCTTCGTGCTCGGAGAACGTGCCGCCCATTGAGTATGAGTAGAAACGGCTCCGTGGATTGCACCCGAGGAAGCTCCACTCGTCGATCGGCGGATCTAGCCGGGGCATACCGGGTCCGCCGAACCACTCGGCAGGTCGTCCCAGATGCGGCGAGACTGCGTCCCAAAGCAGCTCGGCGATCTGTGGCGACTCGACGGCAGCTCGCTGCCGTGCGGTGAAGGCACCTCGGTTCAGGTCTTGTGACACGAAGTGGGCAGAGCGAGCGACTTCGCTGATTACGGCCAGGTTGTCGCCGGAAAGTGCGTCGTCGAGCACCAGGATGTCCGGTCGAACCTGAGATGCGGTCATATCGAGAAGTCTGGCTCAAGGGCCGCCGGGTTGGGTGTCGAATCGTCCCGGCCGGGCTTCGAGGGCATCGAAGACGGTGTAAGACTCTTCTGGTGGAGTAGACCGACGACATGACCGTGCGCTTGGCACCAGGGACCACGACGCAGCAGCTCGCGGCGTTCCTTGGTGAGGCTCGGCTGGGAAGCGTGCCCCGTCGCACGACGCTTCTCGAGTTGGTGGAACGGTTCGGTTTGTCCTTCGAGGACGCGCGGTTGTGCATGGGGCGGCACGAGGCGGGAATCGTGCGCGCTCGCTCTGGGAACTCAGCGAACGAGCCAGACCAGGCGAAGGATCCTGTCGCCGTGGTTGTCGTACCAGCAGGAGATGGGCTTCTCGGCTGGCGACGACGTCGATCCGTTCTCGCTCGCGCAGCGCGACGAGGCGGCAGCGCTCCTCCACCGAGCGCGTCGTAGAGAGCCGACCAAAGGCACCGAGGATGCTGGTGTAGCGATCGTTACCGCAGGGTTGGCTGTTGCGTCGACGGAGCCCGACGCCACACGTTTCTACCTCCTTCTCGAGGCTGCGACGGCCGTATCGGTCGCCGCCGAGGCTCTGATCGACACGCTTGGTCCGCGGCCATGCGCTCCACAGGGGTCCCAGCAATGGGCCGACGGCCTGGCGCTGGCGAGTGCGGCTCGCTCCATCACCGAAAAGTTCGCCGCTCAGCCTGATCCGGAGCTCGAAGAACGCGGGCTCGCTCTCGTCGGTCGGATTGTCACCAGGGTGCTGGGCCAGTCGTACGCGCACGTCGGACGAGCGATGTATGAGTCGGCACTTTGCATTCAACGCAACGGCGACCCCAATCGGGCGGCTGATCATGTTGACGCTGTGCTGACAGACTTCGCGCCGCTCCTGCGCCGATTCGTCGACGAGGACCCTGTCGACGAGGACGTCATCGCGCTTGAATATCTCCGTAGCTGCATCGAGCTCGTCGCGCAGGCTCGCGGGAACACGAGCGGCCTTCAGGCGCTTCTCAATCAGACTGAAGATGCCCTCGCCCGTGGCAGCTTTGAGTGATGTCCGAACGGTAGGCCATCCCCACTTTCGGCTTGAAGTAGGGATGATCACCGGTCAGCAACGGACAGCACGATTCGACGATTTCTCTCATAACTGGGTTTGTGTGCGGTGTCGACGTTCCGCCCGTCGCTTTCCTCACGCCCACGACGACGTGCTCTGCTCCGAGTGTGGTCGTCCATGTGAGGACATCGGCGATGAGGTTCGAGTGCCAGCGCGGACGGACATGAAGGGATGGGCATACCTTGCTCGAACTCTGGACGAGACGCGCTCGAGCAGGATCGAAGAGCTGCAGCGCCACATCGACATGTGGGAGGCGCGCAGTGAATCAGCGAAGCGGACCGAGGAACTTCGGTCTGCGCGTCGCAGCTTGAGGTCGCTCGTCAGGGCTGGGTGAGTTTCGTGGCTGCAGCGTTTTCGCTGAAGCGTGACTCGCGGTCGACCCGGTCGGCGCAGCTCCCGTCGGCCGCTGGCAATGGAGCTCCGCCCCTGGCCGCACTGGTCGAAGGCAAATGAGATGGCACCGCTGGCCTTTCGCCTCGCCGCCCGTGAGTGTGCGAACGAGCCGACGAGGCGCTCGCCCGAATTCTCGGCGAGGCTTGGATCGATGGCCCAGCGTGATCTACTACGCCAAGCGATCCTTGACGGTCGCTCGGAGGACGTATGGAGACTCGTCCGCGCTCATCCAGACCTCGCTAGGAGAAAAACGACTCAGGGTTGAGCGTCGTCGACATCGCGCTGGCGACCGGCGAGCTCAGCAGCGTCGTAGCTGTTGTATCCCACGGAGCCACTTCCGCGAATTGGGAGCCGACCAGCCAGCTTCTGCCGGAGTACATGGCGTATCTCTCCGCGGGATTTGCCGCCGGTTGGCTGAACGGCATCGAGTTCGAGACGTACGCCATGGCCATCGGCGGCGAGCCCAGTAAGGGCTGGGCGTATCCGGTGACTGAGCGTCAGATCGACGACCTTCGCATGCTCTCGTCGGAGTTCGGCGGCTGGGCAACCTGGTCGACCGACGGTGGTCGTTTCGTGGCGATGGATGAGTGGCGCCGCTTGTACGAGGATCGGATCCATTCGAGCGCTTGCTGCGTTGGAGGATGGGACGCTGTGGGCGAAGTAACTGACGGAGGATGAGCGGACTGAAGCGCCCGCCAACGTTCGGGCTGTTGCCGCTGCTGCCGGCGAGCTTCTTGATCGGCTTGACGATCTGTACGACGCGCGCCCGGATGCTCTGCCCCGGGCTTCTCGCTTCGATCGAAGATCGCATGCCGCACGTTCGCGAGTCTCGTCTTGAGCGCGTCGCGGCACATGCCCGAAGCCGTCTGGCTGATGCGCAGCGGGCGAAGCTTGGCGCAACCGCGCTCAACCGGCAAGCGCTGGCTGCAACAGACGAACTTCGCCTGCTCTGCGCAGCCACCTGGGCCGAGGATGCTGCCCACGCTGCTGTGGAGCACGAGCGACTGGATGAGTTGCGCCGGCTACTCGATGCTGGCTGGGATGTCGACGACCCGACCGACGACGGCATGACCCTTCTCCACCACGCCATCGACATCGAGGTCGATGCAGCGGCACAGACCGGATCTCCTCTCTCAGTCGAGCTGACTCGCCTGCTAGTGGCACGGGGAGCCGACCTTCGACGTCGGTGGCGAGAGAAGACCCCGTTGGAAGCTGCCACCGAATGCGGCCACTACTTGGCTGTCCAAGTGATCGAGGCCGTTGGGTCCTAGGCGACTCGGGGCCGACACCCATCACAGGCGTGAGTGGCCAGCTGCGTCGATCTCGCCGTGCTCGAACCAAAGCCGAGGGGTTCCGAAGCGAGTCGGTCAGTTCGTCAGACTCCGTAGAGGCCCTGGTCCTGATGGAGATCAGCCGGATCGATGCTCGTGCCAATGCGGTTGCACTGTTCGCGCAGGTCCGCCTCAGCGAGTAAGCCGATGCGGAAGAACCGCATCAGCAGGTGATAGGTCGCATCGACGAGAGCCCGTCTTGTGTCAGTCCTCTCTGATCCGGAAAGCCGCTGCGGCGGTCGAGGCGGCCGGGTTTCGGCGCCGGCCGCCGTGGTCGGGACCTGTGTGTTGTGCGCCTCCACCCACGCCGCTTGTGCGTCTCGGAGTCGCCCAAATCGTTCGGTGTACCCATCGAGCGATCCAATCGCGTGTTCTACCTCGGTCATCCAGAACTCGAGGTTGGCGAATTGGCCCGCGAGATGGTGTGCGCGACCGTGGTGAAAGCGCTTCAGTTGCGCCGTGAGTAGGTCAGCTCGCTCGATTGTGTAGGAGCTCACAAGCACGACCTTGTCAACTTGTTGGGCAATCGACAAACGCTCATGACGCTCGATCGTCCTGGAGTGTGCCCGCATTGAGAAGCTCGAGGAGCGTGTCGACCTTGACGTGAAGCTGCGGTGTCGTGTCCGTAGCCAGCGCGATTCGAACGTGAACTGGAGATGCGCCGACGTCGCGGGCCACATCGACGTCGGCCCTGGATGAGCCGATGAGCGGGTACGAGTACCACTCGTCATTCTCGACGTCCGTCGTCTTGATGCCCTCGGTGACTGCAATCCAGTCAGAACTGTCGAATGCATAGTCGAGCCAGCGGCTCAGGGTCTCGAACATGGTGTGAACGTTCTCCTCCCAGATCCATGCGCGGTGCACGACGCTGATGGCTTCGTTTTCGTTCGATTTGAGCGTCAGCTTCTCCAGACGCAGCAGTTGTGCTTCGAGCCGCCAGATCCGCCGGGCATCCAACGACATCTCATCGAAGTCGGCCGGAAAGCCCTCGGGCAAAGCTCCGCCCTCGTTGCATGAAACGACGAGTGGCTGTGAGTCAGGAGCGAGCTGCATGGCTGGAGTGAGGTGGACGTGGTGGGCCGAAGGGCTGGCGAGCATGTCCTCGATCAGTTGGAGCAAGGACTGGAGGCCGTCACGGTTTGCCACGAGCGAAACGCCGTCGCCACTTGCCTCAACCCTGATCTCGGCATCGCCAACGGACTCGTACGTGATCCCCATGAGTTGAGTATCACACCGATGGAGATGGACATCGGTGGCATTCGTCGATCTCGCAGGCGGAGCTGACGAGCTTGCCCTCGACGGCTCCGAAGGGTCCTCCGCGGATACTGTCGCCGGGGTGGTGGACCGGGATGGGGGAGAAGTGATCGACAGCGATCATCCGGGTGCGCCAGGCTTGGCTTCGACTGGCTCAGGTCCGTCGATCGATCGGTTGTCGGGCTGGCGCGGCGTGTTTGCGTCTCTCCTGCGTGTCCTGGGTTTGGTCGGCTTGGCTGGCGGTGTCGTGGCCGAGGTGCTGGTTCGCTTTGGTCGCTTGCACCCCTTGCTCGAGTTGGCAAGCAATCTTCGCCCACACCTACTCATCGGTTCGATAGCGGTAATGGCGGTGTTGGCCTTGGCCCGGCATCGCGCCGCCTGGATTGCGGCCGGTCTTGTGCTGCTCGGATTGCTCCAGATGGCGCCCTTCTGGTTGGCCACACCTGACGATCCCCTCGCCGACGGAACCGACTTCGCGGTGATGGGCTTCACTCGGCGGAGGAATGGCCATTCTCAGCAAGATCGAGCTCGAGGAAGTTGTGCTTCCCGCAGAAGTGAGCCCACCGCATCGCCCGGTACTCGCCGCGACCGTCGTGGTGGCGGGCAACCAGGTTCTGGTTGTTGGCATGCATCCGCATGCGTCGAGGACCGATTCGGCGAAGGTTGATCTCCGTGAGGCGCAGCTCGACGCAGTTGCGGCGCTGGTGTCTGAGCGTGGCGGCACGTCGATCGTTGCTGGCGACCTGAACCTTGCTCCGACGTCGACGCAGTATCGGGGCTTCCTCGACGACCTTGGGTGGCGTGATCCGCATCGCTCTGTCGGGTGGAACGAGACCTGGGACTTCCGCCGTCTGCCGATTGGGTTGCCGGTCGATCACGTCCTGGTGTCGGATGACATCGCTCTGCTGGGTTACGACATCGGCGAAGGCGCCGGATCAGATCACCGGACCGTGACCGCAAGATTGTCGCTACCTCCGGGCTGAACAAGTGGGGGGACACCGGTCGCCCGTCCGGCAGCAGCGTGAGATCCGACGGTTCGCCTCAGAGTCGAAAGTATTGTTTCGATAAGTATACTTAAGAAAACAATACTTTCACGTGGAGGTGGTGATGGCGAAGTCGTTCACACCGCAGGCCCGGGACGCCGCAC
Source organism: Acidimicrobiales bacterium (assembly GCA_020629635.1). Taxonomy (GTDB): domain Bacteria; phylum Actinomycetota; class Acidimicrobiia; order Acidimicrobiales; family SHLQ01; genus SHLQ01. The sequence goes on along the minus strand of JAHDCX010000011.1, from coordinate 87,986 downwards.
GGGCGTTGGGTGCCCAGGTCGCAGCAGCACGGCGGCGTCGCCGATGGAGTACTGCGCGTCTCGCTGAGCAGGCGGGCGTTTCGGCCCCGACACTTCGAAAGGTCGAGCGCGGTGACCCGTCGGTCGCGCTGGGGACGGCGCTCGACGTCGCCGTGCTCGTCGGCGTGCCGCTGTTCAGCTCCAGTCCATCCGAGCTCGCTGTTCTTGCGGACAGCTTGGTCGATCGTGCCGCCCTGCTCGGCGAGCGAGTTGTGCCGATCTCCGATCAGGGTCTTGACGATGACTTCTGACAACCCTGACCGGGCATACGTGTGGTCGTGGTTGCCGGGCGCAGAAGAACCAATACCCACTGGTGTGCTGGAGGCGATACCGGCGCCCGGTGGTGGATTCGTCGTCACCTTTGCCTACGGCCGCTCATACCTTGCGAACGACGCGGCGATCCCGCTCTACTTGCCGGAGCTCCCGCTTGGCCGCGGTCGGATCGGACCTGGACCAGGGCTCGACGTTGCCGGCGTGGTTCGCGATGGCGGCCCCGATGCCTGGGGCCAGCGCGTCATCATGAGGCAATTCGCCCTCGACGCGCGTGTGCACGACCCCGGAGAGGTCCCGCTCCTGGCGTACCTGCTCCGATCAGGTTCAAACCGGCCCGGAGCGCTGGACTTCCAGAACTCGCCGAGCGAGTACGTTCCTCGACTGCACGACGCACCTATCGAGGATCTCCTCATCGCCGCGGACGCAATCCAACGTGGCGACGAGATCGAACCCGGTCTCGCCGAGGCGCTGACTGCCGGGTCCTCGGCCGGCGGGGCACGTCCAAAGGCGACGCTTGTTGCCGGGTCGCGGAACGTCATCGCGAAGTTCTCATCGCCGACCGACACCTACCCAGTCATCAAGGCTGAGGCGGCTGCGATGCGGCTGGCCCAGATGGTGGGACTGAATGTGGCCGAAACCGAATTGGTCAAGGTCGCGGGTCGAGACGTGCTGCTTGTCGACCGATTCGACCGAGAAGGAAGTGGTGGGCGGAGGGCGTTCGTCTCTGCACTGACGATTCTCGGACTGAACGAGATGGCCGGCCGGCACGCCACGTATCACGACTTGGCGGATGTGGTCCGGCAACGATTCGTCGGGCGGAAGGACACGCTCCGCGAGTTGTTTGCCCGAATCGTGTTCAACATCGTCGTCGGCAACACCGATGACCACGCCCGGAACCACGCTGCCTTCTGGGACGGTGAGCGTTTGGTTCTGACGCCTGCGTACGACATCTGTCCACAAGCGCGAGCGGGCGGCGAGCAGAGCCAGGCCATGGCGATCGGCCCCGGCGGCGATCGCCTCTCTCAGTTCGCAACGTGTGTGAGAGCCGCCCATCACTACGACCTCTCCGAGGCTGAGGCCCGCCGGATTATCGACCATCAGACGCAGGTCGTCACCGAGCGTTGGGATGACGTCGCCGACGATGTCGGCCTCACCGGCCCCGAGCGAGGAGAGCTATGGGGTAACCAAGTCATGAATCCCTTCGCCTCGTACGGATACGCGAGCTGAGCCGCCTTCGTTTCGCCGAGCATTCTCCTGGCAGAACCGAAGGCAGAAAGTCACGGCCAACTCGAATCAGGCTCTCGCTGGTAGCGCCATAGCCTTGCGCCGATGAAGGTTGTCGTTGTTGGTGCTGGCGTGGCGGGGATCACCGCTGCACACGTGCTGGGCGAGCACGGCGTCGACGTCGACGTACTCGAAGCGTCGTCAGTGATTGGCGGTCGGGTCAAGGGCCTCGACGACTTCGTCGACTTCCCGATCGATCTCGGGGCCGAGTGGATTCACACGGGGATCAAGTCTCGTCCTGCGGTCTTCGAACGCCTCCTCGCCGGCGACGACCCTCGCTACGAGACGTTCTCCTACCGGCCGAAGACGTACTACCGGTTCTCGAACGGCCGCCTCCGAAACTGGAGCCTGCTCCGGCATCTGTCGCTCGGCGACTTCAAGTTCGTCGATCGCAACTGGGCTGGTGTGGTCGGCGATCTCGTCACCGACGAGCTCCGGTCACGGATACGGCTCGGATGCGAGGTGACCCGCATCGCCCATGGCCCAATGGGGGTAGAGGTCGAAACCCGCGACGGCGAACGCATCGACGCCGACCGGGTACTCGTCACGGTGCCGCTCACGATCCTGCAGGCAGGCGACATCGAATTCGATCCGCCGATCCCCAGCGCGCAGCAGGACGAGATCAACCGCGAGGTCATGGCAAACGGGCTGAAGGTGTTCATCGAGTTCGGCGAGCGCTTCTATCCCGATGTCACCATGCTCTGTCGTCCCTTGAGTCTCCGGGCCGACTGTGCGTACTACGACGTGTCGCTCGGTAAGCGCAGCGACCGCCATGTGCTTGGCCTGTTTGCCCATGGCGATCCAGCCGAGCGCTACATCGACCAGGGTGACGACGAGGCGATCTTCCGCTACGTGATCGACGAGCTTGATGAGATCTTCGATGGCGTCGCGTCGACGCACCACCTCCAGCACGTCGTCCAGAACTGGACGGCAGAACCGTTCATCCGCGGCTCGTACTCCACGAGGCGTGCGTCGGCGAAGAAGATGTCTGCGTCGCTCGGTGACCGCGTGTTCTTCGCCGGTGAGGCCATGAATTCGACCGGCCGAACCATTGCGGTCCACGGCACGAGCGAGTCCGCGTACCTCGCCGTCGAGGCGATGCTCAGCTGACGGGCCGGGTGCATCGAGCAGGCTGCCGAGGCTCGCCTCGGTAGCCTATTGATGGTGTGTGACAGCGGCCGTCGGCGCGGGTCCCGCGGGACTCGAAGCATCGGATGCACCACACTGTGGGAATGGCCGACATCGACCCTGGCGACCTCGATGACGACATCGACCCCGAGCGGCTCCGAGAGTGCTCGTACTGGCGTTGCGGAGAGCTGTTCGAGGCGCGGACGTCGAATCAGATCTTTTGTCGCAAGGCGTGTCGCAGCCGTCAACGCAAGTGGGAACGCTCCGTCGAGCGCCGCAACCGCAAAGGGCTGCCGAGCTGAGCGGCCTTGGTGCTACCAGCCGAAGCGAGCGGTGTGGAGTGCTTCGGTGACCCGTTTGAGATTGCGGCCGTCGAGGGCAGCGATGTCGGACATGGCGACGGTCTGGTCGGGGTCGGCGAGCGAGCAGGCGAGCAGCAAGACGAAGCGTTCGCCTCTCGAACACTGCACGTCGAGCGCCACGTCTCGGGCGGCGACCCAGTCGATCGAGGCGCCGCCGTCGTCGTCCGCCAGCGCTCGCTCGACGAACTCGTGACGCGTCAGCCAGAAGTCGGTCTCGATCAGCAGCTCGACCGCGGCTTCGGTGCCGGTGCTTCCCGACGCCCATTCGGCGAGCTTCTCGGCGACGGGATTCATCGATCGAGACCGTAGTCCGCCGTTGTCTCCACTTGTGTTGTGCCCGAACTGTCGGCGACAGTTTTGGCTATGACCGCGTCGACGAATCGCACTCGGATGCGACGGGCCAAGGGATACGACCCCGAGCCGATGGACGTGCCGCCGCTGTTTCAGCGGCCGAGTCAGCCGCTGGCCATGGTGAGATGGCTGATCACCAAGTACCTGTGGCCGCAGTCCTTGGCCTGGATCGGGCTGTCGGCAGTCGTGTACCACCTGTTCACTCCCGGGCTCGGTCGGTTCGCATCGTTGAGCGCCGACGACGTCGGTCTGCTGTGGCTGCGCAACGCCGTGCTGATGCTCGTGCTGATCGGCGGCCAGCACTGGTGGCTGCACATCCGCCGGTCGCAAGGCACCGACTTCAAATACGAATCCCGCTGGCTGGCCACCAACCGCAGATCGTTCCTGTTCGACAACCAGACCCGCGACAACATGTTCTTCACCCTCGTGAGCGGCGGGGGTATCGCCGCGTTGTACGAGGCGATCATGTTCCGTCTCTACGCGACCGAATCGATCCTGCAGCTGAGCTCGCTGTGGGCGATCGCCGCGATGACCTTCGCCGTGTTCTGGATCGAAGGGGTGCACTTCTACCTCAACCATCGGCTGCTGCACATCGACCCCCTCTACGGCTGGTTCCACGCCCTGCACCATCGCAACGTCAACACCGGCCCGTGGTCGGGCATCTCGATGCACCCGGGCGAACACGTCCTCTACATGTCGTTGCCGTTCGTCTTTCTCGTCATCCCCGGCTCGCCGTTCATCGCGACGTTCTGCCTCGTGTACCTGATGATCTCGCCGTCGCCATCGCATTCTGGCTTTGATCGCTTCGTCGTGAACGAGGGGGCGAACATCCACGGCGGCGACTACTTCCACAACCTCCATCACCGGTACTTCGAGGTGAACTACGGGATGTTGCTGCTCCCGCTCGACAAGTGGTTCGGCACGTTCCACGACGGAAGCGTCGAAGCACACGAGGCGATGAAGAGCCGGCGGCGCACGAGCGTCGAAGCGCTCGACGCCGAATAGCGCCGAGCCAAACCGCCCGATCGCTCGGTTGCGCCGAGGTCGGTGCAGGCGCGCCCGAAGACGATTTCGACACGCCACTTGACGGTGTCAAGTCCTGTCTTTACCGTGTCAGGCATTCAGAACTTGACAGTGGACAGAACGTCCTCTTGGAGACAGCGTGCTGCGATGACCGACCTTCGATCACCTTCAGAACTCACCGAACACCCGGCGTCCGACTCGCCGGCCGACCCACGACGATGGATGGCACTCGCCGTCGTCTGCGTCGCCGTCTTCGTCACCACGCTCGACGGCCTCATCGTCAACATCGCGTTGCCAACGCTGTCGATCGAGCTCGGCGCCACCAACCGTCAACTCCAATGGATCGTGGACTCGTACCTGCTCGTCTTCACCGGCCTGCTCCTCGCCGCCGGCGGACTCGGCGATCGCTTCGGCCGACGCGCCTTCCTGATCGGCGGCCTCATCATCTTCGGCATCACGTCCGCCTACGCCGGATCCGTCGACACCCCCAACGACCTGATCATCGCCCGAGCCCTCATGGGCATTGGCGCCGCCGCCATCTTCCCGGCGACGCTCGCCATCATCACCAACCTCTTCAGCGACGCGAAAGAACGCGCCACCGCCATCGGCATCTGGAGTGCCGTGTCGGGCATCGGCGTCGCCGCCGGACCGATCACCGGAGGCTGGCTCCTGGAGCGCTACTGGTGGGGCTCGGTCTTTTACATCAACATCCCTGTCGTGATCGTCGCCGTCATCGCCACGCTCGCCTACATCCCCGAATCGAAAGACCGCCACGTCCCCCGACTCGACCTCCGCGGCCTGGTCCTGTCCATCGCCGGCATCACCGCACTGATCTTCACGATCATCGAGGGCCCCGAGCTCGGCTGGCTCAGCGCCGAAACCCTCATCGGCTTCGCCGTCTCCGCGGGACTCATCGCCGCCTTCGTGTGGTGGGAGCTCCGCGTCGACAACCCGCTGTTGCCCGTCCGCATCTTCGAGAATCTCCGGTTCACCGCCGCAAGCATCTCGGTCACCGCGGCCTTCTTCGCCCTCTTCGGATTCGTGTTCCTCATCACCCAGTACTTCCAGCTCATCCGCGGCTACGGCCCGTTTGAGGCCGGAGTCCGCACGCTGCCCGTCGCCTTCGCCATCGCCGGAGCCTCCGTGCTCAGCCCGATGCTGGTCGAACGCATCGGCACCAAACTCGTCGTCGCCGGCGGCCTGGCGTCGATGTCGACCGGGTTCGCCTGGGTGTCGATCGCCTCGGCCGAAACGCCGTACCTCGAGATCGTCGGCCAGATGATCCTGCTCGGCGCCGGACTCGGATCGACGACCGCGCCCGCCACCGAATCGATCATGGGTTCTCTCTCGGTCGACAAGGCCGGCGTGGGCTCGGCCGTCAACGACACCACCCGCGAGCTCGGCGGAACCTTGGGCGTGGCCGTGGTTGGCTCGGTCTTCTCCAGCGTCTACGTCGGCTCGCTCGAAGACTCCGCGATCGTCCAGACCCTGCCGGCCGAGGCCCGCGAGATCACCGAAGAGTCCGTCGTCGGTGCGGGGCAGGTCGCCCAGTCACTCGGCGCCGACGGCGCACTGCTCGTCTCCCAAGTGTCCGAGGCGTTCCTCGATGGGCTCGGCGTGGCGTGCATCGTCGTGGCCGCTGTCGCTGCAGCCGGTTCGCTCTTTGCGCTCCGATACCTGCCCGCACGGGCCGCGTGACCGGCTGATCGTGACAAACTCTGGCCGATGACGAGATCGAACGACCTTCCCGACCAGCAGGCGACACTGCGCATGCCACTCGTGGAGGTCGCGGGTGACGCGGCAGCGCGGGGTCATCAACATGGCGAAGCCCTCCGTGGCTCGATCGAGCGGTGCATCGAGATCTACGACGCGACGTTCAAACTCGCCGACGACGAGGTCGCCCGCCGGGCCGCCCACTTCGAGTCGGTCACCCGCTCGTGGCATCCCGAGCTCGCCACCGAGATCGACGCGATCGCCGCAGGCTCGGGCGCTGCACACCATTGGGTCTGGGCGCTCAACGCCCGCAGCGAGATCATGTCGTATACGGGCGCCGAAGCGTCTGAATGCACCTCGGTCTGGTCGCCCGAGACCAACATCCTCGCCCAGAACTGGGATTGGATGGCCAGCCTCGAACCGATCACCGTCGTGCTCGACGCCATCCATGAAGACGGCCACCACGTCGTGACGGTGACCGAGCCGGGCATCGTCGGCAAGGTCGGCATGTCCAGTGCCGGCACGGCCGTCGGTCTCAACTTCTTGTATTCGCCCGAGGCCCTCGACGGGGTGCCCGTGCACGTCCTCCTCCGAGCGCTGCTCGACGCCCGCTCGGCGGACGACGTCGAGCAGCTGATCGAGACCGCCGGGACCGGCCGCTCCGCGCATGTGTTCCTCGCCAACGCGGCCGGGATCGGGTCGAGCATCGAATACACGGGCACGGCGATGTGGCGACGCGACTCGTCCACCGACCCGCTGCTCCACACCAATCACTTCGTCAACGGGGGAGCGGCCGCAGCCGCACTGCCGCAGGGCGGGGGAGCTGCCAACAGCGAAGCCCGCTACGACCGCTCCGTCGCCTACGTCGCCGAACACGGCGTCGCCGGCGAGGACGTCATCCGCGGCTTGCTCGACGACCGCGGCAACGCCGACTTTCCGATCTGTCGCCCGTTCGTCGAATCCGCGACCCTGCCCGGCGTCGACACCGGGACGATCTGCGCCATCGTCATGCGGCTCGGCGACGCGGCGATGGATGTCCGCCTCGGCCCCGACCCCTCCGGCAGCTGGCAGACCCACGCCGTCTGAGCACGAGCTCAGTCGAAGCCGAGACAGGTGTCGTCGAAGTTCGGCTTCCAGCCGGTGACGTTCGTGCCCTGCGGCAGACCCTCGTGTACTCGTGCCGTCTGCACCAGGACTCGCCCGTCGACGATCTGGAGTTCGAACAGGTCGAGCCCCCGAGGTGCCGGCCCATCGATCCACTCGCCGAAACGCGTGAACATCGATCCGTGGCACGGGCACTCGAACTGCTGAGATCTGCCGCACTCCGGCACTCGGCAGCCAAGATGCGGACACTTCTGATATGCCGCCAGTAGCCCGTGCCGCAGTCCTTCGTGGATTGGTTCGGGGTAGACGCCCAGCGCCTGGTCGACGAACTCGGCGGGGTACTCGACGAGCCACGCCCGCGCCTGCGGCTTGTAGCCGAAGCCGTTGGCCAACTGGATGTCGTCGCGAACCTCCTCGAGGCTCCCCACGTCGATCACCTGGCCGAACGCATCGCCGACGGTCAACCCGTTGGTGTCGACCACGGGCTCTGTCTGTTCATCGGCGGCGATCAGTTCGGGCTGCTCGCCGATGCTGCAGGCGGCAACGCTGCTCGCAACACCGACGACGATCAACTCTCGTCGCCCGATTCTGTTGCCGTGTCCCGCACGCGTCATGTCCTGCCATCGGCAGAACTGCTCGGGCGATGACTGGTCAGCCTCGATCGGACGCCGTGGGCTCGGACCAGCGGACGAACCAGTCACAGAACTGTCGGCAGAACTGCTCCTGCGGAGCGAAGGGGCCCGGCTGGTACCAGGTCGACTTCGCCCCGGCGGTCATCGAATTGCACAGGCCGACGTCCTCGGCATTCGTGACTCGCCACACGTCGGTGAGGTGGTCGACGTCGTAGTGCTCCCCCTCGACGGCGTCTTCGTGCACGATCCAGCTGCTGTACAGCTCGCAGCGGTCCTCGTCGATCGGCAGCACCCAGTTGGTGGCGATGTGATCCGACGTCCAGTGGACCCACGCGTTCGGGTTGAACCACATCGACAGCGTGCTCGACTCGTGATGGTCCCACTCGCCGATCAGCGTGGAGCACGCCGGCTCCCCGTCGAAGGTGATCGACTTCCACCCCTCCCGCAAGGGATAGCGGGCGACGCGAACCGAGTCGTGCGCATCGAAGGGCTGCTCTCGCCACGCCAACCCCATCGACTCCCACCGTTGCGCGGCCGCGTCGAACAGTGCGTCGTACGTCGCCGAGCTCGTGCCGTTGAAGCTCGACGGGTCGAAGAGCTCCACGAGCCCCTTGTGGTTCGCTGCGCAGTGCCCGCACTCGCGGTTGTTGATCATGACCATCAACCAATTGGCGGGCACGACCTCCCGATGATGGTGCGCCAACCGATACCCGCCATGTGCGAGGGCAAACGGGTCGGCGTACGGGGCGAGGATCGTCTCGACCTCGTCGAGGTCGTCGAGCACGCTCGGATCACCGAGCGTCGCGAACAACATGCCAGCCACCTCACGCACCGGGATCTGGTCGAGGCCCGAGCACCGGCCGCGCTCCGAAGCAGCGAAGTCCGGCCCCATGATCTGCGCGGCCTTCAGCTGGCCGTTGTTGACCGAGTAGCTCCACTGGTGATTGGGGCAGACGAGGCGGGCCGACGTCGTGCCGGTGTCGCCCTGAAGCAGACGGGCACTCTGATGGGAGCAACGGTTCACGAAGCACCGGATCTCGCCGTCGTCGCCGTGCAGAAGGACGAACTCGTCGTCGAGCAGCCGGAACGACATCCAGTCGCGGGGGCGGGTGACGTCGCCGCGCGTGCCGGCGAAGAACCACCGCTGCTCGAAGACACGACGGGTCCGTTGCGCGTCGAAGATCATCTCCTGGGGCAGGCCGAACCCCGATCGGTGCGAGTGAGGACTGCTGTCGGGCACGGCTCGATGATGCTCGCGCTCGCCAGGCGAGGCCCAGCCAGCCTGGTCCGGTCGGCTCAAACTCGTGATGCCCATGCCGATTGTCTGATGTTCGACGCGCATTTCCCGAAGCGCATCGACCCACGGACGGGTGGTGATCGCGATGACAGTGTTCCGGTTGTTTGCACGACGGTTCGGTGCCGTGTTGTGTGCGTTTGCCGTCCTCGCCGCCACGTTGGCGGTCGTTCCGGGGTTCGTTTCGTCCGCCACAGCGGCGGGCGGAACGCTCGGCGTCTCGATCGCCACCGGCATCGACGACGGCACGGCACCCTTCGACGCCGACGACACGCCCGGACACGACAGCGGCCCGTCCAACAACATCGTCCGGACCGAAGACACGGTCACCTACCCGTGGACCATCGACCTCTCCGGGCTCGGCGGAGCCACAGCCCCGCAGAACGTCGTGCTCGAGCAGACGATCTCGTCGAGCGACGGTGCCACGCCGTACTTCGACATCATGCCCGCCATCTGTGGCACCGGAACCAACCCCTCCACCGGTCTGCCGTACGCGCCGCAGTCGTCGGTCACCGATGTTGCCGGCGGCCAGCTCCTCGTCTGCAACATCGGCGCGTTGCTCGAGAACCAGTCCGCCACGTTCTCGGTACGTGCCAAGGTCGACGGCTCGTCCGCGAACGGCTCGACCGTCGAGTCCGAACAGGTCGTTCGTGGCTACGACGAGAACGGCATCGAGGGATCGACGCCCGGCGTCTACGACAACAACGCCGTCACCGACGTGACCGTGTCGGCCCTGCCGAACTTCGACCTCGAATGGCTCACCTACCAATGGGAGAACATCACCTACCGAGCGGGTGAACCCGGTTTCCGGAACTACTGGTTCTTCCACATCAACATTCCGCCCGGCGTTGGCTCGGAGGCGCTGGCCGACCCGATCACCTTCGACGTCGACCTCGACTCCGTGACGCCCGGCCCCGGCCAGGCCACAGGCTGGGTCTGGGACAACAACTGTCAGGCGTGGACCGGGACCGGCGCCCTGCCGTACCCCTACGACAACGGGACGTACGTGCAGGAACGCAGCCTCGTCGACGGGGGCACCGTCACCTGTGCGCAGCCCGGCGGAGCCGAGTCCACGATCAACGTGACCGTGACCGGCGCCGACACGCGCGGCACCCGCTTCCCGACGGAGTCATTCACCGGCAACGCGCTCAGCGACAACATGGTGATCACCGGGCGCGTCAACACCTGGATCCCGGTGTCTGCCGTCGATGCCGCAGACGGAGTGGTCGGAGACAACGCCGGCTCGCTGCGGATCCGGCTGTGTGCGAACAACTTCGCCCCGCTCTCGCAAAGTGGCCAGGCCAACGTTGGCAACGATCCGGCCAACGACTGCCGCGAACGCACACTCACGATCCGTGTCGCCGACTCGACACAGATCTACGCCAACGAGGCCGTGCAGAACGACGCGTCGGCAAACGACTGGATCCAGAGCACGACCGGCCACCACCAGGGCAACGGCACGGTCCACCCCAACGACCGATTCTCCATGTGGCACCACATGACCAACGTCGGCGTGCTCCCTTGGCAGAACCCGATCGTGTGCCGGTCAATCGACAACGCACTCGTTCGATTCGAGGAGAACCCGAATGCGTGGGCAGACCCCAACAAGCTCGTCGAGTGGCGCGTCCTCTACACGAACATGGGGACCAAGGCGGACTGGGTGCTCGAATTCGCCGGCGGCTCGAACGGCGGTACGCCCGGTGGCTGGGGCATCGACCACCTGAGTGGCGGCCGCAACGCCACCACCGGCCTGTACCAGTCCGCCGACCTGTCCCCGCTGCGAAACGCCAGCTGCCTCGACGCCGACGCCGACCCGACGTGGGGGTGGACCACCCAAACCGAATTGCACGATCCGGTCAACGGCATCCCGCTCGACCAGATCACCAAGTATCGGATCCGCCCGATCGACCCCGACGCCATCCAGTTCGGTGCCGGCGGACGCATCGACTCCGAGCCGTACATCTCCGCCCGCCAGTTCTTCAACGGTGGACCCAACGACGGCGCCGAGATCCCTGCGGGGGTGCTCTTCCAGAGCAACGTCCGCATGCAATCCGACAACTTCACGACCGGCTCGGGCTACAACGCAAACACCGACAGCGGCAGCCGCGGCGACCGCGTGATCCTCTCCCAGGTCGCCGTGCGGACCGACATCGAACCGTCGTTCAATGTCGTCAACGGCGCCGTTCTTGCGGGAACCAAGGTTCGACTTACGACCGAACCGTCCCTGCTCTGGTACGCCGAGACCGGCGGCGTCCAGGACGCGCAGGACGTGCGAAGTGTGGTCACGCTGCCTGATCGACTCGTCTACGACGCCAGCTGCACGGTCGATGCGCCCGACCTCGTCGAGTTCGATACGCCCACCCCCGGGGAGACCCGACTTACCTGGTTCCACGGCAATCACCCCGTCGATGCCACGATCGCCCCCCAAGAGTTCTGCGTACTCGTGTCGCCCTTCTCGACCGAAGGCGAACAGATCGAAGTGAGCTCGGTTGTTTCGGCCGCCAACGATGCGACGCCGGCCGTCCTCCGCACCGATTCGCTCGAACTCGAGATCCAAACCGCCGGAAAGCTCGGCGTGCTCAAGGAGGTCGACTCGGGCTACGACACGGTCGACTCCGACCAGGTCTGGACCGTCTCGTACCTCAACGGATCGCCATTCCAGCTCGCGCCCCTCGACGTCATCGACGTGCTGCCGTTCACCGGCGACGGGATCGGCTTGGGTGGACGGTCGCAGCGCGACCCCGGCTCGGACTACGCCGGCACCCTCACGCTCACGGGCGCTCCGGTGAGCGATGTTCCGGGCACGCTTCGGTACACGTCGCGAGACTCCTTCGACGTCGACCACGACCCACGTGCCGACTCCAACAACGGCGTGGGCGCAACGCCGACCCTGTGGTGCACCGAGGCCGAGTTCGGTCAGCCAGATTGTCCAACAGCGTGGGCCGACGTCACCGCGTGGCGCTTCAGCATGAACGACGACTGGAAGCCCGTCGGTCAGGCTGGAAGCAACGGTGAGATCGTGTTCACGGTTCAGGCCGACGGCAACGAACCGGGCGACACCTATTCCAACCGGTTCGGCGCCTTCACGCCCTCGATCGAGGCGCTGCTGCTTCGATCGAACACGCCGACTGTGGTCGTCCCCGAATACTCCGTCGGCGACTTCCTCTTTGCCGATCTCGACGCCGACGGCGTTCACGACGTCGGCGAACCCGGTGTCGGGGGAGTGAACGTCGAACTGCACGACGCAGGCGGCGCCGTGATCGACACCACGACCACCAGTGCGTCCGGCCGATTCCTTTTCGATGGGCTCGGCTCTGGGACCTACCGGGTCGTCATCCCTCCGAGTGAGCTCACCGGCACCTTGGCGGGCTGGGTGGTCGCCCCCAACGCAGAGCCGGACGCAGACACCGACCGCAACGAGTCGGCCGACCACCACGCGAGTCTCGTCGGCGGTCGGATCGAGACGCCGCTCGTCACGCTCGAACCGGTCGCGGGAGCCGCCGGACTCGAGCCGATCAGCGACGACGTGGCGGGCATCGACCCCAACACCGGCGACACCCGCTCCAACCTCACCGTCGACCTCGGCATCGTCCCGCCACCCGCGATCGTGATCGAGAAGCAGATCTGCACGACGACCGTGCTCGCCGACTGTGACGTTGCCGATGACGGCGATTGGGACGAGTTCCTCCTTGCCGACTTCGGCGACACGGTGCGATGGCGAGTGACCCTCACGAACACGGGCGACACGTCACTCGTGGATGTGACCGCGACCGACGCGCTCGAGGCCAACTGCGACCTCGCAGCGACGACCCTTGCTGCCGGCGAAACCCGGACATGGACGTGCGATACGGCGCTCGGTGCCGCAACGGTCGGCTTCACCAACTCGATCTCGGCGTCGGGTGACGGTCCGCTCGGAGCGACTGCGAGCGACACCGACACCGCCGAGGTGGCCCTGCCATCGTCGACACCGGAGGTCCGCGTCTTCAAGGAGATCTGCACGTCGACGACGCTCGCCGACTGCGACGTCAACGATGACGCCGACTGGACCTCGACCGTCGCCGTCCCACAGGGAGCGCCCGCGCACTGGCGAATCCGGGTCTCGAACACCGGCAACCACGACCTGGTGGCCGTTTCGGTCAGCGACGCCAACGCGCCGGCATGCGACCAGGCAATCGGCAGTGTGAATCGGGGAACCACGGTCAGCAATGTCTGCACGCTCGACCCGGTCTCGGCCGACACGACCAACACGGCTGCCGTCGAAGGCCGGTCGGTCATCGACGGCACGATCGTGACCGACAGCGCGTCAGCGTCGGTGACCGTGCTCGTGCCGTCCATCGCGGTTGCCAAGCAGGTGTGTACGCAGACCGACATTGCGACCTGCGACGGTGCCGTCGATGCCCTGTGGGATGAGACGGTGGCCGTGCCATGGGATGCCTCGACGGCCTGGCGGATCCGGGTCACCAACGACGGTGACGTCCCGCTGACTGGCGTGTCGCTCAGCGACGCTGTCGAGCCGGGCTGCGACTCGACCATCGGTGCCCTGCCCGTCGGCGACACGGTCACGGTCACGTGTACGACCACGAACGTGCAATCGCAACTGGACAACACGGCCGCCGTGACCGGAACGCCACCCTTCGGTCCGGCCGTCACCGACACCGACGACGCGACAACCACGCTCGTCCCCGCCTCCAACGCGATCCAGATCTCGAAGCAGGTCTGCGTCGAAGACACCCTCGCAGCTTGCGACCCCACCGACGACGACGCCTGGGGCGAGAGCCACAGCGTCCCGACCGGCAGCACCGTGCGCTGGCGTATCCAGCTCGAGAATCTCGGCAACCGACCGCTGAGCAACGTCACGATCACCGACCCCGCCGAGCCCGCGTGCGACAGCACGATCGCCGCCGGCCTCCCGATCGGCGGCACTGCCTCGTACACCTGCGACACCACCCCGCTCACCGCCGCACTCGCCAACACGATCAACGTCACCTCCACCGACCCGGACAACGCGGTCGTCGCCCACTCCGACTCGGCGAGCGCCGCCGTCCTTGTCCCGGACATCAGCGTCTCGAAGGAAATCTGCACCGTCACTCCGGTGGCGAATTGCGACGTAGCGGACGACGCCGATTGGGCGGAGACGACGACGGTTGGCTGGGGCGACACGGCCCGCTGGCGAATCACCGTCGAGAACACCGGCGAAACCACCCTGACCGGCGTTGCCATCACCGACGCCGTCGCTCCGTCGTGCGACACGACCATCGTCTCGCTCGACCCGACCGAGACGTCTGCCTACGTGTGCGACTCGACGAATGTCACGGCGTCCGCGACCAACACCGCCTCCGTGTCTGGCACTCCGCCGGCGAGCGCGGCCGTCACGGACTCGGACACCGCGGCTGTGGTGCTCAATACGGCCGCACCAGGGGTGAGCGTCGAGAAGGAGATCTGCACCGAGGCCGACGTCGCCGACTGCGACGCCGCCGACGACGCGGACTGGGCGAACGCCGAGTTCATCCCCCTCGACGGCCCCGTCCGGTGGCGCATCGTCATCACCAACACCGGCAATCGACCGCTGACCACGACGGCGACCGATATGGCCGAACCGAGCTGTGACTGGACCGGACCGATTCCCATCGGCGGAGAACAGGTCATCACCTGCACCACCGACCCGCTGACCGCCGACGTGACGAACTCGGTCGCCGTGTCGGCGCTGGACCCGGACTCGACCGAAGTGACCGACACCGACGACGCCTCGGCGACCGCGTTGGTTCCGGACGTCCAGATCGACAAGCAGATCTGTACCGCTGCCGACCCGGGCGACTGCGATGTCGCGGACGATGGGCTCTGGGCCGAGGACCACACCGTTGGCTGGGACGACACGGCGGTCTGGCGGATCACCGTGACCAACTCCGGACAGACCGCACTCACCAGCGTCACGATCTCCGACGTGGCCGAGCCATCCTGCGACCGTGTGGTTGCAGCGCTCGCCGTCACCGCCACCGATTCGGCCACCTGCCAGACGGCCGGTATTCAGGCGAGCGCCACCAACACCGCTCAGGTCTCGGCTTCGCCCCCGTTCGGCGCCGCAGTGACCGACGGCGACTCCGCCGACGTCACCCTCGAAGCAGCGGCGCCCGCGATCGGGCTCGCCAAGCACGTCTGCACACAGGCTGACGCCGCCACCTGCGACATCTCGAACGACGCACATTGGGCAGAGTCCCACGCCGTCGCCCTCGACGGACCGGTGACGTGGCGGATCACCGTCGACAACACCGGCAACCGGCCGCTCAGCGACGTGACCGTGACCGACCCAATCGAATCGAGCTGCGCCTGGACCGGCACCCTCGCCATCGGCGAGCGACACGTGCAGGCCTGCCAAACACCAGCACTCACCGCCGATCTGACGAACGTTGCCTCGGTCACCGCCACCGACCCGGACACCACCGAGGTCACCGCCACCGACGATGCGGCGGCCATCGTGCTGCTGCCGTCCATCACCATCTCGAAGCAGATCTGCGTCGAGGATGACTCTGCAGACTGCGACGTCGCTGACGCAGGGGACTGGTCCAGTAGCCATGTCGTCCAGTGGAACGATGACGCCTTCTGGCGCATCGAGGTGCACAACGACGGCGCCGCCGCGCTGTCCGGGGTTGCGGTCACCGACGGGCTCACCCCAATCTGCGATCTCCTGGTCGGCGACCTGGCGCCCGACGAACGATCTGTCTGGACCTGCACGTCGTCAGGTGTGCAAGCCACCGTCGTCAACGAGGCGCTCGTCGCAGCGACGCCGCCATTCTCTGACGCACTCTCGGAATCGGCGTCGGCCACCGTCACGCTGGCCGATGCCGCGCCCGGCATTCTCCTCCAGAAGGAGAGCTGCCTGCTCGACGACATCGCCGATTGCGACATCGCCGACGACGCGCACTGGGGCGCGTCCGCCGCTCGCCCCCAGGACGGCCCTGCCGCATGGCGACTGATCGTCACCAACGCCGGCAATCGACCACTGGATCCGGTCACCGTGACGGACCCGGTCGAGCCCACCTGTGACTGGACCGGCTCACTCGCCGTTGGCGTCACGGAAGCGTGGACCTGCTCGACCTCGCAGATCACCGGTGACACCACCAACGTCGCCACCGCCTCAGGTACCGACCCCGACCTAACCGTCGTGACCGCCGAAGCCGAAGCGGCCGTCGTCGCCGAGCTCGCCGACGTCCTCCTCGTCAAAGAGATCTGTACCGCCGCAGAGCTCGACACGTGCGACCGCAACGACGATTCGATGTGGTCCGACGTCTTCGCGGTCGACTTCGACGACGAAGTCGAGTGGCGCCTCACGGTGACGAACTCCGGTTCTGTCCCGCTGACCGCGATCACGATCGTCGATGCGATCGAGCCCGCGTGCGATGTCGTTCATGCGAGCCTCGTCCCCGGCGAATCCATCGCCACGACCTGTCGTTCCCAGGTCGACAGCGCGGCGATCATCAACGACGCCACCGTCACCGCCACGCCACCGTTCGCCGCCAACGTCTCCGCGCGGGCGTCGGCCACTGCGGAGCTCGGAGGCCTCGACATCGCCGTCGAGCTCACGATCGACCAGAACACGCTGCCCGCTGGAGGATCGACGACCGGCACGATCGTCGTGTCCAATCCGGGCCAGTTCGATGCGGCCGCGGTGGTCCAAGAACTCACGTTGCCGACCGGTCTCACCCTAACGTCCAACGGCGGTGCCCTGACCTTCACGAGCGGCTCGCTCGCCGTCGACGTGCTCGACGCCATTGGCTACCTCGGCGTCGGAGAGACCGCCGAGTACGCGATCGAGCTCACGACCGACCCGGGGCTGGCCCAAGGAACCGTGCTGCCGGTGTCGACGTCGGTCTGGACCTCGATCGGCGACGACGTGGTTGCCGCCAACGACGTCTCCGACGGTTCGATCACGATCGTCGAGCCCGAAGCCGATCTCGCGATCGAGGTGGAGGGTGATCGGGACACCATCACCGTGACGGTCGGCCATGTCGGAGGCCCGTCTCCGGTCGCTCCAATCATCACGATCCCGATCCCCGAGGGCGTCACGATCGACGCGCATCCGGCCGAGTGCGAGATCGTCGGAACCGACCTCGTCTGTGTTCTCGGTGAGATCGTTCGAGGCGAGGAAGCTCGTTTCGATGTCGAGGTGTCCACGACCGGTGGTCCGACGTGGCGTCCCACCGTCACCCACGACGGCACCGATCCCATGCTCCCCAACAACGTGGACGAACTCACGCTCGTCGCTCCCGCACCCTCGAACCCGCCCCCGGCGATCGCGTTCACCGGTCGAGAGTCGTCCCGTCTGGCCGGACTGGCCGCAGTCCTGATGGGCATCGGCGGCCTGTTCGTGCTGATCGGCCAGCGTCGTCGGGAGGATGAGGTCGAGCCGACGGCCTAGCTCGTCTGGCTGTGGGAGCCGTCGCATCGGGGCAGTCGGGCCGACTTGCCACAGATGCAGTCGTGGATGCCCTTGCCGGCGAGGATGCGATCGAGGTGTGATTCGACGCGCTTGGCCCGGGTCGTCGACTGCTTCGCACCGGAGATGTGCAGCACGAAGCCTCGCTGACGGCCCGGCGTCAGGGCCTGGAAGGCGGCTTCGAGCCCGTCGACATCAGCGAACCGGTCGATCAGCTCGACGGGCAACTCGAGCTCGTCTTTGGCCGAGAAGTCGACCTTGGTCCCCTCATCGACATGGCGGATCGCCTCGGCGACGAACGCGACGATTGCCTCTTTGCGCGCCTCGATCGCATCGACCGAGGTGAAGCGCAACTGGCGAGCGCTCTGCGAGTCCTTGCCCGGCGTGATGAGCAGCCCATCGGGGTCGGCGAGGAGTACCCCGGCGAAGAACGACAACGAGCAGTACTTCGCAAAGGGCGCAATCATGGCGACGTTCTTGCCCTCGTGCGTGTAGCAGGGTTGGTTCCACTTCCAGTCCTCGACGAGCGGTGTCGCTTGGAGAACGGAGCGAAGTGCCGCAGCCTCATCTCGCCACGAGTCGATCGTCTCGAAGTAGTCGTCGATCTCGGAGCCCATGGGCCGCAAGCTACTGTCGGCCGCGCCGTGTTCGACAGCTGGGAGAACCGCAGCTCAGGCAGCCGGTACCAGTCGATAGCCGCCGCGCACCACGCCTTCGATCGCATCCGCAGACTCGCCGAACCGATGACGCAACCGAGCGATGGTCGCGGCGACGGCCTGATCGTCGCGACCCTCGGCGAAGACCGCTGCGGCGAGTCGATGGATTGGGAAGATCGCCCCCGGGCGACTGGCGAGTATGGCCAGCAGGCGCCGCTCCTTCCGGCTGAGGAGCTCCGGGTCGTCGGCGCCGAGTCGAAGCTCCCGACCCCGAAGCGCGACCGACAGGTCGCCGGCTTGGACGTGGGTGGCCGAGCGCTCGAGCTGGGCCGAGATCAGGTCGACGAGATCGGGGACACGTGGAGTGTTCGGAAACGCCGCAACCCCGAATCCTGCGGCGTCGACGGCTTCGGCGATGCTCGCATCGAGGCAGAAGAGCCGCACCGTGCTCTGGGTCATGCGATGCGTCCGATCCAGCAGCTCCATCCGCTCCGCGATCGCGAGCAGCCCCCACACATCCTCCTCGGTCGAGAAGACCAGCGCGTCGAGACGGTCCTCTGCCAGCGCAGTCACCAAGCCCCGAGCTGCGGACGACCGCGGCCCGAGGAGCCACCGGCGATAGGCGGCGACTCGGGCCCCCTCAGCGAGGAGCGACCGGCCATCGAACATCGGCCCGTGGAGGCTGGTCGCCCCGAGCGCTGTCAGTAGGCGGAGTTGTTCTCCGGCACCGAGCCGGGACGCGACACCGATCGAGAAACCCTGAAGAGGAGCAGCCATGCGGTGATCATGACGAGGAGATGTTTCGTCGCGATGTCGCGAGTGTGACGTCTGCAGGTTTGCTGGCGGCGCCATACGGTTGGTCGGGTGGAACCCAATTCCGAAGCAAACGCCGTCCGACAGCTCCGACTCGTCGTCGAAGCAGACGACTTCGACGAGGCGGTCCGCTTCTACCGTGAGGCGCTCGGGCTGTCCGAACTCGCGGCGTTCGAAGGCGAGGGGGACGCCCGAGTCGTGATCTTCGACGCGGGCCGAGCCACGCTCGAGCTCGCGAATCCTGCACAGAAACGAATGATCGACGCCGTCGAAGCCGGCGGTCACGAGAGCGTGCGGCTTCGGGTGGCGTTCGAGGTCGACGACACCCGATCCGCAACGGATCGGCTCCGAAGCTCGGGTGCGGTGGTTGTCGCCGAGCCGACGGTCACGCCGTGGCGATCGCTGAACTCGAGACTGGATGCTCCAGCTGGTCTTCAGCTGACGCTCTTCCAAGAGCTCGATACGGCCGAGAGCCGGGCCGAACGAGATGGGTTTGGCACGACCGATACCCGGTGACGTCGTGCGCCGCGCGGTCGGTGCGCGCCGGTAGTACCGTCTGCGCCGTGACCAACCGGCCGATCGCCGATTTCTCGCTCGACTTCTTCTCGCTCGCCGGTAGGCGGGCGATCGTGACCGGAGGCAATCGTGGCCTCGGGCAGGCGTACGCCGTGGCACTCGCCAAGGCGGGCGCCGACGTGTTCATCCCGACCGTTGCCGCCGACGACGGCACGACTGCGCCGATGATCGAAGCCGAAGGTCGTCGCTGCGAGATCGTGACGGCCGATCTGACCCAAGCGGGTGTTCCGGCCGAGGTCGTGCAGGGATGCGTGGACGCACTCGGCGGTGTCGACATCGTGGTCAACAACGCGGGCATCGGCATCAACGTCGACGACGTGCGCGAGTTCGACCGGTCCAAGTGGGATCCGATGGTTGCGGTCAACCTCACCGCGGCGTTCGAAATGAGCCACGAAGTCTCGAAGATCTTCATCGAGCAGGGCTCGGGCAAGATCATCAACGTCTGTTCGATGTTCTCGTTCCTCGGCGGCCAACGCTCGCCCGCGTATGCGGCGACCAAGCACGGCATCGCCGGGCTCACGAAGGCCTACGCGGATGAGCTCGGCCCGTTCGGCGCGCAGGTCAACGGGATCGCGCCCGGCTACTTCGCCACCGAGCTCACCACCGAGACCCGGGCCAACCCGGTCACCAACCAGACCGTGCTCGACCACATCCCGGCAGGGGAGTGGGGGCAGGTCCAAGACCTCATGGGCGCCTGCGTGTTCCTTGCCAGCCGCGCCGCCAACTACGTGAATGGCCACGTGCTCGCCGTTGACGGCGGCTACCTCGTGCGCTGACCCCAACCCAATTCGATACCCGAACCCAGGAGCCACCATGGCCGCCACCATCAGCCGAGAAGCGATCGTCGACGGGCTTGTCGCCCTGCTCGGCGCCGACAAGGTCGACACTGACGAGCAGGTTCTCAAGGAGAACAGCCTCGACCGGTATCGCAAGCTCGAAGACATCTTCGGCATCTACAACCTGCCGACCCCGGCCGCCGTCGTGCGCGTGGAGAGCGCCGACGACGTGTCGAAGACGCTCGCCTTCTGCGACGAGCACCTCATCAACGTCGTGCCCAAGACCGGTGGCACGGCAACCGAGGGAGGCCTCGAGACGATCGCCGAGAACTCGATCGTGATCGACGGCAAGGCGATGAGCGGCATCGTGTCGATCGACGAGTTCGACATGCAGGCCACCGTCCAGTGCGGCGTGAAGCTCCAGGACCTCGAAGATCAGCTGCGCCCGCTCGGTCTCACCACCGGGCATTCGCCCCAGTCGAAGCCGATCGCCATGTACGGCGGGCTCGTTGCCACCCGTTCGATCGGACAGTTCTCGACCCTCTACGGCGGCATCGAAGACATGGTGATGGGTCTCGAAGCGGTGCTGCCTTCTGGCGAGGTCGTGCGCATCAAGGACGTGCCCCGCCGAGCTGGTGGCCCCGACATTCGCCACATCATCATCGGGAACGAAGGCGCCCTCTGTTACATCACCGAGGTCACGGTGAAGCTCTTCCCGTTCTACCCCGACCACAACCACTACCTGGGTTGGCGGCTCGACGAGATGAAGCCGGGCTTCGAGATCCTGCGAGACGTCATGGCTGCGGGCTACAAGCCTTCGGTCGCCCGCCTGTACGACGCCGAAGACGGCGCGCAACATGGCTTCGACGCGTTCGCACCTGAGCAGTGCGTGATGATCTTCACCACCGAAGGACCCGAAGGCGTGTCGCGAGCGACGGCCGATGGCATCGCCGGGATCGTCAACGCCCGCCCCGAGGTCACGCCAGTCGACACGGCGATCATCAAGGAATGGTTTGAGCACCTCAACTGGGGCCCGGAAAAGCTCGTCGAGGAACGCGAGTTCATCCGCGAGAACATGCGCATGGGGTACACGACCGAGGTGTCGGGCAACTGGTCGGTCATCAACGAGATCTACGAGAACGGCATCCGCCGGGTGCGTGAGGAGTTCCCCCATGTCGCCGACATCACGATGCTCGGCGGGCACTCGTCGCACAGCTACCAGACCGGCACGAACATGTACTTCGTGTACGACTACAACGTCGTCGACTGCACGATCGAGGAGGAGCGGGAGAAGTACCACATCCCACTCAACGCCATCTTCGTCGAAGAAGCACTGAAGGCCGGCGGTTCGATGTGTCACCACCACGGCATCGGCAAGTACCGCGCCCCCTGGACCGCCGAAGAGCACGGCACCGCCTACCGCCTGATGGAAGGCCTCAAGCGAGAGTTCGACCCCAACGGCATCATGAACCTCGGCTGCATCTACCCCGTCGACGAGGACTGACCCCTACCGAGGCGTCCCTGCTCTCTGGCGCCCCTAGCGGGGCGTCCCTGCTCTTCGGCGCCCCTAGCGGGGCGTCCAGGGCCCGCCGGCGGCGTCGATGTCGGCGGTGAGCGCAGCGAGGTCGGCGAGGGTGGCGGTCAGCTCGGCGCTGACGGGCTCGAATTCGGCCTGACCACGCTCGATGGCGTCACGTTGCGTCGTGGTCGGTGAGGCAGTGGTCGACCAGTCGAACCAGGCGACCCGCCCGACCAGACCAGAGATGGATTGCGTCGGCTCTTCGAGCGCGAGGTTCACCGGGTCGCCAAGCAACTCGGCGGCCACGGACTCGATCTGGCGTGACACTGCGTCCAGGCGACCCCGGAGAACGCCATCACCGTCGTCGGCCGCGGCGATCGCGACACGCAGATGTTCGATCCGTGATCGAGCCGCCTTCACGTCCTCAACGGCTCCGGAGACCTGTCGGACGATCGCAGCTGTTGCTGTAGCGAAGTCGGGGTCGCCCGCACCGACGCCGGGCACGTCGACCACCTCGATCGGCTCCGGTCCGGCCAGAACCTCGACCGCGCCGCCGTCGCGGACCACCGCGAGCTCGACGGTGTAGTCGCCCGCCGGCATCAGCGGTCCGCGAGGTTCACTCGCCCACGGCTCGGGAAACTCGGGTTTGGTCAACCGCACCGGGTCTGGCGCGGGGCCACGCAGGTCCCAGGCCACACGATGCAGCCCCGCAGTCGCTGGCCCGTCCACCATCCGCACGAGCGCGCCGTCGGCGGCACGGATGACGAGGCGCACCGCGGGCTCGCTCTCCAGATGCTCCTCGAGCAGGGCGTCGTTGCCGGGGTAGGGGACGTTGCCGTCGAGCCCCTTCTCGGCGGCAATGCGCGCACCCTTCGCCGACACGACGTCCTCGGCGAGGTGATAGGTCACCACCGCACCGAAGGCGGGGTTGTCGCAGCGCCACGCAGTCGAACCCAACGTCGGCTGCCCGGCGGCTTGCGACCGCAGCTCGGGCACGTAGCGCCATGCGGCCCGGACCGGAAAGAGCGTGCCGGGCGCCGCGAGGGCATTCGCGTTGAGGCCACGAAGCGGCGAGTAGTCGTCGAGCACGTAGATACCCCGGCCGAACGACGCGGCCACGAGATCGTCGTCGCGCCTCTGGAGGACGAGGTCGCGCATCGAGATCATCGGGATGGTCGACCCCTTGCCGCCACCGTCGGGCCCCTTGCCCAGCTGGTGCCAGTGCTCGCCACGATCCGGTGACGCCCACAGGCCATTCTCTGCGGCGATGAACAACAGGTCCGGGTCGAGGCGGTCCTGTTCGATCTGCCAAATGATCATTCCGTCGGGCAGGTCGCCGCGGATCGACTGCCACGTCTCGCCGTGATCGGTCGACTCGAACAGGTACGGCGTGTAGTCGCCGTTCTTGTGATCATCGGCTGCGGCAAACACGGCGTCGCCTCGGTGACGGCACGCCTCGATGTCGTTGAAGAACGCGTCGGCCGGCAGGCCTGGAAAGTCCCCCGAGCGTGCCCACGAGTCGCCGCCGTCGGTGCTCACCGACGCCCGGCCGTCGTCGGTCGCGGCGTAGAGCACGCCTTCGGTCACGGGCGACTCGCTCAGGCACGTGATCGTCGCCCACCACGACATCGCCATCAGATCGACGATCGCGTCGACGCTCCACACCTTCTCGCCCACGGGCATCTCGCGACGGCGGGTGTCCGACGTCAGGTCGCCGCTGATCGGCGTCCACGAGTCGCCCCGGTCGTCGCTGCGCCACACCCGTTGCGACGCCACGTAGATGCGGCCCTCGCGATGCGGGCTCACCACGATCGGCGTGTCCCAGTTGAACCGGTCGAGTGGATCGCCGGCGGGGGTCACGGGTTGGATGTCGGTCTTCTCCCCGGTGCGCCGATCGTGGCGCAAGATGTTGCCCACCTGCCATTCGACGTAGCTGATGTCGGGGTCGTACGGGTCGAACGCGGCCTGGTAGCCGTCGGCACCGAGCGGCACCCACCAGTCCTCGTCGCGCACCCCGTCGACGTGGGTGGTGCGGGTCGGTCCGGCGAGGGTGCCGAGGTCCTGTGCGCCGGCGAGCACCGTCGTGAACGGGACGCCGTCGTCCACAGCGATTCGATAGAACTGCGAGATCGGCAGGTTCGGGAAATGCCGGAAGGTCACGCAGTCGTCGAACGTCTCGTACAACCCGGCGTCGCACCCGACGAGGAGATGGTTCGGATCTTCCGGATCGATCCACACGACGTGGTTGTCGGCGTGCTTGTTCTTCAGGCGTTCGGCGGGCCGGAAGGTGGCGCCCCCGTCGATCGTGACGTGCAGGAACACGTCGACCTGATACACCTTGTCGACGTTGTGCGGTGAGGCGAAGATCTCCTGGTAGTAGTGCGGTCCGGTGCCACCGGAGATGTAGTCGCTTCGGCGTTCCCACGTGCGGCCGCGGTTGGTTGACCTGTAGCAGCCCTTGGTCTTGGGGTCTCCGGTTTCGATCGTGGCGTACACGATGTCGGGATCGGCTGCGGTCGTCGCCAGACCGATCTTGCCCATCTCACCGCCGGGCAGGCCGTCGGTCGCTTTGGTCCACGTGGCGCCGCCATCGGTCGAGACGTGGATGCCCGAGCCCGGTCCGCCGCCGACGAACGAGGCCACGCTGCGCCGCCGCTGATAGGTCGCCGCATACAACGTGTCGCAGTCGTCGGGGGCGAACTCGAGTGACGTCACGCCAGTATTGGCGTCGATCTCGAGACTCTGCTCCCAGGTGTCGCCGCCGTTGCGGGTGGTGAACACGCCCCGATCGCCGCCCGTCGACCACAGGGGGCCCTCGGCGGCGACGTGCACGACGTTTCTGTCGCGGGGGTCGACGAGGATCCGGGCGATGTGCTCGCTTGCTTCGAGCCCCTTGCGGGTCCATGACGCACCGCCGTCTTCGCTCAGGTAGATGCCGTCGCCCCAGGCGACGTGGCGTCCGCTGACCGCCTCGCCAGTGCCCACCCAGATCCGCTCCGGGTTGGTTGGATCGATCGCCAGGCAGCCAATCGAGAACGACCCCTCGTGATCGAAGACGGGGGTCCACGTCGTGCCGGCGTTGGTGGTCTTCCACACGCCGCCCGATCCGGCGGCCACGTACCACGTCGACGAACGATACGGATGCACGGCGATGTCGCTGATGCGCCCGCCGCGCACGGCTGGGCCGATCGCCCGGAACCCGAGACCGGACAGCGCTCGGGTGAAGGGGTCGGGGGTGGACTCGTTGCTCATGGCCGCTCCGCCTCGGTCGGGGTGTCTGCTCGGTGGCTGCACCGTTGGCCGCCACGGTAGTCAGCCTCGGCGGGCGCTAGCTTGCTCGGCCATGACCAGCGAGCGCTTCGTCGTCGGCGTCGACGTCGGCACCCAGTCAGCCAAGGTGTTGATCTTCGCCGAGTCGGGCGCGGTCGTCGCAGAAGGACACCACCCACTACGCCCCCTCGAGATCCCGGCGTCCAACCGGGCCATTCATCCCGACGACGACCTCTGGGATGCCACCGTCGCCGCGTCGCAGAAGGCCGCCGCCCAGTTCACCGCTGCCGGACATCATCTCGACGACATCGCCGCCATGGGCATCTGCGTCATCCGGTGCTGTCGAGTGCTGCTCCGCCCGGATGGCACGCTCGCTCATCCGGTCATCAACTGGATGGACGAACGCCTCGACCACCCGCACGCCCACGAGGACCAGTACGGCGAGGTCGCCCACGTCACCACCACTTCGGGGTATATCGGCTACCGAATGACCGGCCAGCGTGTCGACACGTGCGCCAACCTCATCGGCTGGTGGCCGATCGACGATCACACCCTCGACTGGTCCGACGACCCGGCCGCATGGGAGACCAGCCGTCTCACCCGCGACCAGGTCTTCGACCTCGTGCGACCCGGCGACGTTGTCGGCAAGCTCAGTTCGGCCGCGTCGACTCAACTCGGCTTGCCAGAAGGTCTGCCGGTCATCGCCACCGCACACGACAAGGCGGTCGAAGCGCTCGGTTCGGGCGTGCTCGACCCTGGCGTGGGGTTGGTCTCGCTCGGCACCTACATCGCGGCCATGACTCACGGTGCGCGGTACGTGTCCGACGCCGAGTCGTTCTGGACGTTCCAGGCCTCGATCCCCGGCTCCTACCTCTATGAGTGCTGGGGAGTGCGGCGGGGCATGTGGAGCGTCAGCTGGTTCCGCGATGAGTTCGGGGCCGCCGCACTTGCGGGCATCGACGCCGATGCCGAGGGACGTTCCGTCGAGGATGCACTCAACGCCGAAGCCGCAGCCGTGCCCGCAGGATCCGATGGGCTGCTCACGATCCACGACTGGGCCGCCCCGCCTCACGCCCCCTTCCGCAAGGGCGCCATGGTCGGGTTCGACGGTCGCCACACCCGAGGCCACCTGTACCGGTCGGTGCTCGAAGGCATCGCCCTGCGGCTCCGGACCCACATGGACCCGATGGCTGCCGAACTCGATCAGCCGTTCACGCACCTCGTGGTCAGCGGTGGGGGAGCGAACAGTGACGTGATGATGCAGATCCTCGCCGACGTCCACGGCGTGCCGGCGACCCGCAACAAGGTCCGCAGCTCGGCCGCGATCGGCTGCGCTGTCAACGCCGGGATGTACGCAGGCATCTGGTCGGACCCGGGCGAGGCCACGACCGTGCTGATCGAACGTGACGACATGTTCGAACCGATCGCCGCCCATACCGCGGTCTACGACCAACTCGCGGCGATCGAAGCCACCGCCCACGGCCACCTCGACGCATTGACCCGCCAGATCAGCGCAATCGACTTCGGGTAAGGAGGGTTGCTCAGCGGTCGCCTTTGGCGCGGTTGTCTGGGCCGCAGCAGGGGTCGCTGTTGGTGAGGCTGGTGTCTCGGGTTTTGGTCCAGGGGATTTTGTGGTCGATTTGGAGCCAGGAGAGCGGGGCATCGCATCCGGGACTTCGGCATCGTCCACGGGCCGCAGCGATGACCATCGTTCGGGCGGGTTCGGGAAGCGTGCGGGTGGTTGCTCCGTAGTCGTGGATTCCGCCGTCGGGTTCGAGGACGAGTCTTCGGAACTCGGCAACGGCGGCGACCTGCATCGCGAGGTGCGGATGGATCGGGGTGCCGTCGAGGAGTTCGCAGCGCCGTTCAGGGTCATCAAACGACGAGGTCAACGCCATATCGGCGTGGTCGGGGTTGGTCGCCGAGTGGATCATGTCTTCGAACAGTGCCTGTCCGATCGTGACGATCACCTGTGGTTTGGGGATGACGGTGTCGGATCGTTCGGCGCCGCGGGCAGCGATACGGCAGAGGGCGTCGGCGGTGCGTTGACTGCTCGTGCGTTCGATGGGTTCGCCTGCGTCTGCGGCTGCGGTTTCTTCGTCGAGGAGCCGGGTTTGTTCGCGTTCGAGAATGTGCACCAACGCGGCGCCGGAGACGGGGTCGAGTTGGAATCGGCCGACAACGGTCCCGTCCCCACGGCGATGGATGTTGCAGTAGCGGGATTCGTGTTGCTCTCGCGGGGCGTCTCCGTCGGGGTCGACGTTGTCGAGCCAATAGGAGAACAGCTTTTGGAAGTCGGTCCAGTCGACGGTGCGGGCGAACTCGACGAACATCTCCTGGGCGGCGTGGAGTTGGTCGGCGAAGCGAGGACGCACAGCTTTGCGGATGAGTTCGATGTGGGCTCGGCTGATCCAGCCTTTGGCGAACGCGTGATCGAAGATCGCATGTTTGGCGAGGAATCGTCCGAGGCGTAGGTCGGCGCGGGTGTCGGCGGGGTTGGAGCCGGTGCGGGCGGCGATGTGTTGGTCGATGGTGCGCGACCCGGATTGGATCGGGCCGACACCGGCGTGGTCGGCTTCGGCCACCAACCGGGCGCGGAGTGTGTCGACGCGGGCGGTG
This sequence comes from Acidimicrobiales bacterium, assembly GCA_020629635.1. GTDB lineage: Bacteria > Actinomycetota > Acidimicrobiia > Acidimicrobiales > SHLQ01 > SHLQ01. The sequence continues at coordinate 60,123 of JAHDCX010000011.1, read as the reverse complement.
AGCGCTGTCTGTGCCCAGCAGGCGAGCTGGTCGAGGGTTTCGGTCGACAGCATCGCAACGGGCAGGTCGAGGAGTTCGTCGAGCGCGTGTTGTGCGTTCTTGGCGAGGACGTGGGGATCCTGTGCGAGGCCGAACTCCATACATTCGAGTATAACGAACAGGTGTTCGGTTCGCTACCTGGAACCGTTGATTTCTCAACAATTTTTGGGCCCGTGAACTACGGATGTCAAATGGCTGGACCGCGCCGGCAGCAACCAGAGGATCAGCTCAATGCCGCGCCACCCGCGATTGCGCCGGGGGCGACGCTTGGTCGCTGATCTCAGGATGCAATCGCATCAGCCAGCGCGGCGAGGTCGTCGATGATGCGACTCGACCCAGCCCGAGTGAGGCGATCGTCGACCGCTCGTCCGAGCCCGTCGCCGCCCGTTAGTTCGACGATGATCAGCTCGACGTCGTCTCTGTCCATCGACCGGAGCGTGTCGTAGAGGTCGTGGGCGACGGCGGCGATCGTCGATCGCCTGCCGAGGGACACGAACGTCCATCGGTGGGGGAGCGGAGTGTCCGAATCGTCGTATCCGGCGTAGATCACGCCGGGCCTGTCCAGCGTCGCGAGCTCGTCTTCCGAGGCGTCCGAGAGAAGCTCGGCGGCCACCGTGACGGTAGGCGTGCGCGGCGAGTAGTGGCGCTCGTCATGGCCGGGCGAAGCCTTCGACTTGTTGCGGTCGCCGCTGTCGCCGAGCATGCGCGTCGGGACGAACTTGGCAAGCGCTTCGAGCGGGATGGCGCCATGGCGAAGCACGATTGCGCCGTCGGCGTCGAAGCCGACCACGGTCGATTCGAGCCCGTGCTCGGATCGGCCCGCATCGACGACCATGTCGATCCGATCACCGAGATCGGCCAGGACGTGGTCGGCCGACGTCGGACTCACCCGGCTGAAACGATTGGCGCTTGGGGCGGCGATCGGAACGCCGGCGGCGGTGATGATCGCCGAGGCGACAGGGTGTGCCGGGCAGCGGACCGCCGCGTCGGGAAGGCCGCTGGTCACGGCGGACGGCAGGTCAGGGTGGCGGGGGACCACGATCGTCAGCGGACCGGGCCAGAAAGCCTCCGTCAACAAGCGAGCGTGGTCGGGGATCGGAGTCGCTGCGACCATCGCCAACAGCTCCGGGCCATCGACGTGGGCGATCAGCGGGTCGGACGCGGGCCGACCCTTCGCCGCGAAGATCGCCTGGACCGCCGCGGGATCGAGCGCGTTTGCGCCAAGCCCGTACACGGTCTCGGTCGGGATGGCGACGAGCTTGCCCGCCTTCAGCGTCGCTCCCGCCTTGGCGATGAGCGACGGGTCGGGAGCGTCGGGATCGACAACGAGACGGACGGCGGACGGCACGGCTCGTTGTCTATCCAATCCGGCGGCGGATGGGCTCGATGACGGTCAGGTAGTCGACCGTTCGGCTCGCCACCTCGAAGGCGAACTCGGGGTCGTCGACGTCGGGTTCGATCCACGCCTCGGAGAGGCGCGTCCAGTTGTCGGCCCCGAAGAACAGCCCGGCCTCCGCCTCTCCCCCGAGTTGTTTGCGCCACTCGTCCTCGACCTCGATCAGGCCAGCGACGACGTCTTCGTTGCGCTCGCGGCTCGGATGTTCGGCGTGGAACCCGACCTCCACCGCCATCCCGCTCTTGCCGTCGACATGACGTCGCGCCAAGAGCTGTGCTTCGTAGTGCTCCATGGGGGCCTTGTCGGTGTCGAACCAGATCTTCACACCGCGTCGATGCGATCGCAGCCGGAGTTCGCCCAGCTCATCGGGCACCATCGCCCGCACATACTCGGCGATCTCATCGAAGACCGGAAGCTCCACCCCATCGACGCTACGCCGGTTGAGGCAATCTCGCCCTCGTCCACCGCCGTACCGTCGACGGACATGCGCCGACTCCTGCTCGCCCTTGTCGTTGTGGCGTCCGGTTGCGCATCCGGGGCCGAGCTGCCTGCCGTCGCGGAGGAGAGCGCGGCATCCTCAACGATTCCATCGACCTCAAGCACGACAACTGAGCCGGCCACCACCACGACGGTGACAGAGGCAGCAACGACGACCGTCCCGGAACGAACCTCCACGACCACAGCATCGTCGACCGTGGCTCCACCGGCACCGGGTTGCATCCGTATTGCCGACTTCTCGCTCGACGAGACCGCAACGCATTGGCGGATCGTGAACGACGGCGTGATGGGTGGCCTGTCCGACGGGGTGGCGGGCATCGTCGACGGGCGCCTCCTCTACGAAGGCCTGATCAACACGAACGGCGGGGGTTTCTCGTCGATCCGTGGCGTCATGACCGACGTCGACCTGTCGTCAGCGAGCACGCTCCGAATCGCCGCCCGAAGCGACGAGCGCTCGTACGAGTTCATCATCGACGACGCGGTCGACGGGCGGGATCGGCGGGTCAACCACTTCGGTGCCATCCCGCTCGCTGGTGCCGGAGACTGGCAGGAGGTCGAGGTCGCCCTCGACACCTTCGACCCCCGGTTCTTCGGCACCCCCGTCGACGACGCGCCAATCGACCCCGCCCAGATCACCGAGGTCGGCATCATCCTCGCCGACGGGATCGACGGCCCCTTCCGCCTCGAAGTCCACTGGATCGACGCCTGCGCATAAATGGGGTCAAGTCTGACATAGCAAGAGGTTCCACCTAAGGGAGTGGGCGCAACGCAACCTCTTGCTATGTCAGACTTGACCCCATTCGTTCAGTCGACGCCATTGAGTCGGTCGACGACCTCCATCACGTCGCCCTGGCCGACGAAGTCGAGTGACAACAGATTGGGGTGCAGGCCTCTGGCCGCCGCACAGTCCTCGACTCGATCGAGCAGTACGTCGAGGTCGTTGATCGTCTGGTTGCTGGCGCGCGCCAACGTGATGAAGTGGTTGACGACGAACAGCGGGGCATCGGGGTCGCCGCGATTCGCCTCGCAACTGAACTCCTCGGCTGAGGCAAAGCTGAACGGCGTCTCCTGGCTGAACGCGAACGCGTCGTGCAGCCAATCGATCCCCGATCCGTCGTTCTCGACCATCACCACGACTCGCCGCTCCGACTCGATCATCTCGCCGAGGGTCGGGAGCGGCTGGTCGAGAACGAGTGTGGCGATCGAGGATTCGAGGCCGGCGTCAACGAACATCTGGGCGGTGTCGGGCGGGCTCGTCTCGTCCTGCACGATGACCACCACGACTTCGCGGGGGTTGGCGTCGAGCCACTCCGCCAGGACCTCGAGTTCGGCCACGGCATCGAGCGAGCCGATCTCGCAGAAGCCGTGGCAGAGGAAGACCATCTCCTCGCCGAGGTCACCGGTCTGTCGAGCCTGAACCGCCTCCGCAGCGCGGCGCGCCTCCTCGTCGAGCGACTCGACCTCGCCGAGCCCGAGGCTGGTCCGGACCGTGCCGTCCTCGGCCGTCCGGCCGTAGACGGTGTCGATCATGAAGCCGCGCACACCGAGATCGAGCATCGACCGCATCGGGATCAGGTGGTTCGGCAGGTAGAAGTCGGTGGCGGTCGACGACATCGAATTGTGTGCCGCCGCCATCGTGACCTCATCGAGTCTTCGGTCGCACAGCTCGACGTGGCCGTTGCATGCGTCTGGGTCGCCGAGCGCCGACGCGTCGTCATCACTTGCGAGCAGCAATGTGGCGGCCACGCCCAGCACCACGACGACCAGCGCACTCCAGCCAAAGCGGGTCCCGATCTGGCCAGGCGAGAGCGGGCCGCCCGTCCGGTCGACTCGCTCCTGGGCGCGACGCAAGCGGTCTCGGAGCCCGAGGCGATCCACCAACTCGGCCAACAAGAACACGCCGAGCGCGAGCCCGAGTCCTCGGACGCCGGTGGTGACCAGTGATGCGGGCTCGAAGATGGCCCACAACGCCACCGCCCACAGTGCCACCGTGCGAACGATGCTCGCTCTCCGAGAGGTCGGTGTGATGACGCGGCTCAGCAGGTCTCGGGCACGGGTGGCCACGTCGTCGGCCGTGTCGACCGCCCAACCGAGGCCGGCGAGGACGGCACCCGTCACGGCGAGCGTCCACCCCCAACGGGCAAGGTCGCCGAGGACGACCGACCAGATGCCAACGATGGCCTCGGACTGGAGCGGCGTCAATCCGTAGCTTGCGGCGATCGCGGCGCCGACGGCCACGATGACGACCACGCCGAACCCGACGACGCCGAACATGGCCCCGACGCGGGCGAGACCAGCGAAAAGTGCCGACTCGGTGAAGAGCAGCGCCGCGATCAAGGCGACGGCGATCACGACGAGCACGACGGTTGCGAACCGGAGCCGTTCGGCCAGCCGAACGGTGTCGGCGGTGAGGTCTCCCGTGCTGAGGGCAACGGTGAGCGTCTCCACCTCCTCCGGGATGGCGTCGGCCAGCTCCGGGCTGATGCCCTGGAGTGCACCCTGCACGGCGACGGCAAGGTCCGACAGCTCGAGCAGCAGCGTTCCTTCTCCGCCCTCGAATGCCACCTGGTGGGCTTCGACCGCCGCGAACTCGACGATGCCCTTGGCGGTGTCTGACTGGAGCACGGATCCGGTGACGTCGGCGAGAAGTGGCCCGCTCACGGCGAGATCGGGGACCTCGGCGATCAACGCTGCGCTCACCTCGTCGGCGAGATACTCGTTGACCGCGGGGTCTTCGAGGGTCGAGCTGAGGGTGACGGCGAAGTCATCTGCGTCGAAGAGACGGTCCTGGGCGAAGACCATGATCGTGGCGCCAAGAAGGAAGACCCCGGCCAGTACGGCGAGCAACGTGGAGCGTCTGTGACGAGACATGGCGGTCATTCAACCCCGAACCCAACCAAGGGGGACGTTCAACCGGACTCAGGGTTCGTAGCTGACCCGCATCGGGTCGTCGAGCGCGTGGATGATCGGTTCGAGGTCGGGTGGCCCGGGTGCGGTGTACCGCACGTCGGGGAAGGGTTCGAGGCCGGGTCCGCCCGGGTTGTAGAACGACAGGTAGCCGTCCTCGCCCGCCGGGATCTCGAGGTGAGTCAGGCCACGAGCGGCAGCTTCGTCACCTTCGAGGATGATGTCGATGTAGTTGTCGGAGTCTTCGGCGTAGCAATCGTCGTAGTGGACGCCGTCGCCTGCCGGCTTGCCGAGATCCGACAACCCGACAACGCGCAACGTTCCGCCGTCGAGCTCGTAATCGACCCCCGTGTCGGTCATCAACACGGTCTCGCCATCAGGGCCGGTGGCGTGGATGCGGAAGAAGTCCGAGTACTGATCGGGGGTCACGCCGGTCATCCCATCGGGTGAGAACCCGCCGGTGGTCAGGATCCGGATCTTGAAGTCGCCGCCCCCGTAGAGGGCGTGCTCGTCATTCGGCAGAATGATCCGTTCGAGAAGGCTCACGCCGCCCTCTCCAGGCGACGGTTCGTCGCCGATCCGATTGAGTTTCGCCCCGACGAGCTTCGGTCCCGACTCGTACGGCGAGGTGTCGGTCTCCCACGTGAGCCCGACGCCGCTCTTCACCTGGCCGCCGGGTCCGACGAACATCAGCGGTGTCCCGTCGTCGACGAGTTCGAGCTTGACCGGGAACAACGTGCCCGGCTCGTCGCCGACGCCTCGGTTCCCGAAGTCGCCGAACATCACGAGGGTGTTCCGCTCGTTGAGCTCCCAGTTCGGCACCATTGTCACGGAGTTGGGCATGACCTGCGAGCCGTCGTTCAACGTGAACAAGAAGTCCTCGGGGTGCATCGTCGAGGTCAGCACCGGCCAGCTCATCACGATCGGCAGTCCGTCGTCGTAGTCGGCAAACCCGCGGATGAACAGGCCGAGGCCCCCTGATGTCTGAGTGGTCACGAGTGGGTCGTCGTCGTCGACACAATCGGGATTCGCCGCGTAGCTGCCAAGCGCTTCTCGGACGGTCTCGAGGTCGTCGTCGGGGACACCGATGATGTTGTCGAACCCCATGCCCGCAGAGAGGATCACGAGCTCGTCGCGCCAGTAGTCGGCATCGACGAGCCGGTCGTCGTGGAGCTGGCGGATCGGTGTCGAGAGGAAGCCGTAGGCCACGCCGGCGACGACGGCGACCAGTCCCGTAACGATCGCCCCCGCCGACCACATCCGCGGCACAGAGGTGGCGCTCGAGGCACGACCCACCTCGGAGAGGAATTGCCACGTCGCCCAAACGAAGAGGCCGACGGCCACCGTGATGAACACGAAGCTGGGGACTCGCAGCGCGCCGTCGGTCATCAGCCACGCAACGTTCAACCCGAGGATGGCGCCTGCGGCGAGTCCCGAAACCACGGCCGCGGGCTTCGGTCGGTGACGGAGGGCCGCCCACACGGTCGCTGCCGCTGCGACGCCGACGACGTTCCCCATGATGCGCAGCGGCTCCACCATGTCGACGGCGACGTGGACGAGCGCGTCGAACACCGACCAGGCGGCGGCGGCTGCGACCGCGATTCGGGCGTCTCGAAGGCGATTCATGCGCTGGTCCTCGTGTCCATGTCCTCGCGCCAGCGATGGTACGCCGCCCAGACGATCAGCATCGGTGGGACCACCATGATCGATGCGAGCAGGGCATAGAGAATGGTCACGCCGGTCACCAGGCCGAACTGTTGAAACGGCACGAGAGGGCTGAACAGCAGGACCGCGAAGGCGAGCGCGGTGGTCAACGCCGATCCGATCAACGCCGACCCGGTGGTGGACAAGGTTGTCGTGGTCGCGTCGATCAGCGACTTGCCCGAGTTCAGCTCTTCGGTGAATCGGTGGATGATGTGGATCGTGTAGTCGACGCCGATCCCGATCGACAGGGCCGTGATCAATGCGGTGACGACGTTGTACGAGATGCCGAGAATGGTCATCGTCCCGAGCACCCACAGCAGGACCAGCAGGATCGGCGACACGGCGATGACAGCGAGCATCGGTCGGAACTCGGTGATCCAGAAGAACAGCATCAACACGATCAGGGCGGCGAGGATCGTGACGGCGATCGACACTGTCTGGCCGTCGGTCATCGCCTGCGTGACCTCGAGCGCCACGATCTCCCCCGAGCTGGCGGTGATCTGGGAGCGGTCGCCGTACCAGAGGCCTTCGAGATCGGCGACGAGCTGTGCCGTTCGGTCCTGGTCGCCGGTGAGAGCGTTGAACTGCAGGAGCGTTTTGTCCTCGCCGTTTGGGTCGTTGACCGCGACCTGGGCGAAGGCGACCGGGTCGAGTTCTTCGAGCCGGTCGAGCACGGCTTGCACGGCGTCTGCGTCGACGGTGAGTCCTTGATCGACTCCATCGGTGAGCTCGGCGAGTTCGGGGTCGTACCTGTCGCCTTCCTCGCCGCTGTCGGTCAACCAGTCGTCGAAGAGCGCTCCGAGCGAGAGCGTGATTCCGCTCGACGCTCCCGTGGGACGGGTGAGGTCATCGCTAAACGCTTCGCTCACCGAAAGAATGTTCCGCAGTGTCCGGTCGTCGGTGAGTTCGGCTTCGATCAGGGCCGTCACGATCTCGGTTTGGCCGCCGAGGGCTTCGTCGAGGGCCTCGATGTCGTCGATCGATTGTCCGTCGGAGGGGAGGAAGTCGTTGGAGTTGAACTCGGTTCCGATCTGGGTTGCTGCCGCTCCGAGACCGATCGTCAGGACGCCGGCGGCGGCGAGCACCGGCATCGGATTCGTCGCGACGAACGCGCCGATGCGTTCGACCAGTGGGCCAGCCCCCGGGATGGCGTCCCCCATGAGGGGAGTGACGGTGAGGGTGTCGCTCCGTTCGTTTCGCTGATCGAGCAGCGTGCGCGCGGCAGGAAGGAGGACGAGCATGGTGAACAGGCCGAAGAAGACGCCGAAGGCGGCGACCACACCGAAGTCGCCGTTCGCCGGAATGCTCGACGTGAGATTCGTCAAGAAGCTGATGATCGTGGTGCCTGCGGCGAGGCCGAGCGGCAACATCACTCCGGCGAGTCCGTGGCGGGCGGCGTCGGCGACCGACTCGCCATGCGCTCGTACCTCGCGGTAGTGGGCAACCGTTTGGATCGAGTAATCGACGACGAGCCCGATCAACATGATCGGCACCATGGTCGTGATGGAGTTCGGCAAGCCGATGAGGCCAAGTCCGTCGGGGCCCATCAGGCCCTGGAAACCGAGGGTTCCCAAGATGGTGATGCCCAAACCGGCCAGAGAGAGTGCAACGTCTGACCCCTTGCGAAAGAAGACGTAGAGCAGCGCAGCGATCACGGCGAGGGCGATCACCATCAGGCGGCTCATCGACGACGACGACGATTCGGCCGACTCGGCGTTGATCGTCGCACTCGAGAGGCTTCGAACGGCGAGCGGCCCCTCGATGCCCGAGGCGACCTCCGCGATGGCCAGTTCGGCATCCTCGAGTCCGGCAGCGTCGTCGAGGCTCCGAAGTTTGATGCTCGAGATCACGAGTGGTTCGCCGTTGGCGACGCCCGACAGATTGTCGAGGAGCATGGCGAATTGGGGCTGCGCAGCAACGGCATCGATCTGTTGCTGCGGCACGGCGGAGAGATCCTCGACGTCGAGGGCGCGCTTGTATGCCGCAGCGATCGAGGTGATGGGATCGGTGAGGGCGAGGCGATCCGACACGCCGGGTTGGTCGACGCTGGCGGCGACGACGTTGTCGATCTGGGCAAGGCCGTCGGGCGTCAGAAACTCGCCGCGGTGGATGACCGTGACGTTGGTGAGGCCTGCCGAATCCGGAAAAGCGTCTCCGAGGGTCTCCGCAGCGACGGCCACCTCGGAGTCCGCAGGTAGAAACGCTTCGTTGCCGGCTTGCGGTCCGACGAGGGTGTTCCCGAAGAGGAGGACCGCAGTGCTGAGGGCCAGCACCCCGAGTGCAGCCCGAGGGTGCGCGGTCACGAGGCGAGCGAGCGAATCGAACACGGTCTTCACGGCAACTCCCGGATTGCGACGTGTCGTGACCCTATGGTCGAGAGACAATAGAGTCAAGTGACTCTATTGTCTCTCGGGGCACCGTAGAATCCAGCTGATGAGTGGTGAGTCGAAGCGTCCACCCGGCCGTCCCACCGGCGGCCGCGTCTTCGAGCGCGCCGACCTCGTCGACGCCGCGCTCGAGGCCATTGCCCGAGGGGGATACGAGACGCTCTCGATGCGCGGCGTGGCCCGAGACGTCGGCTGCTCGCTCGCGACGGTGCAACGACACTTCTCGACGAAAGACGATCTGTGGAAAGCGGCCATCGACGACTTCCTCGACAGCTTTGGCACGCCATGGGACTCGGTCGAGAATGACGAGACGCCACTCGTCACTCTGATCGACCAGCTGCTCCGCCGCGGCTCCGAACGCCCGGGACTCGTCGCTGCGCTCATCAACGATCGATCGCCCGGCCATGAGGACCGCTGGTCACATCTCGGCGGGCGACTGAAGGAGCGGCATGATCGAGGACGCGAAATGTTCGAAGAACTGCAGGAGCTCGGTCGCATCCGCGCCATCGACCTTCGGGCACTTCAGTTCTTAATGAACATCGGCATGGTCTCGCTCGGCGGCGCAGCCGGCCCCGCCCGGGTCGTGCATGGCTTCAACCTCGAAGATCCTGACGAGCGTCGCCGGGTGGCTGCGGCGCTCGCCGACATCATCGGCTTCGGCATCGCTCCCCGCTGAACGGCGCGTGTCCCGCGCGGCTCTCGGTCGACGCCGTCACCCCGTCGGTCACTTCGGGATCAGACACCAACGTGACAGGCGCACACGTCGGGGCGTCAGCCCCTGCCCCGGGTGTTTGTAATCCCGGCTCGGGCCGTCGATGCCGAGAGCTATGGGTGACACTCTCGATATGTCGAGCACGCTCACCACGCCCAGCGCCGATGCCGCCCGTCCGTACCCGGCAATTCCTGCGCCGGGATTCGATCGGACCGGGTACGAACACGTTTGGACGATCGATCGCCCTCGGTCAGCCGTGTGGGCGTGGCTGTGCGATCCAGCAACGTTCGTGGACGGCCAGATTCCGCCGTATCGGGTCGAGTTCTTGACCAACGACGCCGGTGAGACCGGGTTTGCCGAGGGGGTCTACAACTCCCACGTCGGGCCGTTCATGAACTTCTCGGGCATCCTCGGCACGATCCAACACGAGCGCTACCGAGACCTGCATTACTTCTATGGCAGCTACGCCGTGAGTCACGCGCTGTTCCGCCCGACGCGACTCCAGTTCTGGGTCGAGGACGGCGCAACGCCAGGTACGACAGTGATGCGGCTCCAGGTCGATGCAGACGTTCGCAAGAAGGCGCAGAAGCTCTGGATTGGCGCGATGCGTACCTTCTGGAAACGCTTCGGGTCGTGGTGCGAGAGCGCCGTCTCCGAATCCGCTACTCCCCGGTCAGTCACTACGGGGTCAGACCCCAACGTGACAGACGCATAGTCGCGGCACTCCGCTGAAGGGGTCAGCCGCTTTCGTGCGGCGCATCGAGCGATCGGCGCCGCTCCTCGAGGTGAGCCACCTCGACGCTGTTGGCACACCGGCTGATCGCTGTGTCGAGCTCGGCCCGAGCCCGTTCGGCATCGCCGGAACGCCTCGCCAGCTCGGCGCGCACGGCCGGGAGCCGGTGACTTGTCGGCAACGCATCATCGAGCCCGTCGAGAAGGCGGAGCCCGGCGTCGGGTCCGGCCGACTCTGCAACGGCAACCGCTCGGTTGAGACGGACGACCGGCGAGCCCGTCACGAGCTCCAGGCGCTCATAGCATTCGGCGATGTGGCCCCAATCGGTGTCGGCAGCGACCGAGGCGGTTGCGTGGGCTGCGGCGATGCGCGCCTGAAGGCGCAGCTCCTCGGCATACCCATCGGCCGACGCCGTTGCCTTCGCATCGAGCGTGGCGATGGCGGCGGCGATTTCGTCGTGTCGCCACCGGGCACGGTCCTGGTCGGCAAGTGTGACCAGCCTTCCCGCAGACACCCGAGCGTCACGTCGAGCATGTTGTAGCGCAAGCAGCCCAGCGAGGTTGCGGGCTTGGGGCGACCGGGGGACCAGGTGGTAAAGGGTCCAGGCCAGGCGCACCGCTTCGCCGGCAACGTCGGCTCGAAGGAGATCGTTGCCAGACCCGGGCGTGTAGCCGGCGGTGAACGCGAGATAGATCGTCCGGCACACCTCGTCCAGCCGCCGGTCGAGTTCCTCACCGACGGGTGCCGAGAGCGGAATACCGGCCTGGACGATCTTCTTCTTCGCTCGGGTGAGTCGCGCCGCCATAGTGGCGGTCTTCACCAGGAACAGCCGGGCGATCTCCTCGGTCGGGGTGCCGATCACGAGCCGGAGAGCAAGCGCCGATCGCGACTCCGGCTGAAGCGCGGGGTGACAGCACAGGAGGATCAGATCGAGCCGCTCGTCACCCAACGCATCGGGTTCGGCCGGTGGAGGTTCCCAACCGAGGCCGGTGGCGAGCAGCGGTGCCTTTCGTCCCGCCATCGCTTCGCCCCGGAGCCGCCCGAGGACCTGCCGGTAGGCGGTGGTGTAGAGCCATGCTGCGGGACGGTCGGGAACACCGTCGGTCGGCCAACGTGCCGCTGCGCGGGCGAACGCCTCGCTGAGGGCATCCTCGACGAGATCGAGACGACGAGTGCGGGCCACCAGTGATGCCAGTAGCCGACCCCATTCGGCGCGATGGATCTCGGCGAGGACCCCGTCAGCAGAGGTCGCAATCATGTGCGTCGCAACGGGTTGGTTGATCAGCCGACGTCCATGACCGGTCGAATGTCGATGTCGTATCCCGGGAGGATCTTGGCGAGCTCGACCACGACATCGAGCGATGGCGCTTCGAGCACGTAGAAGCCGCCGATCTGTTCCGCCGCTTCGGCGAATGGGCCGTCGGTGATGGTGTGCTCGCCGTCGACGACGCGCATGGTCGTGGCCATCGAGCCGTCGCCCAACGCCTCACCACTGACGAACTCGACACCCTCGGCAGCTTCACAGGCCTCGCCGAAGGCGAAGTGCTTGGCCATCTCCTCCTCTTGGCTCTCGGGAGTGCGCCCTTCCCACGGCCCGTACTCGGCGGCCTCGCTCGCCAACAACAGGAAGTACTTCATGATTCGGATCCTTTGATCGGTGCCGGCGTGGTTGCCGACACCACTCTGACGCGCGAGCAATCCCGAAATCGACAGCTCCCCAAGAAAAATGGGGTCAGGTCTGACATAGCAAGGGGTTGCGCTGGCTGGTCAACGTGGCCAACGAGCATGAACCTCTTGCTATGTCAGACCTGACCCCATGGTGGGATCAGGGCCGCCAGAGCCAGATGGGCTCTTCGCCGGAGAGCTCGGGCAGGTACTTGCCGTCGACCTTGCTTGGCCGGACGTACTTCACGAGGTAGTCGACGATTCGACGGAAGTCGCCCTTGCGTCCGGTCGACTTGCTGCGCTCGACCCGCCAGATGGCGCCCTCGACAGTCTCCGTCGCACCATGCTTCCCGGTGTCAGCGAGTTGGCTGAGCGCATCGTCGACCGAAAGTGGGCCGCCCCGATGGACGAGGTGGGGGATCACGAAGTCGCCAGCTCCGATACGGTCGACGAACTCGTCGTAGGGGCGTCGGACATGGCCCGACATCAGGTCGAACGCCACGAACGGCTCGTGTTCGAGTTCGTAGATCGTCCCGTGCGCGAGGGCCAGCCACTCGCCGACGATTCGGTCGCCTTCTTCGAGGACGGCTTGAATCGACCCGTGTTGGCGATCGCCCAGTCGTGGAAGAGCTGATGATGTTCAAAATCTGACGAGGCGGCTGTGTAGCCAGCACGTCCGAGCGGCACGATCTCGTCGCCGAGCCGGGCGACACCGACGTTCGAGCCGTCGAGCTTCTCCTGCACGAAGATCTCGTCGAGTTGGTCTCTGGCCTTCTCGGTTGCGATCCGTGCCTGGCCGACTTCGCAATGCCGATCCGACGGGCCCATTCGACTGTCAGGTAAGTGCGGAATCGATCCGTTATTGCGGTGCCCAAGGGGCTTGGTGCCCATGGTCGTCTCCTTCAGGGGGTTCGGTGTTGGGGCCCCTGAGCGTGACGTGGGCTGGTTGCAAGGGTACGGGAACCTCTTGCTATGTCAGACCTGACCCCATGTCGAGGGTGGTGATGGCGCGTTTGGGGGCGGTGGCTCGGAAGCTGTCTTCGAGGAGTTCGGCGATCTCGTCCCAGTCGGTTGCGGCGTCGAGGTCGATGCCGATCCAGCCGTACGGGCCCCAATAGGCCGGCACGAATCCACGTTCGTCGTCGAGGAGGGCATGTCGTTCGTCCTCGTCGGGCAGAACCAGGATCGACTGTGGATGTTGCACCCACTCGTCGCCCTTCACCGCGGCGCCGTAGATGCAGAAGATCTTCTTCGTGAAGAAGCACGGCCGACCGTGGCTGACTTTCTCCGCTGCCTCCGGGAAGGCAAGCGCGACCTCCCGCACCTTCGCGAGGATCGGATCGTCGTCGTCGAAGTTCTTTGGGTGCGCCATCGCTTGATTCTGACACGGAGATCGCGCACTCGAACTGGCCCGGCGTCACACCGGTTCGAACCGACGTGCGCAGCGTTGAGCACCCAGCATGGAGCCATGACGACATGGCGTGATGTCCCCCTCGCCGGTGCTGGTGCCGGTTCGACGCTCGGGGAGTTCGTCGACGCGCAGCACGGTCCCACGCTGCTCGTCTTCCTTCGCCACTTCGGTTGACTGTTTCGTCGTCAGATGGTGAGCGAGTTCGCTGCCGCACGAGACGCGAAAGAGACCCCTCCGGCCATCGTCTTCGCCTATCAGGGCGCCACTGACCAGTTCGACCAGTTCTTCGCCGACCTCGATCTGGACGCGATCGCCGTGCCCGATCCTGACGGTGCGTTGTACACGACCTTTGGGGTCGAACGAGGCGGATGGCGCGAGATGTTCGGACTTCGATCGTGGATTGCGGGAGTTCGGGCGACCTTCCAGGGCCATCGCATCGGCCGCAAGATCGGCGATCCGTGGACGATGCCAACGGTCATCTCCATCGACGATGGCGCCTTCACCACCGTGCATCGCGGCGAACACGCAGGCGACCATCCCGACCCCACCGACCTCTTCGAGCTGATTGGAGCATCGTGACTCGCATCGTTGCCGTCCACGGAAACGGCGGAGGAAGCACTCGCTTTGCCAGGATGGCCGAGTTCATGACCGCTGGGGTCACGCTCGAAGCGATCGACCTGCCGGGCTTCAACGGCGTACCGCTGGACCCCGACGTCGACTCGGTCCCGACCTACGCCGATCGGCTTGGCGAACTGATCGCCGGCGGCGAACCTCCCGTTCTCCTGAGCCACGGCATCGGCGGCTCGATCGCCCTCGACCTCGTCAGCCGGAGACCCGAACTCGTCTCGGGCTTCATCCTGCATGCCCCCGTTGGTGCAGACCTCGACTCACGGCTCTTCCCGCGGATCATGTCGACGACGATCGTCCGAGAGACGATCCGTCGTCTCATCGCTGCCAAGCTGCCGAGACCACTGTGGCGCCGGCTCTTCTTCCCGACCGGGGCCCCCGATCACGACATTGACCGGTTCTTCGACGGGTACGCCGACTGCGCGGCGTTCGGACTGATGTTCGAGATCATCACCGCCGACTGGTTCGAATCCGTTGCGCCCGTCACCGGGGTCCCGTCCGTCCTTCTCTGGGGCGAACACGATCGAGTGCTGAAGTCCAAGCAGGTCGACTCGATCGCCGCCAAGGTCCCCGAGGGCCGCCGAGTGATCCATCCAGGTTGGGACCACTTCCCCATGCTCGAACAACCCGAGGAATACGCCCGTGTGGTGGCCCAACTCGCAGAAGAACTCCGCAACACCTGAGCCTGCCCCGCGTCCGTTCGTGACGCTCGGGTCGGGCGAAGCCGCGGGCCGCGGCATTGCCCCCAAGGCCGCGCTGCTCGACCGGGCCGCCGAGTCGGATCTCGCAGTACCCGCCGGTGTTGTGGTGCCAAGCGACGTGTCACCGACTGAAGCAGACCTTGCAGCGCTGCGAGGGTGGTTCGCCGGCCAGCACATCGCGGCGTGCGCCGTCCGCTCGGCCTTCGGTGCCGAGGACGGCGCCGCGGAGAGCCTCGCCGGGTGGTTCGAATCCGAGCTGCACGTGCCCGTCGGCGAGCTCGGCGGCGCCATCGATCGTGTCCGCAGCTCCGCCGACCGCCGAGACGGCGCTTTCCGGACCGACGTCCTCGTGATGGCGATGGTGGACGCCAGCCGTGCGGGCGTGGCGTTCAGTGAGCCGGGCACCTACGACGACATCGTGAACGTTTCTGCGGGGACGGCGGACAAGCTCGTCAGCGGCGAGGTCGAGGGCGACAGGCTCGAGCTTCCCCGCCTCGAGCAGGCGCAGCCAGGGTGGAAACGTCGCCTCCAACATCTTCTGGCCGAGGTGCGATCGGCGTTCGGCGACGAGCCGTGGGACATCGAGTGGGCCGACGACGGCGACACTTGTTGGATCGTCCAGATCCGCCCGATCACGGCTGCGCCGCTCCGCGACCAGGTGCTCACGGCAGCCAACCACGCCGAGATCCTGCCACCCCTCCCGTCGACCCTGATGGCGACCGCCATTGCAGATGCCGGCCCCGAGCTCTTCGACTGGTATCGCCAGCGGGTGCCCGGCCTACCTGCCGACCGAGACTTCCTGCACGTGAAGCTCGGGCGACCGTTGATCAACCTCTCGCTTCTCGAGGACATGATGCGCGAGCTCGGTTTGCCGACCGCGCTCGTCGCCGATTCGATCGGTGGAGGATCAGGGCGTGACGTACCGGCGCAGCCAGTGCGGGTCGCCCGCTCGATTCCGTCGCTCATCCGACTGGGGTGGGCCCAGATCGTTGCCGTCGTGCGGTCGCGTCGCAACGAACGTGAGGTGGCCCGCATCGGGACGCCCGCGGCCACGACGTTCTCGGCCTTCGTCGACGATCTGCGCGCCGCCCACGTGAAGCTCGTCACCGGCATGTTCCCCCTCTCCAGCGCGATCGGCCCGCCGATGTCTGCGCTGCGGGCGGCCGGAACGTTGCACGAACATGCGTCGCGTCATCGCACGATCACCGCCGAACTTGCCGACGCCGTGCGGGCACTCGGCGCCGACCGATCGCCTCGCGCAATCGCAGACTTTCTCGAGGAGTGGGGCCATCGAGGCGTGTTCGAATCCGACATCGCTCGTCCCCGTTACGCCGACGATCCTTCGTTGTTGGCGTCTGGCGGCCATGCCCCGGCACTGTCGACGTCTCCGCCGAACCGCACCATGAAGGGGTGGCTGACGCTTCCGCTGTGGTGGCTCTGCGTCCAGCCGATGGCGGCACGCGAGCGTTATCGCCACGAGTCGATGCGAGCCTTTGCTGCAGTCCGTCGCGCCGGCGCGGCGCTCGCCGGGGACGCGGTCGAGCGCGGCGTGTTCCGGACCGTGGACGACCTGTGGTTGCTCACGACCGATGAGGTCCGTCAACTGGACTCGGGTTGGGTTCCTGACGCCGCCTTCTGGTCAGCACGGGAGGTCGAGCGTGCCGAACACGCCGCGATCGACATGCCCCATGTGGTGGGACTGCACGACGATCCGTCGGTGTGGAACGACGAGCTGGCCGAAGGCGACCTCACCGGTATTGCGCTCACGACGGGCACGGTGACGGGGACGGCATGGGTGCTCGACGAACCGGCCACCGCGCCTCCGGAACGCGTGTCCGACGAGTCGGTCGTGCTGGTTGCCCGGTCGATCGACGCCGGGTGGATCTCCACCCTGCAGATGGTCGACGCCGTGGTCGTCGAGATCGGCGGCGACCTCTCTCACGGCTCGATCCTCGTCCGGGAGCTCGGCCTCCCGGCGGTCACCAACGTGCGAGGAGCCACCCGCGCCATCGAGACCGGGACCGAGGTCACCGTTCACGCCGCCGCCGGTCGAGTCACGTTGGGGGCAGACACCAACGTGACCTGATGTGGCGACGGGCGCTCAGCGGTCGTCGCGGCGGCGGTTTGCGGCGAGCGAGATGCGTCGTCTGATGGGGCCGGGGAGGTTGCCCAGCACCCGGCGGCCGACCTTGTTGTGCGCGCCCGGCACGACGAACGCCCGTCCCGCCGCAACGCCGTCGAGCGCCGCGGTGGCGACCTCTTCGGCGGTTGACCACAGCCTGGCTGGCACATTGGAGTAGTCCATGTCGCCCCGCTGATGGAACTCGGTGTGCGTCAGCCCGGGTTCGACCGTCGTGACGGTGACCCCGTGTGGGGCCAGCTCGCCAACGAGAGAGTCGCCGAGCGACGTCACGAACGCCTTGGTGGCGGCGTAGGTCGCCCCGAGAGGAGAAACGAGATGTGCGGCGATCGACGAGACGTTGAGGATCGAGCCGCCGCCGCGTTGGACGAACACCCCTGCGGCCGCATGGGTCAGCGCGAACAACGCTTCGACGTTGACCTGCACCATGCCCCATTCGCTCGACAGGTCGGCCTCATGGAAGTTGCCGATCAGGCCGAATCCGGCGTTGTTGACCACCAGATCGATCGGGAGCTCGTCTGCCCGAATGCGGTCGGCGACGAGCGCCACCGCAGATCGGTCCGAAAGATCCGCAGCCACTACCTCGACCTTGCCGGGGTGGGCGACGCTCAGCGCCTCGAGCCGCGACACGTCGCGGGCAACGGCCACGAGCTCCACGCCGTGGCGAAGCAAGTCATCGGCGATCGCGGCGCCGATCCCGGCTGTTGGCCCCGTCACCAGTGCTCGGGTGAACGGACGGTCAGTCGTGCTCATCAGGACTCCTCATCCGTATCGATCAGGCTCGACAGAATCGTGAGCGCATCACCCGACAGTCCGATCGCCCGGTCGGCGAGGTCGTCTGGCACATCGGCGTGATCCATGTTGATCCGGATGAGCGTCCAGTCCGGGAGGCCCCGAACGATCTGTTCGCCCGGCCGCCGGATCACGGTCGGTGTGTTGAAGCCGGCGCCGATCTCGAGCACGACGCCACGGCCACCGCTCCGCTCCCGCAGCCACTCGCCGAGCTGTTCGCCGGTCGCCAGCAAGTGGTCGTCGATGAACGACGCGTCCTTGCGGACGTTCATGAACACCGGCCCACCGCAATACGGGCAGACGGGGACGAGGGCCGGGTCGGTGAGGCGTTGGGTGGCCGGGTCGGTCGAGGCGGTGATCGCGTCGAGCTCGTCCTTCCAATCCCACACATTGCGGGTGCAGGGCACCTCGCATTGCATGAGTGCGTAGTCGCCTTGGGGGATGAAGATCTGCTCGGGGTCGAAGCCGTGTCGCTCGAACATGGCGTCGACGTTCGATGTCATGACAAACACTTCGGCGTCGCGGTCGTCGGGATTTCCGAAGCGGTCGGCCAGCCGCCGAAGCGACGGGTACGGCTCGGATCTCGGCCATCGCCAACGGACGAGGTCGACGTGTGCCGCCCAGTAGCCCCAGAAGATCTGGGAGTCTTCGACGTGCTGGCCAATCATCTCGTATTGGGCGCCGACGCCGTACTGGAGCATGCCGGGGAACTCTCGGGCGAACAGCTCACGGTCGGTGTAGTTGATGCCGGCGGCGGCGGTGAGGCCCGCCCCGGCCGTGAGGAGGAGATGTTCGGCGTTGTCGAGACGCTCACGCGCGATGTCCGGGCTCACGATGCGCCTTCGGGGGATGCGTCGTGAAAGATCGCCAGGTACGGATCGGCGTCGTCGTTCGTGAAGCAGTTGATCACGACCCGGTCGATGGTGTCGGGGTGGCGTTCGAGTCCGGCCTGTATCTCGGCGACGGCGATGCCGGCTGCGACCGGACGCGGGAAGGCGAACACGCCGGTCGAGATCGCGCAGATCGCCACCGAACGGATGTCGTCGCGGGCGGCAGCGAGGTCGAGGATGGATCGGTAGCAGTCCGCGAGGCCACCGATGTCGTCGGGCGTGGGGTCGGCGCCGGGTTCGAGTTGTGGGCCGACGGTGTGAATCACGTACGGCGCCACCAAGGCGTGCCCACGGGTCAGCTTGGCCGAACCGACCGCTTCGGGTTCGCCCTGAAGCCTCATCACGATCTCGCAGTCGGACCGAAGTCGCGGTCCTGCTGCGGAGTGAATGGCGTTGTCGATGCACGGGTGGTTCGGTTGCCGGCACCCGAGCATCTGGCGGTTGGCGGCATTGACGATCGCATCGACACGGCGTCGCGTGATGTCGCCGATGTCGAGGACGATCCGGTCGCCGTGCGCCATGTCCGTGCCGAACACCACGTCGATCGTCGGCAGGTCGCCGATGTCGAGCACCCCTCGTTCGAGGGTGATGGCGCGTGCGATGCCTTCGAGCCGATCGACGATCGAGTCGGGAAGGGCGTTGGGTTCGACGGGGGCGAGCATCCCGCAGGTGGCACGCCACAACTGTTCGGGCGGAGCGCTCGTCGAGATCGCTCCCGGCGCAATTTCGTCGAGGAGTTGGCGCAGCGATTCGCGCCAGTCCGGGTCGGCCTCGATCACCGGCCGCTCATCGAGGGCAATGGCATCGGCGTAGTCGTCGAGATCGATCACGAGGCGTCTCCCGCATCCTGGGTTTTGGTCACGTTCGTGTCTGACCCCGAAGTGACCGGTGTGGGCCAGATGACGTGGATCAGGCCGACGGCGAGGGCGGTGCCGATGAGTTGGGCGGCGATGAACGCCGGCGCGGACGCGGGTTCGATGCCGGCGAAGGTGTCGCTGAACGTGCGGGCGATGGTGACCGCGGGGTTGGCGAAGCTCGTCGACGACGTGAAGTAGTACGCGCCCCCGATGTAGCCAGCCACCGACGCGGCCGCGAGGCGGGGCGTGCCCGATCGAACCAGGCCGTGGATCACGAGGAGGAGGCCGAGGGTGGCGATGACCTCGGCAAACACCAGGTTCGCTCCCGATCGGTCCTTGGTCGACCAGTCGATCGCTGCGAGGTCGAACATGAGGTTCGCCGCGATCACGCCGACGATCGCGCCAGATACCTGGACCACCATGTAGAGCAGCGCCGTCTGTGTATCGAGGTCACCGAAGATTCGGTCGGCGAGGGTCACCGCCGGATTGAAGTGGGCCCCCGACGCCGCCTGGAAGGCGAGGATGAGAGCGCCGAGCACGGCGGCCGTCGCGAAGGCGTTCTGGAACAGCTGGAGGCCGACGTCGTCGGTGAGCGTCTCGGCCATGATCCCCGAACCGACGACCGCGGCGAGCAGGAACGCCGTACCCACGAATTCGGCGGTGAGCTTGGAGACCACGTCGCAAAGCTACGGCGCTCGCCCCGGACCTGCTCAACTTGTCGCATGGATCACCACGTCATGGCGGTGCTTGCAGCGCTGCCCGCCGTCGAGCCGACCCGACGGCGCGTCGTCGCCATCGCTGGCCCGCCGGCGGCGGGCAAGTCCACCTTGGCCGCAGCCGTGGCCGCTGCCCTCGGCGAGACCGCCGCCGTGTTCGGGATGGACGCCTTCCACTACGACGATGCCGTTCTCGTCGAGCGGGGCGATCGCGATCGAAAGGGCGCCCCGCACACGTTCGACGTCGATGGTTATCGGGCGATGCTCGAGCGGCTCCGTTCGAACGTTGATTCCGACGTGGCGATACCCGTGTTCGACCGGTCGATGGAACTCACCCGAGGGTCAGCCAGCATCGTTGGTGCCTCGGTCGAGACGATCGTGACCGAAGGGAACTGGCTGCTGCTCGACCGGGACCCTTGGCGGTCATTGCGTTCCCTGTTCGATCTGACGGTCGGGCTTGATGTCGCAGATTCGATCGTCGAAGCCCGGATTCTCGAACGCTGGCGTTCGCACGGGTTCGACGACGAGACGGCAAGGATGCGAGCCGAGGCCAACGATCTGCCCAACGCCCGAACGGCTCGCGTCGAATCGGCCGAGGCGATGCTGGTGTTGGCGGGCTGATCAGCCAGCGAAGAAGCCCCAGTCGTCATTGCGAAGGTCGAGGTCTGGCAGAGCGACTTCTTGTCCGTCCACGTTGACGACCGCTCCGGTGAGGGTGCCGGTGGCCATCCAGCCATCGACCTGGCCCACGATCGTTCCGGCGACGACCCGGTACTCGGCGTCGATCGTCGGAAGCAGTTCGCCCTCTTCGAGCACGTCGTCGCACCAGTCGGCGAAGAGGTCCTTGCCGACGTACACGATGGCCTCCCAGTCCTCGCCGCTGATGTCGACGGGGGTGGAGATGTCGGGGCCGTCGTCGGTCCATTCGCCGACGAAGAAGATCTGGAGGCCGAGCGTCTGGTCGGCCGAGCCCTTGTTGAACCCGAACCCGCATCCCCAGTCCTCGACGAGTTCGACATCGGGAAGGGTCGCCGGGCCGCCCGGCTGGCTCGTGATGATCGGCTCGAGTGAGACGACCTCGATGCCAAACTCTTCGTCGGCCATCATCTCGTCGAGGTCCACCCAGTAGCTGATCACCGCACCGGTCTCCGGGTCGAATTCGGCCTCGACCCGGGCCGGGTCGTCCGCGAGCACGAGTTCGATGTTGGAGAAGAGGTCGTCCATGGTCCAGCCGGTGGTCTGGTAGAAGGTGTCGCCCGACTTCTGGTGGTCGACGAGGACCCCGGCGTTGACCGTGTCGGTGAACGTGGACGCCGGGCAGAAACACGACGGCGACC
The DNA here is from genome assembly GCA_020629635.1 of Acidimicrobiales bacterium. GTDB lineage: Bacteria > Actinomycetota > Acidimicrobiia > Acidimicrobiales > SHLQ01 > SHLQ01. Next base: position 38,611 of record JAHDCX010000011.1, on the reverse strand, counting down.
ACGTCATCACGTAGTCGGTGATCGCCGCGGCTCGCCAACGTTCGCGGGCGGCGACGAGATCGGCCGTGACCTCGGGGAAGTTGTTTGGCGCGATCGACGACGGGGGCGCCTCGGTCGTCGGAGGGGTGACGTCGGTCGGGTCGGTGTCCTCGGGGGCGACGTCGCCGGTCGAATCGCCCTCGGCGCTGCCGGCGTCAGATGCCACGGTCGATTCGCTGGAGCCACACGCGGTCGAGACCACGAGCAGCGCCGAACACGTGACGAGGAGGAGCAGCAATCGGAAGGGCAGCAGTCGGTTGGTCATGTGAGTAGTACGTCGGCCGAATCCCTCTGGTTCCGAAGAATCTGCGTCTGGTTGTCGAAATCGGCGCCCACTGATCGATGTCCCCATGCGCTGATCAATGAATGAAAAAGGACGCTCGATGACTTGGCCGACCCACACCCACACCTTCTTCGCCGAGCTTGAGGCGAACAACACGACCTCGTGGTACGTCGAGCACAAAGACGAGTACGCGTCGATTGAGCTCGCGACCAAGCAGTTTCTGGCTGCGGAGGTCGAACGCACGGCCGGCGAGTCGAAGATCTTCCGCCTCCGCAAGGATGCCCGTTTCTCCAAGGGGCAGCCGCCGTTCCGGACCGAACACGTGGCCGGCATCAGGCGTCCGGGTGGAGAAGTCCACTCGTTTCGGATCGACGCTGACGGCATCGCGATCTCAGTCGGAATGCCGGTGTTCGAAAAGCCCCAACTCGAGGCGTATCGCCGAGCGGTGAGCGACCCGGCAACTGCGACGTCGCTCCACCAAATCGTCGAGGACGCCGCCGGTGCCGGCTTTGACCTTGACGACCCTCAGCTCAAGCGGCCGCTGCGAGACCTGGCCGAAGACCATCCACACCCCGACCTCTCGCGTCACAAGTCGCTTCAGGTCAGCCGGTTCGAGGCCCGCCCGGCGTGGCTCTTCACCGCCGACGCGTTCGACCGAATTCGGGCCGCGTGGCAGGCAGCCGGACCCCTCGACGACTGGCTCAGGGAGCATCTCGGCCACTAAGACGGGGGAGTGACCACGATCGAGAGCCTCCAGGGACAAACCGCCGTCATCACGGGCGCCGCCAGCGGAATGGGGCGGGCCTTCGCTGCCCGCTTCGCGGAGGCGGGGATGAACGTGCTTCTCGCGGACATCGAAGAACCGGCGCTGGCGGAGGCAACCGCAGCGATCACCGATGCGGGGCATTCTGCGGTGTCGTTGGTGGTCGACGTTGCGGACCGGTCGGCCAACCAGACGATGATCGACACGGCGATCGACACGTTCGGACGTCTCGACGTCGTCTGCCTGAATGCGGGGGTCGGCGCCGGTGGTCCCATCAACGACCTGACGCCCGACGATTGGCGATGGACGCTCGACGTGAACCTGTTCGGCGTCGTGCACGGCATGCATGCGGCGCTTCCGCACCTGCTGGCCCAGGATTCGGGGCGGATCATCATGACGGCATCGGTGCTCGGGCACATGCCGTCCGCCGGTGCCGCCCCGTACGTCGCGTCGAAGTACGCCGTGGTCGGGATCGCCGAGTCGCTCGAGACCGAGCTGCGTGCCGCGGGGTCGGGCGTGAAGGTGAGCTGTCTGTGTCCCGGCGTGATTCGCACGGGGATCGCCGAGTCCGAGCGGAACCGGCCGGCGCATCTCGAGAACGAGGGTGAGCCCGATCCTCAGAACGAGATGATGCGGGCGATGGTGAAGCAGATCTTCGCTGGCGGCAAGCCTCCCGAGCAAGTGGCCGACGTGCTGCTCGACGCGATCGTCGAGGATCGATTCTGGGTGTTCACCGACCACGACTTCGACGGCGAGATCGCCCGACGTCACGGCGAGATCCTGGACCGCACCAACCCGGCTGGTGGGCTCGGTCTGCTGGCGGGCATCGCCCAGCAGGCGGGTCTCGTCTCCGACGAGGGGTGAGCCGGGCGATGCCGGCGCCGACCTTCTCCGCGAACCTCGGCTTCTTGTGGACCGAACGTGCACTTCCGGAGGCGATCCGACTCGCCGCTGACAACGGCTTTGCGGCGGTCGAATGCCATTTCCCGTACGAGACCGATCCGTCCGCAGTGCGGGAGGCGCTCGAGGAGACGGGCCTCGACATGTTGAGCCTGAACACGGGACTCGGACCGAACGGTCCGACAGACTTCGGGCTGGCGGCCGACCCGGGCCGGATCTCGGAGGCTCGGGAGCTGATCGACCAGGCGCTCGACTACGCCGAGGCCATCGGCTGTCGAGCGGTGAGTGTCTTCGCTGGTCGCCACCGGGGCCCGGCAGCCGCTGAGGCGTTCGCCAACAATCTTTCCTATGCCGCAGCGCGAGCGAGGCCGACCGGCATCGGGCTGCTCGTGGAGCCGCTCTCGCCGCAGGCGGTCCCGGGCTATCACGTGCACACGATCGCCGACGCGTTGGCCGCAATCGACGCCGCGGTTGGGCCCGACGACCCGACGATCACGGTGATGGTCGACATCTTCCACACCCAGCGGACCGAAGGCGATGTGTTCACGCGGATCACCGACAACCTGAGCCGGATCGGGCACATTCAATTTGCTGCGGTGCCCGACCGCGGTACGCCCGACCATGGAGAGATCGACTACCAATGGCTGTTGCCGGCGCTGGTGCGCGCCGGGTGGAGTCGACCCTTTGGTGCCGAGTACGTGGTCACCGGAGCCGTCGAAGACACGCTCGGATTCATGAGCATGGGCCAGTGAAGTTCGGGGCGAGATGAAGAACAGCGGCATTCCGATCGACGACGTCGTGGCCGCGCTCGCGGCCAAGCGTGCCCGCGACGTGCCATGGGCGGAGGGACGGGCATTCGGCATGGTGTACGACGGCGGAGATGCCGTGCACGAGGTGGCCGAACGTGTCGCGGCGATGTATCTGCACGAGAACGCCCTCAACACCGTCGCGTTTCCGTCGCTCGGTGAGATCCAACGAGAAGTCGTTCGCTGGACCGCAGACCTGCTCGCCGGCCCCGACAGTGCGTCGGGATTCCTGACGAGCGGCGGGACCGAGTCGATCCTCTGCGCGGTGAAGGCGGCCCGGGAGCACGCTCGTCACGAGCGGGGCATCGTCCAGCCCGAGATGGTGCTCGCCGATTCTGCGCACGCCGCGTTCCACAAGGCGGCCCATCTGTTCGGGGTCACCCCCGTCGTGGTCCCGGTGGGCGAAGACTGGCGGGCCGACACCGACGCCATGATCGCCGCGATCGAGCCGAACACCGCGCTGGTCGTCACCTCTGCGGTGTCGTATCCGCAAGGGGTGATCGACGACATCGCCTCGATCGCGACCGCAGCGGCGGATCGGGGAGTGTTGTGCCATGTCGACGCGTGCATGGGCGGGTTCTTCCTTCCGTTCATGGAACGTCTCGGCCATGACGTGGATCCGTGGAACTTTGCGGTCGAGGGCGTCACGTCGATCTCGGCCGACGTCCACAAGCTCGGCTACGCCCCAAAAGGCGCGTCCGTGATCTGCTACCGGGACAAGGCGCTCCGGGCACATCAGACGTTCGTTTTCGACGACTGGCTGGGCGGCTTCTATGCCTCACCGAACTTGCAAGGTTCTCGTGCCGGGCTGCCGATGGCGATGGCGTGGGGAGTCATGGCCCATCTCGGCGTCGACGGCTACGTCGAGCGAACCGCAGCGGTACTCGGGGTGACCGACCGCATGCGCGCCGAGGTCCGGGCGACTCCGGGTCTTGTGGTGCTGGGCGATCCGACGGCCCACATCTTCTGCATCGCCGCAGACGCCGAGCACGCTGCACCGATCGATCCGTTCGCGCTCGGCGACGCCATGGCCGCTCGCGGATGGTTCCATGACCGCCAGACACCGCCCGATTCGCTGCACCTCACGCTCTCGTTCGGCAACGTCGACCAGGTCGACGCGTGGATCGAGGATCTTCGGGAGGTCGCGCCGTCGATCGGCAACCACCAGGTCGACGATCGATCGACCAACTACGCCACCCTCGAATAGCCGATCCGGCGACGCGGCGGCATCGTCGTGAGTTCACTTGCGGTTCATCTCGGCCCGGCAGACTCGGCGACATGGTCACGCGCGTCGGCATCAACGGATTCGGCCGGATCGGACGGCTGGCCGTTCGAGCTCTCGTCGAGCACCCAGAGCTCGAGCTCGCCCACATCAACGAGGTTGCGGGCGATGTCGAGACGGGTGCGCATCTCCTCGAGTTCGACACGGTGCACGGTCGCTTCGACCGTCGGGTGCACCTCGACCACGGCGTGCTGCACATCGAGGGAGTGCCGGTGACGTGGTCGGCACACGACGCGCCTCGTGACATCGACTGGTCGGGCCATGGCGTGGACGTCGTGCTCGACTGCTCGGGTGCCTACCGGACAACCGGGACGCTGACGCCCCATCTCGAGAGAGGCGCGAAGAAGGTGCTTGTCGCGGCGCCGGTCAAGAGCCCGGGTGTCCCGAACATCGTGATGGGCTGCAACGATGACATCTACGACCCGGCCGTGCATGACATCGCAACGGCGGCGTCGTGCACGACCAACTGCATCGCGCCCGTGGTCAAGGTGATCCACGAGACGTTCGGGATCGAACGAGGGGCGATCACGACGATTCACGACGTCACCAACACGCAGGTCGTGGTTGATGCTCCCCACAAGGATCTCCGCCGCGCCCGCTCGGCGCTGAACTCGCTGATTCCCACGTCGACCGGGTCGGCGACGGCGATCACGATGATCTACCCCGAACTGACCGGCAAGCTCGACGGTGTCGCCGTCCGTGTGCCGCTCCTCAACGCCTCGCTCAGCGACTGCGTCTTCCACCTGGCCACCGATGCGTCGGTCGACGACGTCAACGCCGCGCTCGCCGCCGCGGCACGCGGCCCTCTCGCCGGCATCCTCGGCTACGAGGAACGTCCGCTGGTGTCGGCGGACTACGTGAACGACACTCGTTCGGGGATCGTCGACGCGGCGTCGACGATGATGGTGGACGATCGACTCGTGAAGATCCTTGTCTGGTACGACAACGAGTACGGCTATGCCTTCCGGCTGGTCGAGCTCGCCTCGATGGTCGCCGGACATCTCGACACCTGATGCGGACGCGCACCCTCGCCGTCGTAACCGGCGCCTATTGGGCGTTCACGATCACCGATGGCGCGTTGCGCACGCTGGTGCTGCTCTTCTTTCACGAGCTGGGGTACAGCCCGATCCAGCTCGCATTCCTCTTCTTGCTCTATGAGTTCTTCGGGGTCATCACCAATCTGTTCGGCGGTTTGGTGGGGTCACGGCGCGGATTGCAGCGCACGCTCTGGTACGGGCTCACCACGCAGATTGTGGCGCTGCTTGCGCTGTCGGCGCACGACGAGTCGTGGGAGCGATGGCTCGCCGTTGCGTGGGTGATGGGAGCCCAAGCCCTGTCGGGTGTGGCCAAGGACCTGACGAAGATGAGTTCGAAGAGCTCCGTCAAGTTTGTGGCCGAGCGCGGCGACGCCGACGACCAGACGCGGTTGTTCCGGTGGGTTGCCGCGTTGACCGGATCGAAGAACGCGTTGAAAGGAGTCGGCTTTTTCGTGGGCGGGTTGCTACTCCAGCTGGTCGGCTTCGACGCGGCGCTGTGGTGGATGGCTGGCGTGCTTGTGATCGTGCTCGTGGCGAGCGTCGTGCTGCTCGACGAACCGATCGGCAAGACCCGGGAGCGGGTGGAGCGATCGGCGCTGCTGTCGCGCTCAGACGCCATCAATCGGCTGGCGGCGGCCCGGGTGTTCTTGTTTGGGGCGCGCGACATCTGGTTCGTTGTGGCGTTGCCGGTCTTTCTCGAACGCGAGCTCGGGTGGCCTCACGCAGGCGTTGGTGGATTCTTGGCCCTCTGGGTGATCGGTTACGGAGTGGTGCAGTCGGCGGCGCCCACCGTGCTCCGCTCGACCGGTTCGGCTGATGGAACGGTCGCGTCGGCCGTGCGCTGGGCGGCGATCCTTCTCGGTGTGTCGAGTGGGATCACCGTCGCCGCCGTGGCCGATGTGGCGGTCGAGGTTGCGGTCGTCGGCGGGCTGATCGTGTTCGGCCTGGTCTTTGCCGTCAACAGCTCGGTGCACAGCTATCTGATCCTCGCCTACTCCTCGGGAGACGACGTGGCGGTCGATGTGGGCTTCTACTACTCGGCCAACGCCGCCGGTCGCCTGGCGGGCACGCTTCTGTCGGGAGTCTTGTTCGTGGTCGGTGGTCTGGACGTGGCTTTGGCGGGCTCGACCCTGTCGTTGCTCGCCACGTATGTGTTGACGCGCCGTCTGCCCGGCCTCGCAGGTGATGCGTCCGCGGACGCATCGGCGGCGCCGACGGCCAGAGCCTGACGGCCCAGCACGATCACCCCAAACGGCACTGGCCTGGCCCGGGGCCACCGTGGGACCGTTGTGTTCATGCGTACTTGGCTTGCCAGCGACCCGGCACGGATGACCGCGAGCTTCTTCGTTTGGATGCTGGGCGTCGTCGTCGCCTACCGGCTGTCCCAGGCCGTTGGCGGTGCTGCCGATGTGATCTCGTTCGAGGGGGCGATCGTCGGACTGCTCGTCCTGTCGCTCACGTGGCTGATCTCGTCGCTCGTACTCGCACGGTCGAATGCGCTCGGCCGCATCGCCCCCGCCCTCGCACTCACCCTCGGGTGGTGGTTGTTGACGTGGGGTCAGGTCAGTGAAGACTTCGCCGTCGACGAGACGCCGATCCTCGTGTGGCTCGGATTCGCAATGGCGATCTTCGGTCCGGCGATCCTCGTGATGCGCCTCCTCGAACTGCTCCGCGAAGCCAACGTGGGCGGCCTGGCCGACTGACGCTGGCGCTCATCGGATCCTAAAGATTCGAGACGACCACCGCCCTGGGTGTACCGGTAACCCTTGGCTAACGCAATAGAAGCGACGAAGCCTTTGGCGACGCCCGCAGCAGTAGGTGAGGCGCTGTCACTTGGCACCTCCGTGCCGCTCTAAGTCCCGCCATTCCCTCAAGTGGTGTGCGTCTAGCGCGTTGGCGATCGCTGCCACGGTGAAGAACCCCGGGTTCGCCGACAACCCCTCTCCACCCTTCGCAACCATTCGTCGCCGAGTTCTTCTGCGGCGTAGGCGTCGTCTCCGCATCTTCCGGTGAGGACTCGGCCGAGTCGGACGTGGTGGGCGAGTTCGTGGCAGGTGGTGGAGTGGTACGCGTCGGTGAATAGTTCGGGATCGGGGGTTCGATGCGGTCTCGGGCGGGTTGGTAGGCGGCGTGGCTGTGCCCCGTAGGCGATGTCTGTTGGGTCTTGGCGATGAACCCTCCGCCACCGGAATGATCCTTGGGGTGTCGCGCTGGAAACCATTGAGATTCCGGGACTCAAGGCCTCTGGAGCCCGCTTGTTTTGGTTGGTGCCTTTGCCATCCCGATGCCATCAGAACAGGTAAGTCGGCCGTGCGGCGGTTGCTCTCAATAGGGGAAATCCGAAGAGCCAGCAAACGCTGTGCGATCCGCGCCCTCAAACGCCGGATCTCCGACGAGGTCATGAAACGACTCAAAGCGGACCTCGACCTACGCCTCGATGTCCACGAAACCAGACAACCCGAAGCCGCCGCTTGACATAGAAGCATGTGCCACGCGTAGGTGGCCTCACCCTTGGGGTCGCCTGCCCGCAACAGGCCCTGCACCTTGGCCCGTCCGTCGATGGTGACGCGTTCTTCTGCTTTCACCAACAGCTTTCGGCAACGGAACAACGGGTCGTCCTTGCGGCCACGATGGCCGAGCGTCTCGTGTTGCACCCGACGACGGCACTCATCAACACAACCGTTCGCCAACTTGACCACATGGAACGGGTCTGCGACTTGGCCGGCATCGGGCAACGCCGTGTCGAACACCGCCTTGTAGGGGCCCGACATGTCCATCACTGCCCACCCGACCCGATCCCGCCACCACTGCGGCCGGTCCATGAACCAGCGAGTCGGTTCGACACTGTCACGGCCAGACACGATGCCGAGCAGCTGCCCGCTGCGAACGTCAACGATCTGGGTCGACCACCCCTGCACCCGATACTCGCCGCGACACAAACAACGTTTCGTCCAACGACACCGCGTGCACGACCCCAACCCGATCCACATCCGCCTCCAACAACGCCGACCCATACGCGATCACGGCGTCGTTGATCGTGTGCCAATCACGCCCCAACTCCGCCGCGACCTCCGCAACAGAGCGCCCCGACCGGCCAACCTGACAGGTCGCCCACCGCCCGGCACGCGCCGTCAACCGATGACCCGCTGGTGCGATGTCGGGCTGCTCGATCGTCCACGACCCCACTGGGCATCGAACCCGCGGGCACGACCACCGGGTTCTCAACACTCGCAGCGTGACGGTCTGACCGAACGTCGGGAGATCCACCAGGTCGACCTCGCGGCGGTCCTTCACCCACGCCACCGTCCCGCACAGCCAAGTGCAAAACTCAAATACGCGACTGAGATCCTGGCGCTCCGATAGGGTCTCGCCTTATGGCGATCCGGCGGGTAACTGAAATGCTGCCGTACCTGTTCGTACTCGCTGCGGCAGCGTCAGGATGCGCACAATCTCCAAGTGGATCCGCGTCTGGTCAAACTTTGACAGCTTCCACTCAAGTTCCCGCGGCCTCGATCGTGGATGACTCGGTGTCAGTCGATTCATCCACGATCGATGCACCCGACTCCAACCAAACTCAGGATTGGATCAGCGACGAACGCGCAGAGGCCATCCTCTTTTCACAGGGATACCTGAGGTTCACTGAGGAAGCCTGGGATAGTTACCTAACTGACTTCACTGAAGGCCACCGCCTTCGAGAAGAGGCGATCTTCCTTTGTATGAAAGATCGCGGCTTCGAATATTTCATTGGCGGAGAGGAAACCCTTCCGTGGCGCCCAGGCTTCTTGGTCGACTCAGAGTCCCGAGAGTGGGTTTCCATCTATGGCCTTGGAATGTCGACAACCTATTTCAGTCAAGAGTCCCTAGGTAACGCTGCAATTGGATTTGAGGGCTCAAGGCCAAGCGGTCCCCGGATATCGGAAGATTCGCCTGAGACGATCTACCTCGGTGGTCTCAGTCGCGAGGAATACACGCAGTACTCGATCGCCCTTGATGGTGTGGACCCCTACGACGTGAATCTCGAGGTCTACGGCGCCACCGGTGAGAACTTCTCTGAGGAGGCGGTTAACGCTTCGTGTCGTCGTCTCGCTCATCGCCAACACCCCGAGCCGATTGTGGCACTCGATGAAGATCAAGACATTGCAATCCGACTGAGGGCCTCGCCGGAGTGGGAGGAGTACTTAGCGAATGGTTGGCAGTGTGTGCAAAGCACTGGAATTAGTGCAAGCAGTGCCGATTCGATACGCGCTCTTCTCAACCAAGAGTTCATGGGCCTTGGGCTTTTCGACCTGAGATGGGCTGAACTTTCGCCTAATGCTCGAGAGCTGCCAGCGGAATTCATCTCAATCCTCGCTCGTGCTCAGGAATTTGAGTTGGGCGTGGCTGACATGCTGTACAGCTGTGGCGTGCATCCCATCCAAGAAGCGGAGATGTTCGCGACTCTGTTGGGCGACTTTAGTCTAGAGTAAGCCACAAGCTAAAGGGATAGGATACATGAAGAAGAAGATGATCGGAGCTGCGGCGATTTTCGCCATGACTTTGGGTATATCGGCACCTTCCGCTTCTGCCCATACCGCTGGGGCGAAGCAGCCTTCTGAGGTATTTGTAACCTCGTTTGGTACGACATGGGGCACCTATGCAGACGACAACGTTACGGACGGCCACTGCGTCTACGTCAGCTACTTTCAAGCCAACGTAACACGAACAGACGGCGCTAAGTCGTGTGGCCCGCCAGTCAACAAGAACACAAATTCAGCCAGCACAGTTTGGTACGCTGATCTCTGCATTACAGGGCATTGGTCGTGTCATCAAAGAATTTGGCACCCGAATGTGATCTAGAGCTTCATCGATTGCACGGACGGAGCGTTGGGGACCTCCGAGCGGACCAATGCTCTGGGTGCCTAGACGCCCTCGGAGGTCCCGCGTGATTTCAGTACAAAGTCCAGCGTCCAATCTCGGAGCCAGTGCCGTCGAGTTCCACGAAAACTCACGACACCCGGTCGACCTTGGCGAGCACCGGGCACGTCGCTCTCAGAGAACTCGCAGGCCCTCAGCTCGTCGGCTGACGGCCCGTGGCGGCGAGGAACTTCTCGGCCGTTGAGGCGTCGTCGGCGACGGCGACGGCAGCCTGGGTTCGGCCTGACTCGTTGAGCATGGCCTGGGACGCTTCGACCCAGGCGAGGCTGTGCGCGGCCGCTCGCTCGTCGAGCGCCCACGGCTGGCCATGCGCCTGCGCGAGATCCCAGGTGTGCGCCAGCGGATCCCACTGCACGACGCCGATGAGGTCGTCGACATCCGCCGCGTCGAACCAGAACGGTCCCTGCTGAGACAGCACGCCAGGCTGATCCAACGCCGCCAGCAGGTTCTCGCGGGTCTCGGCCCACACCGCCGCCGGGTCCGACATGTCCTCCGGGGGAGCCGGCTTGGCCATCGCCCCGGTCTGGGCGATCGCGGCAACGCCGTTCAGCACGGCGCACTGATGCTGCACGAGGTCGCGTGCCGTCCAGCCTTCGCACGCCGACGGGGCGTCCCAACCGTCCGCGGGGACGCGGTTGACGACGGCATCGAAGCCGTACACCGCAGCGGTGAAAGTACGAAGGTTGTCGCTCATCAGATCTCCAGGGATGTCGGCGGGGATGGCTGGATCGTAACCCGGCGCCAGAACTCGCTGTTCCACTCGGAGGGTCAACGACGCAATGGCCGCGGCCGCGACCCCACCCCCGACTGCCCCACGATCACTGCGGCGAGCGCGACGAGCACCACGATCATTGCGCCAACCTGGAACGCCGTGACCGCCTCGTCGAGGAAGATCCACGCGGCCGCGGCGGACACGACCGGCACCAGCAATGTCATCGTCGAGCCGAGCCACAGCGGGATCTGACGAAGCGACCAGTTCATCGCCTCGTGACCCAGGATTCCGGCACCGAAGGCCAGCGCGAGCAGCCACAGCCAATTCGTCGCGCTCGGCCACGCCAGACTCTGACCGAACGTCACGGCGATCGGCACGTTGATCACTCCCGTCCAGAACGCCGCACCGATCGTGTATTCGTTCGAGCTGATCTGGTCCTTCGACTGCTTGGCGAACACGAAGTACGCCGACCACGAGAACAACGCGCCGACGGCCAACAGGTCGCCGCGGAGGCTCCATTCGTCCGAACCTTGCGCCCCGACGACCACGGCGAACACCCCGGCGATCGCCACGCCAGCCAACACCATGTCGCGTCGGGTCATGCGCTCGCCGAAGAATCGCCACGCCACGGCAGCGACGATGATTGGTTGCAGCGCGCCGATCATCGTCGCGTTGGCGACCGTCGTCTCCTTGATCGCCGAGAAGAAGAACGCCACGTCGGCGCCCAGCGCAATGCCACCCGGGAGGGCGATGCGCAGGGCCCGCGCCGAGATCGGCTTCGACCGGATCGCCATGACCGCCCCCACGACGAGCGCATACACGAGGAATCGGTAAGCGGCGATGGCCACGCCGCCCATGTCGATGTTCTTGGCGACGACGCCCGACAATCCCCAGGCGGAGACCGCAATCGCTGCGCCGATCAGCCCGGCGCTCGCGATCCCCTCAGTTGGTTCGATGTCGGTGGCGCTCAGTTCGAGCCGCCGAACTCGCCCGCATGACCCGTCGCCGCGAGTTCTCGCTGGAGACGCGCCTCGTCGTATCGGCCGAACAGCGAGGCCGCCACGAGGTACAAGATGGCTCCGCCGATGCCGGTCAGACGGACGCCCAGGTCGTCGCCGACGTCCCGACCAAACTGCAGCAGCAGCGCAAACATCACGACGCCGAGCGTTGTGGCCAGCTTCTGCAGGAACGTCCGCGTCGCATAGAACATGCCGGCTTGCGCCTCGCCGCCGGTTCGGGCGGCATGCTCGGCAATGTCGGACAGGATCCACTGGGGCATGATCGACAGGATCGCGAACGGCAACGAGAACACGGCGATCGGTACCGCCGCCTGGAGGAACGGCACGCCGTCCCAGAGTCCGAGCCCCGCGATGGCGAGGAAGACGACGGCGGCGAGCAGGAACGCCCGGATGGTCAGCCGCTTGCCTCCGCCCATGCCCCGAGCCCACTTGGCGACCAGTGGAAAGAAGACCGCCGAAACCACCACCATCAGCAGCAGGAGCACCGAGCTGACCCATTCCTCGAGCTCCAACAGCACGGACACGTAGAAGAGGATCCCGGTTTGGATGATCGCCAGACCGCCGAAGTAGGCGAAGTCGGCTGCGGCGTAGAAGCGGAAGAACGGGTTGGTGAGCACGGTTTTGATCGACTGGATCAACGGCGTCGTCGACGGTTCGTGGCGGGCGTAGCGCGGCTCGTCGATCGTGAAGACCGGCACCGCCATGAAACACACGGCGATCACGCACACGATCGCCACCGCCACCTGCCAGGCCCGGACGGTCGACAAGGTACCGTCGAGAATGCCGGCCACGAGAAACGTGAGGCTCGACAGCACGAGACCGATCGCCCACGCCATCGACGTCCACGTCGACAACCGCAGCCGCTCATCGGGGGTGCGTCCCAGGTCGGCGACGAGGGCGAACGCCGGCGTGACGTATGCCGTGAGTGCGATGTAGAGCACGACCTGGACCCCGAGCAGCCATACGATGTTCCAGCCCGACTCTTCGCCCACCGGCGGCACGAACATCAACAGCGTGCCGAACGCCGCGGGGATCATCCCGACCGCCATGAACGGAATCCGTCGTCCCCGCTTGTGGGTGGAGCTGTCGCTTGACGAGGCGATCAGCGGGTCGGTGATCGCATCGGTCAACCGGCCGGCCGCCGCGATGATCGCCACCACGGTCAACACCCCCAGGACCATGCGGTCCGTGACCAGCTGCGGCAGGCCCGCAGTGTCGGGCGGCAGATAGAAGAACACGAGCAGCGTGTTCAACAGATTGGCGAGGATCGACATCCCCAGGTAGCCCGCGGCGAGGCAGAGAACGATGCGCTGGGGGAGTTGTTCGGCCGCCTCGTCGACGTCGGCGGCGCTGCTCTCGACGCTCAGCTTGCTGGGGCGCGGCGGGCCGCGATCGCAAGGCTGGCGGCACCGATTGCGCCGGCGAAGAAGGTGCTCGGCCCCCACGCGGAGATCGGGTGGCCGACGAAGCCGCACAACGTGCCGATGGTGACCATCGAGATCGCGCACACGGCCGACACTCCGGCGGTCCGCGGCGAATTGACCAGGGCATAGGCGACGACGGCAATGAGGCCGCCGAGGGTGGCCAAGAACATGGCGAGCGCGAACTGGTCGAGCGTGCTCAGCTCGGTGGCCAGACCCGCCTCGGACGTGCCGAAGAAGCCGATCGACCAGAGGAACCCGATCCACGCGGACGCAAGGCCGACGTTGAGCACCGGGTTGGGTGCGGCGGCGACCCACTCGGCGGGACGTTCGGTGATTCGGCGAAGTCGAGTGACCTCCACCGTTTCGGCGTGACGAGCATCCATTTGGGGCTTTCCTCTCGAGCAGCGGGTGGGTTCAGTCTGTCAGAGATCTGGATCGACGTCTTCGGCGTTGGGCCTGAGGCTCGAAGCCGGACCAGATCGGGTCGTTCTGCCCCATCAAGGCGAACGGCCGACGCACCGACACCTTGGGCGTGATCCTGCTCGACGAGGCGCTCGCTCGCCTGCATTCCGCTGGTCGCTCGTACGGAGTGCGACGCCCTCGGACGATTCGCCGCGTCCCGACATCGTCGATCACGACCGTCTCGGCGCTCGTGAGTCCTCGCGCGGTGCCCCAACAGCTCCGCCAGTTCTGGACGATGCAGGATCCGGCACGACTCGACCGCCTCCTTCTCGGTGGGTTCTACAGCGTCGATGCGACGGGCCTTGCGTGGGCGCAACGGCACCCATCGGTGCCCCCGGGCCTGCTCCCGATCCTCGAACAAGACGACCTCGAGCTCTGGGTCGAACTCGAATCGGTCTACAACCTCGGCGGCCGGGTCTTCGCCTCCATACCGGGATCGAACGTCGTTGAGCTGTGGGCATGGGACATCGCCGGCCTGGTCGACCTGCTGGGCGAGGCGCTCGAACGCGATCTTGTTGATGATCGACGCGGTCAGCTCCATCCCGGAGCAGTGCGGCGTCTCGCCGCCGAACGGATGGACCGCGATGGTCTCCGGCTCGCCGACCGACGTGTCCAGCTTTCCGCATCCAGCTCGGTCCCGGACGGCTGGCGAGACGAACGACGGATCGAAACCGTGGCTGCGTTCGAGGAGCGTCGGGCGTCCGTCGGCGGCTCGGCGTCAGCCACGCTCACCGGCGTGTGGCGCGACGAACTGTCGGGCGGTCCAATTCCGGGCACGGTCGGCACCATCACCGACGGGAGCGGCCGTTTGCAGGTCTACGTTCCGACGTGGGTCGCGCCAAAGGGCGTCGACGCGCACGGCGATGATGTCGAAGTCGACGTCGCCGCAGTCGAGACCAACGGCGTGGGACTCGATGCACTGAGCGCACATCTCGACATTCAGCGACTCGTGGCCGCTGGCATCATCGACGTCCCCAACGAGTTGATCCAGCGATTGGTCGAGCAAATGGCCGACCTCGACACTTCTGTCGTCGTCACCGCCATCCGGACGCGCTGAACGTTCAGACGCTGGCCCCGAACGAGTCGTAGGGCTGGCCTCGAGCCTCGGCAGCCGCCATGCCCATCGCGAGTTGCGCCTCGGAGATGCCGCCGACCTCCCATGGCCCGACGGAGCCCGCAGCCACCGCGCCCTCGTCCTTGGCGACGATTCCGTACATCGCCCGGACCTCTTCGACGGGCCGGTCGGCGACGCCAAACCAGTCCACGGCCATGAAGTCGACGTCGGGTGCGTCGCCCAGTCCGTGGCTCAGTGCACCTCGCCGCATGGCATCGCCGATCCGGACCGACATGCCGTCCTGGGACAACTGGCCCGGAAACGCCTCGAACAGCCCGGCGCCGTCGGCCAGATACCCGGTCTCGAACAACGACACGACCATGGCGAGCAGGCTGAAGCCGCGGGGGTCGTCGTTGGCCCGCGCAATGAACGCAAACACCTCGAGCTCCGCCTCCACCTTCGTGCCGTAGTCGGCGAGGATGTGCACCCAGTCGTGTTGCGCCAGCAGCGGCGGCGCCGATCCCGGTGTGCCCGGCACGTTGAACCCGCGAGCGATGTAGAAGTCGGAGATCTGCTTTCCGAGCGTTCCGGGTGCAAGATCCGCCAAGGCCCGCCAACGGTCGGCGAGCGCCTCGTCCGAGTCGGCTTGTTCCCAACCCGAGGCGTCGGAGTGCAGCGCCGAGCTCCGGTCGTCGCTCCAGTCCTTCGTGTAGCCGTTGCGTTCGAAGTCGACAGCGGCGAGGGCCCGATCGCTCGTCGCAAACGCTTCGACGGTTCCGAGGAGGTCATCGTCGATACCGAGCTCTCGGCTGTATTCCGCCACCCGATCCGCGACCGCTTTCGGCAGGGGGCGAAGGACCAGCGCCGACAGCACCATCATGTGCACCATCCGCATGCGGAATCCGGGCGCCCGCCGAGCGAGGTTCTGCGCAGCCGTGCGCGCATCGATGTCGTCGAGCTCCACGCCCTCGAGTCGATGTCCCGTCATCGCCTCGAAGGTTGCGTCCAACAGGACTCGCTGCATCTCGGTGGTGCCCCCCGGAGGACGCGTCGCGGTGAGGATGGCCGCGGCGTTGACCACGGTCTCGTCGAAGTCGGGAGGCTCGAGATTGACGGTGTCGTCGGACGGAAACGGAACGGGCATCTCCGAAGTCTGATCGCTCCGTACGCTCGATGCATGATTTCTCCGGTGACGGCGGTCATCATCCATTGGCGCCAGCCGGAGGCGTGCATCGAGACGGTCGGCCGCTTTCTCGCCGAGCCCGAGGTCGGCCGGGTGATCGTGGTCGACAACGGGTCGTCCCCCGAGGTGCTGGAGTCGATCGATGCCGGCATCTCGTCGTTCGCCGATGCCGAGTTGATTCGCTGTGGATCGAACACCGGTTTCGGTCCAGCGGCCAATCGAGGTATCGAGCGGTGGTTGGAGTCGTCCGAGGCGGGGGAGTGGGTCGCCCTCGCACCCCACGACGCCATCCCCGGCGAGGGGGTGTTCGGGCAGATTCTCGATGCGGTGCAGCACACCCCCGACATCGGTCTCGTGAGTGCGGACGTGGGCGATGGGATGCGTCCCCGCGTCGATCACGTCTTCGGTCCGATCCTCGAGCCAGCGCTCGGCGAGTCCGGCCCCGAAGCCGTCGATTATCCGCACGGCACCCTGATGATGGCCCGCCGCGAGTGTCTCACCGAGATCGGACTCTTCGACGAGCGCTACTTCGCCTACGACGAGGAAGCCGATCTGGGCCTGCGCGCCATCGCCGCCGGATGGCGAACCGTGCTCATGCGAGGGGCCCGGGTGTACAACCCGCACGTCAACACGCCATCACCGCTCGTCGAATACCTCAAAGAGCGCAACACCATCTTGTTGCAGCGAGTCCATTTCGGGCGCCGGAAGGCAGCGATGCGATTCGTCCTCACGGTCGCCCAACTCGTCCACGGCCTCGTCCGGCCCGCGGCTCGGATCGAAGGCTGGTCGACCCGAGGGCGGCTCTATGCGATCAGGGACGTCCTGCGTCGGCGTTGGGGAGCGCCGCCCGAGACCCTGGTTCCGTAAGCCCAGCGGTCCCCTCGCTGCCGAGCATGAGCTCGGCTGTGTCGTTGGTGCCGAGCATGAGTTCGGCTTCGTCTGCGTCGACGACGACTCGGCTGCCCCGATCCCACGTCAGGTAGTTCCACGCCCAGTTCACGAGCACGTTGGCTCGGTTTCGGAAGCCAATGAGCATGACCAGGTGGAGTCCCAACCACGACAGCCAGCCGACAAACCCGCCAAACCGGAGACCGTTCGGGAGTTCGACCACGGCCGAGTTGCGGCCGATGGTCGCCATCGAGCCCTTGTCTCGGTAGGCGAACGGCTCGGGCGACGTCGCATCCCCTTCGCCATGGATCAGGTCGGCGACATACCGGCCGGCCTGCATGGCGACCGGCGCGACCTGCGGCGCATGCACCGGTTGCTCATCGGTGTGTCCGGCGTCCAGATCCGGCGTGGCGGCAATGTCGCCGATCACGAACACGTCGGGATGGGCCGGCAACCGAAGCTCGGCATCGACGATGACCCGTCCGCCGCGTCCCGTCTGGACTCCCAGGCGCTCGGCGAGCGGGTTGGCTTTGACTCCCGCCGCCCAGACCGTGGTCCCGGCCGGGCGCACCGTGCCGTCGGCGAGGCGAACCGCGTCGGCATCGACGCCGGCAACGGCCGTGTCGAGCAGGACCTCGACGCCCATCTTCTGCAGTTTCACGAGGGCGTTTCGTGACAAGCGTTCGTCCAGATGGCTGAGAAGGCGAGGTCCCGCTTCGATGAGGGTCACGGTCATCGCCGGTCGATCCAGTTCGGGAAAGTCCACGGCAAGCACGCGTTCGAACAGCTCCGCAAAGCCACCGGCCATCTCGACGCCGGTTGGCCCGCCACCGACGATCACGATCGAGGTGAGCGCGTCGGGTCGATCGGCACTCGGCATCCGGCTTGCGGCTTCGAACGCATCGAGTACGTGATCCCGGATTGCGGTCGCTTCGGCGGCGCTCTTCAGGCCATACGCGTGCGTTGCCACTCCGGGGACGCCGAAGTCTGCGGTGGTGGCACCGAGGGCGACAACGAGCGCCCGCCATCCATGAATGTCGCCCGTGTCCGTGCGGATGATCCGCGTGTCCAGATCGATGTCGGTCACGCGAGCCTGTCGGGTGCAGGCGTGGTCGTGTCGGGACACGATCGCCCGTGTCGTGTAGCAGATGTCGTCGACATCGAGGCCCGCAGTCGCCACCTGGTAGAGCAGCGGCTGGAACGTGTGATGGTTGCGTTGGTCGATGAGCGTGACCGGCACCCCGAGCTCGGCCAGACGAGTCGTGGCCGCCAGTCCACCAAAGCCCGCGCCGAGCACGACGACGGTGTCCTCGAGGGAGCGATCCGGCGTGGTGGAGGGGAGCGAGGAGGTCATGTCTTCATTCTGACGAACGCCGGTCCCGATGTCCTTGTGAATCTGTTCACAAAGTCGCCATGTCGTGCATTGGCTGCTCAGTCGAGGGGAGGAAGGTCGCCAAAATCGAGCTCGGTCAGCGGCTCAGGTTCTGGAGCTTCGGACACGATCTCGATGTCTTGACGGAGCCGCTCGGGGTCGAGGACCTCGGCGATGCCGGTCATCGCCGCAGCGATCACCCCGCCGGCGATCGTCGCTCCCGCACGCTCGGCGAACGTCAGCTCCCGCCGATCGATGACCGCAGGCTGCGGCGGAAGTCCGGGGACGAAGACGTCCACCCGGCGAGCCTCATCGGCCGCCCGAGTCGGCACAACACGAATCCAATGGGCGCGCGCCGCAACGATCAACAGATCGCCCGAGTCGAGATCGATCCGCTGCCCCGTCTCGTCCTCAGTCGCGTGCGCCACGAGCGTGGCCCCCAACACGTCGGCGTCGACACCCTCGACGCCTTCGACCTCGAACGGTTGCGACGGGTCGAAGAGCATCGTGGGCCGTCCCGTTGCGCCATCACGAATGGCGAACGGCATGGCGCGATCTGCCTCGGGATGCTGGATGCGAATCGTCTCGAGCAACGAGCGGCTCGCCGTGTCCAGTCGATCGAAAGCGTTGGCGGTCGAGAGCACCTCGATCGACACACCCTCGATCGGCGCACGCCGAATCAGCGAGAGCGCGATCTCGGCGGGAGGAAGACGCTGGTCGACCATGCGCCAGGCGAGTGGCGAGAGCTCCGGGCCGGGCCAGCTCGCCACGTCGAGGCGAGGTGCACCGGTCCCGAAACGGCTCGCGACCTCGAGCAACTCGTCGTCGAGCAGGAGCTGATCTCGGATCCGGAGCACGCCATGGGCTCGGAACAGATCGACGAGGGTTTCCGTCTCGTCGTCGCCGAGCGAGGCGAGGTCGTCGATTCGGACGTCGGCACCGAGATGCTCGAACGGTTCGACCTCGATCACCGCACGAGGTACACGACGTCGTCGGGAATCTCGGTCGTTTCGGGATCGATCGGCGCACCTCCATCGAACACCTCGTCGAGGAAGGTCACGGCGAACGTGTTGGTGAGCTCTTGCGCCCGCTCGATGGCCATGTCCCCTTCCCGACAGCCGGCCTCGCCGAAGTCGGCGATCGTGGCACCGATGAAGTCGGGGATTTCTCCGAGCGTCGGAAGAAACGCCTCGTAGTCGCACACGTCGGTGAAGGTCTGATGTTCTGCGGCCACGAGCTCGACGCGGTACGCCGGAGCGCCTGGGATCAGCTGCCACGGTCGCTCGACATTGGGGTCGATCGGTGTCGTCTTGTCGTCGGTCCCGACGATGACCATCGTCGGCACGTCGATCCCCTGGAGCCGCGCATCGGGCAGCAGTTCGGCCGACGCTGCCGGAGCCAGGGCGATGACGGCATCGACGCGCGCATCGGGTTCGACGACGACATCGCCGTTCTCGAAGCCGGCGAGCATCGCATACGCCGTGTACCCGCCGAATGAGTGTCCGGTCACGACGATGCGTTCCGCGTCGACGAGCGCTGCGGCCTCGAGCGTGCTCGACGTGAAGGCGTCGATCACCCGGCTCACGTCCTGCGGGCGATTCGCCGCGATCACCGAAGGGTCGTCGGCGTTGTCGGCAAGCAGGTTCAGCGTCGTGTTGCCGGTGTGGTCGGCCGCCACGACGATGTGGCCGTGACTCGCGATGGTCTCGGTGTAGTTGGAGTGGATCCAGCGCAGCCCGCCCGAGCCGTGGCTGTACACGACGAGCGGGAACGGGCCGGGCGAAGCCTCAGAAAGCTCTGCCACATGTGCGGTGGGCGACTCGTAATAGATCCCGGGCAGGAAGGTGTACTGCTGGGGGTCGCCGGTCGGCGCATCCTCGAGCGGGAACCAGATGTCGACCGTGAGCGGCCGTTCGGTCTCCGCGCCGATCTCGACGGTGGTGACGCCAACGTCGTAGGGGCCAAGCCCGATCGGTTCGAAATCTGCGAGCGGCGCTTCGGTGGTCGTTGTGGCTTCGGTGGTGGTCGTGGGCTCTGCCGTGGTCGTGGTGTCGGTCGGCTCCACGGTCGTTGTCGGGTCGCTCGATGGCGAACTCGCGGTGTCGTCGGACTCGCCGCTGCACGCCACGACGAGCAGCGCCAGCGCCACGAGGACAGCCCCGCGACGGGCGATTCGGGTGATGGGCGAGGTGAGACGCATCGTCCAAGTCTGCCCACCGCACGCCCGCGACCGGCGCCCGAATACGCCTCGGTCGCGGTCTAGGGTGCAGACCGTGGTCCGCCATCGCCTCAACGCCGTCGACGATGCCGGGGCCGTGAATGTGCGGGACGCGGCAACGATCGTCGTGCTTCGCGACGAACCCGCCTTCGAGGTGTTGATGGTGCAACGCACTCCCAAGGCTGTGTTCGCGCCGAGCGTCTGGGTGTTTCCCGGAGGGCGGGTCGACCCCGATGACACCGACATCGGGGCCTGGTCGGCGGTCGTCGCCGGCGTCTCCGATGCCGAGGCGTCCGAGCAACTCGGCGTCGAATCTCACGGGCTGGCCTGGTGGGTCGCCGGAGTCCGCGAAACCGCAGAAGAAGCAGGTCTGCTGCTCGGAGCCACGCCTTCAGACCATGTCGAAGCGCTCATCGACTCCGTCCGGCGGGGCGATTCGATGCTCGCCGAACTGACCGACAGCCACCTCATGCTCGATCTCACCGACATCACCGAGGTCGCCCGGTTCATCACGCCAGTCGGCCCGCCGAGGCGATTCGACACACGGTTCCTCGTGGCGCGTGCCCCCGATGGTCAGGTCGAGTCGGTTGATGGCGACGAGATCGTCGACGCCCGCTGGGTCCGGCCTGCGGACGCGATCGATCTGTGGACGGCCGACACGTTTCCGATGATGGGCGTCACGCATCGCATCCTTGCGTGTCTGCGGCGTTACGACTCGACCAGCGACGTCCTCACCGCAGCCCGGTCACGTCCCGAGCCGCGACGCGTCCGCGTGAATGATCCGGACGGTGCCTACGAGGTGTTGCTCCCCGAAGATGATGGCTACGCCGACGCCGAAGTCGAGATCGAACACGGCTGGGTCCGACTCTGAGAAGACCGGACGGCGCGTTCGCAACTCAGACGGCGTGTGCCTGCTCGGCGGACCGGACGGCTCGGCGTCGTTCGATCGGGTCCGAGACCACGACCCAGGCTTCGCGATCGTCACGGAGCACCGCCTCGACGACGACTCCCGGCGACAACGATGGCTGACGGGCGAGGAAATCGTCACAGTGACCGACCTCCAGCGGCAGCCAGGATCCCTCGGGATCGTCTGCGGGAACGCCCTGTTGGCCGTCCGCGCTGACGATCAAGAAGCGACGGTCGTGATCTGCCCGCCACTCCGACGACTCTGCCTTGACCCGGTTGGGATTGGTGTAGAGCACGAGGCTCGGCGAACCCGAACGACCCGGTGCCTCTTCGGAACGATCGCCATCGATGACGGTGAACCCTCGATCGCGGCTGACGATCGGAGACTCCGGCTCGAACAGCGGACCGCTCAGTCGGCGCTCGAGCACGACGCGGGTGATCGGACTGGTCGCATTGAACAGGTGCTCGTCGAATTGGGCAGGCCGTTGCGGAAGGCAGAGCCGCAGAAAGCGGCGGGGCGCCGTCAAGCCCCACGTGACCGGATCAGACGTGGCCAGCACGAGACTCGATCGGCTTGACGCCACGATGATCGGCAACTCGGGGTGATCGGTCGCGATGCGGTACAACCCGGCCGCGAGACGGGTGCTGACGACGAGCGGGTCGTCGTCAGCGTCTGGGGTTGCGACGTGGACGAGCTCGCCGAGGTTGAGCGTGTGCACGATCCGAGCGATGCCTTCCTCGGTGGGGAGGGTGTGTTCGGAACCGAACCACTCGGGATCGAACAGCGCAACCGAGCCCGCCATCGACGGAATCGTGGTCACGGTGGCGTCCCGGCCGACCGGCTGCGTCAAATCGGTCGAGATGGCGTCGCCGTTCAGGAGGACCGTCGCGGCGTCGAGGCGAGCAGACACGTTGGGCTTCTCGAATCGCTCGGTGGTACCGCACAACCAGACTTCGTCGAGGCGCAAATGCGCAATGTCCTCATCGACCTCGGTGCCAGCGATCGCAACCACTGCGCCCCTGGCATGGGTGGTGGCGACCCGAAGCGCAGGGTCGCTTCCGAGCACGATGACGAGGTCTCGGTCGGTTTCGTCAGATCGTCGGAGCGCGGTGACGACCGCCAGCTCGACAGAGGCGACAGGGCCGGACGCATCGTGGGACGCCTGCACGAGAAAGGCGTCGAAGGTCGCCTCGTCGTGCAGGACCTTCTCGACGTCCCACCAGACACTGACGTGTTCGATCCCGAAGCACGGCGTACCGAAGGGGCGAAGGTTCATTCGGGGCGCGACGACATGCATCGTGTCGACGTGGATCCCCATCTGTTCGAACATGGCGTGAAGCGCGGTGAGGTCGGGCAGGACGGGTGCCCGGCGGTCGGTGAGGGCGGCAAGTTCGTTGCCCAGCGACGGCAGATCGATGACCAGTTCGGCACGCATGATGGTTGGATCGGTGTGGATCGGGGCTTTGGAATGAGTCGTTCGACCCGGCCGCTAACGTTGCGACGAATGAAGCGTGCCGACAAGGCCGAGCGCATCGGCGAGATTCTGGACGACCTCTACCCGGAGCCACCCGTCCCGCTCGACCACACCGACCCGTACACCCTCACCGTCGCCGTTGCGTTGAGCGCGCAGACGACCGACAAGAAGGTCAACCAGGTCACTCCGGCATTGTTCGCCCGCGGTGGGACGCCCGAAGCAATGGCGGCGCTGCACCCCGACGAGATTCTCGAGCTGATCCGAGAGGTGGGCCTGGCCCCCACCAAGGCTCGCAACCTCTCGACGATGGCGCACCAGATCCTCGATGCCGGTGGCGAGATCATCCCGGACTGGGACTTCCTCGAGTCGCTGGCGGGCGTGGGCCACAAAACGGCGAGCGTGGTGATGGCGGGTGCGTTCGGCGTGCCGGCGTTCCCGGTCGACACCCACATCCATCGTCTGGCTGCACGGTGGGGGCTCTCGAACGGGACGACTGTCGAGAAGACCGAGCGGGACCTCAAAGCGGTCTTCGCCGAAGACACGTGGAACGACCGCCACCTGCAGATCATCTTCTTCGGACGCGAGTACTGCCCGGCCCGAAATCACGATCTGGAGGGGTGCCCGATCTGCGGGTGGGCGGCCACCAAGAAGCGGATCGCGCAGGAATCTCCGTCGCGTCGTCGCTGAGGTGTCAGAGTTCGAGTCCGGTCCAGCTCGACTCGAACTCCTCGCGAACGCCGATCGTCGGCAACGAGAGTTGCTCTTCGATGGCGCGGACGAAGGCGGCCGAAGGCGAGATGAACATGGCTCGCAGAATGGTCCGTTCGGTCGCCGCGTTGTGCTCGCCGAGGATCTCGACATCGGCGAACTCGAGGCCGAGTTTCAGTCGGGCCCGCGACCCACTCGGAAGCTCGTGATCTCCGAAGAGGACGAGTCGGGCGCCGTCGACCGAGAGGTTCTCGGTGGCGACGAAGGCTCGGTGGTTGGTGACCTTGCCGAAACGTGATTTTGTCGCCCAGAGAAGTTCACCATTCGCCTGGACGTCGAATCGTTGAAAGAAGCGACGTTCCATGTGCTCGTTTTCGGTTGCTGTCGAACGAACCTGAGCGACAGATTCGTGACAAATCGATCGCCTCAGGCAGCGAGGTCGCGGACGTCGTCGACCACCGGTGGGGAAATCATTGCCGTCACGTCGGCGGCGAGTCTGAGCGCCGCGCTGAGGCCGTGGCGAGGAGCCACGACCCGGACGGGGAGGCCTCGTGCCCGTGTCCGAATCGCGAGTTCGGCGAAGGCGTGGTCGCCGCTCACGATGCTGAGCCCGCTGAATTGGCGATCGATGACGGCGTCGTCGATCGCGTCGAGCAGGGCGCGGTCGGCGCCATCGGCTCCACGCCCAACGACGAGCCGTGCGCTCGGGAAGGTGTCCTTCGCCGAAAACGCGAGGTGAGGGTTGCACCCCACGAGCAGGTGATCGCCCGGCCGACGACCATGGGCGGCGGCGAGAATCTGCGCAGCTTGGGCGCCGATGGCGGCTGGATCGAGCGTCCGATGCTTACCGTGGAGAAGGTTCTCGAGGTCGATGACCACGAACGAGCGCGGTGCATCGTTTCGTCGGTCGTCGCCGGCCCCCAGACGTTGGTCCATGGAGTGGGGGTCGGCGCACTTTCACAGCGCCTTGAGTTCCTCGAGGCGCTCGGTGGTCGCGTCGATGGCGTGGCGAAGCTCCGGTGGGGCTGGCGGCGCGGTTTCGCGGGGTCCGCCGAGGGACGGATCGAGCGACTGCGCCGGAATGGGAGCGCCGATGCGCCAGTGATCGTGCACTCGTTGGGCCGCGGTGGCGACGCGGTCACGGTCCTCGAAGCGGAGGCGTCGTGTCCGAGCCGGGTCGATCGAGTCCACAAGGTGGCTGACCTGTGTTGCCCAGGCGATCCACGGAAGTGTCGGGTCGGTGGCGAATGCGTCGTGTGCGGGGTCGTCTTCGCTCGCAGCACGGGTTCGGTGTCGCTCGATCAGCGACGCCACGCAATCGTCGACCCGCCGATCCACCACGAGCACACGAAGGGTCGGGTCGACGTGGCGCCACAGCGGGACGAAGAAGCTGAGCCGCGGATCCTTGATGGCCCAGTCGGTGTGGCGGGTGCGCCGACGACGCACGATGTCGGTGATTCGTTGCCAGCAGTGATCGGGAACCCACAGCTCGCGGGGAGGTGCCGACCACCACTCGAGGCCGTTGATCGCAAGCAGCTCGTCGTGAAGCTCGACGACATCGAGATCCTCGTGATGGCCGTGGGGATTGCCCACGTCGACGCCGAGCAGTCGATCGCCGAGGTGGACGCCGGCCGCAGCGAGCTGACCGGCGACCGCAGAGGTCCCGCTCCGATGAAATCCGGTGATCAGGAGTCCGGTCACGTCGGCCCACTGCCACGGAGCCGACCATGGACCTCGATCGCCGCCGCAGTCGAACCGTCGGCTCCGAGGCAGGTCACGGCGGTGTGGAGGATCCGATGCGGGCCCCAGCACTCGGCGAGGAGCGCACGGCCCCGAATCACGTGGTCGGCGGTGGCATCGGGTCCGTAGCGCACCGCAATCGAGCCGCCGGATTGGACGGCGTCGAGGTGTTCCCGACGGAGGGAGTCGGCCGGCACGGACAGAAACGCGTATTCATCGCCGAGCCCTGCTGTTGCCGGGATTCGGTCGACCCATCCCGCTGGCGCGAGCAACGTCTCGAGCCAGCGCACGTCGTCGGGTGACGACGTAGCCGCGTCGTCGATCCACGTGAGCGCCGTTCTCCAGGGTCGCTGGGTTGTCTGGTCGTCGATCACTCGTCGCCAGAGCGCTCGCTGGTCGATCCGCCGCCGTTTGTCGGCGTGGCGTGTCGACAGGGAGCGTGGCGTGACGGGGGCTGGCTGCCCGAGGGCGTCGCGGACATCGGACGCGGCCGAGCCCGTCACCGAGTCTTCAGGCGTCAGCACCCCGAGCATCGGAAGCGTCGCCGTCATGTCGTCGGCCGACATGGTGCCGAGGTCGACGTCGAATGGCGCCGAGAGTTGCGCGGCGAGCTCCCACGGGAACGACCTTGCGTCCTCGATGCGAATGTGGTCGGCGTCGGCGAGCATCCGAATCGTGTCCGGTCCGCTGCGATCGTCTCCGATCGTTCCGGCGTGGGCGTCGGTCGTCCCGTGACGGCCGACGTAGCGCATCGACGCGCTCGTCATGGGGCCTCGGGTTCGGCCCACTGCGTGCGGAGTCGACGAAACCCTGCCGTGCGTCGCAGCAGTGGGCCGGCGGGGGACCGATCCAGTCGATCGAGCGTCCAGACGAGATCCTGTCGCAACAGATTTCGCTCGTGGCGAACCGTGTCCGCATCGATCCGGAGTGCCTCGATTCGGCCTTCGACGTCCCGGAGTCGGGCGCGCAGATGATCGTTCTCGGTCCGAAGG
This sequence comes from Acidimicrobiales bacterium, assembly GCA_020629635.1. Classification (GTDB taxonomy): domain Bacteria; phylum Actinomycetota; class Acidimicrobiia; order Acidimicrobiales; family SHLQ01; genus SHLQ01. The sequence continues at coordinate 12,434 of JAHDCX010000011.1, read as the reverse complement.
AGCTCGAGTTCGGCCGACGGGTCCATGCCCCGCAGGCTAGTCAGGCGAGCTCATGGCTCGGATCGACGCGATGAACGCCGCCGATTCGACGCGTTCACGCTCGAGGCGGTGTGCCGCGACATCCGCCTTGCCGGTCGATGCGAGACGCCGACGCAGGTCCGGATTCGCTGCGAGCCGTTCGACGGCCGCAACGGCATCGTCCACGGATTCGTGACCGACGACAAGGGCGTTCGACTCGTGTCGGAGATAGCAGGAATTGCCTCCCACCTCGGGGGCGACCAGGGCACACCCCGCTGCGAGTGCTTCGAGGCCCGGGAGATGAAAGCCTTCGGCGGCGAGCGGAGTCGCCAGAAAGACATCGATCGATTGGTAGAAGTCGCGGAGCGCTGGCCATCCGATCGGCGACCCAGCTGCGACGAACTCGACGCGGGTGTCGTCGCGAAGCCGCTCTGCGACCCGATCGCCGAGATCGCTCTTCCACGGCGCATGGCCGACACGCATCCGTGTCGAACCCGCTCGATCTCGGGCTCCCGCGAAGAAGTCGACGTCGTGGCCCTGGAGGATCATCGTCGCCGGGCATCGCTGGTTGGCGATGGGCGCACAGGCGGCCTCGACCGCTGGGGAGATCCAGATCCGCGACGCCGGCCGCGTGAGTACCCGCCTGTGGAGCCCACCGTTCCAGGTCGGGTCGGCGTGGACCACGCCCTGGACGAGTTGGATGAGGCGGCTGGCCGCGGCAGGCGAGCGCGGCCGGTCTGCGAGGCGATGATGTCCGGGCTCGGTGAACAGCACCCAGTCCGTCGGCTCGGGGTCGAAGCGCTCGATCGGGTCGACGCGGACGCGTGCGTTGTCGAGAACTCGCTGGACGGCCGGCACCGTGAAGACCAGGTCGTCGTCGGAAGGGATCGGCGGACCCCACAGGCGGAGATTGTCGAAGCTCTCCAGGAGATGCTCTGCGTGATCGATCAGCTTCAGCACGCCCCCGCCGAGACCCCAGAAAGGCAGGAGTACGTTCGCCGTGTTGTTGGAGTTCATGGCAGAAGCTGTCGCGCCGCTTCGGCCATGGCCCGGCGAGGGTCGAATCGATCGTCGGCGAGCTGCCGAGCGCCCAGGCGCTTCTCTGCGAGGACCTCGGGTTGTGCGCATTCGCGGAGCGCTTCGGTCCACTCCATCAGACTCTGCGGGAGCCAACCTGCATTCCAGCGCTCGATCAGCGGTGCGCACTCGCTGTCGACGCCGTGGATGACCGGAACCCCGTGGGCGAGGGCGACGACCGTCCTCGTGACCATCGCCATGGTTCGCTCCTGCGTCTGGGGGAAGACGTCGAGCATCACGTCGACCCCATGGAGCCAGCGGCCAAAGGCGCGCCAAGGCAGCGGGCCGGTCGTGGTCCGGACGCGCTCATCGGGCGTGACTGGATCGGCTCGGGTCACCTGCGCCCAGTGGTATGGCTGAAGTACCTCCACCTCGAAATCGAGATCGAGGGCGGCGTTGACTGCGTCCGCAGTCCCGCCCTCGCTCCAGTCCTGTCGGTATCCCGCCACGCCGGCCCGAAGGGGCCGCGGCGAGTCGTCTTCGGGGATTCCGCCGGTCGGGGCGACCGCCATCTCGACGAGCACCATCGGCGACGCGGCCATGTCGTCGCGCTCCAGCTCCGCCTGCAATGCGTCGAGCTTGCGTTGGCCGTTGACCCAGGTCGTGGCGCTCGCAGCAGCCATCCGAGCCGTGTGCGCACGGAGTTCCTCGACGTGTTCCGTCGGCGCACCAGCAGCATCGGCTTCGAGATCCTTTGGCGCGAAGTGATCGAAGACGAACGGGACATCGAGCGTCGGCGAGATCGTGGATGCGGCGTGTGGGCCGGTCAACACCACGAGATCGTGCCCATGTCGGGCGACGTGGTGGGCGATGTCGGAGCGATCGAGGATCGTCCATCCGTCGCCGTGTGCCGGGGGAAGCCGGCCAGACCACGCCGCGTCGACCGCATCGGCCGGTACGAGGAGGTGCGCGTCGATGCCGTTGGCCCGAAGACCGGCCGCCATTGCCGACGCCCGCAGGCCCGGAGCGGCGACCGGGCCGCCGAGCTCCGGGATGATGTCGTTCGCAACGATGGCGCACGAGGCCATGTCGGTCACGGGGTTGGGATGAAGGCGCTCGTTGGTCGCTCGCGGCGCAACCACGCCATCGCGGAGAGGATCGCAGCCGTGGCGAGCATGGCGAGAATCGAGATCGTTGGCGAGACTCCGGCACGGGCGCACATCGCGCCGACGATGGCCATGCCGATCCCAATCAGGACGATCCGGATCGCGAACGGCGACGTTCCGGGCTGAGTCTGGGCTCGGATCGCTTCGAGCATGCCGCCGAGTCCGATCGCGAAGACCCCGAGGCCGACCGCAAGTGCCGCGAGGTGCGGGCGATCGAGCAGCTCGCCGACATCGTTGCGGGCTGGGATAAGGCGCTCGCCGAACGCAAAGTCGAATCCGAGCCAGGCGGTGGCCGCACCACCTGCGGCACCGATGAGCATCGTCCACATCCGGTCGCCCCAGAGCGAGATCGCCGCGAGCGCTCCGGCGACCAGGGTGAGACCCATGAGGCCGATCAGGCGGTTGGCGACGGGCCCGTCGAGGAGAACGGCCAGGATCGCGATCGCCCATCCGCCGACCACCATGCGGAAGGGGACGAGGGAGTCACCTTTGATGATCTGTGGTTGAAACGAGAAGGTCATGTACGTGCCGGGGTGCGAGCGATCACGCCATCATGCCCGAGCGGACTCGATTCGTGTGATCAATCGCTCCCAGGTCTCCACCGGTTGCGCGCCAGGGACTGCGACGGCATCGTCGAGCACGATTGTCGGGACGGCGGTGACTCCGGACTCGATCGCCGAGTTGTGGTCGTCGATGACGAGTTGTGTCGTCGCCTCGGTCTCGGCGGCGGCCAGCTCACGGAGCTCGTCCCCCGGCACGCCGACCGACTCGGCGATGTCGATCAGATTCTCCGCGTCAGCGATGTTGCGGTTGTCGACGAAGTACGCCGTCATCAACGCGTGGTGATAGGCCTCGGCGTGATCCGGCCACGCGGAAGAAACGAGCCGAAACGCCACTTGGGCAGGAATGCTCGATGCCGGTTGGCGTTCGTCCGACGACCACACCCGAAACGGCGCACGGGGCTCTTGGGCGGCTGGGGTCAACCAGGACTCGGTGTATGCGACGAATCGTTCGTGGTCACCCGTCTTGGGCTCGACCCGCAACAGGAAGCTGCGTCGTTCGATCTCGATTCGATCACCGATCCGTTCGCGGAGTTCGTCGAGGCGGACCGCCGCGACCCAACACCATGGTCAAAGGAAGTCGGACCAGAGGGTCACTCGGACGGGGGCCATGGCCTCACCTTAGGGCGTGGGCCGAAGCGGCTCCGCTCGCGATCGGCTCATGGGCCAAACGACTCATCTCCTCGGGATCTCGGCCGATTGGCCCCCGATGGCCTGAAGAGCCACAGGGAGCGTTGTGATGACCACGATCGAGAATGTGACCCGCTCGGTGCGACTTCGCACGGCGGCAATCCTGCTGTTGGGCGTGGCCGCCCTGGCGTTGCTCGTCTTCGGACTCGGCAACGAATCGTCGACCTCCACGACCGGCTCCGCGAGCGACGACGCGGCCGCGATCACGGTCGAGGTCGCCGGTGCGGTCGAAACCTCGCCTGACAGCGACGGTTCCGACACCGACATCGGTCGATCTGCGGGCGTCGAAGGCTCAGCCGCGACGCCCGCGTCCGAGGAGACCGACGTCGCCGATCGCGCCGACGCGACCGTTGTCGGTGCCGTATCCGTCGCCAGTCTTCAGGCCTCGTCGATTTCCGGTGATGCCGAAGCCGTCCTGCCTCGGGCCGAGTCCGGCGTCGTCCGGATCCCCGACCTCGTCGATGGCCGAATTCAGCCGAGCATCATCGCCCCGAACGGCGAGGTCTCGGGATGGGACATCAAGGACCTTCGATTCCGCTACGACGTCGAGACGGACACCCTGATCATCGGGGTGAACGTGTTCGGCCTACTCGGCGACGCCGACGCCGACGGCGACCCCGCGTCGTGGGGGCCCGCCAACACCGAGGCCGGCGATGACCCGGCAGACGTCGGGCTTGGCGAGGCTGTCGTCCTGCTGCTCGACATCGATCAGGACGGCACCGCGGATTTCCTCGCCGGCGTTCCAGCCGACGATGACTGGTCCTCGTTCCGGCTCGCCGAGGCACTGCCCGGCCACCAGTTCGGTCCGCAGGCAGCCGTCTTCTGGGGCGACCCCGTCGACCAGATCGGCGCGCGCTCTCCGTCGCCGGATGCAGCAAACCCCGACCTCGTGTTCACCATCACCGACTTCGCCGAACTTCTCGACGGTGACACCTCGCTCGACTTCGGCGTCAACGTCTTCGCCGGTTCGATCGCCGACGCCGTCGGCGAAGACACGCTCGTCACCGTTGCCCAAACCGTCCCAGTCGTCCTCGAGGCCGAACTCGGCGACCGGGTCTTCGACGACGTCAACAGCAACGGCCTTCAGGACGACGGCGAAGTCGGCCTGGCTGGAGTCACGGTCCGCCTCGTCGATGCAGACCGGATCACTCGGGCCGTCACGCTCACCGATCCGTCCGGCCTCTACAGCTTCACCGTCGCCCCGGGGGACTGGGCGATCGAGGTCCAGGCGCCTCGCAACTCGACCTTCTCGCCACAAGACGTCGGTGTCGACGACTCGCGCGACAGCGACGTCAATCCCGACACGGGTCTCACGTCGACGGTAACGCTCGAGCCCGGCGACGCTCGCTTCGACCTCGACGTTGGTCTCATCCGATTCGTCGCAGCGCCGGGCGTCTCTCTCGAGAAGGCGACCAACGGCGTCGACGCGGACACGGCGCCCGGACCCGACCTCGAGGTCGGCGAAGACGTCGAGTTCTCCTACGTGATCACGAACACCGGCAACGTGACACTTGCCGGCGTCGAACTGGACGACTCGGTGCTCGGCGCCGTGACCTGTCCGGTCGACCGACTCGCGCCCAATCAGTCGGTGACGTGTCGGGCAACCGGCGTGGTCGCCCCCGGCAACTACCGCAATGTCGGCACGGTGCGTGCGCAGCCCGTCGACGACGTCGGCGCCGCCATCGGCGCGCCGATCGAGGCCTCCGACCCCAGCCACCATCGAGGCGTCGTGACGTTCGTTGCGGAGCCGTCCATCCAGATCGAGAAGTCGACGAATGGTGTCGACGCCGACGTCGCTCCCGGTCCCGAGATTCTCGAGGGTGCCTCCGTCGAATGGGCCTTCGAGATCACGAACACGGGCAACACGGACCTCATGACGCTCCGAGTCACCGACGACGTGCTCGGTTTCGTCTGCCAGATCGGCTTCCTCGCTGTGGACGAGTCGACCGTGTGTGCCTTCCGCTCGATCGCCGTCGTCGGACCTCACGCCAATGTCGGATCGGTGTCGGCCGTCGTGCTCGACGAGTCGGGGCTCCCCACCGACGAGATGGTGGAGGATTCGGATCCCTCGCACTACGTCGGCCTGCCCGAGGGCCCGGTCTGTGACGCAACGCTGTCGGGTCCGCGCCTCAACCGTTACGGGACGACCCGTCACGTCACGGGTCTCGATGCCGAGCCAGGCTCGACGATTCGGGTCGTGACCTCCGAGCCCGGGGACTCACCGGACCAGCCGCATGAACAGCTGTACGTGGTCGTCGGCGAGACCCGTTACGGCCCGACGCCGGTCGGACTCGGCGAGCTGGAGTTCGTCGTCGAGGCCGGTGGTCCGGTCAGCTTCGAGCACTGGTCGATTCACCACCCCGATGATCGACGAGCCAACTCTGTCGAGTTCGCCTGGTGCGGCTCGGAGCTGTCGATTCCCGTCGTGCACACCTGCCCGGCCGTGATTGCGGGGCCACGCCTGTTCCGTGGTGGCGAAACCGTCTGGGACACCGGTCTGGTTGCCATGGCGGGATCCGAGCTCGTGGTCACGACGACCGAGCCGGGCGAGTCGCCTCAGCAGCCCCATGAGCAGGTGTACGTCGTGATCGGTGACGAGCGATTCGGGCCTACGCCTGAAGGCCTGGGCACGTTGCGAGTGACGGCGCCGGTGACTGGCAAAGTCCGTATCGAACACTGGAGTGTGATCAACACCGACGATCGTCGAGCGAACTCGGTCGAGGTCGAACTCTGCGGAACCGAACTCGTCACCGCCGCGAGTCTCGCTGCGGGGATCGACGCCGGGCTTCGCTAGAGGCTCGACGGTCGAAACCTCTCTGCGGTCTCTCGTGCCGCCGCCATGGCGGCGGAGTGAAGGAGCGAGCCCGTCGACACTCGGCCAACCCCCAGGGATCGGAGCGTCTCGACGTCTGGCGTGCCGGCGATGCCGAGAACGTTCAGTGGCACCGACACTTCGGAGAGCACCAACTCGATCTCCTCGACGGCCCGGAGACCCGGTGCATAGACGACGTCGGCCCCAGCGGTCTCGAACGACCGGAGCCGCGCGACCGTGTCGTCGAGGTCGTCGATGCCGTAGAGGTGATTCTCGGCGCGGGCGGTGAGCACGAGTCCGGCGTCCTTGCACGCGGCCACGGCCTCCTGGACGGCGTCGGTCGCTCGGTCGATCGAATCGACCGCCTCGGTCGCCGGATTCCAGTCCTCGACACTGCAACCGGCGGCGCCGGCGGACGCGAGAAGTTCGACGCATCGAGTCACGCCGCCGGGGTCGTCCGGGTACAGACGTTCCGAATCGACGTTGATCGGCACGGTCGAGAAGCGGGCGAGGTCCTCGACGTGAGCCACGAGTTCGTCCCTCGTGACTTCCTGGTCGTCCTTGCCGATCACGCGACCGTAGCCAGCCGAGGTGGTCGCAACAGCCGGGAAACCCATCTCGACCAAGGTGCGCAGCGATCCGCGGTCCCATGCATTGGGCATCACAAACATGCCGGCGGTGTGGAGTTCGGCAAATCGATTCGTGGTCGCCCGGCGCGCGCGGCTCTCGGGCGTTTCGGCCTCGCTCGAGAGCAGGTGTTCCCAACGATCCTGGCTCTGGCCAGTCGACCGGCCGAGGTTGTGGACGAGGCTCGGCTCGTGTGACCGGAGGCCGGCGAGGGCCGCTTCGACGTCGTCGAGCGATTCGAAGGGGTGCAGGCGTTCGGTACGCGTCCGGAGTTCGCCCGGCGTCTGGCGCCCTCGAAGCATCAAGACGGCCAGGACCGCGCGCTGGTCTGGTGGAAGCGGAAGGGTCTCATCGATCACGTGCCGGTGCTTCCAGGCCCTCGACCCGGTGGGCTTGGATGATCGAACGAGGCCACGTTCGCGCAGTGCCAGCACAGCGGCATCGACGTCACGTTCGGCGAGGTCCATCACCGGGTCGCGGCTCGTCTTCTGATTGCACGCACTGCGGAGCGCGTTGGTGCTGAGCGGGTACTGGTCCGGGGTGGTGGACTCCTTCTCGATGAGCGAGCCGAGGACGCGGACCTGAGCGGGTTCGAAGTCGAGACGCATGCGATGAGCGTAGGAGACGTCGGAGATCAGTCGAAGCGATGATCGATGCACCGGTCGCCGAGGCGCCCTTGTGACCAGCGTGGCCAGAGGCCCCCGACGCCCCGTGCGGTCCGTTCCAGCCAGACCAGGGCATCGGGATCTTCGATACGCCGCGCGCATTGGCGGATCCCGTTGGCATGGAAGGTGTAGGCGCCCCAGACGCCGGGGTGGTCCGACGTTGCCGCAACTTCGGTGAACGTGACGCGTCGTCCGGGGCCGAGGCGATGCGAACGGTTTCGGTGCGTGTGCCCGGACGTGACGAACAGGCTGGGTGTGTGGGCGGCGAGCGCGGTCAGACACGAGCCGACCTCGGGCGACGCGATGCCGGGTGGCCAGAACCACAGCACGGGTGTGCGTTGGAGATTGTGGTGAATGGCGAGGAATGTCGGGACATCGGGGTCGCAGTGTTCGATGATGTCGTCGACGCGGGGTCGAAGCCGTCCGAAACCCCAGCCCGGCACCGACGTGTCGGCCGTGATGATCCGCACACCTGCGAGTTCGGTGGCGAGCACGCCGCCGCTGGCATTGCTCGGGACGGGCGCCCTCGTCGGGTCGAGGTCTCGTTTGCGGAGCCAGTCGTGATTGCCGGGCGCGAACAGCACTGGCACCGGCACGTTCTCGAGCAGCGCCGCCGCCAGGTCCCACTCGTCGCGTTGGCCTTCGTTGGTGAGGTCGCCCTTGACGATCAACAGTTCCGCGCCCCAGTCGAGCGCTTCGCCGATCGCTGCAGCGGCGCATCGGTAGGTGGACGGGCGTTCGTGGGGTCCCGCCGGATCGGTGATCCGATGCAGGATCCCGAAGTCGTCGAGACCCAGATGCACGTCCGAGATCGTTGCCGCCCGACCCAGGACCGGGCCGAGGTCGTGCACCGTCCGTGCAGTGACGGCCGGGTGATGGTCGACGGTGAGCTCGAAGTGGGTGTCCGGCGTGAGTCCGTCAACCGTGAAGACCGCTGCGCCGGCGGACACGGGCGCCGTCAACTGGCGCTCGAAGCCAGCCCCACGAATGGTGACGTCCGCCGTCGATCGGGCGAGGTTGCGGGCGCTGATCTGTATGGAGCGATCGTCGACCGCGAAGACCGTCACCGGTTCGAGTCGGCTGAACGGCGCCGAGCGTCCGGTCACGAGCGCCGCTCAGTCCGACGAAAGAGCCGTGCGGGCGCGGGTCCGGAACGCGGCGTTGACCAAGAGTCGTTCGAGGGACGACCGTTGGTGGGAGTTGGTCTCAGACACGTGTCGCTCCTGTGGTCGGCGAGGGGTCGCCGAAGGCCCGAATGCTACCCTCGCCCCCCGTGGCAAACAGTCAAGTGGTCGGTGTTGGAAATGCGATTGTCGATGTCATCGGGCAGGTCGATGATTCGGCAATCGACGAGTGGGGCTTGAACAAGGGTGCGATGACCCTGATCGACGAGCCTCGCGCCGAAGAGCTGACGAGTCTGATGCTCGGTGGGCTCAAGGAATCGGGCGGGTCGGCGGCCAACACGATGGTCGGTGTCGCGTCGTTCGGTTCATCGGCGGCCTACATCGGAAAGGTTCGCGACGACACGCTCGGTGCGGTCTTCATCGAAGACCTTCGCGCCGCCGGTGTCGCGTACGACGTCGCGCCTGCGGCATCCGGGCCAGCGACGGCGCGCTGTCTCATTCAGGTGACCCCCGATGGGCAACGGACGATGAACACCTTCCTCGGCGCGTCGTCGGTGCTGACCGTCGACGACGTCGACGAGTCGTTGGTGGCGGGCGCCACGGTGCTCTACTGCGAGGGATATCTGTGGGATCTGGAGGAGGCGAAGGCCGCCATTCGCCATGCCATGGACATCGCTCGGGCCAATGGCGTGACCGCGTCGCTGACCCTCTCGGACAGCTTTGCGGTCGACCGCCACAAGGAAGAATGGCTGACGTTGATCGCGGATCGCGTCGATCTGTTGTTCGGCAACATCGACGAGGCGCGTTCGTTGTTGGACACCGACGACGATGCGGCGGTGGTCGAGGGCCTTCGTTCGCTCACGGAGACGGCATGCATCACCCGAGGGCGGCAGGGTTCGATGATCGTGACGCCGTCCGAGGTGATCGACGTCCCAGTCGTGGAGGTCGACAAGCGAATCGACACGACGGGTGCCGGCGACCTGTATGCCGCGGGCGTGCTCGCCGGTCTGGCCCAGGGGATCGACCTGGCTCGTGCCGGTGCGATGGGCAGTTGCGCCGCCGCCGAGATCATCACCCACATCGGCGCGCGTCCGCGCCAGCCGCTGCAGACCTTCTGCGGCTGAGCGCGCTTGACACCTCGATAATGATCGTTATTGTCGAAGTGTGACCTCGGACACGACCTCTGTCTCGCCACGCGGCGATCTCGGCGATCGGCTGGTGTCGGCTGCAGCAGAAGTCTTCACCGAACGCGGCTACGACCGGGCCACCGTCGCAGAGATCGCGCGTCGAGCCGGAGTCACCACGGGTGCGATCTACAGCCGCTACCGCGGGAAGGCCGACCTGCTCGCCGATGCCCTCGGGGACGCGCTCGTCGAACAGATCGAGGCATTCCTCCCGGAGGCGCCGGGTGGCGGCGCCGATCTGCTGCACCTGCTCGGCACCAACCTCTTCGAGATGGACCACTCCAACGGCTGGCTCCTGCTCGAAGGCATCGTGGCGAGCCGTCGTGACCCCGAGCTCGCCGACGTCATTCGCCGAACATTCGAAGACGACGAATCACGTCTCGCCAAGCTCGTCGAGCAGGGCAAGGCGGACGGCGCGATCGACTCGTCGCTCGACACTGCGGCCATCGTGCATTTCGCCGCCTCGCTCGGCCTCGGCGTGAAAGTTGGTCAACTCATCCAGAGGACGCCTCCGGGTGCCGATGAGTGGAACAACGTGATCGACGTCGTCGTCGGCGCAGCCGCGCCCCGCCAGACCTCACCCTGACCCCGTCCCGAATCCGCTGAAAGGCCCAGCGATGACCATCACCGAAAACCCGCACGGCATCGACCTCAACGATCCGGACCGCATCCTCGAGATCGCCAAAGCCAACGTCGACCCCGACGAGGTCGTCCACGCGGTCAAGGACAACGCCGACGCATTGTTCACCTGGGACTACGGCAAGGGCCAACGAGCTGCGCTCGACAAGCTGTACGAGAAGGCCAAGCGGTCGCAATGGAACGGCACCACCGACCTGCCATGGGAGACCGAGGTCGACCTCGACGCCTTCGAGCCGGTCTCGGACCCGCTCGAGATCGAGTACTTCTTCGACCACGAGAACAGTCCGCTCAAGGGCATGAACGACGCGCAACGCCACGAGGTCAACCTCGAGTCGTTCAAGTGGAGCCTCAGCCAGTTCATGCACGGCGAGCAGGGCGCGCTGCTGTGCACCGCCAAGATCGTCGAGACCGTGCCGTGGATCGACGCGAAGTACTACGCCGCCACGCAGGTTGTCGACGAAGCCCGCCACGTCGAGGTCTTCGCCCGCTACACCCACGAGAAGCTGGGCGGACCGTATCCGATCAACCCCCATCTGCGGCTGCTGCTCGACGACATCATCAACGACAGCCGCTGGGACATGACCTACCTGGGCATGCAGATCATGGTCGAGGGTCTGGCGCTCGCCGCGTTCGGCTTCATGCACGGCATGACCAACGAACCGCTCCTCAAGCAACTGCTTCGGTACGTCATGTCCGATGAGGCCCGTCACGTCGCCTTCGGCGTGCTCAGCCTGCAAGAGGTGTACGACGGCTTCACCGCAGCCGAGATCCGCGAGCGCCAGGAGTTCGCCTTCGACGCCGCGCTGCGGATGCGTGACCGCTTCATGCGACAAGAGGTCTGGCAGAATCTCGGGGTCGACGAGTACGACATGGTCAAGCACATGCTCGACATGCCCTGGGAGCTCAAGGCCTTCCAGCGGCTGCTCTTCGCCAAGATCGTGCCCAACTGTCGCAAGCTCGGACTGCTCGACGCCGGCGACGGCTGGCTTCGGGATCGCTTCACCGACATCGGCGTGATCGAGTTCGAGCATCACGAGGACACCAGCGAGGAATACGTCGACTTCGACATCACCGAGAACCCCGTCGAGGCCGCCTGAGCATGGGTTCGCAGTGCTTCGAGGTCACCGAGACCGACAAGATCGCCCACATCGTCCTCAACCGTCCGGACGAGCTCAACACGATGACGCCGGACTTCTGGCGGGAGCTTCCCCAACTCGTCAACGAGATCTCCGACCGCGGCGCCTCCCGAGTGATCGTCGTGTCCTCAACTGGACGCCACTTCTCGGCAGGCATGGACCTGTCGGTCTTCACCAGCGCCGACCTCGGCAACAACAGTGACATCGAGGTCGGTCGCGCTCGAGCGAACTTCCGGTACAACGTGCTGCATCTGCAGGACACGTTCACCGCGTTCGAACGAGCGCGGATGCCCGTGCTCGTCGCCATGCAGGGCGGCGTGGTCGGGGGAGCGGTCGACATGGTCACCGCGGCCGATTGTCGCTACGCCACCGAAGACGCGTTCTTCAGTATCGAGGAAATCAACATCGGGATGACCGCCGATGTCGGCACGCTCCAACGCCTTCCCAAGCTCATCCCCGAAGGCATTGCGCGCCAGCTCGCCTACACCGGCGAACGGCTACCCGCCCAGCGGGCGAAAGAGATCGGCCTGGTCAACGAGGTGTACGCCGACCACGACACCATGCTCGGCGCGGTCATGGAGATCGCAGCAATGATCGCCGCCAAGTCGCCGCTCGCCGTCCACGGCACCAAGGAAATGATCAACTACACCCGCGACCACAGCGTCGCCGACTCCCTGCAGTACATCGCCACCTGGCAGACCGGCATGTTCCAGCCGACGGACATGATGGAAGCGTTCGGCGCCAAACTCGAAGGCCGCGACCCCGACTTCGACGACCTCCCCGAACTCCGCCGCGG
>JAHDCX010000010.1 GCA_020629635.1 Acidimicrobiales bacterium | reverse complement strand
TTGTCGGCGTCGACGGCTTCTTCGAGGCGTTCGAAGACGTTGGGCATGGCGCTCATGACGCGGGCCCAGCTGGCGATGAAGGGCGTTTCCATCGGGTTGTTGAGGAACTTGTCGCCGGCTTCCATGATCGACTGGGCGAACATCTCGACCATCGCCTCTTCCTCGTGGCGGTAGGACGTGAACCCGTTGAGCAGGGCGTCGTTGTGGTAGCGATCGCAGTGGTCGAGGGCGGTTCGGTAGTAGGCGGCCTTGATCGTGCGGAACGTCTCGGGCGTGAGGATCTCGCCGTCGATCGCGACCTTGCGGAAGAGCGCCTTCGCGATGTCAATCGACATCTTGTGGAGGCCGGCGTCTCGGTCGTCGGCGGAGACGTCTTGATGTTTGTGGTCGTAGGCGCCGGCGATGTCGACCTGGCAGATGCGCTGGGGGGTGTAGCGGCGGTAGAGCTCGGAGAGCGTGCCGATCTCGAGGCCCCAGTCCGAGGGGATCCGGAGGTTGCGCACGACGTTCTGGTGCATCGCGAACTCGCCCGCGAGCGGATACCGGAAGCTCTGCAGGAACTCGAGGTACTCGTCGCTGTGGTCGAGGGTGACACGCAGCGCCTGCAGAAGCGGTGCGACGAGCAGGCGGGACACTCGGCCGTTGAGCTTCTCGCCGTCGGACCGGAAGTAATACCCCTTGCTGAAGGCGTAACCGAACGCAGGATGGGCGACCGGGTAGAGCAGGCGGGCGAGCATCTCGCGGTTGTACGTCAGCACGTCGGCGTCGTGGAGCGCGACCGACGTGGCTCGTCCGCTGGCGAGGTAGTAGCCGAGGCAGTACCAGACGTTGCGCCCCTTTCCAGCCTCCTTGGGGGCGATGCCGAGGGCGTCGAACTCTTCGTCGATCTCGCGCAGGCGCGGGCCATCGTTCCACAGCAGACGGTGACGTTGCGGGAGGACGGAGAAGAACTCCTTGGCGTGTTCGAACTGGGCTTCGTCGGCCCGGTCGATGCCGATGATGATCTCGGCGAGGTACGGAACCTTGGTCAGTTCGTCGACGATGTTCTGCAGCGCCGGGCCCTCGAGTTCGGAGTAGAGCGCGGGGATGACGAGGGCCATGGGCCGGTCTTCGGACCACTCGATCAGGTCGGCTTCGATCGATTCAATGGATCGGGCCGAGAGCTTGTGGAGGGTCGTGATGGGTCCGAATTGGTGATAGTCGCCCATGGTTCCTTTCGGTGGTCGGTCAGTAGCCGGCGTCGACGTCGACCGTGCCGATGAGCGGGTCGCCGTCGATCCAGCGCGAGACGTTGCGGCGCACCCGTTCGGCGATGAGCGGGAGGCCCATCTCGGGGGTGTTGCCAACGTGGGGGGTGATGATGCAGTTGGGCTGGGCCCAGAGAGGATGCCCGTCGGGAAGAGGTTCGGGGTCGGTGACGTCGAGCGCGGCGCCGCCGATCGCGTTGGCGTCGAGCGCAGCGACGAGCGCGTCGGTGTCGACGTGGCCGCCGCGGGCGACATTGACGAGCCACGAGTGGGACGGCATGGCGTCGAGGAACTTGGCGTCGACCATGCCGCGGGTTTCGGGGGTGAGGGCGGCAGCGAGCACCACGACGTCGGCGTCCGCGATCGCGTCGAGTCGCTCGTCGAACGTGACGGTCCTTGCTGCGCCAGGAAACGGTGTCGGCGATCGGCGAACGACGGTGAGCGTGACGTCCCAGGGTTCGATGAGGCAGATGAGGGATTCGGTGATCCCTCCCCCGCCGAAGACGGTCATCCGTGCGCCGAGAAGATTCCGGCCGCGTTGTTCGGGCCAGGACGTGGCCGGGATCGCCTCGTGGAGGTGACGGAAGCCGGCGAGGGTGAGCGTGATGATGTGCTCGGCGACCGGATCGGCGTAGACGCCCTTTCCGCACGTCCACAGGCGTGCGGGATCGAGGTTGTCGGCGAAGTTCTCGATTCCGGCGTACGGCAGCTGAATCCACTCGAGCTGCGGCGCGGCGGCGACCACGCCCGGAAACTCCGAAGCAGCGGCAGGGTCGGCCCACATGAGCGCGGAGGCGTCGGCGACGGGCACGACGCGTCCGCCGGCCGACTCGACAGCGGCGACCATGGCCGCGTGCATTGCTGGTCGGGATTCGGGGACGACGGCGATGTCGGTGCGGGGCGCCGCCATCATGCGGGCTCGCCGATCGGCTCGACGTTCCATTCGGTGGCGATCTTGGCGGGCTCGCCGCCGGGGGCCGAACACATCACGGCGGGCACCTGTCGAGCGACCGTCACCTCGAAGTGCCAGCGCTCGTCGCCGACAGTGATCGCCACCCGGGTGTCGTCGATCTCGACGTTGCGCTCCTGATCGTCGAGGCCCCACCCGAGCTGGGCCAGCAGCCGGACCTCGGCGGCTTGGGCGGCTCCGGCCGGCGCACCCCACCAGCCACGGCACTGCCCGGCGACGGCAGAAGCCGGTCCGTCACGCCGCACGATGCGATCGAAGGAGTCGGTGTCGAGGTGCGCCCACATCCGGCCGTCCGGGAGCGTCATGGCGGTGGGCGCCCACTTGTGGCCGCCCGTGTGGCTGACCCGGAAGACCTCGATGTCGCCGCGTCCGTCCACCTGGTCCGCAAACTCGACGCCGTGGGTGCCGCAGCAGACGTCGTGGGAGCCCTGGGTGCAGATGAGCACGGTCTCGACCGTGTCCGCCGAGTCGGCGACGATGCCGCGGCCGGATTCGAGGTCGGCCCATGCGGCGTCGACGGCGGCGAGCGGATCGTCGCCGAGCGGTCGTTCGACCCGCACCACGCCGACCGGGCGTCGGCCGAACAGGATCACGCGGGCCGTCGTCGGATCGTGCGGCACGGCGGCGAGCACGCGCGTCATGACCGGGCGCGCCTGGATGGCCCGAACGATGGGCGCAAGATCGCCGTGTTTGAGCGCGGGCTTGGGCCACGGCTCGCGCACTTCGACGAGCGCGACGACGTCGGGGGCGAGCGCCGTGCCGGCGGGCGCGGCACCGACATGCCGGGCCCAGTCGACGCACGCGACCGACTCGTCGGCGCCGGGGAGCGCGATCGCCGTCTCGGGCATCAATCGGCCGTGGCGATGCCGCCGCCCACCGGCAGCACGGACCCGGTCACGTAGGCGCCGGCTCGGCTGGCGAGGAAGATCGCGGCACCGGCCATGTCGTCGGGTCGGCCGATACGGCCGATGGGCACATCGGCGGCGACGTTGGCGCGTGCCTCGTCGTCGCTGAGCGCAAACGCCATCATCTTCGACTCGAAGGGGCCGGGGGCGATGGCGTTGACGAGTACGTGTTCGTGGCGGAGGCGCTTGGCGAGCTGACGGGTGAGGTGGTGTACCGCGGCCTTCGAGGTCGAGTAGGCGTAGTGCTCGAGGTCGCAGGCGCGGAGACCGTCGACCGAGCCGATGTTGATCACCCGGGCCGGGTCGTCGGCGGTGCCCGCGGCACGGAGTTGATCGACGAGGGCTTCGGTCAGGTAGTAGACGCTGCGGACGTTGACGTTCATGACCTTGTCCCAGCCCTCGACCGGGTACTCGCCGAGCGCCGCGCCCCAACTGGCGCCCGCGTTGTTGACGAGCACGTCGACGGAGTCCCACGTGGCGGTGACGGCGGCGGCGAACGCGGCCACACCCTCGGGTGAGGAGAGGTCGCCCTGGATTGCGGTGATCGAACCCTTGGCGCCGAGGCGTTCGGCGGTGGCGGTGAGTTCGGACTCCTTGCGGGACGTGATGATGACGTCGGCGCCAGCGTCGACGAAGCCTTCGGCGATCATCTCGCCGATGCCCCTCGACCCTCCGGTGACGATCACCTTTTTGCCCGCCACCCCGAAGAGCGATTCGATCCGGTCGTTGGTCATGGTGTGCTCCTTTGGGCGATGCCCGGGATCTTACGTGCGCTCATCGGCACTGAACGGGGTTCACGTCTCAGCGCAGGCCAGCGGAGGTGAGGGCGGCCATTCCTGCGGCGAGCGTGGTGATCGCGTCGTCTCCGGCGACGGAGGGCAGGTTGAAGGCGACTCGGTCGACTCCGGCCTCGGCGTACTCGACGAGGGTCGCCGGGTCCGCGGGAGCGAAATAGATGCTGACCTCGATCGAGTGCGGGTCTCGGCCGGCGTCGGCGGCCATTGATCGCAGGTGGGCGATCTGCTCGGCGAGGGTGCCTTCGCCTCGACCCGGTATCGGGATCCAGCCGTTGCCCCATTCGACGGCGCGGCGCGCTCCGCCCGGATACGACCCGCCGACGTGGATCGGCGGATGCGGATCCTGAAGCGGCTTCGGGTTGATCGTCATCGGCGGAAGATCGACTCGGTCGCCGTGGTATTCGGGCGTGTCGGCCGTCCACATCTCGGTGATCGCGGCGACCCGCTCGCGCATCAGCTTGAACCGTCCTTCGAATGGGGTGCCGTGATCGGCCATCTCCTCGGCGTTCCAGCCGGCGCCCACCCCGAACTGGAATCGTCCGCCCGAGAGTTGATCGAGCGACGCTGCTTGTTTGGCGGTGTGAATCGGGTCGCGTTGCACGACCAGGCAGATGCCGGTGCCGAGCAGCAGGTCGGTGGTGTGGCCCGCGAGGGCGGTGAGCCACACGAACGGATCGTGGGTGTCGTAATAGTTCTGCGGCAGCGTGTCGCCGCCGGGCCACCGCGACTCGCGGCTGGTCGGGATGTGGCTGTGCTCGGCGACCCAGATCGACTCGTAGCCGTGATCTTCGAGTGCCGGTCCGAGCTCGCTCGGCGGCATCGAATACGTCGTGGGGAAGTGTGCGACACCCGCTTTCATCACCCCATCATGGCAGGCGCCAACCCGGCCCGGTCACGTTGGGGTCAGACACCAACGTGACTGGATTCAGGTCGTGGCGTCGAGCCAGGCGCGGCCGCGGGGTGACAGCTTGTAGCCGATCTTCAGGCTCGTGGTGAGACCGAGGTTCTTGAGCTTGCGGACGTCGAGTTTGAACGGCTGGCTCTCTCGTCCAACCATCTCGGCGAGGTCCGGGGCGCGGCGGCCCGGGTGCGCAGCGACCAGCTCGAGGGTGGATCGGGTCCACGCGCCATGTGTCGAGGCCCGATCGAGCCGGTCGAGACGGGCGCTGATCTCGGCGATCGTGTCGGCATCGAGGTCGGCGTCGTTGGCGAGCAGTTCGCGCGGGTCGGGTTCGTCGAGGAGGCGAAACCGGACACGATGCAGGTGGCGCCCGTCTTCCGGCGCGGGAAGACCGGCGATCAGCTCTGCGGCCGACGGGTGCCCTGCTGCGATCGCGTCGGCGTCGGAGATGTCGGTCTCGTCGATGACGTCGACGGCGAGCACTTCGACTCGCCCACCACCCGTTCGGTACGGGCGGCCAACGACGACGGTCGGTCGGGCCCAGCGCCGAAACGCGACGGTGATCGAACCGGAGCCGATGCCGTCCCAGTACGGCTTGGTGAAGCGCATGGCCCGACTTTCTACACTGCGAAGGTGCCTGAGGTCATCGTCTACGCCCACGATCGGTTCGTCGACCATCGTCCACCCGCCGGCCATCCCGAGCGGCCGGAGCGATTCGGTGCTGCGGTCGATGGACTGACGGCCGCCGGGTTGGCCGATGCGCTCGAGTGGCGCGAGCCGACGTCCGCGCCGGTCGAAGCGATCCTCGGGGTGCACGATCGTGGCCATGTCGATCACCTGGAGCGGGTCGGCGGTCAGGAGGGCGTTCGCCTGGATCCCGACACCCACATGTCGTCGCATTCGCTCGAGGCGGCGCGCCTTGCCGCCGGGGCGGGCCTCGACGCGATCGATGCGCTGCGTGCCGGCGACGGGTCCGCCGCGTTCTGCCTCGTGCGGCCACCGGGCCACCACGCACGACCGAATGAGGCGATGGGTT
This sequence comes from Acidimicrobiales bacterium, assembly GCA_020629635.1. Taxonomy (GTDB): domain Bacteria; phylum Actinomycetota; class Acidimicrobiia; order Acidimicrobiales; family SHLQ01; genus SHLQ01. The sequence goes on along the minus strand of JAHDCX010000010.1, from coordinate 170,483 downwards.
TCTGCCTGTACAACAACATCGCCGTGGCGGCCGACGCACTGACGCGGGCGGGCGAGCGGGTGGCGATCGTCGACTACGACGCACACCACGGCAACGGCACGCAGGACATCTTCTTCGACCGCGACGACGTGCTGTTCGTCTCCTTGCACGAGTACCCGCAGTACCCCGGTACCGGGGCCGGCACCGAGGTGGGCCGAGACGCCGGTCTGGGCTCGACGATCAACTTTCCGATGCCGTCGGGCAGCACGGGCGACGCCTATCTGGAGGCGTTCGACACGGTGGTGATCCCCTCGATCGAACGCTTCGGCGCCGACTGGATCCTGATCTCTGCGGGGTTCGACGCCCATCGTGACGACCCGCTGACCAACCTCGGGCTGACGTCGGGAGATCACGCCGCGTTGACCCGTCGTTTGGCGGATTCCTCGTCTCGGGGTCGCACGATCGCGTTCCTCGAGGGCGGCTACGACCTCGACGCCCTGGCGTTGTCGACCGTCGGGTGCGTGGGTGCGCTGATCGGTCCGGACACGTCGCTCGACGTGGAGCTCGAGGCGCAGTCGAGTGGCGGCCCCGGCCGCGAGATCGTGGCGGCAGTCCGCGATCTCCACAACCAGCTGGCGGACTGAACTCAGCTCCAGCCGAGCCGCATCCGGCCCGTCACTGACTCGCCGGGCCGGAGCACGTGCGGCGACCGGTTGAGGTCGTTGGGCGCCCCGGACTGGGGTTCGATCGCGACGGCATGATCCATCCGGGTGAACACGACCCAGTGGTCCATGTCCGAGGTCAGCTCGACCGTGAGCGCACCCGGCCAACGAAGGATCGGCGGTTGGGTGACGTCGACGAACGTGTCGTCCCACGGCCCTTCGGGCATGGCGACGAGTGTGCCGGTGGGGATCTGGTCGTCGTCGACCTCGTACATGGCATCGGCGGCGAAGTCGATCTCGAGGGCACTCCCCCGGTCGAGTTGGCGCCGATACCACGGGTGCCAGCCGAGCTGGGCGGGCATCGGCCGGTCGCCGGCGTGGATCGTCATCTCGACGAGCAGGCTGGTGTCGTCGAGGGCGAAGCGTTGCTCGACGTGTCCGCCGAAGGGCCAGGGTTCGTCGAGGTCGACCCGCAGCGCCACATGGGCGGGCCGCTGGTCGGTGAGCGACCAGTCCGCCCGCAGCACGGTGCCGTGATTGGCGTGCGGCGGTGACGTGATGGGGAACTCCCACGACTCGCCGTCGTGGCGCAGCAAGCCGGACGCAAGCCGGCCGCACCAAGGCGCCATCGGAAACGAGCCCCAACGTGTGGGCTTCTCCCCTTCGGTCACGAGGATCTCGAGTCCGTCGACGACGAGCGAACACAACCTCCCGCCGTGCGGATCGATGCTCGCGGTGGCCCGCTCCGTCTTCAGCTCAACCATCGCGCCAGCTTGGCACGTCTACGTCACGGCGATGAGAGCGATTGGCAGGGTCAACAGCGCGAGCAGGGTGGTGCCGACGACGGTTCGGCCGACGCGGGCGGGTTCGAGGTCGTACTCGAGGGCGACGACGGCGCAGAACACGGCGGGCGGCATTGCGGACTGGAGCACGAGGACGCCAAGCGTTTCGTCGGCGAGGCCGAGCGCGGTCCCCACCAACCAGGCGACGACCGGCGCGACGATGAGCTTGGCGAGGCCGGTGACGCCCATGTCGAGCTCTGGGGTGGAGGCGCCGTTCTGGGCGAGCTGCATGCCGAGGGTCAACAACATGACCGGGATGAGCGCACCGGCGACGAGCGCGATCGAACGTTCGGCGATGACGGGCGGGTCCCAGCCGGTCAGGTTGACGATCAACGCGACGCCCGCCGCCATGGTCATGGGAGCGGTGAGCGAACGTTGGATCGCCGGCCGGATGCCGTGGGTGCGCAGCGAGCCGAGCGCGACGCCCATCGTCATGCCGGTCATGTTGATGACGATCATCAGCAGCGCCGCGATCGGGGTGACCTCGTCGCCGAAGGCGAAGACCGAGATGGCAAGGCCTGCGTTGCCGACGTTGCCGTAGGCGCTCGTCATCATGACGGCGTTGCGGCGAGCGTTTTCGAAGGAGGCGACGCGGGCGAGCACCGCGCCGACGGCCGCCGCGACGGCCATGCCCGCAAGCGCGGCGACGACGAGTGCGACCACGGTCTCCCGGGCGATCTCTGCGTCGGCGAACACGTCGAAGGCGAAGGCCGGACCGAGCACCCAGAACGCGAGCGTCGAGAGCGTCTGGACGTCAAAGGGCTTGTATCGACCCGCGACCCAGCCGCAGGCGACGACGGCCACGACGGGCCCCATGACGTTGAAGAGCAGCTCGGCGACCGACATCGAGTCTCAGCGTGTCCCGTCAGGCAGAGCTCGGCGCATCACCGCCAAAACTACACTTCGACCATGGCGTCATCACACCGTCCGGACACGGCCAATCCCAGGCTCGAGCCGACGCTCGGCGAGGAGGGTCAGACCCTGCTGAGCGAGGCGTTGGCGGGAGCGCAGACGTATCTCGAGTTCGGGTGTGGGGGGAGTACAGCGTCGGCAATTGCTGCGGGCGTATCGACGATCGTGTCGGTCGAATCGGATCCGGAGTGGGCGACGTCGGTGGCCGGCTACGCAAAGGCCAACGGACGGCCCGACGTGGAGGTCCTGCACGCCGACGTGGGGCCGACCCGAAGCTGGGGGTACCCGGCCGACGACTCGGCGGTCGACCGGTGGCCGACGTATGCGATGCGGCCGTGGGCGTCGCTGCACGCACAGGGTCTGACCCCCGATCTGGTGTTGATCGACGGGCGCTTCCGGTTGGCGTGCCTCGCGATCAGTTTGTTGACGTGTGCGCCGGGCACGCCGCTGCTCTTCGACGACTACGTGGACCGGGCCGTGTATCACGAGCTCGACGACATCTCGCCGGATCGGTCGGTGCACGGACGTCTGGTGCGTTTCGTCGTGCCGGAGGGGCTGGATCGAGTGCGGTGTGCGGACGTGTTGTCGCGGGCGCTCTACGAGCCCAGCTGACACCCGCCTGGCGTTCTCTACACTCGCGGGCATGGATCGCCCGTCGTTGTCGGCACTGGATCTGTCGATCGTGTCCGAAGGGTCGACGAGCGAGGCCGCGTTGGCGGCGACGACCGAGACGGCACAGTTGGCGGATCGGTTGGGGTTCGAACGCTTCTGGGTCGCCGAGCATCACAACATGTCGTCGGTGGCGAGCACCGAGCCGGCCGTGCTGATCGCCCATCTTGCGGCCAAGACGGAGCGGATCCGGTTGGGTTCGGGTGGGGTGATGCTGCCGAATCATCCGCCGCTGGTGATCGCCGAACAGTTCGCGATGCTCGAGGCGTTGCATCCGGGTCGAATCGATCTGGGGATCGGGCGAGCGCCGGGGTCAGACCCCTGGACGGCGCAGGCCTTGAGGGGCGAGCGGGCGGGTGACGCGGATTCGTTCCCGTCGGATCTGGTCGATCTGATGGGCCTGTTGGGTGATGTGCGCACGACCGACGGCCTGTTCGAGCATCTGCGGGCGACGCCTGCGGCCGAGTCCTCGCCGCTCATTGCGCTGCTCGGGTCGAGTGATTATTCGGCGCAGTTGGCTGGGCATCTCGGTCTGCCGTTCGGGTTTGCGCACCACTTTGGGATGGGCGGCACGTCGCTCGCCGCCGATCTGTATCGGCAGCGCTTCCAGCCCTCGCCCGTGCTCGACGAGCCGCACCTGATCGTGACGGCGGTGGCGGTCGCGGCCGACACCGCGCTCGAGGCGGAGCGGTTGATGGCGTCGCACCGGCTCTTCAAGTTCGGGTTGGCGTCGGGTCAGCGGGTCGGCGTGTTCGACCCCGAATCCGCGATGGATCATCCGGCGTGGCCACAGGCCGAGGCCATGCCGACGAACGCCGTGTTCGGCACGCCCGACGACGTGTGCGACGGTCTCGACAAGCTGGCTGTTGAGATGGGCGCCCAGGAGCTGATGATCACGACGCCGGTGGTCGACGTGAGCGCTCGCCTTCACAGCCTCGAACTCGTCAGCCGCGCCTGGACCCCCGATGGGGTCAAGTCTCAACACGTCAACAGGTGACCAGAGTCTCGACTTGTTACTTGTTGAGACTTGACCCCAGGTTGTCGGCGATGAGGCCGATGATCTCGAACATGACGGCCATCGCCCGATAGCTGGTGATCTGGTTGGGCGAGTCGACGGTGGGCATGAGGCAGACGACGTCGCCACCGATCACGTTCTTGCCTCGGATCGACCGGATGAGCTGGGTGACCTGGTCCATGCCGAACCCCTCGATGCCGGCCTCGATGTTGGCGACGCCCGGGGCGACCGTGGGGTCGAGGCAGTCGAGGTCGAAGGTGACGTAGACGGGTCGGTCGCCGATCGTTTCGTCGATGATCTCCATGGCCCGGTCGGGGCCCATCTCGTCGTACTCCTCCTTCTTGATGACCGTGTACCCGAGGGCGTAGCTGGGGTCGAGCCAGTCGAGGGAGCGGACGTTGCCGCGGATGCCGACCTGGACCGAGTGCTCGGCGTCGACGTAGCCGTCGGTGGCGAGGTAGCTGGCCCAGTGGGCAGCGCTCTTGATGGCGCCCATGAAGTGGTCGACGTTGTGGAACGCATCGGTGTGTGCATCGAAATGGAGGAGGCAGGCCTTCTCGCCGTTGGTCAGCGCGGAGCCGTCGCCCGCGATGCCCTGCAGGATGCCGCCGGTGATCGAATGGTCGCCGCCGATCGAGACGGGCCGACAGCCCGCGTCGGCGAGCCGCGAGTAGTAGTCGGTGATCATCTCGATCGAGCGTTCGTTGTTGTTGCCTTCGGAGAGGGGCACGTCGCCGAGGTCGTGGATGGCGACCGCGTCCCACGGGTCGATGCCGAAGGCGCCGTGGACGCGGCGGCCGATCGCCGACACGTTGCGCACCGCTCGGGGGCCCAAGTGCTGGTCGCGTTGGGTGGTGCCGTTGCCGGTGGAGTGCGGCACCCCGACGAGGCCGATGTCGGCGTTGGCGGGGTCTTCGTCGTGCGGGCATCGGAAGAGTGTGGGGATCCCGTACCAGTAGATCCCGTCCATGAGGCGCTGTTGGTCGCTGCGTTCGGCCATGGGCTCAGCCTGTCACGTCGGAGCGGATGATCGGTCAGCCGAGCGAAAGGTCGCCGAGCAGTGCCTGGACGGTTCGGAGGCCTTCGGCGAGCTGGTCGGCGAGCGTCTTCAGCTCGGTTTCGGCGAGGTCGATCTCGATGGGCACGTCGAGCTGGACGGGCACGTCCGTGGCGATGGGGACGGTCTCGTTGATCGGGACGTCGACGTCGAGCTGGATCGGCACGTCGACCTGGACCGGTACCGACACGTCGACCGGCACCTCGAAGCCGAGCCCGGTGTCGATTTCGATGGTCGTGTCGACGGTTTGGTCGATGGCGATCGTTTCGTCGATCGGGAAGCTGAACTCGCGGTCGATGACGATGTCGGTTTCGATCTGGACGGTCTCGTCGACCGAGACGGGGAACTCGAGGGTGGAGGTGGAGAAGTTCTCGAGTTCGGTGATGGCCTCGTTGAGGCCGTCGGAGATCTGCGGTTCGAGTTCGGTGAGTTGCCGGGAGATCTCGAGGACTTGTGCCGAGACGAGCGCCGAACCCGCGGCGCCCTGCTCGACACGTTCGAGGTCGGCGCGGGTCTGGGCGAGCTCGTCTCGGGTGTCGTTGAGGCTGCGAACGAGCAGAGCGGTGCTGATGATGAGCCCGATCGACACGATGCCGAGGATCGCCACGATCGGTAGGAGGGAGCGGTCGCTGCGGCCTGCGGGCGTTGCTACGACGTGTCCGGGGGTCTCGGGGTCGGTGGTGGTCATGTGGGGTTCCTCCAGTTCGGGGCGTCGCATCGCAAGCGCGACCAGGACGCCGACGACGGCGATGAGCGCGGCGGCGAGGAAGGTTTCGCTGATGGCCGATGCGGTGAGCTCGGCGGATGCGTCGGTGACGGCGGTGCGGAAGTCGGGGTCGGTGATGGGCGGCAGTTCGATCGTGGCGCGCAGGTCGTTGAATCGGGCGAGTCCCCACGCGGTGAGGGCGGCGAGGCCGACGCTGAGACCGATGAGGCGGACGACCATGACGATGGAGGCGGCGGCGCCGCGTTGTTCGGCGGGCGACGCGTCGACGACGACAGCGGTCGACGGGGCGAAGGTGAGCCCGAGCCCGGCGCCGAGGAGGGCGAGTTGGGCGGCGGCGGGGAGGCGGCCGATGTCGGGGGTCCAGGTGAGGCCCATGGCGAGGAGGGCGGCGGCGGCGGCGAGTTGTCCGACGAGGATCGGCGGCATGGCCCAGGTGCGCTCGGCGAGGCGCCCGCCCGCCCAGGACGTGATCGACATGGCGGCGGTGAGCGCGGCGAGGAGCCAGCCCGCCACGACGGCCGAGCGTTCGATGTCGACTTCGACTGCGTTGACGAAGATGGGGACGTCGACCATGGCGATGACCAGGGCGGCGCCGACCACGAGGTTGACGAAGAGGGCGACGCGCAGGTTGCGGCCTCGGTAGAAGGCGGGGTCGATGAGCGGGTCGGTGGTACGTCGCTGCTGCCAGGCGAAGCCGGCGATGAGCACTGCGGCGACGGGGAGGAGGAGCCGGAAGTCGAACCCGCTCCCACCCTGCAGTTCTTCGAGGCCGGAGACGGATTGGATCTCGGCGTTGCCGAGGAGGGCGAGGTTGAGGGTGATGAGTCCGCTGGCGAGCAGGACGGCGCCGGTCCAGTCGACTCGTCGTCGGGCGGGTTTGGGGAGGTCGGCGAGCGCCCACCAGGCGAGGGCCATGCCGATCAGGGCGAGCGGGATGTTGAGCCAGAACTGCCAGCGCCAGTCGAGGAAGCGGACGAGGAGGGCGCCGTACAGCGGGCCCCACACCCAGCCGAAGGTTTCGATGGCGCCGAGGTTGCCGAGGGCGCGGGCGCGGTGTTCGGTCGTGTAGACGTCGCCGATGACGGCGAGGGCGACGGGCACTATCGCCCCGCCGCCGATGGCGGTGAGGACGCGGCCGACGAGGAAGGGGGCCATCGAGTCCGACAGCGGGATGACGATGGTGCCGACGAGGAAGATGGCGTAGGCCGAGACGAAGAGGGTGCGCCGGCCGACGACGTCGCTGAGCCGCCCGGCGAGCGGCATGATCGCCACGAACGCGATCAGGTAGACGTTGACGATCCACGCGGCGTCGTCGAGGCCGTCGGGGAGGGTGAGGCCGAGGTCGCCGATGATGGGTCGCAGCATCGTGGTGACGACGGTGAGGTCGTCGGCGGCGACGAAGACCGCGAAGCCGACGACCCAGAGGATCGCTCGGGGCGAGGCGCGGCGCGGTGACGAAGTCAGGCGGGGCGCTTTCCGATGACGAAGTCGGGCGAGAGCACGATGTCACCGGAGATCGCGGCGAGCAGCTCGCGGCATTCTTCGCGTGACGTGCTGCGGATGGTCGACTCGGTGGCGGTGCGGGATTCGGCGAGGGCGAGCATGGCGGGGTCGCAGCTGGCGACGCAGATCTCGCCGTGGTTGCCGGCGTTCAGGCGGCGGCGGACTTCGTGGACGATGGGTCGGTCGGTGTCGTCGAGACCGCCGAGGAAGAGGGCGGCGCCGGGGAAGAGTTCGCTGAGGGCCCAGCTGAATTCGGGGGCGCATCCGATGAGGAAGGTGTCGCTCTCGCGGCGGGCTTCGAGGAGGGCGCCGACGATGACGGAGCGGTCGGTGAGGTCGTCGGGTTCGACGATGCCGGTCCACTCGTGGGTCATGCTCTCGAGGTCGAACACGACGAGGCGCCGTTGGGCGGCTCGTCGTCGTTCGGGGTGGCTGCTGGTGGTCATGATCGCTCCCGCGTGTCGATGCGGTGAGCCTCGCTGAGCGCGCGCGGATTGGCAAATCTCGACACGATCATGTGGTGGGGTCGCTGATCGTGAAGGTCTCGCCGTAGTCGGCGAGACCGAGGACCCAGAAGGTGTCCGCCCCATCGAAGCTGGTCGAGAACTCGACGTCGGTGACGAGCGCAGTGACGGGATGGAGCCAGAGGTCGAGTTCGACGTCTTGTCCGCGGACGAGTCCGGCGGTGACGGCTTGCATGGAGGCGGCGGGTGCGGTGGCTCGGAGCCGGTACTTGGTGCCGTCGCGGTCTTCTTCGCCGACGAACGCGGGGTCGGTGAGCGATTCGAGGAGCGGTTGCCAGCCGTCTTCGGGGTCGAAGAAGAGGCTGGGGTCGATGTCGTAGTTGGCGGGAAGCGTTTCGAATTCGCCGGTGACAGGGTTGGACATCCAGACTTCCTCGCCGATGGCGACGGCGCCGATCTTGGTGCGGAGGTCGCCGGTGACGGTGACGTCGAGGAGCGCGTCGGCCGAGTTCGGTTCGGCGAACCGGCCTTCGAGGGCGTCGAGCGCGGTGGACTGGGCGGCGTCGACGTAGACGGGGGCGCCGGTGCGGGTGAGCGTGAAGCGCACACTGGTGACGTCGCCCATGGCGTCGGCGGATCGGGCGAGCAACCCGACGGGTTCGGTGGCGAGCTTGGGTCCGCCGAGGTCTTCGCCACCGCACCCGGCGAGGGCCACGGCAAACGCGAGGGCCGTCGCACACGCGAGGGCGATGGCGAGCAGGCGGCGGTGGACGAGAGCGGGGCGCATCAGGGTCGACGCTACCGGCCCGGCCTGCTCAGGATCGGGCGGTCAGGTGGTGACGACGACGTTGCGTCCGCCGGTCTGGGCGGCGGCGAGGGCGTCTTCTGAGGCTTCGACGAGGCCGGCGGAGACGACGCTGTCGGTGTGGGCGACGCCGGCGGACACGGTGACTCGGCCGCCGGGCATGGCACGCCCGCCGGGGAAGGTGAGCCCGGCGACGGTCGCGCGGACACGTTCGGCGACGTGGGCGGCCTGCGCGGGGTTGGCGTTGCGGAGCAGGACGGCAAACCGGGCGGCGCCGACGCGGTAGACGACGTCGGTGCCGCGGACGCCGTCGACGAGTTCGGTGGCGACCCGTCGGAGGGCGAGTTGTGCCGTGTCTTCGCCGTTGCGGTCGAGGTAGACGTCGTAGTGGTCGACTTCGACGGTGATGATCGATCGAGCGATGCCGGTCGAGTCGCTGAGCTCGTCTCGGATGTCGTGACGGAAGCGGCGGAGGTTCCAGACGCCGGTGGTCGGGTCGAGGTAGACGAGGGCGTCGGAGGTCATCGCCGCGTTGACGACGCGGGTGGCCGACCCGATGGCGGGAGCGAGCGTTTCGGCGGGGCCGCTGTCGCCACCGACGAGGGCGATGGTGCCGATGGGGCCGGCGTGGTCGACGACGGGCACGATCGAGAGGCGGCCGGCGTGGAGGGTTTCGCCCGTCTCCTGCGCGGCGCGGCACAGTTCGAGGGGAGCTTCGACGAGGGCGCCGGCACGGGCGTTGATGCGGTCGGCGGTGAAGAGGATGCCTTTGGCGCCCGTGAGGGTCTGGAGGTGTTCGCAGACGGCGGCGCCGAGCTCTTCGGGGCTGGTGGCGCGTTGGAGGGCGCTCTTGGCGGCGTCGACGTTGCGGCTCGCGGGGGCCGCCGAGCGGTCGGTGCCGCGTCGGCGTCGACGTCCGAGGCGGCGGCTGCCGACGAAGGCGGCGACGAGGGCGACGACGCCTCCGGCGCCGGCGAGGAGCGGCAGCCAGGCGGTGCCGCCTTGGGCGGGCTCGGGTTGGTCGTCGAGCGCGGCGGGCGCCGAGGTGGTGGGCGTGGGGTCGATGCGGTCGAGCATGCGTAGCGCCGTGACGTATTGGCCGACGGAGACGGGTTCGGTGTCGTTGGTGGCTTGGGCGCTGAGGACGGTGCGGACCGATGGCGCCACGTCGATGCCGGCGTCGTCGAGCTGGGCGAGGACGGACGGGCCGTCGACACGGTCGATGCGTTCGAGGACGGCGGCGATCACCTGGGGGCTGTCGTCGAGGGCGGGGACGGTGCCGTCGAGTGCGGAGGTGTCGCCGTCGAGTCGGCCTTGGGCCTGGAGGTGGGCGAGCTCGTCGACGATGACGTCGGCGGCGGCCTCGAGGAGGGCCGCGTCTGTGGCCGGGTCATCGGCGGTTTGCGCAGCCGCGGTCGACGAGCCGAAGACGACCGAGATCGCCAGGAGGGCCGTGAGGATGCGCATGGCGCTTGCATCGGCACGCGGCAGGGGTCGATTGACCCACCCGGTCAAGATTTCACGTTGCGTTCAGCTGGCGGTGCCGCCGACGGTGAGCGAGGTGACGCGCAGGGTTGGGGTGCCGTCGCCGACGGGTACGCCCTGGCCGTCCTTGCCGCAGGTGCCGGGGTGGCCCATGGCGAAGTCGTTGCCGAGTGCGTCGATGGCGTTGAGCACGTCGGGGCCGTTGCCGATGAGGTTGCCTTCTCGGATCGGTTCGGTGATCTCGCCGTTTTCGATCAGATAGGCCTCGCTCATGCCGAAGACGAAGTCGCCGGTGGCGGTGTTGACCTGCCCGCCGCCGAGGTTGGCCACGTACACGCCTTCGGGGGTGGAGGCGATGATGTCGGCCGGGTCGTCGGGGCCGGCGGTGATGTAGGTGTTGGTCATCCGCACCATGGGCAGGTGCATGTAGCTCTGGCGGCGGCCGTTGCCCGAGGACGGGCGGCCTTCCTTGCGGGCGCGGATCTGGTCCCACATGTAGTCGGTGAGGATGCCGTCCTTGATCAGCGTGTTCTTCTGGGCGGGGCGGCCTTCGTCGTCGATGGCGAAGTTGCCCCACTCGGTCGACATCGTGCCGTCGTCGATCAAGGTGATGAGCGGGCTGGCGACCTGTTCGCCGACGCGGTCGGCGAACACGGAGGCCTTCTTGGCGACGAGGTCGGCCTCGAGGCCGTGGCCGCAGGCTTCGTGGAAGAGCACCCCTCCGCCACCGGGGCCGACGACGACGGTGTGGCTGCCGGAGGGCGCAGGGCGAGCCGAGAGTTTGGTGATGGCTCGCCCGGCCGCGGTGCGGGCCATCTCGCTGACGTCGTGAATGTCGAATAGTTCGAAGCCGACGGTGCGGCCAGCCGATTCGCGGCCGGTCTGCATGCCGGTGTCGCCCAAAGCCACGCACGACACGATGAAGAGCGTGCGGACCTGGTCGTCTTCGGCGAGGAGACCGTCGGAGTTGGCCACGAGGATGCGGCGGCGGGAGTCGCCGTAGCGGGCCATGACCTGGCTGATCTGGGAGCCCTCGCCGCGGGCGACCTCATCTGCGGTGTGGAGCAGGTCGACCTTGGTGGCCTTGGCGACGGTCTCGGGGTAGGTGCCGATGGTGACGTCGCGTTCGGCGTGTTGACGTTGGAGCGAGACGGTGCGTACGCCGCCTCCCCCACCCTTTGCTGCGGCGGCCGCTGCTTCGGCGGCGGCCTTGAGGCCTGCTTCGGAGAGGTCGGCGGTGTGGGCGAAGCCGGTGGTGTCGCCGGCCACGACGCGGATGCCGGCGCCGCGGTCTCGTCCGGAGCTGAGCTCTTCGATCCGTCCGTCGTCGAGGTGTGCCGACGATGACCGCTTGTCTTCGACGAAGACCTCGGCCCAGTCCGCTCCCCCGGCAACGGCGGTGTCGAGCGTGGTGGCGACGAGGGTCTCGTCGAGCAGCGGGTTCTCCGGCATGGTGGCTCCCTGGGGTGCGTCGGGTGGGTCAATCGTACCGATCGGACCGAGTCGTCGGGAGCTGAACGGGTTGTGTCGATTAGGGTCCGGGTTTGTGGCCATCGAACTGGGATTGACCGGACGGGCGTCGATGCTTGTGACCGAGTCGGACACGGCCGTCGCCCAGCAGACCGGCGACGTCGAGGTGTTGAGCACGCCGGAGTTGCTCAAGCTGATGCAGCAGGCGACGATCGTGGCGCTCGAGGGCCAGTTGCCGGACGGGATGATCACGGCGGGGCTGCGGGTGAACATCGATCACCTGCTCGGCACCCCGGTGGGCGACGAGGTCGAGGCGATCGCCCGAGTCACCCGCATCGAGGGCCGCCGCATCATCTTCGAAGCCGAGGCCTACAGCGACGACCGCCTCGTCGGCCAAGGCCGCATCATCCGCGTCCAGATCGACCGAGACCAATTCCTCGACCGCCTCTGACCCTGCGGTCAGCAACGACTGCAGCGATCACGGATGCGTCCGCGGCATCGAGACCAATATCGGGGTAGGTGGCGGCGACGAACACGCCGGTATCAACAAGCAACATGTAAGGGAGTGTCAGCAGTCCGACGAGTCGACGCCGAACCCGCCCTCTTCGAGCAACTGTTCAGCTTCAGCGCCGCCACGACCGCTTCCCGAGCGGCCTGCACCCACGAAACTCAGAGTGCGCCGCTTCGGCCCGAACCGGGCCGCTCAGGGAGCTCGATCGTCGACATGACCGCCAGGTGTAGAACCGGCCTATGACAGCTTCACGCGCTCTCGTCGCACGGTTCGGGCGGTTCGTCGCCCAGCAGACGAGGGCCAGTTGCCGGACGGGATGATCACGGCGGGGTTGCGGGTGAACATCGATCACCTGCTGGGCACTCCGGTGGGTGATGAGGTCGAGGCGATCGCCCGAGTCACCCGCTTCGAGGGCCGCCGCATCATTTTCGAAGCCGAGGCCTACAGCGACGACCGCCTCGTCGGCCAAGGCCGGATCATCCGCGTCGTCGCAGTGATTCAAGTCAGTCCGGGGAGAAGTTCGAATGCTTCGACATGCGCCGGGCGGACGACGGTGAAGTCTCGGCGGTTGAGGGTGGCGATCCGAGACTGGTCGTGTTGTTCTGCTGCGGCAATGAGGCTGGAGTCCACGAGACCAAGTCCGAGGTCGTGGTAGGTGTCGATGAGCTGTGCACATCGCTGGTAGAGGACGGTAGTGAGATCGATTACGGTGATTTGCCCAGCCGCGATCGCTGCCACGAAGGCTGATTCGGCTGCGGGGCCGAGTCTCGATTCGATCATCCAAGCTGTCTCAGCGACAACTGGTCCGGTCGTTGTGAGTTTGCCGCGATGTGCTTGCAACAAGCGGCTGCACTGTGGATGGGACGGTTCGTCGCGGTCGGCGGCCGAAAGGAACACCCCGGTATCGACCAACAACACCGAACAGCCGAGGGTTCAGATCGTGGCTGCGTCGTGCTCAGCGGAAAGACCAGCGCGTTCCGCATGAATGTCGAACGCTTCGGTCCGCCCGGATGCCCCAACACCGATGAAGGCGTCCAACTCGTCACCGGCGCTGTCGCCAACCAACTCAGCGATCAGCTCGGCCTCGGTGACACCGCGCTCAGCTGCGGCGGCCGTAAGCGCGGCGGCGACGTCGTCGGGGAGTTCGATCGTAGACATGACTCCCAGTGTAGAACCGGTCTGTGGCGACGTCATGGCCGCTCGTCCCTTGGGCGCCGGCCGTTGTATAGAACAACTTTTTCATGATGCCAGCTTCGGGGTCACCTCGTTGAGCATCTTGGCCTGGCTGGCCGACAACGCGTCGACGGACCAGAGCACGTAGCACTCGAGCAGGCGGAGGAACGGCTTGCCCTCGTAGCGGTCGCTCATGTCCCGTAGCCGGAAGCCCATGGGTACGCCTCGACGGCGGCCTCATCGCCATCGGCAACCAGCGCCATCAGCTCCAAGGTCTCGGCACGCGACAGCCCATCGAGGTGCTTCGGTGCACTGCCCTCCTCGACGTTCTCCCAAACGACCCGGCCCCGAGCCAGCACGGTCAGGGTCCAGCCGGACTCATGCCCCACGGCCACATCGCCATGCTCGACGGTGGCCCCGTCCAGCTCATCGAGTAGATCGCCGAAGCCAGAGACGTCGCCGGGCTGTTCCATCCACCCGCCGATGTGAGTGACAGAGAAGGTCATCAGTTCCTCGGTGCTCCGCGTGGAATAGCCCACTCCGAATAGCCACCAACACCACCGGGGTCCAATAGGCGCTGCCAGATCGAGCCAGGCGCGTGCTGCGATGTCGGCACCAGCTGCATCACGCCCACCCGGCCTCCCGCAGCCGACGACGGACCACCGGGCCACCACGAGTCTGCGTCGACCACAACTTGTGATTATCGAAATACTGGACCGACAAACCCTGCGCACCGTTGGACCCGAACTCCCGATACCACGGCTGACCGGTCTGTTTCCACCACGTCTCATCAACCAACACCCCCTCCGTCGCCGACACCAACCGGAACGGCAACCCCGTCCGCCCTAGAGGCTGGGGCGATCGCCCCCGGCCTCGTGTGTGCCGCCCGCCCCTCCGTCTAGCACTGCTGTCGGCGTGTAGAGCGATGGAGGGCTCTCCAGTCCGTCCCAGAATGCCCAGATGTGATCGCTTAGAGGGCATCGATAGAAGATCACCATTTGCCGATACAGATCCTCCACGTCCACCTGACCGAAGAGGCGATCAAATTCGATGTCTGAGAGGCACCGCCACTCATTCGAGTTTGGAATGCCCCCGCTCGTTGAGATGCTCTCACCGCAGACACACAGAAACTTGGCCATCTCAGCCACCCACCACCTTGATGTCCGATATCTGGCTCGTGACACCTTGAACCCTTGGAAGAATGTCCCCGAGCTGAGCCGTCGTGAGTGGCGAGTCTGTAAGATCGATAATCACTCCACCACCCTGGACTTGCGAACCCTTACTCGACACCGCGCTGACAATCCGATCGATGTTTCCGGTCTCTGGGGTGTAGACGTCATACGGCACGCCATTCACCAGCAAGTCCGAAGTCCGTCCAACTCCCGTCGCTTCTCGCAGTACGACGGTGTCGCCACCGTCAGCCAGGAGCTGCGCCACGCGCAGCTCACTAGCTGAGAAGCCGCTTCCGATGGTGCGTAGCGATCCTGGGGCAGCATCCCCACCACGACGGAATAGGTTGCGGACTTTGCTGGTCTGCTTGCAGAGCGCTTTGAAGAAGGCTTTGCACGGGGTGAAGACCATTGCGGCCTCCGCAACACACCCAACGTCAGCGTCGAAGCCACCGCTTCCACCACCACCACGACAAGACCGCTCATCGAACAACAGCGTACGCCCACCAGCCACGACTACCTCCTGCACGCACGTCGCGAAACTGCAACGCTCACGATGCCCCTCAGCACGCGACACCTGCGAATGCATCAAACTCGAATCACCGTTCATTCGGTCACCATTCGTGTTCTGATGCAGATCATCGTGGAACGCGAAGCACGCCATGTGCTGAACACCCGCAGGACACGAGAACCCACCCGGCACGTTCCCGGTCGGGTCGGTGTACTTGACCGGGTTGTTGCGGACATACGTGTACCGGTTGTAGTCCTGCCCATTCAACGGCGACGGGACGATGCTGTCGGGTGAGATGAACCTCCCCACCGTCGGGTCGTAGTAGCGGGCGTTGTAGAACGCGAGGCCTGTTGCTTCATCCGCGATCTGGCCGGTGAACGCCCTGTCCGTCGACAGGTTCCCGTCCGTACGCACCTCACCCCACGGCCCATACCGCTGCACCCGCCGTACCCCGGTCTCGTCACGCGTCAACGTCGACGACCCCAAATGATCCGTCCACAACCACGACGTCACCCCACCCGTGTTCCCCGACGTCTCGGTGAACGCGACCGTTGTCCCGGCCAGGCTGTGCCAATGCGTGAACACCCCCGAGTTCCCGGTCCGCTCATACTCGGCCCCACCCACATAGAACGTCGTCGTCGCACCCGTCTGACGGCGCACCCGCCGACCATCGGCGTCATACAAAAACGACGTGACCGTGCCACCCGTCGGGCGGACCTCATCCAACCGCTGATCCGCATCCCACACCAACACCTGCGACGGCACACCCGCCAGATCCCGAACCACCATTTTCCCGTCAGCGTCATAAGCGAACGAATCACCCGACGACGTTGCGGTCACCGCATGCACATGACCGCCATCCCCATACGTATAGGTGCCCACACCTGTCCGAGACCGCAGATCCCCGCCAGCGTCATACGTGTACGACTCGTTGAACACCCCTACACCATGGGCGGTGAACCCATCACACGCATCGGTGTTATCCGTAAACGCCCGCACCAGCCGATCCAACGCGTCATAGGCGAAGCACTGCCGCTGATTCGAATTCCGCACATCACGAACCCTCGTCACGTTCCCATTCGCGTCATACGCGTACTGCAACCGATGCCACGCCCCTTCCGCACCCACCGGACCGCCACGCGTCTGCGTCAACCACAACCGGTGATTATCGAAATACTGGACCGACAAACCCTGCGCACCGTTCGACCCGAACTCCCGATACCACGGCTGACCGGTCTGTTTCCACCACGTCTCATCAACCAACACCCCCTCCGTCGCCGACACCAACCGGAACGGCAACCCCGTCCGCCACTCAAACCCCACCGACACCGCCGCACCCGACGCACCACCCGCCGACGTCGGATACCTCACCGACGCCACCTGATGATCATCCCGATACGAAAACTCGGTATCAAACGACCACAACGACGTCGACCCCGGCTGTGGCACCCGCAACCGCTCCACCGACACCCGACCCAACGAGTCATACCAAAACTGGCGACGCACCGTCCCCTCAGACTGACGCGAATCCGAATACCACAAGCCACCCCGATTCCCCACCGGATCCCACCGCCAAAACCCCCGGATCGTGCCATCCGCCAACTTCCGATGCGTCATCCGACCCAACGCGTCATACGTAAACCGCAAATCCGTCCCCGACGGATCCACCTGCCTCGTCATATTCGACGTCGCGTCATAGGTGTACGACCACTGGCCCGTGTCCGGGTCGTCCATCCACACCTTGCGACCCATCCGGTCATAGCCCATCGACGTCACCGCACCATCCGGTGCTGACACCCACGTCAGATCATCCGCCGCGTTGTACCCGTACCGCGTCTTGATACTCCCCAACGCGTTCTCACGGACCTCCGTCACCCGGCCACGACCCTCGTGATACGTGTCCGTCCGCAGGCGACGCGCGTCGTAGTACGACGTCTGGAACGCCGAATACCGATACGACTCGCGGAACAGATTCGAGATCGTCCCGTTCACGCCCTTGCGCTGGTACACCTCGAATGGCCGCGACAACGTGTCGTACTGCGTTTCGGTGAACGACGCCACCGTCCCCCAATTCGGGTACGTGAACGTCGTGACGTTGTCGCCCGGCACCGCGTACTGCACCGACGACCGGAACGCCCGACCCATGTCATCGAACGACGCCGCCGTCACCCACGACTCATTCGACCGCGGCGACAACGTCCGCGACACCACCTCACGACCAAACCCATCGAAGAACACCGCCGAGTTCGAATAGTGCGAACCCGTCAACCGAGTCTGCGTCTGCACCGACACCGGCCGACTCGCCTGCCGATACGTGTACTTCACCGTCGGCGTCGCCAACGAATCACCCGGATTCGCGACCTTCGTCACCCGAGAATACCGGTCATAATCCGTCAACGTCTGCCGGCCGTTGACGTCCGTTGACCGAATCGGCCGACGCCAAGCGTCATAAGCCACCGTCGACACCCAACCCAGATGATTCGTCGTCGACGTCGGCTGACCGTGGAGATTGTCATAGGCCACCGTCGACGTCTTCGACCGGCCATCCCACGTCTTGTTCACGCGGCCCCGAGCATCAACCTGCGCCCGCGTCACCACCCGACCCGTGTTCGTCCGATACGTCTCCGTGCGCGTCGGCACCGGCTTGGTCACCTGCGCGTTGCAGTTACGCGTCGTCGACCCATCGAAGAACGTCTGCGCATACCGCAAGAACCCCGACGAGTTCCCCGTACCCGGCGCCGCCGTCGACAACCCCGCCCGCAAACCCGTCACACACGAGAACGGGCCACGCCACGCACCGATCGCCCCCGACGTGTTCGCCGCGTAATAGCGGATCACCGTCGTCTGATCATCCGCCGTGTACTCGCCGCCACTCCACCAACGCCCATAATCGCGGATCGCCGTCGGCTGACCCCACCCGTTGTACGAATACCGGACCCGATGCTCCTCACCCACCGTCGGCCACGACCGCACCAACGACGGCGCCACGAACCGCGGATCGGTCCGGCCCGTCAACCCCGTCGTCGTCGGCGCCGTGTAATCCGTCCACTCCCTCGAGAAATACCCCGACCCCGCGCCATCCACCCGGCGCGTCTCATACGGGCGACCCCGCAACCAGTACTGATCCGTCAACGCCGCGTTGTTCGACCGACGCACCGTCTCCGAGTTCGTCCCCGGCGGCGACAAACGCTCACCATGCAACCCCTGGAAGAACCGGTGCTCCGTCGTCCCATCCGCATCCGTCACCCGAACAACGTTGTACCCCCGAAAATCCGACCACGTGTCGTTGCTCGAATCCGGATTGTCCGAGAAACCCCAGCCCGGCTTCGTGTATGCGTAGTTGGTCACGACATCAGGGGAATAAGCGCCACCACCAACGCCGCCCCGCAACGTCATCCTCTGGACCGTCCACTTGTTGAAGATGGCCCAACCCGGGCTACCCGTCGACGTGTCCCACTGCGGGAAGCAATCCAAATGATTGTTCGACCAGTTGCCCGGCGGTACCGCAGCATTGGCGTCGCAGGGGAAATCCTGGCCGTAGACGAAGAACGTCTGGCCGCCCATCTGGTTCTTGTAGCTCGAGATGCGAGGCAAGACCATCGCCGAAATCGACCCCGGATGATTCAGCCGGTTCTCCAGCCACGCCATCCCTTCGAATCGCGTCTCGGCCAACTCCACGATCGGCGCCGTGTCATCACGGCCGAACCGGAACCAGTTTGCGAACATGAAGTGGCCGTTGTCCGCCGTCCGCTTGGGGACGAGATAGACGTCCTCGACGCCGGTGAGCGGACGAGTCGTCGGGATGGTCAACGTCTGAAAGTCCTGCCAGTTCGGCCGCTGGACCGACAACGGGAACGAGAACGTGCCGACCACCTCACCGGTGGTCGATCCAAGACGGACCTCTAGCGAACCGGTCTTATAGGCGGAGAAGCGCAGGGTGATCTCCGTGGCAGGCGCAGTCGAATCGCCGAGCCAGACATCATCGAACCGCATCCATTGGTTCCGGCGAAGGTTCTCTGCTGAAATCTCCGACCCGATGTCGTGATGCGGAAGTAGCCGGACGTTGGCGTGGATCGCATCTGATTCCGCGACATGAAGCGGATTGAAGCCAAAGCGGTTGTACGACTCACCGTTCGCCGACTCGATCGGACGCTCGGCGAACTTGAAGAGCACCGCAGTTCGTTCGGTGTCCGGCGAAGTGCGGTTCGGCGCGGTCTCCATCCCCTGCCAGGGATCATGGTTGGCCGTTGTGACCCAACCTCCTGCCCCATCAGCGACCTGAGCAAGCACGCCCGTCCAGCGAAGTTGTGTCCAGAACGTCGGGGCGTTCTCCGTGCAATTCGTCGGGTACAGGCCGGTGGTCACGTGCGGTCCACACCACAGATCCCACGGCGTGTCGTAGAAATGACCCGGGACGCTCGGACACACCGAGAACCACTTCGACGATCCACAGCGCCACTCGTAGTCGAAGAGGACCCGAGCGTTCGGCGCTTTGCCCTGGCCCGGATTTGCGCCGTACCGAATCTCTGTCAGGTGCGACGCCTTGATGTAGTCCATGTCGTACTGACCGCGCGCCGCATACCAGTTCTTCTCCTGCCGGTACTCCCACACCATCTCGTTGCCGAACGGATCCCGGACCGTGTCGACGTTCCACTTGTACGCACGGTCGCAGAAACCGAACGATGCGCCCGGACAACCCGGCTCGTACACCGGCACCCAATCGAGCGAATCGTCATTCGTGCCGAACGTGTACGTCAAGCCCTCCGGCGTCTCCACCGCCCACCACTCGTTCTGCACATCCGGGTTCGAGACGGTCGAACCGAACACGCTCCCGCCGCGATACAGCCTGACCCGCCACAGAATCGTTCGCACGTGCGCCCAAGTCACCCCACGTGTCGCTCCGCACGGAATTTCCGGCCGAATCTTGTTGCGGAGCGAACGTTTGTTCGATATCATGGTGCCATGGCGGAGCTCACCGACATCGACGCACTCGAGGCCGCACTCGACACCTGCGCCGAGACTGCCCTGGGGTCGCTCACCGCCCACGAGCGCTCCGACCGCGTCGCCGCGCTCACGCGCCTCACCGCCAAACTCGATGCGGCCCGCGTGGCCGCCGTCATGGCCGCAGACGCGGTCGACGTCGGTTCGTTGAACGATCAGCGCAACACCGCCAACCACGTCGCCGCCCGCACCCACAACGACCCCGCCGACATCCGCTACGACGTACTCATCGGGAAATGGCTGGTCGATTTCCCGGTCATCGCCCACGCCTACTCGGCGGGCCAGATCACCACCGCGCACGTCAACAAGATCCGTCTCCTCGACAACCCGCGGGTCCACAACCAACTCGGCGAACACCAGGCTCTCTTCGTTGGCTGGTGCACCACCTGCCACTTCCGCGACCTCGACGACCTCTTCGCCGAATGGCTGCTCGGCGCCGACCCCGACGGCGCCGAACCTCGCCACCAACAAGCCGCCACCGGCCTCACCATCACCAAACTCCCCGACGGCCGCACCAAAGTCAGCGGGCTCCTCGACCCCCTCCAGGCCGCCGCCCTCACCGCACCCCTCCACGACGAGACCGCGCGCCTCGCCGCCGCCGAAGACGATGCCGGCATCACCAACACGCACCGCCGGCGCACACTTCACGCCCTGTTGAACCTCGTCGGCCGCGGCGCCGCCAAACAAGACGGCACCCACGCCCGACCCCGAGTCAACATCGTCATGAGCCAACGCGTCTACGAAGACACGCTCCAATGGCTCGCCGACCCGGCCGCCAACGACTTCCCCCATCTGGATCGCACCCACATCGACGCCAAGTGCCAGCTCATCGATGGCACCCCGATCCACCCCCTCTACGCACTCGCCGCCACGGCGACCGCCCAATTCCGAAGACTCGTCTACGACGCCCGAGGCAGACCCATCGACGTCTCCTACGACTCGAGACGAGTCCCCGACTGGATGCGAGACGCAACCCTCATCGCGACAAACGGCAAATGCGCCAACCCCGTCTGCGACGCACCGTTCGAATGGCTCCACGCCGACCACGTCGAACCGTACTCACACACCCAACACACGCGCCTCGACTCCGTCCGGCCCGCCTGCGGGGCAGACAACGGCTGGCGCGGAAACGACACCAGCCGAGGCATCTGGCCGACCACCGTCGACTGGGACACCGACGAAGACGACGACGCTGCAGAAATCGCCCGCCTCACCGACTTCGCCCGAGCACGCGCCCAGGCCCTCACCGCCTGAACCGGCGCCCCGCTCAGGGCACGTCGAAGAACTGGTGAACCAACGCCTCGAGGCCGAGCGCAAGCAGGGTCCACGGCTCGCCGTCGCGGTCGATGTCGGTCAGGTGCGGACGGGCGCCGTCGAGACGATGGCGAGCCACCAGTCCCTCGGCGAACGCGCCGGCACTGATCGCCATCAGCTCCCACGCCTGCTCGCCGAACTCGGGGCGGGGCTCGAACCCGATCAGCTCACCGAGCGGACGGTAGATCGTGGCGATGCTCGTCTCCCGAAGCTCGGCCTCTGCGGCCGACAGCCAACCGGCCAACTCCTCGTCCACCTCGGCACCCGGCGTCGCCCCCAACAGGGCCTGCAACGCCATCACCAACCGCCAGATCGTCGAGCTGATCCCGATTGCGAAGTTCACCTCCGACCCGGCCCGCAACACGTTGCGGAGGTTCTGCGCCGGAGCGGCGTCGGGGTCGAGCGCGTCCAACACGCTCTGGCCGGTGTCGGCCGTCGCCGACAGATCGCCCAGCCGACTCCGGATCGCCCGCCGCAACACCTCCCGCTGGAACGTCTCCTGCGGAGTCTGCGCCGGATCCTGACTCGCCCACGCCGCATACGCCGACGACCTCGGCAGATCAGCCTCCCGGAACGCCGTCTCCAGGGTCACCGCATCGAGACCCACCGACAGGCCACGCTCGTGCAGCGCGGCCAAGCCCCGCTCGACCAACAGTTCCCGCGTTTGTTCGGCGCTGCGACGAGGGCGCCGACCAGTGCTGGTCATCGAAGAGGATCCACGGACAACAAACTCCAATCGCCGCCGCGAAACCGCCTGTCACGCGAGCGTACCCGACGCGATCTGCGAGGTTAACCTTGCCCTCGCATGCTTCTGTCGTCCATCGAGGGCCCCGAAGATCTGCGACGGCTGGACCACGAAGAACTGGACGCGCTGGCCGCAGAGATTCGAGAGCTGATCGTCGCATCCGTGTCTCGAACCGGGGGTCACCTCGGATCGAACCTCGGCGCGGTCGAACTCACCCTCGCGATGCATCGCGTCTTCGAGTCCCCCAACGACATCATCCTCTGGGACACCGGCCACCAGACCTACGTCCACAAGATGGTCACCGGCCGCGCGAACCGCTTCGAAGGGCTCCGCAGCTCCGACGGCATCTCCGGCTACCCATCGCGCGAAGAAAGCGCCCACGACTGGATCGAGAACAGCCACGCCTCCACGGTGCTCAGCTACGCCCACGGGCTCGCCACCGCCGAAGCGTCCGTCGTCGGCTCCGACCGCAAAATCGTCGCCGTCATCGGCGACGGCGCACTCACCGGCGGCATGGCCTTCGAAGGACTCAACAACCTCGGCCACAGCAACGCCAACGTCACCATCATCCTCAACGACAACGGCCGCTCGTATGCCCCCACCGTCTCCAAGCTGACCGAGTCACTCGTCAAGATCCGCGCCAACCCGGTCTACATGCGCCGCCAAGCCCGGATCGAAAAGATCGCCGAGACCATCCCGTGGGTCGGTGACCACGTCGAACGAGGCATCCACGCCACCAAAGCAGCGATCCGCCAGATGTGGGAACCGCCCGCGTTCTTCGAGAACCTCGGCGTCCACTACCTCGGCCCCTTCGACGGGCACGACATCGAAAGCCTCGAAGAGGCGTTCGAGAACGCCCGCAAGTTCAACGGCCCCGTCGTCGTCCACGTCCTCACCCAGAAGGGCCGTGGCTACGCGCCGGCCGAGAACGACCCGATCAAGAACATGCACGACACGTCGGGCATCAAAGCGGGCTCCTACACCCAGGCCTTCACCGAGACGCTCATCAAGCTCGCCGAAGAACACCGAGACCTCGTCGCCATCACCGCGGCCATGCCGGACTCGACCGGCCTCCTCCCGTTCCGCGAGCGCTTCCCCGAGCGCACGATCGACGTCGGCATCGCCGAACAACACGCCGTCACCGCGGCAGCCGGCATGGCCATGGGGGGCCTCCGGCCCGTCGTCGCCGTCTACTCCACGTTCATGACCCGGGCGTTCGACCAGGTCAACCTCGACGTCGGCCTTCACCGCCAACCCGTCGTGTTCTGCCTCGACCGCGCCGGTGTCACCGGCGACGACGGCGCCTCACACCACGGCCTGCTCGACATGGTCCTGTTCTCCAAGGTCCCGGGCATGACCGTCTTCGCCCCGTCGAGCTACCAAGAACTCCAGGTCCAGCTCACCGACGCCGTCGAACTCTGCACCGACGGGCCGGCCATGATCCGCTGGTCGAAGCAGGCCGCACCGTCGGTCGGCGAAGCCGACGTCGGCTCCGGGCTGCGGGCCCGCAAAGCCCGCGACGGCGCCGACGTCTGCCTGATCGGCGTCGGCAAGATGTTCGCCGATGCCATGGCCGCCGCCGACCTCCTCGCCGAGTCCGGCATCGAGGCCACGGTGTGGGACCCCCGAGTCGTCTGCCCTGCCGATCCCACGATGATCGCCGACGCCGCCCAACATCGAGTGGTCGTCACGGTCGAAGACGGCTTGAGAGACGGCGGCGCCGGCGACGGTTTCAGAGACCTGATCGAAGCCTCGCTCGCCGACACCGACGCCGCGCCACCCAAGATCACCGTGCTGGGCATGCCCCTCGCCTACATCCCGCACGACAAGCCGGCCGCGATCCTCGCCCGATACGGGCTCGACGCCGACGGCATCGCCCGCACCGTGCGCACCGCACTCGGCCGTCGCTGACCCCACCCATGCACGCCCCGGTCAACGTGGTCCTCACGGGCTTCATGGGCACCGGCAAATCCGCGGTTGGCGCCGAGCTCGCTCAGCTCCTCGGTGTCGCGTTCGTCGACACCGACCAGGTGATCGAAGCACGCCACGGCACGATTCCATCGATCTTCGAACGTGACGGCGAAGACGGCTTTCGCACGATCGAACGCGCCACCATCGCCGAGCTCACCCAACAGCCCGGCGCCGTCATCGCCACCGGCGGCGGCGCCATGGTCGACGCCACCAACGCCGAAGCGCTCGAACGATGGGGGCAGGTGTACACGCTCGTCGCCAGCCCCGCCGAGATCGTCCGCCGCGTCACGGCCGACGGCGTCACCGACCGGCCCCTGCTCAACACCGACGACCCGGCCGCCACCGTCGAAGCGATGCTGTCCGAACGCGCCGGCGTCTACAGCCGATACGTCCCGGTCCGCACCGACCGGCGCGAACCCGCCGCCATCGCCGCCGAGATCGCCAACGACCTCGAGAACCGTGGCCTCTTCGTCAACCCGAACGCCCCCAAGACCGGACCGTCGCTCGCCGCGAAGACCGGACGCCGAGCCGGTGGATGCGTGTTCTGGGGGTTCGCCATCATCGTGGGCCTCTTCGTCCTGCTGTTCGTGTTGCAGATCGTGTTCGGCCTGTTCTTCGCCGCCTTCGGCGGGTTCTGAGCGCACGCATGGCCGCGGCCGACGAGGCGGCGCGTCGCTGGCAGGCCGCCTTCGGAGCGATCGCCGCGTCGCTGCTCATCGACCCGGTCGACCAACGCTGGAGTCCACGCGGCGCCCGCTCCATCCAGCTCGCCGAAGACCTGCTCGCCGGGGGCACCGTGCCCGTCGACCTCACCCCCGCCGACGCGATCCCCGCGTCCATCGCGCTCGCCGTCAGCGGCTGCCCGCTGCTCGTCGACACGACAACCGTCGAGACGATCGACCTTATGCGGGCCGCTCTCGACGACGAACCCGTCGACCCCGAGCGCATCGCTGCAATCACCGACCCGGTCGCCGTCGCCGGGCTCGCCGGCGTCACCGGCGGCGCCGGGTCGATCCGCGGTCGGGCCGTCTCGTCACTGCGCTCGCCCGACGGGCGCCGTGGACGCCGCTACCTGAGCGGCCTCACCCACCGTCTGCTCGGCACCCAACGCCCCGGCTGGTACGACCCCAAACGCCGGCGGGGACCCAAAGAGGTGCTCGACGGCCTCTGGCTCGCCAACATCCACGGCGTCGCCCGCTTCGTCGACGACCACCCCGACGGGCTCGTCCTGTCGCTGTGCGACATCGAAGGCCGCATCGACGACCACCCCAACCACATCACCTTCCACCTCGACGACACGCCACGCCCAGACGCCAACCCCCGACTCCCCGACGTGCTCGACGACGTGCTCGACGAGGTCGCCACGGCACGCGCTGCCGGCACGCCTCTCCTCGTGCACTGCCGTCACGGCGCGTCGCGCACCGGTCTCGTGCTGCGCGCCATCCTCGGCGCCGAACACGGCCTCTCCCCCGAAGACGCCCTGATGGAAGCCCAGGCGCTGTGGTCTGCGACCAGCTCGTGGAACACCGCCTGGCCGGCCGAGCTCGCCCGCCGGGCCGGCGTCACCCCCTGACGATCTCGTCGACCAACCGCACGAGCGCTGCGTCGCCCGACACGAGCAGCGTCGTGATGCACGTCTCGGCCCACCGGCCGTGCACCTCGTCTCGGATCTTGGCGACCGGCCCGACCAACGCCACGTCCTCGACCATCTCGGTCGGGACAGCCGCGATCGCGTCGGCCTTGTTGCCCTCCAGGTACAGGTCCTGGATCGTGTGGCAGGCGCCTTCCCAGCCCTGGCGGGCGAACACGTCGAAGTGGAAGTTGGCGCCCTTCGCCCCCATGCCACCGATGTAGAGCGCCAGCATCGGGCGGACCATGTCTGCCGCCACCTCCACATCGTCGTGCGGCACGACCGGTACGAGCGTGGCCACATCGAACGTGTCGAAGCTGTGGCGGCCGCCCGCCTCGAAGCCCTTCTGCAATGCGTCGCGGTAGAAGGCGTCCGCCTTCGGTCCGAAGAACAACGGCAACCAGCCGTCGCAGATCTCGGCGGAAAGCGCCACGTTCTTGGGGCCCTCGGCAGCCAGGTAGATGGGCAGGTCGCGCCGGACCGGGTGAATCGTCGGCTTGAGCGGCTTGCCCAGACCGGCACCCCCGTCATGGGGGAGCTGGTAGTGGCGGCCGGCGAGCTCGACGGGTGCCTCACGAGCCAGCACCTGGCGGATCACGTCGACGTACTCGCGGGTGCGTTCGAGCGGGCGCGGGTACGGCTGGCCGTACCAGCCCTCGACCACCTGCGGCCCCGACGCACCGATCCCGAGACGGAACCGCCCGCCCGACAGGTGGTCCATCGTCATCGCGGCCATCGCCGCTGCGGTCGGTGTCCGGGCCGACATCTGCATGATCGCCGTCCCGAGATCCACCTTCGTCGTCGACGCCCCCCACCACGCGAGCGGCGACAGTGCGTCCGAGCCGTACGCCTCGGCCGTCCAGATCGAATCCCACTCCAACTCGTCGGCCGCGGCCACCGCCTCGGCGGCCTTCGGCGGAGGACCCGCACCCCAGTATCCGGTGTTCAATCCGAGCTTCATGGGGCGAGTGTCCCAGATCAGGGCCCCGGTGCGGCGAGTCGAGCGATGATCGGCCCGCCGTCGTCACTCCCGGCCACAATCACGGCCTCGCCGTCGACGGCGAGGACCCGCTCGAGCGACCAGCCGTCGAGCGGATAACGGTTCCACGTGTGCTTGTACACCCACACGTCGGTCTCCGTCGCGTAGGCCGCGACGCTCGCATCAGCACTCAGGGCGACGAACCGGCCATCGCCAGCGCCGTCGGGCGCCTCGGCGATCGACGCCCACCGTTCGCGGCCCGGCGAGGTCACCACCACCCGCTCGTCCCCCAGGTACCAGACGTTGCCGTCGCCCGCCTCCACGCTTCCGCCGACCGGCGGAGGGTCCAGGACCGCGATCGCCTGCCACCCCCGCTCGTCGCGCGCGGTCCAGCTGGAGAACCCTGCCGCCTGGTCGACCACGTGGGTCGCGTAGACCGTGTCGTCGAGCACGGCCACGTCGAGTACGGCACAGTCGTCGGCCTCGGCGCGGGGGTCGCCGTCCGACCCCACCGGACGGCACGGTTCGGCCGCAAAGATCGTCGATTCCCCCTGGTCGAACCAATGCGCGCCGACTCGTCCGTTCTGGTCGGGCGCGTCGTAGAAAGTCAGATCCGCAATCATCACGTTGGCCGATCCCACCCGATCGAACTCGATGATGTCGACCTCGTCCGCACCGCCCGATACCGCGGCGAGGTCGACTCGAGACCACGTGAGCATGTCGAAGGAGAAGAACAGCGACGTCTCCACGATGTTCTCCGCACCGATCACCCACCAACCGTCACCACTCGAGCCGAACTCGGCGGCGACAAACCCGAACGGGAGGTCGTTGTCGTCGGCGAGATCGATGTCGAGGCCGTTGCGGCTCCAGCTCGTCTTGTTGTCGCCTCGCTCGTTGAACAGACCGACGAAGCCGGGGCCGGCCGGATCGGCCGACGCGAGCACGGGCTCACTCCACGCACCCAGCGGCAAGACACGACGGCGGATCTCGGGAGCCGACGCGGCGACGGTCGGTTCGCGGCGATCGCCCCCGCTCAGCGGGATCAGCCGCAGCAGCTTCGTCCCGTCGGCGTGTCGGGCCTGCACGACCGCGTTGTCGCCAGCGAGCATGACGAGGACAGGGTCGCGGATCTCCGCACCGGCCTCGACCCGCGACCAGAACGAGCCCGACGTCGACAAGATCAACTCGTCGACCGGGTCTCCCGCCCCGATCCAACCCGGTCCGGTCAATGCGGGTGCGAGGACAGGCGTCGCGAAATCGAGTGGGTCGTCCGATGCCGAAACGCTGAGACCGCTCGCCACCTGCACCGCAGTCAGATCGCGGATCTCGAAGGCCCGAGCGCCATCGACGATTCGAGCGCCTCGGTCGGTTTGATGCACGACGGCCCGGGCCGGGTCGATGCTGGCGGGCGGCAAAAGCGAAATGGTCTCGTCAAAGGGCGCGTCGGCGACCGGCCGCCAACCGCCATCGTTGAACACTGCGACCCGGCGATCGAACTCCGTCGTGCGCGCGCCGGTCACGTCGATGCGCTGAATGACGGCCACCAACCCCTCGGGGTCCACCGCCCACGTCTCGACGAACTCGTCAGGCGACACGGTGATCTCGGTGAGCGGCGCCGACTCGATCGACCCGGACAAGAACCGCGTGCGCATCTGCGTCACGTCGCTCCGGGCGACGCTGTTGCGGTCGATCAACGCGATCCAGTCTTCGCCGACGAAGGCGCCGCGGCGCGGGAAGCCCGACACGACCGCTCGGCTGCGCTCTTCCCACTGATCGAGGCCTTGCGCGGAGTAGACGATGATCTCACTCTCGCCGCCATCAGGGATCGGCCGGCTGGCGAGTGCGAGCAGCTGACCGTCGGCCTGGCCAACCGCGAGCGGCCGAACCTCGGGCGCGATGCCGACCGGCCCTGGCGTCGTCCACACCGTGGCATCGCGGGTGGTGACGAACACCGGATGCGCCCCGGATCCATCCGCCGAGTCGACCTCGGCGATCCCGAACCAGCCGTCACTCGACCCGAACTCCGTCGGCATGGCCACGAGCTGTGTCGGTTCGAAATCGAACGGGATCCACTGACCGAATCGGGCGTCGACGACGTCGATCGTCGTAGTCGGTGATGGTTGCGGCAACGTGGTCGGGCTGGGCGTGGCGTCGTCTCGGTCGGGCCGATCGATGCCGTTCGCCCACCAGAGCAGCCCAGCGGCAGCGACGAACGCGAGCACGAAGGCGATCAATCCGAACCGGCCTCCCGAGTCGCCACTGTCGGCCGGTACCCAGGACTCGGCCACGTCCACGGCGGCCCCATCGACCTCGACGCGGACCGGCGGCGGATCGACCTCGGTCATGACGGCAGGTCGAATCGCGTGATCGTGCCACGGATGTCGTCCTGAACCCAGACCGACGTGCCCTGCGACATGAGGATCCGAGGGCTCTGCACAACCGAGCCCGATCGCACCTGATGCCACGGACCGTCGTCGACCGCCAGGAACAAGCGGCTGCTGTCGCCTCCGGCGAACGCCCGACCGTCGCCCGACATCGTCCACACGACCGGCCCGAACGCGGGGGACTCGACGAACTCCTCGGGTCGTGCCCGGATCGGTTCGACCGCCTTGGTGGCCAGGTCGACGGCGACGAATCCCTCGGCGGTCGCCACACCGATACGGCCGTCGTCGAGCAGCACCGGCGTGGGGGCCTGACCGAGCTCGAACGACAAGTCGAGCTCGACCGAGTCGTAGCCGCCGTCGCGGGTCCACCAGACCAGTCCCTCGACGGCGAAGTCCGCGTCCTCGTCCGCGCCGTCCGGGCAGCGATCATCGTTGGGCTGCGGAGCGAACGAGAACGACGGATCGGGGTTGGTCGACACCCAGCCGCCGGGGATCGAGGCGAGCTGGATCGCCCCGCCGAAGGGGGCGCCCGACACGACGGCCTCGGCGCCCTCGGGTTGATGACGAACCTGGAGCTCGGGGACCTCGAACTCGCCAGCCAGGAAGGCGAAGCACTCGATGAAGTCGTCGGGCGCCCAGTCGCCGAGCGCGGACACCGGGACCTCGACGGTGTCGGGGTTCTCCGAGAAGCAGGAGAACAACGTGATCGTGCTCTCCTGGCTGGGGAAGACGTCGGTCGAGCTGCAGAGCCGGATGTCGGGGTCGACCTCGACGAACTGGGACACGAACTCGGTCACCACCGCACGGCCCTCCTGCTCGGGGGCCTGCAAGGTGACGGCGAGCATCTCGCCGTCACGGATCTGCGACGGATACGGAAAGCCGCGGGCGGCGATGGGCAGATGGGCGCCGTCGCGGGTCCACGAGAGCAGATCGGTCGAACGGAACACTTCGAGCGTGAAGTCTTCGGCCTCGAACGCGTCGTTCGACGACCACCGGTCGGCGTCGTCGACGATCGCCAACCATTCGTCGCCCGACCGATCGATCCCCACGATCGTGCCGTCGAGATCGTTGCCGTCGAGCGGCACCCATTCGAGCCCGTCGATCGACCGGAACAGTTGCGCTTCCTCGTCGAACCCATGCGCCAACCAGCCGCCGGTCGGCGCCTCCATGACCTCGAAGATGAAGATCTCGTCGAGTTGGGCCGGCCCTGCCGAGGAGGCGAGCAGTTCGTCGTCTTCCGGCTCGGTCTCGTCGGCGGCATCGGTCGCGACCGGTTCGGTCGTATCGACCGTCGCATCCGCCTCGGCGAACGGATCCGCGGCGTCGGGCTCGGTCGTACTCGTGATCGGGGCCCCGGTCGCGTCGGTGCCGTCGTCGGGGCGCAGGCCAAGGACGACGAGCCCGGTCACGACGAACGCAACAACCCCGACCAGCAACGCGCCGACGCGCGAGGGCCCGGTCGACTCCGGCCCTGATGGCGCTTCGGCGGTCGACGAACCATGGTCGAGCTCGATGCGCACCTGCGACGCCTCATCCGGTGTACCGACCACCTCCCCACGGTACGGGGCCCGTGACACCGTTGGCGGTCGATTCGCTGCTTTCATGGTGCGATGCTCACTCCCCCCTCCACCGGGTCGGCTGTCGCCGGCCGCCGCCACCCGATCGTTGCGCTCGTCCTCGCAATTGCGTTGATTGCCGCGGCGTGCGGATCGGGGGACGACGGCGCAGACGGGGCGGATACCGCGACCGACGCCGTTGCCGACACGGACACGACCGAGGCACCCGTCGCCAGTCTCGACGGCCCGGCGGACCCCGAGAACGCCCGGGCGCTCACCGCAGACCTCGTCGGCGTCGAACCGCCACCCGAGTCGGTGACCTGTCTCGTCGAACGCGCCGACGGAGACACCACGCTGACGGGGGCGATCAATGGCATCTCGACACCGGGCTTCACCTTCACTCCCGAGTTCTTCACGGCGCTCACCACCGGTATCCATGCCTGCGTCGACACGACGCTCCTTCGGGCCTCGCTGCTTCCGCTCAGTGGCGCCGACGGAGACACCGCCCGCGACGCCTACCTCGACTGCATCCAGGGCGCGATCGACGACCCCACGACCGGCGACCTCACCTACACCGGGCTCGCCGCGGTGCGCGTCGGCTTCCCCGTGCCCGAAGGCGCCGTCGACACCACGATCGACGCATCCAAGACCTGCATCCCGCCGGCGGACCTCGCCAACCGGCTGTCCACCACGGCCGAACAGGGCGCCGGCTTCGCAATCGAGGTCGACCGTGCGTGCGTGGCCGACAACATCGACGACGCCTTCCAGGACGAATTCTGGACCGCGGTCATCAGCGGCACCGGCACTCCCCCGGATCTCCAACCCGTCATCGACGACTGCTCCGCGGCGTTCGACTCCGGGCTCCCCACCGAGATCCCGGTCGACTTCGAACCCTTCGCCGGCGAAGGCGCCCTTGCCGGGATCGCCCCGACGGCGCGCAACTTCGCCTACACGTCGCCTCCGCCCAACGTGCTCGACAGCAGCGCCACCTACCAGGCCGTGCTCACGACCGCCGACGGCGAGATGGTGATCGACCTGTTCACCGATACCGCCCCCGAAACCGTGAACAACTTCGTCGCCCTCGCCCAGGACGGGTACTACGACGGCACCGTCTTCCACCGGGTCCTCGACGGGTTCATGGCCCAGGGCGGGGATCCGTCAGGGCTCGGCACCGGTGGCCCGGGCTACAGCTTCGACGACGAAGACTCCGGCTTCACGCCCGTCGATCGTCGGGGCCTGCTCGCCATGGCCAACTCCGGCCCCAACACCAACGGCAGCCAGTTCTTCATCACCTTCGCACCCGCCGAACACCTGACCGGCGCCCACGTCGTCTTCGGCGAGGTTGTCGAGGGCGACGACGTCCTCGCCGCCATCGACCTGCGCGACCCCAGCGCCCCGGCCAGCCGCGGCGAAGTCCTCCAATCCGTGGAGATCATCACCGGCTGATCCGCGAGCGACGGCACGACTACCATTCGCCAATGGCAGATTCGGACGTGCTCCACAGCGAAAGCCCGCTCACCCGAGAATCGGTGGAACTGCTCCAGACGCTCATCCGCAACGAGTGCGTCAACGACGGGACCGACGAGACCGGCCACGAGACGCGCAACGCCGATGTGCTCACCCAGGTGCTCGAAGGCGCCGGGCTCGAGGTGCAGAGCTGGGAACCCGTGCCCGACCGCGCGTCGGTCGTCGCCCGCATCGAGGGGTCAGACCCCACGGCACCCAGCATCTGTCTGATGGGCCACACCGACGTCGTGCCGGTCAACGAGGAGGGCTGGTCGAATGATCCGTTCGGCGGTGAGCTGATCGACGGCGAAGTCTGGGGACGCGGCGCCGTCGACATGTTGAACCTCACCTCGTCGATGGCCGTCGCCGTGCGCCATCTCGCCGACTCCGGATTCACACCGAAGGGCGACGTCATCTTCTTCGGCGTCGCCGACGAAGAAGCGGGCTCGACCGTGGGTGCCCGATGGTTCGCCGAGAACGAACCCGACGCCATTCGCAGCGACTACGTCCTGACCGAAAGCGGCGGCCTCCACATGGGCGATCCCGAGTCCCCCAACATCATCATGAACGTGGGCGAGAAGGGCATCCAGTGGCGGCGGGTCACCGTGCGCGGAACCCCGGGCCACGGCTCCCGCCCGTTCCGGTCCGACAATGCCCTCGTCCGTGCCGCCGCCGTCGTCCAACGCCTCGCCGACTACCGACCAGCGCCGCGTTTTCACGAGCTCTGGCGCCCGCAGGTCGAGTCGCTCGGCCTCGACGAAGAGACCACCCGCACGCTGCTCGACGCCAACGCCATCAACGACTTCCTCGAGGAGTTCCCGATCCCGTCGGCGGCCGGGCACCTCTGGAGCTGCACGCACGCCACGTTCTCGCCCAACGTCGTCGACGTCCCCCACGTGCAAAAGACCAACATCATCCCGGACGAAGTCGTCCTCGAGATCGACATTCGCACGCTGCCCGGCGAAGGCCCCGAAGAGGTCGACGCCCACCTACGTGCCGCTCTCGGCGACGAGCTGTTCAACGCCGTCGAACACGAAACGGTGATCTCGGAGACGTCGACCATGTCGCCGGTCGACACGCCCCTGTGGGACTCGATGCAGCGAGCCACCAGCCGGCGATTCCCCGGATCCTCGCTCGCTCCGCACCTGATCGTCGGGTTCACCGACTCGCGGATCACCCGCGAGCTCGGTGCGGTTTCCTACGGGGCAGGGCTGTTCAGCCCATCACTCGACCCGTTCTCCTACTCCGATCGTTTCCACGGGAACGACGAACGCATCGACGTCGAGTCGATGGCACTCACCACCCAGTTCTTCATCGACGTCGTCAAGGACCTCCAAGAGCAGTGATCCCCGGCAACCCGATCGACACCCGATGGGTGGTCCTCACCGGGCCACCCTCGTCGGGCAAGACGACCCTGCTCGAACTTCTTGCCGAGGCGGGGATGACCACCTCGGCCGACTCGACCCGCCGCCTGATCGCCCAGGTCGCGGCCGAAGGTCGAGACCCTGAAGAGTTCCGATTCGCGGACGACTTCCAGCCACGAGTCCTCGAGGCGATGCTGGCCGCCGAGGACGCGCTCGACCCCGACGAGGTCACCGCCCTCGAATACGCGCTGCCGTGCAACATCGCCTTCCACCGCACCGAATGGTTGGACCTCACCGACGGCCTTGCCGAGGCGGCCCGCAAACACCGCTACGCCCACATCTTCATCTGCGAACCGGTCGGCTGGTCGACCGATGCCGAACGTGTCGAAGACGAGATCTACCAACAGCGGGTCCACCGCCACATGTACGCCGTCTACGAAGAGCTCGGGTACGAACCCATCCGGCTGCCGGCCGTATCGCCCGCCGATCGCCGCCAGCTGGTGCTCGACCACATCGGCTGGTGAGCGGGCGCGTCAGCCCGAACGCCGACCGGCCAACAGCGCCCCGCCGATCGTGAGGGCGGCACCGATGAGCGCGAGCACGGACACCTCGTCGTCACGAATGGCCACGCCCAACGCAAGGCTCACCACCGGAATCAGATAGGTGATGAACGACGCCCGGATCGACCCGACCCGCCCGACCAGCGTCGCCATGATCCAGTAGGCCAACCCGGTGCAGATCGCACCGAGCACCACGACGGCGGCGAGCGGACCGGCCGACCATTGGTTGTCGCCCAGATTCCACAGGCCGAACGGGGCCACCCACAACGTCGCGAGACCGAGCGTGCTGCTCATCGTCGTGATCCCGCCGTAGCGCGCCTGCATCGGTCCGGCGAGGTTGATGGCGAACCCGTAACAGAGCGTCGCAGCGAGCACCATCAGCACGCCTCGCAACTCCGACGATTCGCCACCGGCCGACCCGATCGTGATCAACACGATGCCGACGAAGCCCAACGTCAGCCCCGCGATCTGAACCCTGCGAGGAGCGGTGCGCAACAGCACAGTCGACACGACGGCCACGAAGATCGGCGTCGCACCATTGAGCAACCCCGCCACCGCCGAGTTGATGTGTTCCTGCGCGACGGGAAACAGCGTGAACGGGATCGCCACCCACAAAAGCGACAACAACAGCAACCGCGGACGATCCTCTCGAGCAATGCGCGCCGAGGGCCGCGTGGAGCGGATCGCCCACAGCGTGGCCGCGCCCAACCCGACCCGCGCAAAGGTGACCATGCCCGGGGTCAGGCCCTCGAGCGCGAACGCGATCAACAGAAACGACGAGCCCCAGATGGTCGAGATTCCGAAGAACAGGGCCCAGTCGCGTACGTCGAACGTGTCGGTGTTCTGTGCCGCCGATGCCGCAAACATGCGCTCACCCGGTCGGGTCGTGCTCCCACTCACCACGACAGCCTGCCAGCGATCGGGCAGGATGCAGCCATGACGCTCCACCCGCAAGCGCAGCTGCTGATCGACCTCTCCGCCCAGGCCGGACTCCCACCGCTCCCCGAGCTCACGCCCGCGCAGGCGCGCGAGATCTACGACATGCGTACGGCGGCGCTCGACGCCAACCCGCCGATCGAATCCGTCGAAGATCGAACGATCGCCGCATCGACCGGCGAGCTACCGGTGCGGATCTATCGGCCCGTCGACGCCTCAGAGGCCGCGCCCGCCATCGTCTTCTTCCACGGCGGCGGCTGGGTGATCGGCACGATCGACACGCACGACGTCGTGTGCCGAGCCCTCTGCGCTGCGGCGAGCGCGGTCGTCGTGTCGGTGGGCTATCGGCTGGCGCCCGAACATCGCTTCCCCGCGGCTTCGGACGACTGCGTCGCCGCGACCGAGTGGGTGGCCGCCAATGCGTCGACGATCGGCGTCGACGCCGCTCGACTCGCCGTGTGCGGCGACTCCGCCGGCGGGCATCTGGCTGCCGTCGTCTGCCAGCAGGCCCGTGACGCGGGTGGACCGGCGATCGCTGCGCAGGCGCTCGTCTACCCGGTCACGGACATCGCCTCGCTCGACCGGCCGTCGATGACCGAAAACGGTGACGGCTACCTGCTGACCGCCGACGCCATGCGCTGGTTCATCGGGCACTACACCCCGGACGAAGCCGTCCGCACCGACCCCCGCTGCTCACCGCTCCGAGGCGAGCTGGCAGACCTGCCTCCAGCGATCGTGTTCACCGCCGAGTACGACCCGCTGCGGGACGAAGGCGTCGAGTACGCCGACGCCATGGTCGCCGCCGGAAGCCACGCCGAGCACGTCCGCGTCGCCGGCCAGGTCCACACCTACTTCACCCAGGTCGGCTTCCAGGACGCCGCCGCCCAAACCGTCGACCAGATCGCCACCTTCTTCCACACCCACTGGTAAGCGGGGTCAGCGCTGCTCGGTGACGCGGAGTCGTTCGCCGACGCTCGGTTCGGCGTCGGGGTCGAGGATCGCCTGCGTCCGGTCGCGGGATCGTTCGAGCTCGGCGAGGCCCAACGACCCGCGGCCGCCAGCGGCGATCGCGTCGGACACCGGCACGATCACGAAGTCGCTGCGATCCACCCGCGTCGGCGTGTGGGTCACCCAGGTCTCGAAGCCGTCGCGCTGGGGCCGGTCCTGGACGTGGACGTGCATGATCACGCCGTCCTGGGCGCCCGCGGCACAGCAGTTGACGGACTGGTTGGAGATGAAGTTGCCGAGGCCGAACAACACGAGCGTGTCGCCGATCCGTTCGACCGGCTGCACCACGTGTGCATGGTGACCGACGATCAGATCGATCGTGCCGGCGTCGGCCAAGGCGCTGGCGACCACACGCTGCTCTTCGTTCGGCTCGTGGCGGTACTCGGTGCCCCAGTGAATCGACACCACGACGAACTCCGCGCCCGCTTCACGGATTCCCTCCACGTCGGCGAGCATGCGGTCCACGTCGATGACGTTGACCGACCACGGCTGATCCGCCGGTATCCGAAACCCGTTGAGGCCGTAGGTGTACGACAGCTGTCCAACGGCGATCCCACCCGCATCCATCACCAGCGGCGTCGCCGCCTCTTCCGCGGTCCGGGCCGTCCCAGCGAACGCAAGACCAGCGGCCTCGAGCACGTCGAGGGTGGCGACGATTCCCTCGAACCGCCGGTCGAGGCTGTGGTTCGACGCGGTCGTGCACGCGTCGAAACCGGCGCCGGCGAGCCCCATTGCCAGATCGCCCGGGACGTTGAAGGTCGGGTGCCCCGACAGATCCGAGTTGTCCGGAGACAGCGGCGTCTCGAGATGACACACGGCAAGATCGGCCGCCTCGATGCGCGGCGCGACCAGCTCGAACGACGGACCGAAGTCGTAGGCACCGCCCTCGCCGTTGGCCGCGGCCTGTCGCACGACGCCTCGGTGAGAGAGCACGTCGCCGCCGAACACGAGCTCGGCGGTCCGAATCGGAGGCGGCGGCTCGGTGGTTGTGCTCGTCGTTGTGGTTGTCGTGACCGCTGTCGTCGTCGGGGGCGTCGTCTCGACGACGCCGGCCACCTCGGTCAGGACCGGACGGCCGGGGTCGGGCGACGCGGTGGCTCTCGGATCGGCCGCGTCGGAAAGGCGGTCGATCGCCACGACGCCCAGCGCCGCGAATCCCACGGCCAGCACAAACGCGCCCGCCCACCACCGAAGCAACGACGCTCCCTGTTCTGCCGCCATGCAGGCACCGTAGTTGGTCGGCGCGAGGCGAGGTCGCCCACCTCACACGGGCAGGGCTCGAGCCGATGGGCCACCACCATGGCTTCGACCACACGCACCATCGGCTTCGTCGGAACCGGAGAGATCGCGGAGGCGATCATCCTCGGGCTCCGTCACGGCGGCAACACCCAACCAATCGTCGTGTCCCCGAGGTCCGCAGGTCGATCCGCGTCACTCGCCGCCGAGCTCGCCGACGTCGCTGTTGCGACGTCCAATCAGGCCGTGCTCGACGAATCCAACATCGTCGTCCTCAGCGTCCTGCCACCCCAGGTGCCCGACGTCGTCGCCACACTCGACTGGTCGAGCGTCGACCACCTCCACAGCGTCGTCGCCGGGCTCGCGGTCGCCGACCTCTCGTCGCTCATCACCGACCCACCGCCCGTCTCGCGATCGATCCCGATGCCTCCCAATCGATGGGGTCTCGGACCAATCCCTCTCCACCCCGACGATCCGACCCCTCGTGCGATGCTCGAGCAGATCGGCACCGTCATCGCCGTCGGCGACGAGTCGATGTTCGACGTCTTCACCGGCGGTTCAGCGCTGATGGGAACCTTCTTCGAGTTCGCTGCCGTGAGCGCCGGCTGGATGGAGAAGCAGGGGCTCGACGGCGACGATGCCGCCGCGTATGTCGCCGGGCTCTTCCGCAGCCTGGCCACTCAGGCGAGCGAGCTCAACGGCGTCGAGCTCGCCGTCCAACCCGAGTCGTGCCTGACGCCGGGCGGCCTCAACGAACAGGTGCTTCGGGGCATGACCGACGCCGGTTTCCGCGACGCCGTCCGCGCCCAGCTCGATGCCATCCTGGCTCGAATCCGCGGCTCGTGACGTTTCGTCAGTTCGTGCAGTACCGGTCGACGACCGCACCGCGCTCGCGCCATCGAATCACGTAGGACGACGACGGCACGTCGATCACGGCAGTCGTCGAGGGCACGACCTGCTCCCAACGAGACCCGGCCTCGGTGACCCGTCGCACGTGGTATTCGCCTCCGTCGGCGTCCTGGGGTGTCCACGTGAGTCGATCGCCATCTCGCACGCAGCCCCACTGATCGATCCCGTCCGTCGTGACCGAGCAGACCACGCCGACCTGGGCGTGGCGGACGATCCATTCGGCCGTCGGGTCGAATTCGGCCTGCACTCGCCACACGTCCGCCGGCTGCAGCTCGGGGAAGCGTGCCGGGTCGAAACGAATCGGGTCCGCAGCACCGAGGTCCACCCCGTCTCGTTCGACGGTGAACGGCAGAGGCCACTTGGCTTCGACGTCGATCCACACGTCCCCCGGCGCAGTCGGCGAGCGCCTCACCGTGCACGATCCAGCGAAGGTGGCGTCGGACCCGATCTTGCCGCACAGCCCACGATGGTTGCGGCGGGCGGTCGGTGCGACCTCGATCGTCTGCACGGGCGTTGCCACACGTGGCACCTGGAACCAGACATTCTCGTTGCCGGCGCGGTCGGTGAACGGTACGGCGTTGGAGGAGACCTCTGTCCCATCGATGCGCAGCGTGTAGTCGACCGTCCTGACGGCGTCGACGAGCACGCTCCAGATCGGTTCGTTGTCGTCGGTCCGGCCGGCGGCGACCGAGCACGCGGGGGCGAGAGGCTCGGTCTCGCGGGTGAAGCACGGAACGTCGATGCGGCGCCCGTCCTGTCGATATCGGATGACGTAGTCCTCGGCGTCTGTCAGGGGGGACGACACCGCCGAGAACGGAACGTCTTCGTTAACGATGCTCTCGACCCAGACGCTCCCCCCGTTCTCGGTCAGCCGTCGCAACTGAAGCGGAAGCGTTCGACTCACCCCGAGCTGGACAACGGCCTGATACGAGCCGTCGATCGGGTCGAACCGATCGTCGAGCTCGGGCACGACCGTGCACTCGACGGGCTCTTCGACGAGCGGATTCGAGGGGATGACGGCCGCCGCCGCGACTGCAGAGGCGACGCCCAACGTGATTCCGAGCAGGCAGACGATCAGGACGGTTGGCAACACTCGCTTCGCCACGTTTGGACTCCGGTCTCCCGCCGCAGCGTGTCGCCAATCATGCGTCACGACCGTCGCCCACGTAAAGCAATCAGGGGTCTGTCCCTTCGAAGGCCCCTTCGAACCGGCCGCCGCATCCGATTGTGACGAAGATTTCGGATTTGTTGCGAAAAGTCATCAAGGAATCCGAGGAACCCGCCGTAACAGGTTGGCGTACCCACCACCTCATGGGTCGCCGGGATCAGGTGCATGGTTCCGGCGGCCCACGGGGAAGGGACACACCCAGCGGTCCGCCCTCCCGGAGGTTCCCACGTTGTTCGTCTTCCTCCTGCAAATCCGAGACCTGCTCGTCCACCACCGGATCCACCTCTTCCTGGTGTACATGGGCCTCGTCTGGCTGATCTGGGCATGGAAGGCCGGCCTGTCGCGGCGGTACCGCCCCTT
Source organism: Acidimicrobiales bacterium (assembly GCA_020629635.1). Taxonomy (GTDB): domain Bacteria; phylum Actinomycetota; class Acidimicrobiia; order Acidimicrobiales; family SHLQ01; genus SHLQ01. The sequence goes on along the minus strand of JAHDCX010000010.1, from coordinate 130,902 downwards.
CACGACCGAATGCCACGCGAGCACTGCGGTCATCATCCCTGTGGTCGACGAACCCGAAGACCTTTTTCGGGACGTGCTGCGACGCATCATCGCCCAACAGCCCGACGAGATCGTCGTCGTCATCAACGGACCCGAGAACCCGACCCTCGAACGGATCTGCGCCGAGTTTGCCGGAGTTCGCTCGATCCACACCGACACGCCGGGCAAGCGCAACGCCCTGCGAATCGGGGTCGAAGAATCCACCGCCGAGATCTGCGTGCTCGTCGACTCGGACACGATCTGGATGCCCGACACGCTCGTCGAGCTCGTCAAACCGTTCGCCAACCCGGCCATCGGTGGCGTCACCACGAAACAGCGCATCCTCGAACCCGAACGCCACATCCTCACCCGGTGGGCCGACTGGATGGAGTCCCTCCGCAACGAGTACGCGATGCCCGCCATGTCCGTGCTCGGCACGGTTGGCTGTCTCCCCGGACGCACGATCGCGTTCCGGCGCAACATGCTCGAGGAAGGGATGGACAACTTCCTCCACGCACGGTTCCTCGGCATCTTCCTCGAGGTGTCCGACGACCGGACCCTCACCAACGAATGCCTCAAGCAGGGCTACAAGACGGTCTTCCAGTCGACGAGCCTCGTCTACACCGACGCCCCGCTCAGCTGGAAGAAGATGGCCAAACAACAGCTCCGGTGGGCACGGGGCTCGCAGTACAACACGATGCGGATGTTCCCCTGGATGCTTCGCCGGGCCCGCACCCTCGCCGTCTTCTACCTCGCCGACATCCTCCTGCCGTTCCTGCTGCTCGGTGCCTACGTCGGGTGGATCGTCCGCCAGTTCGTCATCACCGACATCGACCTGTTCGAACCGTTCGTCGCCAACTACGGGAGAGTCGGCGGTGGTCTCACCGTCGCCCTGCTGGCGATCATCGCGTCGATCGCGAGCTCGGCGCTTCGCCAATCCCGCCACCTCCGCCAACAGCCGAGCGACCTGTGGCGAATCCCAACCTTCCTCATCATCTCGACGCTCATGCTCATGCCCATTCGGATGCTCGGCTTCACCCGGATGGCGCACAACTCGGGTTGGGGGACCCGGGCCGGTGGGTTCGCCGGCGAATCGAACCGCAATCCACAAGCCGTGATCCCGTACGTGCTTGCCGGCGTGATGATCGTCGGCATGTCGCTCTACCAACCCTGACCCAGGAGCCACCTCTGATGACCCCCACCCCTCCCCCGTCGCGCCTGAAATCGGCCTTCGAGGTCGGCGGACCGGTGTTCAACGCCGGCCTCGTCGCCATCTTGATGACGATCTCGTTCGTCGCGGTCTGGCTCCCCGAAGCCGACTCCGAAGTCGACACCGCCCCGCCGGTCGGGCTCGCCTTCGCCCAAACGACGGTCCCCGCCACGACGCTGCCGCCCGAATCGACGACGGCCGCCCCGCCGACCACCCTCGACACCGGGGCGGTGGCCGACCTACTCGACGACCTTGTCGACGCCGCCAACGAACCCGATCGACCCACCGTTCCCCCGGCCGAGGAGATCTCGGACGAGAACGTGGCGCCGCCGGAGCCGGTGCCGGCGGCGCCCGAGGTCGTCCGCGTGGTGTACCGGACCGAGGCCACCGTCCAGACCGCACCTGCCCGCCCGGAGTGCACCGACTACGACACCCGCGCCGCCGCGCAGGCCGCATTCGATGCCGACCCGGCCAGGCTGTCCTGGTTCGACGGCGACGGCGACGGCAAGGCGTGCGAACACATCGCCGACCCCAACGCCGAAGTGGTCGTCGTCTGCGAGGACTTCACCGAGCAGCCCGACGCACAAGCCGTCTACGACTCGGATCGGACGACCTTCGCCCACCTCGACGGCGACGGTGACGGCCGGGCCTGCGAGCAGTTGCCCGGCACCCCACCCGAACCCGTCTTCGAACCCGAGCCACCGCAGGTCCTCTCGGTGGGCGCCGTCCGCCAACAACAGGGCGTGTTCGGCATGCACACCCGTGAGGCCCCCTGGTGGATGGGCGAGCTCGACTACGTGACCCGACTCATCGGCAAGGCCCCGAACAACCTGCTCTTCTTCTCCAACTGGGGTGCAGGGTTCCCGGCCGAACAGGTGCAGACCGCATGGGACCGCGGCATGACGCCGCAGGTCGCCTGGGAGCCGGTCGTGCCCGGCGCCGACACCCAACCCCAGCTGGGGGCCATCATCAACGGCGAGTTCGACGCCTACATCGACGAATGGGCGGCTGCCGCAGCGGCGCACGGCCAACCGATCGTGTTGCGGTTCGCGTCGGAGATGAACGGGTTCTGGTACCCGTGGTCCGAAGGCGTCAACGGCAACGAAACCGGCGAGTTCGCCCAGGCCTGGCGCCACATCCACGACCGGTTCACGCTCGCCGGTGCAGACAACGTCGTCTGGCTGTGGAGCGTGAACCGGTCGAATCACCTGAAGACGAGCATCGACAACTTCTGGCCCGGTGAGGAGTACGTGGACTGGGTCGGCATCTCCGGCTACTGGCGGGGCTACAACAACGCACCCGAACCGACCTTCGAGGCAGTCTTCGACAACACGCTCAACGAGCTGCGAGCCCTCACCAACAAACCGATCCTGCTCGCCGAGATCGGTGCGGGCACCAACGTCGACGCCGACCGGGTCCAGTGGCTCGAGACGGTATTCGAGGGGCTTGCAGCCAACCCCGACGTCATCGGGTTCGTGTACTTCAACGACAAGAAGTCCGGCGGCGACTGGCGCATCCAGTTCAGCCAACGCATGGTCGACGCGTTCGCCGCCGGCGTCGCCGACTCCCGCTACCCATCGGGTGTGCTCCCACCCGGTATGGACGAAGGCGACCGCCTCCTCGTCCCCGCCCACACCCACGACGAAGGCGACCTGGCGCCGGAGGAGTAGACCCCGGCTCAGGGGACGAGCACGTCGACCAGCCGAAACGGCCGCACGCCGGGCGCACTCGCGACGGTTTCGGCGGTACCCGGCACGCCCCGAGCCCGAGCGATCGCCCGGGCGACGGTGTCGGCATCGTCGAGCCGAATGCCGATTGGACTGATCCGCTGCGGCGGCCGGTCGCGGACGCGAATGTCCGCGTGCCCCACCGCATCGATGGCGACGATCGTCTCGTGTTCGCCGGGTTGTGCGCGCCAGCCGTCACTCGAGGGGTCGATCACAAACCACAGCACGCCGCGCCGGTGTGCGTCGTCGATCGATGAGCCGGCCGCCTCGTCGACGACGGCGATCCGGGTGCGTGACCGATGACGAGATGGCGCTGAGTCGGCAACCAGCCACTTCATCCAATCCCAGGCGGCGAGTGTGTCTCCGTCGAACACCGGCACCAGCTGGGCGTCGGGGTCGTCCCACAGGATCGACAGAATGACCGCCGAGACCCACTGGCGGGCGAGTTCAGCCGGACCGCCGACCCGCACCACGCCGGGATGCTCGATGTCGATCGGAACCCCGTACATCCGCGCCACGTCCTCAATGACATCGGCCACCGCAGCAGACGGTCGATGTTCGGCGACGACGGGCGGCTCCCACACAACGTCGCCGTAGCCGACGAACATGGGCAAGGGGCCCGGACGACCAACTCGCTGACGGCGTCGCGGCTGCGCTCCGCCAGCGGCCGAGCGGATCATGCCCGGCACGGAGATCTGGCCAGCTCGACGAATCCGGGCATCGCGCTCGGCGGCGACGACCAGCTCGGCCCGGTAGCGGTCGAGTCGACGCCGACGCTCGACCGCCTGGCGACGAAGCCGCATGCGCTTCCCGTCGTGGGCATCGATCGCCGTCAGCACCGCCGCAACGAGCGTGACCGTCGCTCCGGCGAAGAGAATCCCGTTCCAGGCAACCCCACCGAGGACGAGCGCGACCCCAAGCAGGCCAAGGACCCACGGACTCCAGGTGCGCGGCGGTGGCTCGAGCTCGAGGCTGGGAGGATGCGGCGCAGACAACGCCGACAGTGTGCGCTCGGCCCCGATCGTGTGAACCGAGTACCGATCACCGCCGACCGAGACGACCGAATCTCCCAGCCTCGCCCGCTCCTCCACCATCTGCTCGCCGATTCGGACGGCGTCGTGATTTCGGACCACTTCGATCGATTCGTCCACGCCGAGCTCGACCGCAAACACCTCTCTCTCCTGCGACCGAGGCGACAGGCACGACGTGCGGCCGATCTGCAGGCGTTGTGACGCCATCGCCGGCAGACCACTCAGGTGATCGAGCCAGATCGAACCCGGCTCCGCCGCAGTCCTGCCCGTGTCGCCATCACCCAGCGTCAAGACGATGGTCGATCCATCCAGCAACGAGATTCCGTCGACCGGCACGTCTCGGGCGATCCCGTTCTTGGCGCCCTGCACCCGTACCGACTCGGGATCGACATCGAGCGCGTCTGCGAGGTCGGCAACCGTCGCCGTCTCGGCGAGCACGACTTCGAGGGAGCGCGATTCGTCCTCGAATCGAACGTGCACGCGATGTCGTCTCATCCGATGATCCCGCGCTCCCGCCACGAATCCACGGTCGCGTCGTCGACGCCGAGCAGCTCTTCGAGCACTTCGGAGGTGTGCTCGCCCAACAGGGGCGGGGCGTTGCGGTACTCGATCGGACTCTCCGAAAAATGCACCGGGTTCGCGATGCCGGGCGCGCTTCCGGCGGAGGTGTGCGGCAACGCGATCTCGCCGCCTCGATGTTTGACCTGCGGCTCGTCGAAGGCCTGCGCGATGTCGTTGACGACCGCCGCCGGCACGCCGAGGGCGGGCAAGGCGTCGAGGACGTCTCGTGTGGTGAGTCGGGCAAACGCCTCACCCAGGAGCACGGCCAGCGCCTCTCGGTGCTCGTTGCGATCCGGGTTCGTCGCGAAGCGAGGATCCGACGCCAACTCGCCGAGGCCGAGATGGGTCGTGAGCGCCGCGAACTGCCGGTCGTTCCCGACCGCGACGATGACCCGGCCGTCCGCCACGTCGAAGGGTTGATAGGGGGCCAGATTCGGGTGCCACTCTCCGCTGCGTGCGGGTGGCGTGCCACCCACGAGGTAGTTGAGACCCTGGTTGACCAGAAACGCGAGCTGGCTGTCGAGCAACGAAACGTCGACGTGTTGACCAACGCCCGTCTGGTCGCGGTGCCGCAGCGCGGCGAGGATGCCGACCGCGGTGAACATGCCCGTGGCCTGGTCTGCGATGGCGACGCCCGCGCGGAGCGGACCTCCCCCCGGCTCGCCGTCTGGGCGTCCGGTGATGCTCATCAGGCCGCCCATGGCCTGGGCCAGGTAGTCGTAGCCCGGTTGATCGGCGAGCGGACCGTCCTGGCCGAACCCGGTGATCGAGGCGTACACCACGTCGGGGCGGACGGCTCGGACGTCGTCGTACCCGAGTCCCTTGCGTGCAAGCGCTCCCACCTTGAAGTTCTCGACGAACACGTCGCACGAACGGGCCAGCTCCAGGAGCAGAGCCACGCCGTCGGGTTGGCCGATGTCGACCGTGATCGATCGCTTTCCACGATTCGCGCTCAGGTAGTAGCTCGACTCGCGTGTCTCGTTCCCGTCGGCGTCGGTCAACCAGGGCGGCCCCCACTGACGGGTCTCGTCACCAACGCCGGGTCGTTCGACCTTGATGACGTCGGCTCCGAGGTCGGCGAGCAGCTGGGTACAGACCGGACCCGCCAGGACACGCGACAGATCCAGCACCCGAATGCCGTCGAGCGCGCCTGCTCCCGGCCGTGTCCGCCCGACATCACCCACAGGGTCAATGTAGAGCGGCACCGAACCGCGCGCTCCAGCGGAGCGTCGCTCGCGCCGTAGCCTCAACGCATGCGCCGAGTCCTTCTCTTGATCTTTACGGCTGCCGTTGTCCTCGCCTCGTGTGGCAGCAACGATGAGCCGACGCCAAACGCGCAGGGCGCAGGTGGCCCAGCAGCGACCACTGCGGTCGAGACGACGACGACCGAAGCTCCCGGACCGTCGTTCGGCGCCGACGTCCTCCCGGTGATCGCCGACAACTGCGCGTCGTGCCACACCGGCGACGGGCCCGGAACGACGCACCTCGACCTGTCGACCGCAGGAGCCCTCGACGGCATCCACGAGTTCGTTGCGTTCCAGGTCGCCGAGGGCGAGATGCCGCCCTGGCCGGCCACCGACCTCGGCGAGATTCCGTTCAAGTGGGACCTGTCGCTCACCGCCGCAGAGGCCGCCACGATCACCGACTGGGCTGCGGCCGGAGGGGTCATCGACGTCGCTCCGGACACGCCGATCGTGGCCACCGATGTCGCCTACCCCGAGATCGACCCCGACCTGGTGGCAACCGCTGACGCTGCCTACGCCGGCGACGCCACGATCGTCGACGACTACCGCTGTCAGATCCTCGAGCTCGACACGACCGACACCGAGTGGATCCGAGCGATCGACGTTCGGCCCGACAAGACCGAAGTCCTGCACCACGGAGTGTTCTTCCTGGCCGACGCCGACACCCTCGCCGATGCGCGCGAACAAGAGGCCGAGGACGGCCAACCCGGCTGGACCTGCCAGACCGTGCCGAGGGTGGGGCGCTCGGGTGCGTTCCAGATCACCGCATGGGCCCCGGGCACCGGGCCGATGGTGCTGCCCGAAGGCGCCGGCATCCAGGTCGAGCCGGGCGACTACCTGATCGCCCAGTGGCACTACCACTACGACGGCGACGCGCCGCTCGACAACTCTGCTGTCGGGGTCGAGTTCTGGGACGACGACGCAGTCGCCGCCGCCGGTGGCCGTCTCGACTGGATCTGGAATCAGGTCCTCCTCGGTCCGGTCGAAATCCCCTGCGCCGAATGGGAGGACGGCCCGCTGTGCTCGCGGACCGCCGCGATCGCCCGGATCCAGGAGGAGTTCGGCTTCGAGTCGACCCTCATCCCCACGTTCGTCAACGGCGCCTGCGACGTGTCACCGTCCGATTTCGCGGCATTCACCCAGGGCACCGCGTCATCGAGCTGCGACATCGAGGTCGACGGTGGCGAGGTGGTTGCGCTCTGGCCGCACATGCACGAGCTCGGCACGCAGTACCGGATGACCCTCAACCCCGGAACGCCCGACGAGAAGGTGCTGCTCGACATCGACAAGTGGGACTTCCACTGGCAGATGGGCTACTACCCCGAAGAACCGTTCACCCTCGACGACGGCGACATCGTCCGCGTCGAATGCGCCTGGGACCGAAGCCTCTGGCCGGCCGGACTCGAGCCCCGCTATGTCGTGTGGGCCGAAGGCACCCAGGACGAGATGTGCTACTCGATCATCACGACGAGAGCTGACTGACGAGACTCCATCAGCTCGAACAGGACAGCATCGAACAGCCCACTCGGGTGCGAGCCCAGTCCGGGCGTTTCGAGGCGAAGTGTTCGAGTCCGGGACGTTCGGTGTAGGGGTCTCGCATCACGTCGAGCAGGGCCGTGACACCCCAGTGATCACCTGCGGTGGACGCGTCGATCGCCTCCTGCGCCAGCCAGTTGCGCATCACGTAGATCGGGTTGACCCGGTTCATCTGCGCTCGACGGCTCTCGTCGTCGAGCCCCTCGCCCGCAGCTCGTGCGGCGTAGTCCTCGAGCCAGCGGCCCCAGCGAACCCGCAGCTCGTCGTCGACGAGCTCCGGCGCATAGAAGGCCTCGTCGAGTCCGGTCACCCGGTCCACGCCGGTCGAATCATCCGATCGAAGCGGCACGTCGGCGAGGCGACGGAAGAAGACGGTCATGTCGGTCTCGGCTGCCCGCAGCAGATCGAACAGCTCGATCGTGAACGGCTCGTCTCGCTCGACATCCCAGGTCTTCAGGCCGAGCTTCGAACGAACCATGTCGCCGTAGCCCGCCTTGAAACGATCCACGTAGCCGTCGATCGCGTCCTGGAGCGGCTCGGCGTCACCGACGAGCGGGAACAGCGCATTGCCGAGCTGGGCGAGGTTCCACTGTCCGATGCCGGGCTGATTGCCGAAGCGATACCGGCGGCCGTGCCGGTCGGTCGTGTTGGGCGTCCAGTCGGGGTCGTAGTCCTCGAGCCATCCGTACGGGCCGTAGTCGATGGTGAGCCCGAGAATCGACAGGTTGTCGGTGTTCATGACGCCGTGCACGAAGCCGACCCGCTGCCAGTGCACGATCATGTCGGCGGTCGACTCGACCACACGCCGGTAGAACGCGATCACGGTTTCTGCGTCGATCGGTCCGTCGTCTCCAACCAGGTCGGGGAAGTACTCGCGAATCGTGAAGTCGGTGAGTTCTCGAAGCCGGTCGGCCTCGCCGAGCGACGCCGGAAGCTCGAAGTTCCCGAACCGGATGAACGTCGGCGCAACCCGGAGGACGACGGCGCCAGGTTCGAGCGCGGGATGGCCGTCGTACAACATGTCGCGCATGACCTGATCTCCGGTCAGGGCGAGGCTCAATGCCCGCGTCGTCGGCACGCCGAGGTGATGCATCGCCTCGCTGCAGAGGAACTCTCGGATCGACGACCGAAGCACGGCGAGCCCGTCGGCCGACCGCGAATAGGGCGTGCGTCCGGCGCCCTTGAGCTGGAGCGTCTGCCGAGACCCATCAGGGGTGAGCAGTTCGCCGAGGATGATCGCTCGACCGTCGCCGAGCTGCCCCGCCCAGTTGCCGAACTGATGACCGCCGTACCGCATGGCGTGGGGATCCATGCCGTGAAGCACGAGGTTGCCGCTCACCATGTCCCGGAACGCCTCGCTGGCGAGCTGGGCCTGGTCGAGCCCGAGCAGCTCGGCGACTTCGTCGGAAACCGCGATCACCTCCGGGCCCGACGTGGGCGTCGGGTGAACACGGGAGAACGCCACGTCGGGTGCCTGCCGGGGACGGTTCGCTGTCGCCGGGTCGGCCGCCAAGGAGGCCGTGAATCGATTGTCGAACTCGAGATCGGCGAGCGTCGTCACCGTTCCAGTCAACCCGTCGCGACCGAGAACCCCACGACGGCTCCCCCGCCGTCGCGGTTTCGGGCCCACACGTCGCCGCCATGGAGCTCGGCGACTCGCCGGACGATCGCGAGCCCGATGCCGTTGCCGGGTCTTGTTCGAGCGCTCGGCGAGCGGTAGAACCGGTCGAAGACGTGGTCGAGGTCGTCGGCGGGGATTCCCTCGCCGCGGTCGCCGACCTCGACGGCGATCGGGCTCACGCCGATCTCGACGACGCCGGATTCGGGCGAGTACTTGATCGCGTTGTCGACGAGGTTCGAAACCGCGCGCCGAATCATCCGATCACGCGCGTGGACTGGGGCCTCCGCCACCCCAGACACGTCGACGACGCGACCGCTGGTCCGCCGAACCCGTTCGGCGACGTCCTCGGCGATGACGCGCAGATCGAGCGGTTGGGGCATCTCGTCCGATCCCGTCGGATCGGTGGCCAGGTCGACAAGTTCGCTCACGAGGTCGGTGAGTCGTTCGAGTTCGGTGGCGGCGCCCGACAGCAGCTGTTGACGTTGCGTCGACTCGAGGTCGGGGTTGGTGTCGAGGAGATCGATCTTGATCCGGAGGCTCGTCAGCGGGGTACGCAACTCGTGACTGGCGTCCGCGACGAGCCGACGCTGCTGATCACGACTGACCTCGAGCGCGCCGAGCATCTGATTGAACGACGTCGCGAGGTCGCCGATCTCATCGGTCCGACTGACCTCGAGTCTCGACGGGAGGTCCTGTCGGACCGCCAGTTCGCGGGCCGCTTCTGCGACATCGGAAATCGGGCGAACGAGCCGTCGAGCGACGAGCGCACCCAACATCCCCGCGAGCGCAATCCCGAGCAGCGAACCCGCCAAGATCTGCCGTCGGAGTCGAGCGAGCGTCTCCTCGACGTTCTCGAGATTCTGCGCCACTTGGAGGACGGCTGGACGGTTCTGCTGGCCGACCGTGGCGGCTGCCATGCGATAGCGCTCGCCGTCGATCGTGATCGTGCTCAGCGTCGGCTCGGACGGCGGGTCGACGGCCGGTAGGCCATCATCGACGACGAGCCGGCCCGTCGGGCCGATGAGCTGCACGCGGGTTTCCAAGCGCCGATCCTCGACGGTCGGTTCGGCGAAGAGATCGTCGACCCGGACGCCGCGTCGCCCGGTACCGCCGTCACGGTTGTCCTCGAGAGCGGGACGCAACTCCGCAGCGAGCTCACGAGGTTCGCTGACGACCTGAAGCAGGCTCCGATCGACGGCCGCTCGTTGTTCTCGTGCAGCGATGACCCACGACGCCGACGCCATCACGAAGATGGCCACTGCCGCCGCCGCCGCGACGGCCAGGCCGAGCCGCATCTGCAGCTTCATGGGACGCGGGCGACGTAGCCGACGCCACGTTTGGTGTGGATGAGTCGAGATCCGCCCCCAGATTCGAGCTTCTTGCGCAGCGACGAAATGAACACCTCGAGCGTGTTCGAGGACGTGTCCTCGTCATATCCCCAGACGGCGAGATGAATCTCGTTTCGGTCCAGCACCCGTTCGGCACGCTCGACCAGATACGCCAAGAGGTCGAACTCGATCTTCGTCAGTTCGATCTCGTCGTCACCTCGACCCGCCCGGCGTGCGCCGGGGTCGACCCAGAGGTCGCCGAGACGAAGCATCCCGTCGTCGGCGACCACGGCGTCGGGGCTGAAGGCCCGCAGGAGCGCACGGATTCGAGCGAGCAGCTCGTCGAGGGCAAAGGGTTTCGGCAGATAGTCGTCCGCACCGGCGTCGAGGCCGGAGACCTTGTCCGCAACCTCGTGACGGGCCGTCAACATGATGATCGGACCCGAATAGCCGCCGATCCGGATCCGGCGGCACGTTTCGATCCCGTCGATGCCGGGGAGGTTCAGGTCGAGCACGATGCAGTCGACCGATGCGGACGCAACGTGGCTGACCGCCGCTTCACCGGTTTCGACGCCCACGACCCCATAACCCTGCACCTGCATGACGACGACAAGCGACTCGCGCACACCTTGGTCGTCCTCGACAACCAGAACCGTTGGCGCGTGCTTCGACGGCGAGTCCATGTCCATTCCTGTCGACAGTAGTGACGCCGATCAAGAGGAAGCTGAACGTGGGCTGATCACCCCTTCAGCCGGAGAGGCCCGGTTCAGGAGTAGTACGGGTTCTCGCCGCTCGAGTGGTCGGTGGCGTCGATGACTTCGGTGACCTCGGGTATCGACTCCATGATCGAAGTCTTGATGCCTTCGGTGAGGGTCATTGCGCTCATCGAACAGCCCTGGCAGCCGCCACCCATGAGCACGTGAACTTCGGTGTCGTTCTCCACCTTCACGAGGCTTGCGAAGCCGCCGTGGGCGGCGAGTGCAGGGTTGATGCTCTGGTCGAGGAGCTGAGTGACCTTCTCCTCGATCGTGCCAGTGAGCTCGACCTCGTTCGGGGCGAGCACGGGCGGGCGGTTCGGGTTTCGGATCACGAGCCCGCCCTGCATCGGATTCGACGGGATGTCGAGCGTGGCGCCCTGCATGTCGTCGATGCTGTCGGCCGGAACGATCACGGTCAGCTCACCAACGAGATACACCGCGGCGCCCTCGGGTGCCTCGCTGATCGTCTCGAGCGAGAGGTCGTAGTCGTACTCGACGCCACGTGTGCCGACGATCTGCACCTGCAGACCGGTCTGTTCGGCATCGTCCTCCGCATTGCGGATCTCCAAAACCTTCTCGAGCGCGGCGTCGGTCACCTCGAGAATCGGCGTCGTCGCGGTGTCGGTCGTACCCGTGTCTGCCATGGTGCAGAGGGTACGGGTAAACCGTCGAGCTGCCTCAGGCGATCACCCCTCGACGACGCCGCCCTCGAGGTCCTCGCTGAGCTCGAGCCAGCGCTCCTCAGCCGCCTCGAGCTCGTCGGCGAGCGCGGCGACCTCGGCACCGATCTCCGCGAGTCGTTGATGGTCGCTTCCTGCGTCCTCGAGCCGCGCGGTGGCCTCGTCGCGGGCCCGCTCGAGCGCCGCGATCTCCTTCTCGAGTCGGCCGAGCTCGTGTCTGATCGTCCCCGGCGAGCGCCCCGACTTTGTTCGCTTCGGCTTCTTCGTCCGCGGCGTGGAGTTGCTGCGTTTCGGTGCGCCATCTCCGGGGCTTGTGCGGGCATCTCTTCGGATCCGCTCGTACGCCTCGTATCCGCCGGGCCGTCGCCCCACCGAGCCCGTTCCGTCGAAGACGATGACGTCGTCGACGGTCCGCTCGAGGAACGCTCGATCGTGGCTGACCACGACGACCGCGCCGGGGAAGTCCTCCAGGAAGTCCTCGAGCACTCGAAGGGTGTCGAGATCGAGGTCGTTGGTCGGCTCGTCCAACAGCACGATGTTCGGCTGACGTGCCAGCGTGACCAACAGTTGCAGGCGGCGGCGTTCACCTCCGGACAACATCGAGATCGGCGCGTACTGCGCATCGGAGTCGAACCAGAACTCCTCCATCAGCGCCTTGTCCCGCCAGTCAGGCTTTGCGCTGTCGTCGCCGACGACGGCCTGCCACACACGAGCGTCGAGGTCGAGCGTGTCGCCGCGCTGATCGAAGAGTTCCAGCGAGACGGTCGAACCGACCAACCGTTGGCCCGCCGTTGGCGTTCGCCGACCGGCGATGATGTCGAGCAACGTGGACTTGCCGGTGCCGTTCGCACCGACGATGCCGAGCCGGTCGCGCCGATCGAGCATGAGGTCCACGCCGCTGAACAGCGGCTCGTGCCCCTCGTGCGCGAACGCAACGTCGACCAGTTCGATGGTGTCGTTGCCGAGACGCGGAGTGCCGAAGTGCAGATCGAGGTCGCCTGTACGTGCCGCCGCCTCGGGGCGAGCCTCGACGAGCTCGGTCGCCGAACGGATGCGCGCCTTCGCCTTCGAGGTGCGGGCCGGGGCGCCTCGGCGCAGCCACGCGAGTTCGGTGCGGGCGAGGTTCTTGCGGACGACCTCCGCTCGCTCGGCGGCTTCTTCGCGTGCGGCCCGACCCTCGAGATACGCGTCGTAGCCGCCGTCGTGCACGTGCACCCGGCCACGATCGAGCTCGAGAACTCGGGTCGTCACTCGATCGAGGACGTGCCGGTCGTGCGTCACGAGGAGAAGACCGCCGCCGAAGCTCGCCAACCGCGATTCGAGCCATTCGATCGCGTCGACGTCGAGATGGTTGGTGGGTTCGTCGAGGATGAGCAGGTCGGCGTCGTGCACTAGGGCGCGCGCGAGTGCGACTCGTTTCGCCTCGCCGCCCGACAACTGCGAGACGGGATCGGACGCCCGGCCACCCATGCCGAGCCGATCGAGCACGGCGGCGATCTCCCACTCTGGCGCGTCGACCGCGGCGAGACAGTCGGCGATCGTTCCGTGGCCGAGGTCCGGGTCCTGGTCGAGTGCCGCAACGGTGACGCCGCGCCCGACTCGGAGTGTCCCCGACTCGGGGCTTCGACGACCGGTCAGCACGTCGATGAGCGTCGACTTGCCGGTGCCGTTGAGCCCGACCACGCCGATTCGATCTCCACGGCTGATCGTGACCGACACGTCGTGAAACAGCGGGCGCCCGGGGCGACTCATCGAAACCCCGGCCGCGTCCACGAGAATCATCGCTCGAACGGTAGCGGAGCGAAGGAACCGCGGCGTGCGGCCCACACGGCCCTTGGCTCATTGACAATCCCACGAGAAGTGACAGTTTCGTTACGGCTGGACACGCGACGTGGGACGCCACCTATGATTACCGCCCTTTCGCCTGTCCGGTTACCCTTTGCGTCGTGAGCGACGTGTGGCAAGGCCCCGGATGGTGGCTTGCATCCGACGGCAAGTGGTACCCGGCAGACGCCAAGCCCGGCGACGTGTACGAGGGAACCATCGACGAGGCGGCCGCGCCCGAGATCACCACCTCGACCGCCACGCTGCCCACCACCGCCGCCCCCGAAATATCGCCGGAGACCCCTGCGGTCTGGGACATCGCCCCGGCAGAGCCGATCGAACCGGACGTTCCGCTGGTTCCCGAGACCCCGCCGACGCCGGAACCCGCACCGGTCGTCACTCGCGAGGTTCCGCCGATCCCGGCGACGCCTCAACCCACCTTCGAGGTGCCGGCTGCCGAACCAACCAGCCCACCAGCAACCCCAGGGCCCGGCTGGCAGGCCATCGTGGACACCGAGCCCGCCCCGGCGACGATCGAACCGATCGAAACGCCCGAGCCGCCCTCCGCCGAGGCGGTGGCTCCAACGCCGATCCCTGATCTCGATCCACCAGCGGTGGAGACGCCGTTGGTGACCACTGCTGCACCTGCAGAGGCCGCCATCCCCGTGGTCGAACCGCCGATCCCCACGGTCGCAATCCCGCTCGAGACCGACAACACGAGCATCAGCCTCCCGCCCGGCGCTGCGGTACCCGAGGTGCCGCCTCCGCTCACCACACCCGTTGCCGACGACGATGGCTGGACGAGTGCGTACGAGGAGCGCAACGACACGACGCTGGCACCAACCGAACCCCCGCTGGGCGTGTCGGCGATCGACCCAATCGCAGAGCCAATCACCGCTCCTCTCGATCTCTCGAACGTCACCGCACCCCAGGATGCTGCGCCGATCGCACGCGACGACGCGTGGCGCAAGCCGGGCACCGCGGCCGCACCACTGGCGACCACGACGCTCGATGGCCCGGGTCGTTCTTCTCCGGAGCGCGCCAGCGCGCCCGAAGTGGTCGATCTTGCGATTCCGGAGACGTCGCCCCTCCTCGAGGAGGCGGCCCCCGCACCGAAGCGCAGCAACAACCTCATCCGAGCGCTTCTGGCCCTCGCGGTGATCGTCGGCCTCGCGCTGTTGATCGCGTGGGTGCTGCGGCCGGGTGCTGAAGAGGATCCGCTGGCGACCGAAGAGGACGCCACGACGGTGACCACCTCCTCGACGCTCGCCCCGACCACCACGACCAACGACTCACTCGTGTCGGTCTTCGAACTTCGCCAGGGCGACTGCATCATCGGCGACATCGGTGCCGGCGAGGTGACTCAGGTCGAGATGGTCGATTGCGCCGAGGAGCACTCGTTCGAGGTGTACCGCGAGGGGCTCGTCGACTCGTCGATCACGACGTACGACGAGGCGGCGATCGCCGCGTACGCCGAGGACATTTGCCGGACCTCGCTTGCGGCGTACATCCCCGCGGACGACGACCGGGACCTCAAGTTCAAGTTTCTCCAGCCCACGGCGGAGTCGTGGGGGAATGCCAACGATCCGGACCGGGTTGTCACCTGTCTCCTCTACGACGAGGACGCACCTCTCGTGGGAAGGGCAGGATCATGACCAACGCAACCGCAATCGACTTCTACTGGCGGCCGGGTTGCCCGTTTTGTTCGGGGCTCGAAAAGTCGCTCAACGCGATGCAGATCCCGCTCGCAAAACACAACATCTGGGACAACCCCGATCACGCGGCCACGGTCCGCTCGATCGCGGATGGCAACGAGACGGTCCCGACGGTTGTCGTCGGCGACCTGAAGATGGTCAATCCGCGTCCCGACGAGGTTCTCGCGGCGATGTCGGACCAGACGCCGCACCTCATTCCTGAGGGCGTCGAGGTGCCGGAGCCGGGCCGCGCCGCCCGGATGATCAACAAACTCCTCGGCTGAGCCCGCGCGGGCCGATCGCCCGCTCGCCACCACCAAATGGAGTCGTTTCGGGTCAGAACGCGGCTCGAAAGCGGGCCTTTTCGCGCCCTTCTTCAGTTTTTAGTGGTAAATGCCGATCATTTATCACTAAGATCCCGATCGAGGGAGGCAACGAAAATGCTCGACGATCTGTTCGCCGTATCCGGAAGTCAGGACTGGACCGGAGACGCCCTGTGCAAAGGCAAGTCCGACCTGTTCTTCGCACCCCCTGGTGAACGCCGAACCCGCCGAACCAAACGCGAAGCGCTCGCCCGCTCGTACTGCGAGAACTGCGCATGCCTGTTCGCCTGTCGCAGCTGGGCACGCCAGAACCGCGAACACGGCTTTTGGGGCGGCGAGTCCGAAGAACAACGCGCCGCACTCGGCTTCCCCCCTCGATCGCCCTCACGACGAGCCGTGGCCGAAATGGGCCGCGCCGCCGCTCGAGAGGCCGAGCTCGCGAGCTGACGTTCGCTTCCCGATCATGACCGGCCGAATCAGCCTCAACGACGCCGCCGAAGAGCTCGGCGTCCACTACATGACGGCGTACCGCTACGTCCGCACCGGACGCCTGCCCGCCGTCAAAGAGCGTGGCCAATGGTGGGTCGAGCCCACCGACATCGAACAGTTCTCGACCAGCGACGTCGAACGGTCCCCCCGCCGTGATGTCCTCCCCCAACTGGTCGAACGCCGGCTCCTGGCCGCTGACGAGAACGGCTCACTCCGCCTTCTCGAAGACGCCATGGCAGCCGGCGCATCCGCAGAGGAGGTCTACCTCGACCTCCTCGGTCCAGCCCTCGCAGAGATCGGCCACCGATGGTCGATCGGCGAGATCTCGATCGCCGACGAACACGTCGCGACGGCCACCGCACTTCGAGTGATCTCCCGCCTCGGCCCACGAATCGCGAGCCGCGGACGGACCAAGGGCACGATCCTGCTGGCAGGCGTCGCCGACGACTACCACACGCTGCCGACAGCGATGCTGCGGGATCTGCTCCGCGCCCGAAGCTTCGAAGTCCACGACCTCGGCGCCCACACCCCCGCCGAGTCGATCGTCGAACGCTCGCGGATGCTCGCCGACCTCGTCGCAGTCGGACTCGCCGTCACGAACGGCGACAACGAAGAGGTGATCGCCGAAACGCTGGCGACAATCGAAGCCGCATCGCTCGGCGTGCCCGTCGTCATCGGTGGGCCCGGGATCGGAAGCCCCGAGATCGCCCGCTCACTCGGTCGCTGCGTGCCGACCACCTCGGCCCGCCACGCCCTGGACGAATTCGACCGCATCCACGACACCGCAGCTCGGGCCTCCTGACTGCATGCCCGAGGGCCACACGATCCATCGGCTTGCGCGCGACCTGAATCGCACGCTGCGTCCGGGGCCGGTGACGGCGAGCTCGCCGCAGGGCCGATTCGCTGCCGGTGCCGAACTGCTCGACGGCCGGGAGCTCGATCAGGCGACCGCCTGGGGGAAGCACCTCTTTCTCGACTTCGACGGCACACCCCCGGTCCACATCCACCTCGGGCTTATCGGCAAATTCCGGCGAAAGAACCTCGAGGCCCCGATCCGCGGCGCAATTCGCCTCCGCCTCGAAGGACCCGAGCGCCTCTGGGACCTGACCGGACCAATGGTGTGCGACGTCGTCGACGATGACGATGTGGCCGCCATCACGAGCCAACTCGGACCGGACCCGCTCCGACCCGACGCGGACCCCGCCGAGTTCGTTCGACGCCTCGCCCGACGCCGGGTCGCCGTCGCCGCCGCGCTCCTCGACCAGAAAGTCGTCGCCGGAATCGGCAACGTCTACCGATCGGAGTTCTGCTTCTTGTTGGGACTCCGCCCAGACCTGCCGGCAAACCAGGTGTCGAAGGACACGGCCGAACAGCTCTGGGAGCTCGCCGTGGACCAGCTCAAACAGGGGGTGCGTCTCAACCGCATCACCACGAGAGACCCTGCGGAGGTCGGCGTTGCGGCTGGCCGGATCTCCGGTGATGACCGCCTCTACGTCTACAAACGGGACGGAAAGCCTTGCCATCGCTGCGGCGAGTCGATTCGACTCGTGGACATCGGACAACGAAAGGCCTGGTACTGCCCGTCATGTCAGACGTGATCGACACGGTCGCCGGACCACCCTACGACGCCATACTCGTGCTGTCCTTCGGCGGTCCTGAGAAACCCGAGGACATCGTGCCGTTCCTCGAGAACGTCACCGCTGGACGGGGCATCCCGCGCGAACGCCTCGAGCAGGTCGGCGCCCACTACCACCTCTTCGGTGGGCGCAGTCCGATCAACGATCAGAACCGGGCGATCATCGAGGTGCTCGAAACTCGACTCGTCGACCGCGGGATCGACCTTCCCGTCTACTTCGGGAATCGGAACTGGCATCCGATGTTGGCCGACACGGTCCAGCAGATGGCCGACGACGGCATCACGTCGGCCATCGCCTTCGTGACCTCCGCGACGAGCTCGTACTCGGGTTGCCGGCAGTATCGGGAGAACATCGCCGCGGCGATCGCGGCGGTCGACGGTGCGCCGACGATCGACAAGATCCGCCAGTACTACGACCACCCCGGCTTCATCGAGCCGATGATCGACGCCACTCGTCGAGCCCTCGAGGAGGTCCCCGAGGGCGCCCGCCTCGTGTTCACGGCCCACTCGATCCCCGAATCGATGGCGGAGACCTCCGACTACGTCGCCCAATTGCGTGAGGCGTCCCGGCTGATCGCCGAGGCCCTCGATCACGACGACTGGGACCTCGTCTGGCAGTCGCGCAGCGGACCACCACACATTCCCTGGCTCGAACCCGACATCAACGATCATCTCGACCTTCTCGCCGAGACCGGCACGACCGGGGTGGTCATGGTCCCTGTGGGATTCATCTCCGATCACATGGAGGTCATGTACGACCTCGACACCGAAGCAACGGCGACGGCGGAGCGCCTCGGTCTGCCGATTGCCCGAGCCGCAACCGCATCGACCGACGTTCGTTTCATCGACATGATCGTCGACTTGATCGAGGAGCGGCGCACGGGTGGGCCGACCGCCGCGCTCGGGTCGCTGGAGGTCAGACCCGACGTGTGTCGGCCGGGTTGCTGCCCCCCGCCACGTCGCCCTGCGGGGCGCCCATCCCCAGACGCCGGGTAGGGGTTCGGTAACGTCGTTTTCGGTCGTAGTTGGCGTGGGAGCCCGGGTGAACCACGAGAGAATCGCATTCCAGGCATTGAGATACCGCTCCGAGATGGTGGCGGACTCCTACACCGCTGGACGATTCGATGCGGCAGGAACCGCCAAGCTGGCCGTCGAGTGCGGTGACCCGTCGATCGACTCGGCGATCCGAATCATCGGCACCCTCTGGATCCGATCCGGCCTCGACGCGGACGATCTGGTCGAACCCTGGGCCCCCGGTGCGATCGACGAACTGGTGGCGACCGAACCGTCATTCCTGGACGCCATCGACGAAATCATTCGCGGGGCGCACCGCGCCCGGTTCTCTCGCCCGCGTCGCGGCACGCTGCCCGAACGGCCACGGCACCGTCCGGGCTACTCGATGCCCCGTCGCTGATCTCAGTTGCCACTCGGCGACAAGTGCAGCTTGACGATGGCACCACCGGTCGTGCGATTCGCGGCCGCAACCGTGCCTCCATGCGCCTCGATGATCGACTTCGCGATCGCCATGCCGAGACCGGTCGACCCACGGTTGTCGCCGCGGCGAAAGCGCTCGAACACGTGCGGGAGAATGTCCTCGTCGAATCCGGGTCCGTCATCGGAGATCTGAATCGTGACGAGATCGCCCGCACGGACGACGGCGAGCTCGACCGTGTCCGCCCGCGAGGCGGCGTTGAGCGTGAGGTTCTCGACGACCTGGCGGAGCAACGCATAGTCCGCGTCGACCACGATCGACTCGGCCGTCGTCGCCCGGATCTCCGTGTCGTCGACTCGGACGGACGACGCGATTTCCTCGATGAGCAGATCGACCCGAAGCGGCGCCTTGCGCGGCTGGGCCTGGCCGGCGTCGAGGCGGGCGAGTTCGAGCAACTCACCAACCCCCGAGCCGGCACGTTCGGTGGCGGCGAGAATCTCGGCGAGTGAGTTGGTGTACTCCGCGCTCGTCCGGTCCTTCGACAACGTGTGCGACGCAGACGCTCTGATCACCGCCAGCGGGGTGCGCAACTCGTGGGCGGCGTCGGCGATGAAGTCTCGCTGACGAGCCATGGCGTCTCGGGCGGGCTGGAGGGACCTGCCAGCCAACCACCATGCCGCAGCCGTCGTCGCGGCGGTCAGCGCCAACGCGGCCAGGACGACTCGGAGTTGGAACGACCGCTGGTCGCCTTCGTAGCCGCCGAGATCGATCGCCGTGACGACAACGTTGTTCGACGTGTCGTTGTCCGACGGCGGTTCGGCGAAGGCGAGCCATGCACCGTTCTGCTGGAACTCCGAGAACACCCCGTGCCCGTTCTTCAGGGCCGAATCCGCGATCGTGAAGAGCGGCGGTTCGACCCACGTGTCGCCGTAGGGGTCGACCCAGCGGTCGACCGGATTGACGATCCACGTGTTGTTGGGCGAGGTGAGCTCGCGGTTGAAACCAACCAGGGCCATCTCCCGGACGACGTTCTCCGCATCTCGTTCGGCGGACTGCACGATGCGATCGTTGCCCGTCGAGATCGCGATCCACGCCAGCAAGCCAACAGCGATCGCTGCGAGCAGGGCGTACATCGCCGTGAGCTGCAGTCGGATCTTCTGAAGGTTCATGCGTTCACCGGCCGGAGTCGGTAGCCGACGCCTCGAATCGTCTCGATGGGGTCGTCCATTCCGGGCAGGTCGAGTTTGCGTCGCAGGTTGGCCACATGCACATCGACGACGTTCGACAAGCCGTCGTAGTTGGCGTCCCAAACCCGTTCGAGCAGGTCCGTCCGGGCGTGGGTCGACTCCGGCTGGCGAAGGAGCACCTCGAGCAAGGCGAACTCGCGTGCCGTCAGCGGAATCGTGATCGACGACCGGGACACGCGGCGAGCGGCCGGGTCCATCTCGAGGGTCCCGTGCGAGAGGATCGGGGTCTGGGCCTCGGCCGGACGGCGGAGCAGCGCACGGATTCTCGCCGTCAGCTCCGGGTAGTCGAACGGCTTGGTCAGGTAGTCGTCGGCTCCCGCGTCGAGACCCTCGACCTTGTCGCCGAGGCCATCGCGCGCCGTGAGCATGAGCACCGGTGTGTGGCGACCCGACTCGCGCATCTCGGCACAGAGATCCCGTCCATCGCCGTCGGGGAGGCCACGATCGAGCACCACGAGGTCGTAGTCGTTGACCTCGACCGCGTTGCGTGCGTCGACCAGTTTGGCGACGACGTCCGTCGCATAACCGTCCTCGGTCAGACCGCGTCGGAGCACCTCGGCAAGTGGCGCGTCGTCCTCGACGACCAGGATTCGCATCCGACCATGATGGCCGATCCGATCATGAAGCGAACATGAAGACGGTCTTCACCATCGTTTCATCACCGTTCTTCTACAAACCACGACATGGTCACCCATGACGAAGCCATCGCTCACGTGCTGCGCCGGACGGGCTTCGGGCTCTGGCCCGACGATCTTGCGCAGTACCGATCCGCAGACGTCGAGACGCTGATCTCCGAACGCATCTGGGCCGACGGATGGTCCCAGACCGTCGAGGAGGCAGCGGAACGAGACGTCGAGGACGACAGCTGGGATCTGCTGCCGAAGGAGTGGATCGACGTCATGTTGGGCACCGAGTCGCCGCTACACGAACGCATGGTCTGGTTCTGGCACGACCACTTCACGTCGAACATCGGCGAGACGCGCCGCAATCTGATGTGGCAGCAGCACCAACGGATCCGCCGACATGCGCTCGGCAACGTGCGGTCGCTGGCCCGCGAGATGCTCGAAGACGGCGCAATGTTGCACTTCCTGGACGGGGCGGGGTCTCGCGGCGACGCTCCCAATGAGAATCTGAGTCGCGAGTTCCTCGAACTCTTCATGCTCGGCCGCAACGCTGGGTACACCGAGGACGACATTCGCGCGGGCGCTCGAATCCTGTCGGGCTGGTGGGTCGACTGGGAGACGAGCGAGGTTGGCTTCGATCCCGACGCGAGCTACCAGCGCCCCGTCACCTTCCTCGGAAACCGCCGCCGATGGAACCTCGACGCGTACGTGGACGCCGTGATGGCGATGCCGAGCTGCGCCGGCCACATCGCTGGTCGCATCCACGACTACCTGGTCTCGACGCCGCTCTCCGACGAGCGCCGCAGCCAACTCGGCGACGTGCTCCGAGACAACGACTGGGAGATCCGGCCGTTGCTCGAAGCGATGCTCCTACACGAGGACTTCACCGAGGCGCGTGGTGTCCGTACCCGTCAGCCGGTGGAGTGGACGGTGGCCGCGGCGATGGCATTCGGCCATCGGCGCATCGAGGACTTCGGCCTGGAGCTGTGGATGCTGCAAGCGAGTGGCCAGGCCCCATTCGACCCGCCCAACGTTGCGGGTTGGCCGGACGACGACCGCTGGAGCTCGGCCACCCAGGTCATGACCCGAGCAAACATGATCCTCAACTGGGACGTGCCCGACTGGCTGATCGACCGGCTCGACCCGACGCCCGACGCCGTGCTGCGCCATTGCGGGATCCTCGATGCGACCAACGACACCCGCGCCGCGCTCGAATCCGCGCTTCGGCGCACCGGTGAGTACGACCGTGGCGTCGACCTCCTTCTGCTTCTGTCTCTGCTCTCGCCCGAATTCGCCGTCTGCTGAAGGACCGACCATGACCGACATGAACGAACCGCTCCCTGCGACGCAGGACCCCACCGCCGCCATGTACGGCGTCCCGAAGACCACCCGGTCCCGGCGCAGCTTCCTCGGCCTCGGCGTCGCCGGCGCCGTCACGACCGGCGGCGCCATGTGGGGGCTCAACCGGTCGGGAGTCCCGATCGAGAATGCCCTGCCAGTCGACCTCCCCGATGTGCTCGACGCCGTCGCTTCACCCGAAGAAGAACCGTTCGTCCCCGATCCGTCGCTCGCCGACCGCACCCTGGTCGTCGTCGAACTCTCCGGCGGCAACGACGGCCTCGCCACACTCGTGCCGCGCAACGCCGGCGTGCTGTACGACCGTCGACCGAATCTTCACATCCCCGACGAAGAACTCGTGGACTTCGATGACTCGTGGGGATGGAATCCCGGACTCGCCGCGCTCGAAGGTCGGCCGATCGCCGCGCTGCTCGGGGTCGGCACCACCGACAACCCCGACGGCTCGCACTTTGAGATGGAGCGCCGCTGGTGGGCGGGCAGGTCGTCGGGGACGGAGCTTCCCGGCACCGGTTTCCTCGGACGGCTCTGCGATCAGCTGACCATCGACCAGCCCGTGACGGGGCTTTCGGTCGGCAGCGGCGCCAACCCGTCGTTGCTCGCCGACAAGGCCGTCACGATGGGTCTGACCGACCCCGGTGCGGCCTGGTTCCTGGCGACGGAGGACCCGTGGTTCAACTCGCTCACCACCGGGCTCGGTGAGCTCGCACGCGGCGACGGACCGACCCTGCAGCTGAACGCGGCCCGTCAGGGGCTATCCGACACGTTGGCGTTCGCCGAGACGCTGCGAGAGGTCGACGACGAGGCCATCCGGGAGCGGTACCCCGAAACCCACCTCGGTTGGCAGTTCGGGCTCACGGCCGAACTCATCGAACAGAACTCCGGCATCCGCGTGATCCACATCCTCCACGGCGGGTTCGACACCCACGACGACCAGCGGGGCGCCCACGAATACTTGATGATGGAGTTCGGCGACGCGCTCGCCGCCTTTCTCGACGACCTCGAGGACCGTGGTCACGCCCAGAACACCCTCGTCGCGACGACGAGCGAGTTCGGACGCCGCGTTCCGGAGAATCGTGGCGGGACTGATCACGGAGCCGCCGGCATGATGATGCTCGCCGGGCCGGTTGCGCCGGGCATCCACGGCGAAGCGCCGTCGCTCACGGCGCTCGACGACGACAACCTGATCGCCACGGTGGACTTCGAGCAGTACTACGCGACGCTTGCCGAAGGCTGGTTCGGCGTGCCGTCCACCGAGGTGCTGGCCTCCGGCGCTCGGCCGATCGACGGGCTGCTCGCCTGAGGGGTACGTCCGAACCTCGCCGATGTCGGCGAAGATCGGAGCGTGCCTTCTCGTCTTCGAACCGTGCGCGCCGGTGTGGTGGTGGCGCTTGTGGTCATCGCCGCGTGCGCGCCGACGGCGATCGACGACGCCACGTCTTCGAGCAGCTCCTCGTCGTCCTCCACCACGAGCACGACGACGGAGCCCACAACGTCTGATCCAACGGTGTCCTCTGAGCCCACAGTGTCCTCTGAACCCACAGTGTCGTCGTCCGCCTCGACGACCACGGTCATCATCGGTGCCGCAGGCGGCGAGACCCTGGACGATCCGTACTATCCGACAATCGGGAACACGGGGTACCAGGTCGAGCACTACGACCTTCGCCTCCGCGTCGACATCGACGGCGTCGACACACTCAACGGCACCGCCACGATCACGATCCTGCCGACGATCGACCTTGCCTCGTTTTCCTTCGACCTCGTCGCAATGCCCGTCTCAGCGGTCGCGGTCGACGGCATCGACGCCCCATTCAGCCAGACCGAGGACAAGCTTCGGATCACGCCGGATTCACCCCTCCCCGCAGGGAGGGCCACCGACGTCGACATCGCCTGGTCGGGCACGCCAACCCGAGTCGAATCCGGTACCCGGATCGGCGCAATCGGCTGGTTCGACGGAGCCCGCGCCAGCGTTGCGGTGGGCGAACCCTACGGCGCCCGAACCTGGTACCCCGTGAACGATCACCCGTCCGACAAGGCGACGTACACGATCGAGCTCGATGTGGCCGACCCGTTCGTCGGGGTGTCCAATGGGGTCCAGACCGGAGACGAGCGCGTCGACGATCGCCGGATCACCACGTGGGAAATGGACGATCCAATGGCGAGCTATCTCGCGACGGTGGCCATCGGCGACTTCGAGCTCCGGACATCCGACGATGGCGCCACGATCGGGACACCGATCGACGACGCCATCGCTCGCCCGGTTGCTCCGGTGTTTGCCGGCGACTTCGGACTGACCGACGAAATGCTCGTGGTCTTCGAGGACCTGTTCGGGCCGTACCCCTTCGACGAGTACGGCGCCTTGGTCGTCGACATCGACTTCGGGTTCGCGCTCGAAACCCAGGGTCGTTCGCTGTTCAGTGCCGGCATGGTCGATGGCGACGGGTCGATCGAACGCATCGTCGCTCACGAGCTCGCCCATCAGTGGTTCGGCAATCACGTCTCACCGGCCACGTGGCGAGACATCTGGCTGAACGAGGGATTCGCGTCCTACGCGGAGGACCTCTGGCTCGAGGCCAGCGGACGGGCACCGATGGACGCACTCGAAGTCCGACTCGTCGATCGCACGCTCGCTGCACCAACGCCCGCTCCCGGCGACCCGGGTTCTGGGCAACTGTTCGCCCCGAGCGTGTATCGCCGCGGTGCACTCACCCTTCACGCGCTCCGTTTGGAGATCGGGGACGACACCTTCTTCGCGCTCCTGCGAGAGTGGATCGACCGCCACGGCGGATCGGCGGCGAGCACGGACGACTTCATCACCCTCGGGTCGGAGGTCGCCGGTCGCGACCTGACGGGCTTCTTCAGCCAATGGCTGTACGAGGCGCCCGTACCTTCGCTGCGCTAGCCGACGGAGACGGTTCGCTCTGCCCTGGGGTGAGCCCCCCATTCAGCACCATCGGCTGGCGGGCGATCATTGACTCATGAGATTTCGCAGCACCCTGATGACCTGCCTCCTGGTCGGTGCCGTGGCGTTGGCCGCCGTGGCTTGCGGCGACCCGGAGACCGAGACCGCCGCACCCAACGTGGACGTGGCCGAATCGGCGACGACCACGAGCGAGCTCGTCTCTTCCGGCGGCGAAGACATCAGCGAGGACACGGCGGCACCCGATCCTCTCGACGAAACCGACGAAACGGAGTCGCCGACGGCCACAGAGACCTCCGACCAACTGGCTGAGCCTGCGACGTGCGACACGGCACCCACCGCGATCCACTACGTCGATGTCGACCTCGACGACCCCGACGGTGGGCTCAACGTCCGAACCGGACCGGGCGTCGACAACGACGTCATCCAGACACTCCCCCGGGCCAACTGGGTCCAGCCAAGCGGAGCGTGCCGCGTGGTCGGATCGACCGACTGGTGGGAAATCGACACCCTGCTGTGGGGCGAGACCGGTTGGGTGGCCGCTCGGTTCCTGACGACAGACCGGTCGGTGATCCTGGCAGACGGCGTGATCGACGAGACGCTTCTCGTCGGTGTGACCTTCTCGAGCCACGACGAGTTGAAGGCACTCATCAACGAGGCGTACCGCGAGGAGCCAGACCACGTACTCGACGTGGTTCAGGTCGGCGAGGCCGTTGGCCTCGATGCACAGGGATACGAGGTCACCTTCGACGTGCTCGGGTTCCGTGACGACGCCGTTCAGGGCTTGAGGATCACGTACAACGTGGCCACCGATCCATCGAACCCCGACGCCGCCGACGAGGTCCTGTCCGCTCGCAGTCAGGCGCTGTGTCGGCGTGGCCAGATGCACTCCGGCTGTGCCTGACCGCCACCTCCGGAACGGATGTGACGATGAACACCTGCGAAACAGCGCTGCATCCGGAATGCCCAGAACGTTCGAATCGTTCATACCAGTACACAGTGATCGCCACGCTCAAGAAAGGACAGGCGACATGGACAACGGAAACGATCTCATCGACCTGACTGACGAGCGAGTCGACAACCTCGCTGCGCTGCTCACCGTCAGCGCCGAGCAACTCGAGGATCGCCAGCGAGCCGGCGCCGGTCTCGCCCGTGGCGAGCATCGGGCCAACGAGCTCGTCAACCTCGTGTTCGGCACCGACGTTCCGAGCGTCGAAGCCTGGCTTGCTCGCTCCGAAAACCTCGAAGGCGAGCCTGTCGCCGCCTGATCGTCAAATCTCCCGCATCCGGTTCCCCCTCCTCCGGATGCGGCCCCCATCCGATGGCCGGACCGTTTCCCCCCACGGTCCGGCCACCGGTCTTTTTGGTCCGGACTCTCGCCCCGAACCTGAGTCGGTTCGACGCAGTATTGATCCGCTCTTGAGGTTGGGCAGTTCTTCCCGGCCCGACGTGGACCAAATTGCCTATTTCGCAACATGACCGTCAACGGCCCGCGATCGGCTCAGGCGCCGCGGGACCCGAACTCCTCGTCATCACCCGGACCGAGGAGCCACGATGGCGGAGCCCAATCCACTCGATCACTTGCACGAGCTCATCGTTGCCCTGATCGCTGTCCTGCAGATGATCTCGAGCGCGTCGATCACGGCGCCCCCTGCGGATGAGCCGCCGCCCGTCGCCACGGGGTGCGTCGTCAGCGTCACCGCTGACCCCATGGTGCGGGCATGGGCCGAGTCGGCGATCGCCGAACTCGAACACGCACTCGACGAGATCGAACTCCGGCTCGCGGACCGCGATGGGGTCATCACGGTCGGGTTCGGTGGCGAATGGCCCGTTGACCAACCACAACTCGGATGGACTGCGCCGGATCGACGCACGATCCTGCTCAATCCCGATCACCCGCTTGCCGCTCGTGACGCGGCGATGATCGACGTGATCGCCCACGAATTCGGACACGTGCTGATCGGCCCCGACC
The DNA here is from genome assembly GCA_020629635.1 of Acidimicrobiales bacterium. Taxonomy (GTDB): domain Bacteria; phylum Actinomycetota; class Acidimicrobiia; order Acidimicrobiales; family SHLQ01; genus SHLQ01. The sequence continues at coordinate 103,672 of JAHDCX010000010.1, read as the reverse complement.
ACGTCGATGACGGCACCCTGCTCGATCCCCATCTCGACGGGACGGTCCGACTCGGGCCCACCGACCTCGCCGCATTGGACGCCCTCGACTGCGCCAACTTCGAATGGGGTCAAGTCTGACATAGCAAGAGGTTCCCGCTCCCCGCCCCGCACCGTCCCAACCTCTTGCTATGTCAGACTTGACCCCATTCGACGTGGGCCTCGTCGTCACCCCGAGTGACCTAGGCTGCGAACACCTGTTCCCTCGATTTGGAGTGTGAGCGATCATGGCCGACCAGCCCGGTCTCTTTGCCGACAGCTATGCCGCGGAGGTCATCGAGACCCCCGTCGCCGACGAGATGAGCGAGTCGTTTCTCGCGTACTCACTATCGGTGATCACCTCGAGGGCGATCCCGGATGTGCGCGATGGCCTCAAGCCCGTGCAGCGGCGGATCCTGCACTCGATGCACCAGCAGGGCATCCGTCCCGATGGTGATTTCCGCAAGTGCGCCAACGTCGTCGGCGACACGATGGGCAAGTACCACCCGCACGGCGATTCGGCGATCTACGAGACGCTCGTTCGGATGGGCCAGGACTTCACCCGCAACGTCACGTTCATCACTCCGCAGGGCAACTTCGGCAGTCTCGACGATCCACCCGCGGCGTATCGGTACACCGAGTGCAAGCTTTCGGACGCGGCAATGTCGATGATCAAGGAGATCGACCAGGACACGGTCGACTTCCGCGCCACGTTCGACGGGCTGCGCGACGAACCCGAGGTGCTCCCGGGGCTCATCCCCAACCTGTTGGTCAACGGCACCACCGGGATCGCTGTGGGCATGGCCACCAACATGGCGACCCACAACCTTGCGGAGGTGTACCAGGCGATCGAGCTCGTGATGACCAAGCGTCGCCCCAAGCCGACGGTCGACGAGTTGATGGCCGTCCTGCCGGGTCCCGACTTTCCGTCGGGCGGCATCATCATCGACGACTCGATCCGCGAGGCCTACGAGACGGGCCGCGGCAGCCTCCGTATGCGGGCTCGCGCCGAGACGATCAAACTCACGCGCAATCGCCAGGCGATCGTGATCACCGAGCTGCCCTACATGGTCGGCCCCGAGAAGGTCGTCACGAAGATCAACGACCTCGCCGCAAACGGCAGGCTGCCCGGGGTCGACGAACGTGAGGGGGCGAAGGACCTGTCGGACAAGACCGGCCTGCGCATCCAGATCGATCTCCGTCCTGGAGCGAGCCCCAAGGCCGTGCTCGCCAACCTCTACCGGCTCACGCCGCTCGAGGAGACGTTCGCGATCAACAACGTCGTGCTCGTCGACGGGGTGCCGACGACGCTCGGCCTCTACGACCTGTGTCAGAAGTGGATCGAGCACCGCCTCGATGTCATCGTTCGGCGCACCGAGTACTGGCTGCGTCGATGGGAGGAGCGCCTCCACATCGTCGCCGGCCTCCTGATTGCGCTGGACAACATCGATCGCGTGATCGAGATCATTCGCGCATCCGACGACACGCCCGACGCCAAGCAGTCGTTGATTGCCGAGCTCGACCTGTCGGAGATCCAGGCGACACACGTGCTCGACATGCCCCTGAAGCGGCTCACGTCGCTCGAAGTACAAAAGCTCGAGGACGAGGCCGAGGAGCTCGAAGGCAAGATCGCCGAGGCTCAGGCCCTGCTTGCTTCGGAGAAGAAGCAGCGCAAGCTCGTGCTCGACGAGCTCGCCGAAGCTGTCGAGCAGCATGGCGTCGAGCGCCGATCGGAGATCCGATCCGAGGACGAGTTCGCCGGCGTCGACCTCGAAGCGTTCGAGTCGTCGGGAGACGATGACGTGCCGGATGCACCGTGCGTCGTCACGTTGTCGACGAGTGATCTTGTCGGCCGGGCGCCCGCCGAGGGCGCAAAGCGCGCCACGCCCGGGCGTCACGATGTGCTGATCGCGTCGCAGCTCGCAACGACCCGCACCCCCGTCTTCGCCATCACGACGGAAGGCGTCGCCCGCATGGCGCACGCCCTCGAGCTGAACGAGGTCGGCGGCCGGTCTCGGGGTGCCGAGGCCCGCCAGGCGTTCGGGACCAACAAGGGAGAGACGGTGTTGACGATCGTCGCGCCCACAACCGAGTCCACCGACAAGGTCGTGCTCGTGACCGAGAACGGCGTCGTCAAGCGCCTCACCCCCGAAGAGTTGGCCGGGACCCGACCCGGTGCCGCCGTGATCAAACTCAAGCCACAGGACACGCTGGCGGCCGCATTCACCTGCCCCGACGGCGCCGACATCGCCATCGTGGCGTCTGACGGTCAGGTCCTCCGAACGAGCGTCGACGGTGTGAGCGTGCAGGGCCGCAATGCTGGAGGGGTCGCGGGCATGAAGCTGCGCGACGGCGCAAAGGTCGTGGCCGCCGGACCGATCCTCGGCGACGACGTCATCATCACCGTCACGGACCGCGGCACCGCAAAGATGACGCCGACCTCGGAGTTCGAATCCAAGGGGCGTGGTGGCGGCGGCGTCCGGATCACCCGTTTCACCGACGAACGGGCGCTTCGGTACGCCTACATCGGAGGTGCGGTCGGACTGCTCGCGATCGTCGGGTCCGACGATGCTCCGACCAAGCCATCCCCCGACCCGGTGCCGGTGCAACTCGAACCGACCAAGCGCGATCTCGTGAGCACGGCCACCGATCAGCCGATCATCGTCGCCGGTCCGGCACGCTGGGCCTGAGGGGAACGACATGGCAACTGCAACAACCAAAAACACGACCTCCAAGAACAAGGCCGGCGGCGACTACACCGCGTCGGCGATCGAAACGCTCGAAGGGCTCGAAGCCGTCCGCAAGCGGCCCGGCATGTACATCGGCGGCACGGGTTCGGCCGGGCTCATGCATCTGGTGTGGGAGCTCATCGACAACGCCGTCGACGAAGCGGCCGCCGGGCACGCCAACCGGGTGTATGTCACGTTCCATCGTGATGGCTCGGTCGAGGTAGCCGACAACGGTCGCGGCATCCCGATCGGCAAGCACCCGAAGCGCAAGGTCTCTGCGCTCGAGGTGGTCCTCACCGAGTTGCATGCGGGCGGCAAGTTCGGCGGCGGGGCCTACAGCTCGTCGGGCGGCCTCCACGGTGTGGGTGCGTCGGTCGTCAACGCGCTGTCCGAGAAGCTCAAGGCAGAGGTCGATCGAGACGGCCACACGTGGTCGCTCGACTTCGACGCTCGCGTGCCAGGCCACTTCGACGGGTCGAAGTTCCGCAAGTCGCACACCCTGCACAAGACCGCCCGCACGAAGAAGACGGGTACCCGGATCCGGTTCTGGCCCGACACCGACATCTTCGATCCTGACGCGTCGATCGAGTGGAGCGAGGTGGAGCGCCGGGCCAAGCTCGCCTGCTTCCTCGTGCCCGGCCTGCGGATCATCGTCGAGGACAAGCGAACCGGGGCGGCCAACAAGGAGCCGGTCGAGTTCTTGTCCCGTGGCGGCCTCAAGGACCTCGTGGCCGACCTGACCGGCGACGCCGAAACGTTGAGCGACGTCATCAACCTCTCAGGCATCGACCACTTCGAGGAGAAGGTGCCGGTCAACGGCAAGATGACCCTCGTCGAACGTGAGTGCACCGTCGACGTGGCGATGCGGTGGGTCAACTCGTTCGACACGCAGATCGTGTCGTTCGTCAACACGATCCCCACAGGCGAGGGCGGCACGCACCTTGCCGGGTTCGAAAAGGCGCTCAACCGCGCGGTCAACGACGTCTTGCTCAAGGACATGCGCAAGCTCGCCAAGCTCGCCAAGGACAACAAGCACCGAGCGCAGAAGGACGACGTCCAAGAAGGCCTGATCGCGGTCGTGAAGGTGACGTTCCCCGAGCCCCAGTTCCGCGGTCAGACCAAACAGGAGCTCGGCACCCCCGGCGTCGAGAAGATCACCTACGACGTCGTCAAGCAGGGGTCGGCCGACTGGTTCAACGGCATCGGCTCCAAGAAGACCCACGTCAACGCAGTACGGGACAAGATCGCGACCGCGGTCATCAACCGGGTCAGCACTCGCCAGGCACTCGACAACAAGCGCAAGGCGGCGTCGCTCGGTAGCACCGGCATGCCCGGCAAGCTCGCCGACTGCCGCACGCACGGACCGGATTCGGAGCTGCTGATCGTGGAGGGCGACTCGGCGGCTGGTCCAGCGAAGAAGGGCCGAAACTCCGAGCTGCAGGCGGTCCTTCCCTTGCGAGGCAAGGTCGTCAATGCCGGCAAGGCCACGCTCAAACAGGTCCTCGACAACGCCGAGGCCCAGGCCCTGTTCACGGCGATCGGCGGCGGCTCGGGCAAGGACTTCGATCTCGACGGGGTGCGGTACGGGCGGGTGGTGATCCTCTGCGACGCCGACGTCGACGGCAGCCACATCCGTTGTCTCGTGCTCACCCTGCTCTACACGTACATGCGCCCGCTGATCGAGGCTGGCCGGGTGTACGCCGCGCAGCCGCCGTTGTATTCGACGAAGGTCGGGGGTCAGACCTACCGAGCGTTCAGCGACGAGCACCGAGAGGAGCTCATGGCCGAGCTCACCAAGGGCAACCGCAAGGCCGAGAACATCCACTGGCAACGGTTCAAGGGACTCGGCGAGATGAACGTCGACGAGCTCGAACATGCGGCGCTCGATCCGGCGACGCGGATCTTGCGCAAGCTGACGATCGACGACGCGGAGAAAGAAGGCAAGCGGGCCGCCAAGATGTTCGACGTGCTCATGGGCTCGGACGTCTCGATCCGCCGCGACTACATCGTGAAGAACTCCGCCCTCTTCGACAGTGACGCCCTCGACATCTGACGTGGCACCGCACCCTTGGCCCTTCTTCGGGCTCTGTGTCCGAACACCGCGGCTCATGCTGCGGGTGCCGACCGACGACGATCTGCCGGAGATCATCGACCTGATCGGCGGCGGCGTGCATCCCGACGACTACCGACCGTTCGCCACGCCATGGGCCAACCTTCCGGAGCCCGAGCGCACGCACACCGCGATGCAGTTCATTTGGCAGCACCGCGCCGACTTCGCGCCGAGCGCGTGGCGGCTCTACCTGTCGGTGATCATCGACGGTCAGATCGTGGGCGCACAAGATCTGATGGCTCGAGACTTCCTGTCGTTGCGCACGGTCAAGAGTGGCTCGTGGCTCGGATCATCGCATCAGGGCAAAGGGATCGGAACCGAGATGCGTGCAGCAGTGCTCCATCTGGCATTCGACGGACTTGGCGCGTCGGTCGCCGAGACCGAGGCGCGCGTCGACAATCTCGGCTCGCTCGGCGTCACCCGCAAGCTCGGGTACGAAGAAAACGGAGTCTCCGACTACGACTTCGACATCAATGGCGTCCAGCAAATGCGCCACTTCCGGCTCACCGCCGAGCGCTGGCTCGAGAACCGACGTGACGACATCACGATCGAGGGACTCGAGCCCTGCCTGCCGCTGTTTGGGCTCAGCGAACCCGATCCTGCGGACGCTCCCTGACGACGTCCTGGGGGGTGGACGAGCCGAGCACCCCAGCGGCACGGACCACCATCGCCACCGCGGCGACAACGTCGACGACGTCCCAACCCTCATGCCGGAGGCGCAGCTCGATCTCGTCTTCTTCGAACTCGTCCAGGTCGAAGACTTCCTCGAGGGCCAACAACGTGTCCTGTCGTAGCGGCGTGAGATAGCGAGCCAGCGACTCGGCGTCACGGTCGGCGCGGACCCAGAAGGTGGAATCGAAGGCCGGGTTACCGGTTTCGAATGAGTCGAGCTCGGAGGCGGACGACTGGCGGCGTCGCTTGATCGTGAAGGACGGTTCGCCGGTGACGAGATCAGCTTCGACCTTGAGCCCGCTCGGCACCCGGTTGATCGAGATCGGCACGCCGTCGATCGTGCCGCGGAGATCGGACCGATGCTTCGACGGCTCGGGCAGGCCAAGGGCCTCAGCCAACTCGAGCATCGCTTGGCGTTCTCGCGCTGACTGGGTCGAATTTGGCGTTCCGGTCAGCCGGCGGAGCAAGGAGACACCGACCATGACCAGCACGACGAGCACCACGAAGACTTCTTGCATGCGCTCTGTATCGGCACGTCCTTACCTTGGCTTCAGACTTGTTGCCGAGAGCTTGTCAACGGGTTGTCGAGCGTTTGATCCAGGCCACAGATCCTCAGGTCATCACCACGTGACAGGAGAAACCCATGGCCGAAACCACCCCCCAACCCGACGCCGACTCGACGCCGCGCCGCTCAACTCGCCGAGCCTTTCTCGGCGCGGCCGGGGCGACGACGGGCGCCGCAGTCGTCCTCGGCGGACCGGCGGCCGCCGAGGCGCTCGAACGCCGACGTCGCGGCGACCGAGGCGGCCGAGGCGGCCGAGGCCGAGACGCCCGCCAGGTCGGTGGTGGCCGGGGCGCTGGCGGCGGTGCTGACCGTGGAGCAGAGGCCGTCAACACCCAGCTCGGCATCGACGTCGAGGGCAACCCGGACCGCTTCAGCCGGATCTTCGACGACCTGGATCTCAACCGCCGTGAGAACCGCGAGATGCGCGAGTTGCTGACCGAAGTCGGGCGTCCCGGCGGCCCCCTCGACGCCAACGACCCGGTCGATGCGGGTGCCGCAGCGCTGATTGCGACGCCGTCGATCAACCCCCGCAATCCTGACAATCCCGCGATCCCTGCCGGCTACACCTACCTCGGTCAGTTCCTCGATCACGACATCACCTTGGACGCCGAGTCCCGGCTCGGCCGTCCGGTGCCAGTGCGTCGAAGCATGAACCTTCGTTCGGCGCGTCTCGATCTCGACAGCGTGTACGGCGGAGGGCCGGGCGCCTCACCTGACCTCTACGACGACACTGGCCGATTCGTCGTGGCGTCCTCGGGCACGGCAGAGGACCACCTCCGCGACAACGACGGCACCGCCGTCATCCCCGATGCCCGCAACGACGAGAACGTCATCGTGTCGGGGATCCACGCCGCCGTCGTGGCCTTCCACAACGCGGTCATGGATCAGGTCGAGGCTGGTGGGCTGAACGACGCTGCGGCGTTCACCGAAGCTCGCCGGCTCGTCTGTTGGCACTGGCAGTGGATCGTCGCCAACGAGTACGTGCCGCTCATCTGTGGCGCCGAGACCGCCGCCGACATTCGTATCAACGGTCGCCGCGTCTACACCGACGATCGCCCCCGTATCCCGGTCGAGTTCCAGACGAGCACGTTCCGCTTCGGGCACAGCCAGGTTCGACCCGCCTACCGGGTGAACGACACCGGCGATGGTGGCGGTGCGTTCACCGCGCTGATCTTCGATCCGGAGACGTTCGGCGATGACGACCCGGACGACCTGACTGGCGGCCATCGAGCGCCGCGCCGATTTGTGGGCTGGCAGAACTTCTTCGACCTCGGTGCGGGCACTCCGCTCCCGTCGAAGGCCATCAATCCGCGGATCTCGTCGACGTTGTTCCGGCTGCCGGCCATTGCGTTGGCGTCCGACCGGGGCGGCGACCTCGGGCCGCGTTCGCTCGCGACCCGAAACCTGTTGCGGCATCTGACCTGGGAGATCCCGACCGGGCAGACCGTCGCCCGCTCGATGGGAGAGGACGTCCTCGCCGTCGGTGATCTCGCCGAGTTCGACGGGCTCGACTCCGACACCCCGCTGTGGATCTACGTCCTCCGCGAGGCAGAGGTGATCGAGTCCGGTGCCCACCTCGGGCCCGTCGGCGGTCGACTCACGGCAGAGGTGCTGCTCGGCGTGATCGAGATGGATCCCGCGAGCTGGATGCAGGCGGAGCCTGGTTGGTCGCCGACGCTGCCCGCCGAGCAAGCGGGCGACTTCCGGTTCGCCGATCTCCTCCGGTTTGCGGGTCTCGCCGAGACTCGCTGACCACGACCGCTGACGTCGGGGGTCGCTTCAGACGATCCAGCGACCGCGGCTTCGGGCAAACAGCATGGCGAAGTACGCAAGGCTCGTGGCTGCCGCCGCCACGTAGGTCAGCGCGGCGGCGCGGAGCACCGCTTCGACGCCGTCGCGCTGCTCCGGGTCGCTGAGTCCAAGCCGTTCGAGGCTGTCGAGCGCCCGCTTGCTTGCGTTGAATTCGACGGGCAACGTCGCGATCTGAAAGAGCGTCATCCCGGCGAGGAGCAGTGCGCCGATCATCAGGAGCGTCTCGCTGCTCGACATGAACCCGACGATCAACACGATCGGTCCGAAGCGTGCACCGAGTGCGGCCAGGGGCACGAGGAACTTTCGGAGCCGAAGCCGAAGGTCATTCGAGTGGTCCTGGAGTGCGTGGCCGGCCTCGTGCGCCGAGACGGCCATGGCGGCAACACTCGTCGTCCCCCAGTTCTGACGCGAAAGCCGAAGGATGTCCTTGGCGGGGTCGTAGTGGTCGGTGAGTTTGCCCCGGACCTGCTGCAGCTGCACGCCTTCGACGCCATGGTCCTGAAGGATCGCTGCGGCGGTCTGCGCGCCGGTCACCTTGTACTGATTCTCGACCCGGCTCCACTTCTTGTAGGTCGACTTCAGATAGCGCTTGACGAGCCACGACCCCACGAACGCGACCCCGGCAATCAAATACGCAATGCCAGGACTCATGGCGAGAATCGTGCTCGATCGTCGCTCAGGGCGCCAGCCGGGATGCCGATGGTGCGGTGACGAGCGTCGCAGACGGACCGGAACCACACTGGTACGGTCATCTCGTCAAGTGATGGATGACGACTCGTTCATCGCTCATGTGGATACAACGAAGAGACAGGAGCTGCACCGTGGCAGCGATCGAGCTCGACAACCTGGACAACTGGCGTGCACACGAAGCACAGGCCGAAGCGATGATCCCGGTCATCGGCGCCCTGTACCGAGAGCACGACGTGATCGTCTACAGCTACGGCCGCAAGCTCACCAGGGAATCGGCGGTCGGCATTCTTCGTGCCCACCGCTTCGCCCGCCAACTCATTGGACGTGAGCTGCTCGTCTCCGAAACTGCGCCGCTGCTCGACGCCCTCGCCGACCTCGAGCCGGACTCTGCCAAGGTGGACATCGGCAAGCTCGCCGTTGCGTACGCCGAGAGCGGCATCGAGGACCCGACCGAGTTCCTTCAATCCGCGATCGGTTCGGTACTCACCGGGCAAGGCAAGCTCCTCGCCGAACCAACCGATGTGGTGCTCTACGGCTTCGGCCGCATTGGCCGACTGCTCGCCCGGATCCTCATCGACCGCACCGGCTCGGGCAACAAGCTCCGCCTGCGCGCCATCGTCTTGCGCCCTGGTGGCGACGGTGACCTCGCCAAACGGGCGAGCCTGCTGCGCCGCGATTCGATCCACGGCCCCTTCGACGGGACCATCACGGTCGACCACGAGAACGATCGCCTCGTCGCCAACGGCAATCCGATTCAGATCATCTACGCCAACGGCCCGGACGAGGTCGACTACACGGCGCACGGCATCCACAACGCCTTGATCGTGGACAACACCGGCAAGTGGCGCGACCGCGATGGCCTCGCGATGCACCTCAAATCGGCCGGCGCCGCAAAGGTGCTGCTGACTGCGCCCGGCAAGGGCGACATCAAGAACGTGATCTTCGGCGTGAATCATCCGGTGATCCGCGATGACGACGACATCTTGTCTGCGGCGAGCTGTACGACGAACGCCATCGTGCCCGTGTTGTCCGTGATGAACGAGCGCTTCGGGATCCGATCCGGTCACCTCGAGACGGTGCACGCCTACACGAACGATCAGAACCTGACCGACAATTTCCACAAGAAGGAGCGCCGTGGCCGCAGCGCCCCGCTCAACATGGTGATCACCGAGACGGGAGCGGCGACGGCGGTCGTCAAGGCGCTCCCCGAGCTCGACGGCAAGCTCACCGGCAACGCGATCCGGGTGCCGACCCCGAACGTGTCGCTCGCGATCCTGAATCTCAACCTCGAGAAGACCACCGACGTCGCCGAGCTGAACGACGTGCTCCGCCAGGCCTCGCTCTCCGCCGAGCTGCGCGAACAGATCGACTACACGACCTCGGTCGAGCTGGTGTCGAGTGATCTCGTCGGCGCCGAACGGTGCGCAATCGTCGACTCGGCCGCAACGATCGTCGACGGCGACCGGTGCGTGCTCTACGTCTGGTACGACAACGAGGCCGGCTACAGCTATCAGGTGGTCCGTGTGATGCAGCACCTCTCCGGCCTGCAGTACCCGCTGGTCCCCTGAGCCCGAACTGACCTCGCTGGATCGCGCAGTCCGTCGGACGTCACACATCATTCGCGCGAGCAGTGAACGGGACGTGAACGCAACATTTCCGACACGGTGACCTCGCGCCGGCGGGCTTAGCTTGCCGGCCGTGGGAGAACGGCCCGCTACGCCCAATCGCTCGTTGGCCGACAGCGACAAAGTCCGGCTCGTATGAGTCGGCTTGCTGGCGCGTTCGTCCCCCTGGGCGCAGCACTGCTTGCCTTCGTCTTCGGCGCGGTGATGATCCTCGCCCTCGGCGAGAACCCGATCGACGGCCTCCTCGCCATCATCGACGGCGCCTTCGGCAGCGGCGAGCGCATCGCCGCGACCGCCGTGCGGGCGACACCGCTGTTGCTCGTTGGCGCCGGAATCACGATCGCCTTCCGGGCGAGCGTGATCAACATCGGTGGCGAGGGTCAGATCATTGCGGGCGCGCTGCTCTCCACCGCCGTCGCCCTGTGGCTGCCTGATCTGCCGAAGATCGTGCTGCTGCCGCTCGTCATTCTCGCCGGACTCGTCGGCGGGGGATTCTGGGGCGCCATCCCGGGTGCGTTGAAGGCCTACGCGTCGGTCAACGAGATCCTGTCGACGATCATGCTCAACATCGTCGCCGTGCAGCTCATGAACTATCTGTTGCGCGGTCCGATGATCGATCCGATCGAAGTCGAGGGCACGCGCATCCCCCAGACCGAACGGCTGACCGACAATGCCGCCCTCCCCACCCTCATCGAAGGCACCCGCCTCCACTTCGGCGTGATCCTGGCGATCATCGCTGCGGTCGTCGTGTGGGTGATCCTGTGGCGAACGCCAACCGGCTTCCGGCTGCGTGCAGTCGGGCACAACCCCGATGCCGCCCGGGCCGCGGGCATGAACGTCGAACGCAACATCGTCAAGGCCCTGACGATGAGCGGCGCACTCTCCGGGTTGGCTGGCGTCGTCCTCGTCTTCGGCAGTGAGAGTCTGCGACTCGTCACCGACGGCGGATCCGCAGGCTTCACCGGATCGGCCGGCTTCAACGGCATCGTCGCCGCGCTCTTCGGCGGACTTCACCCGTTGTGGACGATTCCGTCGTCGTTCTTGTTCGGATCGCTGCTCACCGGCGCAACCGAGCTCCAGCGCGACCTACAGATCCCCAACGCCCTCGCCATCGCGCTGAACGGGCTGATCGTCCTCTTCGTCGTGTCGTCGGACCGCGCTCGCGGCTGGATCAAAGATCGCTTCGGAGCGGCGACATGAGCGACTTCTTCACGCTCACGGTTCTGGTCGGCACGCTCGCGTCCGGGATCCGAACGGCGATGCCGTATCTCCTGGCGGCGCTCGGCGAAACCGTGGGTCAACGCAGCGGCGTACTCAACCTCGGCGTCGACGGCGTGATGCTGCTCGGCGCGTTCGGCGGCTACTACACCGTGCTCCAGACGGAGAACCACTGGCTCGGTGTCCTTGTGGGTCTGGCCATCGGGCTCGGCATGGGACTGGTCTACGCACTCGTCACCATCGTGTTCCACGCCGAGCAAGGCATCTCGGGAATCGGCATCTTCTTGTTCGGGCTGGGATTCAGCGACCTGCTCTTTCAAGAACTCGTCGGTACGCCACGCCCGATCAAGCCGTTGCCCAAAGTCGAGATCCCGCTCCTCGCCGACATCCCGCATCTCGGACCGGCGTTCTTCCAGCACAACCTGCTCACCTACGTCGCGTTCGCACTCGTGCCACTCACGACGTGGATGTTGATGAAGACGACCTTCGGCATGAACGTGCGCGCCGTCGGCGAGAACCCGCAGGCCGCGGACAGCCTCGGAGTGTCGGTGGCGCAGACCCGAATGGGCGCGATCCTGTTCGGCAACACGATGGCCGGCCTCGCCGGTGCAGGCCTGTCGCTCCAGCTGGCGATCTTCCAGCACAACCTCACCAACGGGCTCGGCTTCATCGCTGTCGCACTCGTCTACTTCGGTGCGTGGCGCCCTCGCTGGGTACTCGCCGGCGCACTCCTCTACGGCATGGTCACCGCCACCCGACTCCGGTGGCAGTCCCTCGACATCATCCCGAGAGGCGCCTCCGACGTGGCCGCCATGGCGCCCGCCATCATCACGATCCTCGCCCTCGTGCTCCTCGCCAGCCGAGTACGCGGACCCGCCGCCCTCACCAAACCCTTCAGCCGCCACTGAGCGCGCCCCAACCAACCGAAGTTCTCCAAACCCAATCCCACATGCATCAGGAGGAATCATGAATATCCACCGACCACATCGGCTTCGCCGATTGTTCGCCTTGTTGTTTGCCACTGCGCTCGTCGCTGCGGCGTGCGGCAGTGACGGCGACAGCGGCGCCACCGCCACGAGCGAATGCGGCACGGACACGAGCGTCGCCATGGGCGACTCGGTCACCGACCTCACCTTCGCCCTCGTTGCGCCGAGCGCCAAGGACGACCTTGCCTTCACCCAGTCGATGGTCGATTCGCTGACCCGTTTGGGCATCGAGCCGCAGATCACCGACGGCACGTTCATCGTCGAAGAGGCCGCCGCCGCGATCCGTGGTTACGCCGAGGAAGGCGTCGACGTCGTCATCGCGCATGGCACCCAGTACGGCGGCTCGCTCGCCGAGATCGCGCCGGACTTCCCGGACACGTCGTTCATCTGGGGAACGGCGACCGACACGCAGGGCCTCGACAACGTCTTCGCCTACTACCCCGAGGCTGACCAGGGTGGCTACGTGAACGGCTGGATCGCTGCCGAGATGACCGACGGTGCCGCCATGGGTGTGGTTGGTCCGGTCGAAGCGGGCGACGCCGTCGCCTACGTCAACGGCTTCATCGCCGGCGCAACGGCCAACGGTGCCCCAGCACCATCGGTTGTGTACACCGGCTCGTTCTCCGACGTGGCCCTCGCCACGGAGACTGCGCAGGCACACGTCGACAACGGCGCTCAGGTCCTCACCGGCACGTCGCAGTCGACCGTCGGTGCCGTCAACGTGGCTGCCGCCAACGACATCCCATGGTTCGGCACCCAGTCCAACCAGGAGGCATGGTCAACCGACCTCGTCGTTGCGTCGCAGGTGTACCACTGGGACGTCGTGCTCGACGACATGATCGAGAGCATCGAGGGCGGCACGCTCGGCGGTGAGGCCATGGCCATCACGCTGCAGAACGGCGGTCTCGTGATCGAGATCAATGGCTGCTACGGCCTCGACGACTCCGTCGTCGACGGCGCCGAAGGCATCATCGCCGAGATCATCGACGGGACCATCGACCCGACCTGATCGGCCCTGACATGACCACGTCCACCCCGCTGCTCGAACTTCGAGGCATCACCAAGCGCTTCCCCGGCGTGCTCGCCAACGACGACGTGTCGTTCGACGTGCGCACCGGGGAGGTGCATGCCCTGCTCGGCGAGAACGGCGCCGGCAAGAGCACGCTCATGAAGATCCTCTTCGGCCTCTACCAGGCCGACGAGGGACAAATCATGTTGCGTGGCGAAGAGGCGACGATCACGTCGCCGACCTCGGCGATCGAGCAGCGGGTGGGCATGGTCCACCAGCACTTCATGTTGGTCCCCACCCTCACCGTCGTAGAGAACGTCGCCCTCGGGCTCCACGACGCTCGGAAACTTCGACCGGATCTCGATGCCGTGGGAGCGCGAATCCGGGAGATCTCCGAGGAGTACGGCCTCGAGGTCGACCCCGACATCGACGTCTGGAAACTGTCGGTCGGCGAACGCCAACGGGTGGAGATCATCAAGGCGTTGTACCGCGACGCCGAGTTGTTGGTGCTCGACGAACCAACGGCTGTGTTGACCCCCCAGGAGGTCGATGACCTCTTCGTCATCCTTCGCCAGCTCACGGCCGCCGGCACGGGCATCGTCTTCATCTCACACAAGCTGCACGAGGTGTTGGCCCTTTCGGATCGGATCACCGTGCTCCGCAACGGACGGGTCACCGGCCGGACCGTGCCCGCGGAGACCGACCGTCAACAACTGGCCGAGATGATGGTCGGACGAGAGGTCGACCTCGCACCAGATCGACCGATTGTCGAGACGGGCCCGGTACGCCTCTCGGTCTCCGGGCTGCACGTCACCGGCGACCGCGGAACGCCTGCGGTCGTCGACGTCGACCTCGACGTGCGCGGCGGCGAGATCCTCGGCATCGCCGGGGTGTCCGGCAACGGCCAACGAGAGCTCGCCGAAGCGATCGCTGGGCTTCGCCAACTCGACCGAGGGTCCATTTCGATCGACGGCGCCGACACAACGGGCGTGACCCCCGGTATGGCTCGTGCCGCCGGGCTGAGCTACGTGCCCGAGGAACGGATGAAAGACGGCGCCGTCGGCGAATTCGACGTTGCGGAGAATCTGCTGCTCGTCGACCACGGCGACAGTCGGTTCATTCGCAACGGCTTGTTCGATCGGGACCAGATCGAGACCCATGCGGCGCGGTTGGTCGAGGAGTACGCCGTCAAGACGCCGACGTTGCACACGCCGACGTCGTCGCTGTCGGGTGGGAACATCCAGAAGCTGATCATGGCCCGTGAGCTCGATTCGGATCCGTTAGTGATCCTCGCCGCCCAACCGACCCGTGGCGTCGACATCGGCGCGGCCGAATACATCCACCGTCGGCTCGTCGAACAGCGTGGCGAGGGTGTGGCCGTCCTCGTGATCTCCGAAGACCTCGACGAGGTGTTTGCCCTCAGCGACCGCATCGCCGTCATGTTCGACGGCGCAGTCGTGAAGATCTTCGATCGGGCCGACGCCACGCGCGAAAGCGTCGGCCTGGCCATGACCGGCGTCGTCTGACGCGACGACGGCGACAGCTCAGACCTGGCGGCCGAGCAGAGCCGCGAGGCGGTCCGCGGCGCAAGCACCTTCGGGCGCCTCGGTGGCCAGGCCGAACGGCGCGCCCTCTTCGCCACGGTACGAATCGGGGATTCGGGTCTGGGCGAGGATCGCTTCGGCGAGCTCGGGGGCGAGGTCGGTGCTCTGGCCGGTCGCCTTGGCGAGGTCCCAGGCGTGCTGGAACGTGTCGTTCATCGCCATGCCGTACCAGACCTTGCCGGGCAGCTGCCCGAATGGAAGGTCCAGCGTCTCGTCCATGATCCCGTCGCGGGAAAACGCGTTCACACACTGGGACCCGTGCTCGGCATACGCAGAGGCGTAGTCGCCCTCGCACCACTTCGTGCCACCCTCGAAGGCGTCTCCCGTGACGCTCGTGGCAAAGAAGGCGTGCGCGTCGACCATGTGGTCGATCAGTTGGCCGACGTTCCACGACGCACACGGCGTGGCGTTGTCCATGTGGTCTGGGGTCACGTTGTCCATGACGCCTTGGGCGACGTCGATGCACTGCTGTAGCGGGTTCATGATGCGGGATCTCCAAAGGAAGCGGGCGAAGACGGGCGGACCGTAGCAGACTGCGGTCATGTCGAGTCCACGGACGTTCCCTCAGACATTTCTCGGGCCGCAACCGGGTGCGTGCGAAATCGTGCTGGTTCGACACGGACAGAGTCGGGCGTACGTCGAGGGCACGCCATTCTCGCTACTCGATGGGCAGGGCGATCCGCCGCTGTCCGAGCTTGGCGAACGTCAGGCTGAGGCCGTTGGCGAGCGGTTGGCGGGCCTCCCCATCGACGCGATCTGGGTGAGCAGCCTGATCCGCACGCACCAGACGGCCGCACCGCTGGCCCGAACACTCGGGCTGACCCCGCAGATCGATCCGGACCTCCGTGAGGTCCATCTGGGCGAGTTCGAAGGCGGCGAGTTCCGGGCTCGTGCGGCCGACGGCGACCCTGCCGTGCTCGAGCTGCGACGGACCGGCGAATGGGCGTCCCTGCCCGGCGCCGAATCGAACGAGCAGCTCCGGACCCGAACCGCCGCCGCCGTGCAACGAATCGCGGATGCCCATCCTGACCAACTGGTGGTCGTCGTGTGTCACGGAGGTGTGATCGCGGCGCTCCTCGGTCATGCGGCCGGCACGGAGGCTCGTGCGTTCATGGGAGCCCGGAACGGATCGGTGAATCACCTCCACGTGCTCGGTGATCACTGGAGGATCCGGACCTTCAACGACGCCTCTCACATCGGCACCCTCCAAGCCGATGCGCCGCTCGTGTGACCCCAGCGGAGTGGTTGCTCCTCCTCGGCGCGGGGTTGCTCGCCGGAGGGATCAACGCCCTGGCGAGCGGAGGAAGCTTCTTCACCTACCCCGCCCTCATCCTCACCGGACTTCCGCCCGTCTCGGCGGCGGCGACAACGCTCACCGCCCTCGCGCCGGCGAACCTGGTGGCGATACCGGAGTACCTGCCCGAAGTCCGAGCCGACCGGCACCGCTACCCACGCGAGCTGACGATCATCGTTGCGGGGAGTGCACTCGGGATCGCCGCGCTTGCGTCGACGGACAACGGGTTCTTCGAGACGTTCGTCCCCTGGCTGATCCTCGCCGGGACGGCGTTCTACGCGGCCAGTCCCTGGCTGCGTCGGTGGGCGGAACGATCGGCGCCGAATGCGGCCACCGGGCCGATCGGGACCGCAGCCATGTTCGTCTTCGCCACCTACCTGACCTACTTCGGTTCGGGTGTCGGAAACGTCTTCATCGCGATGTACACGATCCGGGGCTTCGACACGTTTCTCTCGGCGAACGCCGCCAAGAACATCGCGATCGGCACCGGGACCCTCATGGCCATCGTCGCCTATGGCCTGAACGGCTTCGTCTCCTGGGCGGCGCTCGTACCGCTCGCCGTCGGCAGCGTCGTCGGCGGCTGGGTGAGCGCCCGCGCCGGGCGCCGTCTTCCGGTCCGAGCAATCCGCCTCGCCACGATCGCCTTCGGGATCTTCGTGGCCGGTTGGCTGTTCACCCGCTGAGCCGGTGACAGACTCAGACGATGCCCGCTGACCTGCTCGTCCGCAACGCCCGCCTCGTCGCGACGATGGACGCCGATCGGCGCGAGCTCATCGGCGGATGGGTGGCGATCACGAACGGCCTCGTGTCCTCGCTCGGCTCGTCGACCGACCCCGAACCGGAGGCCGGCCAGACCCTCGATGCCGCCGACGGACTCGTCACGCCCGGCCTGATCAACACCCACCATCACCTGTGGCAGAACCTGACTCGGGCCTGGCCCCCGATGACCAGCGCTCCCCTCTTCGGATGGCTGCAATCGCTGTATCCCACGTGGACGGCGAA
The DNA here is from genome assembly GCA_020629635.1 of Acidimicrobiales bacterium. Classification (GTDB taxonomy): domain Bacteria; phylum Actinomycetota; class Acidimicrobiia; order Acidimicrobiales; family SHLQ01; genus SHLQ01. The sequence goes on along the minus strand of JAHDCX010000010.1, from coordinate 86,339 downwards.
CATCGACGAGGAGTCGGTCCACGTTGCCGCCTGGGTCGGTCTCGCCGAACTGGCCCTCTCCGGCTGTACGACGTCGTCGGATCATCACTACCTCCACCCTCCGCGAGCCGGAGACCTACTGGCGGCCGAGATCGCGGCGGCCTCGGATCTCGGCATGCGGTTTCACCCGACGTACGGCTCCATGAGCCTGAGCGTGAAGGACGGCGGCCTGCCACCCGACGACGCCGTCCGAGACGAAGAGGACATCCTCGCCGAATCCGAACGCCACGTCGCTCGATGGCACGACGCATCGCACGGCGCCATGACCCGGATCGCCCTGGCACCGTGCAGCCCGTTCAGCGTGACCCCCGAACTCATGCGCCGTACGGCCGAGCTCGCCGAGCGTCTCGACGTCCGGTTGCATACTCATCTCGCCGAGAACGCCGAAGATGACGAATACGCCCTGGCCACGTTCGGGATGCGCCCCGTCGACCTCTACGAAGACGTCGGCTGGATGACCGACCGGACCTGGGGCGCCCACGTCGTTCGACCCGACGCCGCAGAGGTGAGCCGACTCGGTGCTGCCGGTGTCGGCATCGCGCACTGTCCGAGCTCGAACATGATCCTCAGCTCGGGGATTGCGCCAGTGGTCGACCTGCGCCACGCGGGGTGCCCGGTGGGGCTCGGCTGCGATGGTTCCTCCTCGGCAGACGCAGCCTCGCTCTGGCAGGAGGCCCGACTCGCGATGCTGCAGGGCAAGCTCCGCTCGGGGGCGGGCGCAATGACGGCTCGAGACGCGCTCGACGTGGCGACGAGGGGCGGCGCCGGGTGCCTTGGCCGGATGGGCGAGCTCGGCGAGCTCTCGGTCGGGTCGGTGGGCGACCTCGCCGTGTGGAAGCTCGACGGTCCGGCGTTTGCGGGCGTGCTCGACGATCCGATCGAAGGGTGGCTTCGGTGCGGTCCGACGAGCGCCTGGCACACGGTCGTCGCTGGCGTGCCGGTCGTTCGTGAGGGCGCGCTCGTGAGCAGTCGGCTCGACGAGATGCTTGCGGCACACAGGCGCCATGCTCGGCGCTTTCAACCGAGCTGAGCGCGGCGGCGACTCAGGTGAGGGCCTGGTAGACGGCGTTGCGCAGCTCGCGACGAACGGGATAGGTGGAGCTGGGCAACAGTTGGGTCAGGAAGACCACCGTGAGCTCGTTGACGGGATCGACCCAGAACACGGTGCTGGCAGCACCTCCCCAGTTGAACTCCCCCGCCGAGCACAGCGAGGCGTTGGCGGCCGCATCTTCGATGACCGCGAATCCGAGACCGAACCCCATGCCGTCCAAGGTGACCTCGGAGAACAGGGACTGGCCGAGGTCGTTGAGCAGCGCACCGCCGGGGAGGTGATTCTTCGTCATGTAGTCCAGCGTGAAGCGCCCGATCAGGCGCCCCCCGGGAGCGTGTCCGCCCGCGGCGAGCATGTCGACGAATCGTTGATAGTCATCCATCGTCGACACGAGGCCTCCACCGCCGGACAAGAACGACGGCGGAGCATGCAATCGGGACGTCGTCGGGTCGTCCATTCTCGACATGCCACCGGCACCGGGGATGTAGAGCGCCGCGAGGCGGTCGGCCTTCGACGCATCCACGTGGAAACCGGTGTCGACCATGCCGAGCGGTTCGAAGATCCGCTCCTGAAAGGCGACGTCGAGCGTCTGACCGGTGACCCGCTCGATCACGGCTCCGAGCACGTCGGTCGACAGTCCGTAATTCCACGCGGTGCCCGGGTCGAACAGCAGCGGCTCGGCCGCCAGGAGACGCATCGCCTCGTCGAGGTCGTAGTCCGGGGTGACAAAGTCACCCAGTTTCTTGCGCCGATATCGGGCGTCGACAGGCGTCTGGCGGTGGAACCCATAGGTGATGCCCGACGTGTGCGTCAGCAGATGACGAATCTCGATCGGGTTGCTGGCGGGCCTGGTCTGCGGGCTCATGTCCGACCCGCCAACGAAGACGCGGGGATTCGCGAACTCCGGAAGATGTTCGGCGAGCGGCGTCTCGAGCAGGAGGGCGCCTTCCTCGACGAGCTGCATGATCACGATGGACGTGATCGGCTTGGTCATCGAGTAGATGCGACAGATCGTGTCCGGCGCGATCGGCACGGCACGGTCGACGTCGGCGAAGCCATGAAGGTCGGCATAGACGACCTCGCCTCGGTGGGCGACCTGAACGTGGCTGTACGGCAGGACGCCGCGATCCACGTAGCGACGGCCGACATCGCCGACCCGATCGAGTCGTTCGTGATCAATCATGGCGACAGTGTCGCAGGTCAGTCCCCGAGAGGGGGGTGTCGAGGGAAGCCCTCGATGGTCCGAAGAATCAGACGCGTGTTGGTCTCCACCGCGCCGAGTTCGTCCTTGAGCGCCTCAAGAAGCCGGTCGAGCTCGGCGACATCGGTGGCCGAGACGCGGAGCTGGAGGTCGTACCGACCGGTGAGGTGGGTCGCCTCGACCACGGCCGCGAGCTCGGGAGCCTCGAAGTCGAGGCCGGGTGAGTAGTTCGTGGCGAAGCGCACGTCGACGAAGGCGTCGATCTGGCGCCCGATCGCCCGAGGGTCGAGCTCGATGGTGAAGCGCCGGACGATGCCCGAGGCGCGGAGTCTGCGGAGTCGTTCGCTCGTGGCCGACGGTCCGAGGTTGATTCGGTCGGCGAGGTCGGCGACCGAGATCCGACTGTCGATTTGTAGCTCACCGATGATCTGGCGGTCGATCTCATCCAATGCCATGGAATCCACGGTATCTCGGCAGACCGATGACGCAGATCCAGCCCAAACCCGGCGATGACTCACCGATACTGCGGTCATGGACGTGAGCATCGTGATTCTCGGCATCGGACTCGGCCTGTTGGTGATCCCCCCGCCCGGACCAGTGGCCTTGACGCTCGTCGAGATCGGCATGCACCAGGGGCGCCGGAAGGGAATCGAGGGCGGTCTCGGCGTCGCGTTGGGAGACGTCGCCATGTTGTCGGCTGCGGCGGCCATCGTGATCGCGGGTGCCGCCCTGCCGGGCGCACTGTCGGTCGCGCTCCAGGTGGCCTCGGTCGCCACGCTGCTCCTCGTCGGGGGCCTGCTCATCCTCCGGCCAACGGCGGCCGCAGCGCTCGCCGAGCGGGTCGAACGACCGCTGCCCGCGATGTTCTCCTTCACCGCGCTGACGCCGTCGGTGCTGGGCGTGTGGGTCGCGGTCCTGAATGCCGTGCCGTTCCGCGACTCGGCGTCGGCACTCGTGACCTTCTCGGTGGGCATCGTCGTCGCGTCGCTTGGATGGCACCTGTGCCTGGCCGTCGGCGCATCGGCCCTCGGCGACCGGCTCACCGATCGACGGCAACGCCAGATCATGCGCGCCGGCGGCGCCATCATGATCGCGCTCGCGGCGCTCGGCGCCCTGCGCTGAGCAAAGGGTCAGTCGCCGATGACTCCTGCGGCCACAGCTGGGGCGGCGTAGGCCATCGCGAGCGAGTCGATCGTCTCGTGGGCGTTGAGCCCGGACGGGTTCGGGACGACCCAGAGGCGGCTGCCCTCGAAATCCACGGGCTGCTCCCCCATCGTCGCCTTCCGCTCGCCGAAGGCGGTCCGGTACGCCGTGATGCCGGCAACCGCAACGACGGCGGGTCGGTGGGAGCGAACGAAGCTGCGGAGGATGGCGCCGCCAGCGCGGAGCTCGTCGGCGGAGAGCTCGCTCGCACGCGCCGTTGTGCGATGGACGACGTTGGTGATGCCGATCCCCCGGTCGAGCAGATGCGCTCGGTCGTCGTCGGACATGCCGTCGCCGCGATCGATGGTGCGAGTGATGATGCCCGCCTTCTCGAGTGCCGGGTAGAAGCGATTGCCGGGGTGCGCAAAGTGGGTCTGGGTGGCTGCTGTCCACAGGCCGGGGTTGATCCCCACGAAGAGCAGGCGCAGTCCTGGTCCCACGAGGTCCGGTACTGTCGCGCTACGGAACGACTCGAGTTCATCTCGGGTGAATCCCATCAGTCGCAACGTAGGGGGAAACACGTGGCGGAGAACAAGACCAAACCAACCACGGTCGAACCGGAAGAGTTCATCGCGTCGATCGAACACGACGTCCGACGAGCCGACGCGGAGACCCTCAAGGACCTCATGGCCAAAGTCACCGGCTACGAGGCGAAGATGTGGGGCCCGTCGATCGTGGGCTTCGGTCGCTACAAATACGAGTACGAGTCGGGCCGATCCGGCGAGTGGATGATGGTCGGTTTCTCCCCCCGGAAAGCCAACCAGGTCCTCTACCTGATGCCCGGGTACCAAGACTTCGACGACGAGCGATCGCGCCTCGGCAAGCACAAGATCGGGAAGAGCTGCCTGTACATCAACAAGCTCGCCGACGTTGACCTCGACGTGGTCGAGGAGATGGTGACCAAGGCCGTGGCCGAGCTGAAAGCCACCCACGAGACGTTTCCGGAGTGACATGACCGAGATCGACATCGAGGCCGAACGGGCTCGCCGCAAGGAGGAGGTGGCGCTCGGCTACCGGATCTTCGCTGCACTTCGGTGGGGTGATCTGGGCGACGGCCACATCACTGCGAGGGACCCGGAGCACACCGACCACATGTGGCTGCTGCGGTTCCCGTGCGGATTCGAGAAGGCGACGGTCGACGATCTCGTCCTGGTCGGACCTGACGGCACGGCCACGTGCGGCACGCCGATCAACACGACGGCGTATCACATTCATCATCCGATCCACGAGGCTCGTCCCGACGTCGTCGGCGTCGCCCACACCCACACCCCGTGGGGCACCCCGTTCTGCGCCACGGGTCGACCGATCGAAGCCATCACTCAGGAGGCGTGTACGTTCCACGACCGGTGGGCGTTCTTCGATGACGAAGAAGTGCAGGTGCTCGGCGTCGAGGGCGGCAAGCGCATTGCGAACGCGCTCGGCGACAAGCAGGTGGCGATGCTGCGCTGCCATGGTCTGCTCACGACGGGACCGACCGTGGCCGAGACGATCTCCGCGTTCGTCACGCTCGAGCGCGTGTGCGAGGCGTTGATGAAAGCCCCCGATGCCAACCCGATCTCCGACGAAGCCGCCGTGATCGCCCGTGACGACCTGGTCCGCTATCGCTCCCTCGAAACCGCCTTCGACTTCCTCGTCTCTCGCCACCTCGGCCAGTCACGTTGGGGTCAGACACCAACGTGACCGCGAACAGTTAGTCGCAGGGCATGAACACCGCGTCGGCGTCTGGAGCGCATCGGCCGACGACGGCGCCCGAGGCGTCGTAGGCGACGAGCTCATCGATCGCCTCGAGGCCATCTCCGAAGACGGCGAGCAATGCGAAACGGTCGTCCTCCGGCTTGGCCGTGTCGACCTCTCCTCTTCGACTCGTGAGGGTGATCGTGTCGACCGCAGGTCCGGCCTCGGCGACGACGAGGGTCCGACCCCCACTACTGGCCCAGTTGATCCAGTCGAGCGTGTCGACCGTGACGACGGCCTCGGCCTTCACATAGACGCCCACCGAATCGGCGTCGTACTCGATCGCCGGCACAGGCCCCTTTCCGTAGTCGAACGTGGTCGAGGTTCGCTGCAACGGGATCCCGCTTGCCGTGAGGCAAGGGAGGGTGCCCGGCTCACCGGGGACGGACTCGGTGGTGGGTGGAACGGTGGTCTCCGCTGCAACGGTGTGAGGTTGAGGCCTGGGTCGTGGTCGGCGGGTCGTCGAGCGCGAGGGCTTCGGGAACGGTCGAGGACGTCGGATCGGGGGTCAGGTCGACCCACCGAGACTCCTCGACATCAGGCTCACCGGCACAGCCACTGGGGACTGCCACGGCCAAGAACACCGAGAGGAGAAGGTGACGCCGCATTCGTTCCGATCGGCATCGGGGTGCGGTTCATCAAGGAATCACACGAACCGGCGGCCCAACCAATCGACCAAGAACGGGTCAACGATGTGCCACGCCTCGTCAATGCGGACGACGAATCCCATGCGCTCGAGTGCGACGACCGCGTTCTTGGCCGTCGCACTGGGCAGCTCGAGGTCCCGGGCCGCCCGACCGTAGATGGACCCACCAGTCGCCAGCGCACGCAAGGCCTTCTGTTGACCTCCGGTCAGGAGCGAGAAGATCCGCTCCGATCCAAGGTCGACCGATCGTCGCACCTCGGCGAGTCCAGACTCCCAGGCAACGTCGTCAGCGTCGGCGCCCGTCGCTCGCCAGACAGCATCGGCGAGCTGCATGGTCCGTTGAGGGTGACCGCGGGTCAGCTCGGCGATACGCCCGGCGACGGCGCCGGCGGACTTTCCCGTGGCAGCGAAGCCTTGGTGGACGAGCTCGACGACGGCGCCCGTGTCGAGCGGCTCGATTTCGACCAGGTCGGCTTGGCCGAAGAAGGGTTGTGCTTGATCGGTGAACAACGCCTCCATGACCGACGGTTGGGAGCCGGCGAAGAGCAGTCCGAGTTCCTGGGTGTGGTGTTGGAGCGCCGTCCGCAACATCCCGGCACCACCGTCGACCCCGTCGATGCCAGCGAACTCGTCGATGAAGAGGCAGAGCGGCATTCGTTCTGCGGTCGTGGTGATCACGTCGAGTCGTCGGCGTACTTCGTTGGCCGGATCTCTGTCCGCCCGAGCTTCGCGGTTCAACTCGAAGACGGCGACTCCGAGGTTGATGGACATGCCCGACGCCACGGTGTCGAGGGTGCGACGGACTGCGCCACGGGTTGCGGAGAGACCGGCGTCAATGGCGGCGAGAAGATCGGTCATTGACCGGAGCTCGTAGAGGTCGAGCCAGATGACTTGCTGGTCGGTGGCTTCGAGATCGGCGGCGACCTTCTTCATGACGCTGGTTTTGCCGTAACGCCGCGGCCCGAGGAGCGCAGTGACTCGGCGATCGGCCATGCGCTGCGCGAGATCGATCACGAGTCCATTTCGACCATGCACCTGCTCCGGCGCCAGCGGGCCATGATGCGGAAATGGGATCGTATTCATAGACCCTATTGTAATCGTAGATTCAGATCACTAATAAATCTAATTTTTAGACTACTTCCCACCCGCGACGTCGACGATCGCTCCTGTGGTGTAGCTCGCCTCATCCGACGCGAGCCACGTGATCAGAGCAGCGACTTCGTCGACCGTGCCTCCCCTTCCCTGCGGGATGCGGTCCTTCAGCCGTTCGACTCGGTCGGGCATGCCCCCCGACGCATGGATATCCGTGTCAATCATTCCGGGGCGTACAGCGCTCACGCGGATGCCCTCGCGGGCTGTCTCCGCCGCTAAGCCCACCGTCATCGTGTCGATCGCTCCCTTGGTTGCGGCGTAGTCGACGTACTCCCAAGGCGAGCCGAGTCGGGCGGCAGCTGACGACACGTTGACGATGACTCCCCCGGGTCCGCCGAGCCGGGTGGAGAGCCGTCGGACGGCCTCGCGGGCGACCAACAGCGCGCCGACGACGTTGACGTCGACCACCCGCTGGATGCGTTCGGCGGTGAAGTCGACGAGTGGACCCTGCGTGTCGAGGATGCCGGCGTTGTTGATGATGATCGTCGGGAGGCCGAGCTCCGCGGTCGTGCGGTCGAACGCGTCAATCACGTGGGCTTCGTCGGCAACGTCGCCCTTGATCGCGATCGCGCGTCGGCCACGGGACTCGACGTCAGCGACAACGGCTGCCGCGGCGTCGTCGTTCGAGGCATACGTGATGGCGATGTCGTGGCCGACATCCGCGAGGTGCCGAGCAACGCCCGCCCCGATCCCTCGACTGGCTCCCGTGATCAGCGCAACACCCATGGGGTCAAGTCTGACATAGCAAGAGGTTTGGGAGCGCGTCGGGCAGCATCACGTACCGTTCGAAGTCATGGCTCCACGATCAGCGCTGCTCGTCATCGATGTCCAGAACGACGTGGTCGTCAATGCCCACGCAGGCGACGAGGTCGTTGGCACGATTGTGGCTCTGGTCGAACGAGCGCGTCGTGAAGGCGTGCCCGTGGTCTGGGTTCAGCACTCGGACGAGGACCTACCGGCAGATACTGAGGGCTGGCAGATCGTTCCGGAGCTGCCCGTGGCAGAGGGCGAGCCGATCGTGCACAAGCAACACCGGGATTCCTTCGACGGCACCACGATGACGGACGTGCTGACGGAGCTCGACGTCGACCGGCTCGTCGTGACCGGAGCGCAGACCGACTTCTGTGTTCGGTGGACCTTGCACGGAGCTCAGGTGCGGGGATTCGACACCGTCCTGGTCAGTGACGGACACACGACCGACGACGGCGATGCCGACATACCGACTGCGGCCCAGCTCATCGAACACACCAACCGCTACTGGAAGAATCAGTCCTCCACCGGTCAGACGCACACGGTCTCCGCGGCAGCCGACGTCATCTTCTGAATCGGCCCCGAGCGCCGTTCTCGGCGCGTTCTCCGAGGACGAGCCGCAGTGCGTTCACGACGTCATCGCTGTCGCGATGGCCGGCCCCGAGGCCGACGGAGTGCACGGTCATCGGCGGCATCGGCGACCACTCGTCGACGACGGACACCAGGACCGCTGCACCGGTGGGGGTCGTGGATTCGAACGGCGCCGGCCCCGACGACACCGGTACCTCTCCCCTCACCAGCTCCAGGACAGCAGGTGCCGGAATCGGGAGCGGTCCGTGCGTTCCCCGCGATCGTCCCGATCCAAGGCTCAGTGTCGAACAGTGGATCCGCTCCAGGTTCAGCCAACGCAGGCACGCCGCCGCACCGACAACATCGGCGATGGAGTCGAGTGCACCGACCTCGTGAAAGTGGACCTCGTCGATCGAGGTTCCGTGGACCGCCGCCTCCGCGCGAGCGAGCCGGGCGAAGACCTCCGCCGCGAGGCGGGCGAGATCAGCATCGAGCATGTCGAACATCTCGACGATGTCGGCCAAATGCCGGACTTGGGACGTGTCCGGTGTCTTTACGTGGACACGACTGGCGGCCAATGAGCCTCGCTGGACGACCTCGACCTCGAGCGTGACGCCAATGTCGAGGGCGTCGATCGCCGAAGCGGGAACATCGATCGGGACGCCCGCATCGACAAAGGCTCCCAGCAACATGTCGCCGCTCGCGCCGGCCGTGCCATCGAACCACGCGATCGACGTGGCGGTCACGACGCCTCGACGAGGTTGAGGATGCGGATGGCAGCACACGCGGCGCCGAATCCGTTGTCGACGTTCATGACTGCGACGCCTTGGGCGCAGGTGGCGAGTGCGCTGTGCAACGCCGTGCTGCCACCAGCGGCAACGCCGTATCCAACCGAGGTCGGCACGGCGATGATCGGGTTGGCAACGAGGCCTCCGAGCACGGAAACGAGCGCCGCGTCCATACCGGCGACGACGATCACGACATCGGCGTGGCGGATCTCGTCGATCCGCGCTTCGAGGCGCCACAGGCCGGCGACACCTACGTCGACGTACTGGGTCGCGTCGATGCCACTGAATGTGAGCGTGCGGGCTGCCTCTGCGGCGACCGCCTGGTCTGATGTCCCCGCAGCAACGATTGCGACCCGCCCGGGGCGGGCTGTGAGTGTTCCGCCCACGATGGCCGTCGACGAGATTGCGTCGTGATCGATGGCGGAGGCATCGACGGACGCGCCGGCGAGCACGGCATCGAGTCGATCGACCGCCAACCGGGTGAACAGGGTGGGCGCGCCGCGCTCGACATGGTCGACAAGGATCGCGGCGAGCTGTCCGTCGGATTTGGGACTACACAAGACCGCTTCGGGCATGCCGATCCGGCTCGTGCGGTCGTGATCAGGAACGTGCATGTCAGCTCGCCCCCACGATCGCTTGGCCGGGACGGTACGGCCGCTCATCGAGAAGCACCTCGTCGATGGAAGGCTCGATGCAGCGCATCGCAGCGGCAACGTCGTCGAGCACCGTGTCGGTGACGAGCGTTCGGTCATCGGCTGGCACCTCGACGATGACCGCCGCGTCTCGGATTCGACAGCGCGCAACAGGTGCGCCGACCTGGCGCAGGATCGCTTCGCCCGCCTCGATCGCCTGGAGCCGTGACGCGGTCACCCGGGTGCCCGTGTAAAGGCGGCTTGCGAGGCATGGCGAGGCCGGCAGCTCGGCAGCATCGGAGCCGAGGTGCCGGGCGAGCACTCGGATCTCGGCCTTCGTGATATCGAGCTCGACGAATGGATGCCGAACCCCGTGCTCGGCTGCGGCGGTCAATCCGGGCCGATACTCGCCGAGATCGTCGAGGTTCGCTCCGCTCAGCACGACTGCGGCGCGGCCGGTGGTGTCGGGGATCAGCTCACCGATGGCGTCATAGAGGTTGGTCTTGCAGTAGTAGCAGCGGTCGGTGGGGTTGGCGAGGTAGCGCTCGTCGTCGAATTCGCCGGAGCGCATCAGCTCGAGGTTCCAGTCGTGTCGCCGGGCGGTGTCGACCACCCGTGCGGTGCCTTCGGCAGGGACAGCGGGCGAGATCGTGTGGGCGACGACGGTCGCCTCGGGGTCGTGGGCGTGGGCGGCCGTCGCAAGGGTCAACGAGTCGACACCCCCGCTGCAGGCGATGATTCGTTGGCCTGCGTCGTCGAACCAGTCGTCGAGTGCCGCGAGCAGAACGTCGGCGGAGCGAGTCACGAGCTGGTGGTCTCCGTCGATTTGGCCGACGCCGCAGCGAGGACGTCTTTGGGTGACAGGCCAAGCGATTCGGCCGCGCGAATGACATCGTCCCATTCGACGCTTCGGTTTCGTTCGACGTCGGCGTCGCTCGAAACCTTGACGGCGATGCGTTCGCCCCTGACCTCGACCTTCTCGAATCGTCGGTCGAGAAGGTGGCGGCCCACGGTGTGTTCGCGCACGCCGATCGTCGACGTGTGGGTGAAGAACACGTTGCGTACGGCGGCGGCGTCAGCGGGGTTGCACAGCGCCGAGAGCATGATCGCGGGACGCCCTTTCTTCATCCCGATCGCCGTGGTCCACGCGTCGAGCGCCCCGACGGCAAGCAACCGTTCGACGACGTGGGGCCACAGCCGGGGGTCCATGTCATCGACGTTCGCGGCGAGCTCGATCACCTCGTCGTGATTCATGGTCGCCAGTATGTCGACTGCAGCCCGCTCCAGGTGTGTCGGGCAGGAGCCCGCTGCAATCCGTGTGCCTCAGTGTCGAAGGACGCCTATATCGGGCGACGGGGCGAGCGCTTCCCGATCGATGCGGCGCCAGCGAGGATGAACGCCGTGCCGACCAGCTCGATGGCGCCGACGGACTCGCTGCGCACGACGATGCCGAGGATCACCGCGACGAGAGGAACGAGATAGCCGACGAGCGAACTTCGGGGCGCCCCCACCCGACCGGTCAACGTTGCGTACATCGTCCGGGCGATGCCAGTGCCCAGAACGCCGAGGATCACCAGCGCCGCCAACGAATCCCACGCAAACGACGAGCTGGTCACACCCCACACGCCCCACGGCGCGAGCCCGATCGCCGACGCGAGCATGGCTCGGGCAATCACCGGAGCAGCGCCGTAGGTCTGGGCGAGCGGCGGCATGAAGTTGTTCGAGATCGAGTAGCCGATCACGGCGCAGAAGGCGAGCAACACACCAAGGGGCTCCGCATCGACGCCGCGCACATTCGGCCATGCCAGGAGCAGCGCACCGATCAGACCGACGACGAGACCGATGACCGATCGGCGAGGCGGCGCCTTGCGCAGCATGGCGATGGAGACGACGAGCGTGAGAATCGGACCGACCGAGTTGATCATGCCCGCGACCGACGATTCGATCCGTTGTTGGGCGAGGGCGAAGAAGACGGCGGGGAATGCATTGCCGCCGAGCGCGATCACCGCGAGCGGGCCCCACGCGGTTCGGGGGATGGGCGCCCGAGCTCGAGGAATCGACCACAGGACCGCTGCGCCGAGTGCCATGCGCCCGCACGCAATCACTCCGGGATGGAAGGCGTCGAGGCCGATGGCGATCCACAGAAACGACGACCCCCAGATGAGCGACGTCAGCGAGAGCAGCGTCCAGTCGGTTGGTTCGAAGCCGCCGTGGTTGGTGCCTTCGGAGGTGAGGGGACTCGGCACCAGCGCAACGTAGCGGCAACTGTCCCCGGTTCAGTAGGCGTAGCTGTCGAAGCTCGTGTCGCCTGCCCACCCCCAGAAGGCGAGCATCGGCTCGTCGCGGGTCACGATGCGGTGAACGGCGCGGGACGGTGTGCGGACATACGCACCCGGGCCCTTCCATCCGGTCTCCCCAGCGACGGTCCACTCCGCGCCACCAGCCAAGACGAGGTAGAACTCATCCGCGTCGTGCCAGTGGTCGGGGTAGTCGAGGCCGGGCGACAGGTAGAAGATCCCGAACCGCGCCGAGTCGTCGCCACGGATACTGCCCTCAGGGCCGACGAGCTCGGTCGCCCCGCTGTGTTCGACCCATCCGGGCGGGACGAGCTCGGCGCTGCTCTGCCACCAGTTGATCTGGCCGGCTGCGGACTCGATCGCGGCGACCGCGCTGGCCGTTGCCTCGTTCGATCGGGACTGAAGCTCGGGATACGCACCGAGCGGAAAGGGCGTGGGCTCGGTGGCGACGTCGCCGCCGATGGCATCGGACAGCAGCGTCGTGAACGACTTGGCCATCGGCTCGTCCACATGGCGCAACAGGTCTGCCGCCGCGGCGATGACCTCGTCAAGGGCGCGCGAATTCACTGAGCTGTACGCGCAACTACCCGGACCTCAGCGCGGGCGTCTGGGAGCGCGAGGCCCGTCGTGCCGACTGCGGTCCAGGCGGGCCAGGGCTCGACGACGTAGCGGTCGCGCACGGCTTGGAAGGCGCCGAACTCGGACATGTCCGTGTGCCAGCTCGTCATCTCGATCACGTCCGACCAGTCCAACCCCGCTTCGGTCAGGACGACATCGATCGTGTCGAACAGCTGGGTGAACTGCTCGGCGGCGTCTTCGGCGCACGTGCCGTCGGCGCGCATGCCGGTGACGCCGCTCAGAAAGGCGATGCCGTCGTGAATCACCGCAGGGGCGAAGTGCCACGCGTCGTAGAACGACTTCTGCGATTCGGGAACGACATGCCGCACCCCCGCAGCGTACGACGACCTGTCGCGGGTGTCTCGAGCGAGCGACAGCGGCTGAGCCGTCAGCTGCCGTCGACCGGTCGCTCGTGCACGGTGATCGGCGACGAGAGCATTTGGCCGGTCATGGACTCGATCGGCGTGTCGGGATCCGGATCGGCGACCTCTTCGCCGTCGAGTCCGATGAGGATGACTTGGGTGCATCCCGAACTCTGCTCTCGCACTTCTGCCGCGCATTTCTTCGAAAGAGCCCCCAAACCCGCCGGATAGTGTCACACCCCCTTCGTACACTTGTTCGTATGACCGGTCGGAGTAGCAGCAGCGTTCTGCTCGATCCCGAAACCCAAACCACCGCGATCACCGACACCCTCGCACGCCTCCAAACCGACCTCGATCAGCTGACCGACATCGGGTTGGGGACCCTGTCCAAGGCCGACCTCGAAGACCTCATCGTCGCCGCCCTGACCGCGGCCGAACGATCCAAAGCGATCGCCGGCCAAGCACTGTCCGAGGCTGAGTCCTCCGGCAAAACCGAGAAACGCCGCGGCCGACGCACCTCGGCCACAACCCGCATCTGCGCCTTGACGGGGTGGGCTGCCCCCACCGTCAACTCTGCGAAGTTCGTCGGCGGCTGGGTATCAGAGTTCCCCGTCCTTCGAGACGCATGGCTCGCCGGGACGTTGACCCAAATCCATGTCGAAGAACTCCGCCGCGCGTATGAGCCCTCGTTCCACGCAGAGTTCGTGCTGGCACAGTCGTTCTTCGTCGAACAAGCAGCCCTGCTTGATTTCCCGGCGTGGATGCAAGCCCTCGGCTACTGGCTCCTCCACGTCAACCCCGACGGCACCCTCCCCAACGATCAACCCGAACGCTACGGACTCCGCATCCGCACCCTTCCCAACGGCGACGTCGAAATCGAAGGCGTACTCGACCCCATCACCGGCGAAGCCATCCAAACCGCCATCGACTACCAAATCAAACGAACACTCGACGCCGAAAAGACCGAATCCGACGACGGTGACCCATTGCCGGTCGGACGGCGGCAACGCAACGCCCACGCACTGGCCACCCTCGTCACCCGCGGGCACAAGCGTGCCGACGGCACCATGCCCATCCCGTTGGTCAACATCGTCATGTCACAAAAAGTCGCCGAAGACACCCTCGCCCGAGTACTCGACGCCATCGACCCCGAAACCGGTCAGATCGCCGACTTCGACCCGCTCAAACTCCCCGTCGACGCCCAAGACATCGACGGACGCTGCGAAACCATCCGCGGCACACCATTGGACCCTCGAAGTATCTGGCCGATCCTGTTGATCGGCCGGCTCCGCAGACAAATCATGACCGCCGAATCACGGACCATCGACCTCGGCACCGACACCCGACTCTTCCCACCCGCCCTCAAACAGGCGCTACTCGTCGAATCCCGCGGACGATGCGTCATCCCCGGCTGCCCCGCCACCCTCACCTGGCTCGTCGCCGACCACATCCACCCCGCCAGCAAACACGGCCCCACCTCACTCGAAAACGGCCAAATCCTCTGCACCTGCGACAACGGCTGCAAAGGCAACTGCACCAACTGGGATCCCTTCGACTGATGCATCGTGACACGAGTGGAGACGTTTTGTACGATTCGTACATGTCTGAGGTCGCCGTCAGCGAAGCCCGCAATCGACTCGCTGAGGTCATCGAAGAGTCGCGGCAATCGGGAGAACCAGTAACGCTCACTCGCCGCGGCAAACGAGTCGCTGTATTGATCGACTCCGAGGTCTACGACCGCTTGATCGACGCTGCTGACGACGCCGACGACCGCCGAGCAATCGCCGAAGCTCGCGCTGAGGACGACTACGTCCCGTGGGATGAGGTCAAGGAGATGCTGGGACTCGAGTGAGCACCTACCGGGTCGAGATCCGCCGGAGCGCGATCAAATCGCTCGCTCGGCTGGAGCGGAACGACCAGCTTCGAATCCGCGCCGCGCTCGACCTCTTGGCAAACGATCCGCGACCGCCGAACTGCACGAAGCTGGCCGGCGAGGAGTCGGTTTATCGGGTACGGGTCGGCAACTACCGCGTGCTGTACGAGGTCCACGACCATCGGCTCGTGATTCTCGTGATCCGGATCGGGCACCGCCGCGACGTCTACCGAGATCGTTAGCGGATCTTGGGCGATGAGATAAGGCGTCCGTCTGCACCGACTTTGCGAGCTCGCTTCAACGTCTCGCGTGATACCCCGGCCTCAACTCGCTCCAGGCGAGTTTCGTCGCTTGCCTGCCAGCTGTTCGCAAAACGCCGAGCATCGGGCCACGCAACGACTGCGACAACGCGAGCGCGGAATGGGCCATCAGCCAACATCGAATAGAAGTTGCCCTCAGTGTCCTCGGTAGGAAGGTAGACCCCATGCGAGACCTCCGACCCTCCAGTGTCGACCGAGTGGTTGGGCGGGATGATCACCACGTAGGCACTCGGGTCCTCGACCCTGAGGATCGTTCGCGGCTGATACTCGAAGTCCGTCGCTACATAGCCGCAGACCGCCGGTATCTGGTCCCACTCCGTCTGCTTTGGCAGCTTGAGAAGCTCCCGAACCTGGTCGAGCTGTGAGTTGAGGATGTACGCGGTGCCGAGTGCTGCGAATGCGATCACATACGCCGTCTTCAGCTCGTAGAGGAACTCCGGGCCACGGGACGGCACTTGGAAAACACGATCCTCATTGGCAAGCACCCAGGCACGTAGCTCGTCGGGTGCCATTCCTTGTAAGCGAGCCTCCTCCCGCTTCCTTTGGACCACGACGGTCTCAAACCAAAACGAGTTGTTGCACCGCTCGCGGCAGCTCAGACATCGTTCTTGACCTCCAAGAGAGTGACTTCGCTGCGGAGCGTCCTCGACTGAGAGGAACGCCTGACCGGGCTTGTCCATGACGTGAAGATCAGCGTGGCAGAAGAAGGTCAAACAGAAGGGACAGCAGAAGACCTCCACCAACGAGTGATCAGCCGGATCGACGACGACGATTCGCTGTTCAGCGAAGATCTCCTCGCGGTCGGAGCGTCTGCCCATCAGTCTGAGGCTAGGGAGCCGACACGACACTCACCCGAAGCTGGCACCTGTCGCGTTGTTGAAGGTGCGGATCTTGTCGTCCCACTGGTCGATGAGGGGGCGGAGGCCGTTCCAGAAATCCTGGGAGCGGCGGCGGTCGAAGTCGTCGAGCTCGACGCCTTGTTGTTCGACCCAGGTGAAGTAGCCGAGGTTGAAGATGCGATCCCGTTCGACCTCGTCGAGGCTGCGAGCGTGGGTGATGTCAACGTCGGCAAGGTGCTCGTCGAACACCGCAGCCGCCTCGGCGTCGTCGAAGCCGCCGGCGTAGTGGGTCGACATGATGCGCTCGCGGTCCGAGTTGTAGAGGTCCGAGCCGTCGGTGGCGACCGTCATGATCACGTCGTCCGATCCCAGGCCCCACACCTTGGCGGCGTTGATCGCCGCGAGCGTGTTGCAGATCGATGAGTAGCCGAAGTCGACCAACATGTCGACGAGCTCGCCGTCGACACCACGATCGACGAGCAGTCGCTTGCCGGCCGGTGAGTTGAACAAGATGTCGAGCTTGTTGGTGGCGTCGTCGCTGATGGCGACGGCCATGTCGGTGTTGGTGACGTTGTGGATGAGCGGGATGTGCTTGTCGCCGATGCCCTGGATGTTGTGGTCGCCGTACCCGTTGTAGAGCATCGTCGGACATTCGAGCGCCTCGACCGCAACGATGCGGGCGCCATGACTGTCCTTGAGATAGTCACCGGCACCGAGCGTGCCGGCCGAACCCGACGCCGACACGTAGGCGGCAAGGCTGCCGGGCCGGTCGGCAGTGACATGCTCGAAGACCGTTTCGAGCGACGGGCCGGTCACGGCGTAGTGACCGAGATGATTCGAGAACTCGCTGAACTGGTTGAGGATGACGTTGGTCGGGTCGAGCGAGAGTTCGTTGCAGGCGTCGTAGATCTCCTTGACGTTGCTCTCGGTGCCGAACGTCTTGATCACGTCCTCGTCCGGGTTGGTGGTCCACCGTTCCAGCCACTCGAACCGCTCGCGGCTCATTCCCTCGGGCAGGATCGCCACACCACGACACCCCATGATCTTGGAGATGGCGATGCCGCCACGGGCGTAGTTGCCAGTGCTCGGCCAGATCGCCCGGTTGGCGGTCGGGTCGAAACGGCCGGTCACGAGACGGGCGACCAGGCACGAGTAGGCGGCGAGCACCTTGTGGGCCCGGATCATCGGAAAGCGATTGCCGAAGGCCAACACGATGCGGGCGTCGACACCGGTCAGCTCTGGTGGCAGCTCGATGTGGGTCGGCACGTCGACCTGGCCGGGGAAGTTGTCGCCCGGCTCGTCGGCGTGCTCATTGAACCAGTGGACCCGAAACAGGTTGCGGGCGTCAGGGGCGTCCTTCTCGACGCCGGTCAGCTGGTCGAGGATGACCGGGTCGATCGTCGACGGAGTACGCAGCTCGGCGAACGTCGGCAGCACGATGTTCTGCTGACGGAATCGGGCGACCGCATTGTCGTACGACTGCTGCCCGTCGGGGGCGAAGTCGCCGAAGATCGCCAGATTGGATTCAGTCACGAGACCCTCCAGGAGTCAGTGGTTTCTCGATTGTCCTCGTTGACGAGGGGAAGTTCGTTCCGCCACACGCCGTCATGGCTCTGCATGGCGGCGGCGACCGCACCGGCGGTGGGCACGAGCCCGATCTCACCGACGCCCTTGATGCCGTAGGGCGAGTTCGGTTCGGGCGATTCGACGAGGATCACGTCGACCGGCGGCATGTCTTTGGGTCGCACGATGGCGAGCGAACGCAACGTGTCGTTGAGCGGGCGACCGTCGACATCACACGGGAACCCTTCGCTCAACGCATAGCCGAGCCCCATGTGGACCGACCCTTCGATCTGGCCTTCGCACAACAGCGGGTTGACCGCCTTGCCGACGTCGTGGGCGGCGACCACCCTCTCGACATCGCCCGAATCCGAATCGAGGATCACCATCTGGGCGGCGTACCCGAAGGTCGAGTGGATGATCGGATTGTCGAGACCCTCCGAGAGCGAGTTGGTCCAGTCGACGCGGTACTCGCCCTCGTAGTCGACGCCCACCTTGCAGCCGTCGGCCATCGCTTTGCGACACGCATCCTGCACCGATCCGGCACCCATCAGGGTGCCCCGCGAGCCGGTCGTCTGGCCGGCGCCGAGCTCACGGGTTGAGTCGACGATCACCTCGACCTGGTCGGCCGACACGCCGAGTTCTTCGACCGCCACCTGCAGGGCGACGGTGTGGATGCCCTGGCCCATCTCGGTCCAGCAGTGCCGGACCTCGACGACACCGTCGGGCCGGAAGTGCACGACCGCCTTGGCGATCTCTTTGAAGCCGTTGCCGAGACCCGAGTTCTTCAACCCGAGCCCAAGTCCGACTGGCTTGCCCGCCGCGACCGCCTCGTCATAGGCGGGCTTGACCGCATCGAGACACGCCCGGGCGCCAAGGCAGCCGTCGTCGAGGATCTGGCCCGGGCCCCACGTGACACCGGGTTCGACGACGTTGCGGCTGCGCATCTCCCAACCGCTGATACCAACCATCTCGGCCAGGCGGTCCATGCAGCCTTCCATCGCGAACTGGGCCTGATTGGCACCGAACCCGCGGAAGGCGCCGCACACCGAGTTGTTGGTCCGCGCCGCGATCGCTTCGAGGTCGATGTTGGGCACGACGTAGGGACCCGACGCATGACCGGCAGCGCGCTCGAGCACCTTCATGCCCACCGACGCGTACGGTCCGGAGTCGCCGACCATCCGGACACGCAGGCCAACCATCACGCCGTCCGCATCACAGCCCGCCTCGTACTCCATGCGGATCGGATGCCGCTTGGTGTGGACGAGGAACGACTCCTCGCGACTGAACGTCGTCTTTACCGGACGCTGCAGGAGCCACGCGGCGAGCGCCGTCTGGCCCTGGTTGGACATGTCCTCTTTGCCGCCAAACGCACCGCCGTTGGACACGAGTTCGGTCACGATGGTCTCAGTCGGCACATCGAGGATGCGGGCGATGTCGTTGCGGTCGTCCCAGATCCCCTGCCCACCCGAGTACACCATCAGGCGGTCGAAGCCGGTCGGGTCGCCAGCGGTGTCGCCGTTGGTCAATGGCAGCGGGTCGCCGGCGGGGATCGGAACCGCGAGGGTCGATTCGGGTTCGACGAAGGCGTGGTCGATGCGCTGCGTCTGGAACGTCTCGCGCACGACGTGGGCGGCCCCGGCGAGAGCCGCGTCGGCGTCGCCGCGCGAATACGTGCTGGTGGAGAGCACGTTGCCGTCGAGCGTCCACACGGCGGGTGCATCGGTGGCGATGGCCTGCATCGGGTTGGTGATCGGGTCGAGCGGCGAATAGCTCACCTCGACCAGCTCGGCCGCCGCTCGCGCGGTGGCGCGGTCTTCGGCGACGACATAGGCGAGCACGTCACCGAGATAGCTGGTGCGGCCGCCGACGGGGATGAAGATCGGCCAGTCCTTGTGGATCAGTCCGTGGCGCAGCTCGCCGGGGACGTCCGCGGCGGTGAACACCCGCACGACGCCGGGCATCGCCTCGGCGGCTGCGGTGTCGATCCCGGTGACATCCGCTCGGGCGTGGGCGCTCAGGTGGACCGCACCGTGGAGGAGCCCGTCGGGAACCATGTCGTCGATGAACGGGCGGTCGCCGAGCGTGAGGGGTGCGGCTTCGTACTTGATGCCCCGGGTGCCGACACCCTTGGGCTGGATCGCCACGGCAGTTTCGCCGGCGGCCAGCACTTCGATCGCGTCGAGGATCTTCGTGTAGCCGGTGCAGCGGCACAGGTGCGCTCCGAGCAAGCCCGCAGCACGCTCGCGGGTGAGGTCCGCGCCGGCCTTGTCGATCATTGCCTTGGCCCGCACGACAATGCCGGGGGTGCAGAACCCGCATTGGAGTGCGCCGTGGGCGGCGAAGACATCGGCCATGCGCTGACGTTCGTCGGCGTCGATGCCTTCCATCGTCACGACCTCGGTGCCCGCGACCCGTTCCATCGAGGTTTGGCAGGCGACCCGGGCTTTGCCGTCGACGAGCACGGTGCAGCAACCGCACTGCCCGCTCGGTGAGCAGCCGTCCTTGGGCGACATCACGCCGAGCTCGTCGCGCAGCGCGGTGAGCAGGTGGGCATGGTCGTCGCGTGCGGAGACGGTCTGACCGTTGAGGGTGAAGTCGGTCATGGTTCGATCACTCCCTTTTGGCCCGTGATCCGGCCGTACAGCTCGGGTCGGCGGTAGCGGGCGAAGTCGAACAGAGTCTCTTTGAAGTCCTTGCAGCGGTCGAGGTCGCAGGCGGCAACGATCAGCTCATCGCCACACGTCGTCGCCTGCGCAACGATCTGGCCCGATGGGGCGATGATGCACGATTGCGCCAGCGATTCGACGCCGCACTCGGTGCCGCCCTTGGCCACACCCACCACCCACGTGCCGTTCTGGTAGGCGCCGGCCTGCATGCACAGCTGGTTGTGGAATCCCTGCAGCGCGTTCTGGCCGGGGTCAGGGGCGTAGTGGATGGGGGTGTTGTAGCCGATCAAGATCAGCTCGACTCCCTGCAACCCCATCTCGCGATAGGTCTCGGGCCAGCGACGGTCGTTGCACGTGGCGAGCCCGACCAGCCCGCCGAACGCCCGGTGCACGCCGAAACCTTCGGGCGACTCCTCGAAGTAGCGTCGTTCGAGGTGCTGGAACGGGCGCCACGGTTCGTCGGCCTCGTGGCCGGGGATGTGCACCTTGCGGAATCGGGTGACCTCGGTTCCGTCGCGCTCGACGAGAATCGTCGTGTTGTAGCGATGCTGGACGCCGTCGTCGTCGGGCGGGGTGAGTTCGGCGAAGCCGAGGTTGAAGCCCACGCCAAGCGCCTTTGCCTCGTCGAAGAGCACCTTGGTCTCGGTGCCGGGCATCTCCGTCTCGAAGTAGTGGTCGTGACCGTCGACGGTGTCGGTGTACCAGCGGGGGAAGAACGTGGTGAGTGCCAGTTCGGGGAATGAGACGAGATCGCAGCCACGCTCGGCACCCTGCCGGAGCAACACGAGCAGCCGTTCGATCACGTCTGCGCGGGTGTGCTCGGCCTCGATCGGTCCGAGCTGAGCTGCACCGACGGTGATGACCCGACTCACGACACCGCTCCCGGAAGGACCGTGCCGTTGCCCCACAGCTTGGTGAAGGTGTCCATCGTGTCCTCATCGGCACGGGCGTCGACCAGTGCACCGTCTCGCACCAAGAAGCCCTGTCCGTCACGACCGGCGTACAGCGTGTCGTCGGTGTACACCCGGGGCTTCACGAACGCCGGGTCGCCCTCTTCGGGGCAGAAGACCATGCAGTTGCCGCACTCGTTGCAGAGCTCGGCAAACACGAAGTACTGCTGTCGGGCGGCCATGTCGGTGAGGCTCGGGATCGAGAAGAACGCATCGTTGGGGCACACCGTGATGCAGAAGTTGCAGGCGACGCACCCGAACATCTCGAGGGTGTGGTCGACCTCACGAGGCAGTTTGGAGTTGCCGTCGAGGTGGTAGGCGCCGATCCCGTCGCCCCGGATGTGGGCGACATGGGCGGCGTTCGCCGATGCGAACCCGGCCGCCTCTGCCTCGGTCTGGCGCGCTGACCGAAAACTTGCAATGTCGGTGGCGCCGGCAGCCTTCATCTCCTTGACCAGCGTCTTGAGCATCGGCGCGAGCCGGCCGTAGCCCCCGGGCTTGAGCAGGTCCGAGCACACGGTGGCCGGCTGCACGCCCATGGCGATGGCCGACGGCAGGTTGTCCTTGGTGATCCCGGCCGAGAACGAGACCATGATGTCGCCGTCGCTTCCGGGGATGGCGAGCATGCCCGGCAAGGCCGTCGCCAGCTTGTCGAGCAGGGTCGAGGCGAGCACGTGCAGCGGCGGGCCCGAGAGGTACATCGTGTCCTCGGGCATGAACTGCTTGGCGTTGTCGACCACGAGCGTGTTGGTGAGCTTGATGCCGAACTGGCGCCCCCGGTCGGCGGCGTACTGGCGCAGCTCGCCGATCAACTCGATGCCTCGGTCGAACTGGAGATCCTCGGCGAACGCCGACTCCTTGACCGACACGTCGGTGTACCCGAGCTCGTCGTTGACGATGCTGGCGACCGTCTCGTAGCCGAGCAGCGTCGGGTTGAGCTTCACGATCACGTCGAGCTCGTGGACGTCGATCAGGTGCTTGGTGATCGACTCGATCTCTTCGGGCGGGCAGCCGTGGAAGGTCGACAGCGTCAGCGTGTCCGACAGAACCGTCCGGAAGTCGAGGTCAGCAAACTCCGCCCACTCCCCCGTGATCTCACTGCGGAGCGCATCGACCTCGGCGGTGGCGTTCTTCATGCCGGTGATGAACGCCGAGACCTTGTCGGACGAGATGCCGGCCAGGTCGTAGCCGACCGACATGTCGAACACGTGCGGCCCGGGGTCGGGGCCCAGGTGCTCGGTGAGCGGCTCCCAGCCCGAGAGGATGTCGAGCAGCATCGACGCCTTCACGTACTCGGTCAGGCTCTGTGGGACCGTGAGCTCCTGGCTCCACTCGATGTTGTAGCCGATCGTCTGCATGTCGATGCAGGGCCGCTGGATCTCGAGGTCGTCGAGGATCTGCACGGTCTTGAGCTCGAACAGGCGTGACCCACCAAGCCAGCTGAGCACGATGTTCTGGGCGAGCTGGCTGTGCGGCCCGGCGGCTGGGCCGATGGGCGTGGCGATCGGTCGACCGAGGAACTCGACGCCCAAGTCGACGTCGGGGTCGGCCGACCAGATCCGAGCGTTTGGCAGGTCGAAGATCTTCTTGCGGGTCTCCCACTCATGTCCGATCCGTCCGAGCAGGGCGGCGAGCGAGGCGGGAGTCAACGGGGGCGTTGTGTGCGCCATCAGGCCTCCGTCGCCAGGGCCAGCATGGTTCGGAGCATCACGTTGGCGCCGGCTTCGAGGTCGGCGGGGTCGGTGTGTTCGGCCGGGTTGTGGCTGATGCCGTCCTTGCTCGGGGTGAACACCATGGCGGTTGGACAGACCCGAGCGAGCATCTGCGCATCGTGGCCCGCACCCGACGGCATGCGCTGCACGCTGAAGCCCAGATCCTGAGCGCTCGACTCGACGAGGTCGATGACCATGTCGTCGAAGATGACCGGCTCGAACCGGGCGAGCCTGCGGGTCTCGACTGTGCAGCCCTCGGCCTCCGCAGCCGCACCCAGGAACTCGGCGAAGCGACGCTCGGACTCCTGGAGCACGGCTTCGTCGGTGTTGCGGAGATCGACGGTGAACGTCGCCGAGGCGGGCACGACGTTGACGAGGTTGGGGTGGAACTCGATCCGACCAACGGTCGCGACCTGAGGGTGGCCGAGCTCGTCGGCGAGGTCGCGCACGAACGCCGTGCAGCGCGCAGCGACCAACCCGGGGTCGCGGCGATGCGAGATGGGCGTCGTCCCTGCGTGATTGCTCTGGCCGGTCACGACGACCTCTTGCCACGAGATGCCCTGCACGCCGGTGACCGCGCCGATGGTCACGCCGTCGGCTTCGAGCACGGGGCCTTGTTCGATGTGGAGCTCGACGAAGCTGTGGGGCACTCGGCCCGGCAGCGGCGCCGATCCGGCGTAGCCGATGCGGTCGAGCTCGTCGCCAACGATGGCGCCATCGATCCCTTCGATCGTGAGCGCTTCTTCGAGGGGCATGCCGCCGACGTAGACGAGGCTGCCCAACATGTCGGGCGGAAAACGGGCGCCCTCCTCGTCGGTGAAGAACGCGACCGACAGCGGGCGAGCGAGTTCGGCGCCCTCGGCGAGCACGGTCTCGATGATCTCCAACCCGGCAAGCACGCCGAGGTTGCCGTCGTACCGGCCGCCCGTTCGCACGGTGTCGATGTGCGAACCACACATGACCGGCGGCGTGTCGTCAGGCCACGGCATGGTCGCGATCACGTTGCCGATGCCGTCTACTTCGATGTCGAGGCCGAGCTCCCGCATCCACGTGACCACGAGATCGCGGCCGTCGCGGTCCTCGTCGGTCAGTGCGAGGCGGGCGCAGCCCTCAGTGCCCTCGATCGCGCCGATGGCGCCGAGCTCGGCCAGCCGGCGCAGTAGTCGATCCCCATCGATGCGCATCCGGCGAGTTTACGTCGGGCCCCGGAGGCGGAAGGTTTCCGCACCTTTAACGAGCCACGAGACCCCGAACGCGACCGACGTGACGAATTCGGTGATGTACAGCGTGTACCGGAAGTCTGGGTTCGTCCGGCTGTAGATGATGTAGAAGGCCCCCGCACAAAAGATCGCGGTGGCCGCACCGATGTGCACCCACCACATGAGACGGCGCCTGGCCATCTGCGCCTCGTGATCGACGTTCTGGTCAAGAGGTCGAGGGCTGTCGGGGCCTTCGGCACGGGCGAATTCGATCGCGACGAGCATCAAGCTGACGATGAAGACGGCGGCGCCGATGAAGTGGATGTTGCTGACCGTGCCCTCGCCGAAGCGCGCTTGCAACGGCGTGAGCGCGGCGTCGACCGACGGCGGACGCGACGTCGGGAAGATCGCCAACACGAGCGCACCGAGACCACCGAGCGTCGACACCCGTGACTCCCGCGTCGGGACACCGTCGGCATTGCGGTCCGAGAGTTTGTAGGAGAAGAGGAAGACGCCGACGGCACACAACGAGCCGACGAAGATGTCCCTCGACCCCGTGTAATAGAACGCGCTGAACGAGTCTTCGATGTGCCACCAGCGGCCCGTCGTCCACGTGATGAAGAACGACAGGCTGAGCGGCAACAGCAGACCGATCAGCCCAACGAAGAATCGCACGTTCATGTACGACTTCACCCAATGCCACTCGCCGTCGTGCTCGCCCTCGCCGCGCGGGTGGGGTCCGCGCTGGCCGAGCACCGAGAGCACCGTACGCTCCCACCCCGCTGCTTCGCTCATCGTCGAGGACCTTACGCGAGCCGGGCGAACAACCGTGCAGCCTGCTCGGCGGCCTTGGCACGAATCTCGTCGGCATCGACCCGCGTCGGACGCCCGTCGCGCATTGCGGGCTCGCCGTCGATGTCGACGTCGATGGCTCGAATGCCGGTGGTGAACGCAACGTGCCACGGCTCGGGTATCGGATAGCTCCAGGTCACGGCGTCGGCTCGGGCTTCGGGGAAGAGGACCCAGCCCTGTTCGAGCCACGACCACGGGGTGTCCGGCGATGCGGAGATGTCGTCCTCCCGGAGGCGGACGTAGGCGAGTCGGAACTCGTCGAACATGTCGGCGCCGATCCCGTCGGTGCCGAGCGCGATCGGATTGGTGAACCGGACCGGCCGCGCATAGCCGACCGAATTGTTCATGTTGGACCGCGGGTTGTGCACGAGAGTCCCCGACAGCCCGTGGTCGTCGGGAAGGTGAACCCCGTGAATGAGCAGCCAGTCGTCGGTCGAGAGCCCGGCCAGACGCTCGGGCGCGTCCACGTCGTCGATGCCTTCGGCCACGTGAATGTGCACGCCGACCCCGAACTCCTCCCCGAGCGCAGCCGCCGCGGCGAGCGTCTCGTCCGAGCAGGTGAAGCTCGCGTGTACCCCGACTCGACCCCGGCCGCCTTCGGACAGGAACCGGCGGTTCTCTTCCAACCCGAGCCGGGCACCGTCAGCGCCGTGACGGTCGGTGACGCCGTACGCGCAATCAACCCGCACGCCCACTTCGGCGCAGGCGTCGGCGATCACGGTCAACGAGCCTTCGATCGCGTTCGGCGACTCGTGGTGATCGATGATCGACGTGCAGCCCGACTGCAGCGCCTCGAGTGCGCCGAGCTTGGCCGACCATTCGAGCATTTCCAGATCGAGCGCGGTGTCGAGCCGCCACCAGATGTTCTCGAGGATCCCAAGAAAGTTCTGCGGATCAGCCGGCGGCGCAGGCATGCCGCGGGCAAGCGCCGAGTACAGGTGGTGGTGGGCGCACACGAGCCCGGGGGTCACGCTGGACGACATGGCGACCAGTCTGGTCGATCAGTCGATCTCCATGGCGCCGAGACGCCAGGTCGTGAGGCCGAAACCGACCAGGGCGGTCGCCACGACGGCGATCATCGCCTGTGCGGGCCCGACGCTGTCGATGACCCGTTCGCCCGCCGTCGTGGCGTCGCGCAGGATGGTGCTCGCATAGGTCCGGATGGCCAGCTGGGCCATGCCGTCGCTCAGCGAGGACAAGAAACCTTCCCAGACGAGGATGTACCCCAGTCCCCATGCGAGGGCGCGCGTGGTCACGAGTCCGAGCAGCGTGAACAGCGCTCCGTAGGCCACGATGGCGAACGCTCCTGCCAGGATCGCCGCGCCGACCGATGTACCCGGAAGCACAGCGGCCATCACGCCGAGCGGAACGAGGATGAGCGGGACGACCACGGCGACGCCCGCGAACACGCCCGCCAACGCGATCTGCCAGCGCCCGATCGGGCGTAGCCAGAAGTAGACGAGGTTGCGATCGTCCCGAAAGGTCCCGAGCGTCGCCGAGGCCACGACCAGCACGACGAGGGGAACAAAGATCGTGAAACCGAACTCTTCGAGGAACTCGAGGCCGTTGGTCACGGTGTTGTCGCTCTCGTTTGCGATGAGGACGCTGATCGCGATCCCGATCAGACCGATGGCCGACATTGCGATGAGCCGGCCTCGGGTGGCCACGGCTCGAACGATCCGGGCGGTCATGGCAAGCAGGGGTGTGTGCATCATCGGCCAACCAGGTACTTGAAGACGGATTCGAGGTCGTCGTCGAGCGGGCGGACCTCGTCGAGCGAGCTCCCCACACGTTGGGCGGCGGCGGCGACGGTCCGCCGGAAGGTGTCGACGTCGTCGGTGTCGACGATCACCGAGTCGTCGTCAGCGATCGACACGCCGCGAGCCCCGGCCGCTTCGAGCAGCGCGCCCGCGAGCCGACGAGGCTGATCACCTCGGACGCGGATGCGGTGGGGACGGTCGTCCATGAGATTGCGGATCTGATGGAAGTCCCCTTGGGCAGCCAGACGGCCTTGGGCGATGACGAGCACGTTCGACCCGAGCCGCT
Source organism: Acidimicrobiales bacterium (assembly GCA_020629635.1). GTDB lineage: Bacteria > Actinomycetota > Acidimicrobiia > Acidimicrobiales > SHLQ01 > SHLQ01. Next base: position 59,276 of record JAHDCX010000010.1, on the reverse strand, counting down.
CGACCTCGTCGAGCACGTGGCTCGACAGGATGACACACGAACGTTCGCCGAGCTCTCGGATCAACGAGATCATCTCGAGGCGTTGCCGAGGATCGAGCCCGGTGAGGGGTTCGTCCATGAGGATCAGGTCCGGGTCGTGCACGATCGCTTGAGCGACCTTGACGCGCTGGCGCATGCCCTTGGAGTACGTCGCGATCGGACGGGTGTCATCGGGGTCCATGTCGACTCGGCCGAGGGCTCGACGGGCAGCCGAGTCCGGGTCGGTGAGTCCGTTCAGCACGGCGGCGAGGTGCACGAACTCGAGCGCCCGCTGTTCGGCGAACAGTTCTTCTTGTTGCGACACGAGCCCGATCCGTCCTCGGGTTTCCCGGTCCTTGCGGGGATCGGCACCGAGCACCGAGATCTCCCCCTGCGACGGACGAGTGAGCCCGGCGAGCATGCGCAGCGTCGTCGACTTGCCGGCGCCGTTGGGGCCGAGCAAGGCCGTCACGCCGGGGTACACCACGAAGCTGACCTCAGAAACGGCGACGACGTCGCCGAACCACTTCGACACCGCATCGAGGCGAACTGCAGGCGCTGCCGGAGGTGGGGGCGTGCTCACTTGGTCACCTCCACTCGGCGGTAGCTCCACCCGGTGATGGCGGCGCTGATCGTGCAGACGAGGACATAGGCGCCGACCACCTGCCATCGTCCGATGTCGAAAGGTCGCTCGAACGTCTCATCGAAGATCACCGCAGCGAGATCGCCCGGTAGCGCCAGGATGTTGGCGAGGGCGAACGACTCGGACAACGAGTCCATGTTGGCGAGCGTGTCGGAGAGGACCCCGCTCGCAATCAGCACCATGGCGATCCCCGCACTCGCGAATCCGGTGCGCTTGGTGAGGCTCGCTCCGGCCATGCCGATGAGGGTGAACATGAGGGCGAGCAGGAGGCCCGTGGCGAGAATCCGTCCGGCGATTCCGAGAATCGTCACGAATCCTTCTGGACCGATTCCGGCAGCCCAGTAGCCGATCAACAAGAAGAAGACCGGGAGCATGGTGACCAGGGACATGCAGAAGAGCAATGCCCCGCCCTTGGCCAGCAGATAGTGCGGTCGCTGCAGCGGCGAGGCCATGTAGAGGCCGAACATGCCCGTCCGTCGATCGGAGGACAGCAGCTCAGGGGCGACAAACGCGGTGAAGAGCGTGACGGCAATCCCGACAAGGCCGAAGTAGCTGGCGTAGTCGGCCACGACCTCCTGCGCGATCTCCCCCGGGATGAGTACGGCCACGGTCATGAATCCGAGCGCGGGGACATAGGCGATGAACACGGTTGCAAGCGGCACGATCTTGAAACGGAACTTGCGACGCAGCCCGAGCGCTCGCTGCACCGACGCCTTGAAGACGGACAGCATCGAGGTGCCCATTCCGCCTCGTGGTCCGGTGTACGCGCGGTAGCCGCGGTCGTAGATCTCGGTGGTCTGCGTCATGACGTCGCTCCGATGTTCTCGAGGAAGAGGTCTTCGAGCGACTGCTCCACGCTTGTCAGGCGTCGTATCGGCGTGCCCGTGGTGACGGCAGCATCGCGAACGGCGCAGGCGAGCTCGCTGGAGTCGAGCGTCTCGGACGAAATGCGCAGGCGGAGTCGTTCTGCCGCAACCTCGATCCCGCGTCGTCGCAGCTCGGCCACCATCGCATCGACGTTCTCGGTCACGTCGACGGTCAGGCCGCCACCGCCGGCACGAAGTTCGTCGATCGGGCCCGCCGCAACCGTCCGGCCGCCAGCGAGGATCACGACGTTGTCGGCGATGCGTTCGACCTCTTCGAGAAGGTGAGAGGACAAGACGATGTCGATCCCGTACTCGGTCCCGATCCGACGGATCAGCTCGAGCATGTCGTCGCGTTGCACCGGGTCGAGGCCATCGGTGGGCTCGTCGAGCAGCACGAGATCGGGGTCATGCGCGATCGCCTGAGCCAGCTTCACGCGCTGCCGCTGACCGGTCGACATCGTGCCGACGGGCCGAGCGCGTTCTTCGCCGAGACCGACGAGCCAGAGCGCATCAGAGGAACGGGTGGTCGCATCACGTCGCGGCAGTCCGTGGACCTCAGCGACGTGGCGGACGAGGTCCTGCGCCGCCATGTCCTGGGGAAGATCGTGGTGCTCGGGGCTGTAGCCGATGCGCTGCCGCAGTTCGGGCCCGGCGACGGAGGGGTTTTCGCCGAGCACCTGAATGTGGCCGCTCGTGGGCTGATGCAGCCCGAGCACCATGCCGAGGAGGGTGGTCTTGCCGGCTCCGTTCGAGCCGAGCAGGCCGGTGACGCCCGAGCGAACGGACACGTCGAGCCCGGAGAACACCGTCGTGGTGCCCCAGCTCTTCGTGACGCCCGTTGCGTCGATGATCCCTGATCCTTCGGTCATGGGTTCAGCCTGCCATGGCCGACTCGTCGAGCCCATCGGGGGTGACCCCGATTGCACCCTGAGATCACTCGATCAATCGGACGACCCCGGCGCGGAGGTCGTCCAACACCGCCGGATCGTCTCCGACGACTTCGAGGTAGGCCTTGATCTTCGGCTCGGTCCCGCTCGGTCGAATGGCGACACGTCCACCGACCAACTCGAACACGAGCACGTCGCTCGACGGAAGCGCAGAACCGGGCAGAAAGTCCTCGACGCCGACCACGTTGAACCGCCCGATCGAGGCGGGTGGCTGCTCACGGAGCCGGGCCATCAGCGCCGTCATGGTCACCATCGGCTGGTCTCCGCCGTATCGGCGGGCCACCTGGGTGTTGCGGAACCGACCGAACTCTCGGTGGATCTCGGCGAGGCGCTCCGTCACGGTCGACGCGACGGCCGCGAGGCGCGAAGCAAGGTCGGCCATGACCACCGCTGCCGAGATCCCGTCCTTGTCTCGCACCAGGTGAGGGGCGACGCCGTAACCGATCGCTTCCTCGTAGGCGAAGACCAGGGGTACGTCAGGCGAGGACGCGTCCGCACGACTCAACCATTTGAAGCCCGTGAGCGTTCGATGGCAGCCGACACCGCGAGCCGCCGCCAGCGTCGGGAGGAGCGTCGACGACACGATTGTCGTCGCGACCGATCTGGGGCCCGACGTCGACTCGATCCGATCAGCACCGAGCAGCACGCCGATGTCGTCGCCCGTGAGGAGACACCACTCCCCCTCCTTCGGAACGGCGACCGCCAATCGGTCGGCATCGGGATCGTTGGCGAGTACGAGGTCAGCGTCGACCTGCTCGGCGAGCGCCAACGCCAGATCGAGGGCGCCGTCCTCCTCGGGGTTCGGAAACGCAGCCGTCGGAAAGTCCGGGTCCGGCGCGCGCTGCTCGGGCACCGGATGCACCTCGTGGCCGAGGGACCGCAGCAGGGCGTCGACGATGTCCGCGCCAACACCGTGCATCGCCGTGGTCACGATTCGTTGGGGAACCTCCGCCGGAGCCGCCAGCGCGCGTACGGCATCCATGTACGCCTCGATCGTCTCCTCCCCGAGCATGGTCACGTCTGGTAGCCGGTCGGCTCCGGGCTCCGGGCGGTCGAGCCGATCCATCCACTCCTCGATCTCCGACGCATCGGCGGCGCCGAGCTGGGCGCCGTCGGGCGCGTAGACCTTCATCCCGTTGTCCGTGGCCGGGTTGTGGCTCGCCGTCACCACGATCCCGCACCCGAAGTCATGGCCGCGCATCGCGAACGGCACGAGCGGGGTCGGCACGGGCCGGTCGAACGCCGCGACGGTGTGTCCGGCTTCGGTCAGGATCGATGCGGCAAGACGAGCGAAGCCCTCGGACCCATGGCGGGCGTCGTGGCCGATCACGACCCGATTCCCCGGCGGAAGCCACCGGGCGATGGCGTCGACAGCCAGCCCGACCGTCTCGTCGTTCATTGCGAGCGGTCCGTCGCCCAGCGGCCCGCGGAGTCCCGCAGTGCCGAACCGCAGCCGGTCGGTCACGCCGACGTCTGCGCAGCGACCGCCGTGTGCAAACCGAGGACGAGCATCTCATCGACGGTCAGCTGGCGGTCGTCCGAGCTGAGGTGCTCGCCGGTCACCAGGTGGTCGGTGATCGTGAACATCGACAACGCCTCGATGCCTTCGAGGGCACAGATGCTGTAGATGGCGGCCGTCTCCATCTCGACCGCAAGCACCCCCGCCTCAGTGTGGGTCCTTTGGGCCGAATCGTCGGGCTCGTAGAAGATGTCCGAGGTGAACACCGTGCCGGTGACGACATCGACCGATCGGGCGGTGGCCGTTTCCCGCAAGACGTCGACGAGCCGAGCCGCCGGCTGAATCGGCGTCGGCGCACCGAGCAGTGTCGCCATGTTGGAGTTGGTCACCGCATCGGTCGCCGCGACGATCGCCCGCAGCGAGAGGCTCGGCGCATACGCCCCGGCGGTCCCGACTCGAATGATTCGCTTCACGCCGTACGCACGGATCAGCTCGGTCACGTAGATGGCGGCCGAAGGCATACCCATTCCCGACGCCATCACGCTCACCGGGGTGCCCGCAAACGTTCCGGTGAATCCGGCCATCCCCCGCACGTTGGTGACCTGCTCCACGTCGTCCATGAACGACTCCGCGATGTGTCGAGCCCGCAGCGGGTCGCCGGGCATGAGCACCGTTTCGGCGAACGCGCCATCGGAAGCGGAGATGTGAGGCGTGGGCATGGGGGCCACACCCTAGGCACGCTCAGCCCGTGTTGCGCAGCCCTGCCGCCACCCCGTTGATGCTCAGCAGCAACGCCCGTCGAAGTCGACGAGCCGACGTCGAGTCCTCGCCTGCGTCGGCCCGACAGCTCCGGAGCAGATCGACCTGAAGCACATTGAGCGGGTCCAGGTAGATGTCTCGCACCTCGAGCGTCCGCCGCAGGATCGGAAGATCGTCGAGCAGCCCGGACCCCGTGACCGCACCGATCTTCTCGGTCGTGAGCGCATGCTCGGCCTCGATCACCTCGAACAGGTGGCGGTGCTCGGGGGCGACCAGGCTCTCGACGTAGGTGCGGGCGATCCCGAGGTCGGTCTTGGTGAGGGTCATCTCGACGTTGGAGAGGAAGGTCCGGAAGAACCGCCACTTGTCGAACATCTCGCCGAGCTCGTCGCCGTGACCGGCATCGATGGCCGCAGCGAGGCCGCTCCCCACGCCAAACCACCCGGGCACGATCTGGCGGGACTGTGTCCAGCCAAAGACCCAGGGAATGGCGCGCAAGTCGTCGATACCACTCGTCTCACCGGAGCGTCTGGCTGGACGCGAGCCGATGTTCAGCGACCCGAGTTCCTCGACCGGTGTGGAGGTCGTGAAGTAATCGACGAGGCTCGGATCCTCGATCAATGACCGGTAACGGGCGAAGGCGGCGTCCGACACCGTTTCCATCACCGCCGACCATCGGTCACGCGCCTCGACCCCGATACGTGACTCGGTGTGCATGAGCGTGTGCTCGAGCATCGCGGAGTACGCGAGGTCGAGGTTGCGCCGGGCCAGGCGTGGCCGGCTGTACTTGTCGGCGATCACCTCGCCCTGCTCGGTCGTCTTCATGAGCCCGGTGATCACCCCAGAGGGCTGGGCAAGGATGGCATCGTGGGTCGGGCCGCCGCCGCGACCGACCGTCCCACCACGGCCGTGAAAGACCGGAATCTCGATCCCGTAGTCGGCGGCGAGCACCCTGATGGTCCGCATCGCCTTGTGAATCTCCCACTGCGACGTCGCAATGCCGCCGTCCTTGTTGGAGTCCGAGTAGCCGACCATGATCTCCTGAACGCCGCCGCGCAGATCGACCAGCTGACGCCAATGCGGATTGTCGAGCAGCCGTCGCATGACGGGATCGATCGAGCGAAGATCGCCAATGGTCTCGAACAGCGGAACAAAACCGAGTCTCGCGACGCCGCGCCCCAGATCGATCAGGCCGACCTCTCGGGCGAGAACCGCCGGAGCCAGCAGATCGTCGGGCCCCTCGGTCATCGAGACGATGTAGCTCTCCACGATGTGGTCGCCGCGACGGTCCATCTGCGCCCGCAGCGTGCGCATCAATTCGAGGGCTTCGCCGCCCAGACCTTCCGTTCCGCTCGGCGCGAACGGCCGATTGCCGGCGAGTTCGCCTTCGAGCAGCCCGATCCTCGCCTCACGATCATCGGGATAGTCGACACCGACGCTCTCAAAGAGTTGCGCAAGCGCCGCATGATGGTGTCGGGTGTGTTGGCGAATGTCGAGCGTGGCCAGATGAAAGCCCACCGTCGCCACGGTGCGCCGCACTTGCCGAAGCGCCCCGTCGGCGACCGCCGTCGCGTCCGACGCCCGCAGCGATGCGTCCAGGCGGTCGAGATCGGCGAGCAACTCGGCCGAGTCGCCGTAGCCGTGGTTGGCGTCGCGTTCGGTCCGGGCGAGACGTTCGTCGATGATGGTCGCCGCAATCCGGTACGGCTCGTTGCCGATGAGCGGCGACATTCCCGCGATGAGCTCCGGCAGCTCGGCGGACTGCTCGGCGATCCACTCGGAGAATTCGTCGGTGACGGGACGGATGGTGCCCGAGACGCTCAGGTCGGTCGACAACGCCTGGACTCCCGTCCGAAGCAGTCGAAGCGCGCGCTGTCGTTGCAGGGTCAGGACCTCGTCGGTCACGGCCGGGGTGACGAACGGGTTGCCGTCGCGGTCTCCGCCCACCCAGGACCCGAACCGAACCGGCGTGGACGCGGGATCGATCTCCATCCCCCGCGCCGATGCGCAGAGGTCGAGATCGTCCCAGAACATCGGCAGCGCGTGCTCCACCAGACGCTCGACGTAGAAGATGATCGATCGGGCTTCGTCGACCGGCGTCGGCTTGACCTGACGAAGTTCGTCGCTCAGCCACAGCAGGTCGATGATCTCGCCGATCCGTCGGTCGATGCGGGCCTGGCCCGCACGGGTGGCGTCCGGCCGCTCCTGGAGCAGCTCCGCGATCTCGGAGCGCTTCTCGAGCACCGTCCGGCGAGACGCCTCGGTGGGATGGGCGGTGAAGACGGGCCGGTACTCGACAGACGCCAGGCGTTTTCCGACACTGTCGAGATCGAGGCCAGCGTCGTCGATGCGATCGAACGTGTCGTAGAGCTGACCCGACCCCTCCTTCTTGAGCCGAAGCGCCTCGACTCGATGCACCTGCTCGGCGACGTTGGCGAGATGGAAGTAGATCGTGAACGCCCGTACCAACAAGATCGACTCGATGTCCGACGTCGCCGCGACCGTGGCGGTCAGCTGTGCTCCGGCCTCGGCATCTCCTTCACGGGTGCTCCGGGCGAGCGTGCGGACCTTCTCGACCAAGTCGAGGAATTCCGGCCCCACATTTCGGGCCATCGAGTCCCCGAGCTGACCCGCCAAACGGCGAATGTCGGCCCGAAGAAGCTCATGTCGTTGTTCGGCTGATTGCTCGAGTGCGACCACGACCTCAGCCTATGAGTCGGCCGTTCAGGCTGACGGACGAGGACCATCTCGATCCACGATGGGATCATGGTCGTCCATCTGCTTCCGGTCACGTCGTTCGGATGGACGCTCACCGAATCAGACGCAGCCGAACGTGCACTGCCGACGGTTGCTGTCGACGTGACGGACCGCCCAGACGTCGCCGACCTGGCCAGGGTCCACGCCCTCGATGGCACCGGCGACGTGCGAACCCTTGCGACCGAGCACCGCGACGGCATTCGACTCGATGTCGTTCTCAACTCACCGGTCCGATGCCACTTCGCATTCGTGGTCCCGCACACCGCACGCGACATTCTCGATGCTGCCGCAGCCGTCGGTCAGCTCGTCATCGCCACCGGAGATCCCTCGGTCCATGGCACGACCTGGCTCGCAGTCTTCATCGACGCGGACGCCTTCGACTGAGGCTGTCACTCGCAGCCGCAAGCTGTTTCTTCGCAGCCGCAGGCTGTTCACTCGCAGCCGCAGGCTGTTTCTTCCCCGTGTGCGGCAATCGCCGCAGCGCGGTCTGCGTCGGACTGATACTGCGGGGCATCGTGGCGCGGCGTGCGATGGTCAATGGGGTCGCGTGCTTCGGTTCGCCACTCCTCGGGCCACTGGTGGGGTGACACGGCGATACCGGGCTCCGTCATCGTCCAGGGTGCCTCGAGCGCGGCGTGAGCGATCGCGCGCTGCATGTCCCGATCGCCCGGAACTCCGGCGGTGTGTCCGAGCGGAAAGTCGGTATACAGCGCACGCGGCGGGTTGGCCGACGCGGTGATCGACCATGCGCTCGTCAGCGTCGTCGTTGCCACTCCCGAAGCCTCGATGGCTCGTGCGATCAGCCCCACGGACTGATGGCAGACCGGTCAAACCGGAACGAGCAACGCCACGTCCGCGCCGAGCTCATTCGTGCGCTGCACGAGCGCCGGCACCAACTCTTCGTGAAGACGGCGCTGAGAGTAGATGCCGCCCATGAACGTGAGCGCAACATCGGCGAGGGCTCCGACGACGCCGTCGTCGACCAGGCTTCGGACGGCCTGAAGCGGAAACACCACACTCGGATCCGTCCGGGCGGCCGTCTGGTCGTAGGCGAAGTGTGTGACCCGAAGCTGGTCGTCCGGCGTGTCTGACGGGATCTCGCGGTGCGACGTGTCGTCCTTGTGGGTGAAGCCGACGTCACCCACCCGGTACACCCCTCCCGACGCGATCACGACGACCGTGGCATCGGCGAGCTCGACGCTCGGGGGGACAAAGGCGGGAGGGTCCTCGTTCTCCGCCCATCGATACGTCGGGTAGCCGAGCGCGTCGTAGGCCGATTTGGTGACGCCGATGTAGTCGACGGCGTCGAGATCTTCGGGCGGGGACACGGACGGCGACATGGCCGGAAGGTATCAGGCGCGTTCGGCCACGGTCACGACGAAGGATGGATCGTTCGAGACCACATCGGCTCGTCCGAACACCTTTCGCAAGCGAGCGTGGTGACCCAAATGGCGGTTGGCGACGACCGCGAGAAGGCCCCCGCGACGCAACACGCGACGTGCGTCGTGAAACATCGTCCACGCGATCTCGTCGTTCTGTCCACGGTCATCGTGAAACGGGGGGTTGCACAACACCAGGTCGACCGATGCGGAGGCCACCTGGTCCAGGCGTCCGGCATGGACCGACTCGGCGGAAACCCCCGACTGCTCGGCAGTCGCCGCTGCAGACCTGATGGCAGCGACCGAGTCGTCGACAAGCACGATGTCTGCGGTCGGATCGAGCCGGCCAGCGACGGTGCCGAGGACTCCCGTGCCGCAACCGAGGTCCATCACCCGGCCGCCGGCGCCGACCCGTTCGAGCAGCGAGGCGACGTGCCCGCCGAGCAGGCGGGTGGCGGGGTCGAGCCGCTCGCCGGAGAACACGCCACCGTGAGCAGCCATCTCGAAGTCGTGCCCGGCGAGCTCAATCGCGGTCCACACCGGCCATCTGGGCTCCGTGTGGATTGACGGAGTCACCGACGCACTGATCACCCTGGCCTTCCGCCAGGCACGAGACACGTCGATCTCGCCGTAGACCGTCTCGAGCCGGACGAACATCGACCCGGGCATGCGCTTCGCCATTCCACCGAAGTACACCGCTGCTCCAGGCGACATTGCCGCGCTGATCGAGCCGAGGAGCTCGTCGAGGCGGCCGAGAGCCCGCGGCATCCGCAAAACAGCGACATCGAACCGGTCCGGCATCGCTTGGAGGTCCAACGGATCCACGAACCCCGGCGTGGCACATGCGTTTCGCTCGTGATTCGTGGTCGATGCCGCCCGTGCGGTCCACGAATCGAGCGCAACCGTTGGCGAGGACGCCGCGAGCGAAACAGCCAATGCGCCGTACGCGTCGTCGACCACGAGGACCCGCCCGGGTGTGTCGCGTGCTGCGAGCCGCTCGAGGAGCATCACATCGGCCGCGTCCCATGCTCGAAGCGATCCGGTTCGATCCGGCCGGTTGATGCTCAGATCGACCGGCCCGAACGGCGAATCGAGCCGTTGCGGTGGCGCAACCCTCACGCCGAGTCGAGCAGGGCAGCTGCTTCCGCAAGGTCGGAGGCCTCGATGGTCGCAACCTGGTCGGCGTTGAGCGCGCCCACCCCCTGACCGGCGAGGCGGAGGGCCTGACGATTGATCGCCTGCTCGAAGAGGTTTCGAGCGAAACGGGCGTTGCCGAACGCCTCGTTGCGGTTGGCCTTGAGCAGGGTTCGCCGGAGCACCTTGTGTGTGTCGTCGCCCAGTCGGTAGTCCGCTTCGGTGGCGATCTTGTGGGTGATCTCGATGAGCTCGTCGGTGTCGTAGTCGGGAAACTCGATCTCGCGAGCGAACCGGGACCGGAGCCCGGGGTTGCTCCGGAGGAACTGCTCCATCAACTTCGGATAGCCCGCGACGATGACGACCAGACGATCGCGGTGGTCCTCCATCCGCTTGATGAGGGTCTCGATCGCCTCGCGACCGAAGTCGTTGCCGCCCACGATGCCGGCTGGAGCAAGGGCGTAGGCCTCGTCGATGAACAACACGCCGTCGAGCGCTCGCCGCACGGCCTTGTTCGTCTTCGATGCGGTGTGGCCGACGTACTGCCCGACCAGTCCGGCACGATCGACCTCGACGAGGTGGCCCTTCTTGAGCAGCCCGAGCGCGCCGTACATCTCGCCGAGCAGTCGGGCGACGGTGGTCTTTCCGGTGCCGGGATTCCCGAGGAAAGCAAGGTGCTGTGAGGTCGGAACCTCGGCCAAGCCATGATCTTGGCGCTTCGCCTGGATCTGCAGGAACGCGATCTGAGTGCGGACCTGCTCCTTGACGAGTTCGAGACCGACGAGTGAGTCGAGCTCTGCCTGGATCTCTTCGAGCGGTCGCGGCGGGGCCGCCAGCGCCTGTTGCGCAACGCTGATGTTGCCCAGGCGCTCGTCGAGTCCACGGTCGACAGCCGACTTGCGCGCCTGCTCACCGGCCTTCTTGAGGCCCGCTTTGATCCGATCGCTTCTCGACACGACGAAAACGGTACTGGCGAACGTACTCTCGACCTCGGAATGGCTCGCGTGTTGGTGACGACTTTGGCATTGGCAGCGCTGCTGTTCGCCTGCTCGACGAACGACACGGCGACGCCAACCACCACGAGCGTCGGCCCGACGACCACCACGGAGCCGGCATCGTTGCCGGTCGTGTTCGCGGATCCGATCGACGGGCTGAGCAACGACGAGCTCGAGCGCTTCATCGCTGGCTCGGGATTCTTCGAGGAGACCTGGACCAGCGTCGGACCGACCGAGACGGCGACCGATGGGCTTGGTCCCCTCTTCAACGCCGACTCCTGTGCGGTATGCCACCCCTCAACGGGACGTCGCAAGGTGCCGCCGCAAGGCCCTCTCGTCGATCCCGGTCTCGTCATCCGCATCTCGCTGCTCGGCGAAGATCCGGTCACCGGGGCACCAGTCCCCGAACCCGTCTACGGCGACCAGCTCCAAGACCGGGCAAACAGCGGCGCTCAACCCGAAGGCACCGCCTACACCGACTACGTGGTCCAACAAGGGCAATACCGAGACGGCACGATCTTCGAGATCCTCTGGCCGACCGTCAACATCCGCGACCGGAATTACGGGTCGCTGACGGAGGGGTTTCGGGTGTCGGCTCGCATCGGCGCGCAGATGATCGGAATGGGCGTGCTCGAATCGATCCCCGAAGCGGACATCCTCGCCCTCGCCGATCCGAGCGACGCCGACGGCGACGGCGTGAGCGGCCGACCCAACATCGTGTGGGACCCGGTTGCCGGTGAGCCGGCGCTCGGCCGATTCGGGTGGAAAGCCAACGTGGCCACCCTCGAGCAACAGATCGCCCAAGCGTTTCACGGGGACCTCGGGGTCACCTCGTCAATCATCCCCTTCGAGAACTGCAGCCCCGTGCAGACCGAGTGCGAGACGACCGCCTCGGGCGGCACCGCCGAGGTCAGTGACGAACGCCTCGACGGGATCGCGTTCTACCTGCGATCACTCGCCGTTCCCGAGCCGAGAGCGCAGAACGAAGCCGCCCGTCGCGGCGAAGTCGCCTTCGACGAGTTCGGCTGTGCGACCTGCCACGTGGCCGAATTCGGCGGCGCCTACACCGACCTGCTGCTTCATGATCTGGGTTTCGACATGGCCGACGACCGGGCCGACTTCGCCGCAAACGGCAACGAGTGGCGCACCGCACCGCTCTGGGGACTCGGATTGGTGCCCGCCGAAGGCGACCGGGGTCTCCTGCACGACGGACGGGCGCGCACGATCGAAGAGGCCATCCTGTGGCATGGAGGCGAAGGAAGCCGAAGCCGAGCGAGCTTCATCGCCGCCGACGCCGGCCGACGGTCCGACCTGATCGCGTTTCTCGAAACGCTATGAGGCTCTGTTGCGAGCTGAATCACCCGTCTCGGAGAGCCGACTGACGATGACGTCGAACAGCACGAGCAACGTCTCTTTGACCGACCCCCACTCTCGAGCGTCGACGTCGACGATCGGCACGCCGGCGGGTAGCCGAAGCGCGTTCCGTACGTCGGTGAGGTCATGGGACAGCACGCCGTCGAACCGATTGGCCGCGATGATGAACGGGATGCCCCGGCTCTCGAACCAGTCGATGGCGTAGAACGACTCCTGGAGGCGGCGCGTGTCGACCAGGACGACCGCGCCAAGGGCACCACGGGTGATGTCGTTCCACATGAACGCGAACCGATCCTGGCCGGGCGTCCCGAACAAGAACAGGACGAGTTCGTCGTCGATCGTCAGGCGACCGAAATCCATCGCCACGGTCGTGCTCGTCTTGTGCTGGATGTGTGAGCGATCGTCGATCCCGACGCTTGCGCCGGTGATCGCCGCTTCGGTTCGAAGCGGTTCGATCTCCGAGACCGCGCCGACGAAGGTGGTCTTGCCAACACCGAACCCTCCGGCGACGACGAACTTCGCAGAAACCGGATCGGATTTGCGGTTTTCAGAGTGAGCGGACACGACTGATGATCCTTTCCATCATGTCGAGGTCGGACATCCGTCCCGACGAACGCACCGCGTGCGCTCGCAGCTGTCCTGTCTCGATCAACTGCCCAGCCAAGACCATCGTCGTTCCGATCGGAATCGACAGATGGGCAGACAGCTCGGCGATCGACGTTGGCGAGTTGGTGAGATCGAGCAGACGGGCGGCCTCGAAACGGCTGTCGCCGCCCGGTCCGGTCCGCTCGACAAGCGTCTCGTACTCGAGGTCGGCATTGACCTCCGTCCGGCCGCCGGCGACGAGGTAGGGACGAACGGACGACTCGTCCGCGTCCATCTCGACGCCGTCATCGGCCCAGTTCGACTGACCATTCATCGGCGACCCAGTTTCACGCGAGGATCGTGTTCTGAAGATCGGCGATGAGCTGCGGCGTGAGCACGCTGCCCGCTCGCTCGGCGAACACGGTCATCTCGTAGGCGACGGCACCGAGGTCGGCGCTCTTGCCCGCGAGGACACCGAAGACCGCACCATGGCTGATGCTCGAGATCATCAAGAAGCTGTTGCCCATCTCGATCATGGCCCGCTCGACGTGCGTCTCCCCGAAGCACGTCGCCGCACCATGGATGAGGCTCGACAATCCCGCGGTGATCGCCGCGAACTGGTCGGCATTCGCCGCCGGGAGACTCTCGGACGACGCCAACTTGATGCCATCGGCCGAGACGGCGAGGGCGTGGATCACACCGTCGGTCGTCGTCACGAAGTTGTTCAGGAGCCACGTGAAGGCTTCGGTCGATTCGCTCATCGGTCATCCTCCGGGAAGTGACTTGGTTGGGTCTCGTTGGTGGTCTCGTCGAGCCCTCGGCTGACGCCGGTCATGAAGGCCGAGACCGACGCCGCAGCCGACTCGGGAGTTGGCGAGTCAGCGGCCGGGGCCGCAAGGGGACTCGAGCGTTGCGGCAGGGGTACGCCGGGGGCGTCGCTGAGCGCCGCCTGCGGCTCTCGCACCGGGAGGTCCCCAAAGGTGAACGCGGGCGTCGCGGGCTCGACAACCGGGGCCTCAGGCACGACCGAAGGGAACGACGGCTCGGCGGGCTCGAAGGCCGGTACGGGCGGAGGCGCCGCGGCCGGTATCTCTTCGGTCACTTCGCGCGCAGCACCGAAGTCGTGGACTCCGGCGGTGGGCTGGTCAACCACGGAGCCCAACACGCCGGCCAGATCGGGAGAGACCTCGCGGGCGACCGCGGGCGGCGTCGCAACCTCGGGAGGAACGGCCACGGCGTCTTCGTCGAGCACCTCGTCGTGGAGGGACGCGGGCACGAACACGTGGGCGACCGTGCCGAGACCGGGCTGACTGTCGAGCGAGACGGAGATGCCGTGCTGTTGGGCGAGACGCCCGACCACGAACAACCCGAGCAGTCGGTTCGGCGCCGCATCGAGCATCGGCGGGTTGGCGATTCGTTCGTTGTTGGCGACGAGGTCTTCGGCGTTCATGCCAAAGCCGTTGTCGGCGATCTCGAGTGCGGTGCCACCGTCGATGGCCCGTGCGGCGATCGACACGGTCGTGGACGGTTCGGAGAACTGGGTGGCGTTCTCGAGCAACTCGGCGAGCAGGTGAGTGACGTCGGCCGTGACCGAGCCGGTCCACGCGAGCTCGGGCAGCTCGCCGACTTCGATGCGGTTGTAGTGCTCGACCTCGGCGATCGCCGAGCGAACTGCCTCTTCAACGGGGACCGGTCGACTCCACTGGCGTGGCGAGCGATTGCCGGCGAGCACGAGCAACGATTCGGCGTTGCGTCGCATGCGGGTGGCCAGGTGGTCGAGGTCGTAGAGCGCGCTCAGCGTCTGCGGGTCGTTCTCTTCTCGCTCGAGATCGGAGATCTGGCGAAGCATGCGCTGGAGGAGCTGCTGGTTGCGTCGACCGAGGCTGACGAACATCTCGGCGACATTGCGGCGCGAACGAGCCTGATCGGTGGCGACTCGCAGAGCGGTGACCTGCACGTCATTGAACGCGTCGACCAGCGAGCCGATCTCGTCGTCGGTCTCCTTTTCGATTGCGGGCACCTCGGGGAGGTCGTCGTTTGCACCAATCGAGCGGAGCTGGGCCACGGCGAACGGGAGGCGCTCATTGGTCATGCGCTCGGCATCAGAGATGAGGCGCTCGAGCGGCCCGAGGATCGACCGGCTGATCACGAACACCAGGGCGGCGAGGAGGACGGCTCCGAGGACACCGAGCAGGGTGAACAGCGACCGCTGATCGGAGATCTGGTCCGCGCGGGCGAGGCTGTCGGCCACTAGATAGCGACTGTTGTCATCGATCGTTCGGGTCCATTCCGACCGCGAGGCCGTCAGCGCCGCGTGGACCCGTTCGTCCGAGATTTCACCGGGGGTTCCGAGACGAAGGTCCTCGAACGCAAGCTCCTGGAGGCGGGCGAGCTCGACAGCGGCAGGACCCGAGAGCGCCCGCTCGAATGGACGGGTGCCGTCCTCGAGCGACAGTCGAGCGGCTTCGGCGAGGCGCGACTCTGCATCGGTGAATGACTGGGTCGTCTCGATGACGGCGACGTTGGTGAACTCTGCCGTACCGAGGAAGGAGATCCAGGCCTCTTCTTGTGCGAGCAGCCCGCGTGAGGCGCCACGGTTGGCGATGGCCCGGGTGATGGCATCGGGGGAGAACCCAGCGGTCGGAACGTCGTCGAGTACGCCATCGATGTCCCAAAGGATCTGGGTGTATCGGGCGATCGCACGGTCGTCGTCGATCGAGGACCGGGCACGGGCGATGTCAGAGGCGAACGTTGCTTCACCGTCGATCTGGGGGTCGGCGAGCGCTGCGTCGGTGACGCCCTGCGCTTCGAGGATGGCCCCTCCGACGGGGGCGGTGGAGACGAGGCGCTCCTGAGCGACGGCGAGCGACAGCTGCTCGAGGGCCGAGAGCCGTTCGCTGGCCACCTCGGCGTCTTCGATCGCTTCCTGATCCTGGCTCTGATCACGGAACCCCACTGCGCCGACGACGGCAAGCGCCAACAGCGGCAGGGTCAGCATCAGCAGGATCTTGGTGCGGATGGTCATTGCAATGTCCTTCGTGGGTCGCCGCTCAGAGGCGGGACAAGATGTCGGCTCGCTTGGCGTCGTACTCGGCAGTGGTGATCAGGCCGTCCTGGTAGAGCTTGGTGAGCTTCTGGAGGGCGTCGCGGACGTCTTCCGAACCCGAGGAGGCTCCGCTCGATTGGGGTTGCGGGCGTCCGCCCGACGGGGCGCCGGGTGTGCGTCCGCCGCCGCGGCCAGCGACCGGTTGGCCTCGGTACATGAGGGTTCCGCTGCTGCCGCCTCCCCCCTTTCGCTTCTTCTTCGAGGCCTCCTTGTCCTTGCGTTCTGCCTCGACGGCTCGACGAAGGAGGTCGAGGTCTTCTTGTCGCCGATCTCGCGCCATGTCGTCCTACCTGCGCCCGGTCAAGCCGCTTGCTCGTCGGAGTACCAGAATTCGCTTGCTTCGTCGTCGAAGTCGACGTCGTCGTACTCGACGAAGTCGTCGTTGTACGCCGGCATTGCGTGCTCGACGAGGTCGAGGCCGATCATCTCGTGCTCGACGCTGACTCGGAGCCATCCCAGCTCACGCAGCACGAGGAAGAAGCCGAGCGAGGCGAAGGCGACGAAGCCGACGACGGCGCCAACACCGATCAACTGGTCGACGAAGAGTTCACCGCCGCCGTAGAGCAGTCCGGCGGGACCGTCGCCGGAGACGACGGCGTCGGGGTCGGCGAAAATGCCGACGGCGAGCGTGCCCCAGACACCAGCGAACAGGTGCACGGGAATGGCGCCGACGGGATCGTCGATCTTGAGTCGATCGAGGAGGAGCACGCCCTGGGTGGCGATGATTCCGCCGATGAGCCCAACGGCCATGGCACCGAGGATCGAGATGTTGAGGGCGCCTGCGGTGATGGCCACGAGGCCGCCGAGAAGACCGTTGCCGATCAGGGTGACGTCGGGCGTCTTGATGGTGATCCAGGTGGCGACCATGCCGCCGAGACCGCCGAAGGCTGCGCCCATTGCGGTTGCCGCAGCGACAGAACCGATCTGGACATCGGCGGCGAGCAGCGAGCCGGCGTTGAACGAGAACCAGCAGATCAACAAGATGAAGACACCGAGCACGGCGAGGGGCACGTTGTGGCCGGGGATCGGCTGCGCGTTGCCGTCTTCGTCGAAACGGCCGATCCGGGGTCCGAGTACGGCGGCACCGACGAGGGCGGCCGTTCCGCCGACCGTGTGCACCACGGTCGAACCAGCGAGATCGACGAAGCCGATGTCGGCGAGCCAGCCGTTGCCGCCCCACGCCCAGCTGACCACGATCGGGTAGATGATCGAGGTCAGCAACGCCGAGTAGACGAAGTACGCACGGAACTGCACACGTTCGGCCACGGCGCCGGACACGATGGTGGCGGTCGCGGCGGCGAACGCCATCTGGAACAAGAAGTGAACCGGCAACAGCAGGTTGTCCGCGAACGGTGCGGGCGTCGCCGGACCGTCCCAGAGCCACGACCATCCGAGGTAGGCCGCGCCACTGAAGGCGATGTGGTAGCCGACCAAGGCAAAGCCGGCTGCACCGACGACGAAGTCGAGCAGGTTCTTCAGCATCATGTGCGCCGCGTTCTTCGCTCGGGTCAGCCCGGCCTCCACCATGGCGAAGCCCGCCTGCATGAAGATCACGAACACCGCACACAGCGCGATGTACACGTTGTCAACGACGATGCTCGGGTCGCTGAAATCAACCATTCCCTGACCTCCCCCCGAGCACGACCCGCCGATCGAGACGCGCTGGGTACTGGTGGGTAGATCGGGCTGATCTCAGGCTCGTGTTATGGGCCGTTCGGCCCTGTGACCGACGCCCCGTGGCGACCGGCGCCCGCGGCGAACCGGGAGGCGCCAGAAACGGTCTCGCCGGATCGGATCGTGGTCAGGCCAAGCACCGCCTCCTTGGCGAGCGACTCGGCCTCGGTCAGCGACCACTGTTCGATGGCGGATCGGCGATCCGACCGCAGGCACCGTTGCGGCAACGCAGCGATCGTGCCGGCGAGCGCCAGCGCTTCGTCGAGCGAAGTGCCGGGGTCGACGATGCGGTTGGCGAGGCCGATTCGTTGCGCTTCTTCGGCATCGACGGGACGGCCCGTGAGGATCAGATCCATGGCCCTCCCGTGCCCGACGAGGCGAGGCAGACGCACGGTGCCGCCGTCGACGAGCGGAACGCCCCACCGACGGCAGTAGACACCGAAGATGGCATCACGGGCCATGACCCGGAGATCACACCAGATCGCGAGCTCGAGACCGCCAGCGACAGCGTGCCCCTCCACCGCAGCGATCACCGGCTTGGTGAGATCGAGACGCGTCGGGCCCATCGGACCGGTGGAGCCGACGATGTCGGCCGAGTCGGTCTCGTGCACCGGGTTGCCGTTGCCGGCGGCGATCGCCTTCAGATCGGCACCAGCGCAGAAGGTTCTGTTGGAGCCGGTCAGGATCGCGACGGCAAGATCCTCGTCGTCGTCAAAGTCGACGAAGGCGTCGTAGAGGGCGTGCGCAGTCGGCCCGTCCACGGCGTTGCGCACCTCTGGCCGGTCGATGGCGATGACCCGGACGGGACCGTGATCGGAGATTCGAACGGTGTCGTGACTTTTCTGGCCCATAGTGTCGAAATCGTAGGACGCCACCCGACGACCCGTCAGCTGGCCAACACCGGCCACCTGTCTCGAAAGGACACCACGATGCCGACCTATGCCGCACTTCTGTGGGAGGGGCGCGACAAGCCCCGCGACCCGAGCGCACCAAACTTCGCCGAGTACATGGCGGGCTACATGGAGTTCTCCTCCGGTGCTGGAGAGGCCATCACCGGTGGGGCCGCCCTCATGAACGATGAGCTCTCGACCACGTTCCACCTCGATGGCGGACAGGGCGGCGAGGTGGTCATGACCGATGGCCCGTACGCCGAGACGAAGGAGTTTCTGGGTGGCTTTTTCTTGATTGACGCTCCCGATCTCGACGCGGCCATCGACATGGCAAAGGGCATCCCCGCGGCGTTCGATGGTGGCCGGGTCGAGATTCGGCCGTGCATGGAGATGTGATGTCCCCCGACGCCGCCCTCGACGAGCTGTTGCGCGTCGAAGGGCGGCGCGTCATCGGGTCGCTGTATCGCCTCATCGGCGACTTCGGCCGAGCCGAAGATGCGCTCAGCGAAGCGATCGTCGACGCCCTCAAACAGTGGCCCGAGACCGGCGTGCCCGATCGGCCGGCCGCCTGGCTGACCACCGTGGCGCGTCGACGGGCCGTCGACATGTTGCGGCGAGAAGCGCAACGCAGCGACAAGGAGGAGCGTGCGCTTCGGGAGCTCGAGATAGAGCCGCCCGCATCCGATGCTCGTTCGATCCGTGACGACGAGCTGGCGATGATCTTCATGTGCTGCCACCCGTCGTTGTCGCCCGATTCCCGGGTCGCATTGGCGCTACGGACCCTGTGTGGTCTCACGACGACCGAAATCGCTCGAGCCTTCCTCGTCGCAGAACCGACGATGGGGCAACGGATCTCTCGGGCCAAACGCAAGATCGCCGACACCAACATCGCGTTCCGAATCCCGGATGACGACGAGCTCGCCCTCCGATTGCCCCCCGTGCTTGCGGTGATCAATGTGGTCTTCACCACCGGCCACCACGCGCCTGGCGGCACGTCGATTCTTCGGGTCGATCTCGCCGACGAAGCGATCCGGCTGGCGCGCGAACTCGTCGGTCTCCTTCCGAACGACGCGGAGTGTCGGGGCCTCCTCGCCCTGCTCGAGACGACGCATGCCCGGCGGGCAACCCGCACCAGCGATGACGGCACACTCGTCAGCATCCGCGATGCCGATCGCACCCGCTGGGACCGCGAGACGATCGATCGGATCTCGACCGATCTGATGACCGTGTTCAAGACCGGGCGACCGGGCCCGTTCCAGATCCAGGCCGCCATCTCGCAGCTCCACTCGACGGCACCATCGTTTGACGAGACCGACTGGGAACAGATCGTCGCGCTCTACGACGTGCTCGAACAGTTGTCGCCCTCCCCGTTCGTCCGGGTGAATCGGGCGGTCGCGCTCGCCGAGCGTGATGGACCCGACGCCGGCCTCGCGTCACTCGAGTCAATCGCCGGTGCCGACGACTGGCACTTCTTCCATCTCGCAATCGGCGATCTGGAAGAACGGCGGGGAGACGTTGGCGCGGCACAGCGTGCGTTCGAACGCGCCATCGAGCTCACGGACAACACGGCGGAGCGCCGCGAGATCCGTCGGCGACTGGACGAGCTCAGCTGTTGAGCGGCCGGCAGAGGCCGTCGTCGAACGCCGAGGCGTCGCGGTAGCGAGCTCGCACGAGGGCTCCGTCGACGTCGGGGTCGGGTTCGACCACGTCGCCGCTGCCGAGGCTCCACCGCGTCGCGACGTCGTCAACGCTGAGCGACGTGTCGGCGACGACGGTGGCCTGAACGCCGGCACCGGTCGCCACCGCTTCGTCCGCGTCGGGAATCGTGATCGGCTGACCGGCGATGTCTGCGAGGCGGCGACGGTAGGCCACCGACCGCGCTCCCCCGCCGACCAGCAGGACCCGGCCCGCGTCGGAGCCGAGTGCATCGAGGCCATCGAGCAAGCCGCAGACGACGCCGTCGTGCGCAGCGCGCGCCAGCTCGGCGCCGGTGGTGGCTGTGGACAGCCCGACCATCATTCCGCGGGCGTCCGGCCGGTTGGGGGTGCGCTCGCCATCGAAGTAGGGCACGAGCACTGGCTCGATCGGTGCGGGGCCGGCGTCGATCGCCATCTTTGCGAGGCCGGGCGCGTCGGTCCCGAGCCAGCGTGCGACCGTATCCGTCACCTTCGTGGCATTGAGGGTGCAGACGAGCGGAAGGTAGCCACCGGTGGCGTCGCAGAAGCCGGCGACGGCGCCCGACGGGTCGTTCGCACGGGTCGAGGTCCGGCGGTACACGGTGCCGGAGGTGCCGAGCGACATCACAGCGTCGCCTTCGGCGAGTCCGAGCCCGAGCGCCGCACCCATGTTGTCGCCCGTGCCCGGGCCAACCATGAGGGCCGGCGAGAGACCCAACGCCGACGCAACGTCGGGGCGGATCGTCCCGGCAGCGTCAGCAGGACCACGCACGTCGGGCATAAGATCGGCAAGGGAGGGATCGAGCCCGGCAGCAGTGAACGCGTCAGTGTTCGTCGCGCCGGTGGTCGCGTCGAACCAGCCAGATCCGCTTGCGTCGCCGCGGTCGGTCACATGCTCACCGGAAAGGCGCCACGTGAGATAGTCGTGCGGAAGCATGATCTTGCGGGTCCGCGCAAACGCCTCAGGCTCGTGCTCGGCGACCCACGCGAGCTTGGTGATCGTGAACGCGGCGACGGGAACCACGCCGAGCATCTCCGCCCACCACGACGCGCCCGCACGTTCGACCATTGCCGTGGCCTGACCGGCTGATGTCGTGTCGTTCCACAATTTGGCTGGCCGGATCGCCTCGTCGGCCTCGTCGATCAGGACGAGCCCGTGCTGTTGGCCGGCGACCGAGAGTGCGACGGCATCCTTCCGCTGCGGCCCGAGCGCCTCGATCGCCGCGGCGAGCGCCTCCCACCACGCGGCCGGATCCTGTTCGGAAACCGGGGGGTTCGTCGGTGGATGCGGCGCCGATCCCGACGCAATGACGGCGCCGGTGTCGGCGTCGATCAGTTGCGCCTTGGTCGATTGGGTCGAGGAGTCGATTCCGATGACGAGCACGCGTCGACCCTAGCGAAGACGACGACGCCGATCCGGCGGCCTGCAGCGAACATGTGCTGCAGGCCGCCGATCAGCGGGCCGGGTTACTCCGCCGCGGGGGCGGGAACGAAGCTCTGTGTCGAGTATTCGCTCGTCGGAAGCTTCGACAACGTGCCGCCCGCTTCGTCCTCGACGTAGTCGATGAAGCTCTGGGCGTAGTCGAGGAGCGTGTCCTCGACTCGGCCATCGTCAGAGACCGTTCCGAAGGTCAGGTACCCGTCGCGACCCGCAGCGATGAAGCTGTTGGTCGCCACCTTGTAGGTGGCCTCGAGGTCGATCGCGACCCACTCGTCGGTGCCGGTCGGCTTGACCTCGTGGTTGGTCGCTCGAGATCCCTCGGCGGCCGACAGGTCGACGTCGAACCGCAGTCCCGATGCGTACGGGTAAGCGCCCGTCGAGCCGTCGGGATCGAGAGAGAAGGTCAGCGCCTCTTCGAGCACCTGGACGATCTCGGCGCCGGTCATCTCCATGTTCACGATCGTGTTCGCGAACGGCAGGAGCGTGTAGGCATCGGCGATCGTCATCTCGCCGGCCGGGATGTCGATGCGGACGCCGCCGGCGTTCTGCAGCGCAATGTCTGCGTCACGGCTGCGGACCCGGAACGATTCGGTGACGAGCTGCTGGATGTCACCGCCGTTGACGGCGGTCGCCGAAACATCACAGATGCTGGAGCGGCCCTGGCCGGGGATGCGCTCGAGGCAGAGGTCTTCGGTCACGGTGCCGATGACTTCCTGCTCGAGTTGCTCGACCTGGTCCGAGAAGCTGTCGAGGAGGGCCTGCGCGTCGGCGTCGGGCGTCACGATCGACAGTTCGGGGATCGCCGCGATGTCGGCGAGCACGGCAGCGAGATCGTCGCCGGTGAGCTCCTCACGGTCGCCACCTTCCGGTGGGCGACGCTGGAACGAGTCGCCGAGAATGACGTGCGGCGTACCTTCGCAGCTGGCGATGTTGCCGTCGGCGTCCCAGGTCACGTCGAGTTCGCCGACAGCCCAGCTGAACTGCCAGGCCTGAACAACGCACACGTCGCCCGATGGGCCGGAGACCATCGTCGGGTAGTCGCCGCCGGTCGTCTGACCAAGATCCTCGAAGTCACCGAGGAGCGTGTGGCTGTCGCCACCGATGATCACGTCGACCCCGGCCACCGATTCGGCGATCACCAGGTCGTTGGCGTACTGGATGTGGGTGACGAGCACGATCTTGTCGACGCCCAGACCTTCGAGAACCGCGATGGTCGCCTCGGCCGTCTCGGCTTCGTCGGCGAACTCGGTGGTGTCGAGCGGGTTCGACGAGTTCTTCGTCTTGCCGGCGATGTCGAGACCGACAAAGCCGACCTTCTCACCATCGAAGTTCTTGATGACGTAGGGCTGGAACGCCGGGTTGCTCTCGAACGGGAGCAACGGCGTGCCGACCGCTGGCATCACGTTGGCCGAGATGACCTCGGTGGTGCAGTCATCGGCGCCCTGGAGTTCGGCGATGAAGTCGGCGAGTGCCTGATCACCATCGTCGAATTCGTGGTTGCCGAGCGTGAAGAGGTCGAAGCAGATCTCGTTCATCAGCGCCGCGTCGGCGACACCGTCGAAGAGGCTGTAGAACAGCGTGCCGGTGATCGCGTCACCGGCGTGCACCTTGACGACCTCATTGGCCGCGGCGGCCTCGAGTTCGGCCATCTTGGCGACCGCACTCGGGAAGCCGCCGAGGCGGACACGGGTCTCGTCGCCGCCGAGGATCAGGTCGCCCGAGTCGTCGTCGAGGTGGCTGTGGTGGTCGTTCATGTGGAGGAACGTCAGCGAGAGCGAAGTCTCGCAGCTGTCTTCGCTGGTTCCGGCGTCGCCGTCGGAGCACTGGTCGACTCCCGAACCGCCGAAGAGGCGGTCGCGCGATCCGGCATCACCGATGAGCGTGTCGGAGCCGCGGCCGCCGAACATGCGGTCCGTGGCGTTGCCGCCATTCAGGACGTCGTCGGCGGGTCCGCCGTAGAGGTGGTCTCGGCCGGATCCGCCGTTGAGCTGATCGTTGCCCGCTCCACCACGGAGGTCGTCGTCGCCGTTGCCGCCGTAGAGGCGGTCGGCCTTCGGGCCACCGGCGAGGAAGTCGTCGCCTGCGCCGCCTTCGACGATGTCGACGCCACCGCCACCGAACACGGTGTCGTCACCGGCTCCAGCCCGGATGACGTCACGGCCGCTGAGGCCACAGATGATGTCGTCGCCACCGCGACCGATGATGAGGTCGACGCCGTCGGATCCGACGATCACGTCGTTTCCGGGGGTGCCTTCGATGACACCGGATCCCTCGATGGTCGCCGCCTGGCCATCACACGTGGCCCCGTCTGTTTGGGCTGCGGCGGTTGTGCTCGTTGCGAGCACGCTGGCGACCATCGCCACCAGGCCGAGCGCCGCGACGCGCCATCGCGCCGTGCCGTTGGGTGAGAACATTGTTGACTCCGCTCCTTCCGTGGCCACGGTGTGTGACCATCGCCTCTTCTACTGGCGACGAGTTTCGCGAAGATGTACGCAGCGTGACGAGCCCGGAAAACGCGCCGGCGGCTACGGTCGGTCGCCGTGGACGACGACGTGCGCCGAGTGCTGCTGGGCCTTCACCCCCCGGTCACCATCTCCGGCTCGGTCGGAACGGCGACCTTCTTTCCCGAGGTCGAGCACCGCGGAGCGCCCGGTTGGGTGCATGGCGGCTTCGCCGCGACGGTCCTCGACCACGTCTGCGCTCGGGTCGCCTCAGCTGTTCTGGAGCAGAAGGTGGCGACCGGCACGCTGAACCTTCGGTACCGCCAACCGCTGCTGCTCGACGAGGGGCCCTACGACGTCACCGCCGAGGCCGGCCGCCGAGGCAGTCGAACCGTCCGCATCACCGCACGCATCCACCAGGGCGAACGCACCTTCGTCGAGTCCACCGCCCTCTTCGTGGGGTCAAGTCTTTCCAATTGACATCTCGGTCAGAGGTGCTTCGTCGCCTCCCGGACCGTGAGGCCAGCGAGGCGATGACGGTTCTCCTCAACCCAGAGTCCGACGGCGTCGGGGTCGACGCGGGCGTATTGGCGTAGGGCCCAGCCGATCGCCTTGCGGATGAAGAAGTCCGGGTGCTCAGCCTGGATGTCGCAGTACCGGAAGAGCCGCGCCGCGTCGGTGTCGGCCTTGTATCCCAGCTGATGCAACAGCGCGGTCCGAGCGATCCAGAGGTTCGGGTCGTCGATCCAGTCGTCCATGTCGGCGATGAGCTCGCGGTGTCGGCGGACCATCGGACCGACCGTCCACGCGGCGAGCGAGTCGACGGTGTCCCACCAGGACTTGGTCTCAACGAGCTCACGAACGGCGTCGAGGTCGTCGGGCCCCAGATTGCGGGCACCGGCGCGAGTCATGTCGATCCCGACGTACTGGAACTCGCGCTCGGGCTGGCTCCAGAGGTCGTGGACGAAACTCAGCAGCTCGGTGGCGTCGGCGGTCTTCGCGGCCGTGAGCCAGGGCTTGCTGGCCGTACGCCGGTCTGCCGCACGGATTCCGAGAAAGTCGAACTGGTCCTTCATGTAGGCGACCATCGCCGGAGCCGAGTCCGGTTCGGCAACCGACTCGAGCGACGAGCGAAGCCCGTCGAGCGGTTGAAGCGTCACCGGAGTTCTCCGTCGTCGCCGGCCCCCACAGCCGTCATCTTTCCAGCTCGCAGCTAACGACGGAGTTCGCAGTTGTCGAAGGTTGCCAGAACGCCTGTCGACGAGCATCGATCCGCCCCGCCAGAGCCGAAGATGCGATCGTCGCCACTGCCTCCCTCGATGAGGTCGTTGCCGTGTCCGCCGATGATCGTGTCGTTGCCGTCCTCACCGCGAATCCAGTCGGCCTTGGCGTTGCCATAGATGGTGTCGTTGCCCGGCCCACCTTCGATCCGATCTCGGCCCTGGTTCCCAGCGATGAAGTCGGGGCCCTTCCCGCCCTTGATGCGGTCACGGTGTCCGCCTCCGTAGAACTCGTCCGCGCCGCCGTGTCCGACCATGTAGTCGCTTCCACTTCCGCCCTTGAAGTAGTCGTTGCCAGAGCCACCGAACAGCCTGTCGCGGTCGGCCTCGCCAAAGAGTCGGTCGTCGCCGTCGCCCGAGTCGACGAAGTCCGCTCCGGCACCGGCGCAGATCACGTCGTCGCCGCCGAACGAGGTGATGTGGTCGTCGCCGCCGAACGACATGATCACGTCCGGTCCAGGAGTGCCAACGAGGACATCAGAACCGGGGCCGCCGAAAATCGTGGGCACTCGCCCATCGCATTGGCTGGCGGCCGTCCCGAAGAACGTGACCGTCTCGGGAAGCTCGATCCTGAACACGTCATCGTTCGACGGAGCGATCACCGACTCGGCAGACGCGAGGTCTGCGGCATCGGGATACCACACGTCGTCGAATCCCAAGTCAGCGCAGTCCCAGAACCGAAGCTTCATCGGCTGATCCACGGGGACTCGCACGATGGTGCGGTCGTCGAATGCGTAGCGCCCCGCCTGACTGATGTCTCGGTGGAGCCGCACCCCTCCGGTCGAGACCGTGTCGATGCACACGGTTGCCTGTTGGCTCAGTTCGGCCACGGGCACGTGCACGTACCGCCAATCGCCACCGGTCAACGGCCCGACGTTCGCTCCAGTGACACGCTGCCCATGATCAACTCGGATTCGCTCGGGCGAGTCGAGTGCACCACCTGCTGGATAGTGGCCGACGCCGTAGGAGCAACGGATCTCCACTCGATACTCGCCGGCCGGAACGCGAAGCTCGTAGGTGCCCGTCGTAGTGTTCGTCGTGGCGAGCTGGTGCTCATACGGCAGACCGTGGTCCGGAATCCCGATGGCGTGAATCGAACATGCGGGGTGCGCGAAGTTGGCCGGGACGCGGCCCTCGATGGTGCCAACAGTCATCGGAAGCGTGAGGTCGATCACTTCCCCCGGTGCGGGCCGGATTGCCTGCCGAGTGATGTCGAGCGACGGCTCGAAGAGCCCGACCGCCGATTCGTTGAGGACGTGCGGCAACAGTCCGAAGTGTTCACCGCACGAGAATGCGGCAACGAGCAGTGGCGTGTTCGCAGGCACCGTGTACGTCCCGCTCGGACCGGATGGCGTATCGAGTCGTCCACCGACCAGATACGTCGAGCGGTCGAACATCGGAATGTTCGCGAGTGTTCCGTCAGCGAGCACCTCGGACCCGACGACGCACACATTCATGTCGTTGACAAGTGCGCCGTTCGGGTACTCAACCCGGACGTTGACCGTTGCCGTGCCTGCCTGTGCCGAGGCCGCGTTGTTGGTGATCAAGACGATCGCCAAGGCCACCAGCGCGCCGCCGACTGTCCGCATCATCGCCGTTCGATTCATTCCTATCGCCTTCCGCCGTTTGTTGGTGTCGCAGATGATCGGTCCGGGAGACCGTCGCTTGAGTCGAGGCGTACGATCCGGTCATGGAGCAGCCGATCGTGCCCAACCTCGACAAGGACTACCTCGAGCTGGAGGAGACGGGCGGGAGCCCACCTGCTGCACAGTGGCGCGACGCACCCCGGACCAGCGACGGCCTCGCAGCATCGCTCGTCGCGGAGCTTCGTTCGGCCGGCCATGTGATGGTCGAGAATCTCCTGACGCCCGATCAGGTCGCCGAGATGCGCGAGGCGGCGACCGCGTTTATGGGCCCGCGCGGCCGCCAGGATTTCGAGGGCTTCAACACCCAACGCGTCTATGGCGTCATGGCCCACACCGACGCGCTCGACCCGATGGTCGAGCACCCGCTGGTGCTCGATGTGCTCGATCACTTCCTGCAGGTGAACTATCTGCTGTCTCAGGTCGTCGCGATCAACATCGAACCCGGCGAGACCGAACAGCACCTCCACCACGACGACCTGCTCTACCCGATCCCCCGTCCCCGCCCGCCGATCTCGGTGGCGACGATGTGGTCGTTGACGGACTTCACCGAAGCGAACGGAGGGACCCGCTTCATCTCCGGCAGCCATCTCTGGGACGGGCGACTGCCGGACGACGACGACGTGATCAGCCATGCCGAGATGCCCGCCGGGTCGGTGCTGTTCTATCTGGGCACCCTGTGGCACGGCGGCGGGGCCAACCGCACCGATGCGGGCCGGATCGGGGTGACCGTCCAGTACTGCCAGCCGTGGGCGCGCACGGTCGAGAATTTCGGGTTGTCGATGGACCTCGACCGTGTCCGTGAGTGCAGTGAGGAGATGCAGTCGATGTTGGGTTTCAACATCCACTCGAACCTCATGGGCTACGTCGACGGCCGCCACCCCGCCCGTTTGCTGTCCGATTGACCCCGGTTGAGCGCCGGTTGACGTCAGCGGGCGAGAATGTACGCTTGCATACAGTCATGACGGCTACAGAATCCCCGAACTCGTTCGACCATGAGTTGGACACGCCGCCGTGGCGACGCGTCGAGAGCACGATCATCTCGGCGGCCAACGACATTCGGTCGCTGTACGACGCCCGCTACGCCGAGCTCGACCTCACGCTCAGCCTGGCGATGTTGCTCTGCTATCTCGCCGACTTCGGTCCGGTGTCCCAATCACGGGCAGCCGACCATCTTCGCCAAGGGCGAGCAGTCACCGGCACCCAGATCGACAAGCTGGAGGCCCGGGGTCTCGTCGAACGAATCGCCGACCCTGCCGACCGGCGTGTGTGGCTGGTGCAGCTCACGGCCGACGGCAAGGACCTCGCCGCTCGAGCCGTCGAGATCGACGTGGTGATCCGGCGTCAGCTCCGGGCCGGGATCGCCCGCGAAGACCGGCAAGTCCTCGCCAACCTTCTTCTCACCCTCCAATCCAACATCGCGAACGCGACCAACCCCTCCCACGAAAGCTGAGAGACACCATGCATGAAGCAGTCATCGTCGACGCCGTGCGCACGCCTGCGGGCAAGCGCAACGGCATGCTCAAGGATTGGCATCCGGCTGATCTTGCCGGGCACGTCCTGAAGGCCCTCGAAGAGCGCAACAGCCTCGACCCCGCCCTCGTCGACGACGTCGTCATGGGCTGCGTCATGCAGGTTGGCGATCACGCGCTCAACATCGGCCGCAACGCCGTGCTCGCCGCCGGATGGCCCGAGTCGGTGCCGGCCACCACGGTCGATCGCCAGTGCGGATCCAGCCAGCAGGCGATCCACTTCGCCGCCCAGGGCGTGATGGCGGGCGCCTACGACGTCGTCGTCGCTGCCGGCGTCGAATCGATGAGCCGAGTTCCGATGGGCGCCTCGGTGGCCAACAAGGAGTTCGGCTTCGGGTTCTCGAAGTCGATGATGGAGCGCTACTCCGAGACCGGCCTCCCGCCGCAGGGCATCGGCGCCAACATGATCGCCGAGGAGTACGGCATCACCCGCGAAGACCTCGACGCGTTCAGTGCCGAGAGTCAGCGCCGCGCCGAGCAGGCGACCGAAGAGGGCCGCTTCGAGAGCCAGATCGTGCCCGTGCCGGTCGAGATCGACGGCGAGACCGTCATGATGACCCGCGATGAGGGCATCCGCCCCGGCACCACCGCCGAAAAGCTCGCCAACCTGAAGCCCGCCTTCGACGAAAACCACATGATCACCGCCGGCAACGCCAGCCAGATCTCCGACGGCGCCGCCGCGGTGCTGATCATGAGCCGCGAGAAGGCCGAAGAGCTCGGCCTCAAGCCCAAGGCGGTGTTCCGCAACTTCGCGCTCGCCGGCACCGACCCGGTCACCATGCTGAAGGGACCGATCCCGGTCACCGAGAAGCTCTTCGACAAGGCCGACATCTCGATCGAAGACGTCGACCTGTTCGAGATCAACGAGGCGTTCGCCTCGGTCGTGCTCGCCTGGCAGAAGGAGACCGGCGTCGACCTCGACAAGGTCAACGTCAACGGCGGCGCCGTCGCCCTCGGTCACCCGCTCGGCTGCTCGGGCGCCAAGCTCATGACCACGCTCGTGCACGAGCTCGAGCGCAGCGGTGGTCGCTACGGATTCCAGGCCATGTGTGAAGGTGGCGGTCTCGCCAACGGCACCCTGATCGAAATGGTGGATGCCTGATGCCACGCCTCAACCTCGAGGGAAGCTCCTCGATCATCACCGGCGGCGCCTCCGGAATCGGCGAAGCCTCCGCACGTCAACTCGCCGCCGCCGGGAGCCGCGTCGTCATCGCCGACCTCAACGAAGACAAGGGCCAAGCGGTCGCCTCCGAGTTGGGTGGCCTGTTCGTGAAGTGCGACGTGACGTCGCAAGAAGACGCCGACACCGCGATCGGTGCCGCATCGGAGATGGGCCCGCTCCGGGCGCTGGTCAACTCGGCCGGCATCGGTTGGGCGGGCCGCACCGTCGACCGCAACGGCGACCCATTTGATCTCGACGCCTTCCGCAAGGTCGTCGATATCAACCTCATCGGCTCGTTCAACATGCTCAGTCGCTGCGCGGCGGCCATGGCCAAGACCGACCCGGTCACCGAAGACGGCCAGCGTGGTGCGATCGTCAACATGGCGTCGGTTGCGGCGTTCGACGGACAGATCGGCCAGTGCGCCTACTCCGCGTCGAAGGGCGGCGTGGTCGGCATGACCCTGCCGATCGCCCGTGACCTGTCCGCGGTTGGCGTGCGGGTCAACACGATCGCGCCGGGCCTCATCGACACGCCGATCTACGGCGAGGGCGAAGCATCGGATCAGTTCAAGGACCACCTCGGCCAGTCGGTGCTCTACCCGAAGCGCCTCGGTTCGGGCGAAGAGCTGGCGTTCATGGTCATGGACCTGATCACCAATCCGTACATGAACGCCGAGACCGTCCGCGTCGACGGCGGCATCCGGATGCCGCCCAAATGAGCGCGGTTCTCACCGAGCGCCGCGACCGGGTCCTGCTCGTCACGCTCAACCGCCCCGACGCGATGAACGCCATCAACGGCGAGCTCTCCCACGGGCTCGTCGCCGCGATGGACGAACTCGACAGCGACGCCGGACTCACCGCTGCGGTTCTCACCGGAACCGGCCGGGGCTTCTGCGCGGGCATGGACCTCAAGGCCTTTGCGGCCGGCGAGGACATCGGGCCGATGATGGAGTTCATCAAGAACGGTTCGAAGAAGCCACTGATCGGGGCGCTCGAAGGGTTCGCCCTCGCGGGAGGCCTCGAGCTGGCGCTCACGTGCGACCTGCTCGTCGCCGCCAAGGGCATCAAGATGGGCATCCCCGAGGTCAACGTCGGGCTCTTCGCCGCAGGCGGGGGCCTCCAGCGACTGCCGAGCCGGGTGGGCTACGCCCGGGCGATGGAGATGGCGATCACCGCCGACCCGATCACCTCGGAGGAGGCGTTCGAGGCGGGCATGGTGTCTCGTCTCGTCGAGCCGGGCGAGGCCGTGGACGCTGCGGTCGCGCTGGCCGAGCGGGTCAGCAAGAACGCCCCGCTCGCAGTGAGTGCCTCCAAGCAGCTGATCAAGGCAGCCGTCGACAAGACGGAAGAGGAGTTCTGGGAGTACCAGAACAGCTTCTTCCACATCTTCGGGTCGAACGACGCCAAGGAGGGCCCCAAGGCCTTCGCCGAAAAGCGCCCACCGGAGTGGACCGGGACCTGAGCCCGATCAGGCGGATTGCGAGGCAGCGGCGAGCTGCTTCTTCGGATCGAAGAAGGGTCGGTCGACCACGAGTGCGTTGACCGGCCCTCGATTCGTGTCGACCTCGAGTTGCTGACCGAGGCCGGCGTGGTCGACACCGATCATCGCCAAGGCGATGTTCTTCTCCAGCCGTGGCGAATACACGGCCGAGGTAACGCTGCCGACGGTCTCGCCGCCGTCTCGGACAGCCCAGAACGAGGTGTTCGGGCCCGCAAGCGGTTCGCCACTCAGCTCCAGACCGACCTGACGACGCGACACGCCCTCGTCCCGAATGCGGCGGAGTGCGTCTTTGCCGATGAAGTCGGCGTCCATGTCGACGTTGACGAGCCGGTCGAGGCCGAGCTCGAAGGGGTTGGTGTTGATGTCTGCATCGGCGTGGTAGGACAGCATGCCGCCCTCGATACGACGGATCGACGAGGTGTGGCCGGGCTTCAGTCCGAACGGACCGCCGACCGCCATGATCTTCTCCCACAGCTCGTCGCCGCTGCTGCCGTCCTGGAGGTACAGCTCGTAGCCGAGCTCGCTCGACCACCCGGTGCGTGAGACGACGAGGGGGATGCCGTCGAGTTCGAGCTCGCGAAGCCAGTAATACTTGAGACCCCGTATGTCCTCGCCGAAGAGGGCCTCCATGATCTGGCCGGATTTCGGCCCCTGCAGCTGGAGTGGCGAGACGTCGGGTTCGTGGATCGAGACGTCGAAGCCGGCGTGCGTGGCCACACCCTGAGCCCACAGGAGAATGTCGCTGTCGGCGAGCGAGATCCAGAATCGGTTCTCTTCGAGCCGCAACAGGACGGGGTCGTTGAGGAGGCCGCCATCCTGGTTGGTGATGAGGATGTACTTGCACTGGCCGACCGCCATCGTCGAGAGATCACGACAGGTGAGCAGCTGCGTGAATGTGGCCGCGTCGGGGCCGCTGATCTCGACCTGACGCTCGACCGCCACGTCGCAGAGGATGGCGTCGTTGACGAGGTTCCAGAAGTTCTGCTCGGGGTCGCCGAAGTCCCGGGGGATGTACATGTGGTTGTAGACGGAGAACCCCGTGGCGCCCCACCGCACCGTTGCGTCGAAGTAGGGCGATTTGCGGATCTGGGTACCAAACCCGAAGTCGTCTGCAGAGGTCACCAGGTCTCGCTTTCGGCGGCGAGGGCCGCGGTCAGATGAGCGGGTCGAGATCGGCCATGACGTCGTCGATCGAGAGCGACGTGCCGAAGGCAAGCTGCCGGCCGTACTGGATCATCGCGGCCGCGATGACGGCAGGGGGTGACGGAATGGCGAACTCGGTGAGCCGGAGCGTGAAATAGGGGAAGGGGTCGGCCCCGGTGAGCTGACCGGTGCGGGCGAGCTCGTCGTGGATCGCGTAGAGCATGGCGCCGGTGCTGGTGGCCTGCTCGGCCAGGACCGCTCGGACCCAGCTGCGGACGTCCGCTGCCGCATCGGAGGCAGCGAGGCGCGATTCGAGTCGGCCGACCACGAACTCCGCCACCGCACGGAGCAGGCCGTGGCGAGAACCGAAGTGGTAGTGGATCGAGCCCTTCGTCACGCCGGCGTCGGTTGCGATGGACTCCATCGACGCGGACAGATCACCGGTCGTGAAGCTGGCGATGGCGGCGTCGAGGATGGCCCGCCGGGTTGCGTTCCGCCGTTCGGTCTGGGTGGCCATGAGGCATCCGAACGTACCAGCGACGGCGTGCTCCGCCGTATCGGCGCTTGACATACTTACCGACGGTCAGTAAGTGTTTGGCCATGGCTGGACAACCGACGCGATCGCACGATCTCGCGATCCTCGGCACGTGGCGCAGCGACTTCGCCCGAAACCTCCGCAAGGAAGGTCACGATGTCGCCGACCTCATGCGCGAGGCACTCGATGGCACGCTCTCCGCGGCGGGCGTGGCCGCGAGCGACATCGAGTCGATCCATGTGGGCAACGCCTTCGGCGGGCAATACATCGGACAGACCCACCTGGGCGCCATGCCCGCATCGGTCGAACCCGAGCTCTGGGGCGTTCCGGCAATGCGCCATGAGGCGGCCTGCGCCTCGAGCTCGATGGCGATCCTCGCCGCTGGCGCCGAGATCGAGGCCGGCCGCTACGACTGCGTGCTCGTCCTCGGGATCGAGCAGGAACGCACGATGCCGGGCGCACAAGCCGCCCAGGTGCAGGAAGCCGCCGCGTGGGTCGGGCAGGAGACCGACGGCGTCGAGTTCATCTGGCCAGAGACGTTCGACCGGATCGCCGCCGAGTACGACGCCCGCTACGGACTCGACGAGCGCCACCTTCGTGAGATCGGCCGCATCAATCTCGAAAACGCGCAGGACAACCCCAACGCACAGACCCGATCGTGGAACCTGAGCTCGGACTCGTTCGGCACCGACGATCACGTCAACCCGATCGTGACCGGACGGCTGCGCCGCAACGACTGCTGCCAGATCACCGACGGCGCCGCTGGCGTCGTACTGGTCTCTGATCGATGGCTCCGCGACCGTGGTCGCACGCCGGCAGCGACCGTGGCCGGGTGGGGACACTCGACCGTCGGCCTTTCGCTCCAATCAAAACTCGACCGCCCCCACGAGCCCTACGTCATGCCCCACGTTCGGCGGGCGATCACCGACGCATGGGCACGCGCCGGCATCGACGGAATCGACCACGTCGACCTCGCCGAAGTCCACGACTGCATGACGCCGTCGGAGTACATGGCGATCGACCATCTCGGGATCACCGACCCCGGGATGAGCTGGCAGGCGGTCGAGGCCGGAACGATCACCCGCGGCGGGATGCGGCCGGTGAACCCGAGCGGCGGACTCATCGGTGGTGGCCACCCCGTGGGGGCCACCGGCGCCCGCATGGTGGCCGACGCCGTCGCTCAGGTGACCGGGGCCGCCGGCGCCTGCCAAGTCGACGGCGCCCGACGCGCCCAGACCCTCAACATCGGCGGCTCGACCGCATCGACCGTGAGTTTCGTCATCGAAGCAACCGAGGAGGCCGCCCGATGAAGGTGCAGTCGCAACGCCCGTTCGTCTCGACCCTGCCGGGTGACGACGATCACCGCTACCGGACCGGGGCGTGGAAACCCCAGGACACCGAATACGACGCCTGGGATCTCGAGGTCACGGGCGAGATCCCCGAGGGCCTCGACGGCGTCTACCTCCGCAACACCGAGAACCCGCTCATGCCGTCGATCGGCCGCTATCACCCCTTCGACGGCGACGGCATGCTCCACGCGATCGCCTTCTCCAACGGCGAGGCCGTCTACCGCAATCGTTTCGTGCGCACGTCGGGACTCCTCGCCGAACAGGACGCCGGCGAGGCGCTGTGGGCCGGTCTCGCCGAGCCGCCCCACAAGACCCGCGTCGACCACGGCTGGGGCGCCCGGACGATGATGAAGGACTCGTCGAGCACCGATGTGGTCGTCCACCGAGGTCGGGCCCTGTCGAGCTTCTATCAGTGCGGCGACCTCTACCGACTCGATCCCGTCACGCTCGAACCCGACGGCGTGGAGACGTGGGGCGGAGCCTTCCCGGCAGACGGGGTGTCAGCACACACCAAGGTCGATCCGCGCACTGGCGAGCTGCTGTTCTTCAACTACTCGACCGAGGCCCCCTTCATGCACTACGGCGTGGTCGATCGCCATGGGGAGCTCGTCCACTACACACCAATTCCGCTTCCCGGCCCGCGGCTCCCCCACGACATGGCCTTCACCGAGAACTACGCGATCCTCAACGACTTCCCGCTCTTCTGGGACCCCGGTGCGCTCGAGGCGGGGTACTACGCCCCCCGCTTCCATCGGGACATGGCGAGCCGGTTTGCGGTCATCCCCCGGCGGGGAAATGCCGACGACATCCGCTGGTTCGAGGGCGATCCCACCTTCGTGCTGCACTGGATCAACGCGTGGGAAGAGGGCGACGAGATCGTGCTCGACGGCTTCTTCGAGGACGAACCGGCACCCGACCCAGAACCCGGCGACTCACTCGAAGACCTCATGTTCCGCTACCTCGACATGCACCGCATGAAGCCCCGCGCTCATCGCTGGCGGTTCAATCTCCGGACCGGGGCGACCATCGAAGGACGGCTGTCGGACACGACCATGGAGTTCGGCATGATCAACCAGACGCGTGCCGGCGTGAAGAATCGTTACAGCTTCAACGCGCTCCCCTGCCACGGCTGGTTCGGCTTCGAGGGGCTGATCAAGCACGATCTCGGGACCGGAACGGAAACGACGGTGCGACTCGAATCCGGCGTGTTCAACTCCGAGACCGTGATGGCGCCTCGCCCCGGAGCGGTCGCCGAGGACGACGGCTGGTTGATCACGTTCACTTCGGATCTGCGGTCGGATCAATCACACTGCGTCATCTGGGACGCCGCCGATCCCGCCGCAGGGGAGGTCGCTCGGATCCGGCTCCCCGAACGCATCACGTCGGGCACGCACGCCACGTGGGCCGGTGCAGATGAGCTGATCGACTCCTGACGATCTGCCAGTGGCCGGGCCCGCCCGACACTGGCACGATTCGAAACATGGAAACCCAGATCGTCCTGGTTCGTCACGGCGAAACCGAGTGGAGCGTCACCGGTCAACACACCGGACGCACCGATATTTCACTGACCGAACGCGGGCGGACCGAAGCGTCCATGGTCGCACCGACGTTGAGCGGTTGGCCCTTCGTCGCTCATTTCGCTTCGCCGCTGTCGCGGGCGCGGGAGACGGCCGACCTCGCGGGATACGGCGACGACCTCGTCATCGACGACGACCTCATCGAATGGGACTACGGCGAGTTCGAGGGCCGCCGGACCGTCGACATTCGACAAGACCTCCCTGGCTGGAACAAGTGGACCGACCCGACCGGTCTCGGAGAGTCCGCGGTCGACGTCGGGGTGCGCGCTGATCGGGCGATCGAGCGACTCGTGGCGGCGGCAGCGAACGGCCCCGTGATCGTCTTTGCTCACGGCCACCTGCTGTCCGTACTCATCGCCCGATGGCTCGACCTCGACGCTTCGGAGGGACGCCGATTCGTGCTCGCGACCGCAACGGTCACCGTCCTCGGCGTGAAACGAGAAGACCGCGTCCTGCGCGTGCTCAACCAGAGCTGCACGAGCGGGTCGATCGAACCGTAAGGCGACCCCTCTCGGCTGCCGTCTATACCACCATGGCGCGTTGTGTGGCCGTCGCGCTGGCGGCACTGATGATGGTGGTTGGGCTGGCCCAACCGGCGGGAGCGACCACGCCGTCGCCACTGGGCGCCCAAACCGACGGGCTCGCCTACCGGGAAGACGTCGTCTTCCGAGCTGAGGACGGGGTCGTCCGGGTCGAGGTGACAGCCACGATGACCAACACGACCACGAGCTACACGCGCGGCAACACGATCTACTTCACGTACTTCGACACGTTCTTCAACCTCGTACCCGTCGGGGCGACCGACCTTCGGGTGACGAGTCGGGGCCGCAACCTGACGCCGTCGCTCGAACCGCTCGAGGGCGACGAGGTCTTCGAACTGCTGACCGCACGACTTCCGTCGAACCTCGAGAGTGGCCAGAGCCGAACGTTCACCCTCAGCTACTCGTTGCCCGTGGGTGATCCCCGAGATCCCGACGCGGTCTTCTTGACCAATGGCGCGTACTACGCCTTCCCGGTGTATTCGTTCACGGACCCCGGCGTCGGCACGATCCGGGTCGAGGTACCGCGGCGTGCGTCCGTCGAGGTCTTCGGCGACGACCTCGACATCGTGACGAGCGAAGGCGACATCCGCATCTACTCGCCGCCGGACGGCACCGACCTGAACATGTTCCAGTCGTACGTGTCGGTCTCGGTCGATGAGCTGCTGACATCCATCGAGTTCGAGGTGTCTGGTGAGTCCATCGAACTCGAGGCGTGGCCCGGCGACGACGCGTGGATCGACCACGCCCGGACGAGCGTGACCGAGGGGATCCCCGTTCTCGAGGAGCTCATCGGCCTGGAGATGCCCGATCAGAACGGCCTCGAGATCACCGAATCGGTCGTGCCCTACTTCTACGGCTACGGCGGCTGGTACGACTCGCGCGAGACGAGCATCTCCGTGGGTAGCGAACTCGACCAGGCGCTGATGCTGCACGAGTTGACGCACGCGTGGTTCAACGACGACCTGATCGACGGACGCTGGATTCACGAAGGTCTCGCCGAAGAGTTCGCCCATCGGGCACTCATCGAGTTGCGCTGGCCAACCGAGCCGCTCCCGACGACCCCCCGAGACGCCGAAGCGGGCCACCAGCCTCTGATCGAATGGGAGTCCCCGTTCGGCAGCTTCGGCGACGACGACCTCCGCGCCGAGGAGCTGTATGGGTACAACGCGAGCTGGTGGACGATCCGGCGGCTGATCGACGCGGCGGGCTTCGACGCGATGACCGCAGCCATTCAGGACTTGGACGCAGACACGATCTCCTATGTGGGTGACGGACCGGCCGAGACGGTCGCCACGCCCGATGACTGGCGGCGGCTCCTCGACCTGCTGAGCGAACGCAGCGACGCCGACGTCGACGACGAGCTCGTCGAGGTCCTCAAAACGTGGGTGCTTCGAGACGTCAATGACGGCGAGCTCGAGCGACGGGCCGATGCCCGAGCCGCGTACGACGAATTCGTGCAGCGACCATCGGACTGGGCAGTGCCGGCCGAGCTTCGATTCGCGCTGGATCGCTGGCGGTTCGACGACGTCCACGAGACGATCGCCGCCGCCGTCGAAGCCCAGGACGCCTATGCGGCGGCGGTCGACGAAGCCGCCGACGCCGGACTGGCGCTCTCGGACGCCGCACGTACGCCCTACGAGCTCGACGAACCGGACTTTGCCGCCGTCGCCGATGTGCTCGACGAGCAGTTGGCACGCATCGCCGACGTCGAGGCGGTTCGGACACGTGCTGCGACGCCGCTCAACCGCAATCAGCAATGGGGTATCGGCGACGCAGATCCGAACGTGTTCGTGCCCGACGCCGTCGCCGCCTTCGCCGCGGATGATCCAGACGGCATCGCCGCAGCCGACGCGAACGTTCAGGCGATGCTCGACGAAGCCGAACGGCTCGGCACCCAGCGACTCCGGCGACTGCTCATCGCCATCGGGGCCGCCATTGTCGTGCTGGTTCTTCTGCTCGTCGTGTTGCGCCGGCGGAAGAAGCGGCGTGGAGCGTCAGTCGACGACGGCACCGTCGGGGAAGATTCGTTCGTAGTCGTCGAGGAACGACGAGAAGACCGGGACACGTTCGAGCGGGTCCCGGCCGCTGAGCGAGTTGCCGAAGGCAATGTTCCACCGGTCCCCGGTTTCCCGGTCGATCAGCCGGTCGCCCTCGAGGACCAGGTCTCTCCGTCGACCCTCGTCGTCGAGGAGGCTCCAGGCCGACCACCGGTCGACAACGGGATCGAGGACCACGAGGACGGGCTGCCCGGAGAGTGACACCTCAACGGTTCGTTCTCGTCGTAGCCGTTCGATCGTGACCGCCACCGAGTCGTCGTCGAGCACGACGACCGCGCTGAGGTCGTCGATGCTGAAGTTGGGGCTGCGAGTGTCGGTCTCGAGGGCGAGGGTTTCCGGGAAGCGAGTCTGCCACTCTCGCCACGTCGCGACCGACGACGGCAACAGTTCGATTGTGGCACCGGCGAGGGGGCCAAGGATCGCCTCACCCGTCGGTTGGCTCCAGATGCTCCCGGTGCCATGGTCGAACCAGGTCATGGCGTTCTCGAACAGGTCGCCCTGATTGCCGAACGTCAGCACCTCACCGTTGAGTTCTCGACGATGGACCATCGCCGTTCCGCACAGCGGTCACCACGTGACCATCGTCGGTATGCCGCGATGGGTGTCGATGACGATCTCTCGCCACGTCAGGAAGCCCACCGGATAGGCGCGTGCTTCTCCGTCGATCACCACCCCGATGACGAGCTCGTCGTCGGGCCAGGTGACGTCCTGTCGGCCCACGAACCTCGGGTCGTACACGGGATTGATCGCATCCCGGGGCACCGACTCGCGGTAGTCCTCGGGAAGGTCCTCGCCAGTTTGTGTCGGGTCGAACAGATCGCTCGGCCAGCCACCTCGACGAAGCTCGACCGTCTCGTCGGACGTGACGGTGCTCGTCGTGAGATCTTCGCCGCAGGCCGTTGTCAGTAGAGCGAGAACGACGAGGATCGCTCGCCGGCGAGTCTT
This sequence comes from Acidimicrobiales bacterium, assembly GCA_020629635.1. Lineage (GTDB taxonomy): Bacteria > Actinomycetota > Acidimicrobiia > Acidimicrobiales > SHLQ01 > SHLQ01. The sequence continues at coordinate 19,866 of JAHDCX010000010.1, read as the reverse complement.
GCGGATTCGCATGCCAACCGAACCCGGCACGGCCGACGGTTGTTCCGCCAATCCCGTTCGGCTTGGGATCTGCATCACCCGATGTGGGCGCCTAGTGTGCGGGGATTCGACTTTCGACAGGACTTCCAACGTGATCGGAAACGCCAACTTCAGGTTCGACGACGTGGCCATCGTGTCGATCGAGGCGTGCGATGCGCCCGAGGTCGTGACGTCCGATCAGATCGACGAGCGTTTGGCGCCGTTCTACGAGCGCACCGGCACCCAGCCGGGGTTGTTGCAGTCCCTCGCGGGGATTGAACAACGGCGTCAATGGCCCCATGGCGTCTCGTTCATGGATGCCGCCGCCATGGCTGGCGAGAAGGCGATCGTTTCGTCCGGCATCGACCGCTCTCGCATCGGGCTCATGGTGGACACGAGCGTCTGCCGGGAGCGTCTCGAACCTTCGAGCGCCGTGACGGTGCACGACCTGCTCGGTTTGCCATCGACCTGCAGCAACTTCGACGTCTCCAACGCCTGCCTCGGCTTTCTCAACGGCATCCATATCGCGGGCACGATGATCGACGCGGGCCAGATCGACTACGCGCTGATCGTCGACGGCGAAGGCACCCGTCAGATTCACGAGAACACGATCGAAGAGCTCCTCGCCCCTGACTCCACGATCGATGACATGTTCGAGAACTTCGCATCGCTGACGCTCGGGTCGGGGTCGGCGGCGATGGTGCTTGGCCGGCAATCGGAGAACCCCGGGAGCCACCGCGTCAAGGGCGGCTTCTTCCGCGCCGCCACGCAGCATCATCGTCTCTGCGTGGGCTCGCTCGATGGCATGAAGACCGACACACGCGGCCTGCTCGAAGCCGGGACCGAGGTCGCCAAGCTCGCATGGGAGGACGCCGGCGACAAGGACGGCTGGTACGACATGAAGTACTACATCCTTCACCAGGTGTCGCAGGTCCACACCCAGGCAGTGATCGACACGCTGGGGATCGACGGCGAACGTGTTCCGCGCAGCTTCCCCGCCTACGGCAACATCGGCCCGGCGGCGATCCCCGTCACGCTCGCGGGCGTCCAGGACTCGCTCGAGCCGGGCGACGGCGTGATGTTCCAGGGCATGGGCTCGGGCATCAATGCCGCGATTCTCGAAATCGAGTGGTGACCCACACGCCACGGTCATGACGACAGCGGATTCGGCGGACCGACTTCCACCAGCAGATCTCGACGGATGGGATCCGTCGTGGTCGCGCCTCGTCGACGCGCCCGATCACACGGGCGAGCTCGTGCGGTGGCACATGCTCGACAACGGCCCGACCGACGCCGCGCTGACCGTGCTGGCGGTGCACGGCAATCCGACATGGTCCTACACGTGGCGGCACCTGGCGGCTGCGCTCCCGGCCGACGTGCGCCTGATCGCGCCCGATCAGCTCGACATGGGGTACTCCGCCCGTTCCGGCCGGACCCGGCGACTCGCCGACCGGATCGCGGATCTTCTTGGCCTCACCGATGCGCTCCAGCTGAGCGGCGACGTGGTGGTCGTGGCCCACGACTGGGGTGGCCCGGTCTCGCTCGGCTGGCTGCAGGCCGAGCTGGCCCGCACAGACTCACCGATCAACCTCGTCGGGCTCGTGCTCACCAATACGGCGGTCCACCAGCCGCCAGACGCCTCTGCCCCGACGGTGATCCGGACGGCGCGCACGCCTGGGATTCTCCGGCGGGCGACGGTCGACACGACCGCCTTCCTCCGCGGCATGTTCGAGTTGTCGAACCCGCGCACGCCAGCTGCGGTCCGACGCGGCTATCTGGCGCCGTACGACACGGCCGAGCGGCGGGCAGCGATCGCCACGTTCGTCGAGGACATTCCGCTCGAATCTGATCATCCGACGGCGGCGACCCTCGACGCGATCGCCGATGGACTGACCGGGTTGGGCGACCTTCCGACGTTGCTCGTCTGGGGTGCCGGCGATCGGGTGTTCTCCGACCTCTATCTCCACGACCTCGAGTCCCGACTCCCCCATGCCGACGTGCACCGGCACCCGAGCGCCGGGCATCTCGTGTCGGAGGACATCGACGTGGCGAGCATCGTGGTCGATTGGATCGCGGCGCGAGGTGCCGAGCCATCGGATGCGACCGACGCGTCGGCTGCGCCGATCGATCTCACCGAACGCCTCCGCGACCCCGCACTCGCCGACCGCGTGGCCATTCGCGAGATGGCGGGCGCGGGCACCTCGGTCACGTTCGGCGAACTCGACGACCTCGTCCAGGCGACGGCAGAGGCGCTCTTTGGTGTTGCGGCAATCGCTCCCGGCGACCGAGTCGCCCTGATGGTGCCGCCGGGGATCGACCTGGCCGTCGCGTTGTACGCCTGCTGGCGGATGGGCGCTGTACCGGTGCTCGTCGATGGCGGCCTCGGCCCGACCCGGATGAGTGCGGCGATGCGCGTCGCAAACCCCGATTATCTGATCGGCATCCCAAAGGCGCTTGCGGCAGCACGCACGTTGCGCTGGCCGGGCCGTCGAATCGCGAGCTCTGCACTCAGCAGCCCGATGGCCCGGCTCCTCGGCGCGACGGACGACCTCGCCGGTCTGCGCCGACGCCGGGCCGCCGACACCCTGCTTCCCACCCCGAAGGGCTCCGACGAGGCGGCGATCGTCTTCACGTCCGGGTCAACCGGGCCCTCCAAGGGCGTGCGCTACACCGGCGAACGAATCCGGGCCCAGGTCCAGACCCTGATCGACCTCTACGACATCACGCCCGAAGACTCACTCGTTGCGGCGTTCGCCCCATTCGCGCTGTACGGGCCAGCGATGGGCCTGACCTCGACGGTGCCGGACATGGACGTGTCGGCTCCCGGTTCGCTCGACGCATCCACACTGCTCGACGCGGTCGAGGCGGTCGACGCCACCATGGTGTTTGCCTCGCCCGCAGCGATCCTGAAGGTCGTCGAGTCGATCGACGAGCTCGACAGCAGGGACTGCGCCGCGTTCGATCACGTCCGACTACTCCTGTCGGCCGGTGCCCCGGTGCCCACCCACCTGCTCCGCACGGCCATCGACACCGTCCTCCCCAACGCCGAAGCGCATACGCCGTACGGCATGACCGAATGCCTGCCGGTCGCCAGCATCGACCTGACGGCACTCGAATCGCTCGACACCGACGGACTTGACGAGATCGGCGTGTGCGTGGGGCGCCCGGCGCCCGGAGTCGACGCAACGGTGAGCCCGCTCGACGAGCTCGGCACACCCACGGGTCAGATCACCGACGCACCCGGAACGCTGGGCGAGGTGTGGGTGCAGGCCGGTCACATGCGGGTCGGCTACGAACGGTTGTGGCACACCACACACCGCGCCTCTCCTGCGGGCGGTTGGCATGCGACAGGCGACATCGGCGCGATCGATGCCGCCGGCCAACTGTGGATCGGTGGGCGAACGGCGCATGTGATCTGTTCGCCGCGTGGACCGGTTGCTCCGGTGCCGATCGAACGAGCCGTCGATGTGCTCGATGGGATCCGGCGGTCGGCGGCGGTCGGGGTTGGCCCACCCGGGGCCCAGGTGGTCGTGGTGATCGCGGAAGTCGTCGACGCGCCGAAGAAGCCCCAGCAGTCCAGCCTCGATCGTCTCGACGAGATTCGTAAAGCCGTGGCTGATGCGGTCGGTCTGGACGTTGCGACCTGTCTCGAAGTGGCAGCGCTCCCGGTCGACCGTCGACACAACTCCAAGATCGACCGCAGCGCGTTGGCCGAGTGGGCCCTCCGCGTGCTCGAAGGTGGCGAGGTGAAGGCACCATGAGGGTGCTCGTGACGGGCGCGACGAGTTTGCTCGGTCGACACACGGTCGAGGCGCTTCTCGAGCGAGGCGACTCGGTCGTGGTGTTCCAGCGCTCGGAGTCCGGACTCGACGGCGTCGAAGAGCACTGTGGCTCGATCACCGATCGAGCCACGCTCGATGCTGCTCTCGCTGGCGTGGACGGGGTCATCCATCTGGCGGCAAAGGTGGACCCGGTCGGCGACTGGGAGGACTTCAAGGCGATCAATGTGACGGGCACCGCCAACGTCCACGCTGCGGCCGCCGATGCTGGCGTCGCCCGATTCGTTCACGTGTCGAGCCCGTCCGTCGCCCACGGTGGCGCTTCGATCAGCGGCGAAGGCGCCGAACCGGCCGATCCCGATCAGACGCGGGGTCACTACTCGACCTCGAAAGCGATCGCCGAGCAGCAGGTGCTTGCGGCGTCGTCGGCGGCGATGCCGGTCGTCGCGATCCGTCCCCACCTGGTGATCGGTCCCGGCGACACACAGCTGATCGGACGGATCGTCGACCGAGCCCAATCCGGCCGCATGCCGCTCATCGGGTCGGGCCTGGCGTTGGTGGACACGACGTGGGTCGACAACGCGGCCTCGGCGCTCGTTGCCGCGCTCGACGCCGCGCCTGACGTCGCCGGACGCGCGTTCGTCGTGTCGAATGGCGAGCCGCGCACCGTGCACGAACTGATCGCCCGGATCACCGACGCCGTGGGCATCGAGTGGAGTCCGCGCAACGTGCCGGCCCGCGTCGCGATCGCCGGTGGCGCCGCAGCCGAAGCTGCGTGGGAACGAACCGGGCGTGACGGCGAACCTCCGATGACCGCCTTCGGGGCCGAGCAGCTGTCGACCGCGCATTGGTTCGATCAGCGCGAAACCCGCGCGGCGCTGGGCTGGGAACCCTCGGTCACCTTGGCCGAAGGCTGGCTGCGACTCGCTGCTCATCACGCCTTCGGCGGCTGAGGCTTCGAGCCCTCGGCTCTGGCCCGGTCAGGTGCCGAGCTGTTCGACGATCACCGCGATCATCACGGCGAAGAAGAAGATGCCGACGAGTGCCGACACGCCGAGTCCTGCGATGATGCGGCGGCGTGCCCCTTGGTCGGCCCAGACCAACTGACGAATGTCTTTGGGCGTGCTGAACCAACGATGCACGCAGGCGCCGGCCCACGCCAGCAACAAGAACCCGGCGCCACCCGCAAGAGCGACGAGCACGGCCGCCCAGACCGGAAATTGCAGTCGACGCGGCATCGCCATCCGCTTCAGGAAGTCGGCGATGTGCTGACTGGTGGGGTCTTGGCGCAGGGCATCGATCATGTGCTCGCGGCCGGTTGTGGCGCCGCCGGGCTGGTTGGACGTGTAGTGGGCCAGGCCCAGGAGGAACTTTGCGTCGGTGGAGTTGGGTTGGATGCTGAGCGCCGCGTTCGCCGAAGTGATGGCTTCGACCGACCGCTCGCTCCGCAGAAGGATCTCGCCCTGCAGGAGCCAGCCGAACTCGTGATTCGGTGCCAGCGACACGACCCGATTGGCGTGCCACATCGCCTCGTCGAACTTGTCGAGGTCGAGGAGGATCCCGGCGCAAGTCCCGTGGGCGCGGATGCTGTCGGGCGCCAGCTGTAGCGCCACACCGCATGCGTCGAGTGCCTCCATGTACTGTCGGCGATCGATCAGGATCGCCGCACGTGAGAGGTACCCCTCCTCCCATTGGGGAGCGAGCGCAATGACCGAGTCGGCCGCCGCCAACGCGTCCTCGTGCTGACCGAGCCCACGAAGGGAGTCGGCCAGCACGAGCATCGCTGCGGCGTTGCTGGCGAGATCTGGGGTCGAGGCGAGCAGTTGTCGGGCCTCCGCAGGGCGCCCGACCCTGAGCAGCATCTCTGCGCGCTCCACCACTGACTCGTCCGGCATCGGGACTCAGTCTCGCCTCAATTGAGATACAGCGCAGCGATTCCGGCAATGTCCAGCTGGGCGACGGTCTGCTCGTGGAGATTCAAGGGGCTGCAGGAGCGTCGACTGGTTCTGAGAAAGAAAACCATCGATAGAGGCAAGAGGTTGCCCACCAGATGAGCAGTACGCCTCCGACGCCCGCCAGCACCAGGAAGACCATCGCCCAGACGGGAATCCCGAGACCAGGCATCGCCGTGCGTTTCAGGAAGTCCGAGATCCTCGTGCTGGACGGATCCTGTCGCAGCGCCTCCACCATGTGGTCGCGTCCGACTTTGGTCGAACCCCGATGTGAACCTCGAACCAGTCGGGTGCGTTGTCGATAGCGGCGCTGGCAGCGGTGAGCGCTTCTCCGTAGCGATCGAGGGCCGAGAGTGCATCGGCCATCACCACCATGGCGTCCGGATCTGTGGTCAGGCCAGGGTCCTGGGCGAGCAACGACCGCGCCTCCTCGGGGCGGCCTACCTCGAGAAGCGCCCGGGCACGGAGAACAACCGATTCGTCGTCCACCGTGCGGCTCAATCCAGCAGCTCGTAGCTGGCGATCGTGCAGCTGACCGCAAAGATGGGGATCGGTGCGGTGAAGTGCACGGTGCCAGTCGCACCGCCCGCCGCAGCGCTGACCGTGATGAAGGTTCGAATCTCGAAGCCGCCCTGCCCGGCGTCGGCGTACACCGTGAGGTCGTCGTAGTCGAGCAGTGCGTCCTTGTCGTTGCGACACCAGCGGTCGAGGAAGTCGAGGTCCCACGCCTCGTTGATCTTGCCGGAGTCGGGGGTGGCCGGCCAGTGACTGATGCCGCCCGTTCCGACGATGGCGATCTTCTCCGGCACCGCGTCGGCGGCGCGGCGCAGTGCTTCGCCAAATGCCCACGCACGGTGCAGCGGCGTGAGCGGCGGCCCCTGGCAGTTGATGTTGACCGGGATGACCGGCAGCTCGAAGGTGGGGGTCAGAAAGTGGAGGGGTACGGCGATGCCGTGATCGAATCGCCACTCCTCGGCATAGCTGACGTCGACCGTCTGCATGACTTCGGTGATGAGGCGTTGCGAGAGGTCCTTGTTGCCGGGCGCACGGAACTTGTCGATCTTCAGCCAGCCCGGATCTTCGATCGGACCGTCGTAGAAGTCGGCCATGCCAATGGCGAAGCTCGGCATGTTGTTCATGAAGAAGTTGGCGAAATGCTCGGCCGCAATGACGACGATCGCCTCCGCTCCACTTGCTGCGATGTCGTCGCGCATCTGATGGAACGCGGCATAGAAGGCGTCACGAACCTCGGGGTCGGCCTGGTCAGCCCGACCGGTGATGCCCGGCGCGTGCGAGCAGACGCCGGCATAGACCAGTGCCATCAGCTTCCCTTCTGACCGAGCCGCTCGGCGTGAGCGTCGGTGCCTTCGTAGCCCGTCATTGCGTACACCCCTTCGCGCACCGGACCATGGGTCTCGATGCCGTCGCGCATGCGCTGGAGGTAGTCCTGCCATTCGATCTGATGGAATGCCGCGAAGTGCATGAGGATCTGGCCGTTGACACCCAGATGAAACAGCAACCCGATGTCTGGCTCGGTGAGCGCCCGGATCTCTTCGTCGGTCAGATCGTACGGCTCGAGCGGGGCGTGACGATCGGAGCGGTAGGCGGTCTGGACGGTTTCGTCCCGATTGAGTTCGTAGAGGAACTTCTGCACGTAGTAGAGCGACATCGTCAGCCTCCGAGCTTGGGGATGGCGTGCGTGTTGAGCGCGACGGAGATGTTCTTGGTTTCCATGTAGAAATCGAAGCTCCAGTCGCCGCCATCGCGGCCGATGCCGGAAGCCTTCGTCCCACCGAATGGTGTCGGCAGGTGGCGGACGTTCTGGCTGTTGACCCAGATCATGCCGGCGTCGAGTGCGTGGGCGACGCGGTGTGCCCGTCCGACGTCTCCGGTCCACAAGTAGCCGGCGAGCCCGTAGTCGATGTCGTTGGCGATCGTAATGGCGTCGGCCTCGTCGGTGAACGGGATCGCCGTGAGGACGGGCCCGAAGATCTCCTCTTGGGCGATCCGCATGTCGTTGGTCGCACCGGTGAACAACATCGGGGCGACCCACTGACCGCCGTCGGGCGCGTCAGCCCATGGGGTGCCCTCGATGACGGTGGCGCCGTCGGCTTCGGCGATCTCTCGATAGCTGCAGACCTTGTCGTGATGCCGCGGATGGATCAGCGGCCCGATCACGGCGCTCGGATCGAGCGGGTGGCCGACAGGCACGTTGCGCATCTTCTCGGCGATGCGCTCGACGAACTCGTCGTGGATCGACTCCTGGATCAGGACCCGACTCGAACTCGTGCACCGTTCGCCGTTGAGGCTGTAGATCATGAAGACGACGGCGTCGGCGGCGCGCTCGAGGTCGGCGTCGTCGAAGACGACGACCGGATTCTTGCCGCCGAGTTCGAAGTGCACTCGCTTGAGCGTCGGCGCGCCTTGTGCCTGGATCATCGAGCCGGTCGACGACTCACCGACGAAGGCGATCGCCTTGATGGCTGGGTGCTCGGTGAGCGACTTGCCGGCCGTTTCGCCCAAGCCGTGGACGACGTTGAGGGCGCCGGCGGGCAGCCCGGCTTCGTGTGCCGTCTCGGCGAGCAGGTGCGCCGTGAACGGACTCCACTCGGCCGGCTTGTGCACGACGGTGCATCCGGCAGCGAGCGCCGGCGCGATCTTCCAGGTGGAGAGCATGAACGGGGTGTTCCACGGCGTGATCACGCCGACGGGACCGATCGGGTGGCGAGTCGTGTAGTTGACGTGGTCGGCGCTCGGCAGGGAAAGCCCGTCAGCTGCGCTCGGGGCCTGATCGGCGAAGAACCGGAAGTTGGCGGCGCCGCGCAAGGCTGCGGCGCTCATGAAGCGCATCGTCTGGCCGGTGTCGACGCACTCGGTGACGGCGATCTGGTGCGCACGCTCTTCGAGCAGGTCGGCGACGTCGTGGAGGATCGCCTTACGCCGGACTCCGGGCGTCGTGCTCCACTCGCCGAAGGCGTCGGCGGCGGCATCGGCGGCCGCGGCGATGTCGACGGCATCTCCGGCCGCAACGTCGCCCAGGTGCATTCCGTCGATGGGCGAGACGTTGGCGAAAGTGTCGCCGCTCGCGCTCGGCGTCGCCTGGCCACCGATCAGGTGAAGGAGCGGTGACTCGGCGAAGCGGGCGAGGTGTTCACTCGCAGCAGCCTGGTTCTCTTCAAACGAGTGACTGGAACCGGCCATACGAAGCATCCTTCGGTCGAACGGTCCACATTATTTAACATGTGAAGTAAACGGGTCAAGTCTCTCCGCGCATCCGTTCACGCACCCGGTTCCGGTTGATCCGAAACTCGGCGTCGATCTCCGTGCATTCGATCGACCACATGATGGCGAGCGGCGTGCCGCCAAGAGCGTCCTCGGCAGCGTCGAGCACCTGCTCGAGGAACGTGCGCTTGGCCTCGGCGGTTCGTCCGGGGCCAATCCGGGCGTGAATTGCGACGAACCCAAACTCCGGGTCTCCCGTGCCGACCCGAACGTGCTCCCGAACCGCGGCACGCGTCCGCAGTGCATCCGCCGCCGCCAGACCATGATCGAGCGCTGCGGTGTGAACGACCGCAACGAGCTCGTCGACGTCGTGATGTTGTGCGACGTTGGCACTCAGCTCGACCGTGAGGTGCGGCATGGCCCGCTCAGATCACGAGATCGAGGTAGTCCAGCGCTCGATCGATCGGCGTGTAACAGATGAGCGCCGGCTTGTCCCACTGCACATTGCCTCGCCACGACGTCTCGAAGATCACCGACGAGATGATGCCCGCAACGTTGATTCGCTCGTTGGGACGCTTGCGGAAGACCGGGCCACCCGAATCACCGTGGTTGGCGATCGCCCGGAAGCAGATCAACGATTCGTAGCTCGATGTGTCGTAGTCGACCGTTTCGATCGGGCCACAGACGTCGCGCCAGTAGCTCTGCGTCGAATCGAATGGCCGCGGCATGTAGCTCGACGTCGCGATGCCTCCGTGACACATCTCGAGCCCCCTGGTCTGGTTCGCCGTGGGGATCGTCGTGTTCAGGATGAAGTTGCGGTTGCCCACGATCACCTTGTTGCGGTTGTGGTAGGCGCGCCACTGGTTCTTGAGGAGGATCTTGCCGACGTCGTGCGGATCGCCATCACGAGACGCCCGCGTGCTCGTCCACCCGAGTGTGGCCCCGTCCCAGTCCGTGACGGGATTGCTGTTGATCGACTCGTCGGCATCGCGCAGGCAGTGTCCGGCGGTGACGCCGTAGCGCTTGTTGGTATTGGGGTTGCGGGCGATGATCGCACCGGTACATATCGAGAACGTGCCGCACGCCCTTGACTCTTGCGCGAGCAGCGAGCCGCCTTCGAACGGCGCTCGGACCCGGCTGTCGTCGATCGCCGTGAAGTCGATCTGCTCGTTCCGTTGGGCGTCGGGGTTTGACGCACACAACTCCGCCGAACACTCGACCTGCCCGTCCCATTCGATGCACCCCGGCGGAAGCGCCGATGCGTCGACCGGATTGGACAACACCGCCGCGGTTGCAAGCAGCGAACCAAGGAGTGCGGAAACGAGAATCAGGCGGGTCTTCACGAGCGCCGAAGGTATCAGGGGGCTTGCGTGCCGTCGATGGACTCGCGGATCAGGTCGGCGTGGCCACAGTGTCGGGCGTACTCCTCGATCATGTGGACGAGGATCCAGCGCAGCGAGATGTTCTCGCCGCTTCTCGACGGCTTGACGCCGACGGCGTCAAGCGGGACGTCGGCCATTCGCTCGTCTGCGTCGGCGATGGCTCGGTCGTACAGGTCGAAGACCGCGGCGTCCTCCCAGGACTCGACCATGGTCATCTCGGCGTCCTGGTCTGCGGCCCAGTCGAGATCCTTCAGCTCATCGACATGGTCGAGCCCGTGGAGCACGACCCGGAACCAATGACCTTCGACGTACGCCATGTGGCCGATGAGGCGGATCAGCGTGAGCGTGGTCGGGCCATGGGTGGCGCGGAATTGCTCGGGGGTCAACCCGGCGCAGCGCTCGCGGAGCGCCGCCCGGTAGTAGTCGAGGAAGGCGAGGAGCATGGTGCGCTCGTCCGCCTCGAACGGGATCTTCGGAAGTTCGGTCGCCATGGCGCCAACCCTATGACGCCGCCGATCCGACTCGGCCGTCGGATTTCCCACGATCTCGGCCACGACCGATCTGGTTAACATGTGTACTATTCGCCCATGCGTCTCACCTCGTTCTCCGTCGACGGACGGCACGACTTCGGGCTGATCGCCGGCACGGGTGTCGTCGCCCTCCGAGACCGACTCGGCGTCGCCGACCTGAGCGAGCTCCTCACGCAGGGACGACTCGCCGACGCGGCCAACCACGGCGACGCCACCCCAGACCATCAGCTCGCCGACGTCACCCACGAACGGCTCCTCCCCCGGCCAGGCAAGATCTTCTGCATCGGCGTGAACTACGGCGGTCGCGCCGACGAATACGCCGACAAGAGCGACGCCGCCTACCCGTCGGTGTTCGTCCGCTTCCCCGAGTCGTTCACCGGTCACGGACAGGATCTCGTCCGCCCGTCGGAGAGCGACCAGCTCGACTACGAGGGCGAGATCGTGGTCGTCATCGGCCGAGCCGGACGTCGGATACCGATGGCCGAGGCACGCAGCCACATCGCCGGGTTGTCGCTCGGCAACGAGGGCACGATCCGCGACTGGGTCCGCCACGCCAAGTTCAACGTCACCCAGGGCAAGAACTGGGAACGGTCGGGGGCCATCGGGCCAGATCTCGTGACGATCGACGAGATCGGCGACGTCGAACAGCTCCACCTGACCACTCGGGTCAACGGCGAACTGCGCCAGAACGACACTCCAGCGACGATGAAGTACTCGATCGAGTACCAGGTGCACTACCTCTCCACCTTCGTGACGCTGCAGCCCGGCGACGTGATCTTCAGCGGAACCCCGACCGGCGCCGGCGCCCGGTTCGACCCGCCCCGATGGCTCGTGCCGGGCGACATCATCGAGGTCTCCGTCCCCGAGCTCGGCACCCTGCGCAACACCGTCGTCGATGAGTTTCCGTCGGGCGACGGACCGGCCGCTCCGGAGCCGCAGTGAACGAGATGCGCGGCTTCGACGAGTCGTTGCCCATGGCGTTGCTCGCCGCCCGCGAGTCGGCGATGCGCCGCTTCCGGCCGATGCTCGCCGACCACGACCTCACCGAACAGCAATGGCGCGTCCTGCGCGCCCTCTCCGCCGAGTCGGCACCGATCGACGTCGGTGGGCTCGCCGAGCGGACGGCGCTGTTGGCGCCAAGCGTCACTCGGATCCTGGCGGCCCTGACGGAGCGGGGCCTGGTCGACCGGACGATGTCCGTCGACGATCAACGCAGGGCCGAGCTCCGGCTCTCACCGCTCGGCGAGACGATCGTCGCCACGGTCGCGCCGCACTCCGAAGCGATCTACCAACAAGTCGAGGACGCATTCGGCGCGGCACGACTGTCCAAGCTCATCACCGAGCTGCACGATTTCGCCCATCTCCTCAACGAAGGCACCTGAACATGTCACTCGATCCGATGGCCGAAGCACGGTTGCTGGACGACGCCGAGCGGACAGCGACCCAGATGCGTCAGACCACCGACGCACACCCCGACCTGACGATCGACGACGCCTACGCGATCCAGGCCGCGTGGCGCGAGATCCGGCTCGGTCGCGGCGAAACGATGGTCGGGCACAAGATCGGACTGACGTCTCGGGCCATGCAGGCAGCGATGAAGATCGACACCCCAGACTCGGGCTTCATCACCGATGCCATGGTGTTTGAGCCAGGCTCGACGCTGCGAGCCGGCGACTTCTGCGATCCGAAGCTCGAGGTCGAGCTGGCGTTCGTGCTCGCCACCGACCTCTCCGGCCACGACCTGACCGTCGATGACGTGCTCGATGCCACGGACCACGTGACACCATCGGTGGAGCTCATCGCCGCACGATCGTTCCGGCGAGACCCCAAGACCGGACGGACTCGAACCGTGATCGACACGATCGCCGACAACGCCGCCAACGCCGGCATCGTCAACGGCGGGCAACCCGTCGGCCCACACGAGGTCGATCTGCGCTGGGTGAGCGCGTTGGGCGAACGAAACGGCGTGGTCGAAGAGACCGGTGTCGCCGCAGGCGTCCTCGGTCATCCGGCGCTCGGCATCGTCTGGCTGGCGCGCCGATACGCCGAGCAGGGTCTGACCCTCGAAGCCGGGCAGGTGATCCTGGCCGGCTCATTCACGCGACCGATCGACATCCGGGCCGGAGACGAGTTCGTGTTCGACTACGGCCCGCTCGGCCGCTTCGGGCTCGGCTTCGACTAACGCAGAGAAGGGGGACCGGCGATGGCCGAACGGGGAAACGACTATCACGAGGCGCCCGGCGAGGTCGCGACGGCACCCGCCGGCTGCCCGATCAACCACGACTGGTCCCCCCTCGACGACGACTACCTCGCCGACCCCTATCCAATCGCCGATCGCCTACGCGACGAGGCGCCCATTTTCTTCGCCGAGGAGCTCGGGTACGTCGTGGTCAATCGGATGGAAGACGTGCTCGAGGTCTTCACCAATCCCGACGTCTACGCGTCGACCAACGTCCAGAATCCGGTGTTCCCGATCGCTCCCGAAGCCGCAGCGGTGTTGGCAGCACCGGACTTCGATCCGGTCGCCGTGATGTCGAATCGCCCCGAGCCGGACCACGGCCGCATCCGCGTCCACACGCGGGCGGGATTCAGCCGCCGCCGACTCCGCACGCTCGAGCCGTACATCGTCCGACGAAGCCACGAGCTGATCGACGAAATGCTCGCCGGGCCCCAGCCACGCGAGTTCATCGACGCCTTCGCCTTTCCGCTGCCGGGCGAAACCGTTTTCCGGTTCATCGGGTTCCCGGAGTCCGACGACGAGCTGTTGAAGAACTGGTGCGCCGATCGCAAGTCCTTCTCCTGGGGGCGTCCGACTCCTGAGGAGCAGGTCGAGATTGCCGAGAAGATGCTCGCCTACTGGCGATACTGCCGAGACTTCACCGCGTCCAAGCGAGACGACCCCGGCGACGACTTCGCCTCGGAGCTCGTGGCCGCGCATCTCGAGAACCCCGACGACATCACATACCGAGAAGTCGAGTCGGTGATCTATGGGTTGTCCTTCGCCGGGCACGAAGCGGTCACCAATCTCATCTGCAACTGCCTACTCACGCTCCTCCCCCGCCGAGACCAGTGGGACCAGCTCTGCGCTGACCCATCACTGATCGCAAACGCGGTCGACGAAGTCGTCCGGTTCGAGTCCAGCCAGATCTCCTGGCGGCGCATCACTACCGCCGACACCACCTTGGGCGGGATCGACATACCAGCCGGCACGCCGATCTTCTTGAACTTCGCCTCGGCAAATCGCCAGCCCGACGTGTTCGACAACCCGAACGACTTCGACATTCATCGCGCCAACGCCGCCCACAACATCAGCTTCGGCAAGGGCATCCACTTCTGCCTCGGAGCCAACCTCGCCAAGCTCGAAGCCAGGCTCGTGCTCGACGCCCTGACCGAACGCCTCCCCACCCTTCGCCTGGTCGAGGATCAGCCAATCTGGTCGTCGCCCAACATCACGTTCCGGGGTCCCGAGCAGCTACTAGTGGAATGGTGACCACCCTCAGCCACGACGCACTCTTGGCACAGCTCGACCACCTTCCGGACTCGTTGGATCGCCTCGAGCTGCTGTCACCGATGGCCGTTGGTGCGGAGGCAGATCCCGAAGGCGTCGACCCCGGGGTCATCCGGTTCGTGGTCACCCGAGAGGCGACGATCGACCATGCGGTGATCTCCCGGCTGCCGGCGGTGCGCGAGCTCCGGGTCGACGGCCTCACGATCAAAGAAGGCATGGTCGGGGCGATGCTCGCCCGTGTCGGAGACCTCGACTCCTTGACCCTTCGAGCTTGCGGACTCGAAGAAAACGACGCCGGCGCACTCGTCTCGAATCTTCGCCACGATTCACTGACCGAGCTGGCGGTTCCCCACAACGATCTCGGCGGCCAGGGCATCTACGACATCGTCGCCTCGCAACGGTCGCTGACCCGGCTCGACGTCTCCGCAAACAAGCTCGGCGACACGCCGGCGGCCGCGCTCGGCCGACTCATCGACGGGGGCAACATCCCGATCGAGGTCCTCGATCTTTCGAGAACCAAGGTCGACGACGCTGGCGTCGCCAAGCTCGCCGAAGTCCAGATCCCGACGCTGCGGCAGCTCAACCTCGAACGGAACCTGATCGGTGACAAAGGGGCGAAGGCCCTCGCAACGGCGAGCTTTGCCCTCGACGAGCTCGATCTCTCGGGTAACTACCTGAAGCGCGGCGGGGCGGACGCGATCATCCAGCGTTGGCCGCATCTGGAAGTCGACGTCGGCGACACGAGCTTTGGGATCGTCGACGTGATCGGCGTGCTCGTGCCCACGGCGATCGCCTTCGTTCTTGCGACCACTGTGTGGGACGCGTCGACGTCGATTGCGCTCGCGGTCGCGGCTGCGGTACTGATCGTTGCGTTGTGGATTCGCTCGGCGACGTCTCGTGTCTCGATCGATCGTGAGACGCTGGCAAAGATCTTCGGCAACCGGGCCTGAACGAACGGAGCACCCATGGACATCACGACCACGATCGTCGCCGACGGAACGGTCGCCCTCATCTCGCTCGACGACGGCAAAGCGAACGCGCTCTCCAAGCAGGCGATCGCCGATCTCACCGCGGCGCTCGACGAGGCGGCTGCGACCGATGGGGTTGCAGCGGCTGTCATCGCCGGACGAGACGGCGTGTTCTCGGGCGGCTTTGATCTGAACGTGATGCGCTCTGGCGACTTCGGAGCGATCGTGGATCTGGTCGCGGATGGCGGAGATCTGGTTCGCCACGTGTACACGATGGATCTTCCGGTCGTGGCTGCGTGTACGGGCCACGCTCTGGCGGCCGGCGCGTTGTTGACGCTGGCCTGCGACTTCCGAGTTGGGGCGTCCGGTCCCTACAAGATCGGCGTCAACGAGGTCGCCATCGGCATGGTGCTCCCACGGTGGGGGCTCACGATCTGTCGCGATCGCCTTTCGAAGCGGCACATGCAACGTCGGGTCGCGCTCGCCGAAGTCACCGACGCCGACGCGGCGGTCGACGCAGGATTCCTCGATGTCGTCGTCGAGCCCGACCGGGTCATCGACACGGCCGTCGAGCACGCGTCGGCAATGGCGCTGCTCGACCGGAACGCCTATCGAGGCACGATGGAGACCTTCCGGAACGAGGTCGGCGATCGTATGGCCGCCGAGATCGCGTCCGATCGGGCCGCCGTGTGAGCGGGGACGGTTCTCGTTCTCCGTATGAGTGGGCCGATCGAGTCCAGCTGCTCCTCGCCGCACACTCCGATCACGAAGCCCTCGCAGAAGCTCGACAGGGTGTCGCTGCGCATCCCGACCATCCCGACACCTTGCGCATGTTGGCCAATGCGTTGGCCGCCCTCCGCGATCCTGAGGCCATCGAGGTTGCGCGCTCGGCGGTGGCCATCGCCCCAAATCGCGCTGACATTGCGTTGGCGTTGGCCTCTGCGCACGTCCGGGTCGACCAGAACGCCGAAGCCCGAGCCGCGTACGAACGTGTGCTCGAACTGGACCCTCACGACGCGCAGACCATGGTCTACCTGGTCGAACTCGACATCCGAGACCTTGCGCACGTCGGCAGCCATCTGAGCCCCAACGGTGTCAAAGAGCTCACAGCAACCGATCGCCAGATTCTCGAGCGTGGCACGGCCCTCGCCGATCGGGCGGTCGAGCTCGAACCGACCAACGCTGCTGCCGTCACGACCGCGGCGAAGATGCGGTTGCTCGACAACCGATTCGACGATGCTGAGGAGCTGCTCGACCGTGCAGCCGCACTCGACCCGGAGGAGTCGATCATTCTGCAGGTTCGGGCGATCATCGCCGCCGGCCGAGGCGACCTCGAGTTGGCACGAGCACACGTCCGCTCTGCGGCGCAGGTCAACCCGCGACGAGCGGAGTGGTCCGCGCATGCGCTCGAGACACTCGACGCCAAGGAAAAGGCCCAGCGCTCGTGGTGGCGGCGCCGAAAGGGACATCGCTGAACAACATGAACGATCTCGCCGAGCGCTGCTCGCGCCGGCCTGACCCGACGTTCGCCCCAAAGCGGTTTGGGGGATTCACCGCATCAGGTGGCAGCACGGTCGGCCCGAAGCTACGGGCATGAACTTCTCGCTCGACCCCTCGACCACGATTGCTCCGCCCGACACCCCGAAGACGAGCATTCGATCCCGTTCTCGTCTGGCGTCGTTGGGATGGATGCTCTTCGGTCTGATGTTTGCGCTGTCCGGTGCGATCTTCGCCGGGATCTGGACCGCCAACGAGATCGAGGGAAGCACCGACGACTACGCCGGTCTGCTCTATGTCGTCACTGTGCCCGCCGGCTACATCGCGGGCGGCATCCTCGGGACGATCGCCGCCCGGTACATCGAACGCGACGAACCGACGATCGGCGACGGCATGAGCCGCACATGGCTGGCGTTCCTCGGCCCAGTCGCGCCGATCGGCACCCTCATCGTCCTCAACCTGATGGCCGCCGCGATCGCCGGCTAATCCCAGGTCCGTGGGCCAGACTGCTCAGACCAACTGGGTGATCTTTCCCGGCACCTCAAGATTGCCATTACTCTCGGCATTCGATCTGCCGATCTCTCTTGGGTGAGTTCAGCGACGAGCACCGCGGCGGAATCGTCGGTCCAGGCGTGGATCGGACGACCGTGGCTTGCGCGCGGCATCGACATCGGCCTCCGAATCGCACCGTTCGCCGTCGCCTGGCTCGCTGTCCGAGCCGCCTCACCCTGGTTTGTGTCCGGCACCGGCGTACGCGGGGTGCTCTTGTGGTTGGCCCAGGCTGCGGTCGTCGCCGGGGTGACCGCCAATGCCGCGACACGACTCGCCCAACGCATCGCTCCGCTGGCGACGTTGCTCCGCTTGAGTCTGGTGTGGCCGGACCAGGCACCGACCCGATTCGGGGTGGCGCTTCGGGCGGGCACGGGCCGCGCCATGGCTCGACGCGTCACCGAGCTTCCACCCGACGAGGGCGAAGCGGCTGTTCGTGCCCTCGAGCTGGTGGCAGAGCTTTCGAGCCATGACCGCAGGACGCGCGGCCACACCGAACGTGTACGGGCGTACGCGGAGTTGATCGGCGAGGAGATGGGCCTCGACGAGCGGGAGTTGAACTCGCTTCGGTGGGGTGTATTGCTCCACGACATCGGAAAGCTGTCGGTCCCGGCTGAGATCCTGAACAAGCCGGGACGGCCCGACGATGCCGAGTGGGAAATCCTGAGATCGCATCCGGCAGAAGCCGAGCGGATCCTGCAACCGCTCCGCGGGTTCTTGGGACCGTGGATCGGGGCTGCTTCGGATCATCACGAGCGCTTCGACGGTGCCGGCTACCCGAAGGGTCTGACCGGGGAGGAGATCTCCCTCGCGGGAAGGATCTGTGCGGTTGCCGATGCGTTCGACGTCATCACCTCTCGACGTTCGTACAAAGAGCCACTCAGCCCCGAAGCGGCTCGGGCAGAACTGGTCGACTGCGCCGGATCGCACTTTGACCCGGCCGTCGTCCGAGCGATGCTTCGGGTCGGCCTTGGGCGCAGACGCTCCCTCGGCTCCCTCGCATCCTTCTTGGAGATGCCAGCCGTCGCAGTGGTCCGGGTCGCCGATGTCTCAACGCCGCTGATCGCGTCGTTGGCGAGCGTTGCGGTCATTCCCATGGCGGCGATGTCCCTGGCCCCTGAGACGCCCCCGGCGGCAATCGCGTACGCCGGCGAACCCGAACTCATCCCCCGAGCCACGACCACGACGACGACCACCACAACGATGGCTCCAACGACCACGATTGCGCCGACGACGAGCGCTGCACCGGTGGTGACCACGACCTCCTCGACGACGACGACCACAACGACGGTGCCGACGACCACGACCGGCGCACCGACCACGGCAGCGCCGACGACGACCACGACTGCGGCGCCGACCACAACGACCACCAGCACCACGACCTCCACAACGACCACGACGACGACCACCAGCACGACGACATCCACAACGACGACAACGACGCCGCCGCCGAACCCGCCGATCCCTTTCGGGCTGGGCATCCGCGTCGTCGATGCGCCCGCCACATCGTTGGCCGAGGACCAGACCGAAGGCGACGACGTGACGATCTTCTTCGAGTCAGGACCGACCGTACTGGCCGCCCCGCTCGATCTCGAGACCTTCGCGCCGAGCGATCCGATGACGAGTTCGAGTGACCCCCAGGCCGTGACGATCCCGGCTGGGACGTCGGTGTGCACCTGGTTTGTGCACTACGACCCGGTCGGAACCGACGTCGCCACGCACGTGATGGATGCCGACTTCGGCACGCCGATTCTGGGCGTGGCCGCCAACTACCCCGCGCTGGCGGCGACGGTCGGCTTCGGCGAACCGTCGGTCGACTACGACGCAGTCGACGATCTCGACGTCGAGGACCTCGTGCGAATCGACGGCTCGGAGATCCTCATCCGTCATCTGACGGGCAGCGCCGACCAGGCACGGGTGTTCGTCGGCTGCTGAATCGAGTCGGTGAGCGGCTACCCGCTCACCGGCCCGCAGCAGGCCTTGTACTTGCGACCGGATCGGCACCAGCACGGATCGTTTCGTCCCGGCGGCCAGGCGATGGCGCCTCCGGAGCGCGCAATCGCCGCGCTCAGTGCCGCACGCGACCGGAGATCTCCGGCGTCGTCTCCGTATTCGGTCTCGAGGGCGTTGACGGACAGCGGCGAGACGTCAGGGGAACCCGTGGCGGTGGCCGCAGCCTTGAGGTGCCCCTCGATCTTCTTGCAGTACTCGTCGTGATCGACGGGCATCGTGTCGAGTAGCTCAGGCCACCTCTCGATCGCCACCGCCCACTCGTCCTTCGGAAACCACGCAAGCGCCCACGCGGTCACCACCCCGTCGCCCTCGACAATTTGCGTCGGGTCCTGGCGAAACCGGAAGAGCTCGCCGAGCTCCTCCTCGTCGATCGGAAGCGGATCCATGCGCTTGACCGTAGCGCTCGAGGTGTCAGAGGCCGGGGGTGTTGCCTTTGCCCGAGTTTTCG
>JAHDCX010000022.1 GCA_020629635.1 Acidimicrobiales bacterium | reverse complement strand
CGGTGTGCACGTCGACCCGGAGGCTGTCACGGCTGGACTTGCGCTCGATCTCGATACGGCTGATCGCCGCGTGCGGCAGATCCTTCATGATGAACTTGCGAATCTCGGAATCTTCGATGACGAAGTTCGCGTAGTCCTCGCGGTTGGCGAACCAGCGCGACTTCCAGTCGGTGGTGACGCCGAGGCGGAACCCGTACGGGTTGATCTTCTGACCCATGAGTGGCCCTACTCCTCTTCGCCCGAGGCGGTGGTATCGGAAACTTCTTCGTCGGCGCTGGCCTCTGCGGGCTCGTCGCCGCGTGACCGGGCGACACGAGCAGCTCGGTCGGCGCGGTTGCCGCGACCGGCAGCCTGACGCTGTTGCTTGTCGCGGCGACGCTCGATGGCGTCGTCGTCGAGACGGCTGACGATCACGGTGATGTGACACGTGCGCTTGCGAATGCGGGTGGCGCGGCCACGGGCACGGGGGCGCCAGCGCTTCATCGTGGGACCCTCGTCTGCGTAGCACGCCGAAACGAAGAGCTCGTCGGGGTCCTGGAGGTCGTTGTGCTCGGCGTTGGCGACGGCCGAGTCGAGCACCTTGGAGATGACTTCGCTGATGCCTCGCTCGGAGAGATCGAGGTAGTCGGCGGCGTCGGCGACGTGCAGGCCGCGGATCTCGTCGAGCACCTCGCGGGCCTTGTAGGCCGAGGTGCGGACGTGCTTGACCGAGGCGCGGGTGCCGGGACGCTCGTTGGTCTTTGGACCGGTCATCGGCGTGCTCCTCGCTCTTGGCCGGCGTGGAACTTGAAGGTGCGGGTGGGCGCAAACTCACCGAGCTTGTGACCGACCATCGATTCGGTGACGTAGACGGGCACGTGCTTGCGGCCGTCGTGGACGGCCAGGGTGTGGCCGATCATGTCGGGGATGATGGTCGAGCGACGGGACCAGGTCTTGATGACCTGCTTGTCGCCCTTCTCGTTGAGCGCGTCGACCTTCTTGAGCAGGTGCTCGTCGACGAACGGGCCCTTCTTCAGGCTGCGTGGCATGGCAATTACCTCCGGGAGCCGCGCGTGCGGCGCCGGCGAACGATCATCTTGTCGGACTGCTTCTTGTCGGCGCGGGTGCGCTTCTCGGGCTGACCCCAGGGCGACACCGGATGGCGGCCACCCGAGGTCTTGCCCTCGCCACCACCGTGGGGGTGGTCGACCGGGTTCATGGCGACGCCGCGGGTCTGGGGGCGAACGCCCTTCCAGCGGTTACGGCCGGCCTTGCCGATCTTGATCAGCTCGTGCTCGGAGTTGCCGACGACGCCGACCGTGCCGCGGCAGTCGATCGGAACACGACGCATCTCGGTGCTCGGCAGGCGAAGGATGGCGTAGGGGCCGTCCTTGGCGACGAGCTGCACGCTCGACCCGGCCGAGCGGGCGAGCTTGCCGCCGCCGCCGGGCTGGAGTTCGACGTTGTGGACGGTGGTACCGACGGGGATGTAGCGCAGCGGCAGGGCGTTGCCGGGCTTGATCTCCGAACCCTGACCGTTCATCAGGGTCTCGCCGACACCGACACCCTCGGGAGCGAGGACGTAGGCCTTCTCACCGTCGTGATAGTGGAGCAGCAGGATGCGGCACGACCGGTTGGGGTCGTACTCGACGGCGGCGACCTTGGCCGGCACGCCGTCCTTGTTGCGTCGGAAGTCGACGCGGCGGTACTGCTTCTTGTGACCGCCGCCGCGATGGCGGGAGGTCTTGCGGCCGTAGTTGTTGCGGCCACCGGTGCTCGACTTCTTCTCGATCAGCGACCGCTCTGGGGTGGTCTTGGTGATCTCGGAGAAATCGGAGGACGTCTGGAAGCGACGTCCGGGGCTGGTGGGCTTGCGCTTGCGAAGAGTCATGACATCACACCTCGAACAGGTCGATCTCGTCGCCATCGGCGAGCGTGACCATCGCTCGCTTCTGGTCGGGGCGCTTGCCGTACGTGAAATTGCGGCGGTTGCGCTTGCGCTTTCCCTTGCGGTTCAGCGTGTTCACCTTGAGGACGGTCACGTCGAAGATCGACTCGACCGCCTGCTTGATCTCGGGCTTGGTGGCATCGGAGGCGACTTCGAACGTGTAGACGTTCTCCTCGAGCAGTCCGTAGGACTTCTCCGAAACCACGGGCTGGATCAGGACATCGCGGGGATCTGCGGCCATTACTCCTCCTCACCAGCTGCGCTCGCCGCTGCGGCGGGAACTTCGTCGGCGCTGGTCTCGGCCGGTGCGTCCTGCACGGGCATCGTGGGCAGGGCGTCTTTGGTGAACACGACCGTGTCGCTCACGAGCACGTCGTAGGCGTTGAGCTCGCCCGTGGGGAGCACGTGCACCCGATCGAGGTTGCGGAAGCTCAGTGCGGCATTGGCGTCGTCTTCGGTGAGCACGACGAGCACGCGGCCCTCGGCGCCGATCGCCGCAAGTGCCTTGGCGGCGTCTTTGGTCTTGGGGGCGTCGAAGCCGAAGCTGTCGACGACGACGACCTTGCCGTCTGCGGCACGGTCCGACAGGGCCGAGCGAAGCGCCAACTTGATCATCTTCTTGGGCGTCTTCTGGCTGTAGTCGCGAGGCTTCGGGCCGTGGGCGATACCGCCGCCACGCCACTGCGGCGAGCGGATCGAACCCTGACGGGCTCGGCCGGTGCCCTTCTGACGCCACGGCTTGGCGCCACCGCCACGCCGTTCGGCGCGGGTCTTGGTGGAGTGGGTGCCGGCACGTCGGGCCGCCAGCTGGGCGGTGACGACCTGGTGCATCACGGGAATGTTGGGCTCGATGCCGAAGATGTCGTCATCGAGGTCTGCCGTGCCGGCCTTCTTGCCAGCTGCGGTGGTCACGTCGACCGATGCCATCACTCGCCTCCCTCAACGTTCTTCTTCGCTGCATTGCGCAGCAGGACCGTGCCGCCCTTGGGGCCCGGCACGTTGCCCTTGACGAGGATCAGGTTGTCCTCGACGTTCGCTTCGACGATCGTCAGGTTCTGCGTCGTCGTCTTCTGGCCGCCGCTGCGACCGGCCATCTTCTTGCCCTTGAAGATGCGGGCGGGGGTGGCGCACTGGCCGACCGAGCCGGGCATGCGGTGCACGCGGTGGGCACCGTGGCTGGCACGCTGGCCGGCGAAGTTGTGGCGCTTCATCACACCGGTGAAGCCCTGGCCCTTCGAGACGGCGGTGGCATCGACGAGGTCGCCCTCGGCGAGCAGGTCGGCGGCGATCTCCTGGCCGACCTCGTACGAGGAGACGTCGTCCATGCGGAGCTCGACGAGCTTGCGGCCGGGTTCGACGCCGGCCTTCTCGTACGCGCCCATCTGCGGCTTGGTGACGCGATGTTCCTTCTGAGTGCCGATGGCGACCTGGAGAGCCGAGTATCCGTCGGTCTCGGGGCGCTTGACCTGGACGACGCGACATGGGGTGACCTTGAGCACGGTCACGGGGACGATCTTGTCGTCGCGCCAGACCTGCGTCATTCCCACTTTTTCGCCCACGATGGCTTTGCTGGCCATGGTTTCCGTTCCTTCACGCGAACGCTCCGCATGGGCAGACAGGGCCCAGCGGAGCGTGGTTCGGTTGTGCCGGTTGGTTCCCGAAGGCCTGACCGGACGTCGATTTCTGTGCTGAGAGACTCAGTCGTTTGGCTGTCCCCGGAGGGACGTCAAACTCACAAGCGGTAAAACCTACCTGCACTGGGCAGATCCACCAACTCTGCGGCGCACTTCTGCTGCGGTCGCTCGACGCATCGCGAAATCCGTTAGCCGATGGCTGCTTTTGCAGCTAGTGAGTAGCCGTTTTTGCAGACTTGTCTACAACGATCGAATGGCAGTCTCGACCGAGTGGGGTCAGTCGGGTCCGGGGAGCAGGTCGAACGCGTCGATGTGGGCGGGGCGCACGATCCGGAAATCGCGTTCGTCAAGCGTCGCGATAACGGTCTGGTTGAGGCGTTCGGCTGCGGCGATGGTGGACGCGTCGATGATGTCGAGGCTGGCATCGGCGTAGACGGTGACGAGTTCGTGAACCCGGGTCCAGTCTCCGGCGGTGAGGTCAATGACGCCGATGTCGCCGGTCAGGATCGATCCGATGAAGCGTTGCTGAGCGTTGGGGCCATCGCGGTCCAACAACAACCAGGCGGTTTCAGCGATCACTGGCGCGGTCGAGGCCAGGTCGCCGCGATGGTCGTTGATCACCTGCAGACAAGCACTGTGGTGCCGGGAGCGTCGATCCGCAGCCGCGAGCCAGACGTTGGTGTCAACCAGCAGCACCGGCGTTCAGGCGCTTCGCCGGGCGTCCGCGGCCTTGCGCAACACCTTCGTGTCGGTTCCAGCCCAGTGTGGGTCACCGGAGTCCATGCAACCCAAGAACCCGTCAAGGCCCGCCGGCTCAGGCTTGGCAGCCGCGACCAGCTCCGCGACCAGCTCGGCCTCGGTGATCCCACGATCAGCCGCGGCAGCCGCCAACGCGGCAGCGACATCGTCGGGCAACTCGATCGTAGACATGGCTCCAAGGATAGAGCCCGGCTGTGACGCGGTCACGGGCGGTCCTCGCCGCCATCGAATCCCGGGTGCTGGCGGTTCTCTAGATCAACTTCTTCATCGAGAGCAGCTAGTGAGTGGCCGTTTTTGCAAACTTGTCTGCAATGACCGAATGGCGGCCTCGAGTAGCGACCTTCCGCGAATCATCGATCGACGGATGAGCGAGGCGCTGAAGGCGTTCGCCATCGTGGTCCTCGAGGGTCCTCGAAGGGTCGGCGAAACCACCTCGGCGGCCCGGATGGCGTCGGTCGATACCGCGGTTCCCCGAGGATCTTCCACTGATCCAGGTCGACAGCACAGGGTGGGACGGAGACCTACCCGCTCGGAGACAGGATCTGGGCGGTCCCGCTCGCCGCACTCTGACCCCGAAACAGCCCAGTCGTCGCCGGGTCCTTTCTGCCCGCTTTCGGTCCGATCCGTTGTGATCGACGCATGCACATGCGTCTACGCGATTCGAGCTTCGGTCTTGGGGTTCTGTTCGGGATGCTCGCAGGAGCGCTCGTGTGGGGAACGGCACTCGGTGGCGCGCGCCGAGGCATCCTCAACGACCTTCTCCTGATCCCCGGGGCCGACAAGGTCGGCCACCTCGTCGTCTACGGCGGCCTGACCGCGGTCGCCGTCTTCGGCATCGGCGACCGCCGACTCGGACGTGTCCCGATCTGGCCGACACTGTTTCTGGCGGTGTCGACGTTCGACGAAATCCGTCAGAGCACGATCCCTGGCCGCGACGTCAGCCTCGCCGACCTCACCGCCAACATCGCCGGCATCACCCTCGGCTGGCTCCTGGCCCGATCGGCCCGCCGCCCTCGTTCGAACGAGTCAGCGGATTCACGGGACGCACTGACACCGCGACGTCCGGGCCGAAGTAGTCGAGCGCCGCAACCCTGGCCTCAAACCCGCTCCTCGCCATCACCCGGAAATACGTCTTGTCCGCGTCGAATCGCGGCTGCGCAGGATCCCATACAGCACCAGTGAATGCCTCGAGTGGAGAGTCAGGCTGACACCTGCTCCGAACATATTCCTCGAGAGCCAGCACACTTTCCTCCGACGGCGGACGCCGTTGGGCGGCAAGCAGGTTGGCGAGATGCCGACGCCAAAGCTCGGGATCGAACGCAGGTGTCTTCAGCTCCACCAAATCTCGCCCCTCTCGCCTCGAACCCATCAGTCAGGCCCAGGGAGTAGGTCGATCACCGTTTCGATCTGCATCGACGATCTGATCAGCCAATAAGTCAGAACGAACCAACCGCTGGAGGTCGGCCGAAGCCTTCGACTGCGCAATCACCAGCTGCCCCTCACCATCATGAGCATGCCGGCCGACCCCGCGTGCGGGTGGCTGTTCACGGCCTACTCCTGTTCATGTTCACCATCCAACGCCGAAGCAATGGCTGCGCTGAACGCTCCATCCGAGAAGTGCCACCTCGGAAGCACAAACTCCGGTGGCAACGAGAAATCCCCTTTCAGGATCGCGGCGGCAACGCCAGCCGCGCCCAGACGAACATCACCGGCGTATGCCGGTTCTGCCGGACTCCCAAGAGCATCGTCGAACCGTAAATGTTCAGTATCGAAACGCCCGCGATCTGGGTTCGATGCAGCTCGGCTGTTTGGGGCGGCGCTCACTCAGCCCACCAATCCCACTCCGGGCACTCTTCCACGCGTTCTGAATAGCCCGTTCCAGTGATTGGCGAACCAACATCGAGGTCGATTACGCAGCTCGGCCACTGACGGGCTAACTCCCCCAGAACGGAGCGGATCGCGACAAGTCCCATGCTGTAGTCGAATAGCCAGCCAAACGATGGGTCGGCCCCTAGGTGATCCATCTCCGCCCAGAGTTCGGCCTCATACTCCCGACGGATATCCGGTGCCGGATGCCAGTAGACCCGGCCAGAACCAGTATCACCCCCGCCTGAACTCCAGCTAACCCAGGTCGACGCACCCTTGACTACCTGGTCCATCTCCTCAGAGCTGACCTGCCTCGGCAGGAAGACTACTACTGAGTTCATGGACCAATCACATCCAGTAGTTCGTCGAGGCTTCGTGTCACAAGCCCACCACGCGCCTCAATATCACGCACAACGTGGAGGCCCAGTTCAGGTCCATAGACGATCACAGGTCTGCCCGCAGTGGCAGGTGCATCTATCGTCGACGTCGCTTGACTCGCCGCTCCCTTGCCCCGACCACTCTTGACCTGAATGATGGCGTTCGGAAGCTCAATATCGAAGTCCGTGAGGTCGGAACCATCAGGTCGCCTTACAGACACATTCACATCAATTACATGACCGGGGTATCGTGCCTCGATCGCGTTGGCGACATCGCCCACGAGCGGGTCCGTGGACGTGAATACTCTTACCGGGGCAGGTTCGCAGGTGCCATCGCAGCCAGGGCCGCACGGAAGGTCGGTGTTGTGAACCAGGACAAACTGGTCGTCCGCCTGCACGAAGAACGAATGCAACCCCGCAACCGTCAGGTCATAGGCGTCCGCATGGTGGAGCGTCGACCAATCCAACGCCCCAGCCTCGACAACCGATCCCTCAGCAGTCAACAGAAGATCGCCCTGATCAACATGATGGGACTCTTGCCACTCACGGTCGGTCGAATTCCAAAAATGGTGGTCTTCTGTTGTCACCACCGTTCCGTCGCCAATCGCGAACTCCACCAACGTGTCTTCATGCGGCCAGATCGCCGTCACAGCCCTGCCACCGAACACGTTCGCTTCCGGGTCTGCGGCCCACACGAAGTCGCCCACGTTGATGTCCGCGATCCGGGACGTGGTCCCGTCGGCCATCAACACCTGCGTGTCCGCGCCGAACGATTTACACCGCACGTTCGGGCTCCCCGCCGGAGGCGGCGGATCCGGAACCGCGTCATCAACCCGCGACGGAATGTAATCCTGAATCTTCGCGAACAACCGAGCGAACTTGCCTGACGCCCGCGCCGCCGTCGCCCCGCCACCCGTCAACACGCCAAGCCCAACCTCCACACCGATACCCGCCGAGATGTAGCCATGACACCGCGGCGTGTACGCGTCACGACACGCATCCGGCAACAAGCCCTCACCGATCTCCTTGAGCGCACCCCAACCGTGCTCACGAATGAACGCACTCACCTGCGTCCCAGCCTCGATCAGCTCCGGACCACAGTTCGTCACCGCCCCCACGGGGTTCGCGCACTTGCCGTACCGCACCGCAAGCTTCGCGGTCTCCCACCACCCGGACACCTCGTCCAGAACGAAATCGATCGCCCCCAACCCGATCTCGACCGGGATCTGCGCCGCGTTCAGCCCGATACACGCCACATCGTCAAGATTGCAGTCCGCGAAGATGTTGAACGACGCATCCGACGGCGACAACCCCGTCGGATCCACGAAGTTCACCGGATCATTCGCCGCATACGCATACAACGTCGACACACGCGGCGTCCCGGCCCCGATATGGCCCAGCGGGTCCGGCGACAAGAACCGGCCCAGCAGCGGCGAGAAATCCCGGTGCGCCGTGTACAACTCGTCGCCCACCTGAAGCATGCCCCGATAGCCGAGCCGCACGCCCCGTTCCGCTCCAGACCCGAACGGATCACCGAGCGCAACACCGATGTCGCCGAACGCGTTCCGATCCAAGACCTCGAATGCGCCACCCGACAACACACCCTCCGGACGATCGCCGTTCACGAACACGCGAGTCACGCCGTTCTCCGTGATCTCCAACGGTGTCGGCACGCCCGCCAAGCGGTCCCACACCAACTCCCACACATTCACCGAACCATCCGGCAACGTCTGCGTCACCGTGTCCAACAACCCATCAGGCGTATATGACCGGCCCCACACCTCAACCACCTCGACTGCCTGCCCTGCCCCCGACGACGCAGACAGCACACAATCGGTAACCGCCTCGACGTCCACACACGAATCGTCACCACGGCCCCCATCCACCACGTCGGCGCCTGGACCACCATCAACGACGTCATCGCCGCGATCGGCATCGATCACGTCAGGCCCTGCGCCGCCAAACACCACATCGTCCCCGCGGCCAGATTCGATCGAATCCGCACCCGAACCCGTCACGACCAGGTCATCACCGTTACCCGACGAGACGTTGTTCGTTCCATCCCCAGCGAAGACCTGGTCGACACCATTGCCCGAGACGACCGTGTCGTCGCCAGCACCCGCAATGACGACATCGCGGCCGTTGCCCGTCCGGATCACGTTGTTACCCGAGAGCGCACAGACGATGTCGTTGCCGCCGCGTCCATCCACAACATCGTCGCCAGCGCCAGTCACGATGACGTCATCGCCTCGGGTTCCTCGGAGTCGATCCGCACTGTCGGTTCCGACAATCGTCGGGTTTGCACACAGCTCCAACGGCGGCTCCGGCGCACCCGGCCCATCACCCTCGGTCACCGTCACGTAGGTCGCCGTCTCGAGCCGGCCGAAGTCGTCGTAGACGTACTCGCGACGGGTGCCATCCGCGTCGGTCCACTCCACCACCCGGCCTGCCGCGTCGTGTGCGGTCGCCACTCCGTTCACCGATGTGATCTGATTGGCTGCGTCGTGGCCGAAAGACCGCGCCATACCATCCGTCGTCGACGACACGATGTTGCCGACGCTGTCGAGCCCGTAACCGAAGCTCGCACCGTTGACCGTCGCCGACAGCAACGTCCCATCCGTGCCGTACTCGTACGACGCCGAATCCGCGCCGTCGATCGACGACAGTCGCGCCGATGCGTCATAGGAGAGCGACCAGTTGTCCGCGCCGTCGCCATAGGCCGTCAGCCGCCCATCTTCGTAGGTGTAGCTGCGAGCGTGGCCGTCGGAGAAGGTCGCCGACACCGGCCGCTGATCTTCGTCGTAGTCGTAGCTGATCGTCCCACCCGACGACGTGATCGCCGAGGCCTGGCCATAGATGTTGCGATCGATCTCGATCCGTTCGCCGCTTGGGGTGATCGTCGCAGTGCGGTTGCCCGCCGCATCCCATTCGTATTGCGTCACCGAACCGTCCGGCTCGGTCACCGACACTGGGAGACCATCGCTGTTGTAGAGCCATTCCACACTGCCGTCTGGCGTCGAGACCGAGTCGACCCGACCGGCGGCATCGTAGGTGTACGACGTGGACGTCTCCGCCGTCGTCATGACGACAAGCTCTCCCGTCTGCGCGTCGTACACGTTGGCAGTCACACGACCCGATGGGTCTGCAGTGGCTGCGAGCCGTCCGTTCCCGTCGTAGGTGAACGTGGTCGTCCGGTCGAGCGGATCGGTGACCGATGTCGGTTGGTCCGCGAGGTTGTAGCCGAACGTCCAGGTGTTTCCCGCCTGATCGGTGAGACCCGTGCGGTTGTTCCGACCGTCATAGGAGTAGGCGGTCGTACCGCCGGCCTGGTCGGTCACCGAAACGAGCCCGACACCGTCGTAGGTCAGCGTGACTGGCGCATCTGCACCTCGCCGAATACTCGTGATCTGGCCGGACTCGTCGTAGGTCGTTTGCAACGCGACGCCGTCCGGGTCGGTCGTGCTCAACATCCGGCCGACCGCGTCGTACGTCATCTCCACGCGCTCACCCGATTGCGACACCGTCGCCGTCAGCCGCGAGTCCGCGTCGTACTCCATCACCGCGGTGCCATCCGGCGTCGTCGACTGCGAGACCCGACCCACCGCGTCGTAGGTGTAGGTGGTCGTCAGACCCTCGGCGTTGGTCACCGACACGAGCCGGTCTGCGTTCGAGTACACCATCTCGGTCCGGCCCCGAACCGAGCTGGTCGCAGCGACCACGCGGGAACGAACGTCGTACTCCATCAGCTCGAACTCGCCCCCCGGGTGATCGATCCGCACCACCCGGCCAAAATCGTCGTACGTGTACGACGTGTCGCGACCCGCAGCGTCAGTCCGGGACGCCACCTCACCACCCGGCCCGTACACGACTCCGTTGACGGTGCCATCAGGTGCGACTGACGCGATCGGCCGGCCCGAGGAGTCGTATGATGTCGTTGTCGTGCGGCCTTCTGGATCCGTGTAGCTCTCGACTCGCCACATCAGACCGTGATCCACAATCGAGGTCGCCCCACCGGGGCGGATCGTCGACATGGAACGCTCGTCCCAGTCGTAGCCGTAGCTGGTCGTGTTGTTGCGAGGATCGGTCATCGACGCCCGGTAGCCGTCGTCGTCGTAGGTGTAGGTGGTCGAGAACCCTCGCCGATCGGTGACGCTCGAGACGCGCCCCGCATCGTCGTAGGACCACGTGCTCGTGTCCCCCAACGCGTTTGTCGCCGACACCAGTCGGTTGTTTGCGTCGTAACCCCAGCGAGTGACATTGCCCAACGGCGAACGCGTCAACGTTCGGTTGCCGGCACCGTCGTACTCGAACTCCGTCCGGTTGCCGAGGCCGTCGATGATTGCCGTCACCTGACGCAACGGGCTGTACTCGAAGTCGACCGTCACCCCGTCGGAATCGGTTGCCGACAGCACCAGGCCGTCGGCGGAGAGAACTCGGCTCATCCGCAGCTCACCGTCGATCGAGACGGTCGACGGGATCCGGAGCGAACCGTCATAGGTGTACGTCGTCGTCATGCCGTGCGCCGTGTACGAGACGAGTCGGTTCGCGCTGTCGTACTCATACGACGACGAGCCCCGCCGAGGATGGTCAGACTCGAGCAGGTTGTTCTTGTCGTCGTAGACGGCGTCGCCTTCGTCGTTGGCGCGATCGGTCTCCCCGACCACGTTGCCGTTGTCGTCCCACGTGGTCGTGACCTCCTGATTGGAGGGATCGATGACCTGGATGAGTCGACCCTCGGCATCGTGGACATAGGTGAAGGTCTCATCACCGGGCACCACCGTCATCGTGGTGGTGAGCGACGCACTGTCGTAAGAGAAGGTCGATGTTTCGCCGTTGGCGACGGTCTGCGACGCGACCCGCCCAAGCGCATCGAAGGTGTTGTCGACCTGAACGACTCCCGTCGGGTCGGTCATCGTGGCGATGAAGCCCTCGTCGCCGTAGGTGAACGTGGTCGTCTCCCCCTCGGGATTCGACCACGAGGTGACCAGGCCCGCGTCGTGCGTGAAGTCGAGCGAACGGCCATCAGAGGTCGTCACCGTGGTCAACAGTCCGTCAACGTAGGAGAACGACAGCGACAGCCCCAGCGAGGATGACTGAGCCGTCACCCGGCCGGCGTCGTCGTACGAACGGGTCACCGTCTGCCCATCCCAATTCGACATCTGCACGAGCTGCCCGCCCGCGTTGAAGAGATGGCTCGAACCTCCATAGGAGTCGATCCGGTAGCCGCCATCTGCGGTCAAGAAGAGCTCCCCATTGAATGCGGACGGCGGTGCGAACGTGCCCGTCCCGTCGTCGACGAAGCGGAGCAGACGACCATCGACCCATTCGACTTCGACCACTCCGCCGTCGACGAAGCGGACCTGTGCATCGAGTGAACTCGACCAGCCGACACCAAGCTCGGTCACGCCACCATCCAGGCTGTTGTACGTCGACGAGAACACCATGCCGTACACCTCGGGACCGAACCCGATCGACGGCCCCGGCATCATGAAGTTGCCAGAGGCGGTGTTGATCGGATCGCTGACGTGCGAAGAATCCGCCCGATTGCCGAGCTGCTCGGCCGACAGCGGCTCATCGATCCAGACCACCTGGGCAAAAGCACGGGGCTCGCCGTCGTCGAGTTCCTGGTCGTCGTTTGCGTCCTCCCAAGCGATGATCTGGCTCGTGCCAGCGCCGGCCCCACTGTTCGAGAACCCCCAGAACGCAAAGCCGTCCGACGTCTTGTCACATGCACGTCCCGAAGCGCCGAGGAAGATGCCCTCCGAAGGCTGACAGACGCCGGTTCCCTCCTGGTTCGGACCCGACACGATCGCGAAGCGGACGGGCCCCGATGCCTCGCTGTCAATCACCTCGGCTCGAAGCGAAACCAACGCGTCCTGAACCCTCACCGTCTGGGTGGCCGGGGTGAGGATCAGATCCGTTCCGACGCCAGGCGTCGGGACACTCACCGGCCGGTACCGGAACGTCACCACATCGAACGCCGTACCAACGGTCTCGAACTCGCTCACCCCGTTCGAGAAATCGCGCTCCGAGGCAGCGTCGCCCGGCGCCCCACTGAAGTACTCGATGCCCGGGCAGCCATGCAGTGTGGTGAGCACTCGCGCCTCCCAGAACGAGCCACCCACATCGAGATCGCTCGTGCAGGACGTGCCGACGGCAGCAAGCGACCCGCCCGTACTCATGTCGTGGACGCCGAGAAGATCGAACGAACCGTTCGTGTCAGCCTGGCCAGCCCCAGAAGGGAGCCCCGCTGAGCCGAGGTAGGAGAGAAGGTCTGACTGCAGCGCAAAGCACGCAGCGACCGATGCCGACTCGACATTCACGGCGCAATGATCGAACGTCAGACCGGCGTCGGTTTCGGTGCCAGAAACGGCGAACGGCGACAGCAGCACGGGATCGCTGGTCGAACCGCCGATTCCCAACGGATCGTTTCCGACGACCACACCGTCGATCGCATCGACGTGCACCTGGATCTCGGCCTCGGTGAGCGCACGCGGATAGACCGCGAGTTCGTCGACAAAGAGGGGCGAGACCGCGTAGTCGCCATCTCGGTCCTGGCCCAGCGCAAGCGACAGCACCGACGACACGGTGTCGTCGTAGGGGATGGTTCCATCGGTGGTGCGCGTCGCAACACGTACCCCGTCGACGTAGACCAGCAACTCGCCAGAGGTGACCAGCGGGGTGCCGCCTGGACCCGCCGTCGTGATCTGGTCGTGGACGAGGGCGAGGTGGTACCAGACGTCAGCCGTGACCGCGGTATCGAAGAACGCTTCGAACGACGAAGATCCGTCGAACCCACCGGCCTCGAAGTCGCCGAGGTCGTACTGGACTGCCCGGAGACCAGGATTACCGCTGAAGAAGAAGTCTCCGCCATTCGTGGCAACGATCCCGAGTGTGTCGTCCGATCCACGGAAGAACACTTCGATCGTGGTCTCACCGGTCTGAACGGCGGCACGCGTGGCAGGAGTGTTCGGAACCTCGAAGGCCGCGCCGAAGAAGTCACCCGTCGAAGAAACCGCAAGCGACTGGCCCGAGGGCAGCGGCGTCTCGGCGTCGAGGATGGGCGTGCCGGCGCCGGTGAACTGCGTCGGCAGTCCGGCGACCACGTCGCCGATTCCCTCGTCGAAGGTCACAAAAAGGGAGGGACCATCGGCGAGGACCGCCTCTTGGTAGGCGTTGAACGACGCCTGTGCGTCAGCGCCTCGCCAGGTCAACACTTGTATTGCGGCGATCAGCCCCAGTACGAGCGCCAGGAGTTTGAGTGCCGAACGGACCGCCTTGGTATGCATCACGCTCGGTCAATGTAGTCACCCTCCGTGACAAGTGGGAACATTTGCCCAAGAACCTCGCGCGGGGCGCGGACCACGTCAGCTGTCGACTCACGGGCCCGGGTCCTCCGCCTCACAGGACAGAAGGTCACCGCCGTTCTCGACCGGGACACATCGACTGTCGACGGTCGCCAGCAAGCGAGCTGCAGGCGTGTTGACGTCAGACGTCGCATACAGAAAACCGACGTCCCCGGCGGCGATCATCCGATCGAGCTCATCCGCGTCCACGATGCGATCCCGGGAAAGGAATCCTCCGACCAAGGCCACTCGCAGTTGATGCTCAGCGATGAGACGACTCGCCAAGGCCTCATCGTCGGTGACCAGCTGCCATGGGGCATCCGAACGTTCGACCAGACGCCTGACCGCCACGTCATCCGCCTCGAACACCTGGCGATCACCGGCCGCAGGATCGAACGTCCAGGTGCGATCGAAGGTGAGCTGCGCGACCGTTCCCACCACCATGACGGACGCGACCGCAGCGACTCCAGCAAGTGCAACCGGGTCGAGGCGCCCCAGTCGGGCCGAAGCCGCGAAGGCGACGATCCCGCCAACCACCATCAGCACCAGGGCACCGGCGCGCCCCGCCGACGTCACGCGGTCGGCCAGATCGACGGTGACGAGCAACGAGCCCGCCAGACCCGACAACACCAACCAACCGGCGCGGCGACCGCTACCAAACCACAGCACGACAAGGGAGGCGATCGGGGGCACGAGCGATGCGGCGTAGTACGCATGCGCAATGCCAGGCAGGAACGAATACGTCACGGCGTGCACGACGAGCCACACCAACCAGAACCCCGCCTGCAGGCGGGCGCGATCAGACCGGAGCAGGTCAGCCCCGGCAGCGAGGGCGAACATCAGGAGAAAGCCCGCCTGAAGACCCATTCGGCCAGTCACGACCCGAAACAGTCCGGGCTCTCCTGCCGACGCCAGACCGATCCACCGATCACCCGAGGTCAGATCCGCATCGACCACACGCGACACGGACGCAGGCCCGACGACGAGCTCTACGGCCGAGTCCGCTTTCGACCCGCCGAAGTAGGGGCGGTCGGGGGTCAGCTCTGCCAGCACGACCCACACCCCGATGACGAGCAGGAGCGGCGCAACAAAACCCATCACGTCGCGCCACGACCGCCTTGTCCAGACCACCGCAAGCACGAGCGCCGGCAGCATCAGGACTGCGCCGGGCTTCGCCAGGACCGCCACACCCATCAAGAGCCCAGACCCACCGGTGCGTCGCCACGTGGGCGCTCCGGACAGAACCAGTGCCGCAGCTGCGCAACCGAGCGCGAGCATCGTCGCGTCGGGCAACGACGACCGTGCAAGTACGCCCAACCCGGGTGTCGACAACGCAAGGGCAACGACCCAGAGGCGATGATCCCGATCGACCGTCAACGACGACAGTCCCGCTGCCAGCGCCGACGCCAGTGCACTCGGCAGGATGAGCGCGGTCGGCGACGCACCTCCGAGCGACGCGCCGAGCGCGGTGATCCAAAGGCCGACGGGAGGCTTGTCGACCGTGACGTACCCACCGGGGTCGAACGCTCCAGAAAGAAGCCAACGCGGATTCGCCGCAAGCGTCCGCGCCGAGGCCGAATAGTACGGATGGCCGAGACCCCCGCGTTCCACCCACCCGAACCAGACGATCAGCAATCCGCCAACCACGACGAGCGCGCCAAACCGGGCCGTCGCGTACCGTGACCGAACGAGCGGACCGTCATCGTTCGTCTGCGCGATCTCGCTCGCCATCGCCACGATCATGCCAAGCCCCGAATCATCCTCACGTACCGGCACCCCCGAGCTGACCGTCGTCGTGCCGATGCTCAACGAAGCCGGGAACGTAAACCACGTCCTGCACGAACTCCTCGACTGTTTCGAACCGGGGGCGATTCGAGTCGTTTGTGTCGACGACGGCAGCACCGACGCGACGAGCGAACTCGTTCAGCGGGTCAGCGCGCAGAATCCGTGGGTTGAGCTGCGGACGCACCCGAGGCGACGCGGCTACGGAGCGGCGATCGCCACTGGCCTCGAAGGATCGGCCACTCGGATCGTGGGATGGATGGATGGCGACGGCCAATACGATCCGCGCGACCTGCTCGTTCTTCAACATCACGTGATCGACGGCGCGGCAGCCGCGATCGGCACTCGCATCGATCGTGCCGACGCCTCGTGGCGACGGGTCCTCGGTATGGCGGGCACCGCGCTGGCTCGTCGGATCACGTCCGTTGCGCTCGAAGACGCGGATGCGGGCATCAAGCTCTTCGACACCGACCGAGTCGACCTCGATGGCCTCCGGTCGACCGGCAGCTACGTGTCGACAGAAGCGGTCGGGCGCGCTAGCAGGGTGGGCCGAATCGACCAGGTACCGGTCAACCACCGACCTCGGCACTCCGGACACCAGACCGGCGCGTCTCCGAGGGTGTTGGCCGGGCTCGTTGCCGACTTCGTCCGCTGCGAGATTTCTCGATCGTGAGTTGCGATCGAACGTTTGTTCGGTATACTTGATCCTATGGTCGCACACGCCACACCAACAACCGAGGCAGCGGTGTGCGATCACATGCTGGCGATCGAGCACCAACTCGCCAGCGCCCCCGCTGAAACGGCCACCCAACTGCTGGCGTTCTGCCGTCGTCGCCTCGATGCGGCCGAAGCGACGGTCATCGCCCAACGACTCGAGAACGGCACCACAACCCAACAGGTCGAAGACCTCCTCACCAAGGATGGCAAGACCTCCCGCCGAGACGCCAAGAAGCGTGTGTCACGAGCCAAAGCCGTCAACGCCAACCCCGACATCGCCAACCGCATGCGCACCGGCAACCTGTCGACCGAACAGGCCGACATCATCGCCGAAGCCGCCGCCGACACCGACGGTGCCGCCGCCTGCGACGACACCCTCCTCGACGACGTCGCCTCGGTCACTCCAGAACAGGGCAAGAAAAGGGCCGACGACTACGTCACGAAGACCAAGACCAACGACACGATCGAAACCGAGCACGCCCGGGCCCGACGCCAACGTACCGTCTACCGCAAGCGGCGCCGCGACGGCGTGCACCAGCTGATCATCTCCGGCGATGCCCACACCATCGACCAACTCGAAACCCGCATCGACGAACAAGCCGACCACGAATATCGCAACGACGGCGGACGAGACGTCCCCCGAGACCGGCACCCCCGCACCCGCGACCAACGCCGATTCGACGCAGCACACACGCTCATCACCCAGACACCAACTCGGTCAGGGTCCGACGACGGCGAGGCCTGCGGTGTGGCCGCAACCAGTCGCCGATCCACGGTCTTCGTGAAGGTCACCATCGACCAACTGACCGGCGTCGACCAGTCCGTGATCACCTCCTGCGACGGCACGCGCCTCCCCCGCTCGGTACTCGACGAGCTCGCCTGCCACGGCGACTTCATCGGTCAGATCTTCAACCAGAAGGGCGACCTGCTCTGGCAAGGCCGGGCCACCCGCTACGCCACCCCCGCCCAGATCCGTGGCCTGATCTCACGCGACGGCGGCTGTGTGCTCTGCCACGCCGACCACCAGCGATGCGTCGCCCACCACCGGCTCCCCTGGGAAGCCCGGGTGAAGGGCGAAACCGACATCGACAACCTCGTCTTCGTGTGCGAAGCCTGCCACCGCAGGATCCACAACCAGCACCTCACCCTGGTTCGCAACGACAACGGCGACTGGTCGACCCGGCCCGCCGCCCCCCCAGAGATCGCACCACCCGGCGGGCCGCCACCAAAATTCAGATCCGGTCGGCATCGCCATCGAAGCCGAGACGCGAAGTCCGGCGACAAACCCAACTACTTCGAGCGTCGCCAACAGCTCTACGAGCAGCACCAGGTCGAGCCCCTCTTCTGAACCCGAAATCTCGGGGCGCTTCGGCGCGCGCGGCCGCGGAGGCCGAGCGCTCAGTCGCAGATTTCGTCGACGCCGCTGCGGCGCACGTAGTAGCCGTCAGCGACATCTCCGCCGGAGTCGACGTAGCTCGTCGATCCCGCTGGGGCGGTGGCCACCCACCCGTCGCCACCGTTGTTGCCGAACTGGTATCGGATCTGCTCCGTGCCCGGACGATTCTCGAAGTCGATGCGCACGCCGCCGGCGATCGCCGTGGCCGTGCAGACCTCGACCGGCGGAGGCTCGCCGATGTTCGTGCACGGAATGCTCTGCGGGCCGTTGCCGACGTTGTAGCGAATGACGTACGAGTCCGCGAGCGAGCCGGGCCCGTAGACCAGCTCGGAGGCGTTCTGCACGGTCTGGATCCACCCGCCATTGACCCGGAACGCGTAGCGGTTCTCGCCAGGCACATCATCCCAGTCCACGAAGACTCCGCCACCTGCATTCTCGGTCACCTGGCAGGTCGGACCGACTGGCGGCGGCGTGTCCCCGATCTCACAGATCTCGTTCACGCCGCTTCGGCGGATGTAATAGCCGTACGAGACGTCCCCGTCGCCGTCGACGTAGCTCGTCGATCCGGGTGCCGCAGTCGCCACCCAGCCGTCGCCCCCGTTGTTTCCGGTCTGGAACCGGATCTGCTCGTCACCGGGCAGATCATCCCAGGAGATCTCGACGCCTCCGGCCGCCAGCCCATCGACCACACACACGTCACCGGGCGGGTCGACCGGGCCGTCGTCGAGTGGCGTGCACACCTCGTCGGGGATGTCACCGCTCCGACGGATGTAGTAGCCGAAGTCGACATGGCCATCGAGGTCGACGTACTCGGTCGTGCCGCTGGGCGGTGTGGCCACCCAGCCGTCGCCGCCGTTCTTGCCGAACGCGAACCGCAGGTTCTCTGTGCCGGCCAGGTTCTCCCACTGCACGAGCACACCGCCGGCGTCGCGGGTCTCCACCGTGCAGCCATCCGCAGGCGGCGTCGTCGTGTAAGTCGCGGTCAACGTCTCGTCGGTGCCGCCCGTCGGGCGCACCTCGTCTCGTGCCCGGCCGTCCGACCACGAATCGAACAGATAGGTGGTGCCGCCGGCGGTCTGGGTGGCCGGTGCCGAGATCTCCCGCAGTACGCCAGCGACCGAGTCGAAGCTGTACGGCGCGTCGAGGGTCTGACCCTCGAAGGTGACGTCGAGACCGCCAGGTGACGTCGCCAAGGTGACGGTGGTGATCAGCGGATCGACTCGAGCCGAAACGGTCGACGACGTGCCGTCCGAGTCCGTGGCAGTCAGATAGAGCGTCAACCACACATTCGTGTCGGTCTCGATCGCCGGCGGGACGGCGAAGGACCCGCTGTCTCCGACGATGCCGTTGGCGAGCGCATGGTCGTGGTCGTCGTGATTGAGACGAATCTCCCACCGGAGATCCGCGTCCGGAATCGCACCGTCCTCGGCGTCGACCGCCGAACCCGAGAACGCCACCGGCACACCCGCGGTGTAACCGTCGGGCAGCGGTTCGACCGTGATCTGTGGAACCGGCACGGTGTTGTTCGACAACGTGATCGTCGCGGGATCAGACGTCACCGAGTCCACGCCGTTCGAGATCACGACGGTGAACGACGCGCCAGCATCGGCGGCCGACACGTTGTCGATGACCAGCCGGGGCGAGACCTCGCCGGCGATCGCCACCCCATCTCGATACCACTGGTACGTGACGTCGCCGGGGGCGGATGCACCAACAAAGAACGACGCCGCCTCGCCGACAGCGATCGACACGTCGCTCGGCTGGGTGCCGATCGTGATGTCGGTTTCGTCACCGACGTAGGAGATCTTGCCGACGCCACCCTTCGGGAACGTCCCGTCGCCCTTGAACACCCGATCCAGGTAGTAGAGGTCGCCGTTGATCGGCGACACCGCGAAGTCGACGAGACCGGAGACGCCGGCGTCGCCCGCATCGAACAGGGTCATGAATGGCTCGGCCGCACCGGTCTGCGTGTCGACCGAGACGATCTGGCCCGTGCAATAGTCGGCCGTGAAGAACTTGCCGCGCAGCTCGGCCGGGAAGGTCGGGACCGGCGTCTCGTAGAAGTCGCCGCCCACGATCGCGCATCCCTTGATTGGCGTGCCCGCCGCCGCGGCATCGAGATGCGGGAATGCCCACAGCGGATCGACGAAGTCGGGGTCCGGCGTCGGCTCTGGACCTTCATAGATCCGCCAGCCGTAGTTGCCGCCGGCCTCGAGCACGTTGAGCTCTTCCCACACGTTGGCGCCGACGTCACTGATGAAGATCTCACCGGTCACGGGATGCTCCTGGGTTTGCCACGGGTTGCGGAGCCCGTTCGCGTAAATGGCGCGGTTCACCCCAGTCAGCTCGGCGTAGAACGGGTTGTCCGTCGGAATCGATCCGTCCGTGTTGAGACGCAGGACCGTGCCCTTCAGGTTTGTGTTGTCTTGGGCGTTCGGGCCGATCAGATAGTCGCCGACGGTCACGTAGAGCTTGCCGTCCGACCCGTGCTCGACGCCGCCCCCGTAGTGGAGCTCGACATCGGCCACCGGGAAGTCGTCGAAGATGACGACTTCGGTGTTCGACGGGGCCACATCCCCCGTCGCGGTGAATCGCGACAATCGGACGTTGCCGGGGTCGGCGTCACCGGCGACGTCGTCGTGCACATAGACGACATAGACGTATCCGTTGACGGCGAAGTCGTTGTCGAACGCCATCGACAACATGCCTCGATCCCCCTGGGTGTTGACCCGGTCGCTGATGTCAAGAAACGGTGTCGTCAGCCGCACGTCGTTCTTGATCATCTCGGCGATGCCCGAGTCGCGGATCACGAGGAGTCGACCATCGGGCGCCATGGCCAGCTGGGTCGGCTGCCAGATGTCGGTCACGACCGGCACGTCGACGAACCCATCGGGGGCCTGGGCCGACAAGCCCTGCCATCCGAGCGCTGCCAGGACCACACCCAACACACCAACGCCAACGGCGCCAAGCCGTCGGGAGACCCCGGCAAGAACATGCACCGTCCGCGCGGAAACGACTCTCTGTGACATCACGACCAGCCCCTTGTCGACCAGCCACGCACCGTAATCTGGACGCGGCATCCAATCCGCTTCCGGCGCCCGAATGTGAAGAATTCCCCAGTCGGTGCCGATGCCTTACCCGACCTTCAGGAAACCCTCAGCGACGTCTCGTGGACGGCTCAGGTTCGTTTGACTCGGGTCCCCGAACATGTCTTCATCGCCGAGAGCCGGCGGTGCACACACGAAGGAATCCCCTCCCCCCATGAAGACCACCAAGACCATCGCAACCGCAGGCGCCGGAGCGATCGGCGCTGCCGCCCTCGTCCTCGGCGCCGCCGGCGTCGCCGGAGCACAGGACGAGGACCCGACCCTCGAGACTCCGGAGACCACCGAGACCGAAGAGACCGTCGAAGACAACGCTGACGACGAGGGCCGCCGTGGCCGTCGTGGCAACCGTCTCGGCCCCGCCGCCGTCGATCGCCTCGTCGAAGAGGGCGTGATCACCGAAGAGCAGGCGAACGACCTGGCCGCGGTCCGCGAAGCCATCCAGGCCGAGCGCGAGGCTCGCCGGGCCGAAAAGGCACAGGGCATCGCCGACGTCCTCGGCATCACCGTCGAAGACCTCCAGGCCGCCCGCGAAGAGGGCACGACCCTCGCCGAGCTCGCCGGCGACGACATCGATGCCCTCGTCGACTACTTCGTCGAGCAGAAGACGGCCAAGATCGAGGAGAAGGTCGCTTCTGGCGACATCACCCAGGAGCAGGCCGACGAGAAGCTCGAGGGCCTCGAGGATCGCATCCTCAACCGTCTCGAGAACCCCGGTGAGCGTGAAGGCCGTCGGGGCAACGGCTTCCGCGGAGGCTTCGGCCGAGGCGGAGACGCTCCGGCCCAGGCCGAGGCAGGTTTGTCGACCTGATCAGACCCTCTCCCTCAACCATCCCCTCCCACCGGGCCGGCGCCGCCATCTCATGGTTGCGCCGGTTCGGCGCGTTCTGCGGGCCGGTTCAGCCGTCGAACGCCGCCCGGAACATCGGGATGGTCGCATCCCAGCTTCGGGTCGCCGCGACCTCGTGATAGTTCGGGGAGATCGGCCACGTGTAGCCGTGATCGGCACCGTCGAAGATCTCGACGGAGACGTTGTCCATGGCGGCAACGGCGTCGAAGTACGGCTGGTGCATCTCGATCGACTGGATCGTGTCCGCCGTCCCGATCCCGACGAACAGACGTCCGGTCAGATCCGCGGCGGTCAAGTGCGGTGAGCCCGCCTCGTCGTCGGCGAGGAACGACGGGTGCCACATTGCACCGGCCGGGACCTGCGCCCCGAACCGGATCATCGTGTGATGCACCGCCCGGGCTCCCATGCAGAAGCCGATCGTCGCAAACGATTCGTCGCCCCACCCCGTCACGTCGAGGGCGGCGTCGAGGTCCATCTGGATCGCCGCATCGTCGAAGGTTTGCAGCATCGCCATAATGTGCTCGCGCACCGAGGGGTCGGCCTTGGCGTCCTCGGGTTCGTAGCCGATCAACCGGCCATGGCGATGCCAGAGATCCGGAATCGCCACGTCGAAGCCCTCGTTGGCGAGACGTCGAGCGAATGTGTGGATCGATGGCCGGATCCCGGGTGCGTCCTGGAACAACACGACCCGGCCGACGAGATTTGCGTCCTCGGGTGTGGCTCGAACGACGGCGATGTCGCCGTCTGGTGTGGTCGTGTCGATGATCGTTTCGGTGACCGGCATGGCCGGACCCTACTTCGGCGTCAGTCGATCGGCTGGAGGTAGGCGCTGGCCGCCCACCCCGTCACGCCTCCGGCGGTGATCTCCATCCAATCGTCGACGAATCGTCCCG
Source organism: Acidimicrobiales bacterium (assembly GCA_020629635.1). Lineage (GTDB taxonomy): Bacteria > Actinomycetota > Acidimicrobiia > Acidimicrobiales > SHLQ01 > SHLQ01. The sequence goes on along the minus strand of JAHDCX010000022.1, from coordinate 25,409 downwards.
TCGACTGCACGGCGTCGCCGAGCAGCGCGCTGCCAACCACCGTCTGCTCGACGCCGGGGCCCGAACGCAGGTTGAGCCCGGTGTCGACGTCGACGACGAGGAGCCGTTGCGGGCTCGTCACCCCGACCGTGATCTCTTCGGCAGCGTCTCCGGCGGTCTGGGGTACCGCGGTCGCCGGCCCGGGATCTTCCCGATCCGTCGGCTGAAGATACGACGAGGCAACCCAGCCGGTCTCGCCGTCGATGGCCACCTTCATCCAACCGTCCTGCTCTTCGCCAAGCGCCACGACGACCCGATCCTTCGGGATGCCGAGCACGACGTCGAACCCGACTCCGGGGCCGCTCCGAAGGTTGAGCCCGACTGGGACGTTGACGATCTCGTACTGCTCGACGATCGCAGCAGAGCTGACGCCTTGCACCTCGGTCGCAGGCGCCTCACGGACTTCGGTCTCTCCTTCGACCTCGACCGTGGCGACGGCGTCCGCCGCCGGCGGCGCCTCCGAGGTCGTCGGGGTGGTCGGCTCGGCAGCACGATCGCCGCTCGACGGCGTCCAACTGCAGCTGGAGATGACGAGCATCGCGACGACGCTCAGGACCACGGTTCTCATGCCGATCCCGTCGGCCTCACGATCTCGAAGATGAGTCGTTCGGCCCACCCGCGCCGATGTCGAGGTGTCTCAGCCGCAGGCGTTGCCGCGACACCTCCGGTACTCGTCGAGACGGTTCTCGACCCACGTGAGATCCGGATCGTTGCGAGGGTCGCCGTCGGCGAGCAGGTTGTTCAGCTCCCAAGGATCCGCGGCGAGGTCGTAGAACTCCCGGAACACGACACCGCCGCCCGGCCCGTAGTACTCGGTGTAGACGCGTCGTTCGTTGCGAATCGACGCCCAGTCGGGAATGAAGTTCGCGTTCGCCGGATCCTCCCAGTACTCGGTCAGCACATTCGTTCGAACGAAGTCCGGCGCCAGGAGGTTCCGTCCGTCCATCACGTGCTCGGCGTCGACACCGGCGGCCGCGAGCATCGTCGGCGCAAGGTCGACATGACTGACGAGATCGTCCGATGACGCACCGGCGGCGACACGTCCCGGCCAACGGATCAGCAGCGGAACGTGGACCGCCTCGGTGTACGGCACGAACTTCTTCGTCCGGCCGTGCTCCCCCCAGAGGTAGCCGTTGTCCGAGGTGAAGATCGCCAAGGTGTTGTCGAGCTCGCCGTGGGCATCCAAGGTCCTGAAGAGTCGATCCACCTGCGCGTCCACCGACATCACCTGGCGAAGCTGACCGACCCGCACCCGCTCCCCTTCCGCGGGGGACCGATTGACAAATCGCATCTCGGGTGGCTTGTCGCTCCGGTCCACCTCACCGACCGACGGCGGCGGGGTCCAGTCCGGCACGGGTGCGTCCGCGAACTGCGGCTCGGGGTCGAAGGGGGTGTGCGGGGCGACCGGGGCCACGTGTACGTAGAACGGCGTCGAGTCGTCCGCTGCCTCGAACGCGTCGATGTAGCGAATCGCCGAGTCGAACGTCAGCACCGTGGAATGCACCGCCGCCTGTTGCACGACCCCGTCGATGTCGACACGCACGTCGGTGTAGCCGCCTCGGAAGTACGTCCAACGATCCCAGTGCGGAGCTCGCTCGCCGACGTCGTAATAATGCAGGTACTTGCCGCTGTGCGCTGTGAACCATCCCGCCTGATCGAGGTGGCGCTGCACAGTGTTCCACTCGTTGGTGAGCGGAGTGGTCTGATCGACCTGCCCGTTGTTGTGCACGTATTGACCGGTCATCAGCGTCGCCCGTGACGGACAACACGACGGTGTGGACACAAAGGCGTTGGTCCACGTGGTGCCGCCCGTCCCAAACCACCACGACGTCAGTGGAAGCACGTCCATCACCTCGGGACGGGCATCGTCGAGGTTGATGATGACGATGTTCGGTGCGTCGTGTCGCGCCGGACATCCACGCCGCACATCAGCCGGATCAGCGCCGCACGAATCGCTGGCGTCGGCGGTCAGCCGATCGGCACCAGCGCCGCCGTCGAGCACATCGCTTCCGCTTCCGCCGTCGAGTCGATCGGGTCCGTTGCCGCCGCGCAGGACGTCCGGCCCGCCGAGACCGAAGAGTCGATCCCGGCCGGTACCGCCGTCGAGCCGGTCGCGTCCGGCGCCGCCGTGGAGCGCGTCGTCATCGGCTCCGCCGATCAGTCGATCGGGTCCGTTGCCGCCATGGAGTTCGTCGTCGCCGGCCATGCCGCCGATGCGGTCGCGGCCGGCGCTTCCCTCGATGCGATCGTCGCCGGTCCCTCCGAGCAGTCGGTCGTCGCCGGCGCCGCCGTCGATCTGATCGTCGCCGGACCCGCCGAGGATCACGTCGTTGCCACCCCGACCGCACAGCACGTCGTTCCCGCCACCACCTCGGATGACGTCGTCCCCGGGAGTCCCGATGATGATGTCGTCTCCACTCGTCCCCATGAACGACGCGGACACCGCGAGACCTTGCTGCCGGCAGAGCTCGAGTCCGGGTCGCCCCTGGGCGCCAACGGCAACCGGAGAGGCGCTCGCCAACATCGGGACGAGCAGTGCGCATGTGGCGATCAACCGGAGCCTCACGGCACCTCCAGACAGGCCCGCACGACGCCTCCAACGTAGCAGTCGCATCTCGGCGATTCGCTGCGAGAGTGGAACCCGATGCGGGCTTCGACGATCTATCTCGCCACCGGGCTGCTCAGACGAGCCTGTATGCGAGGGTTCTGGCCGATCTTCTTCGTCAGACTCGTGACCGAAGTGGAGCTCTCCCCACTCCAACTCGTCCTCCTCGGTACGGTCATGGAGCTGAGCATCCTCGTCTTCGAGGTCCCGACGGGGGCCGTCGCCGACCTGAAGAGCCGACGACTCTCGGTCATCTACTCCTTCGCGACGATGGCGATCGCCATGGCCCTCGCCGCGACCGCCGAGGCGTACTGGCTGCTCGTTGTCAGCCAGATCCTCATCGGCTTCGGGAAGACGTTCGAGACGGGCGCCGAAACCGCGTGGATCACCGCCGAGCTCGGCGGCGCCCAGCAGGCCGAAGATCTGATCCTGCGGCGCGGGCGCCTCCAGCTGGTGTCGGGCGTGGTCGGGATCGCCTCGTTCGCCGGCCTCGCAGCGATCACGTCGACCACGGTGGCCCTCCTGGCAATCGCCGCGATCTTCGCCGCGTGGGGGGTCTTCCTGTTCGCTCGGATGCCCGAGACCGCCTTCGAGCCATCGCGCCGATCCGGGTTCGACGGCATTCGAGACATGCTCGTGGACGGCTGGGCCCAGGTGCGGGCGACGCGTGCGATGCGGGTGCTCGCAACCGTGATCTTCATCGGCGGTGTCGCCAAGGAGGCCATCGATCGGCTCGACGTGCAACGACTCGTCGATGTGGGCGTACCCGACCGTCTCGACGTCGTCGTGCTCGTCGGTATCGTCACGTCGATAAATTCGTTGCTCGCGGCAGCGATGCTGCTCGTGACGCGTCGGAAGGCGACCGGTCCCGCGGTGGTCGGTCTGCTCATGAGCCTCCAGGTCGCCACGGCAGTCGGCATCGCCGTACTCGCCAACGTCGACGTGCTGCTCGTCGCCGCACTCGGCCTGATCGTCCAGGGCGGCGCGTTCTCCGCGATGGAGCCGCTCGTCATCAGTTGGACCAACGTGTTTGCGTCCGACCGCGCACGAGCCACCGTGCACTCCTTCATCGGTCAGGCCGAAGCCTTCGGCGAGATCCTCGGCGGAATCGCCCTCGGGATCGTCGCCGACCTCGTGTCCGTACCCACCGCCATGACGATCTCGGCAGTGCTGTTCGGCGTTGCGGCCGTCATCACGCCACGGGCGAGTTCATCCTTCACTCAACCCCCGCGACAACCGATCAACACCGGGTGACCCCGCCCTCGCTCACCAGTGGACATTCGGCACTCGACATCTGGCGCTCGCTCGTCGTCGCCGGCCTCGCCGCCAGCTCCACCGCCCTCGGGGCGACCGGCTATCGGTGGGCAACCGAGGGCGACAGCAGTCTTCGGTTGCTGTTCCTCGCCGGTCTGGCGCTTTGCTCGGCCATCTCGCTCCTCGTGCTCTCGAGGCGACGACCCACGTGGGCGGGCGCGCTCGGTGCGGCTTGCATGATCGTGTTGATCGCTCGGCTCCTCCAAACGCCCGCCGATCAACCGGTCCACGAGATCGTCATCGGATGGGCCTTTGCACTGCTCGCGCTGTCGGGGACGTGTGTCGATTGGCCGCGCCCTCGCGCCCTTGTTCAGCCCTCTGGAGTCTTCACCGAGTAGGTCGCCGTCCCTGACGCCACGAGTGCGTCGTCGCCATCGAACACCTCGGCGCGGGTGAACACGATCGACCGGCCCTGCTTGACGATCCAACCCACGACCGTCGCGTCGCCGGCCAGGGGACGATGAAACTGGGTGTGCAGCTCGATCGTCGACCAGCGCGACCCGGCCGGCACACGCGACCCGATGATGGGGACCACCACACTGTCGATGATCGTGGCGATCACGCCACCGTGGATGACCCCGGCGGGTTGGGTGTTGGCCGCACGGAACGGGAGGTGCATCTTCGCCCAACCGTCCCGGAGTTCGACCATTTCGAGTCCGACGATCGACAAGAAGTGCTCGTCCGCCCACTCCACCGTCGGGAACCTGCCCCACGTCTCGAGCCGGGCAGCGTCGAGCTCGCCGAACCCGCTCCGGTCCATCAGGCTGCCTGCGGCCGAGCGACCTGGAAGAGCGACGGAACCTGCTCGGGCGGCATCGCCTTGGCCAGCAACCAACCCTGCACGTACCGGCAGCCGTTGGCACGCAGCCAGGCGTCCTGCTCGACGGTCTCGACCCCCTCGGCAATGCACTCGAGCTCGAGGGTCTCGGCAATCCGCAGGATTGCGTCGACGAGGAGGTCGCCGTCACCGCCGAGCCGCTCGGTGAAGCTCTTGTCGATCTTCACCAGATCGACGGGCAGGTCATAGAGCACCGACAACGATGATTGGCCGACGCCGAAGTCGTCGACGGCGATTCGGACTCCGGCGGCCCGCAGTTCGTCGAGCGCATCGAGCAGCAACGATGCGTCCTCGGAGACCGCGGTCTCGGTGATCTCGACGATGATCTGGCTGGGATCGAGACCATTGCGTTGGATCGCCATGAGCAGATCTTGCACCAACTCGCGTCGACGAAATTGGACCCGCGAGATGTTGAGCGCCAGGTGCGTCCCGCGCATCTCCGGATGCTGCGCAACCCATTCGCCGAGCTGCCGGCAGGCCTCGTCGATCACCCAATGACCAACATCGATGATGAGCCCGGTGCGTTCGAGATAGGCGAGGAACGTCGCCGGCGGTTCGGGATCGCCGCCCTCCGGGTACCACCGCAGCAGCGCCTCGACGCCAGCAACACCGTGGCCATTGCTGTGATGAATCGGTTGGTAGTGCAGACGGAACTCGTGGTTGGCAACCGCACGCCGAAGACGAATCTGCAGCTCCAGTTCGTGGTCGGCATGCTCGCCCATCTGCGGGGTGTAGACCCGAACGCACGCCTTGCCCTCGGCCTTGGCGTCGTAGAGCGCAATGTCGGCGCTTCGAAGCAGCTCTGTCGCACTCTCGGTACCGCGGCGATGGGCGACACCGACCGACGCGGTCGAGTACACGTCGAGGCCATCGATGCGGACCGGGCGATCGAGCGCGGCGACGGCGGCCTCGGCGAGCCACTCCGCACGGGCGTGATCGCCACCCTGCACCAGGATGGCGAACTCGTCACCGCCGAGTCGCGCCAACATCTCCGAGTCATCGATGAGTCGTTCGAGCCGTGCGGCAACCGTGAGCAGCATCCGATCGCCTGCCTGATGGCCGAGCGAGTCGTTGATGACCTTGAAGTGGTCGAGATCGAGCGCAAGGAGTGAGCACAGGGTGTCGTCGGCCGCACACGCCTCGAGGTGTTCCATCAGGCGTCGGCGATTGGCGAGGCCGGTGAGATCGTCCTGACTGGCCTGGCGTTCGAGATGGGCCGCCCGTTGACGTTCTTCGGTGACGTCGGCGAGTGAGCCGACCAGCCGGATGACCGACCCCTCGACCCGCAGGCCGGTGGCCACAAGTCCGAGCCAGCTCGATGTCCCGTCGACGCGCCGGAAGTGGATGACGTGCTCGACCGAGTCGGCCGTCCCATCGTGCAGCGGCTTCAGGGCATCGAGCACCTTGGCCGCCTCGTCGTCGCCCATTCGTCGTCGAAGGACGTCCCACGGATATGACCCGGCGATGGCTGGCAGCCCGAAGAGTTGGCTGCATCTGGGGGACAACGTGAGCGAACGCTTGGCGAGATCGAAGTCCCAGATGCCATCCCGGGACGCCCGGGCGGCGAGGGCGTACCGCTGCTCGCTCGTGCGAAGCTCATCGGCGATGCGCTCGGGGTCGGGCACTTCGGTGGTCATCGCCAACAGGCCGATCACGTCGCCGTTGTCGTCGCGGATGGGGAGTTTCGATGTCGTGAACGCAGTCGTCGTTCCGTCGCTTCGTTGTTGGATGTCGACGAAGTCGACCAGTGGCTTCTCCCGCTCCATGACCTCGAGGTCTGCGGCCAGGTACACGGCGGCGAGCTCGTCGTCGACGACGTCTTCGTCGGTCCCACCGACGGGGGATCGTCCGACGCCGAGCCGGTCGACAAATTCCTTGTTCACGTGGATGAACACCGAGTTGCGGTCCTTGATGAACGCACTGGTCGGAAGGAGATCGATCTGATCGATCAGCGTTCGGCGATGCCCGGGACTCAGCCGTGCCCAAAAGGCGGCGACGGGGTCGGAGCCCGTCGCCGCTTCTGGTTCACGGTCGTCTGGCAGACCGACGCTCATCGTGGTCAATCGGCATGTCGATGCCCGACTGAAGGGTCACGAACGACTTGCGGGACCAGCGTCTCGAACCGACTCGAGGTCTTCCATTGCGGTGCGGAGCCGTTCGATCCACTCCGATTCGTTCTCGCCAACGAGACGGACGCACCAGGCGAGTGCTTCGCTGCGCGATCGGGCAATGCCGGCGGCGATCAACGTGTCGAGGACCTGTCGATCTGGCATGGTCAAGCGGGTCATGACCGGAACATTTGCCGTCGTGTACTCGATCGTGTGGTCGCCGATTCGGACGACCCACGAAACCTTGCGACGGAAGGACGCTTCGGCTCGTTCGGCGATCCGGATTCGGGCCTCTCGGCTTTCCTCGCGGAAGGCGCTCGCACGAGCGTGTGCGGCCACGTCGGCGTCGTCGCCGTCTTGGATCGCTGGCGCGGCCAGCGTCCCGGTGACGACGATTTCGTCTCGATCGTGGTGAACGTCGACCGGCTCGATGAACCACTCGTCGGGAACCTGCCCGGCGAACCAGGCACGAGTGTCTTCGGTGGTGATGGGCGGAGCCTCGCTCTGGTGGCGACGTTTCCGACCGTGTCCTGCGCGTGCAGCAAACATGTGGGTTGCACCTCTCCATGGGGTTGTGTGCGGGTTGATGATGCCGTACACAACGTTCATGTAATCAGGTAATTCCGTAATCCGGTAACTATTTTGAGGGCACCTCGTTCAGGCACGCCGTCCCCGAGCGCCACTGGTCGAGCAGATCGCGGACCGCGCGCCATGTCGCCGAATCGGGGTCGAGTCCGTCGAAGTGCCCGACGCCGTCGATCTCGACGAGCTGGTGCACCGGTCCGGCGGGGAGCTGCGACGCCAGCTCGATTGGCACCGTCTCGTCCTCGGATCCATGGATTGCGACAACGCACGGACCGGCGACGGATGCCACCCGATACCGGTCGGGTCGCTCGGACGGCATCCCGCCGAGAAGATCGACAACCGCGCCCTCACCGACCCCATCGGCGGCCGCGGCGGCGATGTCGTGGATGGCACCGAGGCCGATCGCAAGCTCAGGGACCACGGCGGCCGAGCCTCCAACATCGGAAGCGGTCAACGAACCTCTCCCAGATGCCCACGCCCCCAAGTGACCACCGGCCGAATGGCCAATAATCGCAACGTGAACATCGGAATCGCCCGACGTGTACGGGTCGACCAAACGCTCCACATGATCGAGCGCTCCACCGACATGTTCGTAGGTGTGAGGCCAGCCTCCGGCGCCCTCGCCGACGCGGCCGTACTCGATGTTCCACACCGCGAAGCCGAGATCGACGAGATCACGCTCGACGTCGGACATCAGGTTGAGGTCACCGTTTCGGACTCGAAAGAAGCCGCCGTGGACGAGAACGACGACATGGGAGACGTCGTCTCCTGCCGGGACCTGCCACGATCCGAACTCGCTCGGGTCATCGCCGTAACGGACCAGCGAGGATGACGGGGCCGAGTCGTCTGCGACGCCCGGCGAATTCGAGCACGACGCAAGGGCCAGCGACACCGCGACGGCGACTGCGCCGACGACGGTGACGCGCAGGGGGAACGCCTGGAGTCGGCGCCCGGAGATCAGCTGATCCCCGCCTCCTTGAGCGTCGCCGCATCAACACCCATCTGCTTGAACGCCGCGGGCTTCAGTCCCTTGGACTCGGCGTAGCGTCCTGCAGCTTCGATGAACGCCGCTCGCAATGCGTCGCCGTCGACGGTCTCTTCCATCGCCGCAAGCTCGGCTTCGAGGTTGGCGCGCTCCTGAAAGAGGTTGAGGCGCGCGAGCGCGGAGGCATCCTCGACTTCGGTGGCAATTGCGGCAAGTCGCTTGCCGATGCTTTCGGGGGTTCGCCGGCGTCCACGCTTGGGCTTGTTCGTCTCGAGAAACTCGAGATATCCCTTCACGGCTCGAGCATCGGCACGGCCTTGGGCGAGCTTTGCCTTGTGATCAGCATCCATGTCAGTTTCTCCTCGTCCGCCCAAATATGTGGCCCGCCGACCCTCTGGTCGAGACGAGTATAGACAGACCCAAATGGCCCAGCGGCATGCTCGGTAAATTGACGTGGACGTTTCGTCCAATAGGGCGGTCAGCGACCGGGACTCAGCGACAACAAAAGGGCGTGCAACCACACGTCTTCGTTGGGATTGCGAATCAATGCCTGGGCGGCGTCGTTCAACACCTCGAACTCTGCGGTGCCCCCACCTGCCCCCAACGGCTCGCGATAACGCTGCGCGAGCGTGGCGAGACCCATTCGCCATTCGTCCGCTCGTTGCAGACGAGCCTCACGACGGTGACGCGCCTCCATCGTCTTTCGTCCGCTGCCGCGTGTGCCGGTGAGCGACTCCGTCTCGTCCATCGCCTCGAGTTCGCGTTGATGACGCACCTCCAGCGGGCCCTGAGCTGCGGCGATCGCGTCGCGAATCTCGTGCGCGAGCTCCGACACGGCGTACCCCGATCCATCGAGGCGATCGGGTGCTCCCCACCACAGGTCACGTCGAGCCGCGAACGCCTCATCACCAACGAGCAGCTCCGCCCTCCCGACGTCGCCCCCGGACGCGACCGCCGCCGTGCGAGCAGCCTCTGCGCTGATTCCCTGCGCGACGAGCGCTGCCTCGATGACCGAGGGAGGGACGGCCGGGAAGTCGATGATCGTGGACCGTGACGCAATGGTCACGTGTTCGGGCGGCACGTCTTCGGCCAGAAGCACGAAACGAGTCCTCGACGGGGGTTCCTCGATGGGTTTGAGCAGCTTGGCGGCCGCCTCGGGGGTGGCGTCGTGGAATCGGTCGATGACGATGATCTTCGAGCCTGCCTCGGTCGGTGATCGAGACGCCTCGACGATGACGGCGTCGGCCTCCTCGGCTCGAAACGACGTGCCCTCCGGCTCGAAGACGACGAGGTCTGCGTGGGTCTCGGCCGAACACAGCCGCCGCGCGCGGTCACGATCCTCGACTGCTCCGACGAGCTCGGCGGCGAACGCTCGAGCCGCACGGCGCTTCCCGGCACCGCGAGGACCGAGAAACAGATAGGCGTGTACCGGGTCGACGGCCGCACGTCGCAGGCGCTCGACCGCCTCGGGCTGGCCGATCAGCGACGCCAGAAGGTCGTCGGTCATCGGCCGAGCCGTTCATCGACGGCCGCCCGGACGCGGCTGGCGACCTCGTCGATCGTCCCCGATGCGTCGATCACCGCCCACGTCCCGGGTGACTGTTCGGCGAACGTTCGATACGCCTCCGCCGCCAGCTCCGCCAGGGAGACTCCCGCGGATTCGATCCGATCCGGTGAGCCACCGATCCGCTCGTGCGCATCGGCGGCGGGCAACTCGAGCAGGATCGTGAGATCGGGGACCAGCTCGTCGACGGCAAATCGATTCACCGACGCGACCGCGTCGACGCCGAGTCCCCGGCCGACGCCTTGATAGGCGAGCGACGAGGCGACGTGTCGGTCACTGACGACATCTCGCCCGGATGCCAACGTTGGCCGGATCAACTCGGCGACGTGTTGGGCGCGGTCGGCTGCCATGAGCATCGCCTCGGTTCGATCGTCGAGCTCGGGATGGTCGGGGTCGAGCACGATCGAGCGGATGCGTGCCCCCAACGGCGTCCCTCCCGGCTCGCGGGTGAGCACGGCGTCGAGGTGTTCCGCCAACCGCGCGGCTTGGGTCGACTTGCCGGTTCCGTCACCGCCCTCGAAGACGATGAAGCGGCCCGATTCGGATTGCGGTGCATTCGACCCCATGTGCCGACCGACGCTACCAACCCCCTCTGCGAAGACCTGACCGATACGCTTCGTGGACATGGAGGAGCGTGCCCGCTCCGGCATGCCAGCCGTCGGCGAACTCGACTACATCGGAGGCGCCGTTCGGCGTGCGGTCCTGATCGCGCTCGTGGTCATCGCACTGTCTTTCGTTGCGCCGGGACTCCTGCGAGAACTGCTCGAAGTCCTGGGCGACGCCCCACGCCTGCTCACGATCCGTCCGGCCTGGTTCGCGGTGATGTTCCTTGCCGAGCTCGCCAGCTTTGCGTGCATCTGGTGGATGACCCGGCTTCTCCTGCCGAAGGTCAGCTGGTTCGTCGCCGCAACGAGCCAGCTGACCGCCAACTCCGTCAGCCGGATCGTGCCCGGCGGCGGTGCGGCGATCGGCGGTGCGACCCTCTACCGGATGCTCGCCGTCAGCGGCACCAACCCGACCCAGGCTGGCGGCGCACTCGCTGCGATGTCGCTGATCTCGACCGCAGCGCTTGTCGCCATCCCCGCGATCGGCACGCTCATTGCGATCTTCGGCGCGCCGATCCCGGAGGGTCTGACCCCGATTGCGGTTGCGAGCGGTGTGCTCTTCGTGCTGTTGATCCTCGTCGGGGTGCTCGCGCTGCGACGCACCGCGCCCCTCGTGTTCGCCGGTCGGTGGCTCGACCGCCTGGTGTCTCGAGTGGGTCGGCTCTTTCGGAAGTCGTGGTCCGTCGACCCGCACAACCTGGTCGCCGAACGTGACCGGCTGGCCAACCTGCTCGGTGAACGCTGGCTGTCGGTGACCGCCGCGTCGGCGCTCAACTGGATGTTCGACTATCTGGTGCTCGTGTTCGCCCTCTACGCCGTCGATGCCGACCCGCGCCTGAGCCTGGTGATGGTGGCGTATGCGTCGGGAGCGGTGTTGGCGATGATTCCGATCACCCCCGGAGGATTTGGCTTCGTGGAAGTCGGCCTCACGTCGGTCCTCGTGCTCTCGGGCATCCCTGCAGATTCGGCCACGGTCGCCGTCCTCGCCTATCGCGTGATGTCGCTGTGGCTGCCGATCGCAAGTGGACTGGTCGCGTGGCTCGCCTTTCGGCGCCGGTACCCGCGCCGTTCGGCCACGCCAGATGGTCAGCCCTCGGCGACCTGAGCCGTCAACGCCTCGAGTTCGTCCTCGGTCGGGCGATCCGCACCATCGAGTTCGTCACGGATGGCATCGGCGTCGGCGTCGAGCGTCTGGATCTGCTCGCGACGGTCAGCGATCTCGGCCTCGAGCGATTGCAGGCGCTCCGGATCCTCGTCTGCGAGTTCGGTCTCGATCAGCGCTTCGGCGCGGTCGACCGACCCGATGAGCGCCGTCTTCGCTCGGTCGATTGCGTCGAGCCGATCATGAAGGGCGGCGACTCGTTCGAGGTCGCGGAGTTCTTCCGCTGGTGACCGGTCCGCGTCGTTCACGCTGTCGGCGTCGGGGGCGGCGGCGTCGACGTCGTTCTGGGAATCGCCGTCCGCACGGTCGACGACGACCGGGAGATCGCTTCGTGCACCCGTCGCGTCGAGATTCGTCGAGCGGTTGATGACCAGGAACGCCAGGACGGCAACGGCGAGCATCAGGACGAGCACGGCGATGGCCAGCCGGGGTCGTGGCAGGTCGGGCAGCGACGGCGAGGTTGAACCGCCCTCCGTACCGGGCCGGAGGTCCTCGAGCTCACGGCGATCCTCGCCAGTCAACGACGCAAGGTGGGCATCGGGCTCTGGCTCGGGTTCGGCCGAATCAACTCCGTCCCCGCCATAGATCCCAATCGACGAGAGATCCCAGACGTCATCGACCGGACCGCCCGGCGGCGGCTCGGGGACGTTGTACTTCGAATCCGACAGCTCGGCCGACACGTACTCGGTGCCGGTGAAGTGATCGAGATCGGTACCCCCGTCGACGACGGACAACTCTGGTCGATCCTCAGCCGTGGTGCTCTCGATGATCGCCTCACCCGGAATCACTTCGAAGCGGCGTTCGGGGTCGTCCTCCTCGAAGAGCTCTTCGGGAGACTCGAACGGGTCGTCGATCTGGAAGACCAAGCCCTCGTCGAGTGGCTCGTTGACCTGCTCGGCGTGGGGGTCGTCGGCAACCGGCGCGGTGACCGACGCAGCGATGGCGGTGTCGACCTCGTCGACCCAGCTCGTCGGAGCAAACGGCGTGTCGTCGGGCCCGAGGTCGTGCAGGCGCGCAAGGATGGCGTCGAGAGCAGCTCCCGGACGCTGATCCGACACGGCTTCGCCTGCCATCGCCTTCTCCTCGGACACACACGACTGCGCGCGGTACGCAGTCCCACGGTGTCAATCGGCAGCCGCGGGCCCGGACGTGAGGATTTCGACGAAGGAAGCCTCAGGCCTCGTCGGACGCTGCAGCCTTCTTCTTGGCGGGCGCCTTCTTCTTGGCCGGGGCCTTCTTCTTTGCGGCGGCCTTCTTCTTGGCGGGCGCCTTCTTCTTTGCGGCGGCCTTCTTCTTCTTGGGGTTGGCCGCTTCTTTGGCTCGACGCATCGCCAACAGTTCGGAGGCCCGCTCATCGGTGAGCTCCTCGACCGTGTCGCCCTTGCGCAACGACGCATTGGTTTCGCCGTCGGTCACGTACGGGCCGAACCGCCCGTCCTTGACCACCATGGGCTTGCCCGACTCGGAGTCCTCTCCGAGCTCCTTCAGCGGCGGCTTGACGGTCTGTCCGCGTCGACGCTTTGGCTGCGCGAGGATCGCCAGACACTGCTCGAGCGTGATGGTGAACAGTTGCTCTTCGGTCTCGAGCGAGCGGGAGTCCTTGTCCTTCTTGAGGTACGGACCGTACCGACCGTTCTGCACGGTGATCTCGACCCCATCGGCCGGATCGGCGCCGACCGTACGCGGGAGTGCGAGCAACTTGAGCGCCTCGTCGAGCGAGATCGTGTCGACGCTCATCGACGAAAACAGCGACGCCCGTTTCGGTTTGTCTTCGCCGTCGACCATTTCGCCCAGCTGGACGTAGGCCCCGAAGCGACCGTTCATGACGTACACGTCCATGTCGGTTTCGGGGTCCTTGCCGAGCGACTGGGGGCCCTTGGCCGAGTCCTCGATGTACTGGACGGCGCGACCGACGGTCAGTTCGTCGGGCGGGATGTCGTCGGGGATCGATGCCGTGTCGCTCTCGCCGCGCTGGACGTACGGTCCGAACTTGCCGACGCGAGCGACCACCATCTCGCCGTCCTCGGTGACACCGAGGGGGATCGAATTGATCGCCCGAGCGTCGATCTCGCCGAGCCGTTCGTCGACCTTCTTCTTGAGGCCTTCGGTCTCCTCTTCGCCGAAGTAGAAACGGCGAAGCCACGGGATCGCTTCGGCCGAACCGCCCGCGATCGAGTCGAGATCGCTCTCCATACGACGCGTGTAGTCGTAGTCGACCAGGTCGGGGAAGTGTTGCTCGAGCAGGCTCACGACCGAGAAAGCCGTGAACGACGGGATCAGGGCAGACCCCTTCTTCCAGACATATTCGCGGTCCTGGATCGTGCCCATGATCGACGCATACGTCGACGGGCGCCCGATCTCGAGCTCGGCGAGCTTCTTGACGAGCGACGCCTCGGTGTAGCGGGCTGGCGGTTGTGTCTCGTGACCGTCCGCGGTCAGCTCGTCGGCCGTCAACTGGTCGTCGACCGCCAACGGCGGCAGCTGTCCGCCATCGGCATCGTCGGTGTCGGAGTCGTCGGTCTCGACGTAGGCCCGGCGGAAGCCCTGATGAGTGATGATCGTGCCGCTCGCCGAGAAGACGGCGTCGCGGCCATCGGTGGCGCCCGCACCGAGGCGGACCGAGACGGTCTCTCCGACGGCGTCGGTCATCTGCGACGCGACCGTGCGCTTCCAGATGAGTTCGTAGATCGAGGCTTCGGACTTCGTGACCTCCTTGGCCACCTCCGCCGGTGTCTTGAAGCTCTCGCCGGCCGGGCGGATCGCTTCGTGCGCCTCCTGGGCGTTCTTCGACTTCGTCGAGTAGACGCGTGCCTCGTCGGGCAGGAACTTCTGGCCGTACTCGGAGACGACGGCGGACCGAGCCGCATCGAGCGCGGTCTGCGAAAGCGTTGTCGAGTCGGTCCTCATGTAGGTGATGAGGCCCTTCTCGTACAAGGACTGGGCGCCACGCATGGCCATGGCCGAGCTCATGCCGAGCTTGCGGCCCGCCTCCTGCTGGAAGGTCGAGGTCATGAACGGGGCGGACGGGCGACGCCGGTAGGGCTTCGGTTCGACCGAACGAACCGTGTACGACGCACCGTCGAGGGCGGCAACCAGGCCCTGGGCGCCGGCTTCGTCGAGCACGACCACGTCGTCTTTGACGAGGCGGCCGTCGTCGCCGAAGTCGCGCCCGCTCGCGACGCGCTTGCCGTCGAGTTCGAGCAGCTTGGCCCCGAAGGTCAACGTGGAGTCCTCCGAACCCTGGGCCGCGGCGAAGGTCCCTTCGAGATCCCAGTAGCTCGCCGTGATGAACGCCATGCGTTCGCGCTCACGTTCGACCACGATCCGAGTGGCCACCGACTGCACGCGGCCCGCCGACAGTCGCGGCATGACCTTCTTCCACAGCACGGGTGAGACCTCGTAGCCGTAGAGGCGATCGAGCATGCGTCGTGCTTCCTGGGCGTCGACGAGGTGCCGGTCGAGCTCGCGGGGGTTCTCCAGCGCGTTCACGATCGCCTTCTTGGTGATCTCGTGGAACACCATCCGCTTGACCGGGACGCGCGGGTTGAGGACCTCGAGCAGATGCCACGCGATCGCTTCGCCTTCGCGGTCTTCATCGGTGGCGAGATAGAGCTCGTCGGCGTCCTTGAGGAGCGACTTCAGCTTCTTGATCTGATCCTTCTTGTCGGGCGACACGACGTAGAGGGGTTTGAAGTCGTTGTCGACGTCGATGCCCATCCGACTCCACGACTCCCCCTTGTACGCCGTTGGCACGTCGGCCGCGTTGCGAGGCAGATCTCGAATGTGGCCGATCGACGATTCGACGACGTACTCGTCGCCCAAGTACTCGCCGATCTTCTTCGCTTTGGCTGGGCTCTCCACGATCACCAGTGCGGTCACCGATTCACGCTCCTCAGTCGTTCAACCCGCTCGATTCTGGTGCCGTGATCGGCACGTCGGCAGGATCATGAAGGGCTGATGGTATCGGTGTGGGCTTCGGGCTCGGTACTCGTGTCGATCACGAGCCGCACGAGCGTGCCGTCATCATCGGAGGTGATGTCGGTCCGATCGACCAGCCGACGCATCAACGGAAGGCCGAGTCCGCTCTCCCAGAACAGCCGGGCGGGATCCTCGGGAGCGGGCATCACGGGCACCGTGTCGGAGTCGAAACCCGGACCGCGGTCGCGCACCGTCACCTCCACCGAATGGTCCTCGGTCACGCAGCGCACTTCGATGTGGCTGTCGGTCCCGTTCATCTGGTGGGACTCGACGGCATTGGTGACGGCCTCGGACACGGCAACCCGAAGGTCGTCGATCCGGTCGTCTCGCGAATCGGGGTCGATGGCCGCAGCCGCGGCCAGGATCACGCGCACGACGGCGACGTAGTCCGACTTCGCGGGGACTCGGAGCACGATCGTGTCAGCCATCGAGTACTCCATCGGCGGCAACGGCCGGTTCGATGATGAACAGCGAATCGACGGAGGCGGCCGACAAGGTCCGGGCCACGGTTTCGCTTGCGAGGATCGTCGCCCGTCCACCGAGCTCGGCGAGTCGGCGCCGCGCCCCGATCAGCACCCCGATCCCGGCAGAATCGATGAGCGAACACGCGCCGCAGTCGATCGTGAGGTCGGTCCAGCCGTCGTCGATCGCCTGATGAATGGCGCTTCGGATCGGCACGATCGTGTGGAGGTCGAGGGCGCCGTCCCAACTGATGATGCACCGATCACCGGTCGGGTCGGAGCGGGTGCGGACGAGCATCGATTCCCACCCTAGGTGAACACCATCGGGGGTGCGCTTTCGTGTCACAGCGCGCTGCGATACTCGGTCACGTGGCCGCCTTCGACGAGCTCCTGCGCGCACTTGACGAATCAGGTCGTCTCGTGCACGCCGAGCACGTTCCGGGTCGCGCCGCCAAGCACGGGACACTCGCCCGACCGTTGCCGGACGACGTCGTCGATGCCTTCGGCGGGGACCGGCTCTGGAGTCACCAGGTCGAGGCGATCGACCTCATCCGGGAGCAGCAGTCGGTCGTCATCGCCACAGGGACGGGCAGCGGCAAGTCCCGCTGCTATCAGATTCCCATCGCGGAGGCGTCGGCGCGGCGTCGCGGCCGACCGGGAACCGCGCTGCTGATCTACCCGACCAAGGCGCTCGCACAGGACCAGCTGCGCTCCTTTCTCCAGACCGGATTCGATTCGATCGTCGCGGGAACCTTCGACGGCGACTCGACTCCCGAACAGCGGACGTGGGTCCGAAATCGCGCCAACGTCGTGCTCACCAACCCGGAGATGTTGCACAACGGGATCCTCCCGAACCACGCTCGCTGGTCGAGCTTTCTCGCGCGCCTCGAACACGTCGTCGTCGACGAGCTCCACGTGTTGCGCGGCGTCTTCGGCACCCACGTGTCGCACGTGTTGCGACGCCTTCGCCGTCTGTGTGCTCACCATGGTTCGGACCCGACGTTCGTGTTCACGTCGGCGACGATCGGCCAGCCCGAGGTCCTCGCGAGTCGACTGTGCGGCCGGACTGTCGAGCCCGTCGTCGACGATGGCTCGCCACAAGCGCCGCGCACGCTTGCGCTCGTCAATCCCGAGGTCCTCGACGAGGCCCAGGGACTTCGGGCGTCGGCCAACTCCGAGTCGGCGAGCGTCGCCGCCGAACTGATCCGGGGCTCGCACCGCACGATCGTGTTCACCCGGAGTCGCAAGGGTGCCGAACTCGTCTCCGCCGACATCGGTCGCCGCGTCCCCGATGCCGTCGACCGGATCGCCTCGTATCGGGCCGGATATCTTCCTGCAGAACGCCGCGAGATCGAACAACGGCTCTTCACCGGCGAATTGCAGGGCGTCGTGGCCACGTCTGCGCTCGAGCTCGGCATCGATGTCGGGGGGCTCGACGCGTCGGTACTCAACGGCTTTCCGGGCACGGTCGCCTCGATGTGGCAACAGATCGGCCGAGCGGGCCGTGGAGACGACCCGTCGCTCGCCGTGCTCGTCGCTGGCGAGGATCAGCTCGACCAGTGGATCATGAACCATCCGCTCGACCTGTTGGCCCGCGATCCGGAGCCGGCGGTCATCAACCCGGACAACCCGTTCATCCTCGGCCCGCACCTGCGCTGCGCGGCGCACGAGCTGCCGTTGTCCCATGACGACGACACGTGGTGGGGCGACGCCCTCGACGACGGCATCCGTGACCTCGTGATCGACGAGTCGTTGGTCCTCAAGCCGTCTGGCAACGGCTCGCCGGTGGCCGTGCCCAACGGATATGGCCGACCGGCCCGCAGCATCGGCCTCCGCAGCGGTGGCGCGGACGAGATCTCGATCGTCGACGCCGACGGCACCCCGGTTGGCACGGTGGACGCCGCTCGGGCGCCGTCGGTCGTTCACGAGGGGGCGATCTATCTGCACCGTGGGACCAACTGGCAGGTCGAATCACTCGACCTCGCCGCCCGCCTGGCCGTCGTGAGCGAGAGCGACGGCGAGCACTACACCCAGGCCCGTTCATCGGTCGACATCAGCATCGTCCGCGCCGACCGCCAGGCAGACCACGGGGCGATCGAGGTGTTCACCGGCGACGTCGAGGTGACGACTCAGGTCACCGGGTACACCCGCCGCGAGGTCCGGAGCCGACGCATTCTCGGCCACACCGACCTTGATCTTCCTCCGTCGACTCTGCGCACGAGGGCCTTCTGGTGGTCGATTCCGCCGGCTCTGCTCGACAAGGCCGAGGTGTCGCCTTCGGACGCGGCCGGAACGTTGCACGCCGCCGAACACGCCGCGATCGGCATGTTGCCGCTGTTCGCGATCTGTGACCGGTGGGATGTTGGTGGCGTGTCGACGCCGTGGCACTCGGGGACCGCAGGTCCGGCGATCTTCGTGTACGACGCGCACCCGGGAGGCTCCGGTGTGGCCGAGCTCGGTTTCGACGGGCGGGCGCGCCTCATCGAGTGCACTCGAGACCTGATCAGTGCCTGCGGCTGTGAGGCGGGGTGTCCGTCGTGTGTGCAGTCACCGAAGTGCGGCAACGGCAACGAGCCGCTCGACAAGGCGGGCGCGGTGCGGCTGCTCTCGGTGATCCACGGATCGTCGCTCGACGACCCGAGCATCTGCGCATGAGCGCCCGAAGGGCGCGAACTCAGCTTGCTCGGCAGGCGTCGGAGATCTCGCCGACGAACTCGACGAGCAGGCTCCAGGCGTCGTCGGTCTGTTCGGCGAGGCTCGTCGCCGAACCGGGGAAGAACGCCCGACATCCCTTCGCCGCCTTCTCGTTGGCGAGTTGTGCACCTTCCCGAATGAGTCCCATGACGGCGATGTCGTCGGACCACACCGGACGCCCCCAGACCTCGAGGTCGGGGATCTGTTCGTTGAGCGGGATGTAGGCGGACGGCCGCGGGCGGCCGGTCGTCGTGATCACGACTTCGCGGGGTTCGCCGCCGGCAGGGAGGTAGTCGAGCTGCGCCAGACGATCGAGTTTGGGCGGGTTGTCGGTGATCTTCGCCGCTTCGAGGAAGATCGACTTGAGGGCGATGATCGTCGAGTCCGTCGCGAACAGGTTCCAATCGAAGGGATCACCTTCGACGTCGCCGAGGAGGAGCACGACGTCGTCGGAGCGAGTCAGATTCGAGTCGAAGACGTCGTCTTCGAACCATGTCACGGAGAATCCTGCGTCGAGCAGTGCGCCGCGGAGCCGTTCGGTCTGGGGATCGCTGGCCGGATCTCCGATGGCGGACACGACGATGATGACCTGATCTGTTGCGGCGCCGGCGAGCACGGTGACCGATCGGGACTCTTCGCTCTCGTTCCCGGCGCCGTCGATCGCCCGAACCGAGTAGGTGACGATCACTCCGGCTGCGACGTCGTCGACCCAGGCCGGTTCGTTGACCGTGACTTCGGTCGACTCGCCGTCGATGGTGCGGGTCAGGATGTAGTTGTCGATTCCGGAGATGTCGCTCGATGGCGCCCATGCGAGCTCGACGGCGGCCTCGCTATCGCTGACCACCGCGGGGCGGCCGGGCTTTGCGGGGGCGTTGGTGTCGACGCCTACTCGGGCGGTGACGGCATCGCTGCGGTCGGATTGTCCGCCGGGACCGATCGCGACGATCTGGTAGGTGTAGACATCGCCGTCCTCGAGTCCGGTGTCGAGCCAGCTCGCGGTGTCGACGGTGAAGCGTTCGGTGCGTCCAGCCGGACTCACCCGGGAGATTTCGTAGCCGGTGACGTCGCCCGTGCGATCCTCGTCCCAGGCGAGCTCGATCGAACCGTCCGAGGTGTCGACCACGACGACGTTGACCGGCGCCGACGGGGCCTCGTCGATGATCGGCAGGGTCGAGGGCACGATCGCCTCGGTGGTGGAGGTGGTCGACGTGGTTTCGGTGGCCGTCCCGTTGTCGGTCGTGCTGGTGCACGCCGAAGCGATCAGCGCAGACGCGACGAGCGCGACGACGAGAGCGTGGGGGCGCGATCGAAGGGCGGAAGGCGACATGGCGGTCCTATCGGCAGTGAGAGTCCATCGTGTGAACCCGCCGGCAGGATTCTCGCACGTCGGCATCTCCTGACGGTTGCAGGTCACGCACCGTCGTCGATCCACACCTGAATCGTCACGGTCGAGGTGTCACAGCGCCCGGACGTGTCGCAGACCTCGTAGGTGATCGAATCGGTTCCGGCGAAGCCCGGTGCGGACTCGTAGTGGAGGTGATCGTTGTGCACGTAGAAGTCCTGGGCGTTCTGCGGCGCTCCGACGATTCGGACGGTGGTCGAATCGAGTGGAGCGTCGCCGGCGCGGTCGTTGCCGAGCACGTGGATCTTGATGTCGACACCGGACTCGACGATGGCGTTGTCCGGGTTGGCGGTCGGCCCGACCGGCGCCTGTGTTGTTGTTGGGGCGGTCGTCGTCGGTGCCGCGGTGGTTGTGGTCGTTGGGGCGTCGGTGGTGCTGGTCGTCGGAGCGACCGTGGTCGTCGGCTGCGTTGTGGCGGGTGTCGTCGTCGTTGTTGTCGGTGCGGTGGTGGTCGTCGTGGTCGTTTCCACCGTCGTGGTGGTCGTCGATGTGGTGGTGGAGGTGTCTCGTGCCGTCTCGGGAGCTGTGGTCGTGGCGGGCTCGGTCGTCGTTGGCCCGAACGTCGAGGACGGCAGCGTGACCGCGTCGGGGATCCGCAGTGCTGGAGCCTCATCGAAGGCGATGGCGGCTGGAGGGGCGACCGTGGTGGCGGGCGGACCGATGAAGCCACCGCTCGCAACTGTGGCGACAGACACCGCCGCTGCGCTCGCGGCGCCGGCTGCTGGAGCGGCGGTGACGTTCGTAGCCGCGACCCGAAGGATCGCCGGAAGTTCGAACACCCAGCCGAAAATGCCGAGCGAACGTCGACGGTCTTCGAGGCCGACGCGCAGCATCGCTCGGACGACGACGGGGTCGAATTGGTTGCCCGAGCATCGCACCAGTTCTTCGCGTGCTTCGGCGGCGGTGCCGGCGCTCTTGTAGCTGCGCTTGGAGGTGATGACGTCGTAGGCGTCGGCGACGGCGGTGATTCGTCCGGCGAGGGCGATCTCCGTTCCGGCGAGGCCGTTCGGGTATCCGCCGCCGTCCCAGCGCTCGTGATGCTCTGAGGCGGCACGGACCCATTCGCCAAGCCAGGGTTCGAGGGGTTGGAGGATCCGGCCACCGGCCGCGGGGTGCTGTTTGAGGATCTCCCACTCGTCGTCGGTCGGTCGACCGTTCTTGTTCAGAATCTCGGCCGGCACGACGAGCTTGCCGATGTCGTGGAGCAGGACGCCCCAACGCAACTTGGCCAGTTCTTCCTCGGAGAGACCCATCTCTCGGCCGATGGTTTCGGCGTGGGCCCGGACGCGCTCGGTGTGACCCCGCGTCAGGCGCTCGTGGTGCCCGAGCTGCGTGATCAGGTCGAGGGCCTGCTCCGCGGCCGCTTGATGATCCCCGTGGAGCGCAAGATCAGATTCCTGAAGCTTGCGCACCGTGCCGGACCGCAGTGCCAGACCGAAGCGGGATGGCGCATGGTCGGGGAAGGTCAACGTCATGTTGAACAGCGCCGTCAGCGGCAGCAGCCGTTTGGCGAGATCGGCCGCCACGTGTGCCACGAGCGTGGCAACCACAACGGCCTGGGCGATCCACGCCGTGGTGCCCACCCAGCCGTCGGTCCGCCAGTACACGTGGCCCGTCTGACGAACGGCGAGCCACGCAACGACGATCGGGACGAGCACGATCGAGGCGCGGATCATCCAGGCCAGGACGGGGCGCCTGCGCCATTGCGAAGTTGTCATCTCGCCCGCACCGCGGGTTGGGCCGTTGGCCATCCCGCGGAGCATCGGCGAAAACCGCAACATTCTGGACACGCCGAACGGACCATTCGTCTGCCGCATCAGCGGGGTCGTTCACCAACAGTTGGAACCGGCCGACCTGGTTCGGATTGTTACCCCGCCAACTCCACCGGGGATTCCAGGTCTCGCTCAGGTGGATCCTATAGAGACGAACCGGATACCCATTCGTTCAACGAATCGAGCCTGGTCCCCCTTAAGTTGATGCCCGTAGCGGGCAGCTGCTCGACGTCGTGAGGGGCCCCGTTGATTGGTCCAGGGCTTATGCGGGTTGTGGTTGGTGTTGGTGGATGGATCATAGGTGGAATTCGGTTGGGGTGAGTCCGTGGTGGGCGGAGTGAGGTCGGTTGGTGTTGTAGTCGATGCGCCAGTTCTCGATGATCACTTGGGCTTCGAGGAGCGAGTCGAAGTGCCACAGGTTCAACAGTTCGTCGCGCATGCGTCCGTTGAACGACTCGATCCACGCGTTCTGCCATGGTGATCCGGGGTCGATGAACACCGAACCCGTGGCGGTCTCGTCACACCACTCTGCGACGGCGATCGCGGTGAGTTCGGGGCCGTTGTCCATCCTGATGAACGCCGGCGCACTCCCGCGTTCGGCGACGATCCGGTCGAGCACTGCGACGACATCGTCGGCAGTGAACGAATGGCCGACGTCGCACGCCAACGCTTCGCGGGTGTGTTCGTCGATGACGTTGAGGATCTTGACCTGCCGGCCCGCAATGGTCCGGTCGAACATGAAATCCAAGGCCCAGATCGCATCGGGACGGATCGCGCACATCGCCCCGACGTGGGTGCCGATCCCTGTTGGACGTTTCTTTCGTCTCTTCTGGGGGACGCGGAGGCCTTCGTCCCGCCACAGCCGCCGCACCCGCTTGTTGTTGATCTTCCAGCCCTGACGGCGCAGATGGTTGGCGGCTCGTCGCCATCCCCAGCGAGGCCTGGCTTTGGCGAACGCTCGGAGCTCGGCGCGGATCTGCTCGTCGTCATCAGCCGCAGGGGCAGGCTGGTGGCGTTGCGTGGAGCGATGCTGGCCGACGACTTTGCAGGCACGTCGCTGCGATACCCCGAACTCGTCCTCAAGCACGATCACGGCTTGACGTCGACGGTTCAGGCGCTTGCGCCCGGTCACTCCATTTTTCGTTGGCGAGATGCTTCAACATGTCGATGTCGAGCGCCTGGTCAGCGACGATCTTCTTCAGCCGAGCGTTCTCCGACTCGAGTTCCTTGAGTCGTTTCGCATCATCAGCTTTCATCCCGCCGTACTGGGACAACCAGCGCGCCCACGTGGACTCGGCGATCCCGAACTCGCGGCAGACCTCCTCGAGCGTGAGCCCTGATGCCAGGAGTTTCTGGCCCTCAGCGAGTTTGGTGATGATCTGTTCGGGGGTACGTCGACGACGTTTCGCCATGACTTGGTCCTTTCAACCCCGCCACCATGACGGAGCAGCTCAGACCACACAGGCACTGGACCAATCCCCAGGGGCTCACCTCAATCGTTTCTGGCCGTGGCAGTGTCGAACCGACACGCTCCTTCATGGACCAGGCGCAGTGGCGGGATCGGGTCGGGTGGGCAGTGATGGGCTTGTCGGGCCCGTACAACGCGGTGTTCGATACGGCGTTGCCTATGCCGGCCAAGTCGCAGACCCGTTCCATGTCGTCAAGTTGGCGAACGGTTGCCTTTATGAGTGCCGTCGTCGGGGCCATGTCGAGACGCTCGGCCATCGCAGCCACAAGGACGACGCGGTGTTCCGTTGCCGGAAGCTGTTAGTGATGACTGAAGAACGCGTGGACGTGAGCGGACGGGCCAAGGTGCAGGGCCTGTTGCGGGCAGGCGAACCCCAGGGTGAGGTCGACTACGCGTAGCGTGCGAAGGAAGCGGTACGGTTCTTCACCCCAAAACCGTCCGGAATCCGAGGCACCCATTTACACAAAGAGGTTAGTCGCCAACCGCGAACGGACTGACCAATTCCGTGATCTAGTCGCCTATCACCAATGATGAAAGTTGATCATAATATTCCGGTCGCACCAGTGCACGATACTTACGGTCTCCAGCGGTGAGAGAGACCCTACTTATACCACTAGGCGACGTGGACTCCACTGACACTGCATCGACGAGAATTGGATCGTCGCGACTGACTTCGAAAATGAGTGCATTTCCATGGCGGCCCGCCACGAGAACCGCACGAAAGGATGATACAAAGCGCCCGCGCCGTTGAATCGCAAGCGGGATGTAGACCGAATCGGAACTACGATCTTCGATCGTCGAGCCCAGAACCCTTTGTGAGAACTCTCCAATTTCTCTCGATTGCCAGAACGCAACAAGCATCCCAAAGTCAATGATCAACCACGCAAGAATACTGCCAGTGAGCAGAAACATCGGAAGGAATATGATCGTATTAAGCATCTAGTCGAAGAGAAGAGTTAGAGGGTTGTCACCATGCACATAGGTCACGCTTCCCTGTATCGAGGCGCTACCAGATCTACCAGTTCCGAAGGCAGCGAACAGCTCAATGGACCAGTTCTCGAAATCTGGTTCAGCAATAACTTGTCCAGCAACTGTCCGAGGCTGAATAGGTGTGCAGAAGGCCGCACCTCCCCCGACCCCAGATGCCGCAGACACATCTATACAAGCACTCACGGAACCACCTGTGGTTGGATGGCGTGTTCCGCTGACAAGTACGCCCGAACCAACTGTTGAGCTCTCTCCGACTGACGCACCTTTGCCCACTCCAATTACTGTGTACTGAACGCCATCGGCCGTAGTCATACTACAGGCTTGTCCTTGCCAACTGCTACCGACGGCATTGAACTCTCCCTCGAGACAACCTCCCATAGATCCAACCACCTCTTGATCCTCTATCATTCCGAGGATCTCGTCGGCCATCTCTTCCATGATGCTTATATCTGGCAGCACATCGTAATCATCACAAGCAGAGTCAACACACGTCCAGTCAACCTGTCCGGATGTCGGAGCTTGAAGTGGACTCCATTTTCCGGATCGTCTCGTCAAGAGTTCTGCGTACTGAACATCGCCGCGACGGTTCACAATCTCCTTCTTACTCTCATATCTCCAGCCGTTACCCCAAATAACGCATCCTCCGTTCTCATCTATTGATTGACAGTTTCCAGTCGGATCCTGATACCTGACGGGGTTGCCCGTTACGTAGGCATAGCGGTTGTACTCTTGGCCGTTGCCGATGTTAGGTACGATCGTGTCTGGTGACACGAATCGTCCGATGGTGGGGTCGTAGTAGCGGGCGTTGTAGTAGGCGAGTCCGGTGGAGGTGTCGGCGA
>JAHDCX010000021.1 GCA_020629635.1 Acidimicrobiales bacterium | reverse complement strand
CGTTTGCGTGCTGGGCAGCATGTGATCGTGCCCGGCCGTTTGCGTGCTGGGCAGCCTTGTAGCCTCTTGAGTGGTGCGGTACTCGACGATCTCCTTTCTGTCCGATTTTGGGCATGCCGACGAGTTCGTCGGCGTGGTCCACTCGGTGATTCGATCGATTGAGCCGGACGCGACCGTCATTGACATCACCCACGGGATCCGTCCACACGATGTGCGTGCCGGGGCGCTGGCGCTTGCCCGAGCGGCGCAGTTCCTCTGCCCGGGTGTGGTGCTCGGGGTGGTGGACCCCGGTGTCGGCACGGACCGTCGTGCGGTGGCGATCGAGGTCGGCGAGGGCGCATCGGTGCTGGTCGGACCCGACAATGGCCTGTTGGCTTCGGCGGTGGCGATGGTCGGCGGAGCAACGGCCGCCGTGGAGCTGACCAATCCCGCCTATCAGCTCCCCAAACTCGGCGGAACCTTCGACGGCCGCGACGTCTTCGGTCCCGCTGCCGCACATTTGTGTGCCGGCGTGCCCATGGACGAATTCGGACCGGCCATCGATCCTGCGACGCTCATGCCCGGGTTGCTTCCGGTCATCGGCGTCGAAGATGGGGTGCTCCTCGTCGAAGCGCTCTGGGTCGACCAGTACGGCAACGTGCAGTTGAACATCGGACCCGATGATCTCGCGGAGTGGGGCGATCCGTTCTCCCTGATCGTGGGAGATCGCCGAACGACGATCGCGATGCGGCCGGCGTACCGGGCGATTTCGACCGGCGAGGTCGGCGCGGTGATCGATTCTTCCGGACTGGTGTCCTTGGCGGTCAATGGCGGATCGGCGGCAGAGGCGCTCGGTATCTCGACCAGTGACGAGCTCCGCATCGACCGAACGGACGGTCGATCGCCGGGTGCGAGCGTTTCGGTGACGCTCGGACGTTCGTCCAGCGAATCGGAGGGGTCATGAGACCTGCGGTCACGTTGACGATCATCATCTTGTTGATCGTGATTCTTGGTGCCGCGCTGACGCAGTTCGTCTTCTTGGCGGGGTAATCGAGTCCTAGCGTCCGATCAAGGCGTCGGCGAGAACACTTGCGCGACTGCGCCCTGACGGGCCGACGAGCACCGCGCTCGTCGGGGCAGGGGCAATGGTGGTCGTCGTCGGCGCCGATGTCGTGGGCGGCGCTTCTGTCGTCGAGGGGGACGACGTGGGGGCCGTCGTCGAGGGTGCCGTTGCCGGCACGGCAGTTGTGGTCGGGGCGGCGGTCGTTGTGGGCGCTTGCGTGGTGGTCGGGGGTGCGCCCTGGAGCTTCATGAATCGGTGGGTGGTGTACAGCCGGGCGCCATCCCAGACGACACCGACGCCGATGTGGGTGAACTCGGGATCGACGATGTTCGCGTAGTGCCCCGGGGAGGCGACGAACGCGTCCATGACCGAGTTGATGTCGGGACCGGTTCCGACGTTCTCGCCCAGTTTGGCCCAGGCGTGGGTGACGCCGGCCGAGATCGGACTGGCATGGCAGATGAACACCCCCTCGCCGCAAACACCGGACTGCATCTCTTGAGACCAGCCGCGTGCGAGATTCGTGAGTTGCACGTCGAAGGTCAGGGGGCTGAGGCCTGCGGCGGCACGGGTCTGGTTGACCCGGTCGATGAAGGCGAGTTCGTCTGAGGCCGACGCGGAAGCGCCAGACACTCCGAGGAACGGAAAGACCAGCGAGATCGCGACGATGATCGCCAGAACCTGGCGACGGACGGGTCGTTCGAGCGTCGGTGCGAGCAACATCCCCAAAGGTGTCGGCCGGGAAGACGCCTCACCTTGAGTGGGGCGATGGGCCCACTCAACCACATGGGGTGGGCGGGGATCCGACGATCTGCCCACGGCGGGCGACGGCGAACAGCGCTACCGTGGTGTCGTGGTGCAGCCCCGAGACATCCCTGACGCAACGGTCGCGCGGCTCCCGCTCTACCGTCGTGCCTTGGTCGATCTGGCCCGCGCCGGCGAAGCGACGGTCAGTTCGGCCCGGCTCGCCGAGTGCGCTGGCGTGAACGCAGCCAAAGTCCGCAAGGACCTGTCGTACCTCGGGACCTACGGGGTCCGGGGTGTTGGCTACGAAGTCGAGGTGCTGCTTCATCAGATCGGTGCCGCACTTGGGCTCGACACCGACGCTCCGGTCGTCATCGTCGGTATGGGAAATCTCGGCCACGCGCTCGCGCACTACGGCGGATTCACCACCCGCGGGTTTCCGATCCGTGCGCTGGTCGACGCAGACCCGCTCAAGGTCGGCACGGTTATCGACGGGCTCGAAGTCCGGTCAGTGAGTGATCTGCCCGAACTCGTCGACGAACTCGACCTCGCCGTCGGCATCATCTCCACCCCCGCGTCGGCCGCACAAACCGTTGCCGACGCCCTGATCGATGCCGGCATCGGCTCGATCCTCACCTTCGCACCGACGATCATCCAGGTCCCCGAGCACATTCCGCTCCGAAAGGTCGATCTGGCCAGTGAGCTGCAGATTCTCGGCTACTACCACCAGCGCGGTGCGCTCGAGGACGACCGAAGCGCCTGACCCGCGTGAACAACGTCATAGCGCGGAAGTCCCGTGGGACTTGGCAGGGTTCTTACCGAAACATCGACAATGGGCGGTGTGCGTTCGCCAGAGTGCAGACAGACTGAAGGGCAATGTCAGTAGTCGTCATCGGAGTCAATCAGCGTTCGGTTCCGCTCGGGACCTTCGAACAGTTGACGATCGCCTCTTCGGAGGTCCAGAAGGTGCTGGACGATCTCCTGTCTTCACCGGACGTTTCCGAGGCAGTCGTACTCTCCACGTGCAACCGCACCGAGGTGTACGCCAACGTCGAACGCTTTCACCCGGCGTTCGGCGACATCCGTGACGCACTCGCGCGCCACGGCGGCCTCGAGCCCAACGACTTCTCAGAGCACCTCTACGCCCATCACGACGAGGACGCCGCCCGACACCTCTTCGGCGTGACCTGCGGACTCGATTCGGCGGTGCTCGGCGAGACGGAGATTCTCGGCCAGGTGCGCCGGGCCTACGACGACGCGGCCGAGGCCGACACAGTCGGCGTGACCCTCACCGATCTCTTCACTGCATCGTGCACGACGGGCCGGAAGGTCCGGGCGAACACTGGCATTGCCCGCAACATCACCTCGGTGTCGCGAGCAGCAGTCGCCATGGCGACAGAGCGGCTCGGCACACTCGACGGACGCACCATCGGGGTTCTCGGTGCCGGCGAAATGAGCGAACGAATGACCGTTGCCCTGCGCGACGGGGGCGCACGCGACGTGGTGATTGCCAACCGCACGGCCGAGCGAGCCGCCGAGCTTGCCGACCGTGTCGGAGGGCGAGTGGCGTCGCTCGACGAACTGCCGACGATGCTCGAACAGGTCGACGTGCTCCTGACGTCCACGGGGGCCAACGACCTCATGGTCGGGGCAGGCGCGCTCGCCGAGGTGATGGCCCATCGATCGCAACGTCCACTGCTGATCGTCGACATTGCCGTCCCTCGCGACGTCGATCCCGATGCGGCGGACATCGACGGCGTGACGCTGCTCGACATGGAAGATCTGACCGCCTTCGCCGAGGTCGGTCGCAACGAACGACGTGCGGAGATCGCTGCGGTCCGTCAGCTCATCGACGAAGAGGTCTCCCGCTTCAAGGCCGCCTCCGCACATCGACTCGTCGAGCCGCTCGTGGCGTCATTCCGACAAGAGATGGAACAGATGCGAGTCGCCGAGGTCGAACGTCTCGGAGCCCAGCTCGACGACGACACGCTCGCTCAGGTGGATGCGGCGACCCGCCGGGTTCTCAACAAACTCCTGCACCGGCCCACGACGGAGCTCAAGGACGCTGCGGGCACGATTCGGGGTGAACGGCTCGCTTCCTCGTTGAGCGAGCTCTTCGACCTGGACTCCTCCGAGGTCGCCCCAGACGAGTACTGACGTGACGATTCGGGCCGCAACGCGCGGGAGCGCTCTTGCGCGGTGGCAGACCGCCCACATCGCCCGACTGTTGGCGGAGCATGCGTCTTCTCCGGTTGAGGACGTGATCGTGTCGACGATGGGCGACCGGGACGTGACGACGCCGATCCACGCCATCGGCGGCAAGGGCGTTTTCGTCAAGGAGGTCCAGGCGGCGGTGCTGGACGGCCGAGCGGATCTCGCGGTGCATTCGGCGAAGGACTTGCCTGCGGAGACCCCGGACGGACTCGTCATTGCTGCAGTTCCGGCGCGTGGTTCTGCGCGCGACATGCTCGTTGGGTCGACGCTGGCGACCTTGCCGCCCGAAGCGACGGTCGGCACCGGCTCGGTGCGCCGTCGGGTCCAGTTGGCGGACCGCCGCCCGGATCTTCGGTTTGTCGAGATCCGCGGAAACATCGACACCCGTCTGGCTCTCCTCGACGCGAGCTCCTCGTCTGCGTCGCTCGATGCCATCGTGATGGCGGAGGCCGCGTTGGACCGGCTCGGGCGGTCGCCGTCGATCGTCGATCCCCTCGATCCGGTGGTCGTGGTACCGCAGGTCGGGCAGGGGGCCCTGGCGGTCGAGTGTCGAGCCGACGACCACGAACTGCTCGAGCTGTTGGGGCGGATCGAAGATGCACCCAGCCGGCGCCAACTCGACACCGAACGGGGCTTCTTGATGGAGCTCGGCGGCGACTGCGACCTTCCGGCCGGAGCGCACGCGTCGCCCAACGATCGCGGCGAGATGCGCTGTCGAGGCGTCCTCGCGGACGACGCCGGTCGGGTGCATCGTGTTGAGCTGGATGGACCGGCCGGACCGGCGCTCGGGGCAGCCGTCGCTCGCATGCTGCGAAGTCGGCTGGGGTGATCGGCGAGGCTGCCGGCCGGAGGCGTGCGAGAGTCGCCGTGACGAGGACGGCGATCGACGCCGCAGAACTCCTCGACGCCTTGATTGGTTGCGGTCTCGATGCGGTCGGCGTGCCGCTGATCGACATCGTTCCACCGCGAGATGGCGGCGAGGAGTTGGTCGATTCGATCGAGGCACTCGAGTCAGATGATTGGCTCATCGTGTTGTCGCCGAATGGTGCGCGGGCCGTCGTTGATCTCGTCGCGGATGACGTCAATGTCGGTGTGGTCGGGTCTCGAACCGCTGCGGTCTTCGAGGAGCGAGGGCGCGCCGTGGACCTGGTTGCGGATCCTCCGACGGCGGTCGATCTGGCCAAGCGTCTCCTCGAGGTGATCGATGAGCGACGTACTCGCGTGCTCATCGCGCAGGCGGAGTCGGGGTTGCCCGACGTCCACGACGCACTGGTGGCTGCGGGCGTTCGAGTCGAACGGGTCGTGACCTACCGAAACATCGAGCCAGCTTCAGCTGCGGCCGACGTCGTTGCTGCGGGGGTCCTCGACGCGGTGATCTTTGCGTCTCCGAGCGCGGTGGATCGTTGGTTCCATCATCGAGGAGCTGATCCCGGGTTGGCCGTTGCCTTCGGCCCGACGACGGCGCGTGCGGCGACCGAGCGAGGCTTCACCGTCGTCACTGCCCGGGCACCGACGGTCGACGGGGTGGCCGAGGCAACCCTGACAGCGCTCGATCAGGTCGATTCGTAGATCTCGCCGAGGCGGCGTGCTGTCGAGGCCATGTGCTCGTCGTCGTCGTAGCGGGTGCGTGGCCAGAAGAACCCCCGAAGTCCATCACCCTTCGTGCGGGGCACCACGTGAACGTGAAGGTGGGGCACGGACTGGCTGACGGTGTTGTTCATGGCCACGAAACTGCCTTGGGCCCCGAAGCCGACCATCGCGGCCGAGAGGCGCTGGGCTCGACAGAAGAGCGGTTGGATCAACTCGGGAGGGAGGTCGGCGAGGGTTTCGTGGTGATCGCGAGGGACGACGAGTGTGTGGCCGACGAAGAGCGGTGAGGTATCGAGGAACGCAACGACGTCATCGTCCTCGAACACCACATGCGCGGCGAGCGTTCCGCTGACGATGGCGCAGAAGACGCAGCTCTTCATGTCCCGGCGAGCGCCTCGACGACTGGAGCGAATTCCTCGAGTTGGTCGCCGTTGATCGAGACGAACGAGATGCCCCAGCGGTCACGCCAGCCCTGGATTTCTTCAGCGATCTGGTCGGTGGTCCCGATCAGGGCATGGGGGGAAGCGAGCGTCTCTTCGCCGGTCAGGCCGAGCAGCGGGCCGAGCTCGGCGGCCGTCGTCTCACGGTCGTCGCTGATCACGACCATGTGGACTCGGGTCTGCAGCTCGATGCGATCGAAGCGCGCTCCAGCACCATTGCGAACCCACTCGAGCTTGCGGTCGGTTTGTTGCAGGGTCGCATCACGTCCAGCCCGCTCATCGATGACGCCAGCCGTCAGGCCGGGGTTGATACCGACGATGTCGGCCTTCTCGCCTGCGAGGGTCAACATCTTCTCCTTGCCGCCGGCGAGCAGGAGCGGCAACCGTCCAGTCGACGGACGTGGTTCGCCCATGGCCCCATGCACGGCGTAGAACTCGCCGTCGTGATCGACCGCTTCGCCAGCGAGCAGGGGGGTCAGCACGTCGACGGCTTCGCGCAGCCGCCGAATCCGAGTGCCTGGACCGTCGTGGGTGATTCCGGAGTGTTCGTAGTCGGTGGTCATCCAGCCGGCGCCGATGCCGAACTCGAGCCGGCCGTTGGAGAGCCGGTCGAGCGTGGCGAGCTCCTTGGCGAGAACGGCGGGGTGCCGGTAGTCGTTGGCGAGCACGAGCGGAAGCAAGGTGATCGATGTCGTGTGCATGGCGACGGCGGTGAGACCGATGAGCGGCGCCGGCTGATCGTCCAGATGATCGGGCAGGGTCACGGTGGCGTATCCGAGCGCCTCGGCGCGTTGCGCGGTCGACACCATCGCATCGAGGGGGAGTCCGCCGAGTGATGCACTGAATCGAAAAGGATGAGCCATCCCAAAACCTTACGGTGCTGCCGGTCGGTGCGGTTGGGGCCTCGGGCGTTCCGCAGTGCGAGCCTGTTGCGAGCCGTGCGGCGAAGACGTAGCGCCGGTCCGGCTGTGCCGGTCGGTGCGGTTGGGGCCTCGGGCGTTCCGCAGTGCGAGCCTGTTGCGAGCCGTGCGGCAAAAACACAGAACCTTTTGGGCCGCTCAGGCGTGGAAGGCTTGGAGGGCGATGGGAGCGCAGGACTTTCAAACGATCTGGCGTGGCCATCGCGACGAGATGATTCGGGCATTGGCGATATCGACAGGCGACGTCGACCTGGCACAGGAGTCGGTCGATGAGGCCTTCGTTCGCGCCCTGCATCGGTGGCATGTGGTTGGTGACTTCGAGCGGCCTCAGGCGTGGATCTTCCGGACGGCTCGCAACCATGCGACCT
Source organism: Acidimicrobiales bacterium (assembly GCA_020629635.1). Classification (GTDB taxonomy): domain Bacteria; phylum Actinomycetota; class Acidimicrobiia; order Acidimicrobiales; family SHLQ01; genus SHLQ01. Next base: position 46,212 of record JAHDCX010000021.1, on the reverse strand, counting down.
CGCGGTTCCGGCGACTGCGTCGTGATCGTCGCTTCGCTCCGTCTGTGGCTCGCGACGAGCACGTCGACGCGGCCGAGCCCTTGACCGATCTCCAGCGGGCGCTCACGTCGCTGCCCGAGGACCTGCGGACGATCCTGGTGCTCCGCTACCAACTGGACTGGTCGATCGAAACGGTCGCAGACGTGCTCGAGATCTCGCCAGGAACCGTGAAAAGTCGCACGCATCGGGCGCTCGAGGAGTGCCGTCGACGGATGAATTCGCAGAAGGAGCGTTGATCATGGAATCGCCACAGGAACTTCGTGATGCCTTGGATGGGCTTGCGCCGCGTTCGGTCGGGTCGGCCCCGTCGTTCGAGGAGATGCAGCAGACCGTCGGGCGACGTCGTGCCCGGAACCGGATCGCGACGTCTGGCGCCGTCATGGCGATGGCGGTGGTGGTTGCGGTCGGCGTGCTCTCGATCGGTGATGAGCCGAGCGACGTGGTGACGGCTGCCGACGATGTGCCCGTAGCGGAGGCAACGGACGACGATTCTGCGGATACCGACGTCGAGGTGTCCCCGGAGGCTCCTGCCGAGGAACCCACCGAGACCGAGGATGAGGCGACCGGAGACCCCGACCCCGGTCCCGACGTCGAGTCGGCCGAGCCGACGTCGACGGTCGTCGTCGAGAACAACGGCAGCCTTCAGGCCGGGGAGGCCATGACGGTCGAGACTCGGGCTTCTGAGGTTGCCTTCGGCGGCGGATCGGGCGTGCACGTCGCCGCGGTCGACGGCGAGTGGCGGGCCATTGCGTCCAGCTTCGGCGGGTCGTCGGGCGTGCGAATGATCGGCCTGCGCTCCGATGACGGCTTGGCGTGGGAGGACGCTTCAGTGTCCGGCCTACCCGCTGGTGCCACGATTTCGGTGGTGCGTGAAACCCAGGCGGGAGCGTTCGTGGCGCTGGTCTCGTCGTTCGACGTGGATGCCCAGACCATGTTCCACTTCGTGGCCACGAGCGCCGACCTGTTCTCTTGGGCGGTGACGCCCTCGCTCCCAGCCGGGACGGATGTGCCGATCGACGTGACGGTGTCCGACGATTCGGTGGTCGTGATCGGCGATGGTTCGTCGCCGATGGTCTGGGGCGGTCCGCTCGGGGGCCCCTACGAAGCGCTGGGTCGCATCGAGACGGCGAGAGGCGTTGTCGGTGTGGTGCCGGCCAGCGACGGGTTCGTCGCCGCCGGGTCCGGCCTCTCGGGTGCGTCGTTGTTCGTGTCGACCGACGGACGCGAATGGCAGGAGAACGAGCTGTCGATGCTCGACGACGATCTCGAGACGGGCCGAGTCATGTCCCTGACCACCAACGGTGACACGCTCGTGCTCGCCGGTGGTCCCGGCGACATCGGCGGCATGAGTTGGTCCGCGACCTCCACCGACGGCGGTGAGACGTGGGCTCGACTCGATCTCGGCGACGCCGCAGTTGAGGCCGTCGCGTCGTCCGGGGGAGAAGTCGGCTTCCTTGGGACGGCCTCCGGGGCGTCGACGGTGATGCTCGCCGATGGGCAGACGTCGGACCAGGTGGCGCTCGACCTCGAGCCCGGCGCTCGAGTCGAACTGCTCGCCGCCCGACCGGGTGAGGCGATTCTGCTCGCCGACACAAGCGGCGGACTCGTGTGGATTCGGGCGAGCCGCTGAGCATTTTCTCAGCCCGTCGCTGATTCGCCACCCGGGCTCGGGTGATCGATCATTCGTTCGGTTATCGTTGCGGCGATGTCCACGCTGATCGACGGCCTCAATCCTGCCCAAGAGGACGCCGTGTTGCATGAGGCCGGGCCCCTCCTGATCATCGCGGGAGCCGGGTCTGGCAAGACCCGCGTGCTGACACACCGAATCGCGCACCTGGTCATGGAACGTGGGGTGTCGCCCTTCGAGATCCTGGCAATCACGTTCACGAACAAGGCCGCCAACGAGATGAAGACCCGCGTGGGTGCGCTCGTCGGCCCGGTTGCCGAGAAGATGTGGGTTTCGACGTTCCACTCGGCGTGCGTGCGAATTCTGCGGCGGGATGGTGAGCGGCTCGGTTTCCCGTCGTCGTTCACGATCTATGACCAGGCGGACGCGGTTCGCCTCACCGGGTACGTCATCCGTGATCTCAACATCGACTCGAAAAAGTTTCCGCCCCGCACGGTTCACGCCACGATCAGTGCAGCGAAGAACGATCACCGCGGTCCGGACGCGTTCGCCGCCGAGGCATCGACGATCTTCGAGCGCAAGATCGCCGAGGTGTTCACCGAGTACCAGAAGCGTCTCCGGACAGCAGGCGCCATGGATTTCGACGATCTGTTGTTCAACACGGTCGAGCTCTTCCAGCGGCATCCCGATGTGCTCGATCACTATCGCCGCCGGTTCAAGCACGTCCTCGTCGACGAGTATCAAGACACGAACGCGGTGCAGAACGCGATGGTGACCATGTTGGCGGAGGATCACCGACAAGTGTGTGTGGTGGGTGACGGCGATCAGTCGATCTACCGATTCCGCGGCGCGGACATTCGCAACATTCTCGAGTTCGAACACACCTTCCCCGACGCCACCGTTGTTCTCCTCGAGCAGAACTACCGCTCCACGCAAACCGTGCTGTCCGCCGCCAACGCGGTCATCGAGAACAACGAGGGCCGCAAGCCGAAAGAGCTGTGGACCGAATCCGGCGACGGCGAGAAGATCCTGCGCTACTTCGCCGACGACGAGACCGACGAGGCCCAATGGGTTGCCCACGAGCTCGCCCGCTACCACGAGGGGGGATTGCATCGCTGGGGAGACATGGCGGTCTTCTACCGGACCAACGCGCAGAGTCGTGCGCTCGAGGAGTACCTCGTTCGGGTCAACATCCCGTACAAGGTCGTCGGCGGCACACGCTTCTACGACCGGCGCGAGGTGAAGGACGCGCTCGCCTATCTGAAAGCGGTCGTCAACCCGGTCGACGAAGTGTCGGTCAAGCGGGTGCTGAACACGCCCAAGCGCGGCGTCGGTGACTCGAGCGTCGCCAAGCTCGACCAGTGGGCGGCCGTCAACGGTGTGCCGTTCATCGATGCGTTGCGGCACCACGACGAGGTCGGGATCTCCGGTCGCGCGCCCAAGGGCATCGACGAGTTCCTCGCGTTGGTGGACCAGGTCGCCGAGCTGCACGAGGCGGGGGAGCGGCCTGATGAGTTGTTGCGGGTCCTGCTCGATCGCAGCGGGTACCTCGCCGAGCTCGAAGAGGAGCGCTCGATCGAGGCCGAGGGTCGGATCGAGAACCTCGCCGAACTTGTGGGTGGCGCAGAGGATTTCGATACCGCAGAGGAGTATCTCGAACAGATCTCACTCGTCGCGGACACCGACGACCTCAACGACGACGAATCCCAGGTCATTTTGATGACGTTGCATTCGGCGAAGGGGCTCGAGTTTCCGATCGTGTTCATGATTGGCCTCGAGGACGGAGTCTTTCCGCATATGCGCTCGTTGGGCGAGCCACGAGAGCTCGAGGAGGAGCGTCGGCTCGCCTACGTCGGCATCACCCGGGCGATGGAACGCCTCCACATCTCACACGCATGGAGCCGGATGTTGCACGGCACCACTCAGTACAACCCACCGAGCCGGTTTCTCGACGAGATCCCCGACGAACTTGTCGTCGATGCCGAGGGCAGTCGCGCCCGTCGCCGCTCGGCGAGCTTTGGCTCAGGTGGATGGAGCGGCGAGGATCGAGAGGCTCGACGAATTGCGAGCCGCGAGGCGATGGTCGATGCCGCCATCAACCGCTCGGGATCGACCTCGGGTGGTCGTGGGGCCCAAACGACAGGCTCCCACGAACTCGGGCTGAAGGTCGGCGACGACGTCCGACACGCCAAGTTTGGCGAAGGGGTGATCATCGACATCTCGGGCGCTGGCGAGAAGGCCGAGGCGCGGGTGCGCTTCCCCGGCGCCGGCGAGAAGCAGCTCCTGCTCAGCTGGGCGCCTCTCGAAAGAATCTGATCGAGACCCAGTCACCACCCCGAGCCGCGGAGGTCGACGACGGCGTCGTCGTCCCAGGTCGCGTCGCCCGGATGAATCATCACCCAGGGATCATCGAAGAGCTCGGCTCCTGGCGTACTCGAGGTGATTGGGTTCGGGATCGTCCGACTGCCGAATCGGGCATAGAAGTCCGGGACCGGCGTCTGGAACAGCGCGGGAATCGCGAGCTCGGCCACATGGGCGAACGACGCTCGCACCACGGCATCACCGTGGCCGTCGCCGCGGACATCGGGATGGGTGCAGACGCTGGCGAGCGCAACGATGTCAGTGTCGCGTCCGTCGAGGCCGACAACATGGCGAAAGGTGCGAGCGATCGCCACGAGCTGCTGGTTCACCGACACCCGATGGACCCGATGATCGTCGAGGCGCCGATAGGTTTCAGAGAGCTTCTGGAGACGTTTGTCGGTGCCGCCCTCTGAGGGCCACACGAACTCCCAGAGTCGGGTCGCCTCCCGGCGTTCGAGTTCGTTGAGCGACGCCCATGGGTCGGTTGTGGCCAAGGTCATCGCCTCGCCGGTCGGGGAGGGCATGGAGGGGGCCCCGGAGCCCGCCGCTCCGGGGCCTCACCGGTTCGGTATCCCGCCTGCCCCGCCGACACCGAATCGATCCATGTACTACGGGTTCGCCGCCCGTTACTGAGCATCACTGCACCACGGCGGGGCGTGCGATTCTGACAACTGGTTGTCATTTTGAAGAAATCTCGCTCACGCATCGGGGTCGAATCCAGCGAAATCGTCTGGATCCCTGACGCCGTTGATGTCGATGACGAGGTCTCGGCCGTCGATGTAGACCGGGATTTCGTCGAGGCCCACGCCATCGGCTGGATACACCATGTCGGTGCAGGGGTCGGTGAACGTGTCGTCCTCGGGGGACCACACCACGTTGCAGTCGCGCGAGCTTCCAGTCACTCGCGCCTCGAACGCCACCCATCCGTCGCCAGGGTCGTCGCCGAGGTGATTCAGCCAGATATCGCGATTTCCTGATGCGACATCTGGCCAGAGGATCGGGCCTCGCTCGGCGATCTCGTCGGCCATGTTCTGGGCGTCGAGATCACGAAAGTCGACGTCGCCGAGGATGAGACGATCCGAGCGGTTCGCAAGGGTGACGGCGGCGAAACCGATGACGAGCGCGGCGACGACGGCGATGCCGCCGAAGATCGCAGCACTGCGTGCGTCGAATGTTGGTCCCTTTGCTACCGGCATGTCTGTTCCTCCGGTGCCTAGTATCGCCGTCGAGGTTTCGGGCGCCACGCTCGTGCCGCCCACCGTGGTGAGTCGGTGGGCACAGCCCCCCAGGAGGATCACGTGGATCTGTTCGAGTATCAGGGCAAGGAGTTCTTCGCCCAGTACGGCATGCCAGTGTCGCCAGGCGAGATCGCTTTCTCGGTCGACGAGGCCGTTGCGGCCGCCGAGCGTCTCGGCACGCCCGTCATGGTGAAGGCGCAGGTCCACACGGGTGGCCGCGGCAAGGCGGGCGGGGTGAAGTTCGCCGCCGACGTCGACGCCGTCCGCGAGCACGCCTCGAACATCCTCGGTCTCGACATCAAGGGCCACATCGTCCAGCGCGTCTGGATCGAGAAGGCGTCGGACATCGCCGAGGAGTACTACGCGAGCTTCACGCTCGACCGTTCGGCCAAGCTGCACCTCGGCATGCTCTCCAAAGAGGGCGGGGTCGACATCGAGACCGTCGCAGAGGAGAACCCGGATGCGATCGCCAAGATCTGGGTCAACCCGGTCGATGGCCTCAGCGAGGAGATGCTCCGCGACTGGATCGCCGCTGCCGGTCTTCCGGAAGCGGCGGTCGAGGGCTCGGTCGACATCCTCGGCAAGCTCTACACCGCGTACACCGAGGGCGACGCCGACATGGTCGAGATCAACCCGTTGATCCTCACGCCCGAGGGCAAGGTGCATGTGCTCGACTCCAAGGTCACCCTCGATGGCAACTCCGAGTTCCGCCATCCGGATTACGAGCAGTACGACGAGACCCAGACCCGCGACGAGCGCGAAGAAGCAGCGCACGCGAAGGGTCTCCAGTACGTGGGCCTCGAGGGTTCGGTCGGCGTGATCGCCAACGGTGCCGGGCTCGCGATGAGCACGGTCGACGTGGTCAACCAGGTCGGCGGCAAGCCGGCCAACTTCCTCGACATCGGTGGCGGCGCCAATGCCGACGTCATGGCAGGTGCACTCGAGGTGATCAACAACGACCCCAACGTGAAGTCGATCTTCATCAACATCTTTGGCGGCATCACCCGCGGCGAAGAGGTCGCGAACGGAATCATCGAGGCGATGCAGCGGGTCGACATCGACAGCCCGATTGTGATCCGCCTCGACGGCACGAACGCTCAAGAGGGTCGCGATCTGCTCGCGCCGCACCTCGGCGACGCGCTGATGATGGAAACGACGATGCTCAGCGCTGCCGAGAAGGCCGTCGCGTTGGCCGCCGGCTGATCGCCGGACACGAACTGTTCACTGCACGACAAGAACGACAAGGACGAAACGAATGAGCATCTTTCTGGACGAGACCACCAAGGTCGTCTACCAAGGCCTGACCGGCTCGACGGGCCGCTACTACGGCAACCTCAACAAGGAGTACGGCACGCAGGTCGTCGCCGGCACCCATCCAAAGAAAGCCGGCACCGATGTGGACGGCACGCCGATCTACGCCAGCGTCGCCGAGGCGAAGGAAGCGACTGGCTGCAACGCGAGCTGCGTGTTCGTGCCGCCGGTTGCGGTGAAGGGCGCCGTGATGGAGGCCGCCGAAGCCGGCATGGAGCTCGTGGTGGTGATCACCGAGGGCGTGCCGATGCACGACGAGGCGTGGTTCTACAACAAGCTCAAGGCCGACTTCCCCGACACCCGTCTGCTCGGTCCCAACTGCCCGGGCATCATCAGCCCCGGCAAGGCCAACATCGGGATCACCGCAGGCCACATCGCCAAGGCCGGAGGTCCGGTTGGTGTCGTGAGCCGGTCCGGCACGCTCACCTATCAGGCGGTGTACGAGCTCAAAGAGAAGGACATCGGCGTGACGACCTCGGTCGGCATCGGCGGTGACCCCGTGCCCGGCACCAACTTCATCGACTGCCTCGCCGCGTTCGAAGCTGACCCGGCCACCGAGGCCATCATGATGATCGGTGAGATCGGCGGTTCGGCCGAAGAAGAAGCCGCCGAGTTCATCAAGGCCAACGTGACCAAGCCCGTCGTCTCTTACGTCGCCGGGGTGACTGCCCCTCCCGGCAAGAAGATGGGCCATGCAGGCGCCATCGTGTCGGGCGGCAAGGGCACGGCCAAAGCCAAGATGGAAGCCCTCGAGGACGCCGGCGTCAAGGTCGGCCTCAACCCGACCGAAGCGGGCGACCTCATGGCCGGGATCGTCGCCACCCTGTAGCGGCATCTGTGGACCGCCAGCCCCGCTCTGCGGGGCTGAGCGTCCACAGAACTCTTACGCGGCCGGGTTGAGGGCGTCGATCACGGTCCGCACGAGGTCTTGAGGTCGCTCCTTGTAGTCATCCCAGGTGAACGACAACACGGTCCAGCCGGCAAGGGTGAGCTGGTTCTTCCGTCGCGGGTCGTTGACGAATGCGTTGCGCGTCATGTGCCATCGTCGACTGTCCAACTCGATTGCCAGCCTCCGAGTCGGGAAGGCGAGATCGGTTCGACCAATGAACCGGCCGGTCGCGGTCCGGATCTCGTATTCATAGCGGGGAGCGAGACCTCGATACTCGAGGAGTTGACCGACCATGCGGTTCCATGCGCTGTCCGGGATCGGGTCGCTCTCGGTCCGGCGATCGAGGAGCAAGCGGAGTGGCCCGCACCCGTTGCGGCCGTGTTCGGAGTGAATGATCAAGGTTGTCCAGAGGTCTTGCAGCGTGCAGGCGCGATCGCGAAGGACCTGATCGATCACGTGGTCGAGCCGGTTTGTTGAGATCACGGCGCCGAGGTCCAGCACAGTCCGAGGAAGGCCAGTGACCGGCAATGCATCGATGCTCGTGGCGTCGATCAGATCAAACTGCGTCGAGCGATGGATGGTTGCGTCAATGCCTCGAGGTCTCCGAGTCTTCGGGACAGTCACCTCGACCGGGCCGGCCGAGAATCCATCCAGCTGATGGAGTCGTGCAGCCGATCGGTGGCTGACCACTCCCGCAGCGGAGAGCGCGGCGACCCGGCACCGCTGTTCCCAGGTGGACGGAGCCCCGGCGATGACGAACACCCGTGGCGCCGCCCTCCTGAGGACTCCTCGCTGGACGGCGCGGTCGACGCGTTTGCTCGTGAGCCCCAGCGATTGGGCCTCGATTCGCGAGACGACCCCGTGATGAGTCGCCGCGTGGTGGTACAGCTCGTGCATTCTGCTTCCCTCCGAACGGTTGGGATGTCGGGGGAAGTTGGTCCTTCACCGTAGGGGAGCCGTCTGACAGCTCGACCAACGGCATCTGTGGACCGCCAGCCCCGCGGAGCGGGGCTGAGCGTCCACAGAAGCCCTGGGAAGGCGGGGGTTGAATGCCGGGTTTCGGGATCATGACGAACTACGACGTGATCTGGATCGGGACAGGACAGGCGACCGGGACAGTGATCCCGCGGCTGAGCGCCGCAGGCAAACGAGTGGCCCTCATCGAGGGAGGCAAGGTTGGTGGGTCGTGCGTCAACTACGGCTGCACGCCAACCAAGACGCTGGTGGCCAGCGCCCGCGCCGCGCACATGGCGCGCCGGGGACCGGAGTTCGGCGTTGAGATTCCGGAGATCTCGATCAACTTCGACACCGTGATGAAGCGGATGAACGCCATGCGCGACAACACCGGCATGGAGCAGTGGCTCCGCACAATGGAGAATGTCGACTTCTTCGCGGAGTACGCCCACTTCGTCTCTGCGCACGAGGTTGAGGTCGGCGGGCACGTCATCTCCGGAGACACGATCGTCATCCACACCGGCACCCGGCCGCTCGAAGTACCCATCTCCGGCATCGACGACGTCGACTGGCTCGACAACGCTCGGCTGCTCGATCTCACCGAGGTGCCTGAGCACTTGATGATCGTGGGTGGCAGCTACATCGGCCTCGAGTTCGGGCAGATCTTCCGGCGCTTCGGGAGTCGCGTGACGGTGCTCGAGGGAGCTGATCAGCTGATGCCTCGTGAGGATGCCGACATCGCCGAGTCTGCGAAGCAGATCCTCATCGATGAGGGGATAGACGTCCGCACGGGCGCGCTCGTGCAATCGGTGGCGCAGCCCGAAGCCGGTCGCATCGAGGTCACCTTCGACGGCGCCGACGGCGTCGAGACCCTCGTCGGGAGTCACCTTCTGCTCGCCGTCGGCCGGGTACCGAACAGCGACCGCCTCGCGCTGGAAGCGGCCGGAGTGGAAGCCAACCAGCGGGGGTACATCACGGTTGATGATGCGCTTCGAACAAACGTCGACCACATCTACGCGATCGGCGACGTGAACGGGCGAGGCGCGTTCACCCACACCTCAGTCAACGACGGTGAGACCTTCTGGGACAACTACACCGGCGAAGGTGACCGAACCCTCGCCGGCCGCATCCCGATCCACGCCATGTTCATCGATCCGCCGCTCGGTCGGATCGGCATGACCGAACGTGAAGCCCGCGAGAGCGGTCGCAACGTGTTGATGGCGACCCGCCCGATGGCGGCCATCTCCCGAGCCAAGGAGAAGGACGAAACCGCCGGGATGATCAAGATCCTCGTGGATGCCGACACCGAGGAGTTCCTCGGCGTGTCCATCCTCGGGGTTGGTGGCGATGAGATCATCAACATCTTCGCCCCGTTCATGTATGCGAGGCAGAGCTACCGGACGTTCCGCAAGGCCGTGTTCACCCACCCAACGGTGGGCGAGCTTCTTCCGTGGATCCTCGACGACCTGCAGCCCCTCTGAGCCGATCTGTGGACGCTCAGCCCCGCTTGGCGGGGCTGGCGGTCCACAGAAGCCTCAGCCGCCGATGTCCCAGAGGTGGTGGATGGGGTCGTGGATCTCGTAGCGAGCAAATGACAGGACGCTGAACGCCGCCCCATCCGAACGTCGCCCTGTGCGATCCAACTGCTGTGGGGTCAGACTCTCGAACCGGGTGGCGAGCTCGTCTGCGGCCGACTCCAGATCGTCGGCGACCATCGCAGGGTCCATCAGGTCGTAGCGATCGGACTCGGCGGTCTCGTTGGGGTTCCAGTTGGCGAAGAGCGGATCATCTTCGGTCAACATCAGTTCGAGCCGGGTGAGGAACAACCGGAACACATCGAGCACGTGTGCGCCGTACTCCAGGGGACTCCACACGTCTGGTTCTGGTCGGTCGCGAACATCACTGCGGGTTCGAAGGGCCGCGGCGAACGCGGAGGCGATGTCGCGGTTCGCGGTCGCCACCTCCGCGACGCTCAGCCCGCCCACGTCCGCCCCGCACTCGCCGCACGGTCGATCGAGAACCCACGTCCAGTCCTTGTCGTCTGCCTGACCGGGTTCGGGTGTAGCTGCGGGTTGGGGCTCGTGTTCGGCTGGGCCGGTGCTTGCGAGCGGCGTCGTGCCGGCGCGGGGTTCGGGTGCGGCTGCGGGCTGGGGCTTCTCGTCGTGGGTCATGACGCCAAGCCAAGCAGGTTCCACTCACGTCGAGGAGTGGTAGGAATACACCATGTCGAAAGATTCCTGCACCCCGCACCGGGTTGGCGTTCTGGTCGTTGCCGACACCAACCCGTTCGAGATGGGCGTCGCCACCGAGGTGTTCGGCTTGGATCGACCGGAGTTGTCGGGCCGCCCCTACGAGGTCGAGATCTGCGGTCCCGGACCCGTCCGAATGCGGCAGGGCTTTTTCACCCTCACGCCGTCGGCGCCGCTCGAGGCGCTCGTCGACATGGACACGTTGATCGTTCCTGGACACCCGTCGCCGGGTGAGCCCGCACCCTCAGACGTCCTGGGCGTGCTCCGGGACGCACACGAACGCGGCGCCCGAATCGTGTCGTTTTGCAGTGGGTCGCTCCTGCTCGCCGAGGCCGGCCTGCTCGACGGGAGAGAGGCAACCACTCACTGGCGCTATGCCGATGAACTCGCCGCACGGTTTCCTGCGGTTCGTCTTCGACGCGACGTGCTCTACGTCGAAGACGCGCCCTTCTGGACCGCCGCAGGGTCAGCTGCAGCGATCGACCTTTCGCTTCAGCTCGTCCGGCACGACCATGGAGAAGACGCCGTCAACGTGGTGGCCCGCCGGCTCGTCTTTCCGGCCCACCGTCCCGGCGATCAGCGGCAGTTCGTCGATCCGCCGCGCCCGGTGGATGCGCGGTCGACGTCCTTGGCGGCACTTCAGCATCACGTCGAACAACATCTGCACCGGCCGCTCACCGTCCTCGAGTTGGCGAGCGAGGTCAACATGTCGGTGACGGCATTTCATCGCTGGTTCAAAGCCGCCGTCGGGTCGACTCCACAGCAATGGGTCATCCAGCAGCGAGTCGCTCGTGCTCGCACCCTGCTCGAGTCGACCGATGCGGCCATCGAGCAGGTGGCCGCCCACAGCGGGTTCGGGACGGCCACGAACATGCGCCAGCACTTCCGGCGCACCCTCGGGGTCACGCCGAGCGCCTACCGGGCGAGCTTCGAACAGCGCTCAGCTGGTCGCCGCGTGCTCGTGTGAGGCGTCGTGCTCCGCGATCTGGCGATGGACTTCGTCCATGTCGAGGTCGCGAATCTGGGAGATCAGGCTCTCGAGCGCGGCTTCGGGGAGCGCGCCGGGCTGGGAGAAGATCTGGACGCCGTCACGAAAGGCCATGATCGTGGGGATCGACTGAATGCCGAGGCCTCCAGAGAGCGCCTGTTCGGCTTCGGTGTCGACCTTGGCAAAGGTGATGTCGGCGTGCGTCTCCGAGGCCGCTTCGTAGACCGGGGCAAACGACCGACACGGCCCGCACCAGCTCGCCCAGAAATCGACCAGGACGATGTCGTTTCCGAGGATGGTCTCTTCGAACTGCTCCGCGGTGATGTCGATGGTGCTCATGTCGTGGGTCCTTCCGGGTGTCCAGCCTTGTGGAAGAGGGAACCCGGACCAGCCGACCGCGATTCCGTTTGCACGGCGCCGGTTGTCACACCGCGTCGTCGAAGATCCGCCGTGCCGACGTCATGAAGTTGGTGAGCGCATCGTTCACGTAGCGGTCGGTGTCGGTGAACACCTTCTCCGCCCGCTCGCTGAAGTGCTTGGCGCCCGCGGTCACGTCGTCGCGTGTCGTTACCGGATCGCTTCGTCGTCGGTAGTCACCCGCGAGGATCTGGTCGTACTCGCCTGAGTCGATCCAGTTGCGGAGCTCGGCTACCCGGATCACCGGGAACGGATGCGAACGGCCGAGTGTCGCCATCATTCGGTAGTACGCCGACAGGCCCCCAGCGTCGCGGTATTCGTCGGACTGTTCGACGAAGGCCCCGAGGTCCATCTCGTCGCGTCGGCCCCGAATGCCGCCAGCCAACACCATGTGCATCGACATGGCTGCGTCGACGTCTTGCACGGCGAGCAATCCGGCACGATCGCAGCTGACTTCGGCCTTCCGGCTCCATTCGAGCAGGGCCAGGGTGATGGGCACCACCGCCTGGCTGACGATCGGCATGGTGCCGCTCGAGAAGTTGAGCAACAAGAACAGCAGTGTCCGGTAGAGGGCGTGCTCGCTGACGATGTGGCCGACTTCGTGCCCGAGGACCACTTCGACCTCTTCGGGTGTGGCGATCTCGATGAGGCTCGAGTTCAGCACGATGAAGGGATGGTCCATGCCGACGGCGCCGGCGTTCACCATTGGGGTCTGGGAGATGAACAGCGGCGGCACGTCGGTGTCAAGGACCTCGCAGGCACGAACAAGGGCGTCGTGAATGTCGGGGTACTGCGTGGGCCCGACCTTCACCGAGGCCGCCGTGTAGATCGTGTTGATGTTCTTCTCTCCGAACATGCCCACGACCTTGCGCAGGAGGGTGTCGAACCCCGGGATTTGCTGGAGCGCGGCGAGCGCGGCTCGATCGGTCGGGTGTTCCCATGCCCGCGGGGAGATGTCGGTGAGGATCGATCGTCCGGAGGGGTGAAGGGCGAGGTCGGTGCCGGCCATCAGGTCTTGCCCATCGAACGCATGAAGATGTAGCCGCCGCCGACGATGCCCAGCAGGCCGACGATGAAGCTGAACGCGCCGAGGAGGCCGCCGATCACCCAGATCCCGTCGACGATTGGTCGGACGACGAAGAACAGGGCGAGGCCTGCGAGAAGAAGGGAAACTCCGGGCTTCTTGAGAAGTGTCATGCCCCTATCCTACCACGATTAGGCATCAAAGTAAAGGGGTTATTGGATAGGCGTGTACGGGCGGATGTGCGCCGGTCAGCCCGGTGGGCAGCCCTATACTCCTCCCGTGCAGACCGTGGCGGCCACCGAAACCACCGTGCACAGCCGGGCGCTGCGCTTTCTCGCCGTGACCTGCGTGACCGCGAGCCTGGGCCAGATGCTCATCTTCGTGTTCTTCGCCCTGCTGGGCTGGTCCGGACTTGCGGCCAACGCAACCGCCGTCGCCTGCGTCGCCGTCGTTGGTCTGTTCTTGAGCCTTCGATTCGTCTGGAGGCGCCCCGATGGAAAGGTCGAGACCAACCACGTCGTCATGTACTTCGTGATGACCGCCATTGGTCTCGTCCTGTCGAGCATCACTGTCGAGCTGGTCACCAGCCGACTCGACAGCATCCTTGCCGCCAACATCGGAAGCATCGCTGGATACGGGCTTGCGTGGGGTCTGCGCTTCATCGTGCTCGACCGACTCGTGTTCAACGACACCGCATGACCGCAACCGAAGATCCCCCGAGATCGCTGGTCGCGTCCCTCCTGGCCGTGTTTGTCCCGGCCGTTTTCTTCGCACGGTTCCTCAGTGCCGACATCGGGGGAGTGGTCACCAACGACTCGCTCGGGTACTTCAGCCGGGCGGCCGACAACCCCTTCGGCGAAGGCCTCGTCGTGCAGGGTTACCGACAAGTCGCCCTCCCGCTCTGGGTTTGGTCCAGTGACCTTCTCGCGAGCGCCGGCGGATGGGACCGAATCTTCGGCGTGGCCCTGCTGCACCGAACGATTCTCCTGGTCGGTCTCGGACTCGTCTGGTGGGCACTGCGCTGGTGGGCAATCCCTGCGCTCGCCATCTTCACGACGCCGACCTACATCGTGCACGCAGATTTCGTCCTGCCCGAGGGGGTCCTCATCCCCGGCTCTCTGGTCGCTGCAGGGCTCGCAGCCTCGGTCATGACCGAACGCCCCCTCACCCGAGCACATCCCCTGCTCTTCGCCGCAGCATCGGGCGCCCTCGCCTTTCTGCTCTCGACCATCAAGCTTCAGTACACGTCGTTGCTGTGTCTCACCGCAGCAGTGGTGTGGACGTTCTGGCGCGAGGGCCACCTCAGCCGGCGTACCGGACTTGTCGTTCTCGCGGTCCCCTTTGCGCTCTCGGCGACACTTGCACTCGCCCAGTCCTTCGAGAACCAGGACGAGCTCGGAGTGTTCGAACCGGTGTCGGAGCGGGCCCGTGCCGAGTGGTACGGGGCCTGGCAGGCGACCTTCAACGTCGACACCGAAAACCGTGCCGATCCCGCGCAGGCCGAGTGGTACGACGAAGGCAACCTCTACACCTTCCTGAAAGGCATCGAGTCGACGGTTCCGGAGTATTCCGAGCGTCACGAGCTCGTCCGTGACCGAACGCACGACATGTTCGACGCTGCGGGGACCTCTGTCTCCCGCGAGCGTTTCCGATCGTTCCTCGGCGGCCTGCAGGCAGGCCGGACCGATGACATCGCCGGCATCGTCAACCGGGCGCTCGACTCCCACAACCGCGACCAGACCGGCCGCCTCACCCTGAACTGGGTGGGCCGCGAGGGTGGCGTCGTCGCCGTCGAACAGACGGTGAACGAAGGCCGTCCCGCCGGATTCATGGAGACGAGTGTCCTGTTCGGCCGTTTCGGCAGCCTCTATCGCGACTACCGACCCCTCAAGGCCACCTTCGCCACCGTGTCGCTCATCATCCTCGTCGGGTCGCTCCTGGTGCGCGGGCCGCACCGGCCGATGGCGCTCGGCGCACTCGGTGTCATCGTCTCGGTGTCGATGGCCTTGGGTTCGGCCTACATCGACAACGCCCGATACCTGCTCGGACCGCTTAGCGTCATAGTGGTCGCTGCGTCGGTGGCGACCCGGAGCATGTTGCTCACCCGACCCCGAAAGGTCAGCTGATGGAACGCAAACGACTCCTCGTATTCGTGATCGCCTACATGGCCGAGAAGCACATCGAGTGGGTGCTCGACCGGATCCCCCGTGACCTCGGCGACGAGTTCGACGTCGAGATCGCCGTGTTCGACGACGCCTCCAAGGACCAGACATCCGAGGTGGCCGTGCGGGCACTCGAGAACAGCGATCTCCCGTACGCCTACCGAGTGCTGACCAACCCGCGGAATCAGGGCTACGGCGGCAACCAGAAGCTCGGTTACCAGTACGCGGTCAAGGGCGGCTTCGACGTGGTCGTGATGGTCCACGGCGACGGCCAGTACCCCCCGGAGGAGATCCGCACGATCGCCCGGTGCGCACTCGAGAACGGGGCCGCATTCGGCTCGCGCTTCGCCACCGAGGGGGCAGCGCTCGAAGGCGGCATGCCCACCTACAAGTTCGTCGGCAATCAGATCCTCACCACATTCCAGAACGGCGTGCTCGGGACCGAGCTCACCGAGTTCCACAGCGGCTTTCGGGCCTACTCGACCGAGGCACTGCGCTCGATTCCGTTCTCGCTCAACTCCAACGACTTCCACTTCGACACCGAAATCTTCATCCAGCTGAGCCGCGCCGGGTGGACGATCGGCGAGATCGCGATTCCGACGCATTACGGCGACGAGATCTGTCGGGTGAATGGAGTCGAATACGCCCGCAAGGTCGTTTCGCAGAGCATGCGCTCGAAGCTGCACGACATGGGCCTCTTCTACGAGCGCAAGTACGACGTGGAGGGTCGTGAGGGCATCTACGAGTCGAAGGTCGACTACCTCAGCCCGACGTACGTGGCCATCCAGAAGATCCCGCCGCGCTCCACCGTCCTGGATCTCGGGAGCTCCGATGGCCATCTGGCCCGCGAGCTTCGCTCAAGAGGCTGTCGGGTCATTGGCGTCGATCTCGAACAACCCCAGGACGAGGACGCCTTCGACGACTTCATCCTGTGGAACCTCGACCACGGCCTGCCAAAGATCGATGAAGACATCGACGTCATCGTGATGCTCGACGTCATCGAGCACCTCAAGTCGCCCGAGGACTTCGTCGAGGAGATCGCCCAGTTCTGCCGCGATCGCAACGTTCTACGACTCCACGTGTCCACCGGCAACATCGCCTTCCTCATCACGCGACTGGGTCTGCTGGCCGGGCAGTTCAACTACGGTCCGCGTGGCATCCTCGACATGACCCACACCCGCCTCTTCACCCGTCGCACCATCCGACGGTTGTTCCGTCAGGCCGGGTTCGAGGTCTCCTCGATCGAGGGGATTCCGGCGCCGTTCCCGCTTGCGCTCGGCGAGGGGGCGAAGGCCAACGCGCTGCTGAAGCTGAACGCGCTCGCCATTCGGGCGATGCCGCGGCTCTTCAGCTTCCAGTTCTTCCTCGACCTGCGGGCGCCCGCCGATCTCGACAAGATGCTTCGACTGTCCCACAGCCACGCAGGCTCGACGACAGAGACCGAGCAGCCGCCGTTGATCCTCGCCGGGAGCGACGCGCCGACATCGTGACCCGTTCTGGTCGTCGTCTCGGGGGCGGGGGCGTTCTCCTCGCCTGCCTGCTCCTGGGGTGTGGGTCCGGCGCCGACTCCACGGACGCCTCCGAGCCGGCGCCCACGACCTCGAGCCCCGCGAGAGTCGTCCGAGAAGTGGAGGAGGCACCGACGGCGACCACGGTTGTTCCGACAACCACAACGACCACGACGACGACGCTCGCGCCGCCGATTCCTGAGACTCCCGTGGGTGCGCTCGTCACCGAGACGGGCGTCGTCCTCCCCATCCGACGAGGCGGTGACCGACCACTCGTCGTGACCCCCTGCCAGAACGAGCGGGTCGTCACGAACCCGGCTCAGGCGGTCCGATCCCTCGCGGGGGTGCACGTCGTGTTGGATCCGGGTCACGGTGGGCTCGAACCGGGCGCAGTGACCGCCGACGGTCTCAGCGAGGCCGAACTCAACTACTCGGTCGCCCAGATCGCGCAACGCCAGCTCGAAGGTCTCGGCTTCGTCGCTGTCCTCACCCGCTATGGCGATCATCGTGTGCCGCTCGCGACACGGGTCGAGGTCGCAGAGGCGCTCGACGCACCGTTGCTCGTCTCGATCCACCATCAGGGAACCGAGACCAACATCCCCGTCCAGGATGAACCGGGTACCGAGATCTATCACCAAATCGATGCCCCGGAGTCGAAGCGATTCGCGGGGCTTTTGCACGAGGAGGCGATCGAGCACCTCGGTGCGTTCGAGGTCGAGGAGTGGTTTGCTGGCGTTGACGCTGGCGCAACCCGTCGTCCGAACGCCGCAACCGGCGAAGACTTCTACGGCATGGTCCGGCTGCCCTCGATGCCCGCCGTGCTGGCCGAGATGGCCTTCATGGGGAACCCGGCCGAGATCGAGCTCCTGGCGACGCGCCGCTTCCGGGTCGCAGAGGCCCAGGCGATCACCGACGCGGTCGTCCGGTGGTACACGACTGACGATCCCGGTTCGGGGTTTGTCGAGCCGAGCTTTGGCCTCCGGTCGTCCGGTGGCGGCGGTGGACTCGCTGGCTGCGCCGATCCCGACCTCGGTCTCGACACCGCCGACCCGCCGAACGTGACCCTCGGAGTCGGCGAGTAGAGTCCCGGCGTGCAGGCGACCCGTTTCCGCGAGGCAAGCGCACCCGTACGTGCCGCGCTGATCGTCGTCCCGGCGCTCCTTTTCGCCCGGGCGCTCAGCGCCGACATCGGTGGTGTCGTCGCCAACGACTCACTCGGCTACCTGCGTCGGGCAGCCGAGGACCCCTTTCGTGGCGGTCTCGTGCTCCAGGGATATCGGCAGGTCGCCATGCCGTTGTGGGTGGTCCTCAACGATGCGATCGGTGACGTCACCGGGTGGGACCGCTTGTTCGGCGTGGCGCTCGCCCAACGCATGATCCTCCTGCTCGGCGTCGGGCTCGTGTGGTGGGCGCTGCGGTGGTGGTCGATTCCGGCGTTGATCATCATCACGACGCCGACGCTCGTCGCCCACACCGACCTGATCCTTCCCGAGGGTGTGCTCGTGCCGGGCACGCTTGTGGCCGCGGGTCTGGCGGCCATCGTCATCACGGAACGACCGCTGACCCGGCGGTATCCGAAGCTCGCGGTGTTCGCGTCGGGGCTCACGGCCTTCGCCCTGTCCACCATCAAGCTTCAGTACGCCTCGCTGCTCTGCCTCACCGCCGCCGTGGCGTGGACGCTGTGGCGCGAACAGGCCATCTCACGTCGCATGGCGGTCACCGCGCTCGCCGTCCCGTTCGCGCTTTCGGCGATCCTTGCCGGAGCGCAGGCCATCGAGAACCACGACGAGCTCGGCGTCTATGAGCCGGTATCCGAACGGGCACGCGCCGAATGGTACGGGGCCTGGGTCGCGATCTTCATCGCTGACCTCGACAATCGCACCGATCCATCACTCGACGAATGGTTCGATGGCGGGAGCTACGGGACGTTCCTCAAAGCGCTCGAAGCCGAAGAACCCGACTACCTCACCCGAAGCGAGGTGCTGCGGACCCGAACCGACGACATGTTCGCCGCCGCCGGGACGACCCGATTCGAACAGTTCGTCGATGCATTCTTCGGGTCGCTTCGCGCCGGGCGGACCGACGACGTGCGCGGCATGGTCGACCGGGCCTTGTCGGCCACACCCGACGACCCGAGCCAGCGCGTCTTCCCGAACATGATCGGACGCGGCCGCGGCACCGACGCGGTGCTGGAGGAAGTCAACGATGGTCGCCCGAATCGGCTGCTCGGCACCAGCGCCGCGTTCGGCTGGCTCGGCGACCTCTACCACGACTACCGCCCGCTCAAGTCGACCTTCGCCGTGATTGCGCTCCTCGTTGTTGCCGTCTCGCTCGCGTTTCCCGGAGCGCATCGACCGATGAGTCTCGGGGCGCTCGGGGTGATCGGGTCCGTCTCCTTCGCGCTCGGAACGGCCTACATCGACAATGCGAGATACCTACTCGGCCCGTTCACGATGATGCTCGTCGCCGCGTCGATCGCCGTGCGCGGCGCGGTGATGCATCGTCGGACCACTCGGGCCTAGGTTCGACCGAATGCGACTCGCCGTCTTCGCCAGCGGATCCGGGACCCTGCTCGACGCCATCCTCGCAACAGACCTCCCGGTCGAGCTCGTGCTCGTCGATCGACCGTGCCGCGCAGCGGAGCTGGCGGGGCCCGACATTCACACCGAGGTGCTGTCGCGTTCGGACTGGAGCTCGTCGTTCGATCGCGTCGCCTACAGCGAAGCCGTCGTCGAGGTGCTCCACGAGCATCGGATCGAGCTCGTCGCCATGGCGGGTTTCGGCACAGTGTTGACGGACGCCGTGTTCAATGCCCTGCCCGGACGGATCGTCAACACGCACCCCTCCCTGCTCCCGAGCTTTCCGGGCTGGCATGCCGTGCGCGATGCCCTCGATCACGGCGTGAAGGTCACGGGATGCACCGTGCATGTCGCCACGCCTGTCGTCGATGCGGGTCCAATCCTGGCCCAAGAGGCGGTCGCCGTGCACGACGACGACACCGAAGCCACGCTCCACGAACGCATCAAGGTCGTGGAGCGGCGACTCTACGTTCAGACGTTGCACGCACTGTGCAAGAACACCGACCCAAACCCACCCGCCAACGGCAAGGACACCCCCTGATGCATGCGCTGCTCTCGGTCTACGACAAGACGGGAATCACCGACCTCGCACAGTCACTTCATGACCGCGGCTGGAGTCTTCTTTCGAGCGGCGGAACGGCTGCGGCCATCGCCGCGGCAGAGATTCCGGTCGTCGACGTCGCAGATCACACCGGTTCGCCGATCATGCTCGGGCATCGCGTGGTGACGCTGCATCCGACGATCCACGGTGGGATCCTCGCCGACCGGGCCAACGCTGAGCACCAAGCGGATCTCGAGACCCACGGCATCACGCCGATCGATCTCGTCGTCGTCAACCTCTACCCGTTCGACTCGGACCCGGGGATCGAGTTGATCGACATCGGTGGCCCGACGATGGTGCGTGCGGCAGCGAAGAACCACGAGCACGTCGGGGTAGTCGTCGATCCGGACGACTACGCAGCGGTGGCCGACGCCGTCGCCGAGGGCGGTCTCGATGCCGCGATGCGCCGACGCCTCGCCCGCAAGGCCTTCGCACACACCGCCGCCTACGACGCAAACATCGTGACCTGGTTCGACGAGCTCGACGCAAACGACGATCCGCTGCCGAAGTCCCTTCACCTCGCCGCCGACCGAGCCCAGGATCTGCGGTACGGGGAGAACCCGCATCAGACTGGCGCCCGATACCGGGTCGCCGGACGCACTGGATGGTGGGACACGGCCACTCAGCTCCAGGGCAAGGAGATGAGCTTTCTTAATCTGTACGACGCTGAGGCGGCGTGGCAGCTCGTGTGGGACCTGCACGAGGGCCAGCCGACCGCTGTGGTCATCAAGCACGCGAATCCGTGTGGGGTTGCCGTGGACGACGACCCGCTGACCGCGTACACAAACGCCCATGCGTGCGATCCGGTCTCCGCGTTCGGGGGAATCGTCGCGATCACCGAGCCCATCACGGGGCCGATCGCCTCGGCGATCTGCGAGGTCTTCACCGAGGTCGTGATCGCGCCCTCGATCGACGCCGACGCTCGGGAGATCTTCGCCAGCAAGCCGAATGTCCGTGTCCTCGAAGCTGCGCCGCCGAGCGGTGCCGCGCTGGAGATGCGGTCGATCGATGGTGGGCTGCTGGTGCAGACCGTCGACCGTCGGATCGCCGATCGTGACACGTGGCGGACCGTGACCGACCGGGCACCATCGGCCGAGGAGCTCGACGACCTCGCCTTCGCGTGGGCTGTCGCCGCCCGGGTGAGCTCCAACACCATCGTCCTCGCCAAGGACCGTCAAGCCGTCGGCATCGGCGCCGGTCAGCAGAATCGCCGGGACGCAGGGCGAATCGCTGCCGACAAGGCGGCGGGCCGGGCGGCCGGCGGTGCGTGCGCCTCGGATGCATTCTTCCCGTTCCGGGACGGACTCGACGTTGCGATCGAGGCCGGCTGCACCTCGGTGATCCAACCGGGCGGTTCGATTCGGGACGACGAAGTCATCGCGGCCGCCAATGAGGCCGGCATCGCCATGGTCTTCACCGGAGAACGCCACTTCCGCCACTGATGGTTCCGTAGACTCCCGGTGATGCAGACACGGGTGCGGAATGCCGTTCGACGGCTGGGTCGATTTTGGCTGTCCTGGCGGCTGGGCGCACTCGCCGTCTCGGCCATCCTTGCGCTCATCGGTGTCTACGTCGATGCCTGGTGGGCGCCGCTCGTCGGGTTGTCGGCGGTTCTGCCCTTGCTGGTCATCTACACGCTGACGGCCACCAGCCTGCGCTCGCTCGAACAGCAGGTGGCACACGCAGAGACTCGACTCCAGGCCGCCGAAGCCGGCGTTGGCCATCTCGCGAAGGTGAGCGACGGACATTCGGACCGGCTCGCCCAACATCAGAAACGACTGACGAAGCTTCCGACGTTGCGGGCACGGGTGAAGTGGCTCCGCGAGCGTCAAGAAGCGCTTGCCGAGCGCCAGCGCTGGATGCGTCCGCCGCCCGAGCCTGCACGGGCGGCTCGCGACGCCAACCACCGGGTGCGGCGCCTCGCCCGAGCCGCAGCCGCGGATCCGTCGAACGTGCACGTCTCGAACGGCGATGACGCGCCGCTGGTCACCGTCGTCGTTCCGAACTTCAACGATGCATCGTTTGTCGTCGACACGCTCCGCTCGGTCGACGCGCAGACCTTCGGCGGGTGGGAGTGCATCGTGGTCGACGACGCATCGACCGACGACTCCGTCGCCCGGATCGCTGGCTTCATCGGCAACAAGGAACGATTCCGGCTCGTGCGTCACGCCGTCAACGGTGGCTTGTCGGCGAGTCGGAACACGGGCCTCCGACTCGCGTCGGCCCCCTTCGTCACGTTCTTGGACAGCGACGACTTCTTCTCCACCGAGAACCTCGCGGACCGACTCGTCACGGCGCTCGAGCACGCGAACGATCCGATGGTTGCGGGGTCCTATTCCGGAATCGTCCAGCTCCCCGAGGACGCGCAGCTCGATGACCTCGATCCGCGCACGCGGTGGGAGGGCCCCGAGTTTCACGACCTCGTGTCGAGTGGTGGTGAGTGCCCGTTCAACTGCCATGCCCCGCTCCTACGCACATCGGTGCTTCGCTCATTCGGCGGGTTCGACGAGACCATGCTGCACGGAGCCGAAGACTGGGATCTCTGGCTTCGGCTGATGCGACACGGGTACTGGTTCGTCGGGACCGGCTCGATTCTCGCGGCGTACCGTCAGAAGCAGCGGAGCATGGTCCGTTCGATGCCGTCCGAACACGTCCGAGAGGCCGAACGGCTGCTGGCGAGCGTCAACGAACCGCTCGACGACGGCCAGCGGGTCGGGTCGGGCACTCGGGTGCTGCACGAGCCGCTCGTCACGTACAGCCAGGCGATTCAGTTTGCTCGACGTGGGGTCCAGTATTCGGCGATCGCGTCCCTCGCCGACGACCACGAGCAGCTCGAACGGGCGCTCGACATGATCGACTTCTCGCACTGGCCCCTGATCCGTCGCCATGTCGATGTCGACGACGTGATCGACCGCGGGTTGCGCCGAGGACTTGGGCTCGACGGAGACACGTTCGAGTCGCTTCCCGACGCACCTGACGAGCGGCGAGATGCTGTCCGCAGCGCGATCGACGCACGGGTGTCGGCTGCGTCGCCCGCCGCCGACATCACGATCGACGCCCCGTTCCCGGTTTGGGATGTCGTCGTCGCACCGTCCAATCCCGCACAGACGGCGGCACTGCTCGAAACGGCCGGGGCAGAGGCCGGACGTGTCGCCGTCTTGGATGCACGACGCAGCCCCGACATTGCGCCGGCGACCGACTCGCTCGACGCGGAGGCGTTCGCCGTCATCACCGAGAACGATCTGGCGCTGCGCACCGGTGGGGTCGGGCGCCTCGTCGTGCAATGGCCGTGGCCGGCATCCATCGATGCCATCGTGCGCGCCGCGGCGGAGAGCGGTGTCGGCATCGTCGAGGTCCCTGGGGTCGAGGTGAATCGACTCGACGAGGCGCGGGCCCACGACGTCGGCGGCGAGCCCACTCCCTCGTCGACGTCACCGCGCCGGCTCGTCCACGTCGGTGACGGCGGCCGCGCCGGACTCTCTGTCGTCGAGGAGTACGCGGACCGGACTCCGGACTCCGAGGAGATGCTCGCCTTCCGCAATCGCCACGTCGGCGAGCGGTGCGTGATCGTTGGCAACGGGCCGTCGCTCAACAAGCTCGACCTCACCAAGCTCCGAAACGAGTACACCATCGCCGTCAACGGCATCTTCTACGCCGAGTCGATGAACTTTCCGCCGTCGTACTACGTCGTCGAGGACTCCTCCGTCATCAACGAGAACCTCGACCGCATCCGCGAGTTCCGTGCCGGCCACAAGTTCTTCCCGACCATCTATCGAGAGCTCTACGGCGAGACTGGTGAGGACAACGTCACCTTCTTCACCATGAACCGCGGGTTCTATGCGAAGAACTCGCCCAACTTCTGCACGCCGCGGTTCTCGACGGACGCGTCTCAACGCGTCTTCTGTGGCCAGTCGGTCACGATCATCAACCTGCAGCTCGCCTATTGGATGGGCTTCTCCGACGTGTACCTGATCGGCATGGACTTCAGCTACACGATCCCGGATTCGGCCGAGGTCGAAGGCGACCTCATCACGTCGACCACCGATGACCCCAACCACTTTCATCCCGACTACTTCGGGAAGGGAAAGACGTGGAAGGACCCGAAGCTCGAGCGGGTGCTGAACAACTATCAATTGGCCAAGGTCATGTTCGAAGCCGATGGGCGCCGGATCCACAACGCGACGGCTGGAGGGGCGCTCGAACTGTTCCCGCGGGTCGACTTCGATTCGGTCTTCGGCGGATGACCAACGCCCCCCTCGGGCGCCGGTTGACCGCCGTTGCTGCGCTCGCTCTGCTCGGCCTCGGCAATCTGTGGCTCCTCGCGTCCACCGCTCCACCCGCCTACGTCGTCGCAGAAACCCAGTATCAGTCGCTCCTCCTCAGCGTGGCGAGCGCCGTGCACTACGACGAGACCGGCGACCTCCTGATCGTTGAGCGCGCACCCGATCCGCCGCAGCGTGTCGAGTTTCTCTCCGCCGACGACCTCGGCTACCCGCTGCTTCTCAGCGGGCTCGTGAAGGTCGGGCTCGTCGAGTTCGGCGAGGAGACTCGGGCGTTGGTGTCGACGCGGTGGGAGCCAGACGTCGGCCGGGCGCACATGATCGGACCGCTGCTTCCTGAGGTCCAGAACCTCAATCGTGTCGCCTTCGCGCTCGTCGGTCTGGTGTCGACGGTCGTCCTGTTGCTGTGGCGGGCCACGAGCCGGTCACGTGACCTCGCAGGCCTCGACACGTTCGCGTTCGCGGTCTTCGTGGTCACCCAGGTTGCGCCGCATCTGCTTCCCCAACTCTTCGCCGAACGATTGCATCAGCATGGTCTTGTCCCCGCCCTCGCACTCGCCGCTTTCGTGGCCATTCTCCTGGCCATCGCCGAGGTGTATCACCGGTCCGTGCACGGATTCGATTCGCGTCGGGGATGGGCGACGAGTGCGCTGCTCTGCGCCGCAGCGGGCGGCACGGTCGGGGTCGTGGCGATCATCCGACGCTCCGAAGGTCTCGTCTGGCTGGCGGCGGCGACCGTCGTGAGTCTCGCCGCCGTCGCGTGGGCGTTCCGTCAGCGCGATCGGATCCGGGCCGTGATCGCCGTTGCTGCCCTGGGCGCATTCGTGATGGGATTCGTCGTTCCGGACGTCGCGGTCGGACGAATCGTCGAGCGACGCGACACCGTCGTGCTCGAGGTCGCGGACGACGCACTCGTCCCCGGGCATCCCGTGTATCACTCGCTGTTGCTGGCGATCGCGCAAGCCAACACCAACGTGCTCGGTGCGACCAACGGCCGAACCGTAGTCGAACGCGTTCGAGAAGAAACCGGGTTTCGGGGCAACGCCTACTCGCCCGGCTACGAGGAAGCGTCTCGCGACGTCTTCTGGCAATACGTCCGTGACCACCCGAGGAACTACGTTCGCGTCCTCTTGGACAACATTGACCGCACCACCCGCCAAGTTGGCGAGCGGTACGACGTGTCGTTGTCGGCGAGCTCCTGGCTCCCCGCCTTGCTCGCCGCCGTCGCGGCCATCGGCCTCATCGCACGACGTGGGCTTCGAGGTTCGACGTCGGACCGAATACTCGTCGGGCTGGCGACACTGACGATGGCTGGCTCGAGTCTTCTGGCCTTGGCCACGCCCGCACCAGGCTCGTTCGGCCCGGCCGCCCTGCTGTTGGTCTTCGCCGTGATCTCGATCGGATTCGGACTCGAACGTTTCTTCGGGCACGATCGGCGAAACTCCCTCGACTGGTAGGTTGCGGCGCATGGACACATGGGTTCCGTCGGGGGTCTTTGACGAGTCCGCCGGGGTGTGGGTCTGCGGTGGCGCCACCGCATCATTCCCGTCAGAGGGCGTGCAGGCGTTTGCCGATGTCGACGGCGACAGCTTTTGGTTCGCGCATCGGGCGGACGTGATCGTCGATGCCCTTCGGAGCTCGGCACCCGACCGATCGTTGGCCGGTGCTCAGGTTGTCGAGATCGGCAGTGGCTCCGGCGTGATGGTCGAGCGCCTCGTCCGAGAGGGAGCGTCGGTCACCGCCGTCGAGCCGTCTCCGGGCGGCGCGCATCTCGCCCACCGAAGAGGTGCCTCGCTCGCCATCGAAGGAACGCTCGACCAGGCGGGCCTCCCCGAAGCGAGCGCGGACATCGTCGGGTTGTACGACGTCATCGAGCACCTCGACCAGTGGCGAGACGTCGTCGAGGGTGCACGTTCGCTGCTCCGACCCTCGGGTCGACTCGCGGTCACCGTGCCCGCGTTCTCGTGGTTGTGGAGCGACCACGACGTCTGGAACGAGCACAAGCGCCGCTATCGGCGCCCAGTGCTCGTGGAGGACCTCCAGTCGTGCGGGTTCGACGTCGTTGCCTCGACCTACTTCTTCGCGCCGTTGCTCCCGTTCGGGTTGGCCCGAGCGCTCGCTTCACGACTGCAGCGCAACCCGCCGGCGGTCGACACGACGGTCGAGCGGTTGCACGAGCAACTCTCACCTCCGGGCCCGATCGATCGTGGGGTGCGAGCGGTACTCGGCGTCGAGCGGTCACTTCTCGCTCGGACGGCGTTGCCATTCGGGACCTCCGTGATTGCGGTGGCGGAGCCACGGTGACCCAGGTCGACGTCGTCGTACCCGTGTATCAGGGCGAATACGTGCTCGATGCGCTTGTTGAGGAGCTCGACGACTTTCGCCGAGACGCGACGGTCGACATTCGACGACTGATCCTCGTGTGGGACGGGGCCATCGACGGGTCGGCGGGCGTGATGACCACGCTGTCAGCTCACCACGACTGGATCGAAACGGTCTGGCTCGCACGCAACTACGGCCAGCACGCCGCGACCATGGCGGGCATCGCTGCCTCGCAGGCCGACGTGGTTGTCACGATGGACGAAGACGGCCTTCACGATCCGGCGTCGGTCGATCGGCTCGCCGCTCGGGTGCTCGCCGGCGCCGACCTCGTGTACGGCACGCCGGCGTCGCCGCCACCGCACGGGTTCTACCGGAACACGACCAGTCGTCTCGCAAAGCGGGTGCTCCGGTGGAGTTCGGGCATGCCCTACGCCGCCGACATCTGCAGCTTCCGGGCCATGGACGGGCACCGGGCACGCTCCGTCGTCGACCAGGCCGGTCACGACGTCTTTCTCGACGTCGCGTTGTCGTGGGCGGTGTCGAATGTGGCGATCGAGCGAGTCGACTACCGAAAAGAACGCCGGCCAGACGGTTCGGGGTACCGCGCCCGGTCGCTGTTCAGCCACTTTCGCCGGCTCATCGTCACGGCGGGTACTCGACCGCTTCGGTTCATCGCTGGGGTCGGCATCGCGACCACCGTGCTCGCGTTCGCGGCGCTGGTCGCGGTGGTGCTTGGCGCCGTGTTCGGTGGGCAGACGCCCCAAGGTTGGGCGTCGGTGATGACGGCCACACTGTTTCTCGGTGGGTTGATCCTGACCGCCTTGGGCGTGATCTCGGAGTATCTGTCGGTCGCAATCAGTCTGGGGTCTGGCCGCCCGCTCTACGTCGTGCGGGAAGGTCCGCCAGCGAGCGTCGCCTCGAGGATCAGCAGCGAGTAGGGAACTCGGAACATGTCGTCGCGGGGGTCGATCGTGACGTCGAATCCGTCGAGCAGCGCGGTGTAGCCCGACTCGTCACGGACGTTGTTGCCTCGATCCATTCGAATGAGGGTCTTCGACACCGGATGCTGCCCGGCGTGGAAGTGCGGTTCGAGGGCGACGAAGCGTCCGCCGGGAACGAGTGCGGTGCGGATCTCGTCGATGACGGCCGTCGCTGTGGCGTCGTCGAGGTGATGGAGGACTCCGACCATGACGGCGACGTCGAAGGTGCCCGGCTCGTCGAGCTCGGCGACGGTGCCGCAGAAGAATCGGCCATGGGCACCGAAGCGACGCTCGGCGGCAGTGATGTACCGCTCGCTCGTGTCGACGCCCGTGTAGCTCGCCGGCGCGCAATGCGGGGCGAGGTCGCCGGGTCCGCAACCGACGTCGACGATCGAGAGGTCGGCAGACGGTCGGACGTAGGTGTCGACGAACTCCTGTCGGAGCTGCTGTTTGCCCATGATCCGCTGAAAGGATTCGTAGAACGTCGCGGATTCGAGGAGCCCACGGACTCCGCCCGAAGTCTGGCCCTCGTTCGAGCTGGCTTGTTGAACGCTCATGCGACGTGGTCTCCTCGTGCGACGACCTGATCGTAGATCCGTCGGTGGGCGGATGCGGTCCGGTCCCAGGTCATCATGGCGGCGCGGACGGTGGCTCGATCGACCAGGTCGGCTCGAAGCGACTCGTTGGTGAGCACCCGAAGAAGCGCACGACCGAGGGTCCGAGCATCCGTGCCGAGGGCGTACTCGACGCCATCGCCGCACACTTCGGCGAGCGAACTGTTCCATGGCGTCACGACGACGGCCCCCTGTGCCATGGCGTCGAGTGGGATCATGCCGAACCCCTCGAACGCCGAGGGGAACAGGACAACCGCAGCGCCGCGATAGGCCGCTCGGAGCTCGTCGACCTCCGGGGCAACGAGTCGGTCCGTCCGGCGTCGAGCGCCGGGGGAGAGGTGGCGGTCGGCGCCGTCGACGGCGTTCGCGGAGCCGGCAAGGACGAATCGCACCGCATCGAGGGTGGGTTGGGCGGCGACGGCGTTGAGCGCCCGCACGCCGTTGATCACGTTCTTTCGACGAGACTCCTGGACCGGAAGGACGACGGAGGGCCCGCCCGTCTCCCACCATCGCGGACGGAGGTCTTCGTCGGGTCGAGGACCGATCGTGCCGTGCATGATCACCGAGGTCGGGATGTCGCCGAGCGGGCGGGACTGGTGGAGGTCGCGTCGAGTCTGCGAGGAGACACAGATGAGGTGGTCGGCATCGGCCAGGCTCGCATCGAGAATCTCGCTGATCTCCGATGTCGGTCGGTTGTCGAGCTCCGGTCGGAACTCGTGGATGACGTCATGGACGGTGAGGATGCGTCGAGCGCGACCGGTCGCGGGTCGAGGTGGCAGTGCGAGATGCAGCGAGTGCAGACAGTCGTCCTCGCCGAGTGTCGCCAACGGCGAATTGGGCGAGTCGATCAGTCCCGGTGCGAGCGCAATGAGGCGTCCGTCAAGGGCGTTGGCGAGGTCCGAGACGGTCGCGAGCTCGAGATCGGTTGCCGAGCCGCCAACGCTGCGGATCAGACCATGGAGGCCGCGCGTTCGTGCGGTCACGAGCGCCCCGAGGAGTTGCCGTTCGTACTCGGCGATTCCGCTGAATCGACGGCTCCCTCCTTCTTGCAGCCGCGAGACGTCCAGGATCAGCCGGGGTCCGGTCGTCGAGGCGCCATCCGGCGTTTCGACACCACGACGAGGCGATGAAGATGCGGTTCGATCCACGGACCCGACGAGACGCTCGATCAGATCGGGGATCGTGTCGGGGGTGAGCTCGGGGCCCATGGGCTCGCCGACCATCACCGAGCGCACGAGGAACCCGAAGTACTGCTCGATGCGCTCGTCGGTCGGGCGCGCTGCGCTCCCGTCCGCCATGCGTTGCACGATGGCCCGCAACGCCTGCTCGTCGCGGACCGACGTGGTCAGCTCGCCCGGTTCGATCGGATTGGGACTACACGTGACGGTCGGGAGCCCAGCGGCGACCGCGGGAAACACAACCTTCGTGTTGAACGCGACGCACCCCACGGCCGAGCGCAGCGCGTCCGACAGCGGGCTCCGGTCGATCGCGACGTTCGGTGGGAGTACCCACCGGTCGACTTCTCGGCAACTCGGATGCGGGCGAAGATGCACGTCGAGGCCGGCTGCGGCTGCTGCTGATGCGACTGCATCGATCGCCTGCTGCGGGGAACGAAGCCACGGATAGTCGACGTCGCCTTGCGGATGGTCCGGTTGCGCCCAACCCGTCCAGGCGGCGTTGTCCATCGGCAACAGGACGTGTGGGGCGGTTCCGGCAGGTTCGCCTCGATAGTCCTCTCGGGCGCGGAACGTCGCCGGATCGTCGATGAGGTGACGACGAGCCCGATCTCCAGCGTGTCGGTCCTCGGATGTCGAATCGTGATCGCTCCAGGCGTTGCCGATCCGCGATTCCGCGAAGATGCCGGCGTGCTCGAACCACAGCCCGGCTACGGGCGATCGCTCGACGACGATCGACGGCGTTCCTCGTGCGATCGCACCAGCTCGGAAGAGCGCGCAGGGATGGTCGATCTTGTTCGTCGTCACGACGACGTCGGGGTCGACACCGTCGAGCACCTCGTCGACCTCGGCGGCAAGCAGATGGATCCCACGCACGAGCGAGAGCGGATCGAATGGATGGACGTGGCGCCGTTGCTCCCAATCTGCATGGCGGGCGACGTCCTCTCCGCTGATCCACGCCGGCCTCGGAGGGATCATCGTGCGCTCGAGCGGGCCCAGCGATCCGAGCAGCTCGTCGGCGTGGTCGACGAGCTTGGCCGGACGGATCGTCGGCTCGAACTCATCTGGGGTCGCGACAGGTCGAGCCGCCCATACGTGCACCGTTGCCCGTCCCTGCCGCACCCCTTCGGCGAGGCTGGCCCACGCGTGTTGTTCGGGCCGCGAGCCGAAGGACGGATTGATCAGGAGGATCTTCACGGATCGTGCGGTGCCTGCCAGACGACGGCACCGTCGGCGGGACCTCGAAGATGACGAAGATCGAGTGACGATCCGCCGAGTCGTCCGACGAGTCGGTCCCGGAGCTCGTTGACCTCGTCGAGATCTTCGTCTTCGGCTGGCGCCGGAAGGTTGACGAACACCAACAGTCCGCCGGCACGCAGGCGTCGGGCAAGGGTTCGGGTCAGGTCCTCGATGCCATCGGGGTCGGCGCCGACGTCGATGACGGCGACCGACAGTGGCGCATTGGCCGCGTCGATCGTGGCGTCGATGACCGGCGACGGTGGGCCGTCGACGAGGCGAACGTCGATGCGATGCGCTGCCGGATGAGCGGAAATCCGCGCGGCGCTGAGCGCATGGTTGTCGGCGTCGGTCACGAGGGACACGACCGAACCGGTCGCGTCGATGCGCTCCAGGGAGTTGGCGAGGTCCAACGTGATGTCGGCACCAACGTTTCCGATGTCGACCAGCAACTGTGTCTGGCGAGGGTCCAACGCTGCGGCAACGGTCTGGCCGAGGAGTCCGAGCTCGGTGTCTGGGGTTGGGGGGAGCGGTTCTCGCGCCACCCGGATCGAATCGACATCGGCTCGCAGGGATCGCTCGACGCTCCTCACGACGCCGACCATCTCGTCGCGCATCGCGTCGATCGCCCCCATCGCCGGATCGTGCGAGATCGGTGCGATCGGCTCCGGCGCTGCCGAGAGCAAGTGGCCAAGGCGATGCAACTTCAGCGGCAACCACACCAGGGCGAATCCGGCGACGCCAACGAAGATGACCCATGCAGCGCTACCGGTGACGAGCAGGGCGATCCCGATCAGGAGCCACCAACCGACGTTTGCGAGACCGGTTGCGGTCGTCGTCTGATGGAGGAGTGCGCGTCCCACTGATCCCATGCGATGTCCCGTGCGGTTCGCCGTCGTCGAAGTTGGGAGTCTAGAGCCAAGTAGCGTTGCGGCCGTGACGACGGCGCCACCTTCGACCCCCGCGATCACGGCGGTCGTCAATCTCCATCGAGAGGGCCGCGACGCCCAACCGACCGTTCGATCGGCCGAGATCGCCGTCGAGCGGGCCCGCGGACTCGGTGTGGAGGTCGAGCTGCTCCTCGTCGCCGACCGTCCAGACGCCGAGACCGTCGAACTCGTCGAGTCGATCCCGGGAGCGAACACACTCGTCTTGGACGTGGGAGATCTCGGGGAGGCCCGTAACGCTGCTGCCGCCGAAGCGAGGGGGCGATGGGTGGCCTACCTCGACGGCGACGACCTGTGGGGCGCGTCGTGGCTTGCCGCAGCGCATCAGGCGGCGAGTGCGCCGACGGAGATCGACCCCGTCGTTTGGCATCCCGAGCTGAGCCTCTACTTCGGGGAGACCCGCCGGGCGGTTCATCACCCGGATTCTCTGTCGCCGGGCTTCGACCGTACGCGGTTCCGGCTGCACAACGCCTGGACCGCACTGTGCTTCGTCGAACGTGAGGTGGTGTTGACGGTGCCGTACCGTCGCAATCGCCTTGCGCACGGTTTCGGGTTCGAGGACTGGTCGTGGAACACCGAGATTCTCGACCGTGGCGGTGCACACCGCATCGTTCCCGACACGGTGCACGCCATCCGCAGAGATGCGGCCAACTCGTCGCTCATCGCCCGCTCACAGGCGTCGCTTCGCACGCCGTGGCGGCAGGTGGATCCATGATCCGCCGCTGGTTCTCACGGAGCGAGCCCGCGGCTGCACCTCCGGTTCACACGCATCGCGTCGCGCCATTCCACCCATCGACGGCGGTTCGCCAAGAGCTCGCCGGGTTGGCAGAGCTTCATCCACCAGCGATCGGCGATCTGCTCGAGCGCGACGAGCTGCTGCAGAACTTCCATGATGCGGAGGTGTCCGAGGTCCGACTGCTTCGCCGCCTCGATCCTCTCGTCGTCGACGGAGCGTCCATCGTCTGTACGGGACGGCCCCTCGACGCCGACGCCATCGCACGGCTCGATCGCCACCTCGGTCGCCTTGTCGTGCTCCAAGATGAGGACTTCGCCGACGAAAACGGTCACGAGGTCGACGTGGCGGCCGTGCTTGCAGAGCTCGTTCTCGGAGCGCACGTCGGTGTGCTTCTCGGGATCGAGTCTGCCGTGTTCGACCGCTGCGTCGATCGGTACGGTCAGCCCCTCGCGGCGCTGACCCGGATCGGGCGAGCCCGATCGATCGAGGTGACCGATGGCCCGCTCGACATCGCCTGGAACGACGACGGCGAACGATACGGTACGGACGACTCGAGCCCGGTGCGGAGGTACGCATGGCCCAACGATCCGTCCTGATCACCGGTGTCGGCGGAGGCATCGGCGCCGCCGCAGCCGAGACGTTCCACAACGCCGGTTGGCGCGTGATCGGCCTCGATCGACGCGAACCCGACGCAGACCTCGCCGTCGATCGGTTCGAGCTCGTCGACATTGGACAGTCCGAGCAGATCGCCGACCTCTTCGCTCGGCTTCGATCCGAACGGACCGAGCTCAACGCGCTGGTCAACAACGCGGCCATCCAGATCAACAAACCCATCGTGGAGACCACCGACGCCGACTGGGAACTGATCATCAACACGAATGTGCGTGCCGCGTTCCAGTGCATTCGTGACGCCCACCCGCTCCTCGCCGCCTGTCGCGGCGCGGTCGTCAACGTCAGCTCCGTGCACGCCGTGGCGACGTCGATGAACGTTGCCGTGTACGCGATTTCGAAGGGTGCGCTCGTCGCCCTCACGCGGTCCGCGGCGCTCGAACTCGCCAACGACGGTGTCCGATGCAACGCCGTGCTCCCCGGAGCCATCGACACGAAGATGTTGCGCGACGGTCTCGACCGTCGGCCGCACCCCGACGGTCCGGAGGGCAACCTGCGGATTCTTGCCGAGCGGACTCCTCTCGGATTCGTCGCCTCGGCCGACCAGATCGCGCCGACGATTCTGCATCTCGCCGACAACGATCAGTCGGCCTACACGACCGGACAGACGGTCGTCCTCGACGGGGGCGCCACGATTCGGCTTTCGACCGAGTGATCCGACGGCCGAGCTTTTCGAGGCGGCGGCCATGCGTCGTCATGTGTCCCCTCGCTCGGTATCACGCCCTCGAGTTGTCGGCGATCGCGGACGAGCTCGAGCGCATGGGACGCACGGTCGAGATGATCGTCCCCGAAGCCGATCGAGGCCAGATCGTGCCCGGTCTCGGTGGTCGATCGCACCACGTCTGGAAGCCCGAGACGATCCCCACGATCATGCGCGGGGCCGAGGGTTTCGTGGCGCTGAACGACTGGGGTCCGAGCCGAGCGATCTACGAGTGGTGCGCGGCAAACGGCGTTCCGACCTTCGCCAAGGTCGAAGGTGTCCAGGACTTCGACGACGTCGACACGCCCTTCGTTCGCCGCCCGTACCGCACCGCCGACCATGTGCTCGCGCAAGGACAGAACGACGTGCGCGCCCTCGACCGGCCGTCGGTCCACATCGTCGGAAACGCCCACCTCGAGGAGTTGTGGCAGGCCCGGAGCTCGATCAAGCCGGTGACACCCACGCTCGCCATCATCAACTCGAACTTCACCTACGGGGTGTTGACCGAGCATCGAGACGACTTTCTTCGCGCCGCAATCTCGAGCGCTGAGGCGGCAGGCATTGCGGTGCAGATTTCGAGGCACCCGGCCGACACGCTGCTCCCCGAGGATCTTCGAACGCGTCTCGCCAGTCCGCCTCTGTCCGAACTCCTCGACGGTCCGGTCGTCCTCGTGACCCGATTCAGCACCGTGATCTACGAGGCCATGGCTCGCCGTCGGCCTGTTGTGTACTTCAACCCGCACCGAGAGCGCGTTGTCACCTTCGCCGATCCGGACGGAGCCTTCGCGTCAGCCGGAGACGCGTCGACCCTGACGTCGACGCTGAAGGACATCCTTGCGGGCTGGCGACCGAGCGACCACGCGGTGGAGCGCTTCTTCGGCGCACAGGTGGATCGGGAAACGATGAGCAGCGCCCGTCGAGCGGCGAACGTGATCCACGAACTGTCAAGGGCTGGGTAGAGTTCGGTCGTGCGGCTCGAGCGGCTCCCCGGCGAACGTCGATTCGTGCTCATCGCGGTCGCTGTCGTCGCTCTCAGCGCCCTGCGGCTCTTCTGGGCGCTCCGGTACGGCACGATCGGCGCCAGCTATCAGGGCGACGAAGGTGTCCGTATCTTCGATGCCTACCAGACGGCCTTCGGGTACCAGAACCGATTCTCCGACTCGGGTGTTCTGGGCCATGCGTGGTCCGGAGTGTTCGGCGTGCACCCGCCTGGCGACTTCTTGGTGAGGGGCGTCTCGGCGCGAGCGTTGTCGCTCATCGGGCTGTCCGGCCTCCATCCCGTGACCGCAATGTTCCTGCTCAGTCTCGTTTCGGTGAGCCTCGCCCACGTCCTGTTCGGCCTGTTCGCCCGCAGAGTCGCCGGTTCGGTCGCCGGTTTCGTGACGATCGCCTTTCTCCTGGCGAGTTACACCTTCAATGACATCAAGCTCTCCGCCATGGGTGAGGCGACGGCGGCGCCGCTGGTCGCACTGGGTCTGGTGATGTTGACGAGCCGTGACGAACGATCGATCACGGACTCCACTGCCCGACTGGCGCTCGGCGGTCTCGCCTTCACGGCAGCGTCGATGACCCGCCCCGAAACCGCGTTTCTGCTTCCAGGGATCTGCCTCGCCCTTTGGGCGATCATCGGATTCCGACGTGCCGCATGGTTCGGCGTGTTCGCCGGTGCGTATGACATCGCGAAGCTGATCTGGTCGATGTTCTTCGCCGAAGGACTCACGGCTTTGAACGTCGGTGACGCGTACTTCAACGGTCGCGTGTCGTTGTCGCGGCTGATCCACACCGACTTCATCCGCCAGCTCATCGACGAGCCAGGGACCGTCATCTTCGTGTTGGGGGTGATCGGGGCGATCACGTTCTCGCTCTTCGGAAGGCACGCCGGAGGTGTCTGGAACGGTCACCTGGTCGTCGCGTCAGCATCGTTTTCGTATCTGGCGGTCAACGTGTTCGCTCAGTTGACCGGGGCCGCCCCCCATGCGAGTTATCGGATCGTCATCGCCGTGGCGCCGTTCCTCATGGCGACGTTTGCGATCGCAGGCGTCGGACTCTGGCGGCGATTCGGTCCGGCGTTGGCTCAACGGACGAGTGACGACTTCGCCAACAAGATCGCCCACGGTTCAGTGGCGATCGCCTGCGCGTTTGGCATCTACAGCTTTGCCACGGTCCAGGTCGACGCGCTCGAAGCGCGGGTTCCCGCGGGCATCCAGAACTCTGCCGACATCGTGCTCGCCAGGTCCGACTCGACCGACGCGGTCTTCTTCGACCTCATGCGTTGGTGGGAGAACGCGCTCGTCGCCTACGTGTCCGATCGTGACGCGGCCGCGTGTACGTACTCACGTTGTCTCGCCGTCGGAAACGACCACCGCCAGCTGATCGTGGACGCGGGCGAAGAGGTGGTGGGTTGGCCCAACGACGGGCTCGACCGGACGGTCCGGACGCACTACTTCATCTCCGAGCACCAGCCAAAGTTCATCGTGCTCGCCAGCGACGAACTCCGAGCCGATTGGGCTCGTGTCGTCTCGCGTATCCAACCAGACGATGCGGATCTCTGGGTATCGCACATCACGCCGTACTTGCTCGAGCCGATCGATGAAGACACCCTCGAGGTCGTGTGGATGCGATTGGGCGAAATCCGCGGAGTCGAGTACTTCGAGGAATACGTTCGACTCGTGCCGCGAGGAAAGACCGACATGTCTGTGATCGTCGAGGTCCTCTACGGAGGCGAACCGCCGAATGCGTGATCACTCGATCGCGTTCGCACGTCGAGCGCGGCGACAAACCGGTCGTCTCGCCCGACGGCTCAGAGCCGAGATCGACCAGCGCCGAAGCGTCTCGCTCGTGGAGGAGACAACAGTCCCCGAGGCACCGGTCGACGTCGACGACGTCATCGTCCGGACACGCGCGGTCTTCGACGGGCACCCGAGTGACGCGCCGCTCGTGTCCGTGGTCATCCCGAACTACAACGATGCTCGCTTCGTCGCTGCCACGATCGAGTCGGTACGTCGCCAATCCGTCCGCGACTTCGAGTGCCTGATCGTCGACGACGCCTCCACCGACGAATCGGTGTCTGTTATCACGGCTGCGATCGCGGATGACGATCGTTTCATGCTCATCCGACACGTGGTCAACGGCGGATTGAGTGCCTCGCGCAACACCGGCATGCGGCTCGCCCGCGGCGCGCTCATCTGCTTCCTGGATTCCGACGACTTCTTCCGCACGGACAACCTCGCGGTCCGGATCAACGCATTTGCCGACGAAGCAGGTGACGAGTCGCTCATCGGTGTGTTCTCCCGAATCGCCGAGTGCAGCGAAGACGCCTCGATCGACGATCCGCTCGATGGGCCGTCAGGCGGTGCGCCGGCCTTCGTGGACCACATCTCGGCACGCGGCGCCTGCCCGTTCAACTGCCACGCACCGCTTCTGCGGACAGCACCCACTCGCCGAATGGGGGGATTCGACGAGACCATGCGCGGCGGTGCCGAAGACTGGGACTTCTGGCTCCGACTGCTTCGACACGGATACTGGTTCCGCGGAATCGACGAGATTCTCGGGGCCTATCGGCAGAAGCGATCCAGCATGATCCGGACCATGCCCGGAGACCATCTCGCCGAGGCCGCACGACTGCTCGGCAGCGTGCAGGAGCCGCTCGACCCGCAACGGATGGTCGCCGGTACGCCGGCGCGGTACCACGAACCGCTCGGTCGATACGACACGAAGATGGCGCTCGCCCGGCGTGTGCTGACCTTCGCAGGCATTGCGGCGCAGTCGTCTGATGACGGTTCGACCCTGGATGTGGCGATCGATCGGCTCGACCCGGTCGTCTGGCCGGCCGTCAAACGGCACATGCGAGTGACGCACTTGCTCAACGCCGGAATACGACGCGGGATGGCCGCGTCTCCCGAGGAGTTCGAGGGTCGCCGACCCGAAGCCGACAGGATCCGAAAGTCGATCGTCCGAACACTCGATCAGCGCTCCGCAGAAGCGATTTCGTCAGCGGAGTCATCAGAACCGGCGCCATGTCCCACTGTGCTGTTTGTCCCGGAAACACCGGAGCAGATCACCCGAATGAGCCAGGTGCTCGCACGCGTGCAGTCCGCCGAGGTTTCGGCGGGTTTGATCTCACTCGAGCCCATCGCCGATCCGGGCTTCGCACAGGTCGATGTGGGTGATCGCTCGACGATCCCGATCAACGAGCTTCTCTTGAGCGAGCGCACTCCAGAGGTCGTGGTGGTGGCGTGGCCGCACGGCTCCGCCACCTCGACGATCATCGACCGCTTTTCCGCAGCGGGGACCGAGGTCGTCACGTTGCCGTCAGAGGTCGCTCGCCTCGAACCGGCGCCGGGCCCGCAACCGCGACCGGTCACTGCAGAGGAATTGGTTGCGCTCGTCGAGGGTCGGACGAGCGGTGAGCGCTCCGTGCGCTGGACGCCGCCGGATCCGGGGAGAGCGGCACTCGCGACGATCGAGGAGTATCCACACCTGCCGGCGGACATCGCCGACATGGCGTCCTTTCGAGATCGTCACCGGGGTGAGCGTTGTGTCGTGATCGGCAACGGACCATCGCTCAACTCGCTCGACCTCTCGCTGCTCGCCGGACAGACGACGATCGCGGTGAACGGGATCTTCTATGCCGACTTGCCCGAGCCACCGAGCTACTACGTGGTCGAGGACACCTCGGTCATGCGTGAGAACCTCGAGGCGATTCGGACTTTTGATGCGGGCCACAAGTTCTTCCCGACGATCTACCGCGAGATGTGGGAAGCCCCGACCGACAACGTCACGTTCTTCACGATGAATCGTGGGTTCTACTCGAAGATCAGCCCGCACTTCTGCGTGCCGCGATTCTCGTTCGACGCATCTCAGCGCCTCTACTGCGGTCAGTCGGTCACCATCATCAACCTTCAGCTCGCGTACTGGATGGGTTTCGAGGAGGTCATCCTGATCGGGATGGACTTCAGTTACACGATTCCTGACAGCGCCGAACGCGACGGTGACCTGATCACCTCCAACGACGATGATCCGAATCACTTCCATCCTGACTATTTCGGCGCAGGAAAGACGTGGAAGGACCCGAAGCTCGATCGTGTGCGGAACAACTACCAGCTGGTGAGATCGGTGTACGAGGCGACCGGCCGGAGCATCCTCAATGCGACGCCTGGCGGAAGTCTCGATGTCTTTACGCGCGTCGACTTCGTCGACGCGATGCGAGCCTGACCCGACGAACTCAGGCCAAGTTGTCGAGCATCCACGAGCGCATGGACGCCTTCGCACCGGTCATGCCGAACTCGTAGTCTCCGGCAGCGATGTCGGACGCAAACAGACGCTCGACCCACTGGCGGGCGATGTCGGTGTAGCAGTCGACGTAGGCGGGGTGTTCGGTCCGGTTGTAGAACCCGACGCGATCCGGCATCGGATCGTCGGTCATCGCCTTCCAGAGCAAGGGGAGCTTCTCCGGAAAATCCTCGAGCCGAATCACGTCGAAGCCATGTCCCTGCCAATCGCCGTCGAGCACACCCGTGAAGTAGTGGACGGGATCGGAATAGGTCCGCCGGTCCCCGAAGAGGAACTGCTGCATGTCGCTCGGATCGGTGAACGTGATTGCTGACTGGTCGGTCTCTGCCGGAGCTCGTGACTTCAAGGACCACATGAAGTTCGACACCATGCGATCCCACGGATTGCGAATCGTGACGACCTTCCGATAGGCGGACCAGTCGAAATCGAGCTCTGCAAAGAGCCGTTCGAGCTGGTAGCCGGTCCAGTGCCGGATCCGCGTGTTGGAAAGCAGCCGCTGCAGGTCGGGAGAAAACTCCTGACCCTCGAAGCCGATGGCGTTCGAGCGGGCGTTGGGGTCGGCGAACTCGAACGATTCCTTCGGCATCTCGTTGAGGTGCCCCAGATATCTCTGGAGCGTGGTCGTCCCGCACTTGCGGTTGCCGAGGATCACGATGCGTCGCGAATGGGAGACGATCATGTGTTCTCGGCAATCCAGGTGCGCATGCCTGCGGGTGCCGGAGTCATGCCGTATTCGTAGTCGCCGACGCGGATGTCTTCGGCAAAGGCATCGGCCACCCAGTCACGCGCTCGATCGGTGTAGCAACCGACATAGCTCGGATGTCGGGTCCGGTTGTAGAAGCCGACCTTCTCGGGCATCGGCTCATCGGTCATGTCGGCCCACAGATCGGGAAGGCGCTCCGGAAAGTCTTCGAGCCGAATGAGCTCGAAGCCATGAGCGGTGTAGTCGCCATCGACGACACCAGAGAACCACGGCAGCGGATCCGAGTAGATCTTGCGATTGGTGAACAGGAACGCCTCGAGCTCCTCCGGAGTGGTGAAGTCGAGTTGGTCGAGGTCGACGCCGTGGGGGTTCTCGACCTTCAACATCCACATGAACGTCGAGACCATGCGATCCCAGGGATTCCGGATCGTGACGATCTTGCGATAGTCGTCCCACGGAAGGCCGAGGTGGTCGAACAGGGCGTGCATCTGCTGTCCGGTCCAGTGCTGAGCGTGGGTCCCGGCCAGCAACCGGCGCAACGATTCGGGGAGCGGGCGTCCGTCGTAGTGCGTCGCGTGCGCCGTGCTGTCGTTGCGGAAATCGAACATCGACTCGGGCATCTCGTTGCGATGCTCGAGATAGCGATGCACCGTCGTCGATCCGCACTTGCGGTTGCCAAAGATGATGATCCGGCGGCTGTGCGAGACGATCACGAGACGATCACTTCCGCCTGACCACGGCGGTCCGCATCTCGCCGGTGACGACTTCGAAGCGTTGATCGGTGAACACGACGTCATCAACATAGGTCGTGACGTCGGGCCAGGAGAGTCCTTGATAGTCGTCGATGATGATGTAGCCACCCGGCTCCACAGCGCCGGCGTAGTTCTCGAAGTCTCGCCTGACGCCATCGAGAGAGTGATCGCCGTCGATCACGAGAAGATCGAAGCGTCGGTCGGCGAGCCGCTGGAGGATGGGCGGATCCTCGGCGAGACCGACGATGACCTCGAGCGTTTCGTCGGTTGCTCCCACCCGTGACATGTTGTCGACGAACACCGATTCGGTGATCGGAATGGGGACGAACAGGTCCGGGGCGTCATGTTCGTAGTACCCGAAGAACGGGTCGATGATCGTCTGATGGAAGCCGTGCTTCGTCGGCTCGACGATCTCGTGCATGAAGGCCGCCGAATGGCCATACAGCGTGCCGATCTCGAGAACACGGCCGGGCTCTGGTGACGCCATCGCCACGAGTGCGCGCAGAACCATCGCAGCCGAGGGAGCAGCCAGCCTCCCCCGGAGTCGCGACTCCAGCGCGGGTACGGCATGGATCAGATAGAGCACATGGCGAGCATCGAGCCAGGTGAGACCGAGGTCCTCGTGTGCGATCTGGAGCAGCGTGGCGCGTTCGTCGTCGGTCACGGTGCGCTTCGAGCCGTGGATCGGCTCGCCGCTCAGGTCTTTGGCGCGGACCAGGCCGTCAGCCGCCCGTTCCTTCGCATCCTGAACTCCGCTCCGCAGCTCTTCATTGAGGCGCCGCTGCCCGTCGAGGGTCGCTCGTGTGTCTGCGAGCGTGTTGCTTCGGTGCCGATTGACCTCTTCGACCCGTTCGCGGACGGAGGAGACATCGCGCCGAGCCGCGGCAGCGCTCGCGTTCGCTGCGTCCGCACGGTCGCCCGCATCGGAGATCGACGTGCGCAGGGCGCCGAGCTCGGCTTCGAGCGCCTGGTTCGTGGCGCTGACCGAACGGATCTTCTGCCACGCTCCACCCGCAACGGCGAGAGCGATCGCACCCGCGAGAAAACTGAGCCACACCATTGCCGAGCGATCCTCCTGAGTGCCCTGCGCGAACCCTATCCCGCCGGTTCGTCGTTCAGCCGGCGAGA
This sequence comes from Acidimicrobiales bacterium, assembly GCA_020629635.1. Taxonomy (GTDB): domain Bacteria; phylum Actinomycetota; class Acidimicrobiia; order Acidimicrobiales; family SHLQ01; genus SHLQ01. The sequence continues at coordinate 4,731 of JAHDCX010000021.1, read as the reverse complement.
CCGTCGATCAGGTTGTCGATCGCTGCCCCATGCGTCCGATGACACGCCTCGAAGGTGTTGCTCGCGTTGTGCGACCCCAGGAGGAGATTTGGCGCCGATCGAAGTCGATCGTCGATCAGTGGTTCGATCTCGAACACGTCGAGTGCGGCGCCGGCGAGTTGGCCGGAGTCGAGCGCGTCGGCGACGGCCGAACCAATGACGACCGGCCCCCTCCCGACGTTGATCAACCACGACCCCTCACGCATGCCCGAGATGAATGGCGCATCGATCATTCCTCGAGTGGCCTCGTTCAACGGGGTGGTGACGAAGACGACGTCGACGTGCGCCGCCATCGAAGCCGCATCGCCCACCGGGATCGACGCACCCTGCGCCCACGTCGCGGCCTCCGGCGAGGGGTCGCTACCAGAAACGTCCACGCCCAACGTGCGGAGCTTCGAGGCCAGGGTCCTGCCGATGTCCCCGAGCCCGATGACGAGTGCCGAGAGAGATCCGATCGATCGACCGACAGGCTTCGGCCAGCCGCCGGCACGGACCTCTCGATCGACGTCGACGATGCCGCGAACCAGTGCGAAGAGGTACGCGAGCGCCTGCTCGGCGACCTCATTGCCGAACATGCCAGGCGTGTTGGTGACACGAATGCCGAGAGACTCGGCGGCAGGAAGATCGATCCCATCCAAACCGATACCCCACTTGGAGATCACGCGGAGATCCGGCAGCTGGGCCATCACGTCGTGGGTGAACGCGTCGTCGCCAGCGACGACGCCCGCAACGCCAGACATCGCCGCGACGAGTTCATCGCCGGCCAGTTCTTGGCCCGGTACGTCAGGCACGACGAGGTCGAGTCCCGCGGCGGCAAAGCGGTCGCGGTAGTCGTCGATGTCACGCTGGAGGTGTGTGCAGGTCACTGCGACGGTGGTCATGAGGTTCTTCCCTTTGTGCGCCGTTGCTCCCACATGGCTTCTGCGAGCACGAAGTCCGGTTCTTCGTCGATGTCGAGTGACTCGATCGGATCGGTCTCGACCATGCGAGGCCGTGCGCCGATTCGGACGCCCGTCTCGATGATCAACTGGCGCGAGAAGACGAAGGCGCACGAGTTCTCGATGAAGAGCGGCTCGAGGTCCTGGGTCCGCAGAAGCACGTCCGGGTCGTGGTTCACGGCTGCCGGGGTTCCGGCGTTGCCGTGCCGCCAAAGACGCTGCTGGAGACGGGTGACCGTGAAAACCGAATCACAGTCCTCGTCGAAGTAGGTCTGAACAACCTCGTCGACGGCGGCTACCGAGAGCAGCGGATTGGTGGAGTGCGTCTGCAACAACACATTCGCCGTCGTGTACTCGAGGTCGTGTTCGATGATTCGGTTCATCGCAATGTCGCCATCGCGGAGATCGATCGGTCGTTCGACGACAACGACGTCGGGGAACGTCTCCGCGCACTGCTCCATGATCACCGGGCTGTCGGTATCGATGATGATCTCCGAGATCAACGCGCTGGATTGCAGCGTTCGGACGATGTGGTGGAACAGAGGGGCGTCTCCGAACATCCGGTAGTTCTTGCCGGGCACGCGCTCAGAGTTGTGACGCATCGGCACGAGGGCAGCGACCTGCCGGTTCATGTTCGGGACCCCCACGGCTCGGATTGGATGGGCTGGATGATAGACCCGTGGCTATCGTCAATCCGGTGATCCAGGGAGCGGTTGACGTCGACGCGATGAAGGCGACGTCCGGGCTTTCTCACGTGCAAGCCCTCGACGGACTTCGGGGGATCGCCGTGGCGCTCGTCGTGGTGTATCACTTCGAGGAATCCTGGCTTCCGGGTGGGTATCTCGGCGTGTCGATGTTCTTCACGCTGTCGGGCTTCTTGATCACTCGGCTCTTGCTCGCCGAGGTGGCGGCGACCGGATCGGTTGATCTGCGCCGCTTCTACGACCGTCGATTTCGCCGGCTTCTTCCTGCGGCGTGCGTGACGATCATCGGGTCGGCCGCATGGGTGTATTTCGCTGACCGACTCTCCCTGATCTCGAGCGGCGACATCTTCGCCGCGACCTTCTGGTACTTCAACGTTCACGAGATTCTGCGCGACGTGACGTACGGCGGTGCGGACGCGTCGGTGTTGGCGCACTACTGGTCGTTGTCGATCGAGGAGCAGTTCTATCTGGTGTTCCCCGCACTGGTTCTGTTGAGCGCGAAGCTCTCCGGCGTGCAGGGCGTGCGGCTCCTGGTCGCCGGAGCGCTGGTGATCGCCGTTCCGGCAGCGCTGGTGATCGATCGCTACCTGCACACCGGGGCTCGGGTGGGGGAGATCGCCGCCGGGTGCGCGCTTGCCGTGGGTCTTCACCGACGACCGATCGCTCGACACGACGGGCCGCGTGTCGCAGTGGCCGCCGTGGCCATCACCGCAGTTGTGGTCTTCCTGGCTCGCGTCGTCGAACTCCCCCTCGGGGGCGAACTTCCGAGCATCGCGATTCTCGTCACCTCCGCAGCGACCCTCGCCCTTGTTTTGATCGGGCTCGCTGCCCCCGCTGCGGCCCCGTTGGCCAACCCGGTCCTTCGAATACTGGGTCGCTACAGCTACTCGATCTATCTGTGGCATTGGCCGGTGTTCACGCTCATCGACTCGGCCGCAGCTCAGATTCTGCTCACCGTGGTGCTCAGTCTCGGCTCGTATCACCTCATCGAGAACCCGATTCGGCGGTCTCGGGCGGTGGCCAGCGGATGAACGTGCGTGATGCGCGCCTCGTGTGCGTCGCCCTCTTCGTTGCCGCAGCGGTCACCGGATTGTTGCCGTTCTGGGATGACCCGGCTGACGAGAGCGTGCTGCTCGGGCAGACACGAGTTGCGGCGGCGGAGGAGCCGCAGGGACCGGATGGGTCGATCGACGAAACTGCCGAGACGGGAGAGGGCACCGATTCCGAGGTCCTGCGGGTCGGCACTGCAGGTGACAGCAGCATGATGTTCATGAACGCCGCGATTGCCGACGCGATCCCACAGAACTGGGTGTCGGTGCCGGAGGCCTTGGCGATCTGGACGAGCGGGACGGGAGGCTTGGACCGCAACGGCTGCGGGGCCTTCGGCGACGACCTCGACTTCTTCTACAACCCCGAACTCGGGCCACTGCCCATGCGCAACAACCACGCCCCCGAACCCGAACTCACCTGTGATTGGACCAAGTGGCTTCCGGACGCGTTCGCCGAGATGGACCTCGACGTGCTGGTCGTGTCATTCGGCCCGTCGAGCATGTGGGGCTACGACGTCGGTGCCGGGCCCGTCGATCTCGGCGATCCGACGCTTGTGGAGCGTCTGCGCTCTGCGCACCAGGCGATCGCCCTCGAGGCGACGGCGGCTGGCGTCAAAGAGCTGATCTGGGTCGCCTACCCTCCGGTGATCAACACCGACATTCAACAACGGTCTCCACATCCGCAGTACGCCACCAATCCCGATCAGGCGGACCGCTACTTCGCCCTGTTGTCCAGCCTCGACGGTGGAGTCGTCGACGTCCGCGACATTCTCGACGAGCAGTACTACGTCGACGGCACACACTTCGGTGAGCTCGGCGCTGCCATCGCGGCCGAACGGATCGCGGACGCGGTCGACGAGATACAACGCGCTTCGGGCGAATCGGAGTAGCGCAAGATGCCGAGATTGTTCGTGTACGGAACGCTTCGGACCCCGGTCGGCGGTCCTCCGACCGACACGACGTACCACACGCAGATCGCTGCGTCGGTCGCGTCTTCGGTCTCCGGGAGACTCGACGGTGCCGTCCTTCTCGACTTCGGTGCCTACCCCGGAGTTGCTCGCGGCGACGGAACCGTCATCGGCGAGGTGTTCGAGATCGATGACGACGGCTTGGCGCGAGCGGACGAGATCGAAGGCCACCCCGACTTCTACGAGCGCCATCTCGAGACGATCATGGTCGGCAACGACGCGGTCGAGGCCTGGGTCTACTGGGCGCCATCGGCTCTGCTGGCGAATCGGCCCGTGATCGAGAGCGGGGACTGGTTCGATCGACCTCGAACGCCACAGGTCGCTCCTCGTCTCGAACTTCCGGACGACCCGGAACTCGCGGTCGTGATCGGTCGGGTTCGAGAGGCCGAGTTCAGCTGGTTTGCGTCGGCGACGTCGGACGGTCGGGCGCACGCAGTTCCGATGTGGCACGTCGAACACGGCAATCGGCTCTACTTCGCAACGCCCGAAAACGCGATCAAGATCCGCAATGTCACGGCCAACCCCGGTGTCGTCGTCTCGCTACCGGATCCAATGGACGTGGTGATCATCGACGGCTGGGCGACCCGTGCGCCCCATTCGATGCACGCGGTCTCGGCCGTCTTCATCGACAAGTACGAGTGGAACCCGAGCACCGACGGTCAGGCGTTGATCGAAGTGACCCCATTGACGATCCGAACCTGGTCGAGCGCACCCGACTCGTCGAGACGGTGGTCGCTGTGAGCCGACGTCAACAACGGATGCGCCGGGGGAGCGGCGCACCCGTTGTGACCGGGGGTCGATTGGGTCAGTGGTTGACGAGAGCTCGTTGGGTGGTGGCCGCGGCGAGCGAAGCGAGTCGGATCTCGGAGCCCTCGGAGCCCGAGCTGGGGCCGGCGGCACGGCCCGTAGCGTCGCTCGTGATGACGTAGAGCAGGCTCGGCAGGACGACCAGGGTGGCGACGAGCGCCATCATGATCATCAGTGCGGTGAGCAACCCGTAGGCGGCGAAGAGCGGCATCGGAGCGAAGGCGAG